>CAVTFS010000011.1:0-122427 GCA_963734005.1 uncultured Actinomycetota bacterium
TCGGCAGCAGCGCCACAGCGGTAACGGTCACCAGCAGGTAGCCGGCGATAGCGCTCAGGGTGGCGTACCAGACGCCCCACCGACCTGCCAGCTTGCGCCCGACCAGCACTGCTGTGACGGCGGCGATGATCGAAATGGCCAGCATGATGAAGAAGAGAGCCGAGCGGGTGCCGATCGTGTCGGGGTCACCGACCGCAGGCGGATTCGGCGGATAGGCCACGAAGGGCACCAGACTGACGCTGACGAAGCCGATCGCTGCAACGGACAGGCTGACACCGCGTACGCCGAGCCGGCCGAAGCGACCCAGGGCCAGCGCGCTGATCACTGCGACAAGGCCGCCAAGGGTGACACCAGCGACCGCCGTCGCGGTCAACAAGCCCACGGTGGACTGGAGTGAGCGCGGCACTTCGGTGCCTTGGGACTCATCGCTCGCGGCCGGGTCCTCGACCTGATCATGACCCGATCCGGCCGACTCCTCGATCGCAATGGCGGCATTAACGGAGGGCTCACCGACGACGTACGCCACGCCGAAGGCAACGAGCCCCGCGAAGAGGCCTGCGAGCAGGCCTCTCACCAGGAAGTCGCGTGCGGAAATCATGCCGGGGCTCAGTGGCAGGGGAAACCGAGGAGGTGACGCCCGTCGTGGACCCACTCATGGACCCCGGCGCCGGAAAACAGGGCCGCGGCGCCCTGCTCAGCGGAGATGAAGTACATGGCGACCAGCAGGAGCATTCCAGCGAAGATCAGCCAGGGCAGTACCTGGCGAAGCGAAAAAGGCGGAGCCGTAACTGCGACGGGTGCGGGGTGCGTGACCTCTGACATCAGTTCCTCCTCCGGGTTCCTGCGACCCGCGTTGACGGAGCTCGTCGGAGGGAGGGTCTGACTCGAGCATGGCTGTGATCCAACTCACACAGTGGCGCGACCGTGCCGGATTCTCACCGAACTTCCAGGTCCTCCGCGAACCACTGCACTGTATCGTCACGCGGCGGACTTGTCAGCGCAGTATTCGATTAGCGCTCTGAAGACCTGTTCGCACATTCCGACTCCTTCGTCGCTTGCGTTGCACAGAACCGGTGCAGGCGCGCAATAGCTGGTCAAGGCGCTGACAAGTGTCCTGCGCGGCCACGTCGATCGGTATGGTGCGCGCATGAGGAGCGAGGCGAGCTCCGGCCGCGCCTGCGAGGTGTGCCGGTGAGAGTCGTGCCCACTGGAGGGGTGGCGGGAAGGATTGCGAGCCACCCTTCCGCGATATTGCTCGTCGTCCAGTTGCTCCTCGTGCTGGTTTACCCCTTCATGGAGCAGGGCGGTGCCGGAGCCCTCCTCTTTGAGGTGTTCGGGGCGCTCGTGCTGGCATTGGCGATCTGGGCGACCCGTGAGTCGCCTGGCCCAACCTGGATCGCAGTGATCCTGGCCGTCACAGCGTCGGGGCTGTCCATCGCCGATCAGATTTATCCCATCCCCGCCATGGACGCGGCCTCGTCGGCGTTACACGCACTCTTCTACTTCTGGGCGGCGGGCAGCCTCATGGTCTACATGCTGGCGGATCGCACCGTGACTACTGACGAGCTGTACGCCGTCGGTGCCACGTTCACTCTGGTCGCCTGGGGGTTCGCTTATGTGTTCGAGCTCCTGCAGATTTTTCAGCCAGGCTGTTTCATCGCGGCGGTGAACCCCGAGCAACCACGCACCTGGATGGAGCTGCTGTTCCTGAGCTTTACGAACCTGTCGAGCACCGGTCTTTCGGACGTCCTCCCAGTCACACCGCAATCACGCGCGGTGGTGATGATCGAGCAGGTCGCTGGCCTGGGCTATGTCGCGCTGTTCGTCTCGCGATTGGTCGGCCTGACCATCGCTTGGCAGATGCTTTCGAGCAATGGCAAGCGATCAGCCAACGAATGATGGCTCAGCGGCTGCTCATTATTGCCCACGCCGCAACGCCAGCAACCCATGCGTTGATCTTCGGTGACCCGGGCGAACTGCTCACCGCCGAGATCCGGCGGCTGAGCGGTCGTATCGCGTCGTGGGTGTGTGGGCCGGAAGAGGCATGCAAGGCGACTGCGGTTCGTCTGGGCGGAGACGCCGAACCGATCCAAGAGCTGCGTGACTGCGACTTCGGAGTATGGGCGGGCAGGGCGCTGGTCGACGTCGCCATCGACGACGCCTCCGGACTTGAGGCCTGGCTGCACGATCCGCAGGCAGCACCGCACGGTGGCGAAAGCCTCGCGCAATTGATCAATCGAGTCGGTCGGGTGCTTGACGATCATCCGTGGCCCGAGGGGCGAAGCGTCCTGGTCGTGACCTCGTTGGTGGCCCGAGCGCTCCTGGTCCATGCTCTCAACGCGGCGCCAGAAGTGATCTTCCACATTGACATGGCGCCGCTGAGTCGGGCCTTGGTCTCACGGAGCCAGCAGATGTGGCGGCTCACCAGGCTTGATCCCGATAGAGCTCCACGCTCGGACTAGGCCGCTGCGTTCGCTGGAATCGATCAATTGTCTGGGGATAGCTTCAAGGCCATGTCAAAGTTGACTCCGGTGAACATGTCCGTCAGGACGTTCATGCCGCCGCTGGCTCGTCGGGTGGGGAGATGCCAACCGCGCCAGAGGCCGACGAACTCGATAAGGTTCAAAAGCTGATCAAGCAGTAGGCGCAAAACCCGCGACGGCGCCTATCACCGTGATCGCCGGTGGCTTGATGCCTGCCGCATGGGTGAGCGTTGCGATGTCGGCCAAAGTGCCGCGTACGGCTTGCTGGCTTGGCATTGCCGCGTCTGCGACTGTCAGAGCAGGCGTGTCGTCCGCGAGCCCATGCTTGATCAACTCGGCGGTGATGTCCGGCAACGTGGCGACGCCCATCATGATCACCAAGGTGGTGTTCGCCGTCGCCAGCGCCTGCCAATTCAGGGTTGAGGACGGATCACCGGGTGGCGCGTGGCCAGATATCACGGTGAAGCCCTGGGTGAGCTCGCGGTGGGTCAGCGGCACACCGGCCATTGCTGGGCCCGCAACCGCCGAAGTGACGCCCGGAATCACCGTGACCGGGATACCTGCGGCCGCGCAGGCCTGCCACTCCTCACCGCCGCGACCGAAGACGAAGGGGTCACCACCCTTGAGCCGGACGACTGTCTTGCCGGCCGACGCGTACTCCACAAGGATCTCGTTGATCCGATCCTGTGAGGTGGAAGTGCCGCGCGGGATCTTGGCAACCTCAACGATCTCAGCCTCTGGTCTCGCGTGCTGCAATGCCGATAGCGGGGCCAGCCGATCGCAGACGATCACGTCCGCCTCTTTGATGGCCTCCAGTCCGGCGACCGTCAACAGACCAAGGTCTCCAGGTCCGCCACCGACCAAGATCACCGATCCGACACCTGTGGCCCGTTCGATCGGCGCTGGAGAAGGGGATACAGCCGGCACACCATGATCACGAGCGGCCGCAGCGATCAACTGATCACGCTCGGCCACACCGGTGGCCGGTACGACAAGTACGGCCCCGGTGAAGTCATCAGGCGCCGGTGGGCGGCGACGCATGATCAACAATCCGCGCGTCGCGAGGTCGGCGACCGTCGCCCCGATCTCCGGTGCGACCACCGTCACCACTGCGCCCGAGTCCAGCAATCGGCGGATGGCAGACAGCGCGGCGGGTCCACCTCCGCAGACCAGCACCGGTAGTCCGTCCAGCTCGAGGCTGGCGGAGAAGCCTGATGGTGGCTGGATCTGCATTGCGGCGCGAGGTTACCACCCAGTGCTGGCAGCTCCGAAGCCTCACGCCAGCCGGGCCCGCACCTGCCCTTCCATCACGCGTTGCAGCAGTGAGACCGTTTCTGGATCAAGATCGACGCCGAGAGTCCGCGCCTGTGCCGCCAGCTGAAGGGTGAGCCGCTCGGTCTCGGCCGCGTTGCCGGCTTTGTGCTCGGTGCGAATCCGCGCTGCGAGCAAAAGCTCGTCGCCAGGCGCAGCAAGTAGCGCACGCGCGGCGGCCCAACGAGCCCGTTCTAGATCACCAGCGAGCAGCGCCCGGTCAGCCAGCTCTACTCCGATGTCGCGTACGCAGGAGATCATGTCGGTCCGTAACTCCTCGGCCCAGTGCCACTGTCCTGGCGCGGTATCAGCGAGTGGAGCACCGCGTACTAGCTCGAGCGCGGCCTGCAGGCTGTCGTCGCTGGCTCGGTTGACCCCGTTCGACGTGAGGATCTGAAGCCGCTGCCAGTCGGAGCTGACCGCAGGATGCAGTGCGATCCGCCCGGTGTAGGCGTCCGGCAGGTACGCCTCCCCATCGGGGCTGGTGCCGAGCCAGCTGCGCAGCCTGCTCATGTTGGAACGGCGAGTGCCCTCTGCGACGGCCAGCGCCGCAACCATGGCCTGGGGGGTCCTTCCTGGGTTTTCCAGCAGCCAGCCGCAATACTCCAGGCACTGCTTGGCGGCGCGTGTTGGAACAGTACCGGTCGCACCGAGTAGCTCGATGGGGCCGAGCAGCTGGAGGGTGGGATGGTGGACCGTCCGGTCCGGGCCCATCGCTGCCTCCATGGTCAAGGCCCTTTCTGCTGTGTTTGGTATCCCCCACGTCGTCGATCGGCTGTCCAGGTAGGTCACGTTGCCGGGCGGCGGATTCGCCTGTATCCCAACATCGCTCCACCAGGGAGCGGGAGTTGTGTCGTCGCTACCGGTGGTCTCGATGAGATCAACCACTGCGGTCAACTCCGGAGGCTCCAACCACTGTGGCGACAATGAGAAGCCGGCCGGCTCCACAACGACTCTCCGCTCAACGGAGGAACGGTCGCCACGCAGCGACCACGCGGCACCTGAATCCGTGCCGACGACGACAGCGGCCAACGTCACCTTGGGCTCAGCGTTGATGAGCGCGCGCAGCCGGGCGCTCTGCTCAGCGGTCAATGGCCGGTCCACCAGGACGATTTCGGGGGCCCACGGATCGGCGAGATCAAGGTCGACGCGGTGCTGGCTCAGGACTGGATAGCGATGATGCTGACGTTGGACGGCAGCGCGCTGCTCAAGGCGGTCGAGCAGGGCGTCACAGTCATCAGTGCGCAGGACATTGTGCTTACCAAGCGCCTCTGGCAGCCGGTCACCACCGCCCACCAGAGTCAAGATCATCTCATCCGCCCACGGGGAGAAGGAAAGCTCGACGGCCAATGCAGCCAGTAGATCGGTTGCCCGGAATCCGGAGTCCGGTTGAAGCTCCAACAGCCCAAACGACTCCAGATCCCCAACCACCAGCCGTCCCAGTTCATCGCGGCCGAGCGTTACCAGGGCCGGCCACGGACGCGCAGCCTCGCTCAATCCGGGCACGGACTTGAGGTAGTCGACGTCATCCTGGGCAAGGAACCAGGAGAGTCCACGCACTGTGAAGCCGACCGGAGCGTCTGAGCAGGCCTCTTGCATGCGGAGCTCGATCTCGTTCTCACCAATGAAGGCCAGCTGTAGTAGTGGCGGTGCAAGGTTGGAGTCTTTGCAATGCGCTGCGATCGCGCGGATGGCGCGGTCGAGGGTACGCAAACTCATTGGCCGTTGGCGCTGCCCCAGAGCGACCTCGACGGCGCGGACCGGCAGTGGTGGATGCACGATTCGTCGGCCGCGTCCCCTGGCTTGGAGCTGAAGCCGTCGCCGCCATGCCAGGCCGCCGATCACGCCGGCCGCCAATAGGCCGCCAATGCCTGCCAGTGCTACCGCTGAAATGTCAACTATTGGAGCCCTATTGGTGTCGGCCGTCGGTTGACTGCTGGTCGGTTGACTCGGTGGGGCCGATAGCTCGGTTGGCGGCGCAGGACTCTGCGGATCCGGAGGCGCCGCGTCGGATCGGTGGCGCTGATCACGATTGGCTGCCCTGGCCTTGGTTGCGGTCTTCTTCGTCGACTGGGGCAACACCAGGCGCAATCCAACGGCGAGCTCGTCGGGGTCGTTGAGCTGCGCTCTGTTGGCGTGGAAGATCTCAGTCCAGCGGGCTGCTGCCCCAAGCTCACGCTCGGCAATCGAGGAGAGCGTGTCACCGCGACCTACGGTAACAAGGCGCTGACCGTCACGACCCGTGCCTTCATCAAGATCAGGAATTCTGAGTCGCCAGCCGACCTGCAGCCGGTCCGGTCCGCCGGTCAGCACCGTGGGATTCGCGGCTGCAATCTTGCGCCAGTCCCGGCCCTCTCCGTAGTACCGCTCGGCCAGACTCCAAAGATCGTCACCTGGCTGCACCAGATGCTGGTGGCGTTTGTCGTTGACCAGCTCCGTCCGGGGCGCAGCCAGGGCCGGGGCGTACGAAGCAGTCTCGGCCGGCTGGATGATCAATGTGGTTGGCTCAGGTGCTGCAGCTGCGGCTGCAAGCTGGCGGTCTGAGTGCGGATCGGCCTGCACGGCATACGGCACCGAGATCATCATGATCACGGAGATCAACAGTCCGGCTGCAAACCGCTGCGGTGCCTCGAGGCCGGGGACGCGGATCCGAACGCGTTGCTGGGAGGCGATCGTAACCAGCTCGCTGATCACCGACAGGGTGAAGACCAGCCAGGCCAGCCAGCCGATGACAGTGATCAGTCCAACCAGGATCATGCCGTCGGCTGGTGTCAGCAGCGCCCGCCGTAAAGCGCTCCAGCTCAGCTCCATCGCCAGCGGATTACCGCCGAGAAAAGCCAGAGCAACGGGAACACCGCCAGTACCGATGAGAAGGACCGCGAGTGAACCCAGACCACGAAATAGGCGAGTCATCAGCAAACTACTCGCTCAGCCATGCCAGTCCCTCCCGAGTTGACTCCGGACCTACTGTTCCGAGCCTGCGCGCCGATGGGAACGGGCCAGTGTTGTCCATTCGCCGGAAGTGTTGTCAGTTGCAGGGCAGACATCACGCGACCAGGATCCTGAGCATCGCGGCAACCAAGAAGATGAGGCCGAAGATCAATGCTGGCAACGTCATGTAGATCGTCATGCCTTCGGCAGCGGCACTCGCCTTGATCTGCTCGCGGGTCAAATGGGCGTCGCGCAGCTCGCGAACGCGGGCGCGAAGTGTGCCGGACAAAGCGGCGCCGGTCTCATCCAGTTGCATCACGTCAGCGACGTCTGCGAGCTCCGGAAGCTTGAGCTGATCGGACAGTCTGCGAAGCTCGGCGTACGGGGACTGCTGTTCGAGCCGGGACCGTTCGAGTGCTGTCCGGATGTGGACGAAGAGCGGCACATCACTCAGGGCAGCAGCATTGTGCAGTGCCTGGGTGGCCGAGGCGTTGGTCAGCCGCTCCAAGGTCACGAGATCGATGTAGACCAGCAGGGCTTCGGCGGCTGCGGCCCAGACGCTCGTGGTAGCGCGACGGAGCAACAGGTCAGGCACGAAGAAGCCGGTCACGCCACCAACTAGCGCGGCAATCGCAGGGATCGGGCTGAGGTGACCGGTCAGGTAGGTCAAAACGCCACCAGCTAACCCTGGCAGCACTGCACCGATGATCGCCATCACGGCCTTGTCGGCATAGAACTCCGCGATCGGTTTGTCCTGCAGCCGCAATGCTCGACGCTGTCGGTTGGTCAACGGAACAGGTACTGCCCGATACACGAATCCGCCCAAGCGCTCCGACCGGCTGCGCACGGGACCGATGTCGGGTGCGGGCATGTGGTTCGTGCCGTCGGCGCCGATCCGCTCCAGGGCAGCGTCCAACCGTGGCGTGGAAGGAGTGAAGGCCACCACGAGGGAACTCATACCCGCGGCCAACAAGATGCCGGAGAGCAACACCAGGGTGACAGTCATCGGTGCTGTCCGAGAAGGATACGCGGTCTTTCGGGCTGGTGCGCCTTGCGCCGCATCAAGATCAGCGAGCCGAGGTAGGCGATCAACAGCAGCGATAGCAGAGCCTGACCGAGCGGCGTTCGGTACGGCGCAAAGAAATCCGGCGAAAGGATGAACACGAGGACCAGGGTTGACAGCGAGATCACAGTCACCTGGCGGACCACGACGTACGGTTTGGATCGCTCGACCTCGATGGCGCGCCGGCCCTTCAGTTGCGCCTGAATCGAGTCGGCGAGAGCCTTCAACGTGACCGACGCTCCGTTCGCGCCGCGACTCGACGCCAAGATGAGTGCGGCAACAACCGCGTCGGCGTCAGGCGAGTCGAGCGCGTCGGCGAACCGCATCAGGGCATCGCGCGTTTCCCAACGGTTGTTCAATCTGCTCACCAGGAGGCTGATCTCATCCGCGAGCAGCGGTGGAGCAGTCCGTCGCGAGATCCGGATCGCATCAGTGATCGACTTGCCGGTGGCCAGCGTCGCGGCCAGCGAGCGCACCCAGCGATCCAGTGCCTCGAGCAGTTCGACATCGCGCGCTTTGGGAAGGATGAGCAGATAGGGCAATCCGATCGCGAGCGTCGGTACCACGACGATCAAGATCAGCCATCCGGTCAGCACCGCCAGGACGCAACCGATGATCACGCTGAGCAGCAAGATCACGTCACGCCGCCGCCCGCGTCGACCCGCGGGACGTCGAGTGACCCGGGCCCACAGTTCGCTGGCCGACTCACTACGTCGACTCGCCGTTCGAGGAGTCTGCTGCTGCAATCCGCCCACGATTCCGAGCAGCCCGCCGATGATCAACAAGCCCGCTGTAATCGCCAGGACGCCGCTCACGGATGGCGCTCCACTGTCGGGCGGCGCCGTTTCGAATGGGGAAGATCGCGGCGGAATGGGAGCAACTCAGCCTCGAAATCGGCGTCCGGGAAGAACCCTGCGGCTTGGTTGCCGGTGCCCGTCGCGTGGTACGTGAGATGGGTCACCGGACGTCCGTGCTCGACTGCGCGAGTGACTTGTCGGATCTCAGACACATAGCGGCGGCGGGTGCCGCCCTTCCACGTTTCGTCCACCAGCTTCACATAAATGAAGAGGTGGATGTTGTGGGCAATCTGGCGGTACGCCTCATCAACGGTCAAAACGCCACCTTGTGCGACGCGGGACGCCAGGCGGTCCATGGTGGACTCGGCCGAGTGGGAGTGGGTGGTACTCAGCGTGCCGGTGCCAGCCTGCATAGCCTCGAACATCGCCGCCGCCTCGCCACCGCGGACTTCACCGACTACCAGTCGCGACAGGTTTTGCCGCAAGGCTTCCGGCACCAGCTCTGAGATTGTGAAGTCGCCAACCCGGCTGCCCCCAGAGGTCTCACCGTGGCCGACGCGAGCCTGGAGCGCCAGGATGTTCTCCCGACCGGGCTGGAGATGGGTCATCAGCTCGTAATCGGTCTCCAGGGTGCCGAATCGCTCATTGAGCGGGATGGAGTTGATCAAGGCCCGCAGCAGAGTGGTCTTGCCAGCACCCTGGTCACCAGAGATCACCATTGACTTCCGCGCCAAGATCGCCGCATCAAGGAACTGCGCCACTTCATACGGCATCAGTCCACCGTCGGCAAGATCGGCCAAGGACACGTCGGTGAGTGTGTGTTGACGGATCACGAGGCTCGGTCGGTACGACAGGCCGAAAGCCATGGCATGTAAACGGAATCGCTCGCCGAGTGCCAACGTCATCGTTGGATGGGTGTCATCGAATGGCCGCGAAGGCTCGCTGTTCTGGCCTAGAAAGCGGATCGCCTCAACGAGCTCCGCATCGCTGTCAGCAACCGGCGGCATCTGCTGTCGCCGCCCGTCGCCGTGTTGAATGACCACCGAGTTCCAGCCGTGGATCTCAATATTCTCCACATCGGGAACTTCGAGCAGCGGCTGGAGCCTGCCGTAACCGAAGATCGCATTCTCAACCGCAGTGGCGTACGCCTCTTCCCGAGCCGGTGACCAGAGCTCCGCGCCGCTTCTGTGCAAGGAACGGACATGATCACTGACCACGCGCCGAATGATGGCGCGGCCTAGCAGCAGCCGATCATCACTGGCGAGGGAACGGTCGCTCGATCTGGCGTGCTCCTCGACCTCGTCAGTGATGATCTCGGATGCACGGCGGCGAAGATCAACGACCTGTGACCAGTCAAGATCAGCGGTCGGCAACCGGGCACGGCTAAGTCGCAGCTCATCGGAACCATAGATTCCAATCGGTTCCCGCCGCTCCCGCGCTGGCAGCTCGTGCTCGGCCTTGGCGTCCGCCCGGGTCAGCTCTCGGTGGTACTCGGCGAGCATGGGGATGTCGGTCAGCGCGGCAGGCTGCGCGATCGAGTTCTGTTCCTTCATGATCAGCCACTAACCAACTCTGCCGAACGCTGCAGAGTGCTCGACAACAGTGAAGAGGCATCGCGAATGCTGCGAATCAGCGGCGAGGTGTCGAATCGCCGGTGTCGTGGACGGCCGTCGGAGAGGTGGGCGGCCGACTGCCGGTCGTGAGCAATGCTGGTGATCACCGGTACCTCCAGGGCTCTGGCGATCTCTACTCGTCGGTACGGTTGCCCCTCGCCGACGACGATCAGACCCAGGTATCCGCGGTCGTTCGAAGCCAGCCGAGGATGATCACGAAGAGTAGGCAGGTGAACTCGGGCACTCATGATCGACCGCAGCGTCGAAGTAACGACTACGGCGGTCAATGCGCTGCGCTCCAGCAGGGCGGCAGGTGGTCCGGACGGCCCGACGCGGCCACAGTCGATGATCACGTCGATATCGACCTCGCCCAGCCGGTCGAAGGCCTCGGCCAGGTCGGCCCAGACCCCGCCGAAATGCATTGCGCTGGCCGGCTTGGTGAAACCGGGCAGAAAGAGCCGACGACTCTCCTCCTCAGCCGACAAGGGCAGCGTCTGGTCGAGAACCGCCTCTCGAAGTGGGCGACGATCACGATGCGCCTCGGCCACGCGCAGCAGGCCTTTGCCAGCTGCCGAGCGACCGGCAAGGTAGCCGGCCAGGATGGCCTGATGCGCTCCCGGATCGCAATCTGCGAGCAGGATCGGCCGCGGCCAAGTGAGGGCCAGACCAACGGCCAAAGTCGTAACGCCAGGTGATCCAGCTGTGGAAGCCAGGAGGAGTATCGCCATTCAAGATCACCTACCTGCGTCCCGCACGATAGCGATTCGATCTTGGGCAGCCAACATGGCGATGGTCGGTGCAGCGCCCGCCTCAACATCGACATTGACCAGGATTGACGTCCCGTCGGCGCCTGGTAATTGATCGATCACCCGGCCGACGAAGATACTGCCCTCAAGCTTGTCGGCTGGGGAACTGTCGGCCACGGCTGGCATCGCGATCAGGCGTACCAGGGAGGAGGGGAGCAGCAGATTGCTGGGCGCTCGGCCGGGCGCGAGTTTTAGCCCGACGATCGCGCGTCCCTCAGCCGGAATGGCTTGATCAACTACAACGGTCGACGGGATTACCGATCCCTCGATGAGGTCGTAAGCGGCTCGTTTTCCCACAAGATCGGTGAGCCTCGTAGCGGGAACGGTCTGCGGCAGCGAGCCGCTACGCAAAGTGATCGTTGTCAGGTCGCCCTGTTCGATCGTCTCGCCCCGGTAGACCGTATGAGCTGCCGCGACGACGGCAGTTTCGCTCGCGACCCGCGCATAGATCATGTACGACAGCAGGCCGCCGAGGCACAGCGCAACGATGCCGAGCGCGATCCACTTCGGGTTCCGCCGGCCGGGCATTCGAGGTGGCTGCGGCGTGACTGGCGATTCTGCGGTAGACGCGGCTTTTTGCTTTCGCGCCTTCTCAGGCGATGTCGCTTTGCGCGACTCAATGTCGATGGTCATTGTCGCTTCCCCGAGCTCTGAAGGTTGTTGTGTCTCATCGGGAGGCCCCTGTGGCCACGATGTTGGCCCGCGCCGAGCCGCGCCCGGCGATCGAGCCGATACCAATAACTGAAAGAAAGATCGTTGGTTCCTGCGCGCTGGTTGCCACCACAACCACCCCGTTGGTGATGGAGACAGTGCCTTGGACGTCTGGCTGACCCGCGAGGTAGGTCTTCGCAGCCAGCACGGCGGCACTTGGTGCATCTCCGGCGCCCAGCTCTTGGGTGGCAGCAGCGTTGCCGGCGGCCCGGCTGGCTCCCGCCGCGGCGGACTCGGCACGACTAGTGGCCGTGACCTTCTGGCCCCCGTCGATGACTAGTCCAGTCGTAATGATCAACGCGCTCATGATCACTAGTACGAACAAGCTGATTGACTGCCCGCGCTCATCCCGGGCGGTCATGAGTTCGATGACTGACTCTGTTGTGATCATCGACTGCGATACGTATCCAGAGCGGCGGACCCACGGCCGGTGAGCTGGATGGAGCCGGGCCAGCCCGGAAGAAAGACGTCGGAGAAGTCGACGACACACAAGATCGTCGAAGTGACTGTCGACGGCGTACCGACGGGTACCGCGAAGGCCGCCGTGCTGATCGAAACCGAGGTCGACCTGCAGCGGAGTCCAGCGGTGGCGAGTGACTGCGATCCGGCGTCGCGTCCAGCGGTCGTGGCAGCGGCTGACGATCGAGCCAGGGATGCGGCACGAGCGGCGGTTTGAGCAGCTTCGTTGACGGTGGTACGCGCGAACCAAAGGCGCCCGCCCGCCACCAGTAGGCCGAGAATGAGCAGCAGGGCCGGTACCAGCAAGGTCAGCTCCACGGCCGCGGCTCCACGCTGGTCATCGGCTAAGTTGCGGTGCACGTTGATGATCATGGCTGGGTGACTCGTTCCAGCGGCGCGACGGCCGTCTCAGTGATCCGGCCGAGGTCGAGGTCGAAGATCATCGGCGGGTAAGCCGAGACGTTAGCGGTGGCAGTGGTCCCGGTTCGCTGGACGCGTACAGAGATGTTTCTCAAGCCTCCGGAACTGGCGATCGACTCACCCAGGTGCTCAGCATCGGCCGCACTGCCGTAGCTGCCGCGGGCGGCGTCGACTGCTGCAGTCGCTGCTCGTTGCGCGACATTGCGACCGTGCATAAAGATGCCGGCTTGGATGATCCCCAGGGTAAGGAGCATCAGGAGGGGCCAGAGGACCGTCCACTGCACGCTTTCGCTGAGGCCGCGCTCATCGCGGGCCATGACCTGCACGGGTCAGAGTTTGGGGAGCTTGGCACGGACGTAGACCGTGATCAAAGTGATCACGATCCCGGCTACCGTAACGGCTCCGGCCAGCAAGATCGCATTCTCCGCCGATTGGCTGAGGCCGCGCTCGTTTCGCAACTGAGGATCTTTGAGCAGGACTAACAGTCCCACCATGACGGCGGCGTATTGCTTAACCTTCATGGACTTCCTTTCGGGGGGCACGCTTCGTGATCACGAAGCCCTAAGGGAATGGCACGACCGCGAGGGGCATCTGCTCGCGGTCGGGTCTGGAATGATCATCGGACGAGCACCTGGAGCTCTCCGACTGGGAGTTCGGTGGTATCAACAGCAGGAACATTGATCACGCCCGACTGGCTGTTACTGGTCCAGGTCACAGCCCAGTTGGCTATGGCGGCCACGGTGTAGGTGTCGTCCGGCAATGAAGGCTTGGCGTAGGAGTAGCCGCAGTTTGGGGACTTGCGGCCAGGCTCCACGGCGGTTGTCCAGGGATGGCCTGTTCCCGGGCAATTGACCGTGTGACCGTCACCCATGCGGAAGGTCAGGCTGCTCACTTTTGCTTCCAGCGATACGGATAGGCCGGCGACCGAGTCTGAAATCGGACCGACATGAGTAGGGCCGTCGGCCCAGAGCCACAACGGATATCCGACCGCGGCCATGTTCCATGGGTTGAGGTCGGGCGATGGGCCGATACCAGGCGCGATTGTGGGCAGCTTGAGGCGAGCGACTGCGATTGCGGCTACCTGACCGGCGGTGATCGCGCTTCCCGGCCTGGAGAACGTATCCGTGCGAAATTGCGGAGCTGTTGGTGCGGTCGGCACGCTGCCACAGCCAGCACTGTTAAGGCTCGGATCGAAGGTCAGCACACACCGGTTGTAGCTAGCGAGACGCCGGTCATATGCAGCCAATGCAGCCGAGAACTTCTTACGTGCCTCCTGCACGCGCCGATCACTCGCGGAGTTGCGAATCGGGCTTCGTGTGCTGCCGAACGGCTCTCATCCGCCCGCGTGCCGCTACTAGCCCCATCGGCTGGGAGCGTGATCTTGCACGACCTGATCCATCTGTTGCACTTCGCGCCGTCTGCGCTGGCAGGCGTTGGCGTGGCCATGATGACCGCAATGCCGCACATCATCGCCAAGATCACGCCGCGCACGGTTCGCCTTCGAACGACTTTGACACTCTTGGACTCGAAAGCCCGAGACCCTCCATCGACCGCCGCGCTGACCACAGAGAGAGATTGACACGAACCGCGCATCTCCCTTCGGAGTCACGTCCTTGCCTGAACTGTCAATGAAACGTAGACGGCTGCCGTCTTCACAGCTCATCAGTCTGACTCGCTTCTCCTGCCAACCGACTCTGCACGACGCCGAGGATTGCCGTGCTACCGCGTGCCGCGCCAGCCCTTCCTTTCGATGTATGCGAGTGAGGCTAGTGCTGCGGACAGATATTCTCCGTCGGCGGTGGACTTGAGCGCAGGCGTCACTTTGCTGAACGCCACCCGCCTGAGCGAGCCGGTCCTGCTCCGCGATGTTGTCCCGATATGCCTTCTCGGCAGCCTCGTAGTCGAGCCTCATTTGGCGCTCGATTTGAGATTCGGTGGGCGTCGTGGCAGCTGGAGTAGGTGACGGCGTGCTGGTTGAAGCTGGCTCAGAGGTACAGGCCGCCGCGAGCGCGCAGCAAGCGACTACGGCTCCGACACTCACGAAGCCACGTCCCCCGAGTGGCACCCAGTCTCCTCAGTCCGAAAGGCTTGACAATCGCAGACCCCTCGCAAATAGTCGATCCGCATTTCAGTCCGTGGGACACAGCTCGCTAACGCCTGCGAAAGGCGGGTCAGCGCACAACAAAGGCGAGCCGGATCGGACGGACGCGAACCGACGGCTCCACCCAGGGTGAGAGAGGGGCCAGTCGAGCTGTCCATTGATGCGCCTCCGACGTCAGCTGTCCTGGCTCAATCTGCCAATCAGGTGTTGTCAGAGGTGTTGGCCGACCCGCCCGAGGTGTTGTCTGCGAGGCGCATGTGTTGTCAATGTTGACCACCTCGGCTGTATCGCCGTCTGCTGGGAAACTGAGTTGTGACTCAGCAGCCAGGATTGCCGCTTGTTATCGCTCTGGTGATCTTGGTGGTGCTGGGCATCGCGGCTTCGTGGGTGGGCCGGTTGAAGGTCGAGCGCTCCATCGCCACCGCGGCCGTACGTGCCGTTGTGCAGCTGGCGGCGGTCGCTTTGGTGATCACCGCAGTGCTCAGCCACCTGGCCTGGTCTTTGGTGTTTGTCGGTTTCATGTTCGCTGTTGCAGTCTTCACCTCGTCGCGGCGCATCGAGGCCCCGCGGGCTTGGCCGTGGGTCGCCGTCGCGATCGGGTGTGGTGTTGTGCCCGTTCTCGCGGTGATCTTCCTCTCTGGCGCGGTGCCTTGGAATGGGGCGTCTGTGGTGCCGATGGCTGGCATCATCATCGGCGGATCGATGTCGGCGCAGTCGTTGGCCGGTCGACGGTGCTTCGCTGCGCTCCGCGAGGAGCACGGGAGCTACGAGGCATTTCTCTCCATCGGTCTACCCCGCCCGATGGCGATCGGTGAGGTGGTTGAGCGTCGACTGCCAGAAGCTCTAGTGCCGGCACTGGACCAGACGCGCACCGTGGGGTTGGTCACGCTGCCAGGAGCCTTCGTCGGAGTGCTGTTGGGCGGCGGGACTCCGGTCCAGGCTGGCGCGGTGCAGGTCCTCGTTCTCGTTGGCCTGCTGGCTGCGGAAACCATCACCGTAGTCGTGGCCTATCAGCTCATGAAAGCATCCCGGTTGCTCCCGCCCGATCTCCGCAGCCGCCTCATCGCGTAAACCCTCTTGGGGTCAGCCGCAGACGTCGAGCGATCGGCACCAGCCGTCCGCGCCTGCGACGACGAGCGGCTATCTGCCGGACGCGGCGTTGCATGTCACCGTTGCCGTAAACGTCTCTAACATCGCATGGCGTAGACCAGGAGCGTTGTAGCCGATGGTGGAGCTGCCGAAGTTCAAGTTCGCTAATTCACGCCACCTGCGGCAACAACAAAGGAACAACAGGCAACAGTCCGACAACAAGATGCTGTCGACAATGGATGTAAGTTCACTCGCCGTTGGTCCGCCACTTATCTGGTGATCATCGACAGGCGTCAGGCTACTCGCCGTGCCCCTGTTACCACTTGAGCCACCGATCAGCATGGCCAAGACCTCTATCCGTCCAGGCAATGGCCACGAGTGGGAGGCCGTGATTGTCTGGCGCGGGGGTGGGCCCTACAAGATCAAAATCAGTCGCCGAGCCTACATCCGCAGCACCATGTCCGACGAGATACACGTCCAGCCGGGCCTGACTCGCACCGCGTTGACGCTCGACGGCGCACGCCGGAAAGCGCAGCGCATGGTCGAGCGACTCAATCGCCGTGACAGGCTGAACGTGCCGATTGCTCGTGCAGTGGAAGTGAAGTTGCAGACGGCACGAACGCCGACCGACTCGTCATAGAAATAGTCGAGCACCGCCGACACCCTCCTGGGATGGCCAGGCAGCGCGGCTAACAAGCTCATTCATATATGCGATGGTGCGCCCACACTGTCACCGGATGTAGTTGCGACGATCATGGCAGCCCTAGAGATTTGAGTGACATTTTGACCGATGCGGTAATGAACTCTTTGTTATTCATGTGTTGCAGGGCAAGTGCTGGACCCCGGGGCCTTCCATGGCAACGCATTTCCACAAGAAGGTGAACGGCTGGGTGACAGAAACGGTCGTGTCTGAACTTGGCGGTCAGCATCCTATGGTGCTCAGGCTGAAGGAGCGCTTTGATGGTCTAGAGCGTCCGACATTCCGGTCGGCATCTGGGCCCTCGAGGAGCACCGATGGACTTTTCCGCAAAGCTCGAAAATCTTCAAGCAAAGGCCAACGAAACCGTGGCGACCGTGCGGGCGGCAGCCGACGAGAACCGCGACCAACTCAAGCAGCGTGTCGATAAGGCACAGGACGACGCAAAACAGGCCATGGAGGACGCCAAGCAGCGAGCTGAGGAGACCGCCGATCGAGCCCAGAGCAAGTGGGCGCAGATGAAGGCCGATGCTGCTGCCAGGAGAGAGGACATCAAGGAAAAGATCGACAAGCGGGCAGATGAGCGGGACGCCAAAGCTGCGGCCAAGGAAGCCGATTGGGCCGACCTGGATGCATCTGATGCCATCGACCTCGCCGTCTACGCTGTCTACGACGCGCAACTGGCCGTGCTCAACGCGCTGGACGCGCGCATCTACGCAGAGGAACGGGCCGCGATCGCCGCCACGTAGATCCGGCCGAGGCCGGGCTCGAAACCCTCCAGCAGATGACGCGTCTCGACCCGTAAGCATCGCCTCACCGAGGATGATCATGACCGCTGGCCGGATCATCCACCTTCGTGCAGCTCAGGCCCTACGCCGACGCCGCGAGCGCGGCGATCCGGATGCTTGACGTAACGGTCTAACGACTGCAACTGTCTGGCGCATGCACCAGTTGCGGTTCATAGAGACCGTTAGGTGATCTTCATGGTCCCCGTCCAGTTCTTCCAGTCGGTGATCGCAATCGAGTTGGCCATCGTGGGCGCCCTCCTCTGGCAGATCCGCTTCTTCGACAAAGACACGCCAACAAAGACTTCCCGCAGTGATCCACGGTTGCAGCTCCTGCTGCTTGTGGTGCTTACCGCAATTCTGTTCGGGTCACTGGAAGCGCTTCGGGAAGGTGGTGGCCAGTTGGCCGCGGTCCTGCTCACAGTGGGCCTGGCAGTGTCGCTATTGCCGATCTTGTTGCGTGTGCTGCGCCCCGTTCGACGCGACGCAACCACGCAACCGCGGGATCCGCAGCTGTGGGTCACCCTGCTCGGCCTGATCCTTTTCGCCGCCGTTGTGGTTCTTCTCATGCTCATCGGCTGATCGTGTGAGGTTGGCCGTTCGGTTGACTGCCGGCAGGCGTTGCCGAGAACAAGAATCCCGAACAGGGTGCAGACTGCCCCCAGCACGACGCGGAAGGCGAGGCGCTCGCTCCAAGAGCGGCGGCCACGCAGCCAACTTGACACGGGTAGCCCTCAACATTCGCCATCGTGGAGGTCCTTCCGGCCCTTGCTTTCGGAACCCCCGTCGACCGAACCGTCGATGTAGCCGCCGAAACCGCAGGTCTGGACGAGTCAGCGAATCAGGCCGGCGATGAGGTTGACCGAGCCGCCCACGATCGCTACGCCGAACACGTACGACAGCAGAGCGTGGGAGAGCACTGTGCGCCGGATTCGGCGATCGCGCACCGTGGTGTCGGACACCTGGTAGCACATGCCAATCGTGAATGCGACGTAGGCGAAGTCGCGATACGTAGGTCCCTCCGGTCCGTCCGTGTCGCCGAAGGCGATGCCGCCGTCCCCCGATCCAAAGGACTGGTCAGCGTAGCGCAGGGTGAAGACCGTGTTGACCACCGTCCACGACAGCACGACGGTTAGCACGGCGACGCCGATGAGCAACACCTGAAGCGGACCGCTGTGCCGCCCCGCAAGTATGAGGGCGAAGCCGACACCCAGGAGGCTGGCCACACTCGCCCCAAGCAACAGCACGGTCGCGGAGCCGGCGGTCTCGTCCTCGCGCTTGGCCAGCTGTGCGGCGTGCGAGCTGTCGGCCCGGACGATGATTGGCCAGACGCTTATGAGGAAGGCAAGCGCGGCCGCGTCCCAGCCGGCCACCACGGCCATGCCCCACGGCACGAACCACAGAAGTACAACTGCGACGATCAGCCCGATGAAGCCCACGATGACGGTTCGGCGCAGCGCTGGGGCGTGCCAGCCCAGCCATCGGTGGTAGCGCGTCGGGTTCGGGATGGAGGTCATCGCTTGAGTGTTGCCGATCGCATCGCGACGCGCCATGCCATCAGCCCTGGTCGCTCGGTCATTCCCGCTGATTGAGCGGACGGATCACCTCGCTGCGGTACTCGCGGTACCCACTTGGTCACCGATACCGTGCTGTCATGACGTGGCCGACGGCCATCCCGCATCCGGCTGGCCTTGGCCTCCCCAGCCTCGAAGGCAGAAGCATGGTTGATCAGCTCGGCTGCCAGGTCGGGATTGCAGCCCCGAGCTCTCTGGCACCTGACAGCCGCATGTCCGGCTGGCGATGGTCGCCGCTGTCAACCCGCACTGGTAACGGCCTGGTGGGCTGCGCCGTATGGTGCGCGCGAGAATCGAGAAACGAACGTGTCAGACGATATTGCTGGTGTGCTCTTCCGTCACCGGAATCGCATCAAGGAGATTGCTGACGTCTTCGCCCGGTACGGGTTCGCTCGGCTGGCCGACAACGCTGGAGCCGCTGTCGACACCGGACTTCGCGCCACGCTCGTTACCCGGATTGCGGATCCGGATCTCGCGGCCCTGACTTCGGGGCAGCGGCTCCGTGGAGCTTTGAGTGAGCTCGGCACGACCTGGATCAAGTTTGGCCAGATGCTGAGCCTCCGCCCGGACCTGGTCGGCAACGACGTCGCGGCTGAGCTGGCCCAGTTGCAGTCCGATGTGCCGCCCGACCCGCCCGGTTCGGCCGAGTCGACTGTCAAGTCCGAACTCGGCGTGGGTGTTGGTGAGGCCTTCGGCACGTTCGAGGCGACGCCGATGGCCTCGGCATCGGTGGCTCAGGCTCACCGGGCGTCGCTGAAAGACGGTACGCCAGTCGTCGTCAAGGTTGTCCACAGCGGAGCGCAGGCGAAGGTCTTGGACGACCTCGAGCTCATGCGGGCCCTAGCCGGATTTGTCGCCGACCGTGACGAGGAGCTCGCCGCCTACTCGCCCACGTTGCTGGTGGATGAGTTTGACACGATGATGCGAGCGGCGATCGACCTGCGGCAAGAGCTTGCGAACCTCCAGCTGTTCAACGCGAACTTTGCCGACGAACATGACGTGGTCATTCCCAGGCCCTATCCCGAACTTTCTTCGACAAGCGTCTTGACCATGTCGCTGCTCACCGGCGCCAAAGTCACCGGGCGCGACAGCGTCATCGCGACGGGCTGGGATGTCGACGACCTCGTCCGCCGCGCGTCCAACATTTACCTCGAGATGGTGTTCCGCGACGGCGTTTATCACGCCGATCCACACCCCGGCAATTTCCTCCTGCCCGACGGGCAGCACCTGGCCATCTTGGATTTCGGCGACGTCGGACACCTCAGCGGCCCACGAAAGAGCCAGCTCGAAGCCCTACTGATGGCTGTCGGCTCGCGAGATGTCGACGAGGTCACCGACATCGTCATCGATATCACCCACGCACCCGCCGACCTCGACGCCGACCGGCTGAACGGTCAGATCGGGACCTGGTTGAGCCGTTACCTCGGCGGCAGCGTGGCAAATCTCGACCTCGCCGGGATGGTGAACGCGGGCATGCAGATCATGCACAGCAACCGCCTCACCTTCCCATCCGACCTGGCGCTGCTGTTCCGGGTGCTCCTGCGGCTTCAAGGCCTGAGCAGCTCGGTGGGCGCGCAGGTCTCCCTCACCGAGCTGCTCCAGCCCTACTTGGAAGAGATGACCCTTGACCGGCTCAACCCGGTCTCCGTCGGTCGCCGAGCCCTCCGCACCCTGCGAGGCTGGGAACGTTTGCTCGCCACCGCACCCACGAACCTCCGGCCGCTCCTGCGACAACTCCAAGAAGGAACAATCGGTGTCGAATTCCGAATCCACGACGCCGATGGGGTAACCGACCGACTAGTCGACGGCCTCCTTGCAGCGGCCTCCATCCTCGCCTCAGCCGAACTCATCGGCCGGCGGACCGGTCCACGGATCGGCGACGTCTCCATCCCAGGAGCGATCGCGCTCACCGTCGGTGTGGTCACCTGGCGACGCCTGATAGCCAATCGCGTCGGCCACCGCAGCAGCCTCAGCCGCATCCGTCAGTTCGTCGTCACGCCGACCCACCACTGACGACCGCGATCGCGGCACGGTGCAGCCCCCGGTCGTTCCGCCAGATGGCTGCTCAAACCTGTCAAGATCACCCGACGCTCCCGGGTCACGGCGCCAACACCCGGCGCACCCAGGACTCGCGCGCCTGCACGGCTGTCCGCGACACCGCCGCGGTCGGCACGATCGTCTGGAACCCGTGGAAGCCACCCGACCAGATGTGGAGCTCGGCGCTGCCGCCCGCCTCCCAGATCGCGCTCGCGAGGGCAACGGCCTCGTCGCGGAACACCTCGGCGCTCCCCGCCTCGATGTAGGCGGGCGGCAGGCCCGACAGGTCAGTCGCACGTGCCGGCGCCGCGTAGATCGACACGTCGGCGGTGCCGCGGCGATCGCCGAGCAGCGCCGTCCATCCGGTCTCGTTGCTGGTGCGATCCCAGATCCCAACGCCGTCGATCTGCTGCGCTGAGACGGTTTCATTCCGATCGTCGAGCATCGGCCACATGAGCAGCATCGCGGCCGGCATCGGCCTACCGCGATCACGGGCGAGCAGCGTCGTCCCAATGCTGAGCCCTCCACCGGCGCTCTGGCCCCCGATCAGCACCCGCCGCGGGTCAAAGCCGAACACGTCAGCACGGCCGGCGAACCACTCGAGGCCCGCGTAGCAGTCCTCGACGGGCACCGGGTCGGGGAACTCGGGCGCGAGACGGTAGTCCACGGCGGCCGCGACGGCGCCGTACTCGAGGACCCACTCGACGAGGGTCGGTGCGACCGCCCATCGGCTCCCGCCGACCATGCCGCCACCGTGGATGAGATAGACGCCCGGACCCGCCGCACCCTCGTGGCCACCGCGTCGCAGCACCGTGACGACGATCTCCCCGCCACCGTGACCGGTCACGGCGTGATCGGTGACCTGGACCGGTCGCCCCGCGATGACCTCGTCGAGCGACGAAGGACGCGTGGTCGCCGCTCGGAACTCCGCAATGGAATCGGGCTCGAGTGTAGTGAAGAACGCGGGCACCGCATCGAGTACGGGTTCGAGCTCAGCGTCGAACGGTGGACGGGCACGCGCGGTCATCTCGATCCTCCGGTCTCGATCACTGCCATGTGACCGATGCTCCATCATCGTCGGATTCGCCGTCGAGCAGGACATCGTGGGTACGCCAACCGCCGCCGGCTATCGCGGCACGGTGTCGCGGTTGGCAGTTGCGCCCGGGTACGACGTGGTGCTGAGCAGGCTCAGCCGGCAACTTGAGGTCGGTCCCGCGGGAACGCCGCTCGGCGCGACTCGGCGGTTCAGGCTGCCGCATCCGCGAGTTCGACTGCATGGGCGGCCAGCCGTCGCACCACTTTGCTGCACCGGACACGGACCATGCCGGCGCTGGTGTGAAACTGTCGAGCAGCCTGCGTGCCGCTGATCCCATCGGCATAGATGCTGCGCAGCAACACCGCATCCGCGTTATCGATCAATTGCAGCAGGCTGCTGGCCTCAAGCACTTGGCGGACTTCGACATCGACCGGCGGAGACGAGTCGTAAGGATTCCCATCAAGGCCGGTTGGCTCCAGCAGTTCCTCGAGCGATTCACTTGAGGGCCGCAGCATGACGCCGCCTCGCGCCAGCCACCGGCGCTCTTGGGAAATTGCCTTGAGGGTGTCCATCGAAAGGTTCGCCGCGATCTTCACGGGGCGCCGCTGCAGCGGATAGCTCCCGATCACACACCAAAGATGTGCAAGATAGTCGTCGATACTCGCGCGCGGGTCCCGCTGCGCCATCCGTACCATCCGACCGATGAGCGCCTGCAGCACTACGCGGCCAGCGAGCTGATCTCCAACCGAAACCTCGGTCAGCAGCGCAGCCAGAACGGGATCGGAGTTCACCCGGGCAACCGACACGACGTCGTCGAGCGAGCGGCACGGGGTCAACACATCATGCCGATCAGCCCAGTCAGCGGCGGTTGCGCGGTGCTCACGCACGAGTTCGTGCCACTCTCGATCGAGCGCCTCTACGATGCTCAATCCACGCCGCCTTCGAGGTGCGCTCGTCACAGGGACGACTTTGTCGGGCCGGTGTTGTCCACTCTGTTGGTCGAAACCCTGCTGGTGTTGCCCATCTGGGCTTGGTGTTGTCGGTGGCTAAGGTGATCGGGTGAACACGGTGGCGGAGGAGCTGCAAGCTGCCACGGCCAACCTGACGCCGCCGTTCGCGGTTGTCGATCTTGACGCATTGGACTCGAACATCGAATCCATGATCACCAGAGCTCATGGGCTACCCATTCGACTAGCAACGAAGTCGATACGATGCCGCGCAATCGTCGATCGAGTGCTTGGGCCAAGCGGATTCGAGGGGTCCTGGCCTACTCGCTTCCCGAAGCAATCTGGCTCGCCCGCTCGGGCATTCCAGACGTGCTTCTGGCCTATCCGACTGCAGATCGCAGCGCGCTTGCTGATCTTGCAAGCGATGATCAACTACGAGAGTCGATCATCATCATGATGGACTCGGTCAAGCATTGCGTGCTGATCGTCAGCGCGACGACTGCTGGTCGGGCGATCAAGGTGTGCATGGACATCGACGCGTCGCTGCGGATCGGGCCACTGCATCTGGGAGTCAGGCGCTCGCCGGTACACACAGCCCCCGAGGCGTACGCGTTGGCGGCCGAGATCACCAAGCGCCAGGAGCTCTCACTGAGTGGTCTGATGTTTTACGACGCTCAGATCGCCGGTTTGCCGGACAGCTCAGCTGCGGTCCCAGCGGTCAAGAGCCTGTCGGCGCGCGAACTCCAGCATCGCCGCGTCGAAGTGGTCGAGGCGGTTCGCAAGTTCGCTGATCTGCAGTTGATCAACGGCGGGGGTACCGGCAGCTTGCACATCGTGTCCCAAGATCACCGCAAGAGACACGCGCATCACTTGACGACGTGCTCGACGGACTCGACGCCATGGTCGTAGAAAATGATCATGCCGATTTCTACTGGTTCCCGCACACCGACGGTACGCAGATCAAGCTCAACAACCGCGTAGCCGACGAGGCAGGTGATGGGTTACCTCGATGGCGATACCTGCTCGACGACCAGCTGATGTCGAACGGCCTCTTCGAGGCTGTCAATCGACTGGGTTGGCTGCTCCCCTCACTCGTGCCCAGAATCAACCGGATGTCGGCGCGGACCGTTGCGGTGCGCGAGTTCACCGACACCTCATATGCGGTGTTCACATCGCCACGCCGCGTGCGCTTCAAAGAGTGCGAGTACGCGATCCCGCGCGAGGCGCTAGTGCCCGTGCTACGAGAACTTCGCTCCTGGATCGATGATCACGACGAACGCGTCGTCTTCCCTGTCCAGGTACGGGTCGCTGCCGCCGACGACATCTGGCTCTCGACCGCATACCAGCGCGAAACCGGGTACATCGCCGTTCACCACTATTTCAAGATCGATCACCAGCGTTACTTCGCAGCGTTCGAGTCGATCGTGCAGAGCAGCACGGGCCGGCCACACTGGGGGAAGCTGCACACGCTCGAAGCCGATGACTCTCCGCCCGCTCTATCCGCGCTTTGACCACTTCATCCAGATCCGCGACCGGCTCGATCCCGGTCGAACGTTCGACAATGCCTACCTGCGCAGCGTGCTCGGCTCATGACGCCGCCGCTGACGTGGCGTTTGAAGCCGCCATCGGTGGGAACTCTGCAGAATGGGAACGGTTCACACGAGATGAAGAGGAGTGACATGGCAGCAGTTCCGACGCTGGTGATGAACAACGGCTTGGAGATCCCGCAGCTGGGTTACGGGGTGTTCCTCGTCCCACCGAAGGAAACCGAGCAGGCCGTTACCGAAGCGCTCAAGGCCGGATATCGGCTGATCGACACCGCACAGGGCTACCGGAACGAGGAGGGTGTCGGTGCCGCGATCGCCGAGAGCGACGCGCCTCGGGACGAGTTGTTCATCACCACGAAGCTGACCAACAGCGAGCACGGCTACGACAACGCGCTCACCGCCTTCGATGGCAGCATGAAGAAGCTGGGTCTCGACATACTCGACCTGTTCCTCATCCATTGGCCATTGCCGATGTTCGACCAGTACGTCGAAACCTGGCGGGCATTCGAGAAGCTGCTGGCCGACGGGCGGGTGCGCTCGATCGGCGTCTCCAACTTCGAGATCCCCCACCTCGAACGTCTCCTTGCCGAAACGGATGTGACGCCGGCGGTCAACCAGATCGAGCTGCACCCCCAGTTTCCACAGGATGAGCTTCGGGCGTTCCACGAGGAGCACGGGATTCTTACCGAGTCGTGGGGTCCGCTCGGCCAGGGCAAGGGCTTGCTGGAGAACCCCCACATCGTCGAGGTGGCGCAACGCAAGGGCCGTACGCCGGCGCAAATCGTGCTGCGTTGGCATGTGCAGCTTGGCTGTGTCGTCATCCCCAAGTCAGTGAATCCCGATCGGATGCGAGAGAACATCGACTTGTTTGATTTCGAACTCGATGACGCCGACATGGCCGAGATCTCCAAGGTTCGGACCGGCCAGCGTCTCGGCGGCGACCCGAACGTGTTCGCGATGCGCTAGCGGCTTGATCAGCTTGACGAAGGTGACGACACGGCCTGTAGGGACTCGGTGCCCTCGTTCATGCTGACGCCGCGGCTAGCCAGCGCGAAACCTACAGCAACCAGCAGATAGCCGGCGGCCATGATGATCAGAATCATCACCGACTTGCCGTTCGCCGGCAGGATCAAGGCGGCAATCACCGATGCAACCACCAGCGCGACATTGAAGATAATGTCGTAGATCACGAACACTCGGCCCTTGAACTCGTCAGCCACATGCGCCTGAACGAGTGTGTCGACGCAGATCTTGATGCCCTGAGCGGTCAGGCCCAGCAGGAATGCCGCCACCAGGAGCGGCACTCGGGCGTAGATCGCGCCAGGCACCACTTGGAAGACCGCCGAGGCGACCAAGCAGATGATCATCGAGCCTCGCAAGCCCAGCCGGGCGCTCATCGGCGGCGTCACGACTGAGGCGAAGACAAAGCCGGCTCCGGTGATCACCACGACCAGACCAAGATCAGCAATAGCGGCGTCTATCTGGTCAGGCCTGTGGAAATAGTTGCGGAATACCAGGATTGTCGCCACCGTCACGATGCCGTGGATGAGCCGGTGGCCCGCGATGGTCAGCAGCCCGATGCCGGCGGCGCGCTGCCTGCGTAGGTGTACAAGCGCCTCGATCAGCCCCCCGACGACATCGCGTGCTCTCGTTGTCGCTGTGCCGTCGGGGCCGAGCTGCCGCCGCGGGATCAGCAGCGCCAGGGCGGCACACATCACAAATCCGACCGCGGCGACGACGAACAAGATCGCATTGGCACGGTAGTCAGGCATCACGTGGCCCAAGACCAGACGCAGCGGCGCGGCTACTGCGACGCCGATCAACAATCCAGCCGGGCCGACGGTAGGTACCACCGAATTGGCGACCATGTACTCGCCAGGATCGATGGTGTGGGGAAGTGAGGCGGACAGCGCCGCGAGCAGGAACCGGCTGAGGCTCATGGCAATGAGCAGGCCGCCATAGATGAGAGTCTCGATGCCTGCGGTCCGCAGCCCGGTCGCGACCAGCACCGCGAGGCCAAAGGTCACCACCGCGCGAGCGAGATTGCACACGACAAGGACCTGCCTGCGGGACACCCGGTCGATCACTACCGCAGCGAAGGGTCCCAGAATCGAGAACGGCAGCAACGTTATGGCCAGCACTATGGCGATCGACACCGCGTCCGGTTGATGCTCAGGGGAGAAAAGCACGAAGGAGGCGAGCGCTACCTGGAGTACGCCATCACAGGACTGGATGGCGACACGGACCGCCAGCAGGCGCCGAAAGTATCGGTGCCGCCACAACTGCTGAAGGCTCCGAGCGAACTCCATCCTCAACCTTGCGGGTACTTCTTCACATACTCCGAGAGCTTGTCCTTCTTCATTGCACTAGACAGCTCAGCCATCTTGGCGGTGTCCACAACATCAATGCTCTGCCCGTCGCCCGTTGAGGCAAAACCGGAGATGGGCGCCTGGAGCAGTTCGATGTCCTTGCCGGTCAGTCGTAGGGAATGAGCAGTCCGCTTGATCTCGTCATCGCTGAGGTCGTTGTCGACCGTCAGGTACTTGGCCACATTGCTGATGAAGTTGATGAAGGTCCCCGGATCGGAGATCACCTGTACGCTCAGGCCCTTCTGCGCGACGGCCTTGATCACATTGCGCTGGTTCTCCGCGCGATCAAGATCGCCGCCGGGTAGCAGCTTGCGCTCCCGTACGAACCAGAGGGCTTCCTCACCAGCGATGGTGATCTTGCCCTCGGGATAGTGGAAGCCGTGCGAGCTGAAGGCTGTCTTGTTGGTGACGGTCACGCCATGCAGATCTTCGGTGAGTTTGATGAATCCCTCGAAATCGATCAACGCCACATGGTCCATGCGAACGCTGGTCAGATTCTCCAGCGTACGGACGGTCAGCGGCGGGCCTCCGAAAGCGAACGCCGCATTGATCTTGTTCTTGCCGTAGCCAGGGATATTGACGTACATGTCACGCGGGAACGAAATGATGTAGGCCTTGTTCCGCTTTGCATTGAGGTGGACCATCAGGATCGTGTCGCTGCGCCCGTTGCCTTCATTGCCGGGATCGCGGCTGTCAGAGCCGAGCAGCAGGTAGTTCAGTGTGCCGGTCTCCTTCGCCTCCTTTGGGGGACGAGCAGCGGATTCATCATCGGCGGGCAGTTCGACGCCTCGGTTGAGGTTCTCGGTCAGGCTCCGGTCGATTGTCGCCTTGTACACCAGCAGCCCAGTTCCGATGGCCGCGACGAGCAGGACGGCCACGGCGATCAGGATCGCCGGCAGCAGCCGGCGGCTTTTGGGCGTCGTAGCATCGTTGGCCGGTTCCGACTCGCGCGTCATGGTGGTCTGCGTCATCGGCTTCCTAAATTGGGGAAAGAGCAACCGGCAGTCTATGCGGCCGCAGCGCTGCATCCGCGTATTCCCGACCGATCGTTACCTGAGTTGACGGGGCAGCCGCGCATTGGTCGTGACAGTTACGATCCCTTTATGTCACGCGCCGAGGAGGCCGCCCGGCGGGCAGAGCTCGCGGCAGCTCAGGAGCGCGCCGAGTCGCGTCAGGCTCAGAAGCTCATCGATGAGTTCGTCGCCGCGGCCAAGGCCGAGGGTGTCGATCCTGGTCCGCTTCGCGCGACGCTGTATACCGGGCAGTCGGTGAAGACGGACAAGGTCGGCTGGTATCTGCGAAAGAACAAGAGCCTCGCGATCGGGGAGGACGGGGCGTACTACGTGCTGACTGTTCCAGGCGGCCTGCGCGAGCGGCTCTCCGGCGTGAAGCTGAAGCCGACGCCACCGCCACTGGTGGTTGGCAAAGGCGGCCGCGACGGCGAGTCCGGCGACCTGGCGGACTTCCTCAAGTGGAGGCTCGAGGCCGGTTAGCTCGAACTAATTAACGCAGTTCGGCTGTCGATGTCGCGAATTGGGCGAGGGTGCCGGCGAGTGCCCGCATGTAGTGGTTGAGCACGTCCCGGTTGACGTTGTCGATCTTGTCGCAAGCCTCGTGGTAGCAGGGGTCATAGCGCTCGCCGGCCTGGCCGCCCCAGGCTTTGGCTTGCTGGCGCGTCTTCCTCTCTGCGTCGCCGTTCTCCGCGCCCCCAACCGGAATGCCCGCCTCGATGAACGGCGATTCGTCGTCCCCGACGAACTCGATGATCTCTGGGTTGGTTACGCCGGTCTTGGCCAACTGGTCGGCGAGCACCCGCCCGATGGTGGCCGAACCCGGGGGTCCTGCGGTCTCCGCGTCGCGGCCTTTACCACCCTGGACGAAGTAGCCGCCGTTCGAGGAGGCCACCATGTCCACGTTCAGATAAAGCTTGATCTTCTTGCGGTCGGCCGCGGACAGGCCCTCCACATAGCCGGTCGAGCCCTCGGCGCCGTTCTCCTCGCCGCCAAAGAATGCGAATCGCACTTTGTTCTGCACCGATGGGTCGGCGCCGAGCTGGGTGGCGATCTCCAGTAGGGTCGCCACGCCCGAGCCGTTATCGACTATGCCCGGCCCGTCCTCGACCGAGTCGAGATGGGCGCCGATCATCACGACCTGGCCAGCGTCTCCGGTGCTTGTCTGCGCGATGACGTTGCGCTGGGGCCCACTGGCGCCCTCGCCGTCCCAACCGGACGATGCATCATAGGTCGGGGTGCTGGCCTTGAACCCAGCGCGGCGTAGCACGCCGACCACATAGTCGACGCTCGCGTCGTAGCCGGCGGTCCCGGAGGCTCGATTGCCGCCGTGCTCGTCGGCGATCTTCTGCATTGCCTGAAGGTGCTTGAGCGCCCTGGCATCGCTGACCTCACCAGCCAGTTGCTGCACCGATGGCTCCCCAGGCGCGGTGGCCGTGGAGCTTCGCGGCGACGACGGCGCCGTGGGCACCTGCGGCGCGGTGGCGTTGGCGCTTGGCAGCGACTGTGGCGGGGTGACCGCCGGCTCGACTGTTGCAGAACTGCAGGCAGTGGCGGCGAGAGTGATCGAAATCCCCAATAACGCGAGTCTGATACGCGACCCGGTCAGCCCCGAGGTCGATATCCGCATGAGCGCCTCCTTAGCGTAGCTATGTATAACTACACGATGGACTCTGGGAAAGGGTTCATGTTGAGGCAACGATTACGGCGGTCACAAGGATCCCTTGTTTCCTGATCCAGCGGCCGTGGAGGCGGTGGATGTGGCGGCCGTTGACGACCAGACCGTCTCTGGATAGCAGGGCGGTGAAGGTCGCTTCGTGCGGGTGGAAGTGGATTTCGGCTTCTTGGTGGTCCAGCCACTGCCCGACTAGTGGGAACCATGCTTTGTAGACCGCTTCTTTGGCGCTGAACAGCAACCGGTCCCAGTTCGGGCTGTCCGGCGCCGGGTCAGTGGCGGCGAGGCGATCCCGTTCGGCGGGTGTTGCGACCAAGGGCAGCACGTCGTCGGGGAGTGGTGCGTCGGGTTCGGCGTCGATGCCGATGGCAGAGATCCGCCGGTCAGAGCCGACCGCTGCGGCGGCGTAACCGGTGCAGTGGGTCATGCTGCCCTGCACCCCGGCCGGCCAGGTGGGTGCGCCGCCGACCCCGGGCAGGATCGGTACCCGCGGGTAACCCAGCCGCTCGAGGCAGGCTCGGGCGCAGCTCCGTACGGCGGCAAAGTCACGCCGTCGTGTCTGCGGTGGCGTGGGCGATGATCTTCTCTTCTTCCGGGAACAGCACCCCACCAGGTACCGCGCCGAAGCGCTCCTCGCTCTCCACCCCGGCCGGCAGGATGAGCTTCAGCATGGCGCTTGTGTGTGCCTAGCCGTGCCGGCGCAGCTCGTGGAAGAAGTCGTCGATGACGTGCAGGTCGCCGGAGGACACCACCGTGTCGTAGACGTTCTTGCCGACCGCCAGGTCCAGCACCCCAAGGCCGAAGGGTGAGAAGATCACCGGCCGATCCGCCGGCAGCGTCACCCGGCCGGCCATCACATCGTCCAATGTGCCGAACAGGAAGTCCCGGTTGCCGGTGAGCTGCTCGACCAGATGTGGTGAGGTGTTGGCCTTCAGGCAGTGCTCGATGTCATCAACAATGTTGGTTGAGGCGAGCAGAATCTGTGGCGCCAGGTCGCGCAGTGACACATGCAGCACCACCGGATTGTGGTCGAACCAGGACACCTCCCGGATGTGCGGTTCAGCGGCGACGGTGGCGAAGACCACTAGGTCGCTGGACCGGATCACCTTCTCGGCGCTGTCGTGCACCGTGACCCGGCCGGCGGTGCCGGACTGTTCCAGATACCTGTGGAAGCCTGCCGCGCTGTCGGCGGACAGGTCATGCACGCCGATCTCATCGAACGACCAACCGGTGCCGGCCAGGAACGTGTGGATGTAACGCGCGATCAAACCCGCCCCGACAAACCCGACCCGGGTTGGGCGGGGCCGGCTGCGGCTCAGCCAGTCAGCCGCCAACGCTGCCGACGCGGCCGTCCTGGTGGCGCTGATGATCGATGCCTCCAAGCAGGCGAACGGATAGCCGGTGTCATGATCATTCAGAATCAGCACCGCCGACGCCCGCGGGATCCCAGCCGCCACATTCTCGGGGAAACTCGAAATCCACTTCACACCGTCCACCCGGGAAGGTCCGCCGATCGAGGCCGGCAACGCGATGATCCGAGACGACGGGCGATCGGGGAAACGCAGGAAATACGACGGCGGATTCACCGAATCCCCGGCGCCGTGCAGCCGGTAGGTGGCCTCGATGAGCTCCACGATCTCTTTCTCTTGTCCCTGCAGCGCCCGCTGGACCTGCGCGCCGGAGATCACCGCGAACGGTGGCACGGTTGCCCGCTCGGCCGTTCCGGACCCGGTCGTATTGGGAAGCGTGGTGGTCATCGGGACCTCACCTCATTGGCGGGCGGCGTGTCGGAAAGGCGTACCGGCTCGGCCATCCCGACCAGGATTTCGCGCGGCCCTTCGTAGGCCTCCCGGCTGTGTGCGGTGCGGATGTTGTCAACCAGCATCAAGTCGCCGGCCTGCCACGGCTCCCGCACGGTGTTGGCCTCGTAAACCTGGTTGATCAGCTCCACGATCTCCTCGGTGAGCGGCTCGCCGCTGCCGAACCCGGTGTTGAACGGCAGCCCGTCGGCGCCGTACATCTCCACCAGGTACTCACGGATCTCGGGGTCTATCGTCCACTCGTTCAGGAAGGCGATCTGGTTGAAGAAGCAGCGTTGACCGGTCACCGGGTGCCGCACCACGGCGGAGCGGCGCTGCCGGGTCCGCAGTTCGCCGTCGGGCTGCCACGCGAACTCGATCGCGTTGCCACGGCAGTAGCTTTCGATGGCGCTCCGGTCCTCGGTCCCGAACGCCTCCGCCAAGGTCGCGCCGATCTCCTCGTTGTAGCTGCGGGTGAGCAGCCAGCCGTCCCGCTCGAACCGTTCGGTCAAGTCCTTGGGCAGCTGGTCCAGCACGGTCGGCGAATCCGACACCGCGGTCGCTCCGCCGCGGGTTGGGGCGCCCAGGCAGCCGAACAGCAACAGGCTCGGGATTTCCAGCCGGTAGCTCAGCTCATGGTGCATGCACATCTGCTGGTTCGCCGGCCAGGTCGCCGAGGAGTACACCCCGTCGGCGTAAACCTGCCGGCGAGCGAAGGCTTCCTTCTCCGTCATCAGGGTGGAGGCCAGCCGCCGGAAGACCGCGGCAGACCCGGCCGGCTCACGTAGCCCGAGGCCACGGACCAAAACCGAACCGTGCTCTGCCACGACGGCGCGCAACGCGTCCCGGTGCTCGGCCGCCCAGCCGGACGCATCGCCGGTGGCCTCGGCGCGCAGCATCGGAGGCTTGCCAGGCTGCAATTCCATATCGAGCAGTGACGCCAGCGGTGACGACGACATCGGGGCTCCCTTCAATTCGACGGTCATGGAGAAGCCAACATTCCGGCCGACTGCAGGACGGCCTGCCCCGCCTCAGCCGGACGGGTACGCGGGAAGTAGTGACCGCCGCCGGGAAGTTCGTGCAGCTCGACGTGTTCGGCCAGCAGCTCCCACTCGCGGTGGCGCGCCCGAAACCCTGCCGTGGCGGGATCGTCCGCAGCGACCACCACGGTGACCGGCGCTGACAGCCGTTCCGGCGGCGGGTTATCCAAGACCTCGGCGAAATAGCGGTTCGCCGACACGTAGTCGTGGCGGTACGCGGCACCGACATGCTCGGCGCGTTCCGCGTCCAGCTCACCGAGCTCGGTGTAACCGCTGTCGCCGCTCAGCCGCGCGGAGATCTCCGCGTTGCTGCGTGCGCCGAGCTCGGTGACGGCGGCGCGCCGGTCCGCCGCGGCACCCAGCAGCTGCGCGCCAAGAAAAACTCGCGGACCTCGTCCCACGCTCCTGCAGCCGCCGGGCCGTCTCGACGGCGAGCGCGGTGCCGGAGGAGTGTCCCCACAGCAGCACGGCAGTCAGGCCGCGCCGGTTGATCTCGGCGACGACCCGGTCGACCACCTGGTCCAACGGCGCGAAGGACTCGCTACCGGCGCCGACGTCATGACCGGGCAGCTCGACCGCGTACACCGCTGAGACCGCTGTCCCGCAGCGCCTTCGCCATCGGCTGGAAGTTCACCGCGTTGCCGCCCGCGTACGGAAAGCACACCAGGGCGCCGGTCGGCGCACCATTCGATCCCGACATCCGATCGGCCCATTCGATTCGGACAGGGCCTGCAGCAATTCGGACTGCCCGTCGGACCTGCCATCCACGACGCCCGCCAGGTCAGCCAAGACCGGATGCGCGGTGACCTCCTTGAGGGACACCGCCCGGTCCAGGGTTATCGCGAGCTTCACTGCCGACAGTGAGGTGCCACCCCGGTCGAAGAAGTGGTCGCGCCGGCCGATCTGCTCCGGCGAAACGCCGAGCACCTTCGCCCAGGCGGCCGCCAGCCGTTTCTCGGTCGGCGTGTTCGGTGCGTCGTAGCGGTCCTCGACGCCGCTGAGCTGTCCGGCCAACTTCGTCAGGGTCTTCTTGTCGATCTTGCTGTTGGCCGTCAACGGCAACAGCTCCCGCCAGTGAAACGCCGACGGCACCATGTATTCGGGCAGCGACTCACCCAGCCGATAGCGCAACACGTCGACCTCGAGTGGGTTGCCGCTGGAGTAGAAGGCCACCAGATGCTTGCTCTGATCGGCCCGCTCCGCAACCACCACCGCACCGTCACGCACCCCGGGCACTCGCAACAGCGTGTTCTCGATCTCACCCAGCTCGATCCGGAAACCCCGGATCTTCAACTGCGAATCCCGCCGGCCCAAAAACTCCAACTTGCCGTCCGGGCGCCACCGGCCATGATCACCACTGCGATACCGCCGCCTGCCGGTGTTCGGGGTCGGTCAGGAACGCTGCGCGGGTCCGTTCCGGATCATTAATGTAGCCGCGGCCCACACACACCCCAGAAAACACGATCTCACCGGGCGCACCCAACGGCACCGGTCGCAGGTACTCATCAACCACCTGAATCTGCACATTGTTGACCGGACGACCCAAGAGCACCCGATCCGGGACCCGATCCATGACCTCATGGTTGGTGTCATCGGAGGTCTCGGTCAGCCCATACGCATTCACCAGCTTGATCTGCGGCTGTGACGCGAACCAGCGCTGCGTCAGCTCCCACTTCAACGCCTCACCAGTCACCGACACACAACGCAGGTCGGGCAGTGGCCGTGGCTCGCGGTCCAGATAGGACAACACGACCTCCAGGTAGGACGGCACCAGCTGCATCACAGCGACCCGGCCGTCGATGATCTTGTCGACGAACTGCTGCACATCCAAGATCACCTCCTGCTCGATGATCAGGGTTCGGCCGCCGACCAGCAGCGCGGAAACCAGTTGCCACAACGAAATGTCGAAACACTGCGGTGCGGTCTGCGCCACCACCTGACCCTGCGCCGATCCCCAGATCATCGATCTTGGCGAACAGATGATTCACCATGCCGGCGTGCTCACACATCGCACCCTTCGGCTCACCAGTCGAACCCGAAGTGAAATAGATGTAGGCCAGCTGATCCGGCGCAACCACCACGCCGAGATTCGCCTCAGCCTGATCCTCCCGATAACCCGCCTCAACGAACAGCGTCTGGACCCCCGGCAGCGACTTCAAGGCCGCGTCCAGGGTGGCGGTGCTGGCAGGTTCGGTCAACACCAACCCGCAGCCGGCCCGGGCAAGCATGGCCGCAATCCGATCCGCCGGGAAATGCGGCTCGATCGGCAGATACACCCCACCGGCCTTGAAGACCGCAAGCACCGCAGCCAACCAATCCAGATTGCGCTCGGTCACCACCGCCACCACACCCTCACGGCCCAACCCACGCGCCAACAAAGCCCGAGCCAACCGATTGGCACGACCATTGAGCTGCCCGTACGTCAGGCTGCGGTCCCCGCACACAGCGGCGACAGCCTCAGGATGAGCCTCCACCTGCTGCTCGAACAACTCATGAACCCGGCGATCCGGCAGCTCCCGCCGCGGCCCGGCCAGGCCTGCCAGCTGAAAATAGAGCTCCTCCGCAGACAACAAGCTCTGCTCCTGGTGCTCAGCATCGAGATCGACGGCCATCAGCTCCAGCGCCGTGAGGTGATAACCGGCGATGCGGGCTGCGCAGTCCGCATCGAGCACATCGGTCCGGTACCGCAGGCGCAGTACCAGCTCATCGCTTGGCTGCGCGATCCCGACCCGCAGCACGACGTCCTCGCCGAGGTCGCCATCCGCGCCGGTCAGGTCGAGGACAGTCTCGAAGCCGGTACCGTCACACCTAGCTCGCGCCTCAGCGCGTCCAACGGAAAATCCGCGTGCGACAGCAGTTGCGCCTCGACGCGGTGGGTGTCGAGCAGCAGCTCCCGCCACGACTCAGCCTCCGTCGTAAGCCGGCACGGTAACGGTCCGGGATCGGTCCCGCCGACGTAGCCGGCCGCGACGTTGCGCTCACCGGACAGCGCGGCGAGCACCTTGGCGTGCGCGGCAAGCAGCATCGAGCTGAACGGCACGTTCAGCTCGTCGGCCCGCCGGCGCGACGCGGCCACGAGATCTTCGGGAATCGCTGCGTCGTACATGGCTACCTGGGCTGAGCCCTTCGACAAGCTCGGGACGGCGCATGTCGAAGTCCGTAGATCGCGCCCTTCGACAGGCTCAGGGATCAGTCCCGGCGCGGGATCAACGCTCCACCGCGGGATTGCGGTGGATCCGCCCTCACTGAGCACTCCGCACCAGTAATCGCGATCTGTCTCAGTCAGTACGTCCATGGAATTTCCCCTCGTCCGCGGGCGCCCGCCGCGACCAGTTGTCGATCTCGAATCTCATGGGCCGGGTTGCCGCCCCACCGCGCGCCGGCCGGGACCTGCTCGCCCTTCATCAGGAAGCAGTCGGTGGTGAGCTCGGCGCCGTCACCGATTGTCACGCCGTAGTGGACGAGGGTGCCGGTCCCGAGGGTTACGTTGGAGCCTAGGGTCGAGTAGTCCGATTTGAAGGTGCCGTCCTCCTGCGAGTGGCATTGGATCCAGCTTGTCTCGTTGAGCGTGCAGTCATCGCCGACGGTGACCAGCGACCGCTCCGTCATAGCGCAGCCGTCGTTGAACACCCGGCGGCCGATCCGGCTACCCACTCGGCGCAGGATCATGTTGATGAACGGGGTGCCTACGAAAACCGTGATATATGGCGTCGCGGGCACTTTCCAATATCGTTCGTGGCGCCACATCGCGGGCTCGTAGATCGAGCAGAACAGAGGTCGCACGGGATTGAATCGCGTGACGATCCGTTCGACCAGGATCCAGTACGCGATGCCGAACACAGCGGCAGACACGAGTTCCAACACAATCGCTGCTGCACCCAGTGAGGCGTAAAAGTCCCCAGCAATTGCCGTGAACACGGTGATCATGAAGATGAAGAACCATCGCGTGAACAGGCACCACAAGATGGTGGCGAAGTTGTGCCTGTTCTTGGCGGCAAGGCGGCGGCGGAACTCCTCCCCCTCTCTCAGGTAGTCGAAGCTGCTGTCGCGATCAACCGAACGCGGGATCTCGAAGGCGGGGGAGCCCAGCAGCCCGACATTCTCCCGGACCTTCCCGCTGATCGGGACCATGACCTTCGTCGCAAGCAGGCAGTTATCCCCCGTCTTGCTTCGCGGCGGATAGGCGATGCCGTTTCCGAGGTAATTGTGTTCTCCGATAGACGCCCGGGACAGCCGGAAGGTGGTGGTCGAGTACTCCGCGTTCATCATCGACAGCGCGTCGGCGACCATCGTTCCAGTGCCGATAGAGCTCAGGAACGGGCTCTCATGCTTCACCTGGCCACCGAAGTTCGCCCCGGTCTGAACGATCTTCCCGAGGTCATACCCGATACCGCGCAAGTAGTGGACGATCCACGAGCTGTCGCCGACCAGGTTGCTCAAGACCTTGGCGTTCGTCAAACGAACGATCAACCGATGGATCCCATAGTGGAAGCCGTACAGACGGTAGACCTTGTTGGGCCTGATGAGCAGGTTGAGCAGGCGCGGGACGGTCGTCACAATGACGAAACCGGCCAGTATCGAGCCGAAGTACAGCACGAGGGACACGACCAGGGCATCGCGGTAGAACGTCCAGCTGGTGAAGGCACCGGCCCCCTCGGCCATCAGCTCGCTCAGCCTCGGCACTTTGAGCAGCAACCAGCTGCTACCGGCGAGTCCCACCGGCAGGTACACCAGCAACAGCGTCAGCAGTTGCCAGGTGGCGTAGGCGACCCTCCGCACGGTACTGCAACGAGCCGGAAATACCGTCAGGAAGTTGTCGGCTAAGGTTTGCTGCCCCGGGGTGCCGTGCCAGCGTTGGCCGTCGGGCACGGTCTGCCCGGAGTGCAGTGAGGAGGCGTGGCCGAGCTGGGTGTCGTCGCCCATCGAGGTGTCGATATCGATGACCGTCGCCTCGCTGATCACCGCGTTCTTTCCGATACTGATCGGGCCCACATGAATGAACCCGGCATGGGCTCGATAGCCATTGATGAAGGAGTCTTTGCGGATCACCGTGCCAGCGCCGATGCTGAGCAGGTCGGTGCAGATAGGTACGTGATTGGACAAGATCACCACGCCGCGACCGACCTTCGCGCCCAACGCCCGCAGATACAGGTTGAACAGCGGCGAACCGGTGAACAGCACAATCGGGTTCCGCCGCACCAGTGTTTTCACCACCCAGAACCGGACATAGGCCAGGCTCCAGATGCGAATCTGCTTGGGTTTCCAGCGACCGATCAGGATCCACTTCGCCACGATCGGAACGGTGAACAAGAACAAGAACAACGCGCAGCCGGCAACCACCGACCGGAGATAGATGTCGAGCACACCCGTGCCCGCCGAAATCCACTCATAGCCCTGCGCGATCACCAACGCCGCCAGATAGGAATATCCCAGGAAGATCAACAACTGCAGCGCCCCGCAAACCACCACCTGCGGCGTTCCCGCCCGTTTCGGCACCTCGACCGAGGTCGCCGCCGGAGACTCCACGGCAGCAGGCTCCGCGTCCGAGAGTGCCGTAGCCAGGGTTGCGATTGTGGGGTGTTGGTAGATGTCCTTGATCGATACCGCCGGCAGATCCGGCCGCTTCCGGACCCGGGCACAGAACCGCGCCATCACCATCGAATCCGCGCCCAGATCATCGAAGAAGTTGCTGTCCACCGAGACCCGCTCGACCTGCATGACCTCAGCGAGCATGTCGGCGAAGACCCGCTCCACCGGCATCGGCGTGGTGTCCACGAGTGCCGCGGCCAGGCTCCGGATCGTGGGGTGCTGGTAAATGTCCTTGATCGACACCGCTGGCAGATCCGGCCGCTTCCGGACCCGGGCACAGAACCGCGCCATCACCATCGAATCGGCACCCAGATCATCGAAAAAGTTACTGTCCACCGACACCCGCTCGACCTGCATGACATCAGCGAGCATGTCGGCGAAGACCCGCTCCACAGGCATCGGCGTGGTGTCCACGAGTGCCGCAGCCAGGCTCCGGATCGTACGGTGCTGGTAAATGTCCTTGATCGACACCGCCGGCAGATCCGGCCGCTTCCGGACCCGGGCACAGAACCGCGCCATCACCATCGAATCCGCACCCAGATCATCGAAGAAGTTGCTGTCCACCGACACCCGCTCGACCTGCATGACATCAGCGAGCACCTCGGCGAAGATGCTTTCGGTGCTCGACTCCAGGCGAGCGCCGCTGCCCTGTCTGGTAGGCGGATCGGCCAGACCGACTGTCAAGGCACCGAGAGCTTCCTGCACCATGTCAGGCGGACTCCGAAGCGGTGGTCAGCTCATCGGAGTTGAGCACGTCCTCGCCGTACAGATCCTGCACCCAGTTGGTGTGGTAGACGGTGTCCAGATAGCGCTCACCGAAATCTGGAGCGATAGCCACCGCGGTGAGGTCTTGCCAGCCATGCAGGCTCAACCAGCCCATCGCGCCGCTGATCACCGTGCCTGTGGAGCCGCCGAACAAGAATCCGGTGGCTTGCCAGCCGATGGCAGGCACGGATGGTGTCCGCCTCCTCGACGGATACCGCATCGTCCACGTAGGACTCGTCGAGCATCGCCGGCCTGACGCCCGTGCCTACCCCGGGGATCATCCGGCGTCCCGGCGGGCCGCCAAAGGTCACCGAGCCCACACTGTCCACCGCCACCACCCGGACCGGCCGATGCCACTCCCGGAAGTAGCGGGCGCAACCCATCAGCGTCCCGCAGGTCCCGGCCCCGACAAACAGCACATCCAGTTGCGGGAACTGGCGCGCGATCGCCGGCGCCGTGCTGCGGTAATGCGCCTGCCAGTTCTGCGGATTGGCGTACTGATTCAGCCACACGTAGCGGTCGTCGGAAGCGCACAACGCACGCACGTAGTTGATTCGCGCGCCGAGCAGGCCGCCGACCGGATCCGGCTCTGTGATGACCTGGACCTGGCTGCCGAACGCCTGCATCATTCGCTTGGTCGACAAGTTGCAGCGGGAGTCGGTGACACACACGAACCCGTAGCCCTTGTTCGCCGCGATCATGCTCAGCGCAACGCCCAGATTCCCCGACGAGGACTCCACCAGGACCGACCCCGGCCTGAGGACTCCGTCCCGCTCGGCCGCCTCCACCATTTCGGTCGCGGCCTTCAGCTTGATCGACCCGGCGAAGTTGAAGCCCTCACACTTGAGGAACAGCGGGTGCCCGAATGTCGGCTCAAGATCGACGTAGAGCTCCTCCTCATTGAAGCCCTGGGGCGTCGAGATGATAGTCACCGTGGCCTCCGTCTCTCAAGCAGCGCAGTCCGCTGCGTCTCGGCGTTGTCACGGAGTACTTCGGAGCGCAGTGCCCTCACGGATGGTCCAAGGTCGTAGCCCAGTGACGGCAGTTCCGTACTAGCGCAGCCGTGCGTGATGCCGTCACGCATCAGAGCGTCGATGATTCCCGCCCGCATGTCGGGGTCGTTGTGCCCGTAGTTCAGCGAACCCGTGCCAGACAGGTAGTCGATGTGCTCCCGTCTGTCGACATCGCGCATGATGCTGCCGGACGCGGTCTCGAAGATTGCATCGACGCTCCGGCAATAGCTACGAACCTGAGATTCCCGACGCTCGAACACTGCAGTGTTCGTAACGTAAATGGTCGTGCACATCGCATATCTCCCCGCCGAGAAATCGAGTTAGGGCCAATGGACGGAAGCGCGAACCCACGCGGGAACGGGAGATAGGCACGACCGTAACGACGCCTTTCGCGCCGTTGTACGTGCTAGTGCGCTGCCCCCGCGACGCACCAGCGGCTCAAATCCCGCCCACATTGGGGCCACAGCTTTCACAAGGGTCGTACGCAGCGGAACCCGCATTGGTTCAACCAGTTTGTGGATTGATATGAGCTGATTTCGACACGAATCGGTAACGTAGTTTGAATCGGGAATCGGCCAGTTTCGGCCGAAAGATTTACGTCACGCCATAGACCTATCGGCCGCGGAACTACAAATCTTCCATCGCCGTCGCGGACTTCTTGACCTTCACGAACTTGATGTACGCGTTCACGACCTCCGCCGGCCGGCCTCGCATCATCAGCTTGCCGCGGTCAAGCCAGATCGCCTCGTTGCACATCTCCTTGATGCTGCCCAGACCGTGGCTGACCAGGAACATAGCCCGCGCGCTGTCACGCAGCTCGGCCATCTTGGCGTTCGCCTTCTCCCGGAAGTGCGCATCGCCGGTGGACAAGGCTTCGTCGATCATCAGGATGTCCGGCTTCATGTGGACGGCAACCGAGAACTCCACCCGCGCGGACATGCCTGAGGAGTAGGTCCGCATGGGCATGTCAATGAAGTCGCCAAGCTCGGTCCACTCGGCAACCTCGTCGGCCCGTTCCTCCACCTCACGGCGAGACAGGCCGGAGGCCAGGCCGCCGAGGATGATGTTCTCCCGCCCAGAGAGGTTCTTGTTGAAGCCAACGCCTAGCGCGAGGAGCGTGCTGGCCCGACCCCAGGTCTCGATCGAGCCGCTGGTAGGCGGCAGGATGCCAGCCATCGCGCGCATCAGTGTGGACTTACCGGCACCGTTGGAGCCGATGATGCCCATCGCCGTCCCGGTACGCACGTCGAATGAGACGTTCTTGATCGCCTCGATTTCCCTCACAGCGCGCTGTCCGCGTCCAAAACGGACCAAAGCTTGCTTTAAGGTCGGCTTGCGTTCGAAGGTCGTACGATACGTGACCGAGAGGTCATTGACCTTGACTGCCAGCGGGAGCTCGCCGTTAGACAAGACGGACAGCAAACTCACGCTCCCTCGAGATGAAGTACAGGAAACCGATCACCACAGCCGCGATTGCCCACACCGCCGCGGAGATCCACATGTAGGTAGGCGGGAACGCGTCGCCCTGCAACAGCTCGGTGTAGCCGCCGATCATTGAATACATCGGGTTGAGCTGGATAAGCGTCATGATCGGCCCCGAGAATCGGCCGATGACGTGTTCGGGTGCCCACAAGATCGGAGATAAGTACATCCAGATCCGTACGAAGAACGGCAGAAAACTCGACGTGTCTCGGAAATAGACCTGGAGTGCCGCAAAAAAGGCCGCCAAGCCCATGGAGAATACGATCATGGTGGCAAGAAAGTACAAGGCGAGCAGCATCTTGGGTGACCACACGTGGGTCAGGAAGATCGCATGGAAGACGAAGTAGACCGGCACGGTAGGCAGGAAGCGGAAGAACGCCGTACGCACCGCGGACAATGGGATCAGCAGCCGGGGAAAGGGCGTATTCAGCAGTAGCTTGCCGGAGCTCGTCACCGAGGTCGCGCCGCTGGTGATCGAGTGCCCAACGAGCTGGAATGCGAATATCCCCAGGGTGAGATGGGCGAAAAAGGCCGGATCGTTCTCGCGGCGGATGATCGTCACGAGGATGTAGTAGACAGCGGCAAGCAGCAGGGGGTTGAGAATCAGCCACGCCTGCCCGAAGAACGTCGATGTGTTGGCGCCGCGCATCGTGGCCCGGCTCATCTCGGCCGCAAAGGCGCGCCGCCGCCAGAGCTCGCGGAAGTAAGGAATGAGTGGTGGCAAGCCGGCGCGGTGGGGTCCGTAGTGGTGATAGACCGGCTCGAACTCCGTCTCCCGGGCACGACCCGGTCGGGCACGACCCTCGTGGGCAGGGCCCTCTGGGGCATCGCTGGGCGCCGTCATAGCGGCACTGCCTTCACGATGCCCATGGCGTCTGATCTCTCGTACCTTCACCTCAGGCGTCTTCCGGTTCTACGCATATGGAGGGCACCACCGACGGCGACCACGAAGGAATAGTCTGCCACGGTTGGGCCCGGCCCAAACCCATAGGAAAATCTGTTGGTCAGCTCGATTACGGCTCACATATGGACACCGATGATGGCGCCTGCGCTCGCGAGCGCGCGGGCTGCTGCGCCCGTCGCTGAGCCGAGCGACTGGCGTCATCCAGCAACGTCTCGTCCGATCCCACCTGGGTCAGCGTCGGCTGCAGGTCTCGCAAGTGGGGATAGAGAACTGAGACCCGCGGATCTTTCCTGCCATACCGGCTGGAACAAGGCGTCGCGGAGATAGCGCCACGCCGCCAGCGCGTCATCGAGAGCGGCGTGGAAGGGATGCTCGGGCGCCAGCCGATAGCCAATCGCCAGCGTGCTCACTGCGCGGGCGCGGCCCGCCTCGGCCACCATCTGGCGATGGCTGACGACGGAACCGGCGCAGGGGCTTCGCGCCCAACAGCGCGCGGATGGCATCGATTTCGCTCTGATTCATCGATAGCAAAATCGGTATGTCAATGCGAGGCTCCGTCGCCTGCGGCCCTATAGCGCTCGATGACGTCAAGCGGGATACGCCCGCGGTCGTTGAGTTCAATGCCGTTGGCATGAGCCCACTTCCGGACGGCTTTGGTGTCGACGTGGCTCGATGAGGTTGGCGCGCGCCGCTTGCCGGCGACTTTGCGGCCATGCGCAATAAAGTCACTGAGGCTGTTGCGAAGCCGATTGGCGTTGCGCTCCGACAGATCTATTTCCCACTCCACACCGTCCAGAGCGAAGCGGACCGTCTCAACCGCCGTCGAGCCGTCGATGTCGTCCTGGAGAGTGGTCAAAATCCTGGTTGCCACGGTGGTTCCTTCTTCCCGAGTGCTGCTGGGTGTGAAAATCACAGCCTCTATACCCACAAATAGTCAAAATGACATTGCAACGGGATCAACAATGGTGCCCGTTTTGCCGTGCGGAGCGTATCCAACGTAGTTCGTACTCCGGTACAGAACGCAGAATTCGGGAATTAAGCCCTTAAGGTGCTACGCGCGGGACAGCTCACGAGTGGTTCTCAGCCCACCAGGTCAGCAGCTCTTCACGAGCACGGGCCTCGCCGAGCGGCCCCTCCTCCATCCGACGTTCCAGCAGGAACGAGTACGCGCGGCCGACGTCGCGGCCCTCCGGGATGCCCAGGATCTCCATGATCTGGGCGCCGTTCAGGTCCGGTCGGATGGCGTCCAGCTCTTCCTGAGAAGCCAGCTCGGTGATGCGACGCTCCAAGTCGTCGTACGCCCGCCGCAGCCGTTCGGCCTTGGCAGCGTCCCGGGTCGTGCAGTCGGCCCTGGTCAGGACATGCAGCCTGGCCAGCTGATCACCGGCATCGCGGACGTAGCGACGAACCGCGGAGTCAGTCCATGCTCCGCCGCGATCCTGGCCGCCGGCATACCCGTGGAAACGCAGATGCAGCGCGACCAGGTCGGAAACGGCCTTGATCTCTTCGCCGCTGAATCGCAACGCCGTCAACCGCTTCCGCACGAGCTTGGCGCCGACAACGTCATGGTGATGAAAGGACACCTTTCCGCCCGGTTCGAACCGGCGAGTCGCCGGCTTGCCGACGTCATGCAACAGCGCAGCCAGCCGGACGATCAGATCCGGCTGCTCCGGCAGCCGATCCTCCAGCTCGATCGCCTGTTCCAGCACCGTGAGACTGTGCTGATAGACATCCTTGTGCCGGTGATGTTCGTCCCGTTCCAGCTGCAGAGCTGGCAGCTCAGGAAGCACCCTCGCCGCGAGTCCGGTCGATACCAGCAAGTCGAGACCAGGACGCGGCCGGTCGGTCAGCAGCAGCTTCTTGAGCTCGTCGCGAATCCGCTCGGCAGAAATGATCGAAATGCGGTCAGCCATGCCCCTCATCGCGGCGACCACATCGGGCGTCGGCCGGAAGCCCAGCTGGGCAACGAAGCGGGCCGCACGCATCATCCTCAGCGGATCATCACTGAACGAACTCTCCGGTGTCGCGGGAGTCCGAATCAACCGCTGTGCCAGATCGATCAACCCGCCGTACGGGTCGACGAACCTCTTGTTGGGAATTGACACGGCCATGGCGTTGATCGTGAAATCGCGGCGCAAAAGATCACCGTCCAGCGTGTCGCCGAATGCGACTTCCGGCTTTCGGCTGTGCCCGGGGTAGACGTCGGAGCGGTACGTGGTGACCTCGATGACCCAGCTCACCTCGCCGACATCGACCTTGCAGCCGATGGTGCCGTACTCCTTGCCGATGGTCCACACGGCTGGAGAGAACTTCCGAAGCAGCTTCTCGACCGCGTCCGGACGCGCCGAGGTTGCAAAGTCCAGATCGTGTCCAAGCTTGCCCAGCAGGGCATCACGTACGCTGCCGCCAACCAGATAGAGCTCGTGTCCGGCCTTGCTGAACAACTCGCCCAACCGATCAGCGACCGGCGCGATCTTCAGCAGCTCGGCCACCGCCGCGGCCTGCACTGAGCTGAGCTGGAAGGTAGACACGCTGAGCGATTGTAACGTCGCGCTAATTTGGCGGGCGTTCGCGCATCGCGCTTGGGATCCGACGCTCACGCCCGTTTTTGAAACTTGTTTGGAATCCGGCGACGTCCGCTCACGGCCGGACACGGAATTACCATGACAAGGTGAGGAGGTGGTGCGCGGTGCGTACGGCCCGCGCACTGCTAGCAGTAGCGGTCTCGGGGCTCTGCTTGGTGCTGATGCCGACACCGGCAGCGGCTGCCGAGCCGGTAGCCTCTGTCGCGATCACCCTGACGTCGATGGAGCCCGAGCTCCCCGCTCGAGATGGCGAGATCACCATCACTGGCCGCGTAACCAACATCACCAAAGAGCGGCTCTACCGGTTGGAGGCTCTCTTCTGGCGTAATCAGGCGCCCATCCTCGGGCGCGCCGGGTTAGAGCAGGCGCTGGCATCGGAGTCCAACGATCCGCTGGGCGCCCGATACACCGGCGCCTTCCAAGATCTGTTCACGGCCGAGAGTCCCTCCCTCGCACCCAATGCCTCCGTCAACTTCCAGCTGCGAGTCAAGGTCTCCGACCTCGAGCTGTCTCCCACCGATGGCGTCTATCTGATGGGCGTCCACATCCTGCAGCGCGGCAACAACGTGGCCATCGGCCGTGCCCGGGTTTTCGTGCCGGTGCTGGCGGCGAAGCCCCGCAGCTCGTTGACGATGACCTCAGTTGTGGTTCTCAACACCCGCCCTTCGCTGGTTCGGAAGGGCGTGCTGTCCGATGATCACCTCGCCGCTGAGGTCGGTCAAAACGGCCGCTTGACGGCCCTGCTCAAGGCGGCCGAAGCGCCCAACGCGAGCTTTGCCGTGGACCCCGCGTTGATCGAGGAGCTCCAGACCATGGCTGGCGGCTATCAAGTGCTCGACTCCGAGGGCACGACGTCAGCGGGCACCGGTCAAGCCGATGCCACCCGATGGCTCGAGGGCTTCGACAGACTTCGGTCGCACGATGGCTATCGGCTGCTTTATGGCACGCCTGACGTTGCTGCCCTGGTTCACGACGGCCAGGAAAGTGTCCTCAACGATGCGGCAAACGCCAACAAGCTGGTGGAATCCACCAGATCGCTGCCACTTCTGGTGCTCCCAGCCGGAGGCACAGCTGACGCAGACACGGCCAAGGCCGCCGCTGCTCTCCAGCCCGACGCGATCCTGCTTGCTGACACTTCGGCCAGGGGCTCGTCGCCGCTGCTCGCGGGACCTAACGGTGTTCCGATCGTCAGATATGCAAAGGGAAACCAGGACGGCGGACCCGGGCCGGATCCTCGCAACACCGCAATCCATCTTCGGCAGCGGATGCTTGCCGAAACGTGGATCGAGGCAACAGCAGCACGCGACGGCCTCGCCCACGGAAGGGTTCGGCTCATCAGTACGGCAGCACAAGCCGCGGACGGCGCTCAAGCGCTCAGGGCGCCTTGGTTGAAACCGCGCACTCTGAGCGAACTGCTCAAATCCACACCTGCGGCATGGTCGCAAAAATTCAACTACAGCTCGGCCGCCCGTGACGCCCAGCTCACCGCCGCTCAGCTCAACAGTCTCAGAAGGTTCGATTGGAGCAACGACACATACGCCGACCTGCTGGTCGATGCGACGAACGCGCGGGCCGAGGGCAGTGCGGCAGTCGCCCGGGCTGCCAGCGCCAAGTGGCGCAAGCATGACAAGTCGCGCAAAGCGTTTCTCGGTCCGCAGCAGGCAGCACTGGACGACATCCTGCTCGAGAAGATCCAGATCCGCAGCAGCGCACGTGTCCAGACCGTGGCACGGGAAGGTGTTGAGTTCCCGATCACGATCAGGAACACCCTGGAAGCCGATCCGGCACACCCAGACGCCAGGGCTGTCAAGGTGAAACTGGTCTTCAACTCTGACAACCCCCAGCGGCTCACTATCAAAACGATCAAGGCTTCGCATCTCAACGCACAGGACAGCTTTACCGACAATGCGGAGGTGACTGCCAAGGCCAACGGCGTCGTGCCGGTAACCGCGCAGTTGATGACCGAGTCTGGACGGCCGGTGGGCCGCCCCTTCGACATTGAAGTGCAAGTAACCCAGAACGGCACCACAGGCTGGGCGATCGCCATTGCCGCCGGCATCGTCCTCGTGGGCAGCAGCTTCCTGCGTATTCGCCAGGTGGCGAAGGAACGGACCAAGACCGGCAGCGACGGATCGGCCGGGCCTTCGGGAGGCGACGGCACGGCTTCAGGCGAGCTTCCCGCACTGAGCTCGGCGCCGGCAGAGAGACTTGATGTCTGATACCTCGACACCGAAGGTGAGCCCACCTGAGGCCGGCACAGACGCCGGTCCGTCGACGGAGGAGCGCCGCCACACGAGGCGGCTGGTTTCGGCGAGTGCGCTGATGGCAGGGGGGACCGCAACCTCCCGGGTGCTGGGGTTCTTTCGGCTCATCCTGCTGGTGTATTTGTTCGGCAACGGCACCCGGCAGGCAGAGATGTTCACGATCGCCACCACCGTGCCGAACAGCATGTACATCCTGCTGGCCGGCGGCGTACTGAACACCGTGCTGGTGCCGCAGATCGTGCGAGCAATTCGTGGTGATGCTGACCGCGGTGAGGCCTACACCAACCGAATCATGACCGCCGGACTGATCGCGCTCGGGTTGATCACGCTGTTGCTGACCCTCGCCGTGCCGGCGATCATCTGGCTCTATTCGGCTTCCGGGTGGAAGTCCCCGCAACTCGAAGCGCAGTACCAGTCGATGATCATGCTCGGCTACTACTGCATGCCGCAGGTCTTCTTCTACGGCGTGCATGTGCTGGCCGGCCAGGTACTCAACGCCCGTGACAAGTTCGGGCCGATGATGTGGGCACCGATCGCCAACAACGTGGTGTCGATCATGGTCCTGCTGCTGTACTTGATCGTCTTCGAACGGACGTCGACCGGGGGACCGTTCACCACAGGCCAGGAGCTGCTGCTGGGGTTGGGCTCAACGCTCGGCATCGCCGCGCAAGCTGCCTTTCTGATTCCCTTCTTGCGCGCCAGCGGTTATCACTACCGGCCACGCTTCGACTTCAAGCACACCGGCCTGGGCAAGACGTTCCGGTTGGCCAAATGGACTCTTGGGTTCGTCCTGGTGACCCAGGCCGCACTGGTAGTGGTGAGCAAGCTCGCCACCAGCGCGACCGTTGGCGGCAAGGGCGCTGGTCTCACCGCCTACTCCAACGCGTACGCGATGTGGATCCTGCCTCATTCGTTGATCACGGTCTCGCTGGCTACCGCCATGCTGCCGACCGCCTCCCGGCTCGCCGCTGCCGGTGATCGGCCGGCTGTTGCTGCAGAGACCATGCGGGCGATACGGCTGGCTGTGACCGCGCTGCTGCCGGCCGCGGTTGCCTTCCTGGTACTCGGGCTGCCTCTGGCACATCTCGTCTTCGGCTTCGGCCAGGGCGCCAAGGACGCCGCATTTGTCGGCGGTGCGTTGATGGCTCTCGCCATCGGGCTGGTTCCGTTCACGGTGCAATACGTCTGCCTACGCGCCTTCTACGCGCTGGAGGACACGCGTACCACCTTCTTCCTGCAGTGCCTGATCGCCGGCGCCAATGTCGTCCTCGGTGTAGCCGCTGTCTTACTGCTCGACAATCCAACGCTCGTGGCAACGGGCCTGGCCCTCTCCTACTCGGCTGCGTACCTGATCGGCCTACCGGTCTCCTTCTCCAGACTTCGTCGCAAACTTCCTGATCTTGACGCCGAAGAGCTGGTCAAGCATTGCGTGCGGTTGCTGCTAGCTGTGATTCCGGCCGCTGTCGCGGCCTGGCTGATCTCTTGGGTGTTCGCGGGTCAGTCTGGTTCCAAGCTGGCTCTGGCACTAGGACTGGCGATTGCCGGTGTCGTGGCGGTCGGCTTGTTCTTGTTGGTGGCTCGGTTGATGCGAATCCATGAAGTCAGCCAGATCGTGGCAACCTTGCTACGGCGGGGTGGCGATTCCAAACCAGAGAATTTGGAAGTACGTGAGGAGACCGTGATCGAGGCGAGCGGTGATCGATACGCCGACTTCAGCTCATCCGGCGATTCGCCTACGGTGATCCGGCCACCGTCTCCTAGCATCGAAGCAGCCGGTGAGGAGAGCGCAAGACCCATGGTTCAGACGACAGCCGCGCAGGGTGTCGAAGAAGGCGGAGGAGGAGCGTCCCGGGCGGCAACGCTGCCTGCCGGTACCGTGCTCGCCTCGCGTTACCGCCTTGAGGAGCTGATCGGAGAATCCCGGCCGACCGTCACGTGGCGAGCGTTTGATCAGGTGCTCTCCCGGTCAGTCCTGGTGCACCTGCTGACTCCTGGAGACCCTGGCGAGGACGAGCTGTTGACTGCCGCTCGCAAGGCGTCGGTGGCCACAGATTCTCGTTTCCTTCGTGTGCTCGATGCCGTGCACAGCACTGATCCATCAGTCGGCTCCTACATAGTCTGTGAGTATGCGACCGGCCAGTCGCTCGAGGTGATCTTGAGCCACGGCGCGCTGTCGAGTTTGGAAGCCGCCTGGGTCACGCGCGAGGTTGCCGACGCCCTCGCCGGCGTGCACAGTATGGGCCTCTACCACCGTCGGATCAGCCCGGAGACAGTGATCATCACTCCATCTGGAAATGTCAAGATCGTCGGGTTGCTGATTGAGGCTGCCCTCCGGCCGGTCGCGAACGGCGTGGTGCACGGCGCGGACACCGCTGAGCTGATCGATGTCACCGATCTCGGCCGACTGCTCTATGCCTCGCTGGTGTGTCGCTGGCCCGGTGGCCCAGCGTTCGGTCTGCCGAATGCCCCGATGGTGGGGCACCGCTGGATGACGCCTCGACAAGTACGCGCTGGCGTATCGCCGGCATTGGACAACGTGTGCGATCAGATTCTTGGTGATCCACCGCGACATCACGCGCCTGCCATCACCACTGCCGGAGGCATCGTGACTGCGCTGACCAAGGTTCTTGGCAGCGCGGATGCTGCGCCCGACCTGGAGCAGCGGCTGCGTCAGCCCATCCCCACCGTGGGCGGTAGCGCTTCGGCGCCCGATCGGGCAGCCAGCGCGCCGCCCGTCTCCTCGCTGTTGGACCAGACGACTATCCGGCAAGAGGCCATCCGCACCCGGACGATTCCGGCGGCCAGCGCCCCACCCACCACTCAGCACACACGTGTGTCGGCTGGCAGGCCTCCGTCAGGACCCGCAACGCCCAACCGCCGCGTGGGAACCAAGCCCTCGCTCCCACCACCCGCAACCCAGCAGCGGCGGAGGCGCTGGATCGGCTTGCTGCTGGTACTCGCGGTGCTGCTGATCGCGGCGGGAATTATCTCCGCGATCATCTTGGATCGGCGACTGTCCGGCTCACCCGAACCTCAGGCCTCGAGCGAACAAACCGGCACTGAGGCCGATCGCGCACCGACCAAGCCCAAGAAGCTGACGATCGCCAGCGCGCGGGACTTCGATCCTCAGGGCGAGGACAAGACCGAGAATCCCGACGAAGTGAGACTCGCCTACGACGGGAACCCGGCCACTCGTTGGCGTACGGTTCAGTACTTTGGCAACCCGAAACTGGGCAATCTGAAGCGTGGTGTTGGCCTGGTGCTTGATCTCGATGCACCCCAGGCTGTGCGCTCGGTCCAGCTCAAGTTGAGCGGCACCGGCACGGCTGTCGAGTTCCGGGTCCCGCAAACTGACCCGTCCCAAACTCCGAAGCCACCGATGAACTCCGACAAGCGTTGGCGTACGGTGGCCGCCGAATCGAAAGCCGGAGAATCGGCGACGTTGACTGCAGAGCAGGGTGTGACGACGCGATATGTCCTGGTGTATCTGACCTCACTGCCGAAGGAGGGAAGCGGCTACCGCGGCGGGATCTACGAGGTCGAGGTCATGCAGTGACCGACGGTGAGAGCGAGGGTGGTTGCTGGTCAACTGGGCGCGAGAGACAGAGCACGGTGAATAGCCGGTGCGTCCGCGGCCGGGTGCGGTTGCTACCGCTGCTCAGCCACCTCAAGCAGGCGGAGGCAGGTTCGTAGATGCCCCACCCGCTCGAGCTCTCCTACAACTGGCGTACCCCAGCGACCTTCGCCAGCGTCGCTGCCACGATTTGCATAGGCGTGCTGGCCCGGAGCGAAGCGACCGGTTGGCTGCCGGCGCTCGTCGTCGTGGTAGCGCTCTGGGCGCTCATTGTCGGATTGATCTACCTGCGGACCAGGGCCTATCTGCTGGTAGACGGATCCCGGCTGACCGTCCGCCGCTTCCGAAAGTTCCACACCATCGAGGCAGCTGACTTAGTGGCCGTTACCGAATTCGTCACTCCGAACGGGCCGAGCTACCGGCTCACCACGCAAGGTCCGGACGGACGAACCACGCGCGTCGTTGCTCCGGTTGCGCTGCTACGCGGCGGCCATTCGGCCCTCTTCACGTGGATATTGGGTCGAGCACCTCAGGCGCAGCTTGACAAGCGCTCGCGCAGAACTGCCGAGCTGCTGCAGACCCGAGGCTTAATCCCATGAGAGCCCAGCTCCCATGAACGCCCAGCACTTGTCGATCGATGAGTTGGCCGACGCGGCCGAGGGTCGGCTCGAGGAGGACCGCGCAGCCTTCGCCGAGTCGCATCTTGCCCGCTGCGAGGAGTGCCGTGCTGACTCCGAGGCTTTGCGGGAGGTCACAGCTGCGCTGCGAGCGCCGTCAGCAGTCGCGCCGCGCTGATACTTCGCTCCGGAATAGCGAGCAGGCTGTGGCTGTTTCGCGGATAGGGTTACAGCCCACACGGGCACATTGATGAAGGGCACTATGAGCAGCGAATCCGTACAGGACGTCATCATCGTCGGCAGCGGGCCGGCCGGCTACACCGCCGCCATCTACGCCGCTCGTGCCGACCTCAGACCGCTGGTGTTCGAGAGCGAGATCGAGGCCGGCGGCGCCTTGATGACCACGACCGAGGTGGAGAACTTTCCAGGCTTCCGGGACGCCATCATGGGTCCTGAGCTGATGGAGAGCATGCGCGCCCAGGCCGAGCGATTCGGTGCCGAGATGATCACCGAGGACGTCGTCGAGATGGACCTGACCGGTGACATCAAGACTGTCAAGGACGGCTATGGCAACACCTTCTCGGCACGTACCGTGATCTTGGCCATGGGCTCTGGATACCGCAAGCTGGGTCTGGAGGGAGAGGATCGGCTGTCCGGGCACGGTGTGTCCTGGTGTGCAACCTGTGACGGCTTCTTCTTCCGTGACAAGGACATCGCAGTGGTCGGTGGTGGCGACTCGGCTGTCGAGGAAGCGACTTTCTTGACCCGATTCGCCAAGTCCGTCACCATCGTGCATCGGCGTGACGAGCTGCGGGCCAGCAAGATCATGGCCGCTCGGGCGTTCAAGAATCCCAAGATCAACTTTGCCTGGAACTCGGTGGTTTCTGAGATCCACGGCGATAAAACCCTGATATCGATCACCGTGAGGGACACTGTGACCGGTGCTGAGCGTGAGCTGCCGGTTTCCGGGCTGTTCATTGCCATTGGCCACGATCCCCGGTCGGAACTGGTGAAAGGTCAGGTGCATCTAGATGCCGACGGCTATGTGATCACCGACGGCAGATCCACCAAGACCAACCTGCCCGGGGTGTTCGCCTCCGGGGACCTCGTCGACCATACCTACCGGCAGGCGGTCACGGCTGCCGGAACCGGCTGCGCGGCCGCTCTCGATGCGGAGCGCTACCTGACGGCGCTGCACCACGGAGACCAGTCGACCGTAGCCGCGGACGAAGCGCTGCTTACGCCTGCGGCAAGTTGATTTCGGTTAGTGTCAGCGGGCCCCGGCACACTGAAGGGCGCTGAGAGGAGATTCGATGGGTGCAGTAGCTGATGTGACAGACGCCACCTTCGCTGATGTCGTCCTGAAGTCCGACAAGCCAGTCATGGTGGACTTCTGGGCGGATTGGTGCGGGCCGTGCAAGCAGGTATCGCCGATCATTGAGGAGCTCGCGAACGCGCACGGTGACAAAGTCCGGTTCGTCAAGATGGATACCAACACCAATCCGGTGACACCGGCCAACAACTACGTCCTCGGTCTGCCGACGATCCAGGTCTACGTCGGCGGCGAGCTGGTGAAGGCGTTCAAGGGCGCCAAGTCAAAGTCAGTGCTGCTCGGGGCCATCGAGGAATATCTGTAATCCGCTGCATCGGCATTCGGCTCCATGCTCCCGATTTCCGAGCAGCTGAGGCTGCCCAGCGGCTACGGCTCCCCCAACCAGCTCCTTGACTGGACGGTGGTCGAGCAACGGTTGGTCGGCTCGCTGCATTACTGGCTCGCCACCGTACGCCGCAGCGGGAGCCCACATGTGGTGCCCATAGACGGCATGTGGGTCGACGGTGGCTGCTACTTCGGCGGCGACCCGGCAACCGTGCACATCCGGAACCTGCGCCGCGATGGGCGCGCGACACTGCATCTCGAGGATGGGGAGTCGGCCGTCATTGTCGAAGGCAGCGCACAGTGGGTGACGCCATCGAAGGCGCTCGCGAAACGGCTTGCCGCGGCGGCTAAGGCCAAGTACGGCTATTCGGAGTCGGCTGCCTCGTACGAGGCTGGGGTGTGGCGACTGCAGCCGACGAAGGTGCTGGCCTGGACAACGCTGTACGTGGACGCGACCCGCTTCCGTTTCTAAACAGCACTACTCGCGCGCTGCGCGAGCAGTGCACAACTAGAAGAAATCAGGGCAGAAGGGTGGCTGGGACCATGCGAAGGCGGCGCCGGTCGCTGCCGCCGCACCTCTCGTACGCTCGGTGACGACACCGGCCCGGGCAAGAGCGGCGAGCGAAGTACCGCCGAGGTAGATGGCGCTGAGGTCCCGTACGTTCATCGTGAGATCGGGCCTTCTTCGGCCGCGGGTCACGCGGGTCACGGAGGCGCCATCAGGACCGGTCTCCAGCCGGATGGTGCCGGTGTTGTAGGTGAGCAGCGGATCCTCGACTCGGATGGTCACATCAAGATCAGTGAGGTAGCGCCGCGCCTCGAGAGCATGCGGTACATTCACCAAACGGGCGTACGTTCCGTCCTGATCCTCGGCTTTGACAGATCGAAGATCGGCGGCCAGGTAGCGCACCGAGTCGTCCAGGGGCGCATTTTGCCTGACGAACCTGCGTACCAAGTCAAGATCAAGAACGAACCGCCACAGCGCGGCGCGGGCTCTCGCGCCGGCCGCATCAAGTTCTTCGACAATGACCTCCGCGCCTGATTCGGACCAGTCGTTCTTGACTCGGAATGCCACGTAGCCGTCCGCTTTGCCGCGCCGGTCGTAATGCAGCGCGAATCGGTAGGCCGAGGCGCCGTGCCGCCATGGTTCAGGATCGTGCCACTTGACGACCCACCAGTCGTCGTTGCGATCCAGCGCGCCCACGCGCTGTGGCAACAAGGCTTGATGTAGACGCTTGATGACTGGAATCGCCTCGTCGCGTTCCACCTCACCGACCGAACCGGAACCAAGATCGACATCGGGTCGGAATGCAGTCGTCTTGGTTTTGCCTGACAGCTTCACCTGCGGGCAAGCCTGGCCATAGCCATAACGGCCGTAGATGGCAGACTCCGAAGCCCAGAGCAGGGCAATTGGCTCCTCGCCGCGCTCGTGGATATCGCGCAGCTGATGCTGCATCATCTCGGTGAGCAGGCCCCGGCGACGGTACGACGGCTGCACTGTGACAACCGTGATGGCGGCAGCCGGTACCGTTCCACCCGGAACGGTCAGCCTCCTGCTGTACGCGCCGCAGGTGGAGATCCAGCGCCCGTCGACCTGGAAACCGAAGCTGCGCTCGGGCTCGAACACTTTGCGATGGGGCTCCCAACGGTCTGGGACGTACTCGTCGTGAAAGCCGCGCAAGATTGCCGCAAAGAATTCCTCGAGTCGCTCGGGTGTGACGTACACCAAGTCACGATGCGCCAGGTGGGGCGGGGTCGTGCGCCCGGTCGTCTGGCGGTACATCACGCCGGTGAGCTTGCTTGCTCAAGCACCGATTCGCCACGTAGCCGGGCGTCGACGGGCGTCGCCAGTTCAACGGTCCGGGTTACCGTGCACAGTCGATCATGGGACTTGCGAATCGCTTTCTCCAGCACGTCTACGGCGGCACGGCCTTCCTCGCTGTCAGGGAACTTCACATCGAAGTCGACGTAGATATCGGTGACATGGTTGCCATGGACGCTCTTGGTGCTTTGGCCGGAGCAGCTGACCCGGAAGCGAACGGGTTCGGACCGCTTGACAGTGATGGCGTCGACGTCCATCGCCGTGCACCCGGCGATGGCCACAAGCAGCAGCTCGACGGGGGTGAACTCACCAGCCCATTTCCTGCCGAACGACATCGTGCCGCCGTGGGAGTTTGTCGCTTCGAAATGATGCTGGCTCAGCCGGGAGAGATTGACCGTGGGCATGCGCCAACTCTCGCAGTATTGGATGGCATTCTGGCAAGCTGTTCGCGAATTGGAGCGAAAGGCTCCGCCTTCAATCAACTGGATGGCGACATCTCGGTGAGTCCCCAGGGTGAGCCGTAATCGTCAGCTGCAGGTTCAAGAATGGGAGGTCGTCGACGGCTTTGCCGTGCACGCCCACGGCTGGCTAATCGGGCGCGAGAACCGGCGTGTCGTGGTGCAGCGACTCGCCGCGGAAGAACGGCTTCTGCTCGCTGCGGCGGGCGATCAAGAACATGATCGGCAGGCCGAGGACGATCGAGCCGATGCCGAGCAGGAACACGCTGCCGATCTCCACGCTGGTCCCCGGCACTGTCCAGCCGCCCAGGTAGCCGTAGTCGGGCGACCACATGTCGATCGCGCTCCACACGAACGCGAACAGCAGGATCAGTCCGCCCAGCATGGGCAGGATCCCCTTGATCCACAGGTCTTTGCCACCATGGGCGATGTCCTGGCGGAAGTACCACACGCACGCGAACGCGGTCAGCCCGTAGTAGAACGAGATCTGCAGACCGATGGCAGCCAGCACGTCGCCGTACGCGTTCTCCCCCAGAAGACTGAGCAGCACGAACAGCACGATGGCGACGCCACCGATGACCAGAGTCGAGACAGTCGGCGTCTTGAACTTGGGATGGATCTTCGCGAACTGGCTCGGGAGCGCCCGGTAGACACCCATAGCGAGCGTGCCGCGTGCCGCCGGGAGGATCGTCGTCTGGGTGGACGCGACCGCCGACACCAGGACGGCCACTAGCACGATCCAGCTCCAGTCTCCGAGCACCGGCTCGCTGATCGCGCGGAACACGTCGCCGGCGTTCTCCTCGTTGCCCAGCCCGATGCCTTCGGTCTCGACCCCGGCGTACGAGATCGCCGCCACGGTGGTGAGCATGTACGTCGCCACCAGGATGAGCGTCGCGGCGACAGCTGCGCGTCCTGGGGTCTTCTCCCGTTCCTTCGTCTCCTCGTTCAAAGACAGGATCGTGTCCCAACCCCAATAGATGAAGACCATCAGCAGCATGCCCTCGGTCAGCGCCGAGAACCCGCCACCGTCCTCGGCGAAGAAGCCCAATGGATTGAACCAGGACGCCTCGATCGGGATTGCAGTGTCCGGCCGGTTCGGGCCCGCGACAGCGATCAGGGCTACCACCACGAGGACGCCCAGCGCGAGGTACTGGATGGCCACGAGCACGTTCTGCAGCCACTCGGCGATCACGATGCCGCGGTAGGAGACCCAGACCATGACCGCGATGAACACGACCCCCAGCACCGTCACCCAAAACGTGTTGTCCGCGAGCGAGTCGGCGCCTAGAAGCAGGAAGGTGTACTGGCCCGAGACCTGGGCCAGGCTCGTCAGCACGATGATCCCGGCGAGGGTCAGCACCCACCCGCCGAACCAGCCAGTCCTCGGTCCGAACGCCTTGGTTACCCAGGTGAACGTGGTGCCGCAGTCCGGGATGACCTTGTTCAGCTCCCGGTAAGCGAAGGCGGTGAGCAGCATCGGGATGAAGCCGAGCACCACCGCCACGGGGGCCAGCGTGCTGTCCTCGATCACGACATAACCCAGCGTGACCGCTAAGGAGTAGGCCGGTGCCACCGAGGCGAGGCCGATCATCAGCGTGCCGAAGAACGTCAGTGCGCCCTCGTCGAGCCCCTTGTGCTCGGCTAGATCGTGTGCAGCAGGTACCTCATGGCCAGCATGACTCATCGCGGCTCGTTTCTCTGCAGTCACGGCGCCGGCCGCCGTTATGACGAAGGCTAGGCCCATTTATGAGAAAAATCTGCCAAAGATAGGGTCACGGTATGCCGGCACGCCGCGGTCGACACGCGCAGGCAGATGGGAGCGAACCGACCTGGACGCCACGGGCAATGCGCTCGTTGGCCGAGGCCCAACCCTCCGTGTTCTGGCTCGACGACCCAGCGGCACCGCCTGCGTTGCCCTCGCTGGTCGGTGCGGTCGATGCCGATCTGGTCGTCGTCGGCGGCGGTTACACCGGTCTGTGGACCGCACTGCAGGCCAAGGAGGCCGATCCCGGCCGCGACGTCGTCCTGGTCGAAGCGGCGACCGTCGGCTGGGCCGCGTCCGGCCGCAACGGCGGCTTCTGTGCCAGCAGCCTGACCCACGGCGAAGCCAACGGCCTTGACCGGTTCCCGGACGAGTTCGACACGCTCGAACGGCTTGGCCGGGAGAACCTCGACAGCATCGAAGCCACCATCACCAGACACGGGATCGACGCCGAGTTCGAACGTACAGGAGAACTGGACATCGCGGTGGAAGACTGGCATGTGGCCGAGCTGACCGAGTTCGCCCAGCTCCTCGTGGAGCACGGCACCGAACCGGTCCTGTTGGACCGCGAGCAGACCCAGGCGCTGGTGCACTCGCCGACCTACCTCGCGAGTCGCTACGACGCCGACGGCGTGGCGCTGGTCCACCCGGCCAAGCTGGCCTGGGGTCTGCGCCAGGCGTGCCTCGACCTCGGTGTGCGGATCTACGAACACACGGAGGTCACCAGGATCACGTCCGACGGTGCCGGTCTGGCACTGCGCTGCCCGTTCGGCTCGATCCGGGGGCGGCAGGTAGCGCTGGCCACGAACGCCTTCACCAATCTGCTGCGTCGGCTCGGCAACTACATCGTGCCGGTCTACGACTATGTCCTGGTCACCGAACCCCTCTCGCCGGAGCAGCAGGACGCCGTCGGCTGGGAGGGCCGGCAGGGGCTGGCTGATCTCGGCAATCAGTTCCACTATTACCGGCTCACGGCCGACAACCGGATCCTGTGGGGCGGATATGACGTCATCTACCACTTCGGCAACCGGATCCGTGCCGAGCAGGATCAGCGGCTGGCCACATACGCCGAACTGGCTGAGCAGTTCTTCACCACGTTCCCTCAGCTCGAGGGACTGCGTTTCACTCACCGATGGGGTGGAGTAATCGACACCTGCAGCAGGTTCACGACGTTCTGGGGCCGTGCGTACCAGGACCGACTCGCCTATGCCGTCGGTTACACCGGCCTCGGCGTCGGCGCCAGCCGGTTCGGGGCCCGAGTCATGCTCGACCTTCTGGACGGCGCTGACAACGAGCGCACGAGGCTGACCATGGTGCGAACCAAGCCAATCCCCTTCCCACCCGAGCCCTTCCGCTACGGCGGGATCCAGCTGACCCGATGGTCGATCGATCATGCCGACCGTAACGGAGGGAACCGAAACCTGTGGCTGCGCACCCTCGACAGGATGGGACTGGGTTTCGAATCCTAGTGGGCTGCGCCTGTGCAGCCCCGCGACGAACCCGATACGACGACCTGCGGCAACCGAGCGACACAGTCAGGAGGCAGGATGGCACGCGAAGCTGATGTGATCATCGTCGGCGCAGGACTGTCGGGGCTCGTCGCGGCCCGTGAGGTTCTCGACGCCGGACGGGAGCCGCTCGTCTTGGAGGCTGACGAGCGGATCGGCGGACGAATCCTGACCGAGGAGGTGGATGGTGTCCCGCTCGAGCTGGGGGCGCAATGGATCGGCGACACCCACCACCGGATGGAGGCTCTCGCCGAGGAGCTCGGCGTCAAGATCTACGACCAGTTCGAGGACGGCGAGACCACGTACGAGTTCGCCGGGGAGGTGCTGCGCGGCGACACATTCCACGCTAAGTACGCTGCCGAGCTGACCGGCCTCGAACGGGTGCTCCGTGAGCTGGATCGGATGGCCGACACCGTGCCCGTCGAGGCTCCGTGGACCGCGCCCCGAGCCGACGAGTGGGATCGCATCACCGTCGGCCAGTGGTACGACAGCCAGGGCCTATCCCCCGTCGCGCGCACTCTGCTCGAGATCTGCACGGTCGGCATCTTGGCGATGCCGACGGTCGAGGTCTCACTGCTGTGCCTGCTGGAGAACGTGGCCGTCTGCGGGGTGACCGCCGATCTGCTTGCAGAGTCCGAGGGCGGAGCCCAGACCAAGCGGTTCGTCGGCGGCACCTCGCTGATTCCGCTCCGGCTGGCCGCCACCCTCGGCGATCGGATCGTGCTGAACTCACCGGTGCTGACCATCGATTATTCCGACGACCGGGTCACGGTCACGTGCCGAGGAGGACTGACCGCCACCGGCCGGCAGGTCGTCGTGGCTCTGGCGCCGACGCTCGCCGGCCGGATCATGTACGACCCTCCGCTGCCCGGGATACGCGATCAGCTGACCCAGCGGATGCCGCAGGCGTCCGCGCACAAGATGTTCGTGCTGTACGAAGAACCCTTCTGGCGGGCCGAAGGCCTGAACGCCCAGCTCATCTCGGAAGTGGGCCCGGCACGGATGTCGAACGACAGCTGCATGCCGGACGAGACCGGCGGCCCAGGCATCATCCTCGCGTTTCTGGAGGGTGAGTCGGCTCGAGTGGCGGGCCGATGGCCGGCCGCGCAACGGGCGGAGGCCGTCCGCGCGGAGCTCGGCCGCCACTTCGGGCCGCGCGCCGCCAAGCCGAGCCTGATCGTCGAGGGTGGTTGGGCCGACCGCCAGTGGACCCGCGGGTGCTACAACGCCAACACCGGACCGTGCGGCCTGATCCACTTCGGGGAGGCGCTCAACAAGCCGATCGGTCCGATCAAGTGGGCCGCGACCGAGACGGCGAATGCCTGGAGCGGCTACATGGAGGGCGCCGTCGAGGCCGGACGCCGTGCCGCCCGCGAGGCCCTGGCCGATCTCTGAGCTACGCGCACGTGATCGCGCAAATTCGCAACGACATCGCTAGCCGGCTGAACGGCTTCCTGCGGGGAGCCCCTTCTTTGGAGCTGCTCGCGCAGCTGGAGAAAGTCAGCTGCGAGCGTCGGAAATCGCGCGCCGCCGCACGGAGGAGCAGCGAGCGGAGGCGTTCTTTCCTCTGCGAGCTACGACGACGGCGGCGGATTCAGAGCGCGATGCGCGAGCAGCTCCAAATCTTAAACGGCGTCGCGACGGGTGTATGTGGCAGGCTCGGGTGATTGCGGCTGACGCACCAGATCGGTGAGACGGTGCCAGGCAGCGCCGAGACCAGGGCGCCAGCGAACTGCGTTTTGCAGATCCATCCGCAAGCGTGGAGTGATCGGGTGGGGGCGTACCACCTGGAAGCCAACCGCTTCCAGCCAGCCGACCGGCAACATGCACGACGGGCCGTCGTGGTACGTGCCAACCGCTTCGAGCGCCCGAATGTCACGCCGCGCCACCAGTCCAGCGGCCGATTGCACGAGCTGCTTGCCGATTCCCTTGCCTCGCAGCTCGGGTGCCACATGCGCTGACATCACCACTGCGGCGTCCGGACCGACCGGGGTTGTTGCGAAAGCACCCAGTCGCGGTACGTACATCGCCGGAGCCAGGGTCAGGTGACCGATCGGCTCGTCATCGGCAAACGCCATCACCCCGCAGTAACCCCAGTGCCGGGTGACGATCTGGGCCCACTCGGCCTTCATCTGCTGCCGATCGACATGATCCGCCGGCGCCGCGAGGTCGCTGAGACTCGTCTCCCAGTAGGTGCACTGCGCGCACGACGAAGGCAGTGTCGGCAGATCGGCGGCGGTCATCGGGCGCAGGCGGCGGGATCCCATGAGACTTACTTCCTGACGCGCGGCCTGGCTAGTCCGAACGCGAAGCCCAGTACGAGACCGAACAGCACACCGGCAGCAAGCCAGAGCGACCACCGAACCGGGCGATTGGGCTTTGCCATGGATTCATCGTAGGCGGCTGCACCATTGGCTGAAAATTAGGTGAATAGGGCAGGCTAGGTCTGTGAGCGAGTCTTCCCCACTTGAGCCTGACGAACCGGGACTGGAGCGGCTGCGGCGCCAAGACACCCGCCTGGATCACTACGTCGACCGGTACGCCGACCGCGCGCACGGCATGACAGCGTCAGCAATCCGGGCACTCTTCGCCGTGGCCAACCGACCCGAAGTCGTCTCACTCGCCGGAGGGATGCCCAACATCACCGATCTTCCGCTGGACGTGATCGGCTCGGTCCTCAACGACCTGGTGCTCACCGATGGGCGCCGGGCCATGCAGTACGGCTCAGGGCAAGGCGAGCCAGCCATTCGCGAAGCGATCTCTGAAGTGATGAAGCTGGAGAACATCTCGTCTCATCCAGACGATGTGATGGTTTCCGTTGGATCGCAGCAAGGCCTCGATCTTCTCACCCGTATCTTCTGTAATCCCGGCGATGTGGTGGTGTGCGAGGCACCCAGCTACGTCGGCGCACTCGGAGTCTTCCGCTCCTATCAATGCCAGGTCGTCCATGTCGCCATGGACGAACAAGGCCTCAATCCCAGCGCACTCGCCGACGCGCTCAAGGCGCTGCGCCGTGCGGGACGTACGGTCAAGTTCCTCTACACCATTCCGAACTATCACAATCCCGCGGGGATCACCCAGTCGCTCGATCGAAGGCTGGAGCTGTTGCACCTCGCCGAGCAGGCGGACCTGCTGGTGGTCGAGGACAACCCGTACGGGCTGCTGGGCTTCGACGGTGAGCCGATTCCGGCCCTCCGATCGCTGAACGAAGAACAGGTGATCTATCTTGGGTCGTTCTCCAAGACCTTCGCGCCGGGCTTCCGGGTCGGCTGGGTGCTAGCACCCCATGCGGTACGGGAAAAGCTGGTCCTCGCTCAGGAGGCGGCAACCCTGTGTCCGCCGGTCTTCTCGCAGTTTGCCGTCGCGGCCTACCTGGCCAACCACGACTGGCGTGGACAAATCAAGGTCTTCCGGGAGATGTACCGCGAACGACGCGACGCGATGATCACGGGACTGACCAGTCACATGCCGCCCGGCACGACCTGGACCCACCCGGAAGGTGGCTTCTTTGTCTGGCTGACCCTGCCGCCGGGAATCGATTCGCACGCTATGTTGCCGCGCGCGGTCACGGCTCGGGTCGCGTACGTGCCCGGGACCGCGTTCTATGCCGATGGTTTTGGCAGCCGACATATGCGCTTGTCGTACTGTTTTCCCACGCCAGAGCGCATCATCGAAGGCACCCGCCGGCTCGGTGAGGTGCTGGAGTACGAGGCGAGAATGCTCGAAATCTTCGGCACTGCCGTTGAGCCTGAGAGCGGCCGCCTGGCATTCGGACCCCGTGAGGCACCAGGCCCCAACCAGACCTGATGATCATGAAGTTCGTTCCAAAAGTTGATCTTGATCAATGTTGATCATGGTCTGATGATCATGAAAGAAGGAGTGGGGTGGCCGACAACGGATACCTGCAGACGGTGATCGTGCTCTCGGGAGGTCTGTCTCACGAGCGTGACGTCTCGTTGCGCTCCGGGCGCCGGGTGACTCAGTCGCTGCGCTCTCGGGGTATCGAGGTCGTGGAGTCCGATGTTGACTCCAGCTTGCTGTCACGGCTCGCAGAGCTCACTGGCTCGGTGGTCTTTCCTGTCTTGCATGGCGAGGCGGGTGAAGATGGTGCAGTCCGCGAGGTGTTCGACCTGCTTGGTGTGCCATTCGTCGGCTCCGTTGGATCGGCCTGCCGGGTGGCTTTCGACAAATCAGTCGCGACGACCGTCATCGGTGCTGCGGGTATCCGCACGCCCACCCAAGTGGCGCTGCCATATGAGACATTCCGTGAACTGGGTGCTCAAGTCCTGGTCAAGGCCCTCGGCGACCAGCTGGGCTTCCCGATGATGGTCAAGCCGTCCCGCTGCGGCTCCGCGCTGGGATGCAGCAAGGTCACTCGGGCCGGTGAGCTTCCGGCCGCCATGGTCGGGGCTTACGCGTACGGCTCGGTTGCGGTGATCGAGGAATTCGTCGCGGGAAGCGAGGTGACGGTGGCCGTGGTGGACCGTGGGCGTGGCCCCATCGCTCTGCCTGCTGTCGAGATCCGCCCGGAGTCGGGCGTGTACGACTACACCGCCCGCTACACCGCCGGGGCAACCCGGTTCTTGTGCCCGGCTGAGCTGGACTCCGATGTGGCAGACCGCTGCGCTGATGTGGCGCTGCGGGTGCATGCGGCGCTCGGTCTGCGGGATCTATCGCGAACCGATCTCATCGTCCGATCTGACGGGGAGCCGATCTTCCTGGAAGTCAACGTGTCACCTGGCATGACCGAGACGTCGGCGGTTCCTTTGGCAATTGAGACCGCCGGCTGGAGCCTAGGGAAGATGTGTGCTGACCTGGTGCACGCTGCCGCTGCCCGCGGAGGCCGCGCCAAGGCGGTCTCACTGGCGGCGAACTGAAGGAATTTCCCTCGATGACCCGGTTCAAACAGGTCCTGGTCATCGCCCTCGGCATCGGTCTGACGGCGGTCATGGTCGTGCTCGGCTTCTGGCAGTTGCAGGTCTACCACCGTCAGGGAGCAGCGGCTGCGGCACGCCAGGCATCCGCGCCGCCGGTCACGCTCAGTTCGGTGACTCGCGCGGGCGCGCCGGCGAATGAAGGGTATGGACGGCCGGTAGCGTTCGAGGGGACCTACGATCCGGCCATGCAGTTGCTCGTGCCGGGGGAGGACGGAACTGGTCAGTTCCGGGTACTCAGCGGGCTGCGTCAAGCGGACGGGAGCGTGCTGGCGGTGGTACGTGGCGTCGTCCGCGAACCAAACGCACCGTCACCGCCTACCGGCCCGGTTCAGCAAGTCGGTGTACTGCTGCCCACCGAGGAACATGTACCGGAGACCGATCTGCCGAGCGGCCAAATTGCATCCGTACGCTTGCCGGCCCTGGCGCAACAGTGGCCGGGCCCGATGATCGATGGATTCGTCACCCTGTCGAGTGCGGACGCCGCGAGTCAGGGCTTGGCGGCGGCTCCGTTGCAGCTGCCCGAGGGGTCGGGGCGGCTACGCAATGTGGCATACGTCGGACAGTGGTGGCTGTTCGCAGCATTCGTTCTCTTCATGGCCTTCCGAATAGCACGAGACATTGGGTTACGCGAGGAAGAGGTGGTTGAGACCACACCGGAAGGGCCAATTGAGCCGACATAGGCTTCAGCCCATGCGGAACGCATGGATCCGGTATCGGATCATGGCCTGGGTGGTTGGGACGCTACTCGTCGTCCTGGTCTGTGTCGGACTTCCGCTGAAGTACTTGGGGGACGATTCCACCGTTGTGACCTGGACCGCAATCCCCCACGGCTATCTGTACATGATCCTGCTGATCACCGCCGTCGACCTGGGTCTGCGGGCAAAGTGGAGCTGGAAGCGGTTGATCCTGATTGCGCTGGCCGGCACGATCCCATTCCTGTCCTTCGTCGCCGAACGCTCCGCAACCAAGGACATCAGGGCAAAGCTCGCTCAGGCCCAAGCGGCCGAGCCGGCGGCTACTCCCTCCACTTCCTCTTGAATGTCGCTTTGTCGATATTGTTCGCCGGCGTCCGCTGGTCTCTCGATCAGAGCCACAATGCGCTCCAAGTCGTCCACCGTGGCGAACTCAATAACGATCTTGCCCTTGGTCCTGCCCAGGTCGACCCGTACGCGCGTCTCAAAGTGATCGGACAGCCGATCGGCGAGGTCCTTGACCTTCGGTGCCACCAACCTCGGCTGGCGCGCTCGCCGGGTGGCCCGCTCCTCGGGTTCTCCGACGGTCACCAGTTCCTCTACAGCCCGCACCGACAGCCCTTCGGCCACGATTCGCTGGGCGAGGCGCTCCTGGGTGGCCGGATCCTCCATGGCCAGCAGCGCCCTCGCATGCCCCGCGCTGATCACGCCGGCGGCAATGCGTCGCTGCACAGTCGGTGGCAGTCGCAGGAGGCGGATCGTGTTGGAAATCTGCGGCCGCGAGCGTTTGATCCGGGTGGCGAGCTCTTCCTGAGTACAGCCGAAGTCTTCCAACATCTGCTGGTACGCGGCGGCTTCTTCGAGGGGGTTCAGCTGAGCGCGATGCAGGTTCTCCAGCAAGGCATCGCGGAGCAGTTGGTGATCTGCCGTTTCGCGTACGATCGCCGGGATCGTCTCCACTCCCGCCTGTTGCGCGGCTCGCCATCGCCGTTCGCCCATGACGAGTTCGAACTTTGCGCCACCCATCGGACGAACCACGATCGGTTGCAGCATGCCGACTTCGCGAATGGACTCCACTAGCTCGTTCATGGCTTCTTCGTCGAAGACGGTTCTGGGCTGCCGTGGGTTGGGAGAGATCGAGTCCAGGGGTAGCTCGGCGAAGTAGGAGCCGTCGGGGACCCCCGCCAGGGTCGCCGCCTGAGTGTCGCCGTTGGATGAAGCGGGCATTGGCTGCGGCTCCGTTCGCTGGAACAGCTCACCCAAGCCCCGGCCGAGGCCGCGGCGCTCCGTACGAATGTTCATGCGCTCTCCTCCACGCCTCGACGGGCGATCTCTTGTGCGGCTTCAAGGTAGGAAATGGCCCCTACCGAGCTGGGCTGATAAGTCAGAACGGTCTGCCCGTAGCTGGGCGCCTCTGAGATACGCACCGAACGCGGGATGACCGTTGGCAATGTCTCGGCAGGAAAGTGTTGCCGAACCTCCTCGGCGACTTGGGCGGCGAGCTTGGTCCGCCCGTCGAACATCGTGAGCAGCACGGTGCTCAGCCGGAGGTCGGTGTTGAGCTCACCCTTGACCAGATCAATGGTGCGCAACAGCTGGGTGACGCCCTCGAGTGCGTAGTACTCGCACTGGATCGGAACCAGGATCTCGTTCGCGGCCACTAGGGCATTAAGTGTTAAGAGCCCGAGCGATGGTGGGCAGTCGAGGAAAACGTAATCGGCCTGGTGGTCTTGGAGGTAGGCGCGCACGGCTCGCTTGAGCCGGTTTTCGCGGGCGACGATGGAAACGAGCTCGATTTCGGCTCCAGCGAGGTCGATCGTGGCCGGGAGGACCTTGAGGTTGGGCGCCTCGGGGGAGGCAACCACATGATCGGCGAGCGCGGCGCCGGACATCAGCACCTCGTACGTCCCGGGGGTGCCAGGCGGATGATCGACCCCGAGCGCAGTGGTGGCGTTTCCTTGGGGATCTAGATCCACCACGAGCACCGAAAGTCCGCCCAGCGCTAGGGCGGCCGCGAGATTCACGCTAGTCGTGGTCTTGCCGACGCCGCCCTTCTGGTTTGCCACAACGAAGACGCGAGGGAGTGACGGCGCCGGGAGTGAGACGGTTGCCAAACTGCCAGCGGTTGAAACCGCCGGCAGATCAACGCTCGTCCGCAGCTGGGCCGAACTCGTCCTCGTCGAAGCGGGCCCGTCGCGGACCTGGCGGTATTTCGATTACTGGCGAGGCCGTGGTCGTGGCGGGGCCGCTGAGAGTCAATCCGGCGGTTATCGCCGTGGTCCAATCGAGCGTTTCACGTGGAACATTGGGCCAACCGATGCGCGGATCGACCGCAACACAAAGTGGCCAGCCAATCCCCGGCGTCACTCGATACTCCACCTCCGGCGGTGCGAGCATGCAACCCCTTCCTCACCCCTCGGCCACAAAGTAGCAATCCGGAGCCCGCGGCGCTGGGCGCCGCGCCAGAAAGGGGGATCTCATGCGTTAGCGCTGAGGCGGACCACCGTTGCCGGCTCCGCGGTTGGATGGGCCTGGACCGACAACACCTCGGCGTATAGCCGCGCGGCTTGCAGCTGACGCCTTGCTGCGGCCACTTCATCGCCTGCGGACTTGCCTTTGAGCGCCAAGATCACGCCGTCATCGGCGCGCAGCGGATTGCACCAGCCGATCAAGCGGTCAAGTGGAGCGAGCGCTCTCGCGACCACGGCATCGTAGGACTGATGGTGGTCTTCCGCGCGTGATCGAACAACCTTGACTCGATCCCTTATGCCAAGCGTCTCGACGGTTTCGGCAAGAAAGGTGCTGCGTCGGAGCAGCGGCTCGATCAGTGTCATCTGAAGATCGGGCCGCATCAGCGCGAGCGGAATGCCGGGCAGCCCCGCACCACTACCCACGTCCGCCACGGTGCTATTGGCAGCGATCAACCCGCTCAAGGCCGCGCTGTTGAGTATGTGGCGATCCCACAGTCTTTCTGCCTCGCGAGGCCCGATCAGGCCCCATTCCACTCCAGTCGAGGCCAAAATATCGACATATCTATTTATGAGTGGGAATTCAACTCCATAGATCTCACGTAGCTGCGAAGACATCAGCCAGCACGTCGAGGCCGTCGTTGAGCAGCTCATCGCTAATGGTCAGCGGCGGCAAGAAGCGCAACACGTTCCCGTACGTGCCACAGGTGAGCACAATGACTCCCTTCTCACGCGCCGCGGTTGCGACTGCAGAGGTAAAGCCCGGGTCTGGATCGGAGGTGTCTCGCTGCACCAGCTCAACAGCGACCATCGCCCCACGGCCTCGGACATCACCGATACGGTTGTCCTCGGCCTGCATCCGATGCAGCCGACCGAGCATGATCCGCTCAATCTCACCAGCGCGGGCGACGAGATTTTCTGCCTTGATCGTCTCGATCGCCGCAAGCGACGCAGCACAGGCGACCGGATTGCCGCCATACGTCCCGCCGATGCCACCCACATGAGCAGCGTCCATGATCTCTGCCCGCCCGGTGACCGCGGCGAGCGGTAATCCGCCGGCAATCCCCTTGGCAGTAACGATCAAGTCCGGAACGACGTCGAACAGTTCACAGGCAAACAAGGCACCCGTGCGTGCGAAACCCGTTTGTATCTCGTCGGCGATGAAGACCACGTCGTTGGACCGGCACCAATCAGCCAGCGCTGCCAGAAAACCGTCGGCCGGAACGATGAAGCCACCCTCGCCCTGGATCGGTTCGATGATCACCGCGGCCAGATTGGCTGGCCCGACCTGCTTGTCGATCAGATCCGTGGCGCGCCGGGCAGCAAGTTCGCCGTCCATCAGCTTGTCATCGCGGTAGGGGTATGAGAGGGGAGCGCGGTAGACCTCCGGAGCGAATGGGCCGAAACCGTGCTTGTACGGCATGCTCTTCGCGGTTAGCGCCATGGCGAGGTTGGTGCGACCGTGGTAGGCGTGGTCGAAGGCGACGACCGCCTGCTTCTTGGTGTACGAACGGGCGATTTTCACCGAGTTTTCCACGGCTTCGGCACCCGAGTTGAACAGAGCACTGCGTTTCTCATAGTCGCCCGGAGTGAGCTTGTTGAGCTGCTCGCAAACCGCAATATAGCCCTCGTACGGGGTGATCATGAAGCAGGTATGGGTGAACAGCTCCACCTGATCTTGAACGGCGGCGACCACGCGAGGCGCGCTGTTTCCGATCGTGGTGACGGCGATCCCCGACCCGAAATCGATCAAGCTGTTGCCGTCGACATCGACGACGACGCCACCGCCGGCTTCGACAGCGAAAACTGGCATCGTCGTTCCGACGCCCCGCGCAACGGCGCCTGTCTTGCGCGCCATGAGTTCGAGTGAGCGCGGCCCAGGGATCGTGGTCTTCAGAATGCGTTGCTGCTCCAGTTCAGCCATGGACAAAGTCTGCACCCCACCAGTCGTCGGGCTTCGACCGCGTCATGTGCCCTGAGCCTGTGCTCATGTGCCCTCAGCTCGTCGAAGCGGCACACTCGCTTTCGGTCTTCGCGTGTCTCAGCCCGGCCTAGACTGCGGCGTGATGCCGGCGACCACCCAACGCAGCTCCACCGAATCGTCGTGGATCATGCGGCACCCCCTCGCCGCCTATCTGCTGCTGGTATTCGCCATCGGGTGGGTGTTCTGGGTGCCGCTCGCCATGCTGTACGACGGAGCCTCCAGCCTCCGGTCGCTCACGAGTCCGCCACTCGTCATCGTGCTGCAAACCGGCGGCGCGACGGCGCCGGTGATCTCGGCGATTGTGGTCACGGGCATCACTCGCGGCAGGCGTGGGGTCGGTCAGCTGCTGAGTGGCCTGAAGCGCTGGCGCGTGGGGCTCAGGTGGTATGCCGCCGCCTGTCTGCTAGTCCCCGCCCTCACAGTGATCGGCATCGGTCTTCGCGCCGCACTCGGCGTCCGTCCGGCGGTCCCGGGAGGGTCGGCCCTCGCCGTCATGCTCGCCGACATCGGCTGGATCGGCCTAGTCCTGAGCTTCCCGCTGCAACTCTTGGTGCAGTGCTTTGGCAGCCCGCTGCTGCAGGAACCTGGCTGGCGCGGATTCGCCTTGCCTCGGCTCCAGAACCGGGTTCCGGCCGCGTGGGCCGCCCTGCTGGTCGGAGGGATCTCGGGACTGTGGCAGCTGCCGCTACTCCTGGCCTTCCAGGAGAACCTCACCCTCTTACTCAGCGTGATCACCATGCAGGGATTCTTCCTTGGCTGGCTCTACATCAATACCCGCAGCCTGCTTGTTGCCGTCTTAGGCCATGCCTCGCTCAACGTCGCGAATATCGTCTTCTCGTTGCCTGACCAAGGCATCATCCAGATCGCGCTCACTCTCGCGTTGTGCGCTCTGATCCTGGCGTTTTTCCGATTCAACGACTTGCAGCCGCGAATGGGCCGTTCGTCACTCGGAATCAGACGGGCATGACCACTACGTGACGGTCAGGTTCCTCGCCTTCAGATTCGCTGGTCAACCCAGCCGCCGCCACGGCATCATGGATGACTTTGCGCTCGAAAGGATTCATGGGCTTCAACGGCACCGGCTCTTGAGACTCCTTGGCTTCGCCCACGGCGTCTGCAGCGAGCGCTTCTAACTCCTTACGGCGCCGCTCGCGATATCCGGCTACGTCTAGCATCAGGCGGCTACGCTCGCCGGTCTCAGTCATCACGGCCAGCCGAGTCAGCTCCTGCAGCGCGTCGAGCACGTCGCCGTCAGGACCGACCAGCACAGTTGACTCGCTGATAATCGACACGTGGGCACGATCGCCTTCGATGTAGGTGTCGATGTCTCCATCCAGATCGGCAATGTCGAGCAACTCTTCGAGGTAGTCAGCAGCGATCTCAGCCTCGGTGTCGAGCGGATTCTCCGCCGCATCACTCGACTCAGGCTCGGCCGGATCCGACTCGACAGCTCCCTCGGTCTCGGCTTGCGGCTCGGTCTCGGCTTGCGGCTCGTCGGCCACCTCATCCCCCTCCGTACTCTCGATGCGATCTCAGCGCTTGCGCTGGGACCTCGTTTGCTTACGTGGTTGTGGGCGTGGCTGCTGCCGAGCCACCTTTGACGTGTTCGGCGCCGCCGCTTCAGGTGCCGGCTCGGGGTCGGGGACCGCAGCCAAGGCCACATCGGGCTTGCCCTTGGACTTGCGTCGCGCCTCCCATGCGTCGTACGCCGGCGTGCCCGGGGCAGGATTGCGGCGGATCACGTAGAACTGCTGCCCCATCGTCCACAGGTTCGAGGTGAACCAGTAGATCAAGACGCCGACCGGGAAGTTGATGCCACCGATAGCGAAAACCAGCGGGAAGACATAGAGCATGATCTTCTGCTGCTGCGCGAACGGTCCGGTCAGCGCTTCCGATGGCATGTTCTTGCGCATCAACTGCAGCTGCGTAATGAACAAGGTCACTGTCATGGCGATGATCAGCACCAAGGTGACGATGTGCACACTGGTGATGCCATTCTCCAAGCCAACCTTCAAGAAGGTGTCGGAGATGCGAGCGCCAAAGATCGTTGCCTGGTTGAGCGAGGTCAGCAGATCTGGGTTGACCTCTAGCCAATGGCCGCGGGGAATGCCACGCGCGGCGCCATCGAGCACTCGGAACAGCGCCAGAAAGATCGGAATCTGCAGTATCAGGGGCAGGCAAGAAGCCAGCGGATTGGCATTGTTCTCCCGGTAAAGCTTCATCGTCTCCTGACCGAGCTTCTCCCGGTCATGACCATGTTTCTTCTGAAGCTCGCGCACCTTGGGTTGCAACAGCTGCATGTTGCGTGACGACTTGATCTGCTTGACGAACAGCGGGATCAGCGCAATCCGGATGACCACGGTAAGGAACATGATGGACAGCACCCAGGTCCAGCCGCTGTCGGCGCCGAACACCGGGGAAAATATGGAATGAGCCAGGACGAGAATGCCCGAGACCACCCAGTAGAGCGGCTGCATGATCGCGCTACCGAACGCGATAAAGGGATCCCAGATCGACAACGGCATCAGCGTCAGTAGTTCCATCAACTCACACCTCGTCCTGACGCCAGACCTGCACCGTCACCTATTCTTCCTGTCCGCCGCGCTCGATCACGCATTTCTTCGTCAAATTCAGGGGTCCCCGGTACGGGGTCGTACCCACCCTGTGCCCATGGGTGGCAGCGCAGCAGCCGTCGAAGCGCCAGCCAGCTGCCGCGGGCGGCTCCGTGGACTTCGACAGCCCGCAATGCGTATGCCGAGCAGCTTGGGTAATAGCGGCAGACGTTGCCATAAAGAGGGCTGATCACCAGTCGATAGAGCTTGAGCAAACCAATCAGCATGTACCTCATCGAACACCGCCGCTCTGCTCCGGCCGACGTGCGGAAAGCCGAGAGACCGCCTCGTACCAGGCGGAGCCGAAATCTTCTGGTACTTCAGCAGGAACCGTCGCCGCCCGCGGTAGTGCGCGTACCACAATGTCAATCCCGACCGGAGTGTCCGCCACATGCGCAGCGGCAAGATGCCGCAGCCGGCGCTTGACGCGATTGCGGGTCACTGCGTTTCCAACGGCCCCGCTTACGACGAAGCCGATGCGCGGACCAGACCCGCTCATCGGATCCTTCATAGGCGCGACCTCGTCAGAAGCATGCACAGCATGGACGATCAGCGTAGGCCTACCCGCTCGAAGCCCTCGCCTGGTCGTTCGTCGGAAGTCTTTCGAGTTGTGCATTCTCAGCAATCGCGGCAACACCGTAGTCGTGCGGGCAACGGATGTCAGCCGGACAGGCGGCTGCGGCCCTTGCGGCGCCGAGAGGAAATGATGCCGCGGCCGGCGCGGGTCCGCATCCGCAGACGAAAGCCGTGAGTACGGCTACGACGCCGGTTGCTCGGCTGGAATGTGCGCTTGCTCACGGGAAAACTCCCACCATCTTCGGGGTACTAGACAACCAGTTACGGTGCTCACGCGGCACGCATCGCAGGCGGAGCGGGCAGGTGACAGCCGTCGCTGTAAGCGACCTTCTAACGGTACGGGGCACCGCCAAACCGGTCAAACCGGCCCGAACTTGGGGAGATTTAAGGAATAGTGGGCGCCGATGTCCAGTCGACACGCCGAACACCATGGCGAATATCGCAGACTCGCTTGCGTCGTGTGCCAGCGATTGCTAGCGTCGCGCCTCGCCTCACAGTTTTCAGGCAGCTACCGCGGCCGGCATCGTTCACTCGTTAGCCTTAATGCCGGGGGAACCGTGGTAGGCGTGACCGGTGGTAGGTGCTTTTGTGCACACTCTGTGGATATCTGTGTGGAAGCGAGACAGGTTGTAGTCCCCCAGGCACGACCGCCGCAGCGCGAAAGTGCACACAACAACAGATTCTGGCTTCGTGCATCCGAGATCGGTCCGGCTGCACGAAGAGCAGCGGAGTACCAGTGAGCGAACCTTCTGAGAGCGCCGCCGAGTCGACAAGTCTGGCCTGGGATCATCTCTACTCCGCCTCTTCGCCGGGATTGCGACGCTGGCTGACCACCGGCCAGCCCGTGGCGCTCCACCAGGACATGTTGATGGTCGCCGTGCCGAACATCTTCACCCGCAACCAGCTGGAGAACCGTTTCCGGCCTGATATCGAGAGCCTGCTTTCCGACTACTTCGGCCGCCATATCCAACTTGCCGTCATCGTGGACGAGTCGCTGAAACCGGACGACGAACCGCCGGCGGAGGAGCCAACCTACGACGCCGGGCTTGGGCAGGGCCACCAGGGACAGTTCTCAGAACCTGGCGCGAACCAGCGTCGATCAGCCTCGCGAGGACTACCGCGACGATGACTCTGGGAGCGAAGCTTCCAGAGAAGGCTCCCCAACGCCGAGAACTACGCCCGCCGCGCACTACCGCGGCGAGGGCGGGACTCAGGGGCCGGCACCTCGGCCGGAGCCCTCCGACGTCGAATCTGGGTACCGCAATCGAGACGTGTACCGCGATCTGGAGGGATTCCGCTCCCGGCGAGACAGCGACTCGCGGCTCAATCCCAAGTACACCTTCGAGACCTTTGTCATCGGCGGCTCGAACCGCTTCGCCCACGCCGCTGCGATCGCAGTGGCCGAGAATCCTGGTAAGTCGTACAACCCGCTGACGATCTACGGGGACTCCGGCCTCGGCAAGACCCACCTGCTGCACGCACTGGGCCACTACGTACGCAACTACTTCGACCGGGTCCGCGTTCGCTACGTCTCGACAGAAGAACTGACCAACGACTTCATCAACGCGATCAGTCAGAACAAGGGAGCCGATTTCCGGCGACGGTATCGCGACGTCGACGTGTTGCTGATCGACGACATCCAGTTCTTGGAAGGCAAGGAACAGACTCAGGAAGAGTTCTTCCATACCTTTAATACACTGCACAACGCGCAGAAGCAGATCGTGATGACCTCCGATCGTCCGCCGAAGCTGCTGGAGAACCTGGAACCGCGACTCCGCAGCCGGTTCGGCTGGGGGTTGATTACCGATGTGCAGCCACCAGACCTGGAGACTCGGATCGCGATCCTGCGGAAGAAGGCTGCGCAGGAGCGTCTGGTGGCTGGGCCGGAAGTCTTGGAGTTCATCGCGAGCCGGATCCAGACCAATATCCGTGAACTGGAAGGTGCGCTCATCCGGGTGACCGCGTTCGCCAGCCTGAATCGCCAGCAAGTTGACTTGGCACTCGCCGAAATCGTGCTCAAGGATCTCATTCCCGAAGGTGGCGAGGCGCAGATCACTACCGGGATGATCATGGCGCAGACCGCATCGTACTTTGACGTCACCATTGATGATCTGTGTGGGCAGAGTCGGACCCATGTACTGGTCACCGCCCGTCAGATCGCAATGTATCTGTGCCGCGAGCTCACCGATCTTTCACTCCCCAAGATCGGACAGCAGTTCGGGGGCCGGGATCATACAACAGTGATGCATGCTGATCGGAAGATCCGAACGCTCATGGCAGAACGCCGCAGCGTGTTCAACCAGGTAACAGAACTAACGAACCGGATCAAGCAGCAGGCCTCTGGTCGCTGAGGCCCATGCGGGTCGTTGTGATCACCAGCGCCTAGTCGTCCGCTCGCGACAGGCGCCTGTGGTCAGCTTTGATCACAGACTTCCAAAACGATCTTCCACCCGGCAGTGCCACGGTGGCAGCGAGCAGCGGCAGCGGATGTGCTTACCACACAAGTGGGGAAAACATTGTGGAAAACGTTGATCTTGGGTTTGGCTGCCTGGGGAAGATTAGGGGACAAACGGCATCGTCAGGTAGCGCATCCCAAGATCCTCCCCGTGTAATTTTCTGCTCTGCACAGCGGCACGCGCACCGCCAAATCGTCCCTGACCGGGTCAAAGACACGTTGTCCACAGCATCCACAGCAGCTACGACTACGACCATGAGATACATAAGGTGAAGAAGGTCTAAGTCAGTGTGGCTGAGCCCTGTGAAAAGCAGCACAGCGCAAGGCCGCAGCCCGGAAGGAGAGACCGGTGAGCTTTCTGCGCAGGTTGTTCGGCCGTGAGGAACCAACCGACGTTCCGGTCAACTTGGATGTCGACCGCCGCAAGGAGCAACTGCTTCGGCTGGAACGAGCTCTCGATGCGCTCGCCAGTGAGATGCGTGTCGATCACTCCATGGATGATCCCGCTTGGCGTGAACGGGTCAACGAGTACGGGCGGCTTGCTGGGAAGGCGATGGAGGAACGACGCGGGACACCGACCAGGGAAAGCGTGCTGGATCTGGTGTTCGAGGTTCGTCCTTTGTTCACAGGGCCGATTCCTGAGGGAATGGAGAAGTGTGGGCCGCTCCAGGATGAGGTAATGGCTGCGGCTGAGGACCTGCGTCAACTCCTTCCTGGGGAGAAGGGCTCGAAGTAGTCGATGGTGAAGGCTGCACCCTGGCCGCTGAGCCCGTCGAAGCATGCTTCTCGTGCCTTTCGACCAGCTCAGAGCACATCCGTCGTATGATCACAGCCCAGTCAGGGCGGCATGACCTCGTAGTTTGAGGTCACAGAGGAGGTAGCGTGAAAATCCGGCTCGAGCGCGACGTCTTGGCTGAGGCCGTGCAGTGGGCGGCTCGCAGCCTGCCGCTCCGCCCGAGCGTGCCAATATTGGCCGGTCTCCTGGTGCGCGCCGACGCCGAAGGCGTCACCTTTTCCAGCTTTGACTACGAAACCTCAGCTCAGATCCATGTGAAGGCCGGGATCGCCGACGAGGGCATTGCGCTTGTTTCTGGGCGGCTGCTCGCTGACATCTCCCGTAGCCTGCCGCCGAAGCCAGTGGATATCACCTCAGACGACACCAGAATGGAACTGATCTGCGGGAGCGCCCGGTTTACCCTGCAGACTCTTCCGGTTTCGGATTACCCGTCTCTGCCGAAGATGCCTGAAGCCACCGGCACCGTGCCGAGCGCTGCGTTTGCCCAAGCTGTCTCCCAGGTCGTGGTTGCCGCCGGCCGGGACGAGCTGCTGCCGGTCTTCACGGGAGTGCGGGTCGAGATCGATGGCGACATCATTTCGCTGCTTGCCACTGACCGCTACCGGATGGCGCTGAAGGAACTGGCGTGGAACCCGAGTTCAACCCAGTTTTCGGCGACTGCCCTGGTGCCGGCGAGGGTGCTGAACGAGACCGCTCGCTCGATGACTGCCGGTGAGGACGTGACACTGAGCCTGGCCGATGGTGGCGCTGGTGACGGGATTATTGGATTCGAAGGCCATGGTGCGTCAGGTGAGCGCCAGACCACGACCCGATTGCTGGACGGGGAATTCCCGAAAGTTCGCCACATCATGAACACGCCTGCACTCATGAACGTTCGAGTGAGCACGTCTGATGCGATTGCGGCGGCCAAGCGGGTTGCCCTAGTCGCGGAGCGCAATACCTCTCTTCGGATGCTCGTTGGCGAGGGTTTTGTGACGTTGGAAGCCGCGACTGGCGACCAGGCTCAGGCATCGGAGTCTATTGAGGCGACCATTGATCAACCTGGTGGCGGCGAACCAGCGGTTACCGCGGCCGGTTTCAATCCCACCTACTTGCTCGATGCGCTGGGGGCGTTTGAGACCCCGTACGTGAATTTCGCCTTCACTGCGCCAAGCAAGCCCTGCCAGCTCACTGGCCTGGAGACACTCGAGGGCGATCCGCTGACTGACTATCGCCACGTGATCATGTTGATGAGACTGCCCACCTAATTGATCTTGCCGCTCGCGCAATCGCGCGTGGAGTCCGCCTACTTCGTCGTCGCTCGCGGAGGAAAAGCGCCTCCGCTCGCTCCTCCTCAGCACGGCGGCGCGCGATTTACCGACGCTCGCGGCCGACGCCATACTCCTTCAGTGAGTCGGACCTATCGGGGGCTGATCAACCTCTGTTATGTTGACGAAACCATCGAGCGTAAGGGGTTTTCCATGCAGCTGGGAATGGTCGGTCTGGGGCGGATGGGTGCAAACATCGTTCGCCGTCTAATGCGCAACGGGCATGAATGCGTTGTCTTCGACGTGAATCCAGATTCCATCAAGCAGCTTGAGGGTGAGGGAGCCACCGGCGGCTTCACGCTAGAGGAATTTGTGAGCAAGCTGCAGCGACCCCGCGCAGTTTGGGTCATGATTCCAGCGGGCATCACCGGGGAGACCGTCGAAGAACTGGCTGGGTTGCTCGACGAGGGCGACATCATCATTGACGGCGGCAACTCCAACTACCGCGACGATGTGCGGCGAGCCGCGAAACTTCGCGAGCAGGGCCTCCATTATGTCGACGTTGGCACCAGCGGTGGTGTCTTCGGTTTGGAGCGCGGCTACTGCCTGATGGTGGGTGGTGACGAGGAAGCGGTCAAGATCATCGATCCGGTCTTGAAGGCGATCGCTCCCGGCGTTGGTGACATTCAACGTACGCCTGGGCGTACTGGTGAGTTAGCGCCGGAGGAGCAGGGCTACCTGCACTGCGGAAGGTCCGGCGCGGGCCACTTCGTCAAGATGGTGCACAACGGTATTGAGTACGGCATCATGGCCGCTTTCGCCGAGGGCCTCAACGTCTTGCACAACGCAGACGTTGGCATCGAGGCTGGCGAGCATTCGGCCGAGGTCGCGCCGATGGAGGAGCCGGAGTTCTATCAGTTCCAGATCGACACAGCCAAGGTCGCCGAGCTGTGGCGGCGCGGGTCAGTGATCTCCTCTTGGCTGCTGGATCTCACGGCGGCTGCGTTACAGGCCAACCCGAGCCTGAAAGGGCTGGCCGGGCGCGTGTCCGACTCGGGCGAGGGTCGCTGGACGGTGAAGGCGGCAGTGGACATCGGGGTCCCCGTGCCAGTGCTGGCGGCATCGCTGTTCGAGCGTTTCGCCTCCCGCGATGAGGACCACTTTGCCAATCAGGTGCTTTCTGCGATGCGTCAGCAGTTTGGCGGGCACCAAGAGCTTCCGGCCGGCAGCGAGCTCGAGGCCGGAGGGGAGAAGGCGGACAAGGTCGGCGACCCTGCCAGCTGAGCCGGTCCCGGCCCTACGCTCGACTTCGATCACGTGCAAGCGGCATCTAGCGCCAATGCGCCTAGTTCGAAGGCTGGACACTGATGACGACGTTGCCGATCTTCTGCCCTGTCTCGACGTACCGGTAGGCCTCGACGATCTGGTCTAGCGGATACGTTCTGTCGATGACGGGCTTGAATTTTCCGGATTCGATTAATTCTTTGAAGTGCCTCGCCATGTCCTGGTCCTGCCTCGGAATTGGGAACTTGACTTTTTTGCCGCCAAGTATCGGGGTGATGAGCGCCAGGATGGGATTCTGAGATCGCGGACCCAAGTCCGATGAGAGATAGATTCCGGTCGGCCTCAACAGTTCCTTACACCGGCCGAACGAGCTCTTACCGACAGCATCAAGGACGACGTCGTAACTCTCCCAATCCTTCGTGAAATCCTCGACCATGTAGTCGATGACCCGCTCTGGGCCCAAGCCTTTGACCAGCTCCACGTTCTCTGTGCTGCACACCGCGGTCACGTTGGCACCGAGACTGTTCAACAGCTGCACCGCAGCGGAGCCAATCGCGCCGGTCGCGCCGTAGACGAGGACGTCCTGCCCGGCTTGGATCTTTGCTGCTCGGATGAATGAGAGGGCGTAGTGCGAACCCTCGGTACTGGGAGCGGCCTCCTCGAAGGTCAGGTCCTCTGGCATGGTCGCCAGCGGCTCGGATTCGGCAATCGACATGTATTCGGCATGCGCACCGAACCGGCCCTCGCTGTATCCGAACACCCGGTCCCCGACCCCGAATGACCTGACCTCACTGCCGACTGCCTCAACTACGCCGGCAAATTCATTCCCGAGCACCGTCGCCCGGGGCCTGGTCAGCCCGCTGAAGAATCTCACGATGAACGGCTTGGCTGACCGAAAGCCGCAGTCCGTCCGATTCACCGTCGTCGCGTGGATCTTGATCAGTAGCTCGTCGGCCTTGATGGTCGGTTTGTCTATTTCTAAGACCTGCACGACCTCGGGCGGGCCGTAACGAGTGTGGACTGCTGCCTTCATGGATGGACTGTAGCGACGACGTGCGAGTTGAGTTGCCAGTCACACACGCGTCAGCAGGTCGCTCTGGAGCCGGATTGGCGTCAGGCGCCGATCGTGGCCCGCACCTGGTCCAGCATCTTCTGCTCGCCTTCGCTGACCTGCACCGCACCGAAACCCATGAAGCCACCTTCCTTGGCGGCGTCGGCGGCGGCCTGCGCGGTCGTGAGTAGCCACTGCTTGAATGCACGCTGCTTCCTCGGCAGTTGCCTTGGAGCTCACGATCTCACTCACTGCCCCCAGCTCGTCCAGGATCTCTTGAGCTGCCTGCGGCTTGAAGCCGCTGATCGGGCTCTCTCTCTGCTGCGTCATTGACTGAATATCCAAGGCGACCTCAGCGAGCAGTTGCTCACGGCTGGGCGGATTCGTCGCCGACTTCATCGTCGTCATGGTCTCTTTGGACATCTCTATGGGACCGCCAGGGTCGGCCAGGGAGATCGCCATGCCAGCCACGAACGGCGCCCGTCGAATGCGGTTCCATTCCTCGTCGGTGAAGTCACTCTTCGTCGTCATGAGGTGTTCCTCTCTGCCCTGAATCGTCGCCACGCTAGCTTGGCATGTCGTAGGGCAGCATGCCTATACCGGCAATCTCCCGGCGAGTCCTTGCCTCGCGCGGAGAAACGGTGGGTGGGGGAGCCGACAGTTAGGCTTCAAATGTGCGGATTGCCTCCGGGCGTGATCCACAGCGAGCGAAGCGAGCCATTATGTACGTCGACCACCTCCAGTTGACCGATTTTCGGTCGTACGAGTCTGTCGACGTACCGCTCGATGCAGGAGTGACCACCTTCGTCGGCGCGAACGGACAGGGCAAGACCAACCTGGTCGAGGCGATCGAGTATCTGTCGACGATGAGTTCGCATCGCGTGGCTTCCGAGGTGCCTTTAGTGCGGTCCGGCGCTGCCCGCGCGGTAGTGCGAGCCAGGGTGCACGCTGGGCTCGACGATCCGCGGCAGCTAACCCTAGAGCTCGAACTCAACCCCGGCAAGGCCAACCGCGCCAAGCTCAACCGTGCGCCACTGCGCTCAGCCCGCGAAATCGTCGGAGTACTGCGCACCGTGGTGTTCTCGCCGGTGGACATCGCAATTGTCAAGGGCGATCCCAGCGAACGCCGGCGCTTCATCGATGACCTCATCGTCGCGCGCTGGCCGCGGCTGGCGGGCGTACGCGGGGATTACGAGCGGGTACTGCGGCAGCGCAACACACTGCTCAAATCCCTCGGCGGTCGGCTCCGAGATGGTCAGCCGCCGGGTGACGCCGCTGGCACCCTGGATGTTTGGGACGCCCACCTCGCACAGACTGGTGCCGAACTGCTCGAGGCGCGGCTCACGACGCTGGCAGATCTGGCGCCGCATGTCAGCAAGGCGTACGCCGACATCGCGCCGACCAATAATGACGCTGTAGCCGAATATCGAGCGTCGGTGGATCTCAGCGCCCTTCGACAAGCTCCGGGCGCATCCGATGCTCAGGGCCCATCGGAACGAGGAGTGTTGACGGACCTCTTGACCAACGCGATGGCAGAGCGTCGGGTCGAAGAGATTCAGCGCGGCGTCTCGCTGGTGGGTCCACATCGCGACGACATCACCCTTTCGCTTGGGATGCTGCCCACCAAGGGCTATGCCAGTCACGGTGAGTCCTGGTCATTCGCCCTTGCCCTCCGCCTAGCCAGCTTCCATTTGTTGCGGGCTGATGGCGTCGAGCCGGTGCTGGTACTCGACGATGTGTTCGCGGAGCTGGATTCCATCCGGCGGGAGCGTTTGGCTTCGGGGGTGCGGATGGCGGAGCAGGTCCTGGTCACTGCGGCCGTCGGGGCGGACGTTCCCGAGCTGCTGGCGGGTCGCCGATTCCGAGTAGCTGATGGTGGTGTGACGCCTGATGCCTGAGGAGCAGCGACCACATAGCACACCCGGCGACCAGCCACAGCACGATCCAACCGGCCTCGAACTTGCGCAGACGGTCGCCCGGTCGATTGGCGCCCAGGCGCGGCGACGGCGGCGCTCCGAAGTCACCTCCGCGCGTCGGTCCTCAGGTATCCGGAGCTCGAGCTGACGATCGGGATCCGAAGCTGCTATCTGATGCGGTCGAGCGGCTGGTGGAGACAAAAGGGTGGACAACCGAGATCAACCTGCACACCCTGTTGGCCCGCTGGGCCCTGCTGGTCGGTGCCACCAACGCGGCACACTCGCATCCCGAGGGGTATGCCGAGACCGTTTTGACCGTTCGTGCCGACTCGACCGCATGGGCCACCCAGCTGCGACACCTGGCCCCTCAACTGGTGGCAATGCTGAATGACCAACTAGGCGACGGCACCGTCACCCGGATCAAGGTTCTTGGTCCCGACGCTCCTTCCTGGAAGAAGGGCCGGCGCGCGGTTCGTGACGGCCGCGGCCCTCGCGACACCTACGGCTGACCCGCACACGCCGAACCCGGGTTCTCTTAGGATGCTCGGGTGCTGTGGACCGACCTCAGAATTCTGATCGTCGACACGGGGCGCGTCTGGTGGCGGCTGCTGCCCATCATCATGGGCGTTTACCTGCTTGGCTGGCTGGGCGCTGAGCTCACGTTGCGGGTCGCGGTGATTGCCGGCGACATCGGCCCGTGGCTGGCGCTGGTGCTGTTCGCTTTCAATTTCGTCTGCGTGCTTGCTGCGGCGATAGTGATCTTGAGCCTTGCCGGTAGTGAGCTAGGCATCAGGGAACTGCTGCCGGCCGATGAGCGTGAGATTGGCGACCGTGACACCAGCCTTAGCCGGCTGGTCGCCATCACGCTGCTGCCATTCCTGGGCATGTACGCCGCGTTCGGCCAGGTAGCGGAGGCTGCGAATCGCTTGGTCACCCAGCAGTGGGTCCGGTATGGCTTCCTGAGCGATCAAAAGACGGTGCTTGGTGCCCTGTACGACCTCGCTACCCAGCACCTTTCCTGGCTGGTGGCCCTGCTCGTGGGCATCTACGTGCTGCGCCGGCTTCTCGATTTCGTGGCTGAGCGCACCGGCCTGCGCATTCTCGATCTGGTCGTGGTGCTCATCGAGTCCTTCTTCATGCTGTTGGTGATCGTGGGAGGCATCCGGGTCTTACAGACCTTCCAGGCGTGGTTGCAGGATCGGGTGCTGATGCAGTGGCTAGCTGAGATCAAGGCCGCCGTGGCTGGTTTTCTTGCGATCTTCGCAATCGACCTGCCGGAGATCCTGACTCGGGTGACAACGTTGCTGTCCGAGCAGGTATGGCCGGTACTGGTCGATGTCGTGGCGCAGCCGATGTTGTGGCTGGCCGTCGCCGCGCTGGTCTTCGGATCCAGGGTGCTTTCGCTCGCCGAGCTTTGGCGCAAGGGTCAGCCGTACGCCGCACGCATTCCTGGAGCAACCGCGTTCGCTCGCTATCGGGAGAAGAAAGCATTCCGCCGGCTCGGACCGCCCCCGCGAGGGATTCGGCTGGCTGCAACGCGGTTTCAGGAAGCCTTCTTCGGCGACATCGACGACAAGTATCTGCCGGCGCTGCATGCCCTGCGTCTGGTGTTGCGCGCCGGGCCGCTCTTCCTCGGCTCGTACATCTTCGTCTACACGTTGGTGATCATCGCCCAGAACTACATCGACAGCGGCATCAATTGGCTCGTCGGCGGCCACGACGCCTTGTTCTGGGTGCGCTGGGAGCCCGTGTTCGCGCTGTTCCAGGACGCCCTCATCGAGCCGATTCGGTTGTGCCTGCTTGCGGTCGCGTTCCGTCGCTGCCTCGAGCTGTTCGCACAACGGGCGGCCGTCCCGACAGAGCAAGCGGCCCGTCCTGTTGCTGCGCCGGCCGCTAGGCGCGCTCTGGCCGATGCGGAGGCCACTAGTGACAGCGCTCCGGTCCAAGGTCGTCCCCATCCTCGTCGCCATCGCACTGGTCGGGTTGTCGGCGGCTGGCCTCCGGCTCAGCGAGCCCGCCGAGGAGACTGACTTCGAGGTGATCAACGGCGTATTCGGAAATCCGGTCAAGATCAACAATGGCGAGGTCACCGTTACCCAAGTCAGGGTCGGGACGGCCCTCAAGCAGTACGGCGAGATCCAGGACCGCACCGATGGAATGTTTGTCGCGGTCGGTGTGACGGGAGCAGCCACCGGGCCGAAAAAATTGGAGCTCCAGGCTGCGCGCCTGCTTAGCGGGGACGTACGGTACGAGGGCTACCAGCTCGGTGCCGGATTGAGCGCCGACCCGGGCTTCCAGACCTCAATCGAGAGCGTCTTCGAAGTCGACCCTGCCCAGATTGACGGTCTCACTCTGGAGATGGGGTCGAATGAGATCCTCCACGGCTACCAGCAACGCGTACGCATCCGGCTCGGCGTGACACCGGCTAATGCCGCACAATGGCGCGCGGCCGCCGCGGGCGTACTGGAACCGGCAACACTCACCACCAGGGCCATCCCATGAGCGGCCTATCGATGCGACGCATGCTGTTCGCCGTCGCGGCCTTCGCGGCCGTCGCGATCTACCTGATCTGGTGGGTGACCTATGCCGGCATCCACTACATGCCGCGCTTCAGCATGCGTGCCGCCTGGTGTCAGTGGTGAGTCGCACGGAGCCTCGATACGCCTGCTGTCGCTAACCCGGGCCGATCAACTGAGTGATGCTGAGGGAGGCCAGGCAGCTCTTCCTGACCCCGGCGCGATATGGGTCGTCGCCGAACTCGTGGTGGTCAGGCACGATCCTGCCAAGGAGTTCTTCTGCGAGGCTCAGCTACTCGGTCCTGAGCGGCGGCTCTGGTCAACGGCGTCAGTACGGGTAAAGCGTTCGACGCCAGATTGCAACCGCGACCTTGCAGTAGGGCAGCCAGTCCGGTCCGAGTCGATCTTCATGGTGCCCGCCCGCTACGCCGATCAACTTTCCGGCCTCGCGCTCATAGATAGCTCCTCGGCGGCCCGGACACCGGTGATCACGCCACCAAAGCCGTAGGTATCAGCTGCGAGCGTCGGAAAATCGCGCGCCGCCGTGCTGAGGAGAAGCGAGCGGAGGCGTTCTTCCTCTGCGAGCGACGACGAAGTAGGCGGATTTCAAGCGCGATGCGCGAGCAGCTCAAAATGAGGAGGCCAGGATGCGTACCGGAAGGTGGAACTGGTTGCCGTATGTGCCGTTGTGCCAGCCTTCCTCCTCGCTGGCTAGATAGTGCTTCCCGTAGACCAAGTCCCAGACGACGAAACGGATCGTTGGCCCGGCCGGTACGTGTCCTGGTATTTGAACACGACCGAGTACGGGCTGAGTGGCAGGCCAGGCGTGAATCGGTGCCGGTCAAAGCCGGTGGCTTGGCCCATCCGCACGCTGTCCGGCACAGAGATTTCCTGGCTCGCGTCGTCCTTGCTGACAAACATCCCGCTGTTGCCCATGTAGTTCGGACTGATGGATTCCGCGCCAGTGGTTCGGCCCTCGCCAACCATGACGACTTCCCAGTAGAAGGTGTCGTCGTAGTTCTTTTTATGCTGCGCCGTCGCCTCGGTGAAGCGGAACTCGTACGGGCCTGTCGCCAACAACATGCCGACCGAAACGGTCCTGAGAAGGTCGGTTCGTCTCTTGAAGCCGCCGAATCCCCACACAGCGACGACCAGCAGCACCAGCACGAGGAAGATCGAGCCGTACACCAGCGACGCAGGAATGGTTTTGCGGGCTGTGGCCTCGGAGCCGCTCGGACTGCTGGGTGGTGGCGGCAACGCAGGATCGGCGACGCTCGAATCGCGAACGGCAGCGTTCTGATGAGACTCAGCTGGGGCGGGCTGCACCGCCTCAGTGTAGGCAGCGACGAGCGCCTCGCTCGTTCCGCGCTCAAGTCCTTGGTCAGCAGCTCAGCTCGGGGGCGATTCTGAGAATTTGACGCCGCCTTATCACCACTGCTGCAACGCCTCGTGGCGCTTTGAGCGGCGGCGGGTGTGTAAGGGGGTTCCTGAGGCAGCCTGCAAGGCCGCAAATTGGCCGCGCAGAGCCTGCCAGGCGCACTTTCGTGCTCGCGGAGGTCCGCTGACGGGCCCGGTAGGGCCTACCAGCGCGGTAAACTAGACAAGGTCGCAAAGGCGGATTGAAGGCCTCGTACGGCCAATCAGAAAGGGCCATCCGAATCGTCTACGTGACCATCAAGAACAAGAGAACCACAACTTTGGCGTGCCGCCTGCGTCACCTGCTCACAGGGTGAGGTCCGGGCGGCGCACGTCTGACAGGAGTCCCGCGCCGGTGCAGCATTTCGATCAGCCCGACGACGTCAACCCGACCCCACCCGACCCCATCGCCGTCAATTCGAGGCCGCATCCGGCGGCAAATGGCGTCATCAACCACATTGAGCCGGGTGTGTACGACTCGGAGTCGATCACCGTCCTCGAGGGGTTGGAAGCCGTCCGGAAGCGGCCGAGCATGTACATCGGCTCGACGGGGGAGCGGGGCCTGCACCACCTGGTCTATGAAGTGGTGGACAACGCAGTGGACGAGGCACTTGCCGGATACTGCGACACGATCCTCGTCCGCATCCTGCCTGAGGGCGGGATTCAGGTGACCGACAACGGTCGCGGCATTCCGGTCAAGGATCATCCCAAGGAAAAGATCCCCGCGCTCACCTTGGCTCTCACAGTGCTGCATGCAGGCGGCAAGTTCGGCGACGGCGGCTACAAGGTCTCCGGCGGGCTGCATGGCGTTGGGGTTTCGGTGGTCAACGCGTTGTCGGTGCACCTGGTCGCGGAGGTCAAGCGCGACGGCTACCGGTGGACGCAAAGCTTCTCCCTCGGAGAGCCGGACGGGCCACTGGAGCGCCTGGAGCCGAGCGAGGAGACGGGCACCACTGTCACCTTCTACGCCAGTCCGGACATCTTCGAGACGACGAACTATTCCTACGACACTCTCGCGGCACGGTTCCGGGAGATGGCATTCCTCAACAAAGGGCTGACGATCACCATCGTCGACGAACGCCCCGATCGCAGGGATGAGGACGGCAACGCGTACGCGGACACCTTCCGCTACGACGAGGGACTGATTGACTACGTCCGTTACCTCACCGGCAGCAAGGAGACCGTGCACTCCTCGGTGATCGCGTTTGAGGCCGACCGGCCGGATCGGGGAATCAGCCTCGAAGTGGCCATGCAGTGGAACAACTCCTACACCGAGTCGGTGCACACCTTTGCCAACACGATCAACACCCATGAAGGCGGCACCCACGAGGAGGGCTTCCGCGCAGCGCTCACCAACACCGCCAACAAGTGGGGCGAGAACTGGGGATTGATCAAGAAGCCGGAGGATCGGCTGTCCGGGGACGACATTCGCGAGGGACTCACCGCGATCATCTCGGTGAAGCTGGCCGAACCACAGTTCGAGGGTCAAACCAAGACCAAGCTCGGCAATACCGAGGCGCGGTCCTTTGTCCAGCAGGTGGTGAACTCCCAGCTCGGTGACTGGTTCGAGCAGAACCCCGGCGAGGGAAGGTTGATCATCCGCAAGGGTCAGGCGGCGGCGATCGCGCGGCTCGCGGCCCGGAAGGCGCGCGATGCGGCGCGTGATCGTAAGGGATTGTTGGGCCGCAGCGGACTGCCTGGAAAGCTGGCTGACTGCCAGTCGACAGACCCAGAGGAGTGCGAGGTCTTCATCGTTGAAGGCGACTCGGCCGGCGGATCGGCCAAGGGTGGGCGCGATCCGCGGATCCAGGCGATCCTGCCGATCCGCGGCAAGATCCTCAACGTCGAGAAGGCCCGAATCGATCGGATCCTGCAGAACACTGAGGTGCAGGCGATCATTTCAGCGCTCGGCACCGGAGTGCATGAGGACTTCGACATTGCCAAGCTCAGGTATCACAAGATCATCCTGATGGCCGATGCCGACGTAGACGGCGCGCATATCCGTACGCTGCTGCTGACGTTGATGTTCCGCTTCATGCGGCCGTTGATCGAGGCCGGGCATGTGTTTCTCGCGCAGCCACCGCTGTTCCGGATCGGCTGGAGCAATGCGCCGCACGAGCTGGCGTACACCGATGCCGAGCGGGACGCGCTGCTCCGGGTGGGAGCCGAGGAAGGCAAGCGGCTGCCGAAAGAGAACGCAATCCAGCGCTACAAGGGTCTCGGCGAGATGAATCCTGATCAGCTGTGGGATACCACCATGGACCCGAACAACCGCATCCTGCTACAGGTCACTCTCGAAGACGCCGCCCAGGCCGACGAGATGTTCTCGATCTTGATGGGAGAGGACGTGGAGCAACGCCGTATCTTCATCCAACGCAACGCCAAAGACGTCCGCTTCCTCGACATCTAACTCCGAGTTGTCAGAAACCTGTTGACCTATAGCTCAACCACGTTCTGACAAGTCGGAGGGAGGAGAACCCGTAAATTCATGACTGACATCCCTCAGGAGCGGATCACCGACCGGCGGGAGCCGGTGGATCTGCAGGACGAGATCCAGAAGTCCTACCTCGATTACGCCATGAGCGTGATCGTGGGTCGCGCGCTGCCGGAGGTCCGTGATGGGCTCAAGCCGGTGCATCGCCGAATCCTCTATGCCATGTACGACGGCGGCTACCGGCCGGATCGGGGTTGGAACAAGTGCGCCCGCGTGGTCGGCGACGTTATGGGTCAGTATCATCCGCACGGCGACACCGCGATCTACGACACGTTGGCGCGGCTCGCGCAGCCGTGGGTGATGCGCTACCCGCTGGTCTCCGGACAGGGAAACTTCGGCTCGCCGGGCAACGACAAGGCCGCGGCCATGCGCTACACCGAGTGCAAGATGGCGCCGCTGGCCATGGAGATGGTGCGCGACATCACCGAGAACGCGGTTGATTTCAAGCCCAACTACGACGGAAAGGAACAAGAACCCGTCGTCCTACCGAGCCGCTTCCCGAACCTGCTGGTCAACGGTTCCACCGGCATAGCGGTTGGCATGGCAACCAATATCCCGACCCACAACCTGCGTGAGGTCGCCTCGGCGGTGCTGTGGTCGCTGGAGCATCCAGATGCTCCAGCAGAGGAGTTACTAGAGGCCGCGATAGCGCGCGTCCAGGGTCCTGACTTCCCGAATGGGGCACTGATCGTCGGCCGCCGGGGCATCGACGACGCCTACCGAACCGGCCGCGGCTCGGTGATCATGCGAGCGGTCGTCGACATCGAGGAAGATCGAGCCGGCCGGACGCAGCTCGTAGTCACCGAACTGCCGCACATGGTGAACCCGGACAACTTGGCGCTCAAGATCGCTGAACTGGTCACCACAGGCAAGCTCAACGGCATCGCTGACATCCGCGACGACTCCTCAGCGCGTACTGGTCAGCGGCTGGTGATCGTCCTCAAGCGCGACTCGCAGCCGCGGGTGGTGTTGAACAACCTCTACAAGCACACCCAGCTGCAGGACACCTTCGGGTGCAACATGCTGGCCCTGGTCGACGATGTGCCGCGTACCCTCCGGCTGGACCAGTTCATCAGCTATTGGATCGGCCACCAGATCGAGGTCATCCAGCGGCGTACCCAGCATCGCTTGGACGATGCCCAGGCTCGCGCTCATATCTATCGCGGCCTGGTCCTCGCGCTCGACCAGCTGGACGCGGTGATCGCACTGATCCGGCGCAGCCCGAGCACCGAGGATGCCCGGGAAGGTCTCAAGGCGCTGCTGGAGATCGACGAGCTGCAGGCCAACGCGATCTTGGACATGCAGCTCCGCAGGCTGGCGGCATTGGAGCGGCAGCGGATCATCGACCAGCTTGCCGAGTACGAGCGAATCATCGCCGATCTGATCGACATCCTGGCCAAGCCCGAGCGGCAGCGCAAGATCATCAGCGAGGAGCTGGGCGAGATCGTCGAGAAGTACGGCGACGAGCGGCGGACCGAGATCATCGCCGCTGACGGTGATCTGTCGAACGAGGATCTGATCCCCGACTCGGAGGTCGTGGTCACGATCACGCGCGGCGGGTACGCCAAGCGCACCAACACCGACCTGTATCGGGTGCAGAAACGCGGTGGCAAGGGAGTACGCGGGGCGACGCTGCGCACCGACGACGAGGTTGATCACCTGTTCGTCACCACAAACCACCACTGGATCTTGTTCTTCACCAACAAGGGCCGGGTCTATCGCGCCAAAGTGTGGCAGCTGCCCGAGGCCGGCCGGGACGCCCGCGGCGGACACGTCGCCGGGTTGCTGTCCTTCATGCCGGATGAGGAGATCGCGCAGGTTCTGGCGATCCGCGACTACTCCGCGGCGCCGTACCTGCTGCTGGCCACCAAACGCGGCCTGGTGAAGAAATCCGCACTGCCGGCGTACGACTCACCTCGGCAGGCCGGGATCATTGCAGTGAACTTCCGCGAGGAAGATGACGAGCTGATCGGTGCCGAACTCTGCGGCCCTGATGACGAAGTGCTGCTGATCTCTCGGAAGGGGCTCGCGATTCGCTTCCCGGCAAACGATTCCGAGCTGCGGCCGATGGGCCGGGCCACTTCCGGAGTGACGGGAATGAAGTTCCGTCCAGGGGACGAGCTGCTCTCGATGTCCGTCATCCGGGCAGAGGTGGCCGACGATGAGCGTTTTGTGTTTACCGTGACTGATGGTGGCTTCGCGAAGCGTACACACGTCTTCGAGTACCGCCAGCAGGGCCGAGGTGGCCTGGGCATCAAGGCGATGAAACTCAACGAGGATCGTGGTTCGTTGGTCGGGGGACTGGTCGTGACTGACAATGATGAAGTCATCGCCATCAAAGCAAGTGGTCAGATCACTCGCAGTGCCGTTGCCGAGGTTCCGGTCAAGGGGCGTGACACGATGGGCGTCAGGTTCGTTGGGGTAGGTGAGAACGACTCGGTGGTCGTCATTGCCCTCAACCCCGAGACAACAGCAGAAGCGGCACGACTTGCAGACGAGGCTCCCGCGGGTGATGATGCCAATTCGACCTCGGGCGTGGTCGAGGATGATTCCTCGCTCGGGTTAGGACCGAAAGTACCGCCCGTGACCCCGGAGGGGGTATCTGAAGATGCGGGGGTCCAGGAGGATGACAGTGAGTAAAGGCAACGCGGAACAGCCCACCGCCCAGGCTCCTAGAGGTCAGAGCTCACCCACGCGCGTCGAAGTGAACGCGGAGGAGCGTCAGGGTGCACCGCAAAGCCCCGGCACGCCGCGTCCACAGAGCCCAGCTAGTCCCGGTCCGCCGGACCAGTCGGGGAATAACGGCACTCAGGACCGGCCGCCAACCGGCGCTGCCAACAACGCCCCCGTCTCCAAAGTCCAGGGCCCCGAGCCCGTGAGCCCGAACGGTCAAACCACCGAGCCCCACCCACAACCAACCGCTGGCGGTCCTCCGGTCGGATCCCCAAATCCTCCGCCGATCCAGCAGAAGCAGGCGCCTGCGCCGCAGACACAGCAGAAGCAGGCAGTGGTGCCGCAGAAGCAGGGGCCGCCCCAGACACCTCAGCCGAAGCAGGCGCCGAACCAGCCACAACCGCGACCCCAGACCGGCGGTCAAGCTGCGAGCGCGGCGACTGAGGCACAACCTCGTACTCCATCTCCTACGCCGACCCCGGGCACTCCGGCTGCACGCCCAACCCCCGGCGGCATACCCGTATGGGACCCGCCGCAGCCTCTAGCGCCCAAACAGTCCCTCTTCGCGCGCCTAGGGCTTGCAAAGAAGCCGGAGCAACCTGACGTTGAGCCGGCTGCTCCGCCTGCCCAGCAGACGCCAGCTCCCGCTACGCCGTCGGCGCCGACCTCACCGAGTGGTGCAAGACCGAGTGGGGCAAAACCGAGTGGGCCGACCGGGCCGATCGCTCAGCCCGGTCCAGTTCCTCCGACCGGGCAGCAGGCTCGTACGCCGGCGCCGCAGCAGCGCCCGGCGCCTGGAAACCAGACTGGAGCTCCAGTCGGTCCGGGGGCCGCGGTGGCCGCAGGTCTGACTGCGGCGGCAACGACCCAGGTTCGGCCGCAGGCGCCGGCCGGGCAGCCAGGCACACCTCAGGGGCCGGTACGGCCGGGGGAGACCACCGGTCCCACGCCTGCCTTCCAGGGTGGCCCACCCGCCTCACCGGCGGCCCATCCTTCTGGACCGCAAGCCCGGATGCCAGCCGCACCAACCGGTCCTGCAATGCGAACGCCGGTGGCACCAGCGCAGCCTATGACTCCGGGAGGGCAGCCGCTTCCGCCGCCGGTTCAGGCGTTCAGGGACGCGCCGACGATGAGAAACATGCCCGTCGGGGCAGTTCCGGAAGCTGCGGAACATGATGCCCATCACGCGGCGAAGCCCAAGGTGGGCATAGCCCGGCGAACCCGAAAGGCGAGGCTGCGGCTGTCGAAGCTCGACCCTTGGTCGGTGATGAAGACCTCGTTCCTCTTCTCGATCGCGGCCGGCATCATGCTCCTCGCTGCCGTGTATTCGATCTGGACGGTCCTTAGCACCTCTCAGCTGTTCGACTCAGTCAACGAGATCGTCCGCAGCGTGGTCTCGACGCCAGGCGATACCACGCCGTTCCGGATCCAGGAGTACATCAACACTCAGAAGGTGATGGGTGTGACCGCCCTCATCGCCTGCGTGGATGTGGTGATCTTCACAGCGCTCGCGACGCTCGGGTCGTTCCTCTACAACCTGGCAGCCACCATGCTCGGCGGTCTGGAGATCACGCTCGCGGAGGACTGACCGGAGACCTAACCTCCGTTGTGGGTGTCGGGAATCGGGTACCTACGTGCACGTGGGTTGCGATCGCTCTACTCGGGTTGCAACCTATGTAGACCGTGAGCAAGCTATGCAGAGCAAGGGACGTTCGGGACCTTGAGGCGTACGTGGAACAGATTTGAGGCGGTCGCTTGGGATCAGATAGCCTTTCGGTTTGTGCCCGGTGCGGGCATTCCCACCGTGAGGGCCTATAGCTCAGTCGGTTAGAGCGCTGCCCTGATAAGGCAGAGGTCAGTGGTTCAAGTCCACTTAGGCCCACCCTCGCAAGATGCCTCTGACTAGGCTAAATGCTTCTTCGCAGTGCTTATGTCGATCCGGCCTAGCCGTAAGAATCGGCTCGGGGACTCTTTCGGGACTCAGCTCAGTTTGCGCGTGTCCATCTGAAGTACGTTGTCTGAGTCCATCGAGCCGCCTCCCAGCAGCGTGTCCAGACGGTCCACCGCCGCCTCCGAACCATCCTCGAAGAGGCCGCCGTAGCGGGTCAGCGTGAACGCGACGCTGTTGTGGCCGGCCCACTCCGAAACCTCCCGGACGTTACAGCCAGCCGCGACCAGGATTGCCACAAAGCTGTGCCGCAGGCCATGGAAGGTGATGCTGGGGATCCCGGCACGGATGACGGCCGGCTGCCAGACGCGGCGACTGAACAGGCTGCGGGCGAGTGGGCCGCCCCGGGGGGCCGTGAAGACCAACGCGTCGGGCTCCGGACCGACGAAGGTCGCGAGGTGCTCCTCAAGTCGGCGTAACACCGACCGCGCCACCGGAACAGTGCGCTTGGAGCGGGAGGTTTTCGGCTCGTGACCGAGCGTCACGTGACCGCGCACCTCAACCGCTGTGCTGGCGACTGCGATGCGGGACCGCAGGATGTCGATGCTGGCCCTGGTCAGGCCAGCCGCCTCACCCCAACGCAGACCAGCGTAGGCACCAACGAGCACCATGGCTTTGTACTTGTCGGGCATGGCGTCGACCAGCTGCTCCACTTCACACTGGGATAGAAATCGGGGCGGTTTGAGTGGTTCCGAAGGCAGCGGCACGCTGATCGCTGGGTTGATCGCGATTCGGTTGTCCGCGATCGCCGCATCGAGACATTGGCGAAGCGCGAAGACAGCTTTGCGGATGGTGGAGGGGGAGAGGCCGGCGGCAAGCATCTCGGCCACCCAGCTGCGTACGGCCGCGTTGGTGATCCTGACCAGTGGGGTGGTGCCGAACCTGGGCAACACCTGGACCTTCAGCGTGATCTCGAGTCGCGTGCGGGTGGTCAGTCTGAGGTCGTGCCGGGTGTAGCTCCAATCGGCGGCCCACTTCTCGAGTCGGATCTCACCGCGACGGGGATCGCGCCATACTCCGTTGCCGACTTCGAGCTCGATCTCCGCTTTTCGACGTTCCGCGTCGACCAGGCGCCGCTTTGTCTCACTGTGCGGTTTGCCGGCGGCATCGCGGTAACGCACCTTGTAGCGGACGACCGATCTCGTGCGCCCGGACTTGTCTCGCTGCTCAAGCTGGCGGCGTTCGATGTACGCCACCTTTTACCAACCCATCTGGTCGCGACGGTCGGCTTGCGTCTCCAGCCATTCCTCAACTGCCGCGCGGCGGTAGCGGACGTGACGGCCGATCCGATACCCAACCGGTCCATCGCCTCGGTGCCGCCAGCCATACAGCGTTTCGATCGGAACGCCAAGTATCTCGGACAACTCTGGCAGAGTCATCAGCCGCTCAATCGATTTCTTACCCATGATCATCTTCCTTTCTCAGCCGGATGCGTCGGTGGTCCGCCGGTCGAAGCTCGCGATGAAGCCTTCCCTTCTCAGGCACTGGACAGCTCCTATCCAGCCACGCCGGACGGACAGGCGGCTGGTTCACGCCGAGCTGTGGATAACCGGTGCCGCTGAAAACCTCTACAGACTCCCTATGGCGGACAACCGTTGCTGGCGGTCACTCTTTGGAGAAACTTTGTTGCAGAGGGGACTCCGTGAGCCCGTCGGCGCTCAAGCGATCTCCTTCCCACCGTGGTCACCCAGGCTGCAGTCGCATCGCTCGTCGGCAAAATCCGCCGTCCGCATCGGCGCTTCGATGCGTTTAGCCGAGCCGCGATCCGCGACCGCGGACTAAAGGCCGCGGGCGGCGTCCGCACAGATCCATGAACGGCCGGAAACGTCCTCTGCTAGTCACCAGGTTCGCGTTAATGTGGCGCGGTTGCAGTCGGCGCTGCCGTCCAGAGATCGGTTACGAGTTGATATGCGTTTCACGAGTGAGGCGGCGCGGTTGGATCTCTGGTCCCGCCGGCGACGAGTCCACTGACCGCTTCCATGCCATCGACAGTCGGCCTGTGTGGTGGACCCGCACTGAGGCTGGCGATTGGTCATCCGTGTCCGCCGTGGACCGCGACTGTGCGAGCGGATTGGTAAGCAGTTTGGTAATCAGCGTCGTCGTCAGCCGATCGACCGGTTGGGGTCACACTCGAGGTCAGTCAGGCTTCGACAATCTGCTGACAAGCAGCCGATCACGACCTCAGCTCCCAGTCCAGTGGGCTTGGTCAGGATCTCAAGGCTCTCGCGACGTTCGCCCGCTAGCGCACGCCCGGAATCGTCTCGGCGCGACCGGTCGCGTACGCGTCTGCGGTGTCGAACGTCGTGATGCTTGCCTCCAGCACCGCCGCGCGTAGGCGGTCGCCTGATCCGCCGGTGAATGGGTGTTCGGATACAGCAACCGTGAAGCGATGTGCCTTGATGCACCGGCCAAGTGCATCGCTCCCGTGCTAGGGCACGGTGTTTGAGCCGGCTGCCTCCGCGATACCGTGGCTCGAGTGCTCGCCAGCGAGGCGAGCCTTTCGCCAATAGGGGAACCAGTTATGACGACTGAGGATTCGGGTCAACCCTCCAGCGACCTCACGATCACCGAGCACGAGTTGGCGGAGTGCAAGCGGGTGAACGCAACCGGGCGGCAGCCGGTGGTGTTTGTGCATGGTCTGTGGTTGCTCCCAAACAGCTGGGACCGGTGGGCGACGTTGTTCGAGGAAAACGGCTATGCAGCCCTGACACCGGGTTGGCCGGATGATCCGGAGACGGTTGAAGAGGCGAAGGCGCATCCGGAGGTGTTGGCTGGCAAGTCGATCGGGCAGGTGGCGGAACATTTCGAGACGATCATCCGTGGGCTCGAGCAAAAGCCGGCCGTGATTGGGCACTCCTTCGGTGGGTTGCTGACCCAGATCCTCGCCGGACGCGGCCTGGCTGCTGTGTCGGTGGCCATTGATCCCGCCCAGTTCCGGGGAGTACTCCCGCTACCGATCTCAGCACTGAAGTCAGCCTTCCCGGTGTTAGGCAATCCAGCCAACCGCAAGCGCGCCATTCCCCTCACCTACGACCAGTTCCAGTACGCCTTCGCCAACGCCGTCAGCGAAGAAGAGGCAAGGCAGCTCTACGAAACCTATGCGGTGCCTACCGCCGGCAAACCACTGTTCCAGGCAGCCGCGGCGAATCTGAACCCGTGGACCGAGGCAAAGGTTGACACAAAGAATCCCGAGCGTGGCCCGCTGCTGATTATTTCGGGCGAAATGGACCATACCGTGCCGCCGGCCGTCGTCAAGGCCGCCTACAAACAACAACAAGACAACGAAGGCGTGACCGAGTTCGTCGAGATCAAGGACCGGGGTCACGGCCTCACCATCGACAGCGGCTGGCGGGAAGTCGCCGAAACCGCCCTCGCCTTCGTGAAGCGGTTCACATAGCGCGCGGGCCCGAGTCGTGTTCGATGACGTCGAACCCGCCTAGCGCGACGTGCGTCTGCGCCGTCCTGTCGGCGAGCGTCGAAAGGTGACCGTGTTTGGTATATCGCGGTCGACAGTTCGGAGTCGGTGTTACTTCTCACCAATCGACCCATCTGTTGAGAGAGGCTAGGAGCGGATGGACCTGCATCTCGGTGGCAAGATCGCCATCGTGACCGGTGCCAGCAAGGGAATCGGCTTGGCGGTCACCCGGGCGCTGGTCGAGGAGGGTGCCACGGTGGTTGCCGGAGCCCGCTCGTCCGGCCCCGACCTTCCCGCACTCGAGACCCAGGGCCACGTTGTCTTCGTGCCCGTCGACCTTACGACGCCGGCTGGCCCCAGCGAGCTGGTCGCTCGGGCCGCCGACCTCGGCGGGGTCGACATTTTGATCAACAGTGCCGGTGCGGTTAGCCCACGACCGCGCGGGTTCACCAGCGTCACCGATGAGGAGTGGGATCACTCGATCGCCCTCACCCTGATGGCCACTATCCGGACAACGCGTGCCGCCCTACCCCAGATGACACGACGAGGCGGCGGCAGCATAGTCACCATTAGCTCGGTCAACGCCTATCTTCCCGACCCATTGGTGATCGACTACTCCGCCGCCAAGGCGGCCCTGACCAATTTTTGCAAGTCTTTGTCGAAGGAGCTCGGACCCTCCGGAATTCGGGTCAACACCATCAGTCCGGGACCGGTGGCCACCGCGCTATGGCTTGGGGACCACGGTATGGCTCAAACCGTCGCCCAAAGCGCCGGAGTCAAACCAGGCGACGTCGCTGCACAGGCGGCGGCCGGCGCGGTCACCGGACGCTTCACCCGGCCCGAAGAAGTCGCCGACCTCGCACTACTGCTAGCCAGTGACAGGACTGGCAACGTCACCGGCTCGGACTTCTCAATCGATGGCGGCCTCGTCCAAACCCTGTGAACCGGGCCAGCAAGCCGAGCGTCAGACGGCGAGGCAGCCGCGGTCGGCGCTGGCTTGAAAAGCTTCGCGGGACGGTCGTCCATGCCGCGGTCTGTTAAGAGAGAGCGGGTTTTGTTTCGACGTCGTGGAGGGCGGCGGGATTGAACCAGCGGCCCTTGATCCCCAGACATCGGCAGCGTGTCCAAGGATGTCCCCACACGTCCAATTTTCCTTAAAAATAAGGATTTTGTACTTGGGCGTGTTTCGGTGGACAAACCCAAATGGTGGTCAAAATGGTGGTCAGCCCCATAGCCAAACTAAGCGAAGAGGCCCACTACAACGAATGACCAGTCATAGAGCTTTCGATGTTACGACGAATGGCTTCCGATCACTCTTGCAGCAATTTGGCAGAAGACGCTGTGCCGCGATGCTGTATCTCGACCATGCGTTCAAGGCGCATCTGAGGCTTGACCGGCTCCACGTGGTCGCGCGGGCTAGAGACCGATGCTTCAGTGTGGCGCAGCCGACTCGAACATGACGAGGCAACCGAGCCCGACCGGTGCTTCGGGCTCCGGGGATAGGACGGACCGGCGTATCACCAGCCGTACATAGGTTGGTAGCCGAGCACCCGTCTTGCCTTCTCGATCGGGAGCAGCGTCTCGTGCTCTCGACTGCGGTCGGCCCTGGCCAGGAACGGCGATCATTGGTGAGAATCGAACTAGCATGACGAGCTTGGAAGACGCCCCGAGTGGGTCTGCGACTAGGTCACTTTCCTTGTACACAAGGAAATCGTGACCGCGAGTTTACCGTGAATGACCGAACTCCGTGCCTGTTTTGGCACGTTCTGGGCACGCGTGCCACCACTGTTCGATTATTGACGTTCTCCGGCACTGGCCTCGGTCCGTGCTAGCGAGGATTCAGGCTGCGGTCATGAGATCGACGGCCGTCCGGACGCCGGCCACGTAGCGCGCCGGTTGCTCCCAGGCCGCGAAATGCCCGCCGGCCGCTTCCTCCGACCAAGAGCGCACGTCGAAGAACCGGTCGGCGAACTCGCGCGGAGCGTTCACGAGATCTTTCGGGAAGACCGTGAAGGCCGTTGGGATCTCGATCCGCCCGCGCGGCTTGCTGCCACCTTCGGCGTACGGGGTGAACGAGGTGCCGATCGCACCCGAGACCCAGTAGGCGGAGATCCAGGTGAGCAGCTCGTCACGGGCGAACACGGATTCGACGTCGCCCCCGCAGTCGGTCCAGGAGCGCAGCTTCTCCAGCAGCCACGCCGTGAGCCCGGCGGGGGAGTCGCCGAGCCCGACGGCCAGGGTATGCGGCTTGGTGGACTGCTCGTGCATGTAGCCGCCCTCGGTGGCTTGCCAGTGGTGGCCATATGCGACGTAGGCCTGTTCGGCATCGGACAGGTCGGTGGGTGGGTCGACCAGGAAGCGGTGCTGCGAGACGTCGGTGAGGTGTAGTGCAGCAACCCGGTCGGGGTGCTGGGCGGCGAGAGCCTCAGCCACGTCGCATCCCACGTCCCCGGCCGATATCACGTAGCGCGGATAGCCCAGCTCGGCGATGCCGGCGGCGACAGCGCCAGCGAGGTTAGCTGCGGACAATCCACCCTGAGGGACCGATGCGGCGAATGGGAACCCGGGAAGGGCGGGGACGACTACGTGCAGGTCGGTGAGGAGCGGCAGGATTTTATCGAACCGCAAGACCGAGTCGGGCCAGCCGTGCAGCATCAGCACCGGGATCGCCTCCGGGTCCGTCGCGGTCTGGTGGATCATCCGTATCGGCACGCCATCCTCGTCGGCAAGAGTCCACGGCAGTTCCCTGATCCGGTCTTCGTGCTCGCGCCAGTCGTAGGAGTCAGCCCAGTAAGCCAGCAGGTCATGCAGATAGTCGCCATCGACGCCGCGCGACCAGCCGTGCCCTGCCGGGACGTCGACCGGGCGGTACGAGCGCAGCCGCGCGGACAAGTCCTCGAGCACCTTGTCGCTGACTGCCGGCGGGGACGCGGACGTGATCACAGCGTCATTATCCCGGCTAGCTTTCGCGCTGTGAGTCAAGGGTAAGTCCGGGCATGCGGCAGCGGCCGACGACGCTCGGGTTGCGTGTCGGCGTTAGGGCGATGAGGTGGTTGGGCCAGTTCCGCGCAGGCCGCAGGAGCGGCAGGCTGATCATGCGCCGTCAGGCAGCATTTGATTCATCACCGTCTCATGATCGACACCGGTCCTTCATTCAGCCGTAAAGCCGCAGCCGACGATTCGAGCGGTCACCGCGACAGATCCGGGCCTGTTCCACGTACGCCCTCCTGATTTCAAGATTCGATGTCCGACACACCCCATGCACCGTCGGAAGTAGCTCGGGTTGGCCTGACCGCGCAGGCGGTATGTACCCCCTTCGGGTGGGTGTGACGATGAGCGTCCACAAGCTCACGGCTGGGGCCGGATATGACTATCTGACCCGGCAGGTCGCTGCCTTGGATGCGACCGAGAAAGGTCATACCGGGCTGGCGTCGTACTACACCGAACGGGGCGAGACGCCGGGGGTGTGGATCGGTTCTGGCATGGATGGGATCGACGGCCTGACCGCCGGCGACTCGGTGACTGCGGAGCAGATGCGAGCCTTGTTCGGCTGCGGCATGCACCCGTTAGCCGGGCTCCGACAGCAGCAGTTGGCAGGAGCCGACCTCACCGAACGCGACTACCAGGACGCGGCCAGGCTCGGAGCGCCGTTCAAGATCGTTGATGGTAACGTCAGCCCGTTCCGCCTCGAAGTGGCAAGACGCTTCGCGGCGATTCAGACGGCGGCCGGCCTTCCTGCCGGCGCGCCGCTGCCGGCTGCTGATCGGGCGCGGGTGCGGACCGAGGTGGCCCGTGAGTTCTTTCTGGCCGAGCATGGCCGGGAGCCGATTGACGCGCGGGAACTGGCGGGGCAGATCGCCAAGGACTCTCGGCCGCGAACTCAGACAGTTGCTGGCTACGACCTGACCTTCTCGCCGGTGAAGTCGGTGTCGACCTTGTGGGCGGTCGCCGATCCGGCGGTGGCGGCTGTGATCGAACAGGCCCATCAGGCTGCGGTCAAGGACGCTTTGGCGTTCATTGAGAAGCATGCCCTGTTCACCCGGACCGGGCCGCAAGGGATCCGGCAGGTCAACGTCCGAGGTCTGGTCGCGACCGCGTTCACCCACCGGGACAGCCGGGCCGGCGACCCGGACCTGCACACCCACGTCGCGGTCGCGAACAAGGTGCAGACCCTCGACGGACGGTGGCTGTCCATCGACGGCCGGGTGCTGTTCAAAGCCAACGTTGCCGCCTCGGAGACCTACAACACCGCGCTCGAGCAGCACCTCCGTGAGACGTTAGGGGTGCGGTTCGCCGAACGGCCCGGCACCGACCCGGCGAAGCGGCCGATCCGGGAGATCGTCGGCGTCGACCCACGACTGAACCAGCGCTGGTCGACCCGCCGCGCCCACATCAACACCCGCCGCGGCGAGCTGGCCATCCAATTCCAGCATGATCATGGCCGGCCACCGACACCGGTCGAAGCGTTGCATCTGGCGCAGCAGGCGACGTTGGAGACCCGCGACGCCAAGCACGAACCCCGATCCCTGGCCGAGCAACGCGCGACTTGGCTCAAAGAGGCCGCAGCCGTGCTGGGCGGGGTCCGAGGCCGTCGCGTCGATGGTGCGGACGGCGCTGCATCCCGGCCGCCGAGACCACCACGATCGCCGACTCACACTGGGTCGCGCAGACGGCTGATCACATCCTGACCGTGATGGAGGAAAGCCGCTCGACCTGGCAGATGTGGCATGTCCGGGCCGAAGCACAACGACAGGTCCGCACGGCGGACGTGCCCTGCGAGCAAGCGAGTGCCTTGGTGGACCTGCTGGTCGATGAGGTGCTGATCGCCGGTCGGTTGCACTCGTCGCGCCACGCGACGGCATCGAGGAACCGGAGGCGTTGCGGCGGGTCGAAGGGATCGTCGGTCTACACCGTGGCCGGCGCCGACCTCTACACCTCGCAACGGATCCTCGACGCCGAACGCGCCTCGTCACCGCCGCGGGACGCCGCGACGGGTCAGTCGTCGACGAGTCGGCGGTGGATCTGGCTCTGCTGGAGATGGCGGCGAACGGCACTGCCCTGGATGCCGGGCAGGCTTCGCTGGTCCGGCAGATGTGCACCTCCGGGGCCCGGCTGCAGCTTGCGATCGCCCCGGCCGGCGCCGGGAAGACCACCGCCATGCGCGCCCTCACCCTGGCCTGGACCCAAGACGGCGGCCAGGTGCTCGGCCTCGCCCCGTCGGCGGCCGCGGCCGCCGTCCTCGCCGAGCAAACCGGCATCCGCGCCGACACCCTCGCCAAACTCACCTGGTCCCTTGACCACGGCGAACTGCCGGACTGGGCGGCAGCGGTCGGCCCGTCGACACTGGTGATCATCGACGAAGCCGGCATGGCCGACACCTTGTCCCTCGACACCGCCGTCCAGTTCGCCATCGATCGCGGTGCGAGTGTCCGACTGATCGGTGATGATCAACAACTCGCCGCGATCGGCGCCGGCGGTGTCCTCCGCGACATCACAACACACCCACGGCGCCCTCCGCCTCACCGAGCTGCACCGCTTCACCGACCCCGCCGAAGCGGCAGCATCGCTCGCCCTCCGCGAAGGCGAACCCGAGCGCACTCGACTTCTACCTTGATCACGGCCGCGATTCATGTCGGCGACCTGGCCACCACCACTGAGGATGCGTTCAGCGCTTGGGTTTCCGACCGAGCGGCTGGGCTCGACACGATCATGATCGCCCCCACCCGGAAGCTCGTCGCCGAACTCAACCGTCGAGCCCGTGATCATCGCCTCGACCAGCTCCCCGGCATCGGCCGAGGTGCGTCTGGCGGACGGGAACCGGGCCAGTGTCGGAGATGTGATCATCACCCGCAGCAACGACCGCCGACTCCGCCTCACCGCCACCGACTGGGTCAAAAACGGCGACCGCTGGACCATCACCCGACATCGGCAAACAACGGCGACCTGACCGTCCGGCACACCCGCAGCCACCTCACCGTCCGGCTGCCCGCCGACTACGTCCGCGACCTCGACCGGTCTCGGCTACGCCACCACCATCCACGCCGCCCAAGGCGTCACCGCTGACACCATGCACGGCCTGTCTACCGGGCAGGAGTCCCGGCAGCAGCTGTACACGATGCTCACCCGCGGACGGGCCGCCAACCACCTCTACCTGCAGGTCGTCGGCGACGGCGACCCGCACACCATCATCCGACCCGAGACCGTCGCACCCCGCACCCCGACCGAGACCCTGCAGCAGATCCTCGCCCGCGACGAGGCCCCCACCTCCGCCACCACACTGCTGCGAGAACTCAGCGACCCGGCCGCCCGGCTGTTCGAGGCCGTTCAGCGCTACACCGACGGGCTCCATGTCGCGGCCGAGCAGCTCGTCGGCCCCCAGATCGTTCAGACGCTCGACGGCCAAGCCGACCAGGTCATCCCCGAACTCACCAGCGAGCCGTCGTGGCCGACCCTCAGAGCACACCTGCTCGCTTTGGCGGCTGAAACCGGTGAGCACCCACTCCTCCACCTGCAGACAGCCGCCGCCGGACGAGAACTCCACACCGCCGGCGACATGGCCGCCGTACTCGACTGGCGCCTCCCAGAGCCCGCATCCACTGACCCAGGACCGCTGCCGTGGCTTCCCGGCATACCGTCAGCGCTTCATGATCATCACGTTTGGGGCGAGTACCTGGCGAAGCGGTCGCAGCTCGTTATCGGCCTCGCAGATCAGGTCCGAGACTGCGCCAGCCAGAACAGCGAACAGCCGGTATGGGCACCGCCGGGCAGCCACCCGACCGCCGCCCTCCTCGGTGAAGTCGCCGTCTGGCGTGCCGCCGTCGGCGTCGACCCCCAAGACCGCCGACCAACCGGAGCAGGACAACTGCAGACCGTGGCCGCCCTTTGGCAACAGAACCTCGACCGAGACGTTGCCCTATGCGGCCACCGCCTTGGCGCAGATGTAGGGAAACGCCAGGTTGGTGGACCCTCTCAAGATCACCAGCGCGAAGATCGACATCGCATGCCTCCAACACGCGCTGTTCGTCGGAGTGTCCCGCCCGGGCCGCGCTTGTGAGCGCCAGTGTCAGCTCAAGAGATTTGGGTGATCAACGCTTGCGCCCGGGCCCCGAGCAAATGGCGCGCAGAAGAGCTCGACGTGCGTACAGGACCGCCTGCGGTTCAGCGAGGCCTTAGGGCTAGCGACAACAGTCACCGGAATCGGTCGGTCGTTATCCACAGATTGCCGCAGCACAGGCGCGGCGTCGGATCATTGCGGGATTGTCGTCACTGGCGCACACGAGCACCGCTGGACTACGACGGTCCGAGACCGAACGGCAAGGACAAACGGAGGACAAGCATGAACGATCCAGCCGCGAAGGTTCGAGCTCTCTACTCGGTTCCGGAGGCAATGGCTCTCCTCAACTTGAGTAGGACGCAGATCTATGAGCTCATTCGCACATCCCGCCTGGTGACGGTCACCCAAGGCCGTCGCCGACTGGTGCCGGCCGACTCGATTACCGACTACGTCCAGCTATTGCTCGAGGAATACCGGGCCGGCGGGAATGGCCACGCGGCGTAGCAACGGCGAAGGCGGCCTCAGCTGGAACGAGGCGCGTCAGCGCTGGGTCGGCCGAGCCTCTCTTGGTTACAACGCCGACGGCAAGCGACGAATCGGCACCGTCAGCGCGCGAACCAAGACAGAAGCCAAGAACAAGCTGCGAGCGCTTCTGCGCGATCATGACGACGGTCTACCAACGCAGCGCGCCTACACCGTCGGCGACGCTGTTGAGGCCTGGCTAGCGCACGGGCTCGTGGGACGCGACCCGAACACGGTGGCAAACCGGACCATCCTGGCCAGGACTCATGTCATCCCAGGACTCGGCAAGCGCCGGCTCACGGAGCTGACCGCTGAGGAAGTCGACCGCTGGCTCGCAGACAAAGCCGCGACGCTAAGCACCGACACGCTGCGCCGTCTTCTCTCCATCCTGCGGCAATCGATCCGTCGAGCGCAGGCGCGCGACCTTGTCAAGCGCAATGTTGCGTTGTTGTGCGACCTACCGAAGGGCCAACCTGGCCGGCCGTCCAAATCCTTGACGCGTGAGCAGGCCGAACGACTGCTAAGAGCAGCGGGCGACAACCCCACCATGAATGCCTACGTGGTCGTTTCCTTGCTCACTGGTGCCCGAACCGAGGAACTGCGGGCGTTGACCTGGTCGCGGGTCAATCTCGACGGCAACCCGCCGACCATCGACCTCTGGAGATCTGTCCGAGCACACGGCGACACCAAGACGAGCAAGTCACGCCGCACACTCGAGTTGCCGGCCCGCTGCGTCGAAGCCCTGACGAAGCACCGCGATCTGGTCGAGAAGCAGAGTGCCGAAAGCGGACGCCAGCTCGAGGAGTTCGATCTCGTGTTCTCGACGACCACCGGCACCCCGCTTGATCCCGCAAACGTCCGCAGAGCCTTCCGGCGCGTCGTCGCCGCGGCTGGGATGGATCCGATGTCCTGGACACCGAGAGAGCTGCGGCACAGCTTCGTATCGCTGCTGTCCAGCTCAGGGATGCCGATCGAAGACATCGCCCACCTCGTCGGCCATGCCAACACCCGGGTCACCGAACTCGTGTACCGCAAGGAGCTACGTCCTGTGTTGACCCGCGGAGCCGTCGCGATGGATGTGCTCTTCCCCGACGATGAGGGGCCCGCGCACATTGGTAAGCAGATTGGTAAGCAAAAGCCAGGCCGACCAGCCAGAAGGCCTCGAGCACGATGACGAAAGGCGGCCTGACCAGGGGCTCGAATGGTGGAGCTTAGGGGACTCGAACCCCTGACCTCTTCCATGCCATGGAAGCGCGCTACCAACTGCGCCAAAGCCCCGTGAACGCGGACGGTGGCCCGTCCACAACCTGACCGATCCTACATTCGAAGGCTTCGGGACGGGCCAATTGCACTTGCCTATGTCAGCGATCAATAGAAGACGAAGATTGGCAGCCAGCCGGGATTGTGAGCGTGCACGAGTATGCCCCACAGCACGCAGTCGAAGATCAAGTGCACGGCTGACGACGTACGGCAGGGATCGAGTGCGGTTGAAGAGGTAGCCCTGCATCGAGCGCGAAGGTGGTGGTCAGAAATGGTCCCCAGGCCTGGTAGCCCAACTCCCACAGGAACGATACGAAGATGATCGCCTGCAAGATATTGGCTTGCCACATCACAAAGTGATGCCGTAGCAGCGCGAATGCCGTGCAGATGAAGAACAGTTCGTCCCACAGGCCAACAGCGTTGACGGCGATGAAGAGACGGATGAGTTCGCTGGGCTCGCTGACCGCCGGCCAGTTGAGGTACGTCCCGGAAGTGATGAAGTAGAACGGCATGATCAGCCAGGCGAGTCCGACCACGCTCACGACCCACAAGCGCTCCCCGGTGGTCCATCGTCGGCCGGTCTTGATCGGAAAGCGCACAATGTGACGCTTGAACACGAAGCGGTCGACAACGTAAGGGACCACGACGGCGATGAGCAGCACGCTCCCCATCAAGACCATGTGGCCATAGCTGATGTCCGCCGCCAAAGAGATCGTTCCGATCATCCCAATGCCGAAACCAATCAGCAGCAGGCTCTTGCCAAGATCACGATCGACGACGAATCCCAAGATCACACTGACAGCTAGGACGGCGTAACCTGACGGCTCGTGCATGATCCCGAAGAGCAGGAAGGCGGAGAAGGACACGCCTAGCGCCGGTAGCAGGGCCCACGAGAACCGAGGCTGCGCCTCAACCTCGGTACTCGCCGGTGCCGTCACCACCTGACCAGCATGCCATTCTGGGCCTTCCGATAGTCGAGCTGATGCGCGCTGAGCCTGTCGAAGCGTGCAACTGTGCCCTTCGACAGGCTCAGGGCACGAACTCGTTGCTTGGCCACTGCAGCTCGTAGGGCGTCACTCAATCTCGAGATCGGAATCGGCGGTCATGTTGTAGCCCTTGATCCGCCAATACTTTCCCGAGCGGTGCCGTTCGATGCTCACCCAGGCGCAGTTCGATAGGCCGCCGAACAGTCGCCAATGCTCCAGCGGCAGCCCGACGAACCGGCAGGCGCCCACCCGACCGGAGAGCCCGTGCGTGACAACGACGACGGTGGACCGGTCCTCCGCCGCCTCGACGATCTCCGTCAGCGCCTCCGCCATCCGCTCAGCGACCTCGCTGGGGCTTTCACCCGTCGGTGATCGGCGTACCTCCTCGCCCGCCCAGAGGCGACGCGCTAGGTCAGGGTCAGCCGCTTTGACTTCCGCGCCAAGTAGACCCTCCCAGGAACCAACGTGAATCTCTCGCAGTCGCTTGTCGGTGATGATCTCGAGCCCGGTGCGCTCGGCGAGCGCAGCCGCGGTCTGGTACGACCGCGACAAATCACTGGAATACAAGCCGGTAGGCCGATAAGCGGCCAGCACCTCCGCAGCCCGGACGGCCTGAGCGTATCCAACCCCGTCGAGAGGAAGGTCCGCCTGACCTTGGAAGCGGGCGTCCACATTCCACTCCGTACGGCCGTGTCGCCAAATGATGAGCCGCGCGGCAGTCATCGTCGCTCATCCGCGTCGAGTTCAATCTCTGGACAGTCACGCCATAACCGCTCCAACGCGTAGAACCGGCGCTCGTCGGTATGTTGCACGTGCACGACCAAATCGAGGTAGTCCAGCAGCACCCAGCGCTGCTCCCGATACCCCTCTCGGCGTACGGGCTTCGCATCATGTACCCGCAGCGACTCCTCGATCCCGTCAACGACGGCGCCGACCTGGCGCTCGTTGGACGCAGTGATCACCAGGAAGACGTCGGTAATAGCCAGCTGCTCCGAGACGTCGTAGGCAACGAGATCGGTGCCGAGTTTGTCGACAGCCGCAGTCGCGGCCGCGTGGGTCAGTTCCAACGCGCGTTCGGTAGCAGTCAAGATCTCTCAATCTGTCGCACGGTGCTGCTCGAGCCGTCTGAGCAACGCGCAACCAAGGCTAGCTGTTCGAGTTCGAGCGCCCACGCAACCGCAGGGGTTCGTTCTTGCGCCCATAGGCAGCAAGAAAGACCTCCACGCCAGCGTCAGCCAGCAGATGGAGCTGACGACGCGTGCGGCGGCCGACTCCACGAAACATCGCGGTATCCAGCGGCTCACCGATAACCAGGAACGCGAATTGGGTCGCCGCAACTCGCGGGTCCTCAATCAGGCAATCGGACATGATCAACTTCACTCTCGTGGGTCATTCCCATTTAGAGTTAGCCAATGGGCGCCAGCGACCCCCGGCTGGCGGCGCTTCGGGAGGGCCCGCCCTTGACGGCCTACGTACCTCGGCTGCTGCCCGCGTGGGCGGCCGCTGAGATGGGGCCTGCCCACCGAGTCATCGATGGAAGCCTGCTGTTCTTCGACATCACCGGCTTCACCCCACTCACCGAACGACTGGCTCGCCGGGGCCGCGAAGGCGCCGAGGAGCTGAGCAACCTCCTCGACACTGTCTTCAGCCAATTGCTGATGGATGCCGAGGACGAGGGTGGCGACCTTCTCAAGTGGGGCGGTGATGCGCTGCTGCTGCTCTTCGACGGTGCCGACCATGGCCGCCGCGCTGCGAGGGCCGGGCTGCGCATGCATCGGGCTCTTGCGCAAATCGGACGCGCCAAAACGTCTATCGGCCGAGTCAAGCTGCGTGCTTCCGCTGGTGTCGAGTCCGGTCCAGTCCATCTGATACTCGCGGGAAATCCTGCTCTGCGGCGGGACCTGGTCCTGCTGGGGCCGACGGTTACGGCGGTCACCATGCTGGAACACGCCGCGGGCATGGGTGAGGTGCTGGTGGGAGACGCCACTGCTGCGGACCTCGGGCCGGGCCTGGTACGCCCGCACGAAGGCTGGGGTCATCTCCTTTCCGGTGTACCGACACCCGCGAACCGTCCACCGCAGCCGGAACCTGAGCCGATGCCGGCCGTTGTTGAGCAGCTGCTAGCGCCGCAACTGTGGGCTTATCTCTCCCAACCGTCTCGCGAACCGGAGCACCGAACGGTGGCCGTCGCCTTCCTACGCTTCGACGGAACCGACACCTTGCTCGCCGAGGAGGGCGCAGAGGTGGTCACGGCAGCCGTCGATGAGGTGCTTCGCAATGTGCAGGAGGCCACGGCTGCCCATGAAGTTTCGTTCCTCGACACAGACGTCGATGTGAACGGCGGAAAGATCTTGCTCGTCGGCGGCGCGCCCAGTAGTGCCGGTGATGACACCGATCGGCTACTGACTGCGGTATCGTGCGACCGTCAATCGGGCCGGCCGACTGCCATTGCAGGCCGGTATATCGCAGGGCCGGGTATTCACAGGCGACACCGGCTCCCCAACTCGCCGTACGTATTCGGTAAAGGGCGACGCCGTAAATCTCGCCGCTCGGCTAGCCGCTCATGCCGAGTCCGGCACAATCCTCATGGCAGCGGACGTGCTAGAGCACACGCGGCGGTCATACGCGGTCAATGATGCGCCGATGGCGAGCCTTAAGGGCAAAAGCAAGCCGGTGCCAGTCGTCACGCTTGGCGAACCGCTTGAGTCTCGCAAGCAGCAGAACAGTGAGGACTTCTTCGTCGGCCGGGACACCGAGATGGCCATTCTGCAGAGATGCTGCAGAACAGTTGATCAATGGATCAGGCGGCCTAATCGAAGTCGTCGGGGAGCCAGGCATCGGAAAGACCAGGCTCGTTGACGAGGCCGTCGCACAGGTCAGCGATGTCACGGTGCTGCGCTGCGACTGCGAACGAACAGGCGCTGCGGCACCGTACACACCGGTGCGGCGCCTGCTGCATCACGTACTCGGCACCAGCAGCGCTATGGACCCGAACGCCATCGCCAGGTGTCTCCAGGATTGCGTGACGGCCGCGGCGCCCGAGCTAGCGCCCATGGGTTTCATTACTCGGTGTCGTGCTCGACATCTCCATTCCCCCGAGCTCGGAAGTGGCCGAACTGGAGGAGCAGCACCGTGCGGAGCGGGTACCTGAGCTGTACGCAGACCTCCTTGAGCGAATGGTCCAAACTCCCGTGATACTGGTCGTCGAAGATTCGTACCTGGCGGATTCGGCCAGCGAAGGTGTGTTGGCCGCCGTTGCTCGACGGGCGCAGCAGCAACCCTGGCTGCTTTTCGTAACCCGCGACGACCGTCCCACCGGGTGGATGCCGACGGCTACCGGTCGAATTGAGTTGGGACCGCTCGACATGACGTCGTCGATAGAACTGGCCGAGATGGCGACGCCGGAGCGGCCATTGCCGCCAGCGATCGCTGAGGAGCTGGCAGTCCGCTCAGGTGGACACCCGCTGCTGCTGCGCGAACTGGCCCGCGCCGCTGCCCGTGGCGAGGACCCGGACGAGCTGCCATCGACCGTCGAAGAGCTTGCCGCGAGCCAGATCGACCAGCTGCCACCGGCGCAGCGTTCACTGTTACGGCGGGCCGCAGTACTCGGCGATGAGTTCCCCGAGGACCTGCTCTTGCAGATGTTCAGGGACGTTGCGCCCGAGAAGTCGGGAACCGAACTACTCGCCGGGCTGTCAGGCCTCATTGTGCTCGACCGGTCACCTGCTCCGCTTCCGTCACCCCATTCTTCGGGAAGTCGCGTACGCTGGCTTGCCCTACAAGCGACGCCGCGAACTGCACGCGAAGGCCGCTGAGGTTCTGGAAGCCACCACCGCCGCGGCGGACCGCCGCCCCGAGCTCCTCGCACTTCATTACTTCGTGGCCCGCAACTACGACAAAGCGATGGACTACGGCTGGCGGGCCGGGGAGCGGGCAATGGCACGATATGCGCCGGCCGCCGCCGCCGATGCCTACCGAAGGGCGGCCCAGGCTGCCCGACTTTCCTCAGGCGTCAGCCCGAGCGAGCGTTCGTTCTACTTGGAAGCGCTGGGCGATGCAGAGTTCTTGGCGGGCCGGCCGACCGAGGCTGCCGCCGCCTACTTGGAAGCGCTGCGGGGTGTGCGTGGTCAGCCGCTACGGGAGGCTCATCTGGCCCTCAAGCAGACCCGGGTAGAGCAACGTCGCGGCCACTACAGCAACGCACTGCGCCGCGCGAGTCTGGGCTTGCGTGCTCTTAGCGGCGCGACAGGTCCCGAGGCGGGCGCCGCTCGTGCCAGTTTGCAAGCCCGCTACGCGTGGCTCCGGGTCTACCAGGGTCGCTACGCGGATGCCCGCCGATGGGCGGAGCGAGGCCTCGCCGAAGCAGAGGCGGCCCATGAGCTGAAAGCGCAGGCCAAGGCGCACGCGGTACTGCACCTCGTGGAGGTGTGGTCGGGCGGACCTGAGGCCGAGCAGCACGGGGAGACGGCGCTGCGCATCTTCGAGCAGCTTGGCGACCTCACCGAGCAGGCCCATATGTTGAACAACATGGCCTTGCAGCGATCGGCCGAAGGCCGCTGGCCTGATGCTCTGCTTATGTTCACGCGCGCGGCCGAAACGTATCGCCGCGCTCGGCGACGCCGCCAACGCTGCGGACTCTGACTACAACCGGGCCGAGGTCCTGGTACGGCAGGGCCGGTCGGACGAGGCGCTGCCACTGCTCCAGAACACCCTCCGGGTCGCCCGCGCCGTTGGTGACGAGGACCTGGTGGCCCTGGTACGCAAGGAAATGGGTAGGGCGCAGAGCCGGGCGGGCGACGTAGCAGCAGGACTGATCTTGCTCGAGGAAGCTCGCACTGAATTGACCAGACTCCGAGAACCCCAAGAGGTGGTGGATGCGGACATCGCCTCCGCCGAAGCGCACCTGCTGGCGGGCCGGCCTGAGCAGGCTCTGGTCCTGATCGAGGGAGCGGTGACAGAGGCTGCCTCCATCCACGCCGCCACTTTGTTGCCGTCGGCATACCGCGTCCAGGCCGCTGCCCTGCTTGCCAAGGGTCAGGTCGCGCAAGCTCGGGCGGCTCTCGCCGAAGGATTGAGACAGAGCTCCTCACCCGAGGTCGCGCACGAGCGCGGATTCCTGCTCGCTGTGGCTGCACGGATCGCACGCCAGGACAATGATCCCGACGCAGACCGGCTTGCCGAACAGGCGCGCGAGGCCCTGGAGTTGCTGGGCGTCGTCCGGGTGCCGTTGCCTGAGCTGAGTTAGCCGCGTGAGTTAGGGAAGCTGCCCCGTAGGTCGACCGCGCAGAGCAGGGCACCCGGACGAAGCCCTCGGAGTTGCTGGGCGTCGTCCGGGCGCCGCTGCCGGCATTCGTCGGCTGAGCTAGATGTGGCCGCGGCCGTCGACGTTGAAGAGGAAGGGCAAGAAGAGGTCGCCATCGCGTCGGAAGCTCCGCTTGTAATCGACGCACGCCTCTTGGTCTTTGCCAATGACACCCTTCTTCGGGCACGGTGGCGCGACCTTCTTCAGCGGACCGGTGTTGTTCAGGGTGTAGAGCACCTTGAACTTGGTCACATCCTGTCGCCTCGGGACAGCGCGCCTTGTCGCAGGAGAGGATGACCTTGGCGGGGTGCTTGCGGCTGTACAGCGAGTCCCCGTCAGAATCCTTGAGGCTCGCAATGGCGGTGACCACCAACCCCTCGGTGCCACCGACCGTCCGGCAGTCACGAAGATCATCCACCTTGACGAGGCCGTCACACGAGCCGACCGACAAGGTGACGTGACCATCCGCACCGTTCTTCAGAACGAAGATGCCGCAGTTCGGCACCATCCGCGGTTGGTGCTGCACAGTTTGGATCCTTGAGCGTTAACGCCGTGCCTGGCTTGGCATCGGCGCCAACGGCCGTGAGAGCGACCTCCACGGTGATCTTGCCCGGTGCCAAGTCGTCTCCGTAAACCACCTTGACCTTCAGCTTGACGCCGTTGGCGAACTGTGAGTAGGTCGCACCAACGATGGTGGTGCTAGAGAAGCCGGCTTGGATGACTGCGGTCGTGTTGCCCCCGAGCTCACCGGGGCCGAACACCTCCACCAGTTCGATCTTGGTCGCCTTCGAGACCTTGACGGGTTTACCGTCGTCGTCGACCACCTGCACGACGACATTGAATGGCCGGTCCTGAACCGGCCATTGCAGGCCTGAGCCGGTATCGGTGATCAAGACGATTTGGAGGGCCTTCGCATCGTCACGGTCGCCTCCTTCGCCATGTGTTCCTGTGGCACCAGCAGGAAGCCAGGTGCCGATGATCACTAATGCCGCAGCTAACAGGGCGGCACTCAGCACAGCGAGACAGCGTCGAAAGAATGATTGTTTGGGCGTCATTGGACAGCCTTTCCCCCGGGGAAGAAGAAGGATTCGCGCTGGAGAAGCGCGCTCAGGAGATTACGGCAGTCGGCCCCGCAGTTAGGGGATTTCAGCGCTCGTGTCGCGGCCCATTTTGATCATCAGTCGATTCACCCGGGCTGAATCGGTCGAGCATCTCCTCCACCTCGGTCCCCGCCTCCCGCGAGCTCGGCGGGAATCCCGTCACAACCGGCAGGAAGCGGTCGCAGGTCAGCGCCTGCAACTCAAGATCAGTGGCCGCCCGAACCATTGCCGTCCGTGGCACTCTGCGCAGCAGTGCGATCTCTCCGAACCCCTCCCCCGGGCCCAGCGTCGTCACCAGGTGACCGTCTCCGATCACGTCAGCCGCGCCCGTCTCGATCACGTAGAAGCGGTCAGCCGGATCACCCTGGCGAAATACTGCCTGGCCAGCCGGCACATGGACCGGTTCCAAACCGCGGGCAAGCTGCTCGATAGCGGGCAGCGGCAACGGCTGGAACATGGGCACCCCGTTGAGCAGCCCGATTTCCTTGTCCAGCTCTCCGATGTAGCGGTCAAGGTGCCTCAGACGCCGCCATGCCACAAGTACAAGGCTGGGACAAAGCGCTCCAACGATGATCAATGCCACGGTCAGGCTGGTCCAATCGATCAAGAGCGAGGCAACGAGAGCGCCCACCCCGACGGCGAGGGTGATCAAGCTCTCGAACAGGCCGAAGACGCGCGCAAGAACCTCGTCGGGGGCCAACCTGGCCATCAAAGTGAACAAGCCGACATCGACGAGCGCGTTACCGATGCCAACGCATGCCAGCAGGGTGAGGGCAGTTGCCTCCCATGGAAACAATGGAATCAGTGCGACGGGCACCCCCCACAACGCAACCCCAATGCCAAACCATTGAGCAAGCCGCCGAGATCCCACCAGCAGCGATGCGATAAGAGAGCCGATCACCGCCCCTGCACCGATAGCCCCGGTGAGTGTTCCGACGCCCGGCTCGCCAGTGTGTAGCAGATCCAGTGCCACGACGACAGTGAAGACGGTCAGCGCACCACGCGTGAATGTCTGCGCCATGCCTAAACCGGTGAACAATGCCAGGTCGCGATTGCCCACAATGGCGCGGACACCCTCGGCTACATCAGCCATCAAATGAGCACCCCGTCGCGCTGCTGGTCTGGGCGGGGCGTCATAGCGCAAGCCCAGCAGCAAGGCGGCCGCGGCCAGTGACGCAGCTGCTGCAACCCCGAAGACGACCGCGACGTCGGTGAATTTCAAAAGCACCGCCGCCAGCAACGGACCTATCAGCGTCGCAACCGAATCCAAGAACCCCCGGACCACGTTCGCACTAGCCAGTTCATGCCCGGTTCGGCACAGCGACGGGAGCAGTGCGGAATGCGCGGGTCGGTAAAGAGTCGCCGCGATGGTCGAGAGCGCGGCTAACACGTAGACGATCGACACCGGGCCGTCGAGGGCGACGACGAGTCCAGCCGCCCCGGTGGCGGCTCCGCGGACGGTGGAGACGACGACAAGGACGCGTTCCCGGCGTCCCCGGTCCGCGAGGGGAGCGGCCAGCGGGGCCACCACCGCCGACGGCGCCATACGCAGCAGTCCCACCAGCCCGACCGCGGTCGCGCCGCCGTCCCGGTACGCGACGATGCCCAGCGCCACGGTGAAGGCCCACTCAGCCGTCCATGCTCCGAGGAAGCTCAGCTGAGCGCGGCGCAAATTGCCGTTCACCGCATTGCTGACGAACGCGCCGGCTGCCGTCTTCAACCTGCCGCGCCGCGGCTGGTCCATGCTTGCTGACAATAACGCGGGTCGTAGCCCACCGTGGGCAGCGTATGGGCGTGGTGCCGGTTCCACCCCAAGATCAACAAAGCGACCGGCTCGGCATACTTGATCACTTCATACCGGTCGGTCTAGATAGAGACCTCGCTTGGCGATGTACTGCACGATGCCGTCCGGCACCAGGTACCAGATCGGCTCATGCTGCTGCACCCGCAGCCGGCACGCTGACGAGGAGATGGCCAGTGCCGGCATCTCCATCAGCGTGATCTTGTCCTGAGGCAGTTGAGCGATCACCGGTGAGTCAAGATCAACTCCCGGACGCGTACAGCCGACAAAGTGTGCAAGATCGAAGATCGAGTCGACCTCGTGCCAGGTGAGTATCTGGGTCAACGCGTCGGCGCCGGTGATGAAGTACATATCAACGTCTTCGCCTCGCTCGACTCGGAGGTCGCGGAGCGTGTCCGACGGTATAGGTCAGTCCGGGTCGCTCGATGTCGACGCGGCTGACGGTGAACCTCGGGTTTGACGCAGTAGCGATGACTGTCATCAAATAGCGATCCTCCGGCGATGACACCTGGCGATCAGTCTTCTGCCAGGGCTGCCCGGTGGGTACGAAAACAACTTCGTCGAGACTGAAGCGACTGGCCACCTCACTGGCGGCGACCAGGTGGCCGTGGTGGATGGGATCGAAGGTGCCACCCATGACGCCGAGCCGATGACGTTCATGCGGCTCGGTACCGCGCTGCCGGGCCAGACCTGTCGCGCGAGGTGGCGGCGTGATCATGCCCTAACTGTGCGGGCGGCCCTTGCCGATCGACCAGGTGATCAGCAGCAAGACGGTGAGGATGCCGAACGCGAGAACTCCAAAGGCCCAGGCGGGAATCGGCAGTTCGCGGTGCACCTCGGTCTGGAGAAGCGTCAGTCCCAGGGTCATACCCGCAGCGTAGCGGTTCAGGGCAGTTGCTGCGTGGCTCAACCCGTGGGTGCCAGCACTCCCCTCCTTGGACTGCCATGATCTGATCACTAAATTGTCCGGCAGTGGGTCTGGCCACGAAGGAGCTTCCTGTCCCATGCTGAAGCCACTACGGCGAGCGGCCGTACGTATGGTCAAGCCGCGAGTCAGCGACGAAACCTGGGCAAAGTTGCGGGCAATCGACCCGCTCCGCAGGCGCCGACACGCTACGCCAGTGGCGCGCAACGTGGCCAGCTGGGGGAAGCACCGCTACGCAAGGCGCTACGAGCAGCACTTCAAGCATCTTCGGCGTACCGGGTTCACCTTGCTGGAGATCGGCATCGACGGGAACCGCCTAGAGGACTGGTGGCGGTTCGCTGCGCAGGTGGAAGCACTTCTTCCCGAAGGCTCAGATCATCGGACTGGACCTCTGAGGACATGTCCTTCTTCAATGAAAAACGCATCTTCACCTATCAGGGCAGCCAAACCGACGCCTACCTGCTGCGCTCCATCGCGAGGAAGCATCCCAATCTGAAGATCATTGTGGACGATGGCAGCCATCGCCCGGAGCACATCCGGGCCACGTTCGCGGTCTTGTTCCCCCTGCTGTCAGATGGTGGCTTCTACGCGATCGAGGACACCCAGACCTCTTACTGGCCACGCTTCGGCGGAAGTGCGGATCCCAAGGATCCGGCTACCACCATGAGCATGGTCAAAGATTTTCTCGATGGCCTGAACTACGAGGAGTTCGGTGACCAGAGGCCGCGCTTCTATACCGACTCCCATGTGGTCGCCGTGCACTGCTACCACGATCTGGTGATCATCGAAAAAGGGCTGAACGCCGAGGGTGGACACCGGCCCAAGGACTGGGCGACGCCCGCTTGAGGCGTACGCCGCGGAGTTCTCGTGTGCCGCTTGCCGGCTCTACTGTCGAACCTGGCCCGACCCGGTCACCACGTACTTGGTCGAGGTCATCTCAGGCAGGCCCATCGGGCCGCGAGCATGCAGCTTCTGAGTGGAAATCCCGATCTCGGCCCCGAACCCAAACTCACCTCCGTCGACGAACCGACTCGAGGCGTTCACGAGTACCGCTGCCGCATCGACCTCCGCGGTGAATCGAGCCGCCGAGCGCTGCGATTCGGTGACGATCGTCTCGGTGTGGCCGGTGCTGTAGCGGCGGATGTGCTGTAAGCGCGGCGTCCAGGGAATCCATGATCGCGACGGCGATGTCGAGCGACAGATACTCCTCGGCAAATCTCGCTCTCTCTGCCGGGATGATCTCCCCGTACGCCGCCACCCGCGGATCGCCGTGCACGGTGACGCCATGCGCGGCCAGCGCCTCAAGGCCTTCGGCACGAACGAGTCGGCGATGTCGGCATGCACCAGGAGCGTCTCCGCGGCATTGCAGACCGAGGGCCGCTGGGTCTTGGCGTTGATCAAGATGTCGAGCGCCATCTGCTCGTCGGCCCCAGCATCGACAAAGATGTGACAGTTGCCGACTCCGGTCTCGATGACCGGCACCTGGCTGTTGCGCACCACGGTGTCGATCAGGCCTGCGCCGCCGCGCGGAATCAACACATCGACCAGTCCGCGCGCAGCCATCAGCTCATTCGTGACCTCGCGCGGGCCGGGCACGAGCTGGATCGCCTCTGCCGGGAGCCCGGCATCGACAAGCCCAGCCTGCAGCGCTTCGACTACCGCGGCATTCGACTCGGCAGCCGAGGAGGAGCCCCGAAGCAGAGCGGCATTGCCCGACTTCAGGCAGATGCCGCCAGCGTCGGCGGTGACATTGGGACGCGCCTCATAGATGATGCCCACGACGCCGAATGGCACCCGAACCTGGCGGACCTGTACGCCGTTGGCGTTGGTCCAGCCGCGTACGACGTCGCCGACTGGATCGGGCAGCGCGGCCAGCTCACGCAGACCCTCCACCATGCCCGCGATCCGATCCGGGGTGAGCCGAAGCCGGTCGATCAACGCCGTGCTGGTGCCGTTCGCTTCAGCGCGGGCGACGTCGCGCTCATTGGCCTCCAAGATCGCGGTCTCAGCTTTGGCCAGTGCGTCGGCCATCGCCAGCAAAGCCGCGTCCTTGGTCGCCCTCGTGGCGCTGCTCAACGCAAGCGCGGCGGTTCGCGCCTTCTGAGCCTGTTCCTGAACGGTCACCGGACAAATCTAACCCGCCGGTCTCCGGCGGCCGTTCAACGCGAACGAGCGCGCGCAAGCCGGAGAAAATCTTTCACGCCGATCAACCGAATCAGGTGCGCTGGGCTGAAGAACGACCGCATCGGTACGACGCCAGTGAGTGTGCCGAAAAAGTGGGAGGCCTCCGCTTCGTCGGCGCCGATGGCCGTGAACAGCTGTTCTTCGATCTCGTTGACACCGCGCAGACGTGCCAGGTCCAGCGTCCAGTCGAAGGCCGGCTTGGTCTCGCGATTGCGTTGCTTCTCGTAGCGATCAAGGCCCGGTGAGATCACGTGTGCCACCGAGTCCGTCGAGGATAGCCGCCGAGAGCAATTCGGCATCGCGCAAGGCATGGCCGATGCCGAGGCCGGTGATCGGATCCATCACGAGCCCGGCGTCGCCGGCAAGTGCCCAACCCGGGCCATGGGCGGCGCGTACCACGTTGGGCAGATCACTGGTCCCTCTGGTCGGTCCGACCTGAACGGCGCCGCGCGCCCGTTCACCCAGACTGCCGGCCTTGTCGAGGGTCGCGATCAGATGAGCCGTCGGATCCCGGCGAATCGCGTCGAAGTCCGCAATCGGCCCAGCCACATAGGTCATGGTGAGCCCGTCGTTTGTCGGCCACGCGCTGGCTGCGAATCCGGTGCCGGAATAGATCTCGCCACCTTTGACCGGCAGCCCGTCCCAATAGCCGTAGAAGGCGAAAGTCGTTGCGGCAACGCGGCGACGCTCGGCCGCGCCAACAAGCTGAGCGACCGTGGAATGCTTCCCGTCGGCTCCGATGACGAGAGCCGCCGACTCGAGCAGTCAGCCGGCCGCTGCGCTCTGTCCTGCAAGTGAACCCAGCTAACCCGATCGCGATCTTTGATCAGCTTCACCACGAGCATCCTTCGCGCACCTCGGCCCCAGCGGCACGGGCTGCGTCGACAAGCAGAGCGTCGAGAACGGTCCGACGTGGACTGATCATCATGTTGACGCCCTGGTAGGCCGGAAACTCCCCTTCCACCACAGCACCTCCAGCCTGGAAACGCACATGAGGGGTGGGTGGTGTGCCGGCATCCAGCAACGGCTGCAGCAGTCCGAACCGCGCGAGCCGGGCAACGCCGGGCACCTGGATCTGATGGGTGGAGAGCGTGTCGCTGGGGAAGTGTGCCTGGTCCACAACCAGGACTCGCAGTCCGGCGCGGGCCAGCAGCATTCCGGTCGCAGCGCCAGCGACGCGCGCTCCGACAACGATGACGTCAACGGTCATGATCAACTCCACAGAGCTCAGCGGGCGCGACACGCCGGAACGTTTCGTATCGCCGTAACGTAACACTGTTGCGATACTCTGTCCAGCATGGGTCGACCACGCGAGCACAATGACGAGACACGGGAGCGCCTGCTGCAGGTGGCAGGTGGGATCATCCGGCGCGGCGGCACCGAGGCGCTCACGGTGCGTGGGCTAGCGGCTGAAGCCGGAGTGACTACGCGTGCGATCTATAGCCTGTTTAGTGGACTCCCGGAAGTCGTCGCTGTGCTCTGTAACCGGAGCTCCGCTGCGATGCTGCGGCACCATGAGGCGGTCCCCGTCACCGACGATCCGATCAGCGAGCTATTGCCTCTGGCGCTGGCCTTCCGGGCTGGCGCGCGTGAGCAGGCCGACCTCTACGAGAAGCTGTACACGCCGACCGCCGTTGCTCGATCCGGCAGCGGCCAGCGGAATACCCGCCACAAGTCCAACGCACCGTCGGTCGGGTGGAGGACACGTCCGCCGCGCAATCCTCGCCGGCCAGCTGCGCCGGCCTGTCAATGATCATGAAGTGTTCCAAGGAGCTGTGGGCGATCGTCCACGGCCTCACGTCGCTGGAACTGCGTGGGGTGTTGGGGACACCTACCGAGGATGCGATCGGATCTGGCGTCAAACGATCACCGACCACGTACGCGGACTCGTCGCCCCAGCATGACAAGGTGCAGCACCTACCGCTCGACGGTGGCCCTCGCTCGGGCGAAATCCGGCGCATGTTCCGGCAGCAGGCCGATGCCGACGAAGTAGCCCGGAACCACCTGCAGTACAGGAAACCGCTGCATCAGTCTGAGCGGAGCAGGGGCCGTCGTCGGTCGTGGCGCTGCTTCCTCGTCGGTGATGCGGGTCGCGACGACGAACCGATGCGCGACCCGCTGGAAAGTCTGCGTCAGCACCGTCGGCAGCCCAGCGTCGCCGTTGGACCTTGCGGAGGCTTCTGATGACCACGTGCCCGTGTCGCAGCGGCTCGGCAAGAATCCGGCCAGCGGCGACCGCATCCTGCACGGCGAGATTGATTCCGATGCCACCGACGGGTGACATGGCGTGCGCGGCATCACCGATGCAGAGCAGTCCATCGCGATACCAGCGCGGCAGCCGACTCAGCTCCACATTGAGAAGTCTGATGTCGTCGAAGGAATGCAGGACCTCCACGCGATCTCCTAGCCAGGGCACGATGTCACACAGCCGTTGCCGAAGTCCTCGATGCCTTGCTCATAAAGCGCGGGGACCGAGCCCTTCCTGATCACAAAGCCGATCTGGAAGTAATCGCCGCGGTCGATCATGATCAGCAAGTTCGATCGCGAGATGCGTCCTACGACACCCTCGGGATCTGTGTCGACGCGAGGCAGCCGGAACCACAACACATCCATGGGCACTCCGAATGTCCGTAACCTCAGCCCAGCCCGCTCGCGTACCACGGATGATCGCCCGTCACAGCCGACAACAAGATCAGCGTCCAGGCGGTGGTCCGGCCATCCTTGCGGTAGGTCAGACCGATGACGCGCGGCTCGTCCCAGAGCAAGTCAGTGATCTCAGCTTCCATGATCAGCTCATAGCTGGGTTCCTGGCGACTGGCCTCGGCGATCACCTTGAGGAAATCCCACTGCGGCACCAAGGCGATGTGCTGATGCCGACCGGGCAGTCGGCTCAAATCGGCGACGCCATACGAGCCTGAGTCCAGCTGAACGGTCAGCTGCTGATCCAGCGAGGCGGAAGATCGGCGAAGTACTCCCCCAGTCCGAGCTCGTCCAGCAGGGTGAGCGTCGACGCGTGTACGGTGTCGCCGCGGAAGTCGCGCAGGAAGTCTGCATGCTTTTCCAGAACAGTCGTTCGGACGCCGGCCCGAGCCAAGATGAGGCCAAGCATCAGGCCGGCCGGCCCGCCACCGACGATGCAGCAGCCAGTTCGAGTCCCGAAGTCACCATGTGATGAATTATCGCCCGGTCCGCAGGGACTAGACCAGCGCGGGTGGTAGAGCGCCTTCGTTCTCGAGCAGCCACCGCTTGGTCTCGAGCTGACGACCGGGCTCACCGCCCGAATATCCGCCCAGTCCATCGCTTGCTACGACGCGATGACACGGAATGATGATGGGCACTGGGTTGGCCGCCATGATCTCTCCGATCGCCCGGGCCGGTACCCCGGTGCCGCTCAGCTTGGCCAGTTCCCCGTAGGTGATCGTTTTTCCATAGCCGACTGTGCTGAGCGCGCGCAGCACCGCCTCGGTGACGGGCTCCATCGGCGGCAGGTCGAGCGGGAGCGTGAATTCTCGCCGCTGTCCGGCGAAGTACTCCCGCAGTTGCCCGAGAGCTCTCTGCACCATCTCGTCGGGTTCGGTCGATGCGCCCGCGGGTTCAGGCGCCAGCCGACCTCGCGTACGCCGACGGGCCCGGCAAGCACGCCAATCACACCAACCTGGCTATCGAACTGATCAAAATAGAGCGTGGTCATGGTGCAACACCATGCTGCACCCTTTTTAGAGCAGCTCGCGCAATCGCGCGTGGAATCCGCCTACTTCGTCGTCGTTCGCAGAGGAAGAACGCCTCCGCTCACTCCTCCTCAGCACGGCGGCGCGCGATTTCCCGACGCACGCTGCTGGAGTCGTCAGCGTCAAGTTGTTGTCGACGTTATCCATGACCACAAGTGCGTCGCGGTGCACGACCGTACGGTCATAGCCGGCACCCAACTCTGCTGCGAGTTCGCGAGTGCTACGTCCGAGCAGCGCTGGCAGTTCGTCCGAGTCGTAGTTGACCAGGCCACGAGCCACAACAGATCCATCCGGCCCGACCAGCTCTACCGGCTCGCCCGAGGAAAACTGGCCGCGCACGTCCGTAACGCCAGCTGGGAGCAGCGAAGCATTGCGCTGGGTGAGCGCGCGTACTGCTCCTGCATCGAGAACGAGCGTGCCGCGGGTATCGCTCGCGTGCCGCAGCCACAGCAGTCTGGTCGGACGCCGTCGACCCGTGGGATGGAAAAATGTGCCCACGACTGACCGGCAAGGGCCGCCTCAGCTTGCTCGGCGGTTGTCAGTACCACCGGAATGCCGGCCGACGTTGCTATTCGTGCCGCATCGATCTTGGTCACCATGCCCCCGGTGCCGATCGCGGTGCCGCGCGCAGCGACGTCGATGCCGACAAGATCAGCTTCGCCCCACACGTCGGTGATCTTACGGGCATCCGGCTTCGCCGGGTTGGTGGTGTAGAGCGCTGCCACATCGCTGAGCAACACGAGTGCGTTTGCGTGCACCAGATGCGCCACCAGCGCGGCCAGTCGATCGTTGTCACCGAATCTGATCTCGTGTGTCGCGACTGTGTCGTTTTCATTGACGATCGGCACAACGCCGAGCTCGAGCAGCCGGCCGAAAGTCCGATAGGCGTTGCGATAGTGCGAGTGCCGCGTGACATCGTCGGCGGTGAGCAGCACCTGACCGACGCCAAGCCCGTACGCGTCGAACAGCTGGGTGTAGTGACCCATCAACAGGCCTTGACCAACCGATGCGGCCGCCTGCTGAGTTGCCAGATCGCGGGGCCGGAACCTGAGCCCTAGGGGCGACAGGCCCGCTGCAATCGCACCGGATGAGACGAGCACAATCTCTCGACTCGCCAGTCGTGCCCGCGCCAGTACGCCGACCAGCTGCTCGATCCGTTGTGGGTCGATGCCGCCGTCGGCGGTCGTCAACGACGACGAGCCGACCTTGATCACCACCCGGCGGGCTGCTGCGAGTTCGTCACGCATCGTCGTTGCCAGAGTCCGCTCTGATCTCCCCTGAGCTGGTCGCGGCGCCGTCACCGTCGGCCTCGTCCGACTCCTCCGGTGCGTGATACGCCCGATCTTTCTCCCGCCGCCGCTGTACAGCAGGCCTGTCCTCGGTCAATCGCTGATCATTACCTCGCGAGCTGAGGATTTCCGCGCCGATGTCAATCTGCGGCGCGAAGTCGAAGATCACCGCGTGCTCGCCGCCGATGGCGACACCGTCGCCGGGCTGCGCGCCGAGCTCCAGCAGTCGATCTTCGATCCCGATCCGATGCAGTCGGTCGGCAAGGTAGCCGACCGCCTCGGCGTTGGCGAAGTCGGTCTGGCGTACCCATCGCTCCGGCTTGGTACCACGTACCCGCCAAAGCTCACCTTCCCGCTCAACGGTGAATCCAGACTGATCATCGATCGGCTTAGGCCGGATGATGATCCGCGCCGGCGGGGGCGGCGGTTCGGTGGCCCGGCGCGCGGTGATCAGGCGCGCCATGGCGTAAATCAACTCGCGCAGACCTTGGCCGCTCCTGGTGGAGATTGGGAACACCTGCAGGCCGCGGTCGCGCAACTCCCCGATCGCAAATTCCGCAACCTGCCGTGCGTCTGGAATATCGATCTTGTTCAGTGCGACGAGCCGCGGCCGGTCTTCCAGACCGCCGTGAGCTTCAGCTCAGCCTCGATGACATCAAGATCGGTAATCGGATCGCGGCCCGGCTCATAGGTGGCGCAGTCGATCACATGGACTATCGCGGCGCAGCGTTCGATGTGGCGCAAAAAGTCGAAGCCGAGCCCCCGCCCCTCACTCGCTCCGGCGATCAGCCCGGGAACATCAGCAACCGTGAAGCTGATGTCGCCGGCGACGACGACTCCCAGGTTGGGAACAAGCGTAGTGAAGGGATAGTCGGCGATCTTGGGCCTAGCCCGGGAGATGGCCGCGACCAGTGAAGACTTTCCAGCGCTCGGCAGACCCACCAACCCGATATCGGCAACGACCTTCAGCTCCAGGGTGATCCTGCGGGTTTCACCCTGCTCACCCAGCAAGGCGAATCCGGGCGCTTTCCGAGCTGGCGAGGCAAGGGCGGCGTTACCGAGACCACCGCGACCTCCCTGTGCGATGACAAGCTCGGTTTGATCAGCCGTCAAGTCCGCGATCTGGTTACCGGTTTCGGCATCGTTGACCACCGTGCCGTTGGGCACCAAGAGGATGACATCGTCCCCCCGGGCGCCGTTTGATTGTCGCCCCTGCCCGGCTGGCCGCTGGTCGCACGCCAGTGAGCCTGCCGATGGTAGCTAACCAGAGTCGTCAGTCCGTGATCGACGCGTAGGATCACCGAGCCGCCATCACCGCCATTACCGCCGTCGGGACCCCCGAGAGGCTTGAACTTTTCACGATGAATGGAGGCGCAGCCATCGCCGCCGTGGCCGCCGTACACGTGCAAGGTGACCTGATCGACAAAGGTCGGGATCGCCACGACGGAGCCTCCTCTCAATGATAGGAACGCGCAAAGGGCGGCCCAGATGCTGGC
>CAVTFS010000012.1:0-462934 GCA_963734005.1 uncultured Actinomycetota bacterium
GAACGACGGCTCGAGGGTTTGGCGGTCAATGTGCTGACCGCGCTCGGTGAACGCGACGGGGCGGTCCGCGACGCGGAAAGGCGTGCCGGGGAGGCGCTGCAGACGATGACCATCGATGAAGGCCTGTCGCTGCGGGAGGCCGTCGCGTGGTGCGGGAGTGGCGCCCTTACCGTGCGGGAGGTGACTCGGCTACGCCAACTGGCGCACGACCCGCCAGGCGGCAGCGGCCGATGAGCCGCGCGACCCATCCGCCGTCTGGCCACTCGCTCAGCCATCCGAGCGGCCTCCCGCATCGGCGCGTGGCCGCGGCGCTCTGCGTCGAGCTCAACGGCCTGGACGGTGGAAGCGACGATACGTTCAGGTGACGTGCTGCCACGGACACAGCCCAGGGAGCGTGAGGTAGCCGAACCGGCGATACTCACGGCATGATCAGAGCCACCCAGCGGCCGAAATCCAGGACGGACACGATTCCGCTGGGCTTCATTGAGCGAATGATGGTAGGTGCCACATCACCAGCGAAGTGACCATCAGAGCGATCCGAGAGGACGACCGGGAACGTTGGGAATCGCTGTGGCACGGTTATCTCGACTTCTACCGGGCCGTGCTTACGCCGGAGGTCACCGAGCGTACCTGGGAGGCGCTGTGCGACCCGACCTCGGCGGTGCATGGACTTGTCGCCGAATGGGAAGATCAGCCGGCTGGGCTCGCGCACCTGGGCCTCCATCCCACCATGTGAGCCACGCACCCGACCTGTTACCTGGAAGATCTCTATGCCGCCAAGCCGTGGCGGCGGTATGTCGCACGCCGGCTCATCGGGGCCGTCTACGCATTCGCCGACAGGTTCGGGCCGGCCAGCGTCTACTGGCACACCCAGGAGTACAACGCCCCGGGCACGCTCCCTTTACGACATCCTCGCCCATCGGACATCTTTCGTCGTTTACCGGCGCTGAGCTTGGCCGGACGATTCTGCAGGGGGCGGCCGAGGCCGCCGGCCCCTAGGCCGATCCGCTGCGCTACGCCCAGCAGAGATCGCCGTGTTTGCCGGCTTCCCCCAGGTCCACTTGTCCACGCCGAAGCGCGAGTCTCAACGGCAGACTCGTTGTAGCAGCCCGACCGAGATCAACGCGGGCTCCAGGGCGCCTTGTCCAGGGGCGCGTTTCTACTTAGCCTGCGCGCACGCCCAGCTGGGCCTGTAACAGGTTGACCGCGGTCAGTCGCCGGGTCCGCCGATCGACCAGGATGCCCCGCCGCCGCAACATCCAAGGGGTCGGACGAGCGCGCTCCGAGGTGTGACCGCCAGCGTTCTTGGCGATGCCTTAGGGATCGCAGGACGACAGGTTTTCCACAGATACGCGCTGTTCGTGCCGTCAGGCGTCCTTTCTGGCTGGATGGCATGCATGTCGGGGCAACGGGAGGGTGAATGAACCGGCAACGTATGGATACTGACACCGCGGAGACGCTGGCCGGAGTCGTCCGGCTTTTGCGTCGCGCCGCTGAGCTCGTCTGGGCGGCGGTCGACGCCGACGTGGCCGGGTCGCCTCGACAAGTGCTGGGGTTGGGCATCGACCTGGCCTCGGATGAGGCGCGGAATCTCCTACCGGACGGGATTTCGGTCGATGGGCCGGTGCCGGTCGGGGATGAACCGGCCGGTCTCCTACGGTCTGCTGAGCAGTTGCTGCGGCGGGTGACCGCCCCGGGCGCCGGTACCGGGCTGCATGGCCTGCACGCGCAGGTGGCCGACCTGGTGTGGGAGGCGAACACCGGTGTCGGCGGCTGATCATCGCAGGGTCGGGGAGCTGCTGGCCGAGAGCGACGAGCTGGCCCGCGAGACGCTCCTCGATGCAACCCCCGATCACGCGCCGGCCATGGTGAGGAGCTGGTACCAGCTCGTCGGGTCAGCGGGCGAACTGTGGGCGGTTTTGCCTTCGGCGCTGGACAGCCCGTCCGGGTTGGATTCAATGGAGCGGTTGCGGGCGGTCGGGGAGGCGATCGGCCGCAGCGTGAGCGTCGGACACTGGCCAGGGCAGGGACCGTTCGACGAACGACTGACGCAGATCGCCGACAATCTCTCCCGCGCCCGGCATCTGATCGAGCGCCACGGCCAGCCTTCCCAGCGAGCGACCCCGGAAACGCACTCCGACACCCCACATGCCCGCCGCGAGGTGATGCACACCCTGTATGTGGCCGCACACGGGACCGCTGTCGCACTCGGCGCGCACGTCGCCGACATGCAGCACCGACTGGAGGTTGGCACCCGCCGGCGGCAGCTGATGAATGAGCGGCCAACCGCCCTGGAGATCACCGCAGCCCAGGACATGATCGCAAGGTTCGACGGTTTCGAGCAGCTCGCCGGCGCCTACCTGTTCGGGCTGCCGGCCACCTCAGCCAACCCTGGCCAGGTGAGAGAAGCGGCACCGGCCACACGGCTCGAGACAGCGCTGGCTGCCTGGGAAGTTCAGGCGCACCGCACCCTAGCCAACAATCCCGATCCGGCCGACCTGGTCCGGGTGGCCCGCGTACAGGCACTCATGACCAGCACCACCAGCGTCCTGACCGAAGCCGCCGCGCGGAAGGGCCATATTGACGGCGATGTTCGCCAGCGACTGATGCCGGCGCTGGAGGCCAATCAGGTGGCGTGGAGCCGGGCAGCGAAACGCTGGGGCGAACTCACCAACCCAGCCAGCCGCACCGATATCGCGTTGGTCGCCGCAGCTAGCGAGGTTCGCGCCGCGATCGCGGGCGCGGCCACCAACCCGACCGGATGGGCCACAGCCGAGCAGCTCGCCAGCCGTCTCGACCTTCCCGACGCGGTCAAGACCCTTCATCTCAACATGGTCGCCTCCGTCGACATCGCCTACGTCGTCCGGGACACCGCAGCCGATCACCCGGGCCTGACCGCTCCGGCGCGCACCATCGGCATGAGGGCCCAGGGGGAGGCGGAGATCGCGATCGAGCAGGGCGAGACCCGCTACGAAGGCGTCACCTGGACAACACCCCGCCAAGTCGCGGCCAATCGACTGATCCCGCTGCCAGAGCCAGCTAGGCGCGGACTGATCAACCTCGCCGACGACGTCATCGCCACCACAAACCAGGCTGTCGCCGCGGCCGCTCAACTCGACCCCAGCGACTCGGTGCAACGAATAGAGCCGCGTGCTGAGCCGGCGGCTGGGCGCCCTCGGTCGATCCACGAATCTTTCTCGAGATTTGAGCCACCAGGAGGACCGAGACGATGACGCCAGCCTCACCGAAGATCAAGACCGCCGCTCGAGTGAGCCCCTATCGGGTCGCACACGGTCTGCGCGGCGGGGCTCGTGGAAGCGACTCCACGCAAGCTCCTGTCGAACTGCTGATTCGGTCATTCGGCGGTAGGTTCACTCAACCTGAGCAGCCTCGCATCGTGATTGACCGGTCAGGTCAGATCGGGTTCAACGCCGAAGTCCTCACCGAAGGCTCTGTAGGAGATGCCGGATGTCGAGCGGCGAGTGCTGGCCGTCGTCGATGCCTTGACGGTCGGCGCCAATTCGGTCGATCTTGCCGGGGCTCTCATCGCGTTGGATCTCGATCATTCGGCCTTGGCCCTTGCTGCGCTCTTGGAGATGAGTCTGTGGCAATACCAACTGAGAGCGACGTGAAGTGACCGATCGTGGCTAGTCGGACAGAGGAACCGGCATGAAAGCGGAGACGACGCCCCTACCACTCGCTCCGAAGTGGTACACGGTGGCTCAGGTTGCGCGGCTCTTGGGTTACGGGGAGACCAAGGTCCGGACCTTGATCATTTCCGGCGACCTGCGCTCGCTCAAGGATGGACGTGCCAGGCGCGTCCTGCCGGAGTGGGTGGATGACTACATCCAGCAGAGAGCGTCCAACTCAGAAGACAGCTGGACCTGATGGCGCGCCGCCACAACGGCGAAGGCTCAATCTATCCATACAGGAACGGCTTCGCCGCCTACGTCTGGATCGTGACGCCCGACGGTCGACGGCAACGGAAGTACATCTACGGAAAAAGCCGTCAAGCCGTTCATGAAAAGTGGCTGGCGATGACCGCCGCGTCGCGGCGCGGTCCGGTGGCACCAACTCACCCGCGACTGAGCGAGTACCTCCAGCGCTGGTTGAACGAATCGGTCCGGCCCAACCTCGCTCCCCAGACAGTCGCCAACTATGAGTTCTTCAGCCGGGCGTACATCGACCCGGATCTGGGGTCGAAACGGATCGACAGGCTTACGGTACGAGACGTCCGGCTGTGGATGAATGATCTTCGTGTCCGCTGTCAGTGCTGCGCTCAAGGCAAGGATGCACGCCGACGAAAGCCGAAATGCTGTGCTATCGGGTTGTGCTGCAGGCAGATCGCCTCTGAATGGACCCGCCACCAGGCATGGACGGTGCTGCAGAGCGCGCTGACCGCCGCCGTACGGGACGAACTCGTCTCGCGTAATGTCGCTGCTCTGGTCAAGGTGCCCGTTCCAAGGGCTCACCGAGCTCGGGTTTGGACGGTGGAGGAGGCCCGGACTTTCCTCGAATCTTCACGCGCCGCGCATGACCCGTTCTATGCGGCGTACGTACTCATGCTTGTTCTGGGGCTTCGGCGAGGAGAGATACTCGGTCTTGCTTGGTCAGAAGTTGATCTCGAAGCCCGCGAGGCGTTGATTGCCTGGCAACTACAGCGGGTAGCTGGCCGCCTACTTCGGCGGGAGACCAAGACGGTGGCATCCGAGGCGACGCTGCCTCTTCCCGAAATCTGCGTTCGCGCGCTGGAGGGTCGGCTCGAACTCGAGAGGCGATTCAGGTCCCAGGGTGAGGCATGGCACGAGTCGGGTCTGGTGATCACGACCAAACTTGGCAAGCCGGTCGATCCTCGCAACTTCTACCGTGCTTTCCAGACCCGGTGTAGACGGGCCGGCGTGCCTACGACGACGGTGCATGCCACCCGCAAGGCCTGCGCATCTCTGCTCGTTGCCCTAGATGTCCACCCGCGGGTGGCCATGCAGATACTGCGCCACAGCCAGATCGCAGTGACGATGGATGTGTACAGCCAAGTGACCAGCGAGTCGACTTTGCGAGCGTTGAAGGCGCTCGGCGAGCGGCTCGAACGCCACTGAGCATCACCACCCGCCGGCTCTAAAACTGACGGAGGTTGTTGACAGTCTGGGTCTCCCAAATCGAGGAGATCATCTATGACTGACCGTGAGCTGGAGCGACGAGCCAACCGTCGGCTGGCGGTGTTGCGCCATGTGGAGGAAGTTAGCGGGAACGTGGCGGCGACTTGCCGCTACTACGGCATCAGCCGGCAGTGCTACTACGGCTGGCTCCGCCGCTACGAGGCCGACGGCAGCGACGGCTTGAAAGACCGCTCCAGCCGGCCGCACCACTCACCGCGGGTGACCCAGGCCGAGGTGATCGAGAAGATCCTCTGGTTGCGGAAGCACTACCACTTCGGCCCGGCCAAGATCGCCATGTATCTGGCCCGCTACCACGACGTGACGATCAGCACCTCCGGGGTGTGGCGGATCTTGAAGCGGCTCGGAATGAACCGGCTGCCCGCCTCGCAGCGCTACCAACGCCGGGCCTTGCGGTGGAAACGCTACGAGAAGCAACGCCCCGGCCACCAGCTGCAAGTCGACGTCAAATTCATCGAACCACTAGGACAAACAGGCCGCCGCCGGAAGAAGTACTACCAGTTCACCGCCATCGACGACTGCACCCGACTGCGGGTGCTACGCGCCTACCCGCGCTGCGACCAGAAAACCGCCATCGCCTTCATCGACCACGTTCTGTCCAAGCTGCCGTTCACCGTCGAGCGCGTGCAAACCGACAACGGATCCGAATTCGGCGCATCCTTCCACTGGCACCTGCTCGACAAAGGCATTGACCACGTCAAGATCAAACCCCGGACACCCCGGCTGAACGGCAAAGTGGAAAGATCCCACCGCATCGACTCCGAAGAGTTCTACCGACTCCTCCAAGGCCAAGTCATCGACGACGCCAACCTCTTCTCCGAGAAGCTGCAAGAGTGGGAGGACTACTACAACTACCACCGCCCTCACGGCGCTCTCAGCGGCCAAACACCCTACGAGCGCCTCCGCCAGAAAGCCCAAGACCCGCTGTCATAGGCCTTCGTCAGTTGCACACAGCGCGGAGTTGTGGTGTTTACCCGCCTCGATCATGAGGCGTTGGTATTTGGCGGCCAGGGTGGGGTCGATCCGGCGGGCCTGGCCGGCGGCCATGAACAGTGCCTGCCGCAGGACCGCGTCGCCGCGTTTGGTCGGGCCGCCGTGTCGACCGTTGAGACCGGATGCGTCCAGGATTGGGACTAGGCCGGTGAAGGCCCGTGCGCCGGCAAGGGAGGTGAACCGGTTCGGGTCGCCGAGCCGCCCGAGAATGGCCGCGGCGGTGATCGCTGCGACGCCGGGAGCTGAGGTCAGGATGCCGGTCGGGTCGGCTTCACGCAGGAGCAGCGTGGTCCGTTCGTCGAGGTCTTTGATCTCCTCGGTCAGCTGCAACGCCAGCCGGGCCTCGATGGCGATGTCCTCGGCCAGGTCGGGGTAATCCAGCTCGCCGCCGGACCACAACTGGAGGGTTTCTTGGGCTGCGGCGAGTAGCGCGTCGGCGTGCGGCTCGCCCCAGGCGCCGCGGGAGTGCCGGTAACAGAACCGGGCCAGCCGGGTCCGGCCGAGCCGCTTCACCACGTGCGGGTCGGCATAGCCGGCGGCGAGGAACTTCAACGGTGTGCGGTTAGCCAGATCGGCACCGATCGCGGCATGCCACGCCGGGCCGAGGATCTCCAGCAGAGCGTCCAGCCGGGCCAAGCTCTGGCTGCGGCGATGCGTCAGCGTCGAGTGCAGCTTCGCCGCCCGCTTCAGCGCATCACCGGGTCCGAGTCCTTGCTCGGCATACAGGCCGTCGGGATGCAGCATCGGCAACCTGGCCAGCAGTTGGGAGTCCAACCGGTCGGATTTGCTGTGCTTGGAGTAGTACTTACGCAGATCCGCCGAACGCTCCGGCGGCACCAGCACCACGTCGGCGCCGTGGCGCCGGAACCAGGCGGCCAGCGGCACCCAGGCATTGCGGGTGGGCTCCATCACCACCAACACCTCGGCCGGGTCGGTGCCGTCGGGCAGCATGTTCCACAGCCGCGCCAGATCCTGCGGGGTGGTGCGGAACCGACGTCCGGTCCAGATGAACCGGCCCTGCTCGTCGGCGAGGCTGACTTGGTGAGCGGCTCGACACGCGATGTCGATGCCTAGACGAAGTGGCATTGCGAACTCCCATCGGATGACTGACTCAGCGACTGTCGACTGCCCACTGCCGTATGAGAACGAGCCGCACCAGACATTCGCTAACAGGGATCCGCGGGCTGTTCGGCGCGGTCGCCAGGTTCCTAACAGGGTGGCCGGTCTCCGGCAGAAGGCCCCGCACACCAACATGATCAATAGGCAAGGAGTCGCATGCGCTCCACTCGGTCAAGCAACGACGGTGCACGGGTGCCGGACCCGTCGATCCTCACACCGCCGGCCGGACAATCCGGGGATCTTCAGGGCACCACCAAGCTTGAATGTCAGTGAGGATCTGCTCAGGAATTCCGTGCCGCCGCAGCGCCGCCAGCAGCGCCTCACACACCGGGACGGCGGTGGCCCGCCGCACCAGTTTGGCCGACACCCCGAATCGGGAGTTGTCGTCGATCCCGGACACCGCCTTCAGCTCGGTGCCATCGGCCAGGTGGAATCCGCCGACCACATCCATCTGCCACAGCTCCATCGGCCGGGCCCGCTCCCACCGCCGATAATCCTTCCGCCGACGCTTCCGCTGCCCCGGCACCACCAAACCGTTGCGCACCAGCGCCCGATAGATACTGGTCCGGCCCGGCACCGGCGATACCCCGTCTTGCTCCAGCTGGTAGCCGATCCGGTCCGCGCCCCACGCCGGGTGCGCCCGCCTGATCTCGACGATCTTGGCCTCGACAGCTGGGCTCATCTGATGCGGACAGCCATGCGGCCGCGACGACCGATCACCCAAACCGCCCAGCCCACCATCGGCGGCATAGCGTCGCAACCAGGTGTGCACACTCTGCCGCGACACACTGAACCGACGTGCCACCTCGGTCACCGAGGCGCCGTCCAGCACCTCCCACACCGCCCGATACCGTTGCTCGCCCACCCGCAGCTCCTGAAGCATCCCGGCTCCTTCCGCAGTCGATGACGACCACGGAAGAACCCACCGAACAGGCACCGCAACAGGCGCGGCAGGGCGAAAAGTGTCAAGCACCTACCGGAACGACTGTCGCGCAGGTACCGGAACCGCGTCTTGAAACTGTCAAGCAGCTACCGGAACCCGATGGTCAAGCATGAACCGGAACTGCACATCACCACCCGCCGGCACCGTTGCTGTACTTTGCTGCTGTACTTGCGTCTTTGGCAGTTAATTCGGATAGCGAAAGTGCCGCTGACTAGGGTGGAGCCAAGGGGACTCGAACCCCTAACCCCTTGCTTGCAAAGCAAGTGCGCTACCTATTGCGCCATGGCCCCGTGGTCGTTATGGCCCTCGTCGGAGAGCTGTTGGCCCTCGTCCCCAGGTCGTTCATCGAGCGCTCACACCCTCAGGTGTGTGCACTGTGTGTGCGATCAGGTTAGCGGCCCCGTTCACAGCGTCCGTGGGAACCGTCCCGACCAGGTGACCATATACGTCGGCCGTGATCGAGATCGAGGCATGGCCGAGCAGCTTGCTTACCACTGCGATATCCGCACCGGAGGCCAGCATCAGCGAGGCGGCACACTGCCTTAGTCCGTGGAAGGAGGCGGGGCAGCTCCTCTCCAGGGCCTTTGCGAAGCTTCTGGAACCGCCGCGTGATGTATGCGGGGTCGAGTACCCGGCCGTCTTCCATAATGAAGACGTGACCCTGGGTGTGCCATGCCTCCGCCACTGCCTCAGTCTTCTGGGACTGCCGGAGCTGCCCGCCCAGCAGTGGGTCATCGACCTTTGCCGCGGCATCGGCCTTGAGCTGCGCCCACTTGCTCTGTGCCCGCCGGCTGTGGCGCTGTTGATCAGTCGGTGGTTGCCTCGTCCAAGGCCTTCTCGAGATCCTTCTCATCGGCCCGCATCTGCTTCTTAAGCAGCTTCGTGCCGCGGGTGACGGCCGCGTCCACGCGCGCCTCGCTGTCCTGCGCCGCGACCACAAGGAGGCCGCTTTGACCCTCGTCAAGGAGCTCGCCGAGGTCCTTCAGATCCGACCGGCTTATCCCGGCAGCAGCGTGACCGGCCAGCGCGCCCAGACCGGCGCCACCAGCGCCCCCGGCAACCAGACCAGCTCCGATCGCGACCGCGGGAAACAAGGCAACGAGAGCCCCGACAGCGAGTCCGACGCCAAGACCAACAGCGGCGCCTTGAATTGTCGGCTGCTCGTGATGCTTGACGATCTTGACCTTGCCGTCCTCCTGGTGGGTCACAACGGCGGCGTCGTAGGTGTCGCCGACAGTCGTCTCCTTCCAGATGTCGCGGACCGCCTCGTAGTCAGCCACGGCGTCATCGACAGATTCGTAGCTCGCTGCGAACACCAACAATGTGTCCATTGCCATGGGATTCTGCTCCTTCCCGATCGACCGAGCGGCCGTCCTCCTGACAGCCTAGGAGCCCAGACCCTGGGGCGGACAGGGTTGTTAGCTTTATCGTCGTTTTGAGTTCACATAGGTGTAACTTTCTTCTGGTTGGGGACTGTTGAGTGAGGAGATGTGCGGGGTGCAGTCAGCATTGTTTCCCCAGGTCAGAGCCATTTTCACCCCACTTTGGAATGAGGATGAACCTGCACCCGATGCCGCCAGGCCCCAGACACTTGACGTTTAGGTTCCCAGGCGGATTCTGGGTGACTCCCAGACGTGGGGTGCTTCGCTGGGAAGCGGGGCCACGACGCCGCGGGGAGGCGCCGCAGAGTCGTAGGGAGTCGGCATGAAATGCGTAGTCGCGTGAGAGGTTCGCGAGAATGCCTCCTCAGAGGAGACGCAGGCCCGGGGCTACGAAGTCTTCGGGAAGTGGTCACCGGCGGAGGGTCGCTGCAGTAACGACTGCAGTAATTGGGAGGCTTTCAGGGACTTTCTCCAGCGTTCACCGGAGTACGGACCTCGCTGTCGTCCCATCGCACGGCCGACGCTGGCTTACTCACCCGCGGTTTCCGGGCTGGTGACGACCACGGCTCGGTGGATCTCGCGGGTCAGTCCCGCGATGGCTCGAGTGAGCTCGGTGTTGGTGTCCAGCTCGTGCTCCTCGACCAGGAAGTCGTGGTCAGCCTTCTGTTGTTGGAAGGTGGCCTGGCGGTTCTGACCGATCATCACGAAGGTCGACAAGAAGATTGCCTCGAGCGAGACGACTAGTGTCAGCGTCGGCCACGGGCTCCTCTCGAGTACCAGCATCCAGAAGTCGAACACGGCGATGTGCACATAGACGAAAAGCATGGATCCTGCGTACTTCGTGATCGCGTCTGCAATCCGCAGCTGTGTCTGCTCAGCATGTTTCGTTAGGTCTTCCACCACCGCTGGATGATGGTTAGTCAGGTTAGGTCGACGTTGTGAGGTCATGAATCCGAGCCTGGCACCCAAGCGCCACCCCCGGGAAGGGGCAGACCCGGCCACTCAACAGCCGGTCCCGCTTTAAGGTTCGGCGAGCGGACGTCATCGGGAAATATCGTGGTGACCTACCATCTGGAGTCCACCACGGTCTCCGCCACGTAAATCATTCCATGGCCCCGGTTGGCCGAGGCCCCATCCCCCGAGAGCGGCCCGACCGACCCACGATAATACGTCACGGCACCTTTCCCCACCAGCCCTCGAAACTTCACCCCAGCCGACCCGTCGTCTGCGGCGTCGCGCTCAGCGCAGTCACCGCTGGTCAACCTGGAGTGCAGTTTTCAGAGACGCTGCGACCGGGTCGCCCTCGGGGCCGAGTCCACGTACGCTGTTGCCCATGTGGTCCCAGCGCGAGGTCATCGACTATGCGCTGCAGCGACGCTCCACTCTCCAGGGGCTGCGGCGACCTGGACGCGCGCTCGCTCGCCAGGAGGCCTGTGACGCCGACCCTATGCTGATCCGTGCGGCGAAGCACCACGGCGAGCCGTCGGATGTTGGTTGCCCGGTGTGCGAGTCGAAGGATCTGGTCAACCTCAATTACGTCTTCGGCGACCAGTTGGGCCAGTACTCGGGGAGAATCAAACGGACCACTGAATTGGAAGTGATGGCACACGAGTTCGGGGAGTTTAAGGTCGTGGTCGTCGAAGTTTGCCCAGCCTGCGGCTGGAACCACATGATCCTCTCCTATCTTCTGGGTGACGGGGTGAAGCGCAAGCCTCCCCGCCGCCAGCAGACGGTCGAGGACATCTATGGCTGATCCCCATTGGGGACCCGTCGAACGGCACCCCCAAGGCGCCAGCGCGCGCCGCGAGACGGACGGTCGCGGCCGGAAATGGGCTCGACGCGTCCTCATCGCCATCGGCGCGCTGACCATTTTCGGCCTCCTCAGCGTCACCGGAGTCGTCGTCTATGGCTACACCACGACAACCCGGCCCGACGCCAACGCCGACTTCAAGACTGCGACCACTTTCGTCTACTACAACGACGGCAAGAGCGAGCTGGGAAACTTCGCCATCCAGAACCGTACGCCGCTCGGCTTCGACAAAATGCCGGCCAGCATCAAGCAAGCCGCAGTCGCCGCTGAAAACCGCTCCTTCTGGACCGACAAGGGCATCTCGATCCGGGGCATGTTCCGAGCTGCCTGGAAGATCAGCCGCGGCGGCGACGTCCAGGGCGGCTCGACCATCACCCAGCAATACATCAAGATCCTGTATCTGAACTCGGAGCGGACACTTACTCGCAAGTTCCGGGAGCTCTTCCTCGCCTACAAGATCAACAAGGAGATGACCAAGGAAGAAATCCTTGCCGGCTATCTCAATACGATCTACTACGGCCACGGCGCGTACGGCGTGCAGGCTGCCAGCAAGGAATACTTCGACATCGACGCGAAGAGGCTCACCGTTCCGCAGGCCGCCTTCCTGGCCACCGTGGTCAACAACCCGAGCATGTACGACCCGTCCGACAAAGACGATCGCCCCCGCATCCTCAGCCGCTATCGATATGTCCTGCATTCAATGGTCGAAATGGGCTACATCACCCCAGTCCAGGAGGCCGAGTTCGCGCAGAAGCTACCGAAGTTCCCCAAGACTCGTGCCAATCAGCGGTACGGCGGGCCCAAAGGCTTCCTGATGAAGATGGTCGAGCGCGAGCTCGGGGCCGCCGGATTCGACTCCTCGATGATCAGCGGCGGCGGCCTCAAGATCATCACCACTTTCGACAAAGATGCCCAGCAAGCCGCCGTCGAATCAGCGCAGAAGTTCACCAAGCAGTCGGCGCGGGCTGCGGGGAGCAGGGCCTCCAAGTTGCATGCCGCGCTAGCTTCGGTCGATGTGAACAGTGGCGAGGTCGTCGCCCTCTATGGCGGACCCGACTTCGTCAAGAACTCCCGTAACTGGGCCACCACTCCACGCCCGACCGCATCGACGTTCAAGACCTATGCCCTCGCAGCCGGCCTCAAAGACGGATTTAGCCTGCTTGACACTTTCAACGGCAACACCTGGACCCCGCCGGGTGACAGAAACCCGGTACGCAACGAGTTCAGCTACCAATACGGCTCCAAGGTCGACCTGATCAAGGCCACCGCCAGTTCGATCAACACCGCGTTTGTGGATCTCACCACTCATATGGACAGCGGCCCGCGCAAGATCATGAGGATGGCCAAAGCCGCGGGGGCGCCCAAGGGTCCGGGCTGGGACAACAACTCCCGGATCCCGCTGGGCACTGCGGAGGTGAGCCCACTCGCCCAGGCCAGCGCGTACGCGACTTTCGCCAATGACGGAGTCGCAGTCGCCAACCACGTGGTACGCGAGGTCCACGACCGGAAGGGAAATGTCATCTACTCGGCGCAGCCGGCGAAGGCGCGCGCGGTCAATGAGGACATCGCACACGACGTCACCTACGCCCTCTCGAGTGTGGTCGAGGAGGGGACCGGACGGGCTGTACAGACGCTGAACCGTCCCGTGGCCGGGAAGACGGGTACTAAGGACCGTAAGAACGATGACGGATCCAGCGATATCGTCTCGGCTTGGTTCGTGGCCTATACCAGGCAGATCTCGACCGCGGTGATGTACGTCGCAGGCAATGACGGGAATGGCGATCTTGATAAATACGCCCGGCCGGGCGACAGCACTTTCTTCGGCGGCACCTACCCAGCCTTGACCTGGGCTGACTACATGAGGATCGCTACCAAGGGCCAGGCCGTCAAGCAATTCCCGGGGCCTGCGTATGTGAACAGGGACGAGCTTCCGCAGCCCGAGCAGACGATGCAGGAGACGCTGCAGCCGACCGATGAGCCGACAACCGAGGCTCCCGAGCCGAACCCCACCGAGACGTGGACCTGGCCCCCAAAGTGGCCACCCAATCCAGGTGCCACAAACCCAATAAACCCGGAGGCGGCAAGCCTACGCCGCCTCGTTGGAGGACGCCTCGAACCCCTAGCGGGAGTCCAACCGGCGGGCACGGTTGAGCAGAAGCCCAACCGTCGGGATCGGGACCCGATCGCCCAGCATCTTGCCATCGGCGACTGACAGCTTCGTCAGCACAGTCAGCCAGCGAATCGGCGGGCCGCTCGGACGTTACGCCGCCGTCGGTAGGGCATGGTGGAACCCGCTGCGCGTAACCCTGCTGGTCGGCACACTGGTCTACCTGAGCGGTGTTGTGTTCCGTTTGCCCTGCCGGGTCACGGTTGCCGGCCAGCCTCCACCTGATCACTTCAAGTACCTGTGCTACTCAGATATCGGGCTCTTGTACGCGGGTCGCGGGTTGCTGGAAGGCAACACTCCCTATCTCGAGTACGGTGCCTATCCGGTTCTGGAGTACCCAGTGCTCACGGGCTGGTTTCTGGAACTGGAGCGTCTGATCACCCACGCCGTCGGCGGGATGCAAGGGACCGACCTGACCGACCAGCAGCGGGTCGACTCCACGTTGATCTTCGTCGACGTCAACACAGTGCTGCTGGGCGCTTTGTTCCTGGTCGCGCTGTGGGCCATGGTTCGTACGCCGGCCGGGCGGCCCTGGGATGCGATGATGCTGGCAGCATCGCCGTGCGTCGCCGCTGCTGCGTTGATCAACTGGGACATGCTCCCGGTGGCCCTGACTGCTCTCGCGATGGCTTTCTGGGCGGGGCGCCGGCCTGGTTTCGCCGGGGTCATGCTGGGTCTGGGCGCGGCGGCCAAGCTCTATCCGGCATTGCTGCTCGGTCCGCTCTTCCTGCTTTGCGTGCGAGCCAAACGGATGGGCGACTTCGTCATGACCCTATCGACTTTCCTGGTGAGCTGGGGTCTGGTCAACCTGCCAGTGCTGTTGCTGGCGCCGGACGCGTGGCGCAGTTTCTGGCAGTACAACAGTGAGCGCGGCGGCGACCTCGGCTCGATCTGGTACGTGCTGTCCCTGGCCGGCCATCCCGTCCCGTATCTCAACTGGGTCAGCGCCGGGCTTTTCACACTCTGCTGCGTCGGCATCTTGGTCTTGATCATGTACGCCCCTCGCCGGCCGAGGTTCGGTGCTGTGGCGTTTCTGGTCGTTGCCGCGTTCCTGATGACCAACAAGGTCTACTCGCCGCAGTACGTGCTCTGGCTGCTACCGCTGATGATCTTGGCCCGGCCCAAGTGGCGGGACTGGATGATCTTCACCGCCGGCGAGCTGATCTACTTCGTCGCGATCTGGTGGCACCTCGGCGGTTTCCTGACTCCTGGGGACAGCTCGCCCGACCGGATCTATTGGTTCTCGGTCCTGATCAGGCTGTGCACCCAGGGCTGGGTTGTGGTCATGGTTGTCCGGGATGCGTTGCGGCCGGAATATGATCCGGTACGCGTCGGCGATGTCGACGATCCCACTGGCGGCGTACTCGATCACGCCTCGGACGCCCGCTGGTTCCAGGTGCTCAGCGGCACCACAGTCCCCAGGCGGAATGCCTGATGCTGCAAGATGTCGCTCGGCCTGTTGCCGCACCAGCTGAGAGCATTCTGTCCTCCCCGGGGCGGATCGTGATCCAGGCGTGGCTGGCCAGCCGGGGGATGATCGTAGGGGTCGCGCTCGTACTCGCGGTTGTGCAGGGTCGAAGCCTCACCGAGATGGTGAGCAACTGGGACGTGCGGCACTTCTCCGACTTGGCCGCCGACGGCTACTTGGCGGATCCCGGCGGCACCCTGATGGCTTTCTTTCCTGGCTTGCCGGGCACCCTCTGGCTGTTCAGTCAACTGGGGGTGCCGGTGGCGATCACCGGGGTAGCCCTCTCCATGGCCTGCTCTGCTATCGCAGCGGCGGCACTCTACCGGCTGGGCGGGACATGGGCGGCAGTCGCCTGGCTGTTCGCGCCGACCGCCGTCTTCACCGTCGTGCCCTACACCGAGTCACTTTTCTGCGCCGCGGCCTTTTGGGCTTGGGAACGCGCCCGCTCCGATCGCTGGCTGGCCGCCGCCGCGCTCACCGCAGCCGCCTGCACGCTACGGGTATCCGGGCTATTCTTGATCGGCGCACTGCTGGTGATGATCATCACTGACAAGAAGCCGGCTGCGGTCAAGCTGCGTCGGGCCGCGCTGATGCTGATCCCCGCTTCGGTGATGATGGCCTTCGCGACCTATCTGTACGCTCTCACCGGCAGCTGGACAGCCTGGTATAGCGCTCAGACGACTGGTTGGGTGCGCGAGCTGACCTGGCCCTGGCAGTCCTTTCTGAACACGATTCCCGCCATTCTGCCCGGCGCGTACAGCCAATCATCCGTGGTGGGCGGCGGTGTTCCGTGGCGAGATGGTCTCGATGGCCGCCGGTGTCGGAGTCACCATCTGGTGCATTGTGGTGAGCCTGCGCGCCAGGAAGTACCGGAATGGCCCTGACCGGCCGATGTGGGGTGAGGCGAGCTGGGTCGGCGTGCAGATTCTCGCCTTTTCCATGTCCTATTGGTTCTTCTCGATCAACCGCGCCACCCTGCTCTGGTTCCCGCTGTGGATCATGCTCGGCCGCTGGGTGGTGGGACCAACGAGGTTTTCCCCGCCCGTTCATCGGGTGCTGGTGGCGGCTGCCTTCCTGGTCGAAATTGTGCTCATGTTGTGGTGGAGCTGGTTGTTCTTTACCGGTCATTGGGCCAGCTGAATCTCTACCTGAAATCACTGGAAAAGCCCACGTGCGCGCGGCAGATCACCTAGGCTGACCCGAGGTGGCTCGGTCGGGGGACAAGTGACCTGTGGGGGGGACCCCTGCCTGAGACCTTGATCATTCAAGTCTCTTAAGGGGAAATCGTGGCCCGTTTCCGTAAGACGGCAATTGCAACCGTGGCATTGTCCGCTCTGGTCGCCACATCGGGAGTTGCTTACGCCGATCACACCAGGCACGGCGTCGCGGCGAACTCTGAGGACACCATGACCTGGGCGTACTACGGCGGTAAGGTGACCGACTACACGCAGACCACTCCCGACATATTCAAGGACGCCAGAGCGTCAGCGGTCATGATCGGCTTGGATGGCAGAAGCTTCTTTAGGCTCCGAGTCAGCGGGATCGCCGCCAAGAATGGGAAGTACGGCGTGCATCTGCATCAAGGAACATGTGACGCTAGCAATTTCGACGCGGCAGGAAAGCATTACAACGTCAGCTGGAACAACACCACAACAGTCGATGACCTCGTCAGCAACAAGACTGAGGTTTGGCTGGACCTCAACGTGGATTCAGATGGAGACGCCCGCTCAACAGCGACAGTGTCCTTCATCCCGGAGGGGAAGCGGTCAATCGTGCTACATGCTCTACCGACTCTGCATGAGCCCGAGGGGACAAACGGCATCGGCTATGCCGGACCCCGCCTGGCCTGCCTGCCGTTCGAGATCAAGACGACTGGGTAGCCCGACCAATCGCCATTCAGTGGAATGTGCCCTGAGCCCTTCGACAGGCTCAGGGCACATTTTCCTCCTATTACTCTGACTGAGTGGAACGGATGTGGATCGACCTCGACGGCCTGGTTAACCTGCGTGATGTCGGGGGAATCCCCACCAGCGACGGCGGCAAAATCGTCCCTGGTCGGCTGCTGCGGTCGGACAACCTGCAGACGCTCACGGCCACCGACGTGGATCAGCTGCTCGGGCTGGGCCTGACCGATGTTATCGACCTGCGGAGCGACTATGAGACTGCGCAGGAGGGGCCCGGTCCGCTGGTCGGCTCAGGTATCCGGATTCACCAGTTCTCGCTGTTTCGGGAGTGGGAGTTCGGCGTGGGCGAGAGCAAGCCTGACGTACGTCCCGAGGTGCTGCCTGAAGAAGCACTGCCATGGATCGACCTCGTACCCAGCGTCGAGCTGGACGACGAGGCCGCCTCGGTTTACTTCGCCTACGTGGTGGATCGTCCCGACTCGGTGCTGGCTGCGCTGCGCGCGGTCGCCCGGGCGCCGGGTGCTGCGTTGGTGCACTGCGCTGCTGGCAAAGACCGCACCGGCACCATCGTGGCGCTGGCCCTGTCCGTGGCGGATGCAGACCGCCAAGCGATCATCGAAGATTACGCGGCGAGCTCGGAGCGTGTGGAAGGCGTCGTCAGTCGGCTCAAGGCCTCGCCAACCTACGCTGACAATCTCCGTGACCGGCCCCTGTCCTCACACCTCAGCCTGCCAGAGACCATGATCAGTTTCTTGCGGCACATCGACGAGACCTTCGGGAGCGTGCAGCAAATGTTGATCAAGATGGGTTGGACCGCTGAGGACAACGACCAGCTTCGCTCCAAGCTGCGCAGCTGAGTTTGATCCGGTCGTCAGGACTAGCTCCAAGCCACGCAGTCGACAGTCGCCGTCGTCAGCCGCAGCTCGACCGGGATCTCCTGACCGATCCGTGGTGGCCGCACCTTGCGCGGCAGGAAGACTTGGCTCGACTGCATGTGTGGCGGCTCAAGGAACCAGCGTTTCTTGCCGTTGATCGTGTATGGGCTGAGGGCAAGCCCAGCAGCCGCCAGAGAACCGGTGGCGAAGGCGATCGCCCGATGCCGCAGGGTCTTGGCCGAAGTCGGCGCCTCCATGCCGATGCCATGAGATGTGCCCCCGGCAACCACCACGATCCAGCCGTCAGCCGGACAGACGCGCTGCCGATAGCCGGCCCGTTCGCCGCGCTTGATCTCATGCACATCCAGTACCGTCGCTGTGGTACTGCGCGCGGTCTTGTCTCCCAACCAGAGTCGGGTGCCGACCCGTTGCCGCACTGGTACGGGGTCGCCTTCTGCTCCACCCAGCTGTCGCGCAACCGCGACCGTCTCCTCGGGAGGCAGGTGAGAGAACCACAGCGTTCCAGGCGCGATGGCAAGGGCGGCGTGACCAAGTCGCTCGGCTTCGGCGTAGCGACCGTCGGTGTACAGCGGCAGGTGGATCGTCCACCCCTCGAAGCGAACACCGGGGAGCAACGCCGCAACCTGAGCAAGATCATCGGGCCTGATCCCGTGGCGTTGCATCGAGGTAAGTACTTCGACCAGTACCCGTGGCCGATCACCACGCCCTGCCAGCAATTCCAGATCACCCAGCCGGGACACGGTAGCGATCACCGAAGAGTCCTTGGTCAGCGTTCTGGCGAGCTCGCTGGAGGGATCCCATGCGTTCAAGATCACCACATCGCCCGGGAACGCCTCGCGTACGATGCCGACCTCGGACGGGATGCCGACGCCAATTGTGTCCGCGCCCAGGATCGCTGATTCCTCGGCCAGTCGGCGCAGGCCAAATCCGTAACCGTTGCCTTTGATCACTGGGACGATGCCCGGCGCCGCGCCGGCCACAATCCGCAGGTGCTCTCGCCAGCGCTCTCCGTCCAGTCGCAGTGTTACGCCACTCATGTCGTCAATACCATGGCACTCATCACCGACGTTTCATGTAGAGATCGAAAGCCTTGTACAGCAGCGGATTCAGCGGAAGGTCCCATTCACCGAGGTATTCCACCGCCTCGCCGCCGGTGCCGACCTTGAACTGGATGAGGCCCAGATGCGGATCGTCCTCCTCGAGACCTTCAGTGATACCGCGCAGGTCGTAGATCGTCGCGCCCGCGTCCAACGCGTCAGTGATCATCTTCCATTGCACGGCATTGGAGCCACGCACATCGCGCTTGGCGGTCGAGCTCGCGCCGTAGGAGTACCAGGTGTGCTGGCCAACGCGTACCCAGATGGTCGCCGCGACCAGGTCGTCTTCGTGGTGGGCCAGGTAAAGCCGGATCCGGTCGGGATCTTCGGCCAGTAGCGCGTCAAACATGGTGTGGAAATACGACAGCGGCCGGGGCCTGAAATGATCACGCTCAGCTGTCTCGACATAGAGCCGATGAAACTCTGGTAGATCATCAACGCTGCCACGCTGTATTACGACTCCGGCCTTCGCGGCTTTCTTGATGTTGCGCCGCCACAATTGGTTCATCCCAGCGAGCAGTTCATCCGGGGTCCTACCAGCGATCGGGAGCTGGAAGACGAACCGTGGCTGGCCCGCGGCAAAACCCTCTTCATCCTCCGGCGGTCGCCAGCCGAGCTCTCGCAGCCGGTTGCGGATACGGGTCGTTTCGTGGTTGACCTGATCCGGCATTGCCTCGCTCAGCCGTGTCACCTGCTCGTCAGCGATCGCGGCCTTGATCGTTTCTGCGCTCCACCGCCGGGCGACTGCGGTCGCGCCGATCCGTACCCCGAAAGCTCCAGCCGAGCGCAGGTGATCAGCCAATGGCTGCAGCCATTCCCCGATATCGGGGGCAGTCCAGTCGATGACCGGACCCTCAGGCAGATAGGCAAGGTATTTCTTGATCTTGGGAAGTTGTCGATAGAGCACGAGTCCTGCGCCAACAGGTCCGTCCGTGCCGTTGAACCAGCCGACCGACTCGCTGCGCCACTCACTTTTGACCCGCCCCCAGGCTGGCGTCTGGAGGAAGCTCACCGAGGGTTGCGCGGCGTTGAACTCGCGATGCCGCTCTGCCTCGATAGTCCGTACCGAAAGAGCCACAGATGAGAATCTAATAGTCGAAAGCTGCCTTCACGTGCGTTCCCATGGCTTTGCACGGCTGCCAGGTGTTGTCCAGATGTCGAAATCGTGACCAAAAGCCACTCTTTGATTGCAGAACGCAAAGTTTCGCCCTAAAAGCTTGACAGGCGAGTACCTTGAACTCGGGTCTCATGCTCCCGGAATAGGCCCAACGCATCGGCCCGTCTCGTGTTTCCCCGCACGGGCAGGTCCCATCCCCTGTGCGGACCGCCTATTCCGGGTTCCCACTGGCGGAACGCTCAGGAAGATCAAGAAGTCTGCGGCACGGAAAAGTGCTTGTGCAGCAGCTGCCCGCCTACGCCCAGCGCTAGCACATCTATCCGGTTCGGGCCCCATGAGACCGCCGATGGAGTGTCACTGATCCCAGTACCGATCATCACCCAGCCGGTCCAACTCTTCCCGTCCCAGGATCGGTGCTCCAGTGCGTTGTCGTCTCCCTTGCGGAAGAGATCAAGACGATCCGGGCCCCACGAGGACACCGCGATGTCGGAATGGAGTCCGCCACCCAAATCGACAAGGCTCTGCCATGTCGAGCCGTCGTAGGACTTCTGGTAGAGATGGTTGTCACGGCCACGGAAGAAGACGTCGATCAAGTTCGGCCCTCGTGAGATGGCGGCAGGGGCGCCTTCCAGGTTGCCGCCGAGCCGCTCGTAGGCGCTCCAACTCGATGCCGTCCCATGACTTGTGGTACAGCGCGTTGTCGCTACCCCTGACGAAAACGTCCAGCCGATTTGGCGCCCAGGAAGATGCAGTGGGACTCGACGTCAGGACTCCGCCAAGGGGGAAGTAGTCCATCCACCCTCCGTTCCACGCCTTGTGCCAAAGCTGGTTGTCGGCGCCGCGAACGAAGATGTCGAGCCGATCCGCGCCTCGCGCCACCGCTCCGGGCCCGCCCATGACGGCGGTCCCGAGATCCTCGGGCGCGTACCAGTTCGTGCCGTTGTACGCCCGATGCAGCATGGTCTGGCCGGCTGCTCGGACGAAAACGTCCAGCCTGTTCACGCTCCAGGAGGTCACACTCGGCCCCGCGTTGAAGGAGCCGCCAAGATCATCCCAATCGCTCCATTGTGGGCCGCTCTCGGACGGTGCCGCGGAGAACGTTGCCGGCTCGCTGAACGGATTCGGGGGCGGCGTGGTCGCCCGGGCGGACGGGCGCGAGATCAGGAAGAGGCCGGTTCCCACCAGCAGTAGCACGACGCTGGCCAAGATCACCAGCAGCGATGATCGGCGATGGGTGTTGATCATGTGGGGAAGCACGAGGGCACCATATCCCCCAAGATGCGGACCTGTCAGCGTCTCACGCAGCTATCGAAGCCACAAGATGATCACAAGTTTAGTCATTTCGGATGATCTTTGTGCGCCTTGGATTACAAGTCGGTTACTTCGCGATGATCTTGCCCGGGTTGAAGTTGCTGTTGGGATCCATCGCGCTGAACAGCCCCTCGATCATGTGCACACCCGGCGCCGAGATGTCCTGCTCCAACCACGCGGCATGCTCGGTGCCCACCGCATGGTGATGCGAGAGTGTGCCGCCCGAGTCGACGAACGCCTGCTGGATTGCATTCTTGAGCGGCTCATACTGACCGAGCGGGTCGATGCCGTCGTGCTTGAATGCGAAGGTGAAGTACAGGCAGGCGCCGGAGTGATAAGAGTGCGAGAGATGGCACATGATCCAGCCCGGCACGCCAAGCTGCGCGTACACCTTCTCAGCAGCCGCAATCACATTCCGGTACAGCGGCAGCAGCTTCGACCACGGCGCTGCCGTCTCCGAGACATCACCGATCGCTCCACGATCGAGCAGGAAGTCGCGGATGTACGGGGTATCAAACTTCTTCTGGTCGTAGAGCACCCCCGGTCCCTTGCCGACCAGGATGCCGCCGTGCTTGCCCACGATCTCCTTGACGATCTTCTTCTGCCTGGTCACATGCGCCTTGCCGCCCTCGTAGCCGACAAAGGACAGGCAGATCTCGTCCAGATTCCAACCCCGTCGCTGGAGGACCTTCATCAGACCCTTGCTGATCAACGAGGAGATTGAGATGCCGCTCGACTTCTTCCTTGTGGCAAAGGAAAAAGCGGTCTCCTTTCCATCGGAGACCCGGGTGATCGACGGATGCGCATCACTGGTGGAAATCTCCTGCATGGCGGCCAGTCCTGACTCCCAGGAAGGGAACAGATATCCCAAGATCAGCCGTACGTCCGGGATCTGGTGAACTTGCACCGTCACCTCGGTGATCACGCCAAGCCGACCTTCGGAGCCGAGCACCATCTCGCGGACGCTCGGGCCCGTCGAGGTGTGGGGTAGCGGCCGAATCTGCAGCACTTTGCCCGGCATGACGACTCGCATGCCGCGTGCGATGTCGGAGATGTCGCCGTACTTGTCCGACTGCATGCCGGAGGACCGAGTGGCGACCCAGCCGCCGAGCGTGCTGTGAGTGAAGCTGTCGGGGTAGTGTCCGAGAACCCAGCCCCGTGCGCCCAACTGTTCCTCCAGGTCCGGGCCCTGGGCGCCGGCCTGAATGCGTGCTAGACCGGACTGCTCATCGATGTCGATCACCTGGTTCATCCGACCAAGATCAAGTGAGATTACCGGCCGGGTCTCATCTTCGGGAGCCTGCAGGCTGCCGGAGATGTTGCTGCCGCCGCCGTACGGAATGATCACTGCGTCGGCCGCGACTGCGCGATCGACAATGAGTTGCACCTCAGCTTCATTGCCTGGGTAGATCACGACATCGGGTACGCGAGGAATGTCGCCAGCCCGTATCCGCAGCAGGTCTCGCAGCGCCTTGCCATACGTGTGCACAAGCCGGTCAAGATCATCTTGTTCGACGTTCTCGGCCCCCACCACCTCAGTCAGCTCTGCCAATAACTGATCGCTGATCATGGGCGTCGGGATCGCCAGGTCGTCGAGCGACATTGGTGCGGTCGGCGTGGTGTTCACGTCAAGATCGATGGCATTGAGCACGAAGGGTCGGAAGGCAGGCTTGTCCTCATGGTGAAAGCCCACTCCTTCGACTCCCCAGCCCCACCACTTCATGTGCTTGACGTCGGGCATCCTTGTCGTTCTCCTTTGCTCTGAGCTGAGCAGCTCTTACGCCTGGTTGGCGCGGTACGTAGTGGCGTAGTCGATGAGCCCGCGCACCTCTTTGGCAATGCGTTCTGAGAACTGGGCGACCGTCTCGCCGTCCTCCGCCCACATCGGCTCCCCAAAAGTGACATATACCGGCAACCGCCCGTGACTCGGCCAATTCTGGCCGTACGGCATGGCCTCGGATGCGCCAACAATCGCAACGGGCAGGCAGGGCACATCGCGGCTGATGCACAGCGCTGCGGCACCGGGTTTGAACGAGCCCAGCTCGCCGGTCCGCGAGCGCGTGCCCTCCGGGAAGAGCAGCAGGGGCACGCCGTCGTCGAGCAGGCTGGTGGCCAGACCATGGCGGCCGCGAAGACCAGTTCGGTCCACCGGGAACGCATTGAAGAACAGCGAAGTCAGGCCCTTCCGCCACCAGACGTCGAAGAAGTAATCGGCGGCGGCTCCGGCCGCGACGTACCGGGCGAGCTTGCGCGGCAGGGATCCGAGGATCAGTGGAGCATCCAGATGGCTGGCATGGTTGGACACCACAACGAACGGTCGATTGAGGCCTTTGAGGTGCTCCTCGCCCAACACCGTCACGGTTACCAGTCGCCAGACCAGCGGCTTGAGTAGGCCACGTTGGGCGACCAGCCGCGCACCTGCGTGCACCGGCGAGGTGTAGCGGCTCCGGGTCGACATGGGGTTAGCCTAACCCGATCGCCTGCGGTGGATCTCTTGCCAAGTCCCACACTGAGAGTTCGGAGCCGCCTGCGTGCATCTGCGCTGAGCCTGCGTGCGCATGTGGCCCTGAGCCTGTCGACGGGCAACTCCGCCGGGCGCTACGCGAGTCGCTCGCGTGAGGTGGATGGTGACCATGTCACCCTCGTACTTGTTGATCACCTGGCGTAGATCAGCCCTTGATCGGCAGCTTGTGCGTCCCGTCGCCGAGAGGCATGAACGAGCTGCGGAAGGGATTGCCGTCAACGGTCCCGGTGACCTTGACGAGGCCGCGGGTGCCGAAGAAGTCAGCGCTCCAGTCGGTCACAACGTACGTCCAACCACCCTTTGCCGGGCTCTTGTGCAAAGCGGCAGTGAAGGTCTTGTCCAGCTGACCCTGTGCGGTCATGACGACTCCTCGACGATGTAGAAGCGGTTGCCATCGGAATCGTCGAAGGTGAACATCGGCGGGACGCCGTCCCAGCGCAGCAGGTCGCCGACGGCGACGCCGCGATCCCGCATTGCGGCATGCTCCGCGGCGGCATCGGGAACGGTGAAGCGGATGCCGGTGTCGGTCCCGACATCTGCCGTGTCCTCGGTCGCGTTGAGGGCGATCGAGGTGCTGGCGCCAGGTGGAGCGACCTCGAGCCATCGCATGGTCGGACTGATCGGTGCATCGAGCCGCTTCTCGAAGCCGAGCGTTTCGACGTAGAAGGCGAGCGCCTCATCCTGGTTCGTGACGTTGATCCCGATCGTTCGCACGTCGGTGATGGTGGTCGCGGGCATGGTGGATCTCCTTTGTTGGTTATTCAGGCCTGGCCGTACATCAGGGAGCCTGGGGTGGTGAGGGTCTGGCCGGTCTCGAGCCAGGTCTTCAGACCGGACAGGATCATCGGCCACCCGCCGTACAGTTCGGGCGGTGCGTCGTCACTGAGCTGGTCATGAGTCACCGTTAGCCGGCACGAATCTCCTACCGGTTCGATCTCCCACGTCACACGTGAGGTGCCCTCGCGCTCGGCCTCTTCGCTCCACAACGTGTGCATGGTCTGCACAAGCCGGCTTGGTGGATCGACGACGAGGTTCTCGCCCTCGGCGAGTGGGCCGTCGGTGCCCGGATGGGTCAGCGCATAACGCGAGCCCGGCGTCCAGTCGGACTCGACTCCGGCACCGAAGTGGTACTTGGCGCGGATCGCCGGGTCGGTGATCGCTTCCCACAGCCGCTCGGGCGTTGTGCGGATGTAGATCTCGAAGATCTTTTCCATCGGGTGCTCCAGTTCACTTTTGAGGCCGGCCAGGCCGGCGACCCACGGCTCGGTGTACTTGCTCACCCACCGGTCGTGGATGAGACGTATCGGGACGGTGTTCAGGTAGTGCAACTTCTCCCGGCCGCGACGCCGGCTCACGACGAGGCCGGCCTCCTCGAGCAGGCGGAGATGCTTGGCCACGGCTATCCGCGTCATGTTGTGCCCGGCGGTCAGGGCTACCAGGGTCTGGCCGTCTCGCTCGAAGAGTGCGTCCAGTAGGGCCCGCCGAGTGGGATCGGCAAGCGCTCGGAACACCGCTTCCATCACCCAACAATAGGAAACCAAATGGTTTCCTGTCAAGAGGGCGATGCGCGAACGCCCCAAAGAAGGGGTCCTAGTGTCGTCCGGACGTCAACTTGCGTGAGACGGCTCGCAGAGCGCGATGCGGCAGATGCTCGCAAATCGTGATCAGCACTTTGTAGCGCTTGGACGGGATGGAGATCACCTTGCCCGCATCCGCGTCCTTCAGGCAGGCGGCTACCAGCCGATCAGCGTCCAACCAAAGAAGTTGCGGTATCGAACCGATGTTGATCTGAGCGCGCTCGTGGAATTCGGTACGCACCCAACCAGGGCAGAGCGCCACGACCTTGACTCCGGTGCCATGCAGCTCATTTGCCAGGCTCTCGCTGTAGGCGGTCACCCAGGCCTTGATCGCCGAGTAGCTGCCCATCGCCACAAACCCCGCAGTACTGGAGACGTTGATGATGGTGCCGCTTCCTCGCTGGCGCATTGCTCGTCCGGCAGCGGCTCCGAGCATCAACACCGCCCTGATCATTACATCGATGGCATGCTCGTGCGGGGTGGTGTCTGCCTCGGTGAGCTTCGTCCGGACGCCAAAACCGGCATTGCTCACCAGAAGATCAATCGGCTGCTCGATACTCGCCAACCGCTCCGCGATGCCGACTGCCTCACTGCGTACCGCCAAATCGGTGACGATCGTCTCCACGTTGACCGCATAGTGCTCTTTCAATTCGGTCGCCATCTCGGCGAGCCGGTCGGCGTTGCGCGCGACCAGTACAAGATCATCGCCACGTGCGGCCAGTGCCCGCGCGAATGCGGCGCCGATGCCTGACGTACCCCCGGTAATCAGCGCAGTTGCCATGCGCTCACCCTATGTCGAGTCAACCCCCGACCCTTGTTCAGCAACCTACGTACACGTTGGTTGCTGTCGGTCTGCACAGGTTGCAACCTATGCGGACCGCCAGCAAGCTACGTGAACGTAGGTTTCGGCGCCGAGGGGCGGGAGGAGGCGCGCCTCGTCAGTCGGTGCGGGATTCCAGGAGCGCTGCGGTCTCTCGGGCGATCGCCAACTCCTCGTTTGTGGGCACTACCGCGATCTTGATCGGTGCGCCGTCCGGCGAAATCACCCGCGCCACCCTCGATCGCTCGGCATTCAGCTCCGGATCCACTTGGAACCCAAGGTCATCGAGGCCGTCGACCACTGCCGCTCGCAGCGCCGGGCTGTTCTCGCCGACACCCGCCGTGAAGCTGAGCACATCGAGCTGACCGAGAAGTGCCAGGTATGCGCCGAGGTAGTGCTTGAGTCGATGGACATACACCGCGAACGCCAGTTGGGCCGATTCGTCGCCGGCGGCCCGCCGCTCCTCGAGTTCGCGGAAGTCATTGACCCCAGCCAGGCCCTTGAGCCCGGACTGCTTGTTCAAAAGGGTATCGATATCGCCCACCGACATCCCAAGCTCGTTGTGGAGGAAGGTGTGCAGTCCTGGATCGACATCGCCTGAGCGGGTGCCCATGACCAGGCCTTGTAGTGGCGTCAGGCCCATCGATGTCTCGACTGCCACACCGCCGCGTACCGCCGAAGCCGAACAGCCGTTGCCCAGATGCAACACGATCTGATTCAGCTCGCCAAGATCACGGCCAACCAGCTCCGCTGCCGCGCGAGACACGAATTGATGTGACGTGCCATGGAATCCATAGCGCCGGATCCGATACTTCTGCGCAAGATCACGAGGAATCGCGTACGTCGCGGCCGCGGCCGGCAGTGTGCTGAAGAACGCGGTATCGAAGATCGCAACATGCGGCACGTCGAACTCAGCCCGTGCTGCTTCGATACCCGACACTGCTCCTGGATTGTGCAACGGAGCCAGGGGAATCAGGTCCTTGATCTCGTCGAGCACATCGTCATCGATGATGGTGGGATCGGAGAAATCCGGCCCGCCGTGGACGACGCGGTGACCGACAGCCCGCAAGCCGACCATATCAAGATCAACACCGGATGCCGTCAGTTCATCTTCCATGGCCCGCACTGCCGCATCATGATCAGCAACGGAACTGCCTGCTTCACCGATCCGTTCGATGATCCCCTTGGCCCGCACCTCCGCGGTTTCCGGAACCACCAGCTGATACTTCAGCGACGAAGAGCCGGCGTTCAGGACCAAAACGGGTGTCTCGTTCATGCCCCAGTTCCTGCCGCCGCTTCCCCCATTGGCCGCGCCTGCTTGATGGTCTGCGCCTGCACGGCTGTGATCGCCACGGTGTTGACGATGTCTGACACGAGCGCCCCCCGAGACAGGTCGTTGACCGGCTTGCGTAGGCCCTGCAGTACCGGGCCAATGGCGATCGCGCGAGCACTGCGCTGCACCGCCTTGTAGGTGTTGTTGCCGGTGTTCAGGTCCGGGAAGATGAACACCGTGGCGCGCCCGGCGACCGGTGATTCCGGCAGCTTGGTCCGCGCCACCTCGGGATCTATCGCAGCGTCGTATTGGATCGGGCCCTCCAATAGCAACTCAGGCGCACGCTGAGCCACCAGCTCCGTGGCAGCTCGCACCTTTTCCACGTCAGCTCCCGATCCGGAGGTGCCGGTCGAGTACGACAGCATCGCTACCCGCGGCTCGATGCCGAACTGCTGCGCGGTCTCCGCGGAGGAGATCGCGATGTCGGCCAGCTGTTCGGTCGTCGGCACGGGAATCACCGCGCAGTCGCCGTAGACCAGCACACGATCAGCCAGGCACATCAGGAACACGCTAGAGATCGTCTTCACTCCAGGCTTGGTCTTGATGAACTCCAATGCCGGCCGGATGGTATGCGCGGTGGTGTTCACCGCACCTGAGACCATGCCATCGGCGAGCCCGAGATGGACCATCAGCGTGCCGAAATAGGAGATGTCGGTCACGGTCTCTCGGGCCCGCTCGACGGTCATCCCTTTGTGCGCCCGGGCTTCTGCGTAAGCAGCGGCAAACTGCTCGACAAGATCAGCATCCAACGGCGACATGATCGACACCTCGTCAAGATCAAGACCGAGGGTCGAGGCGCGGGCGCGGACTTTGGTCTCATCGCCAAGCAACGTCAGGTTCGCCACGCCACGCCGCAGCAGGATGGCCGCCGCCTCGAGGATTCGATCATCCTGGCTCTCCGGAAGAACAATACGCTGCCGATCAGCACGGGCACGTTCCATGAGCTGGTACTCGAACATCAACGGCGTGCAGACCGCGGATCCGGGAACATCAATCGCGGACAGCAGAGCTGCATGGTCGACCTGTTCGGCAAACACCCGACGCGCCGTTTCGATCTTGCGACTGGAATCCTTGGTGATCGGCCCGCGTACCCGCATCAGTCGCTCGGCTGTCGTGAAGGTGCCCAGGCTGGTCATCGCAATTGGCAAGTCCTGCTGGACACCTTCGGACAACCGCCGAATGCTCTCGGGGATCTCGTATCCACCCGTGAGCAAGATCCCGGACAGCGCCGGGAATGTGCCTGACTGGTGGGCGAGCATCAGGCCTGGGATGAGATCGGTACGGTCGCTCGGCGCGATCACCGCGACATCCGGGCTCAGTCGATCCAAGACGTGTGGCAGGCTCATTGCTGCCACGATCAGACTCAGGGCTTCCCGATCCATCCAGGCTTGGCTGCCCTGCACCAGCTCGGCGTCCGCGGCCTCCACCAGCGCTCGGAAGGTCGGGGCGGAGAGCAGTGGGCTTTCTGTGATCGCGGCCGTCACCACATCGGGGAGATCGGCCAGCGCCCTACGAATCGCATCAGCGGCTTCATGATCAACACGGTTGGCGATCACCGCTACGGTCTGCGCGTGGTTGGCCCGCAGTTCCGCGATCGCACTGTCGGCTGCCGCGCGGATCTGCTCCGGAGTGCGCCGCCGGCCGTGCACCACCAGCACGACCGGAGACCCAAGATTGGCGGCGATCTTGGCATTGAAGGACAGCTCTGTGCCGGTGGCGACGTCTGTGTAGTCGGAGCCGATGACCAAGATCACTTCGAACCGATCGGTGAGCTGGCCAAAGCGCTCGACGATGATGTGCAAGGCCTCGTCCGCATCCTCCCGCGCGGCCTCGTAGGTCACCCCAATGGCCTCGTCATAGGACTGGGAGATACCCGGTTGGTTGACAAGAAGATCAACGCTGAGATCGATATCGTCGTTGCCGGAGCTTGCCGTCGTCAGCGGCCGGAACACGCCGACCGAACCCACTTCACGGGTTAGCGCGTCGAGCAGGCCCAGCGCTACGGCCGACTTGCCAGTGAGACCCTCAGGGGATGCGACGTAGACGCTGCGACTCACGAATCTGACGTTATCGGCAAGTGACGTGGTATAAAGCGTCAGCGCGGCGGAGTCGGAACTATCTTGGTTCGCGTGGCTGCCCCCGTTCCACCGGAAATTCCCGGTATGGCGGATTGGCGCGCGATCGCCCGCGGCGGCTTCGCTATCGTCTGGCAAGCTCGGCAAGAGTCCCTGAACCGGTTGGTCGCCGTCAAGGTCGACGAACGCAAGCTGGACACCGAATCTGAACAGCGTCGCTTCCTGCGTGAGGCGGGCGCTGCGGGCAGGATGTCCGGACACCCCGGCATCGTCACGGTTCACGACGCCGGCCTTCTCGGCGACGACCGCCCCTTCCTCGTCATGGAACTGTGTCCGGGCGGTTCGCTGACGAGGTGGATGACCCAAGATCCACGTCCGAGCCAACGCCGGGTCCGCGACGTGGGGGTACGGATCGCGGACGCCCTCGCCGCGGCGCACTTGCTTGGCGTGCTGCACCGGGACGTCAAGCCGGCCAACATCTTGATCGACGCCTATAACAACGCCGGGTTGGCTGACTTCGGCCTGGCCGCACTGATCGATCCCGACACTCCACTCAGCGAAACCGTTGAGGCGATCACTCCCGCGTACGCGCCGCCGGAGGTTTTCGCCAAGCAGCCGGTCACCGAGTACGCCGACGTCTATTCGTTGGCGGCCACGCTGTACGCCGTACTCAGCGGTCACGCCCCTCGCTGGTCGGAGACGATGGAGCTGCCGAGCATCCCGGAGATGATCAAGCGGCAGAAAAATCCGATCAAGCGCATACCTGGAGTCGACAAGGCCTTCATGGACGCGCTGCTGAATGCCATGGCCGAGAGTCCGGATGACCGGCCCACGGCTTCGCAATTTCGTGATCAACTGGCGGCGCTGAATCTGTCGACCAAGCTGGCGCCGCGGCCGCTGGAACCCAAGCAGGAATCTCCACCCTCACCACCTAGTCCCGATGAGGAGCCGGTGGCCGTCAAGGCTGAGCCGGCTGCCGTTGACAAGGTTCCGACGGTGGGAGCATCGAGGACTTGCGACGCTGGCCATCGCCGCCGTGTTGATCGCGGTCGCGTCGGGGATCGCTCTGCTGAACCTCTTCTCGGCAGACGAGCCGGCCGCGGCGCCGACGCCGATTCAGCCTGTGACCTCAAGCGCAGCCAGTCCGACCACGACGCCGGTCGTCGTGCCAGCCGGATTCATCGACTGCTCCGAGCAGCTCGGCGCAGACACCTACTGCGCATCACGGCCTGAATGTTGGGCCGGCGTGATCGGGTACTCCGACGTTCCCTTGCTCGGCACCAAGCAGGACTGCGACAAGGTGCATGTGTACCAGACCTTCATCGCTGGTCGGATGACCTATGAGCTCCGCCGACAATCCCAGCTCGATTCAGATGCACACATCCGCCGCGTGTGCACCAAGGAGATCGCAAACTCAATGTTGCGCTCCCGGGAGCGCCGCTCGGATTGGGAGATCTTGGTGTTGGGCCCGCAGCAGCCTAACGAGTACTACTTCCGCTGCATCATCGGTCGCGGTGAGCGTACGGAGCCGCTTACCTTCCAGGCTCCTCGCTGATCATCGCCAACTGCTCGATCCCGGTGAGCAGCCGGTGCAGCATCCGCTCAAAATCCCAGCCGGCCGGATCGTCGAAGCCACCAGCCTCCCAGATGGCGGCCATGGTCGGGTAACGGTCCCAATCGAAATAGGTCTCCCAGAAGCTGGCCCGGGAATCCCAGTAGGCCTCGGCGGAGACTCCGGTATGCCGCGCCTCATCTGCATCGCTGATCATGGAGCGGGCTGCGCCCAGCAGCTGCCACTGGATCAGGTTGGAGATCGCGACGTTCTCCGCACCGGTGAATCCGGCGGTCAACAGCGCGGCATAGAGCGCTTCGGAAACATCGAGAACATGCGGTCCAACGGGAAGTCGCGCCATGTTGTAGTCGAGTAGCCACGGGTGCGCGCCGTAGATCCGCCATGTCTCCCGAGCCCACTGCTCGACCTGTTGCTGCCACGGCAGATTCGGATCGGGTAGGGCGTGCTCGCCATAGACGTGATCGATCATGAGCTCGACCAGCTCCGAGCGTCCGGGCACGTAGGTGTAGAGCGACATGGCGCCCACCGCCAATCGATTCGCCACCTTTCGCATCGAAAGAGCTGCCATGCCCTCGGTGTCGGCGATTGCCACTCCGGCAGCGACAACGTCAGCCAGGCTGATGCGAGGTTTGGGACCGCGTATCGGGGGTTGCTGCGGCGGACGCCCAGAGCAGCTCGACGACTCGACGTCCCTCGGGCGTACCCGGGCTGGTTGATTCGGTCACGTTTCTTCTCGACTCCACAAACTGTCAGTGGCTTATGCTCGACTTATCTCCGTACAGTGTATGTTATTCTAATCCAGTACGGCGTACGGAGTACGAGTCGAAGGGGCATGATGATCCACACAGAACGGCTGACGAGGCACTTTGTCAGCAAGAAGGAGACCATCGAGGCGGTCAAGGGGGTCGACATCGATGTCGCCGCAGGGGAGTTGGTTGCCTTCCTCGGCCCGAACGGCGCAGGTAAGTCCACAACGCTGCGGATGCTGACGACCCTGCTGCCGCCAACCTCGGGCAAGGCTTGGGTGGCTGGCGCGAGTATTACCACCGAGCCTGCCCTGGTCCGCTCCCGAATCGGCTACATCGGGCAAGGTGATGGCGCGGGCCACAGCTTCCGAGTGATGGATGAGCTCGTCATGCAAGGTCGGTTCTATGGCATGAACTCCTCGGACTCTCTCTCACGGGCCAAGGAGCTGACCAAGACTCTTGACCTCACCTCCCTTGAAAAGCGGCGGGTCAGCACGCTCTCAGGCGGCCAGCGCCGCAGGCTCGATATCGCCCTCGGCCTGATGCATAGCCCCGGACTGCTCTTCCTCGATGAGCCGTCGACCGGGATGGATCCGCACAACCGAGCCAACCTCTGGGATCACATCAAGGGACTGCGAGAGCGGCAGGAGACCACCATCGTGCTGACCACCCACTATCTGGAGGAGGCGGACGCGTACGCGGAGCGAGTGCTCGTTATTGATCATGGCGAGATCATCGCCAACGACACTGCAGCGAATCTCAAGGCGACACTGGCCGGGGACCGGATCCTGATCACGGTCGACGGCGCGTATGCGGCTGCGGCGTCGGCTGTAGTAGCGGGGCGGGGCAAGGAGCTGACCACCTCGAACGGATCGCGGGAGGTCACCATTGCCGGTCGCTTCGAGCAGGGCACCCGTACGCTGCCCTGGCTGCTGCGCGAACTTGATCATGCCGGAGTCGACGTACGAGCTGCCGATGTCCGGGTGCCGACTCTGGACGATGTCTTCTTGAGTCTGACTGGCCGAAGCCTGCGCGAGGAAAGTGAGGTGGCTTCATGAGCACATTGGTTGCCGACACTCGGAACGTCTTTCAGCGGGAGATGTCGCTGGTCCTCCGTGATCCGTTCTCGGTGATCTTTTCTCTTGTCCAGCCGCTGGTTTTCCTTGCACTCTTTGGCCCATTGCTGGCGGGGTCGGTGGATCCGGCCGCGATCGATGGTGCGTCTCCCCTGCAGTGGTTCCTGCCGGGAGTGATCGTCATGATCTGCCTCTTCGGGACCAGCACAACCGGTTCGAACCTGCTGTTCGAGATCACGTTGGGCTCCTACGAAAGGGTGCTGGCAGCTCCGCTGCACCGCTCGGCGATCTTGATCGGCAAGGCACTGAAGGAGCTGGCGCCGCTGGTGGTGCAGGCAGCGTTGGTGACCTTGGTCTCGATCCCATTCGGGTTCAAGCTGTACCCCTTACATGTGCTGGTTGGGCTGCTGTTGCTCGGCGTTTTCGGGGTGGGCATGGGCGCCTTCTCCAATGCGCTCGCCATCGCGTCGCGCAAGCGGGAGTGGATGTTCTGGGCGGTGCAGCAGTCGTTGCTGTTTCCGCTGTTGATCTTGTCGGGGATGATGCTGCCGCTGGAGGCTGGACCGCGTTGGATCCAGATCCTGGGCATGCTCAACCCGCTGACCTACATCGTCGATGCGGAGCGCGCGCTGTTCTCTGGCACCTTCGACGATCCGGCGATCGCGTGGGCCGTGCTGGCTGCCGTGATCACCTGCGCCGCCGGCCTGTGGGTTGGCGTCAAGCAGGTCGCCCGCAGCACGACCTGATGAATCTCTGCTCGCGCATCGCGCGCTGGGAATCCGACGTCGTCGTCACTCTTCGCGAAACGAGAAGCGTGTTTCGCTCATCGCTCCTCCGATCGTCAGACGTTCTCCTTGAGCCAGGCGATGTCGGCGCCCTGACCCTCGCGGGCGCCGGGAGTTTCCACGACGACCGGAACGCTCGCCGTACGCACGACTTCCACTAGTGCCTCGGTGCCGACCTCACCATCGCCGAAGTTTGCGTGCCGGTCAGCGCCGGAGTCGAAGGGGTCGCGCGAGTCGTTGGCGTGTACCAGATCGATACGGCCGGTGATGGCCTTGACGCGATCGACCAGGCCGACCAGTTCTTCGCCGCCTGCGTGGGCGTGGCAGGTATCGAGGCAGAAGCCAACAGTGTCGCCGCCCTTGGCCTGGCCGATCGCGTCCCAGAGTCGGGCGATGCGGTCCAGCCTCCGGGCCATCGCGTTGTCACCGCCAGCAGTGTTCTCGATCAGCAGCGGGACTCGCATCTCGAGCCCGTCGATGCACTTACGCCAATTGTCGAAGCCGATCGCGGGATCGTCGTTCTTCAACACATGACCGCCGTGAACGATCACACCCGTCGCACCGACCTCGGCTGCCGCATCTAGGTACTGCTGGAGGAACTTCCGGCTGGGGATGCGAATCCGATTGTTGGTGGTTGCCACATTCAATACGTACGGCGCGTGCACGTAGAGCGTGATGCCGGCTTGCCGCGCTGCGGCCTTCAGCGCCGCGGCCCCGTCGGCGTACCTGATCTCTGGACCCTTCCACGCCTGCGGGTCGCCCAGGAAGAACTGCGCCAGTGTCGCTCCGCGCGCCGCCGCCTCGGCGATGGGATCAACCTGGTCGCCATGCCCGCCCACCTGCAATGCCGTCACGGTTTCGTCCCTGCGTCCTGACCGCCTCGCCACCAATCGCGCATCCGGTTCGCCGCCGACCCGCCGGCGGTGCCCGCCACCGAGCCGATCTTGCCTACGAGCTTGTACAGGGGATCGCCTGAGGCTGTGAAGTTCTCCTTGTAGGAGTTGGCGGCGGCCTTGACTTCCTCGCTCATGGGAGCCTCCTTGTCGTCGGAGCGGCGCGGGTAGTTGCCGGCAAGGATCTCGGCATAGTCCGGACCGGCCGCCCATTTCTGAAGCTCGGCCGCTCGCAACGCTGCCAGTGGGTGGCTCTTCCCACTCAGCTGCAAGAGCTTCAGCACACTGTCGCGTACGTCGCCCCGCGTCTCATACTCTTCTGCCTGGTCCAGAAAGCCGGCTACATCCATGTCGTTGGGGTTCCGGGCACCAGCCAGGCTCGCGTGTACCCGCAACGCTGCGTCGGGATCCTGCGAGCACAGCAGACCGGCACGATCGCAGGACAACTCCGACTTCCGGAACCATTCGTTGAGGCCGAGGATGATCGCCCGGATGCTCCAAGCACCGATCGGCAGCCACTCCATGGCAGCAGCGAGATTGATCAACGCCAGCAGCATCGTGCGGTAGACGGCGTGCCCGGAAAGGACGTGTCCGACCTCGTGCCCAATGATGAACCGCAGTCCCTCCTCGTCGACCAGCTCGAGCATTCCGGTGCTGATCACGATGATCGGCTTGTCCAGGCCGATCGCCATGGCCTGAGGAGCGGGATCCTGCTCGATGTAGAGCTCAGGAACAGGATGCACGTCCAGCGTCGTCGCACACTCGTTCAGCATCTCGTGGATGCGCGGATACTGGCGCTGGCGAGACGCGGATCGCAGTGGCGAGGTAGAGCCACCGTATGCTGCGCTCTCCGATCGCTCCGGAGAGTGTCTTCAGGACCGAGTCGAAGCCGGGAATGGCGCGTAGGGCCACCAGTGCACCGCGGTCGGCCGGATGCTCGTACGCCCGCGAGCTGATGTCGGGAAATCGGATGCGCCCGCGACGCGCTGGCAGGGTTTCCGTGGTCATGCCCAGCAGCGTACGTGGCATGCGGTGTTGCCTCCGCCGCCGGCGCTTCGCAGGTATGGGTGCTGCGCTGCTGCGGAACCGCAACGCAGCAGGTGCCTAACCCAAACCGGCCGGCATCAGGTCTGGAAGAAGCCTGTTAGGAATCCCGTCACCTGGGCAATGACGCCGAGAGCGATCCAGACGATGCCGACGATGATGCCTGCGAGCGCCTTGCTGTTCTGGAAGCCGGCGCGACGCGAAATGATGTAGGCCACGATGCTCAAGACCAGCCCGATCGTAGATGTGCACGGGATGATGGCCAAGATCAATCCGACGAGCCCGAGAGTATTGCCGGGATCGGCTGCTGGCTGTGGCGGGGTGGCCTGATAGTTGGCCATAGTGTCACTCCTCGTAGAGCAGGTTCAGTACAGCGAAGCCGAGCGTATCGTCACCGGGGTTCGCAACGAACCCAGTAGGTGCCCCTACAGTCGATCGAGTCCCAGTGCATGCGCCTTGGCGCCGGCTTCGGTGCGGTTCGCTGCTCCGAGCTTGGCCATGATGTTGGAGACGTGAACGCTGGCAGTCTTCTCGCTAATGAAGAGGTCCTCGCCGATCTCCCGGTTCGTTCGGCCTTGCGCGACCAGCACCAGCACCTCACGCTCCCGGCTGGTGAGTCCACGCCCGGCGCCGGCCGTCCAATTGCGTCATGCCCGGCAGCTTCAGCCGGGCTCTGCGAGCAAGAGTCTCCATCTCCTCGACCATTGGCATCGCCCCGATCGAGCGAGCCCTCTGGTACGCCGGCACAAGCTCAACCTCGGCATCGGCTGATTCACCGCTCACCGCCAGCGTCTCGGCGAGCCGGAGTTGCGCATAGAGCTCATGCTCCGCGTAGGTCAACTCGCGGATCCGCAGCAGCGCCTCGCGCCACAGCTCGGGCGCCACCTCCCCGCCGGGCTCTCGACAGCTCTGCCTCGGTCAGGCTCAACCAGGCCCCGACGTTCCTGGCGAGGTATCCGTCGGCGGAGTCGCGGACCCTCCGCAACAGGCCGACCAATCGTGCGATCCTCCTCGGGGCGTCCTGATCATGCGCAAGCAACGAAGCAGCGGCCTCGACCCGAGCAATGATTGGCACGACGTGGTAGATGATCGGGTCGTCGATCATGGGCTCAATCCGCTCTACGGCATCGCCGACGTCGTACTGACCACGCGCGAGCAAAAGCCGCATGCGGACACCCATCACTGGCGCAATCGCCTGTGGGTCACGAATCGAGGGGGCAATCTCCTCAGCCCTCTGCAGGTGTTGCTCAGCCTCGTCGTATTTACCCTGCGTCACATGCTGGATGGCGAGGGTGGTCTCGTAGTACTGCCCGTTGACGCCGAGAACGGCACCTGTTCGTACCTGACCGACGATCTCCGCAGCGTCCTGCCAGCGGCCAAGCCGCTGCATTACCTCGGCGCCCTCCAGGCGTATCCAGTCCACGATCGGGCCACGGACGCCCTTGCGGGTCGCGTAGTCCAGCGCAGCGAAGAAGACCTCCACTGCCTGCTCAAGGTCGTCCAGCGGGATGTTCAAGCACGAGACCAGGTTGTTGTACCCCCGCAGCGCTTCCGTCGCGGCATCAATGCGATCCGCCACATCGATCGACTCGCGCAGCAAGGACAGTCCTTCTTCTCTACCGACCAGCGCCAGCGAGCATCCCAATGAGTTGAGTGCCCGACTCAGCTCTCGGCGGGCATCGATCCTGCGTGCCAGCTCGACCGCTTCCATACCGGGAGGGATCGCGTCGTGATAGCGGCCCAACAGCATGAAAAGCCGGCTTCGCCACGCGAGAGCCTCCGCTCGTTCCCGCGTCGCGGCGTCGCCAAGCTCCGCGACGCGATCGATCGGATGCCCTCGCAGCCTCATCGCCGAGCCCTGCCATCCAGTAGCTCTCGCTGAGCTCCGCCCAGAGGCCACCCAGCGAGACCGGGTCGTTGTCCTCGCCCAGAACGCCGATCGCCCGGCGCAGGTGCGTGACGGCGCCACCCCGGCTGTCACCGGAATACCGTGCGCAGAGAGCCGCATTACGCAGCAAATCCCAAGTCGGCGGTGCCTCGGCGGACAGGTGCGCGCTCACCTGTGGGCGCAACTCGGCAGCGCGTTCAAAGTGCTGCCGGGCTTCGGCGAAGGCGAAGAGGTCGCGAGCCCGCTGCCCGGCGAGTACCAGCGACGAGAACGCCAGATCGACATCGTGCGCGGCCAGCGCGTGATAGGCCAGTTCGGCATGGACGCCGGCGCTTCCTCCCGCCGCAAGGCTGGGATCGGCTTGGAGAGCATCCACGAACGCACGATGCAGCCGCGTACGCTCGCCCGGCAGCAGCTGGTCGTGCGCGGCCTCCTGAAGCAGTGCGTGGCGGAATCGGTAGCCGTGGCCGTCAGCGTCAGGCACCAGCGCCTCGCCGTCGACTGCGGCACGAAGTCCAACCTGGAGGTCGGCCTCTGGGAGTTGCGCGACAACCTCCAACAGCCGGTGGTCCACCCGCCTCCCCGCCGCAGCCGCGATCCGCAGCACCTCCTTCGCCGGCTCGGGTAGGTCGTCCAGCCGGTCCGCCAGGATGTCTCGAAGGCTCGACGGCATTCCAATCCTCGCCGGGTCGCCAGCGGCGAGCAGCTCTTCCACGTAGAAGGGGTTGCCCTCGGAGCGGGTCAGGATCGACACTGCTTCCTCTAGTTGCGGCTGATTGCCTCGAATTGCGGTGAGGAGTTGAAAGACCTCGTCCTCGTCCATCGGTTGCAGCTCGATCCGCTGCACGAGCGGCAGCCTGCTCAACTCTGCAAGGACCGGACGGAGGGCGTGCGTACGCCGCATTTCATCGGATCGGTAGGTACCGACCAGCATCACGTGCATCGAGCCCAGATTGCGTGTCACGAAGCTCAGCAAATCCAGGGTTGATCGATCCGCCCAATGCAAGTCCTCCATCACCAGCACGACGGAAGAGGTCTCGGCGAGCCGGCCCAACAGTGCGAGAACGGCTTCGAACAGGCCTGACTGTTCGCGTTCCGCGCTATCGAGTGACGAGCTGCTCTGGTCTGGGAGGAAGCGCATCAGTTCCGCCCCGTACAGCCGTTGCGTCTCTTCGGGTCCGATCTTGCGGCTCAGTTGTCGCAAAATGCCCGCCAGCGGCAGATAGGGCATGACCGCTTGACCCAACTCGAGACAAGCGCCGACGAGGACACGCGCCTCAGGTACATGCCCCACAAACTCGCTGACAAGACGGGTCTTGCCGATCCCGGCCTCGCCACCGAGCAGCACGACCGCAGGCCCATCCGGTGTTGCGTCGAAGACCTCCAAGAGGCTCTCCAGCTCAACCCTGCGGCCGATGAATGCCGACGAGGTGATACGCCTGGGCACGTCCGTCAGTATTCCAGCCACCACCCCCACGATCTGGCCCAGCCGTCGTGGGCCCTGGGCTCGCCGAAGGGCGTCGCGCGGGCATGGAGAGGCTCAATCGGCCCACTTGCACCGTCGACTGCGGATAGAGTCGCCCCGGTGAGCGGCGACCAGGGCCGGGCAATCGACCAGCTGCGGTCGACGCTTGCCACATTGCCTGACGAGCAACAACGGGAGGCCGCCGCCGCGACCTTCTTCGAAGACCACGCCCTCCCCGTGGTCGAGGGCGACCTCTGCACATTTGCCACGCGCGCTGCGGCGGACTCGCTCTATCTGCGTCATCGCGTCAAGCTCTGGCCGGATGATCTTGAGCTGGAGCAGATCCCCGGAACCGACGTCTGGTTCCTCACGATCAAGCTCGAGTGGGGGTCGCGGGTGGAGTACCAGTTCGAGATCCTCCGCGACGGACAACGGTGGCGATTCAACGACCCTTACAACCCGCGACTGGCCCAGAGCCCGGTAGGCGACTGCTCAGTGTGCTGCGGGCCGGGCTATGCCGTCCCCGATTGGGCCACTTTCAGGGCGGAGACCGACCCGGGCCAGCTCGTCGACCTGCAGGTGCACAGTGCGGCGCAAAGCCGTGACAACCGGATCACTGTGTATCTGCCGGCTCGTTTCGAGACCTCGATGCCTTACCCCCTGCTTGTCGTCCATGACGGCGGCGACTATCTGGACTACGGCTCGATGAAGCTCGTTCTCGACAACCTGATCCACGACAAGAAGCTGGCCAAGATCATCGTCGCCTTCAGCTATCCGGGCGAGCGGCTCACCGAATATCCGGACGATCCTGATCATGGCCAGTGGATCACGCGCGAGTTGCTGCCGCGACTGGAAAGGGAGTTTCCGCTGTTGGCTGTACCGAGTGGCAGGTGCTTGATGGGCACTAGCTTCGGCGCGGTAGCGGCGCTTTCCACGGCGGTCAGGTTCGCGGATGTCTACGGGTCACTGCTGCTGCAGTCCGGCTCGTTTCTCTCCTCCGATCGAGCCGTGTGGCACGGTGAAGGTGCCACCGTATTCGATCCAGTGGTGCGCTTCATTGATCGCTATCGCTCTGCCCCGGTACGCGCAGCAAACCGGGCGTTCATCTCCTGCGGGGCGTACGAGGACCTGGTCGATGCCAACCGGGCAATGCTGCCGATCTTTCGCAGTACCGGGATGAAGATCAACTATGTGGAGTCACGCGATGGGCACTCATGGGAGTCCTGGCGGGACCAACTTGGTCCCGGCCTGTGCTGGCTCTTTCCCGGCGATGGGGGATGACGTAGGCCGTCGAAGGCTCACACCAGCGGGCTACTCGCCGACAGCCCCGTCGATCAGCTCGCGTACCACGTCCAGGTGCCCGACATGTCGCGCATACTCCTGGAGGAGATGGGCCAGGATCCAGCAAAGTGTGGGCGGATCGCCGGTGAACCGGCCACCCAGCCCGGCCCGATCTGTCAGCTCCGCCGTGCTGGCAATCGCATCCGTGCGGGCGGCGATCGCGCTCAGCCGCTGTGTCAGCACGTGCAGGGTCTCTTCGGGCTCGAGGAGCCAACCATCGGACTCTGGATCGTGATCGCCCCAGGGGTCCGGCACCTGCTCGGCTGCGAAGCCCCATTGCATCCAGCGGCGCTCGACGAAGACCAGATGCTTCAGAAGCCCGAGTGGTGACCAGCCGGAGGGCAGGATGCTAGCGGTCAGCTGGTCGTCACTCAGACCGTCGAGCTTGGTCAGCAGGGAGGCGCGGTAGTAGCTCAGCTGCTGCAGCAGGATTTCCCGCGGGTCCTCGAGCGATTGGGGAGGTTCCTCGCGAAGCTCACTCATGTCCAGGAGGCTAACTGTCACTATGACGACCATGTGTAGAACGCAAGCGACGAAGGAGTCGGAATGCGTGAACAGCCCGTCATAGTGCAAATCAAGACGGATTCGTGCGCGGCGCTGGTGACCGGGTAAAGTTCAGCGTTGGTCCGGCGACAGATCGTCGGGCCGTAGCATTCGCCCTCCTGCTATGGGGGAGTCCCATAGCCGCTCAGACCAGAGGAGGTGGGGTTCGCGCATGCGTGAGTACGAGGTTATGGTCATCTTCGACCCTGACACCGAAGAGCGTACGGTTCAGCCCACGCTCGAGAAGCACCTGAAGGTGATCACCAAAGGCGGCGGCACCGTCGACAACCTGGATATCTGGGGACGACGGCGGCTGGCGTACGAAATCCGGAAGAAGTCCGAGGGCATCTACGCGGTGATCAATGTGACCGCGGAACCCAGCGACGTCAAAGAGCTGGATCGCCAGTTCGCCATCAACGAGTCAATCATGCGGACCAAGGTCATCCGACCCGATCTGCACTGAGCCCCTGCGAGCGACGACGACGGCGGCGGATACAACGCGCGATGCGCGAGCAGGGCACATAAGGAGTCCCTGCGAGCGTCGGGAATCGCGCTCCGCCGCACGGAGAAGGAGCCGAGCAGAGGCGCTGTTTCCTCTGCGAGCGACGACGACGGCGGCGGATACAATGCGCGATGCGCGAGCAGGGCACAAAAGGGGGCGAGATTATCCACAGATTGTCCGGCGCCGGCGCGTAGCGTCAGTCCTGGCTGGCAAGCTGGACAATGCTCGCCTAGGAGGCTGGACGTTGTTCGCTCCGGCCCCTCGGCGACCAACCAAGACCACATTGCTCATCACAAACGGAGAGTTTCATGGCAGGCGATACCACCATCACACTGGTCGGCAACCTCACCGCTGACCCGGAGCTCCGCTTCACGCCCTCGGGTGCGGCGGTTGCGAACTTCACCGTCGCATCCACACCACGTACGTTCGATCGTCAGACCAACGAATGGCGGGACGGCGATGCGATGTTCCTCAACTGTGCGGTGTGGCGCCAGGCTGCGGAGAATGTCGCCGAATCGCTGCAGAAGGGAATGCGGGTCATCGTGCAAGGCCGGCTGCGCTCGCGCAGCTATGAGACCCGGGACGGCGAACGGCGCACCGTGTTCGAGATAGACGTGGATGAGATCGGCCCGGCCCTGCGCTATGCCATCGCGAAGGTCACAAGGAATGCGAGCGGCAGCAGCAGCCAAGGCGGCGGGCGTCCCTCAGCTGGAGGCCATGGCGAGGATCCGTGGGCCAGCGGCACGCCTAGCGCGGCGGGGGCGCGTTCCTCACAGGGCTCTGATCCCTGGGCGACACCCCAGAGCGATGAGCCCCCGTTCTGATAGCTGAGCTCAAAGACAGACACCCAAGGCACATTCCGGCCATCGGCTGACAGCCGCGCCGGGCAATCGATCAGGAGAGCACCACAATGGCCACAACCCCACCCGCACAGCGCAAGCCGAAGAAGAAGGCCAACCCGCTGCGCGCCGGCCAGAACATCGACTACAAGGACGTCGCCACGCTGCGAAAGTTCATCTCCGAGCGCGGCAAGATCCGAGCGCGCCGGGTCACCGGGCTCTCGGTTCAAGAGCAACGTCGAGTTGCCATCGCCATCAAGAACGCTCGCGAGGTGGCGCTGTTGCCGTACGCCTCAACGGCCCGGTGAATGCTGCGAGCGTGGAAGAGAAAGGTGCCGGCATGAAGCTCATCCTGACTGCCCCTGTTGACAAACTCGGTATGCCTGGTGACGTGGTTGAGGTCAAGGACGGTTACGGCCGCAACTTCCTCGTTCCGCGCGGGTTCGCGATCCGTTGGAGCCGCGGTGCCGAGAAGCAGATCGAGGGCATCAAGCGCAGCCGTGCCGCGCGAGAGATCCGAGGTCTCGATCACGCCGAGGAAGTGCGCGACCAGCTGGAGGGTCTGACGATCGATTTGCCCGCTCGGGCAGGCGATACCGGCAAGCTGTTCGGAGCCGTGACGTCGGGTGACATAGCCACCGCCATCAAGAAGGCTGGCGGGCCGTCGGTCGACAAGCGCGCCGTGGAGATCGCCAAGCCGATCAAGACTGTCGGTCTGCACACGGTCGGTGTCAAGCTGCACGATGCGGTCACTGCGCACGTGCGACTTGTGGTCGACAAGGCCTGATCCGCTTGACCTGAGGTCGAGACTGGTCCCAGGCGCCGCGGGGCAGAGACATCTCTGCGAGCGTCGGTAGGTGCCCGCTGGTGATCGGAGGAGCGATGAGCGGAACTGTCGTTTCGCGAAGAGTGACGATGACACGAGCTTCCAGGAGCGCCACGCGAGCAGAGAAAAAACGGTGCGCTTGATGATCCGAGTGACTCCCGAGGAGTTCGAGCGTCGTCGGCGCGCACAGTTTGGGCGCACTGTGATGGGGATTTCAGCTCTGCTCCTCATGATCATGAGTGCGGTGCTCCCGCATGTCATGGTCGAGGCAGCGACATTGCTCCCCGGTCGCTCGCTCATTCCAGCTAGCCGCTTTTTTCTGATCGCCAACCCAAACGCGGAGGCTTTCCAGGGCGCGACGAGCGTCGCCGCTGCAGGGATGGGGATCAGCATTACCTATCTAGGCCTGGCTTTTCATCAAGTGGGTCTGATCACAGGCGTTGTATCGTTCTGGGTGCTCATTGTCGACGATGTCGGACGCTGGACCCGGCGACTGGTGATGGTCTCTGGTGTGTCGCTGCTCGTCGGCGCGTCGACTGTGATATTCGGCTACCAGCTGCTAACCAACGCCGGGATACCGACCTTGCTCGGCTACGCGTGGATACCCACCCTGCTGGCCGGCCTGCTTATGGTCATTGGTGGGCGCCTTGCTCGTAAGCGGCTAGTCAGCACCTGGTACTGGGAGAATCCGGAAATAGTCCAGCCCTAACGCCGAGGCCGCCCTCTCCACAGACTTATCCCCAGATGTGGATGAATCACATCGTTGTCATTTGAGAATGCTTAACCTCGAATTTGCCAGAAGGCCCCTCTGGCTGGAGACTCAGACGCCGTGTAGCTTGGCTGCCGCTCCGCAAGGGATGTGGCTCGACCCGGCAGGCCGCTTTCATTTGCGGCTTTCCGTAACGCTGTGCGCCGAGCCCTCACCTGGCGTAGTTGTGAGTGAACGCCATGCGGCAAGACCCACCTGGCAACGGCCCGGAGGAACGCAGCCCGATCACCCGCCACAGGTGTCGTGACGGCAGTCTGTCTTCGATAAGTGATCAACTCGTGCTGCGACGCAAATAGAGCCGTCTGCCAGGCTTGCGGCCGGTCGCGGTCGGACTCTGCTAGCTCGACCGCCCGGTCGGCTATCTGCTCTGCGGGCGTTAGGCCGTCGGTATCGAAGAAGTAGTCCTCAATCCACGTCGCGTTCGGCACGCCGATCTCATCGTGCTCCAGCTGGTCGAAAGTCCGCAGCAGACCCGAGTCCAAGAAGATATGGTTCCCCAATTGCTCGCGCACATCCAGGTCCGCGATGAAGGCCGTGGGTATCCCCGCACCTACCGCCTCAAGGGCGGCGGTCGATGAGACCGTCAGCATCAGGTCTAAGTTGGCCAGCCGCTCCGAGACGGGGGTGTAGTCGATGGAGAAGTTGGCCGGCTTCTTCAAACTGGCGAGCAGGACCTCAGGGTGAAACCTCATCCGGTGGAAAGTGTCCTCATCAATGCGGTGCCTCGGCTTGAGCACGACTTGGCGGTCCGGATGGGCCTGGGCGTACGCCATCAGCCGCTGGTAAACGTAGAGCCGATCCTCTCGGGTCTGCGGCACCGTCGGCTGGTCGGCAAACATCACGGTTTTGATTGGGGTGTCGACGGGCGGGTTCCGCACCTTGCCCGACAGCAGAGGCAAGCCACAGAGCAGGAGATTGTCGGTCGGCAGCTCCAGACTGCGGGCGATCGATTGGAAAGTAGCGAGGTCGCTGCGGGAGTTCACGGCCACGATGTCCGTCGTGTAGCGGGCCAGGTAGCCCGCGGTGATGTTCTCGATGATCACCCCGACCCACCCGCTGATGGTTACCGGAGGCGATGCGTCGGTAAGTTCCGCGGCGTCGAACAGGTCATGGCAGAAGCGCTGAACCTGCGGGCCCTGGATCGCTAAGACGACGACGTCAACATTCAGTGACGCAGTCATCAGCTCTGTCCAGGGCATGTACGTGGCTGCGCTCCCGCAGTGGTCCGCCAGTTGTCGGTCGGAGACTGCATGGCGGATGTCACTCGGGACAATGAGCCGGCAAGTGAAACCCCTCGACTCCAGCCCTCGCCGGATCGTTTCGGCCCACTTCAGCTGAGAATCGAACGCCGCGACGAGAATTGCAGTCTTTTTGGGCACGGGCAGGCGCGGGTCGCCCATCATGCCAGAGGCGATCATCGACCTAGGCGCCAAGATCCGGCGTTGCACCCGAGTCCGTGACCACGAGGACCTGGTCTCGCAGATCCTCAGTGACCAACCGGACCGAGATCCTTCTAAAGGCGTGGCTGATGAACTCTTCAACGTTCGGCGCGGGCAGGTTGAACTGGACGACTGGAATCTCTCCCAGGCTTTCGCCGAGCTCAGCGATCGCCGCGTGTAGGGAGATGCCATGCATAACTCGGTCGATGGCGTACACGGTCGCCGTAACCGGGCCGTCGACGGTCAGGTCGATCGCCAGGATGGTGTAGCGATCCCGATCAATCTGTGCCAGCTCATAGAGGCTCGGTCGGTCGACCACGGCTTCTGCGTCATCGGCTGCGACTGTTCCCACATAGTCGTTGAAGTTCGTCGTGGCTGGGCCAAGCACTCTCCCCCCAAGTTCCATGAGCTGACACTCCCACCACTGGGTGAACGCAAGGTGTCCTTTAGGTTGATGATCTAGCGCGCGGACCGCGGACCGGCATGCCTGCCACTACTGTCTGATGCTTATGGAGCCGCTGAGTTTCCCCACACGGTCGGCGCGCCGGCAGGTTGACGTATTGATCTTGTCGGACCTCCGGTTTCCTGGCGGCACTTCGCACAGCTTGGCGGAGGAGATCGCTGCCCAGGCGCAGGCCGGATGGTCGACCGGTTTATTCCACATCAACGGCCCCCTGCTATCTCGGGTCGGGCCGGTGAATCCTCGTATCCGGGAGCAGATAGGGCGTGGCACGGCCAGACTTTTTCTCGGCGACCGCCCGATCAAAGCCAAGGTCGTGGTCGTGCGTCATCCGGCGGTGCTGCAGGCTGCGGCCGATCAGCTTCCCCGGATTGAGGCCGAGCTGGTGGTGCTTGTGGCAAACGCTCCGCCGACCGACATCGACGGTCACCGGCATTATCGGCCTGGTGTGGTTGATCGGATAGCCCGGGAGCGCTTTGGTATTAATCCGATCTGGGCGCCGATCGGGCCGTTGGTGCGTGAGGCGATCGCCTCAGATATTCCTGCGGGACTTCAGGATCGGGACTGGGTCAACATCATCGACGTCGACGCATGGCGGGTTGACCGGCAGGGGTGGCGGTCGGACCGAGCGGTGATCGGTCGGCATAGTCGACCGTCAGCGCAGAAGTGGCCGAGCGATCCGAAGGTTATCCAAGCCGTATACCCCGTCGATGGTTCGGCGATTGTGAAGATTCTCGGTGGCGCCGACCCGGCCCGTGACGTGTTGGGTTACCTACCGGAGTCATGGCAGGTGATTCCGTTCGGGGGTTTGGATCCTCGCGAGTTCCTGGCCGGGCTGGATTTCTTCGTCTACTACCATCATCCGGCCTGGATGGAGGCCTTCGGGCGCAACATCTTGGAGGCGATGGCCAGCGGCGTCCCGGCGATCCTGCCGACGCACTTCCGTTCGCTCTTCGGCGACGCGGCGATCTACGCCGAACCGGCCGGGGTGTCGTCGGTGTTGGCCCAGTTGTACGGCGACCGCGCAGCGTATGAGGACATCGTGGTGCGCTCGGAATCGTTGGTTCGAACGCGGTTCGGTTATGAGGCGCATCAACGTCGAATCTTGGAGCTGATCGGACCTCCGGAGACATTTGCGGAGCAAAACCCAATGCCTTCCTCGGCTAGGCGTGCGAAGCCCACCCGCCCGTCGCTGCTGCTGATCAGCAGCAATGGGGCCGGGATGGGACACCTGACGCGACTGATGGCCTACGCCCGCCGTGCGGAGCCTTATCTGGCCCCGCATTTCCTGTCGCTGTCGCAGGCCGTCGGGGTTGTTGCCCAGTTTGGATACTCCTTCGACTATGTGCCCTCGGCTGGCGCCACCGGATGGTCGTCCAGACGGTGGCACGACTTGTTCACTGATCGCTTGTTTGATGCTGTGGGGCGGCTGGGCCCAGCGGTGGTGGTGTTCGATGGGACCTGGCCCTATGACGGGATCCAACGGGTGCGCGAGGTGCATCCGGGAGTGCGTTGGGTCTGGTCGAGGCGTGGCATGTGGCGCCGCGGCAGGAGTGTTGAGCAGCTGGCGAAGGCTGCTTGGTTCGATGATGTGCTGGCTCCGGGGGAGCTCGCCGAGGCGTATGACGTGGGGCCGACCTCGGCCGCTGGCGGGATACGCCTCGGTCCGGTGACCTTGCTTGACGGTGATGAGCTGGACGACCGTGACATGGCGCGTCAGGCATTGGGGCTGCCGACGGACCGGCGGCTGGCATTGGTCACATTGGGGGCTGGCAACATCAACGACACGACTCTGCAGACCGGTTCGGTGGTGGCGGCGTTGCGGCGATTGGGTGTCGAGATTTGTGTCACGCAGGCAGAAATCGCAGCGTCGGATTGGACTCGTGGCGGCGTACACGTCGTCCGCGAATTCCCGCTTTCCCGCCGATTCCGCGCGTTCGACTTGGCGGTGAGCGCATCCGGCTACAACTCGTTCCATGAGCTGTTGCGTTTTGGCATTCCGACCCTGTTCATCCCGAACGAGGACACTGCGCTGGACGATCAGCGGGGGCGGGCCCGGTTCGCCTCGGACCGAGGGCTGGCCCACATGTTGGGGCGGGTCAGCGTGGACGCGACGACCGCGCTACTTGATGATCTATTGAGCCGCGGACAGGACATGGTGGCAAGGGTTGCCATGGTTGATCGCGGCAATGGTGCCGCTGCTGCCGCTGATCACCTGCGGACGCTCACCGATGTTGAGGCTGGACGTGTCTGAGGATCAGTTGCTGAGGGCTGCTCGGCTTGCGCGCCGGATGCCGGGGTATCGGTGGGTTCGTCGTCGCGCGGTCCCGCGGATCCGGCGGAGTGCTGCGGCGCGTACGCTGGCCCGCGGCATCTTCCCCACGGAGCCGCCGCGCGGGTCAGGGCCACCGGGGGACGTTCCGCCGGGCCGGCTGCTGGCGGGTATTGGCGTCGAACAGCTGCCGGTTGTCCTGTTCAGCCTTGTCGGCATGAGTGACGGTGCCGCCGATAATGCGGCGGTGGGCCATCTTGTTGATGCTGTGATCGATGAGGTGGCTGAGTGGCAGCTGTTGGGGTCGGGTTTCCGCCCGGTGTTCCTGCTGGACACGCCGGCCTTCGGTCGGGCGCGCGTCTACGGCTATCTGGTTGAGCTTGTCACGCCGCGGTGCGGTTGGGTGGGGGAGCCGGTGGAGTGGTCTGGTTATGTCGGCGCCCGGGTTGCCTCGATGAGGACCTGCTATGGGGTTTCTGCGGTGGTCAGTGTCGGCCCGGATGGTTTGGACGAGGGGGCCCGGGGGGTGTTGCGGTCGTTCGGGTGAGCGTCGGTTCTGCTGGCGTTGATCGTTCATCTGATCTTCACTGCGAGTGCTTGTGTTGCTCGCTGTTTTGATGCGGTGGGCTGGTTCGCTCGGGTTGGCTGCAGCATCGTGTCATGGAGGTCGGGGGCGAATGGATTGCTGGGTTGATGCGGTCATCGTCGGGATGGGTTATGTGGGGTTGCCGTTGGCGCGGGTAGCCTGCGCTGCCGGTCTGAGTGTGGTGGGTTTGGACGTTGATCCTGAGGTGGTTGACGGGCTGAATCATGGCCGGTCTCATGTTGATGATCTCAGTGATGGTGATGTTGTGCAGATGTTGCGGCGTGGTTTTGTGGCTACTACTGAGGCTGGGTGGTTGGGTCGCGCTAAAGCGGTTGTGGTGTGTGTGCCGACGCCGTTGTCTGGGGACGGGGCGCCTGATCTTGGGCCGTTGCGGGCGGCGGCTGTGGCGGTGGCGGAGTATTTGCAGCCGGGCACTTTGGTGATCTTGGAGTCTACGACGTATCCGGGTACTACCGATGAGGAGATTCGGCCGATTTTGGAGGCCGGTGGGCTGCGGGCGGGAACAGATTTCTGGTTGGTTTTCTCCCCGGAGCGGATCGACCCGGGGAATCGGAGTTTCGGGCCGAAGAACACCCCGAAGGTGGTGGGTGGTCATACTGCGGGTTGCGCGGATGCGGCTGAGGCGTTTTATTCCCGGTTCATTGACAGGGTGGTTCGGGCTAAGGGCACCCGGGAGGCTGAGACGGCGAAGCTGTTGGAGAACACTTATCGCCACATCAATATTGCGCTGGTCAATGAGATGGCACGGTTTTGTCACGATCTTGGTATCGATTTGTGGGATGTGATCGCGGCGGCAAGTACCAAGCCGTTCGGGTTCCAGCCGTTCCGGCCGGGTCCGGGGGTGGGTGGGCATTGCATCCCGATTGATCCCAATTACCTGTCCCATCGGGTGCGGGCCCGGTTGGGTTATCCGTTCCGGTTTGTGGAGTTGGCCCAGGAGATCAATGCCGCCATGCCGGGCTACATCGCACGCCGAATTCAAGATCAGCTCAATTTGGATGGGAAGCCGCTGCGCGGCTCGGTGGTGATGTTGTTGGGTGTGACCTACAAGCCAGACATCGCCGACACCCGGGAGTCGCCGGCGCTTCCGTTGGCGAAAACCTTGCTGCAGCACGGTGCGGTGCTGCGGTTCCACGATCCACTGGTCAAACAGTTCAGCGTGTCCGGTTTGGACATCGCACGAGTCGATGAGGTCGACAGGTCGCTGGCCGATGCCGACATTTGTGTGCTGTTGCAGAACCACCGCGACTACGACATCGCGGCGATGACCGCCAGCTCGCAGCGGTTCTTCGACACCCGTGGTGTGGCGCAGCCACAACACAACGTGCAACTTCTGTGATGGCTGCGCCCTGGACGGGTAACACCCAGACCCCGGGCCGCACCACCGGCCCGCACACAGCCCTGGTGGTGATGGGTCGGAGAATTTGACCGGCGGCGTACCTAACGCCAGAGCGTCGCCAATGCGAATGCGGCGGCCATCCCGCCCATGCCGATGAGGATGTTCCAGTTGCCGAGCGCTTCCATGAACGGGATGTACTGCCCGGCGACGTAGTAGGTGATCAGCCAGGCCACGCCGAGGAGTCCGACCGCGATGAAGGTCGGTGGTACCCAGCGACGACTTGCCGGAGCCTTGATTTTCTTCGGCTTCGACGTCTGCTGCGCTTTCAGCCGCTGTTTATCTGCGGCGGACTTTCGTGTTCTCGACTCGGGCACCACATTCTCCTTGCTGTTGAAGTAGGTAGCGTAGTCAAAGTCTCGGCTCGCAAGCCACGTCGCGCTCGCCGGTCGAACCAGTTGCTCGATCCAGAAGGGCCAAACTTGCCTGATCGCACGGTCGCCGATGCGTGGCGCGCTGTTGTCTCCGTGCTCCGGCGAGCTCGCAACGCGCAGCGTCGCCGAGATCGAGATCGGCGGCCGCTTGCTCGTGCGGTCACCGCAGGGATATGTGCGCTCGCGGGACTGATGATCATCATCGGCGCGATCAACGCCCAGGGCACCGATCTGCGACCAGCCCGGAACACCGATCTGGTCAGCCTTGTTCAGTCCCAATCCCGTCACAACACCGAACTGACTCGCCAGCTGACTGCACTGCGGCAAGAAGTTGACGGGCTCGCGGCTCGTGGAAACGAGCAGTCAGAGCTTCGCCCGGAACTCAGTCGACAGTCCCGGCGCGTTGGTCTAACGCCGGTCTCCGGCCCGGGAGTTACCGTGACACTCGATGACGCGCCGTCGAGCGTGGCAGCGAACGGTATCGAGCCTGACCTGCTTGTGGTGCACCAGGAAGACATTCAAGCGGTGGTCAATGCACTGTGGAGCGGCGGAGCAGAAGCAATGACGATCCAGGGTCAGCGGGTGATCTCGACCACTGCGGTGAAGTGCGTGGGCAACACGGTGGTACTGCATGGCATCCCGTACGGGCCTCCGTACGGCATCAGCGCTATTGGCGACCAGGCTCGGCTGCGCGCCGCCCTCGCCGAATCCGAGCCGATCCAGATTTATCAGCAATACGTGGAGTCCTATGGTCTGGTCTACCGCGAGAAGTCCGAGCCTAAGGTCCACTTTCCGGCGCATGAGGGCTCGACGGAGCTGGCATATGCCGAGCCATATGCCCCCTTCGCCACCCGAAGCGACAGCGGCGGCCGGCGCTGATTGAGACTAGGCAAGAATGATCGCGTGCCTGCCGTAAAGGTCCTTGTCATCGACAACTACGACTCGTTTGTCTACAACCTGGTCCAGTATTTGGCGCAGATTGGAGCCGAGGTCGATGTCTGGCGCAATGACGACTCTCGCTTCGACGATCCCGATTTTTCGGAAGGTTTCGACGGCATCTTGCTCTCGCCAGGTCCCGGAACGCCTGAAGAGGCAGGGGTATGTGTCGCAGTGGTCCGGACCCAGGCGGGTCGGCTGCCAATCTTCGGCGTGTGTCTTGGGCTGCAGGCCATCGGGGTGGCGTACGGGGGTGTGGTCGATCGAGCGCCGGAGTTGCTGCACGGCAAGACCTCGCTCATTCACCATCAGGGGATCGGCGTGCTCGCCGGCCTGCCGTCGCCATTCACTGCCACCCGTTACCACTCGCTGGCCATTGAGCCGCCGACGCTGTCTGCGGCCCTCGAGGTCACAGCAACCACACCCTCCGGAGTGATCATGGCTATCCGCCACCGTGAGCTGCCGGTCGAAGCGGTGCAATTCCATCCCGAGTCGGTGCTGACCGAGTGGGGCTATCAGATGCTGGCCAACTGGCTCGCGATCTGCGGTGATGTCGAGGCTCCCGCGCGAGCTGTCGGCATGGCCCCGCTAATGTCGGCACGCTGACCATCCCACTCGAGCCCAAGGAGAGAGAGGAACCACCCATGCCCTACGTCAGTGTCGGAACAGAGAACAGTGCCGCCATCGAGATCTATTACGAGGACCACGGCTCCGGCCAGCCGGTGGTACTGATTCACGGCTACCCCGTTGATGGTTCCTCATGGGAGAGGCAGACCGCGGTGCTGCTTGAGGCAGGCAAGCGGGTGATCACCTACGACCGACGAGGGTTCGGGAGGTCCGATCGGCCGACCACCGGGCACGATTGCGATAGCTACGCCGCTGACCTCAGCGGTCTGGTCTCGGCCCTGGACTTGCAAGATGCTGTGCTGGTCGGTTTTTCGATGGGCACCGGTGAAGTGGCCCGCTACATCAGCCGGTACGGGTCCCACCGGGTGGCCAGGGCCGTGTTCATCAGCTCTCTGCAACCCTTCTTGCTCGAGACCGACGACAACCCGGACGGACTGCCAGCCGAGGTCTTCGAGGGCCCGCTCAACGCGGCAAAGGCTGACCGCTACGCCTTCTTCACCAGCTTCTTCGAGAGCTACTACAACCTAGACGAAAACCTGGGCAGTCGGATGAGTGACGAAGCGCTGCGGGACAGCTGGCAACTCGCGGCCAATATGTCGCCTTACACCTCGGTCTGGGTGCAGCCGACCTGGCTCACCGATTTCCGCGCCGACATCGAGAAGATTGACGTACCGTCGCTGATCTTGCACGGCACCGCCGACCGAATCCTGCCGATCGACGTGACCGGTCGCAGGTTCTCCAAGATGCTGCCCAGCGCCACCTATATCGAGGTCGAGGGTGCCCCACACGGCATGCTGTGGACGCACAGCAAGGAGATCAACAACGCCCTGCTGGATTTCTTGGCGTAGCTTCGAGCGACAACGACGGCGGCGGACTCGACCGCGCCTCGCGAGCGGAGCGAGCAATCAAACATTGCGGGAGCAGCTCAAGAAAAAGCGTGCTAGCGAACGCCGCTCGGGCGGAACTGCACGCTAATCCGCGGACCGACTGGGCGAGCGGTCTTCGGTATCGCGTGTTCCCAGGTGCGCTGGCACGAGCCACCCATCACGATCAGATCGCCGTGGCCAAGCAAGTGCCTGATCGTTGCGCCGCCGCCTCGCGGGCGCAGCAGGAAGTGCCTCGGTGACCCGAGCGAGATGATCGCCACCATTGTGTCCTCGGACTTGCCGCGCCCGATGGTGTCACCGTGCCAGGCGACTGAGTCGCGGCCGTCGCGATAGAGGCATAGCCCAGCGGTCGTGAAAGGCTCGCCGAGTTCCTCGTCATAGTGGGCATTCAGCGCCTCGCGAGCCGTGACCAGGTCGGGGTGCGGAAGTGGATCATCCTCGCCATAGAAACTGAGCAGTCGCGGCACGTCGACAACCCGCTCGTACATTTGCCGCCGCTCCGCCTGCCACGGCACCTGTTCCAGGAGGTCTTCGAAGAGGCAGCTGGCGCCGCCCAGCCAACCGGGCAGCAGATCTACCCACGCCCCACGGCCAAGAGTTTGGCGGGTGATCATGCCGCCAAGCGGTCGGCCTAGCTGGTCGGTGATTCCTGGATCGAAAAGGGACGTCTGAACAGCGTTGGACACACGACTACTCTAGCACCGTATTCGATTACCTATTCGAATTTGTGCCAGGAGTCGCCTGGTTTCCCCGTCTCGTCGGGGTTTCGGTCGGCGTGGGGGAAGGTTTGGTTGTCGTTGGCTCTTCGGTAGGTGACTTGGTGGTTGGTGGAGGCTCCGGTGGCGAGGGCTCGCTAGCCAACGTGAGTCGGATTGTGGTGTCACGGTCGACCGTGGCGCCGGCATCCGGGTTTTGCGCGATCACCGTACCGGCAGGCTGCGAGCTTTCGCGCTCACTGAACTGCGGCTGGCCAAAGCCCGCATCCTCAGCCTCACGGATCGCTGCGGCGCGACTCAAGCCCTCGAAGTTCGGAACCTCCGACCTGCCAGTCGCGTACCTGATCGTGATCTTGCTGTCCAGGGGTACGGTCGAGCCCTCCCTCGGGGAGATGCTGATCACCTCGCCGGGCTTTGTATCGGGGTCCTCACTCTTGGCCTTATTCCTTTGCACGTTGGTGAACTTCAGATCGTCGAGAGCGGCCTCGACGTCCTTGACGTCCTGGCCGACCAGGCCATCGGGAATAGTCCCGGTCTTAGGGCCTTCGTTCAAGGTGATGATGACGGTACTGCCAACGTCGACCTCGGTATTGGCGACGGGATCTTGGGCGATGATCGTGCCCTTGGTTTCCTCCTCGCCGTTGTCTGTCTTGACCTCGACCTGGAGGTTGCGTGAGGTGAGTTGGTCGCGCGCTTGCTGCTCGGTATAGGTGAGCACGTTCGGCACTTCAACCCTCTCGACCGTGGGTGTCGCCGGGTTGAACACCCGGTAGAGCGCAAACCCGCCGAGCCCCAACGCCAAGACGATCAGCGCCCCAATGAGGATCGCCAGGCCGACTCGGCTCTTGCGCGGCTCTTCTTCCTCGTACTCCTCCTCCCCAAGTTCCTCCGGCGGGACCACCGTTCCCGGTCCAGCCACATGGGTGGGCGTGTCGTACGCATGAGCAGCCATCGCTCCTGCTGCCAGGGGCACGACCGCAGTCGTCTGCTGCGCGGTGGTTTGTTGGCCGGCGAGCAAGCGAGTGATGTCGGCCTTCATCTCCCGGGCGGACTGGTAGCGGTCAGCCGGGTCCTTGGCCAGCGCCTTAAGGACGACCGCATCGATCTGGGGAGTAATTTCCGGGTCGAACTGGCTGGGCGGCGTGGGAGCCTCGCGCACGTGCTGGTAGGCCACACTCACCGGAGAATCGCCCACAAACGGCGGCCGGCCGAGCAGCAGCTCATAGAGCACGCAACCTGCTGAGTAAAGATCACTGCGCGCGTCGACGGTCTCGCCCCGTGCCTGCTCAGGTGAGAGGTACTGAGCTGTGCCGATCACGGCTGCGGTCTGGGTCATGGTGGCGCTGGTGTCGGCGACGGCCCGGGCGATGCCGAAGTCCATCACCTTGACCTCGCCGTTGGGGGCAAGCATCACATTGGCCGGTTTGATGTCGCGATGCACAATGCCGGCCTTGTGGCTGTAGCTCAAGGCGTCGAGGATGCCCTGGGTCAGTTCCAACGCCCGCTCGGGCAGGATCTTGCCCTCTTCGCGGAGAATATCCCGCAACGTCGGACCCTCGACCAGCTCCATAACAATGTAGGGAATCGCAACGCCAGTCAGCGGATCGATCTCCTCGCCAGTGTCGTAGACGGCGACGATGGTGGGATGGTTCAGGCCGGCTGCCGACTGGGCTTCCCGGCGGAACCGTGCCTGAAACGTCGGGTCCATGGCTAGGTCGGCACGCAGTTGCTTGACCGCAACGGATCGACCGAGCCGTTGGTCGACAGCACGATGGACCTCCGCCATACCACCCCGACCGAGCAAGTCGCCCAGTTCGTACCGGCCCCCGACCGTCGTTGGGCTGCTAGTCATCCCCATGATCCTCCCTCACCCCGGCTGCCATTCTCGGCCATAGGACCCCGGAGCATGAAATGGGCCCGTCTGCCGTCCGCTGGGCGAACACGGGTCTGGCTCGACGCGCGCGTGTGCCGTCACAGCCGTTCAAACGTACGTGGTGGTCTCGGAGCGAACAGCTCGTCATAGTGCCGCGTTGGATTGGCACTCTGACAAGCTGTTCGCGAGATCCGACTCCTTCGTCGCTTGCCTCGGACGGCCGAGATGTTGCACGTTGGCGCATCGCAAGCTCCTGTAGTCGTCGGAGCGAACAGCTCGTCATAGCGCCGCTTCCATAACCGCCTTGGCGATGGGTGCTGCTATCCGCCCACCCGCGATGTCAGTCCGCGGAATGTTGGCGTCCTCGACAATCACGGCGACGGCGATCTTGGGATCATCCACCGGCGCAAAGGAGGTGAACCATGCGAACGGCTTCCGCTTGGGATCCGACTGCGCGGTGCCGGTCTTGCCAGCCACCTCGACGCCGGGGATCTGCGCATTGTGGCCAGTGCCCTGGCTGACCACCTGCAACATCATCTGTTGCAATTCCTTGGCGTTCTCAGGAGTCATGGCAGTGGAAAGCTGCTGGGGCTTGTGGGTCTCGATTGGCGTCAGATCCTGAGATCGCACCGTGCTGACCACGTAGGGGTCCATGAGCGCGCCGTCATTGGCAATCGCTGCGGAGACCATGGCCATCTGCAAGGGACTCGCCGCCACGTCGTATTGGCCGATTGAGCTGAGTGCGAGCTGAGCATCGTTGAGCTTGTCCGGGAACTGGCTGGCGACCCCTCCAAGGTCGGCCAGGTGCCGTCTGTCGAAGCCGAAGAGCTGAGCTTGCTCACGTAGCTTGTCCTCGCCGAGTTCGAGACCCAGGTTGGCGAAGGCGGTGTTGCACGAAACCTTGAGCGCCTGGGTGATCGTGATCTTGGTGCCGCCGCAGATGGTGGAGTTGGACAGATAGACGCGCGTGCCGGGCAGCTTGAGCCTGTCGGGCGACTCCACCGTGGAGTCTGGCGTCTTACCGTCCGCGAGCGCCGCAGCCGTGGTCACCAGCTTGAAGGTGGAGCCTGGGGGATAGATCTCGCGCGCGGCTCGGTTGGACAGTGGCTGCTGCGAGTTCGACGCGAGCCGGTCGTACGCCTTGCCCGCAGCTTCGATGTCGTGGCTGGCGATGTCATTCGGGTCGAAAGTTGGGCTGGTCACCATGGCGAGTACAGCGCCTGTCTTTGGATCGAGCGCGACAACGGCACCTTTCTGGTTGCCGAGTGCGTCAGCCGCCGCCTGCTGAATCTTCGGCACGATCGTGGTCTGGACGCTCGCACCTTCCGGCGTTTTGTTGGTCGCCATGTCGACAAGCCGGCGTACGAAGAGCGCGTCATCGGTACCTGCGAGCTGCGCGTTGTACGTGCGCTCCAGGCCTGAGCTGGCGCGGTCATAGGAGTAGAAGCCTGTGATCGCTGCGTACAGCTCGCCATCCGGATATACCCGCTGGTACTTGAAGCGGTCTTTGGAAGGCACCGTCTTGGCGACCTCGGTCTTTCCGGCGGCCAAGATTGCGCCGCGGTTCTGGGCGAATTCCGCGTCCCGGACTCGCCGGTTCTGCGGCTGGGCGGCGAGCGAGTCCTGGCGGAAGATCATCATGTAGGTGCCGTTGGCAAGCAGCAGGGCGAACATGATCAAGGCGACAAAGGCGACTCGCCGGATGGGCTTATTCATGCCGCCGCCTTGACAAGCTGGGTTTGTTCCACGTCCGGATTGATCGGCGTGACGGTCGCGACGGGCTTGCGTACCTGATGGGAGATCACGAGCAACAGTCCTGCGACAATCCAGTTACAGACCAACGAGGAGCCGCCCTGGGACATGAACGGAGTGGTGAGGCCGGTCAGTGGGAGTAGCCGGGTGACCCCGCCGATGATGGTGAACACCTGCAGCGCGAACGCGAACGACAGGCCGGTGGCCAGCAGCTTGCCGAAGGGCTCTCGACACTGCAGGGCAATCCGCAGGCCTCGGACAACGATGAGCCCGTAGATGATGATCACTGCCATGAGCCCGGTCATGCCGAGCTCTTCACCAATCGCAGCGGCAATGAAGTCGCTGCGGGCCAGCGGTGTCAGGCCCGGTCGGCCAAGCCCCAGTCCGGTGCCGAGCAGGCCGCCCCAGGCCATGCCAAACTGCGCGTTGATCACTTGGTAGTAGGCGTCGAAGTCGGAAAAGGGATTCAGCCATGCGCCAACCCGCTGCCGTACGTGGCTGAAGTTGAGGTAGCCGAAGTACGCCCCCGCTGCGAAGAGGAGCGTGCCGAGCACAACCCAGCCGGCTCGTTCGGTGGCGACGTAGAGCATCATCACGAACAGTCCGAAGAACAGCAACGAGGTCCCCAGATCGCGCTGCCACACCAAGATGGCCAGGCTGATCAGCCACATCACCAGAATTGGGCCAAGGTCGCGTGCCCGCGGCAGGTCGATGCCGAGGATGCGATAACCGGCGAGCGCCAGCACGTCGCGCTTCTCGACCAGGTAGGACGCAAAGGCGATCGCGAGTAAGACCTTGGCCGCCTCGGCGGGTTGGAAGCTGTAGGGGCCGACATGGATCCAGATCTGGGCGCCGAACTTCTCTGTGCCGAGACCGGGCACCAGCGGCAGCAACAGCAGCACGATACCTGCCAGGCCGATCGTGTAGGTGAACCGCTGCAGCGGTTTGTGATCATTGAGCCAGGTGACGACCAGGATGAACATCAGCACGCCGATCGCAGTCCAGATCAACTGCTGGCGAGCGCCGTTGAGCGGCGGGTCATTGATCAAGTCAATGCGGTGGATCATGACGAGGCCGAGGCCGTTGAGCAAGATCACACATGGCAGGATCACCGGATCCGCGTAGGGAAGTCGCCACCGGACCGCAATGTGCGCCAGAGCGGCGAGCAGGGTGGATATGCCCGCCACCAAGGGAAAGCTCGGTGACAGCTCACCGGTGACATTGATGTCGACCAGCGCGTACGCGCCGAGGGTCAGGCCCAGTGCGAAGATGATCAGGGCCAACTCAACCCCGCGTCGCTTTCGGGGGACAACGGTGACCGGCGCTACGGCACGCATAGTCAGCAGCTCGGCTCCGCCTGCCCTGAGACGGGCGCCGAAGGTATCGGGGTTGGCTTACCGTCGGGCTGTTTGCTCGGCGTGGGTGCGGGTTTCGAACCCGCTGTTGGCTTGGCCTTGGCCGCGGTGACGCTGTCGGCTGTGGGCTGGCGCACCTCTTGGCAGCGTCGGTCAACTCCGCGACCGTGGCGCGAGCCGAGTCCAGGCTGGAGACATCGATGTTGGCTTTGACCTGGTCTTGATAGAACGGCGGCAGCTCGCTCACAGCCAGCTGCTGTACCTCGTAGACCCGCGACAAGGACAGGCCAGGGAGGCTATCGGACAGCCCCTGGAAGATCGCGACCTTGTCCTGGTCGGCGCCTACGAAGTATTGGGTGCGGGTCCAGCCGTACGCGATCCCGAGTCCGGCAACTGCGACAAGTACCAGGGCGAGCAGACCGATGAGCGGCTTCAGGAAGCGTCGCCGATGCGGTGCCTGAGGGGTGTATCGCTCCTCGTCGTCGGCTGGAGGCGCCTCGAAGTCGGCCAGCTTTGTCATCAGGGTGTCGTCGATGTCATCGTCTTCAGCACGCTGACCGCGCGGTACGCCGTCGGTAGGGGTGGGATGCTCCGAGGCGGCACCGAGCACGATGATGTCGTCGCTGCCTCCAGATTCCACGACATCGGCAACGATCACCGTGATGTTGTCGATCCCGCCCGCATGAAGAGATTCGACAACGAGGCGCTCGGCAGCATCGTTCAGGTCGGCCAGCTCCAGGGCGGCCTCGATCACGTCGTCGTCGATTAACCCGCAGACGCCGTCGCTACAGAACATCAGCCGGTCTCCGGGCACGACCGACACCATCGTGAGGTCCGGATCGTTGGTGGGCTGCCCGTTCAGTACCTTGAGCAGCAGCGAGCGGTGGGGATGCATCGCGGCTTCGGATTCACTGATCTTCCCGTCATCGACGAGCGACTGCACCCAGGTGTGATCATGCGTGAGCCGTTCCAGGTGACCGTCACGGAGCAGGTAGGCGCGGCTGTCTCCGATGTGTGCCAGACCGAGTTGGGTGCCATCGAACATCGCGCCGGTGACGGTCGTGCCCATGCCCTCCAGCGAGAAGTCGGACTCGATCAGTTCGGCGATCTTGTCATTGGCCTGATGAACGGCGCTGGCCAGCACCTCGAGCATTTGCTCGCCTGTCGTGGGCCCATCGATCTTCCGAATGGTGTCGATCGCCACTGCAGAAGCAAGATCACCCGCGGCTGCGCCGCCCATTCCGTCGGCCACCACAAGCAGATGGGGGCTCGCATAGCCGGAATCCTGATTGTTCTTCCGGATCAGGCCGATTTCGGAATGGGTGACGTACTTGAGCTGGAGTGTCATCTGATCACGGCTCCAGCCTCAACATGGTCTTGCCGATGCGGACGGAATCAGCGAGCGTGATCGTGGTTGGAGCGGTGATCCGCTGGCCGTTCACGTAGGTGCCATTCGTGGAGCCGAGATCCTCGACATAGATGCCGTTCGGAGTAGCGACCACGCGGGCGTGCCGGGTGGAGACGTAATCGTCATCCAAGATCAGCTGGCAATCCGCACCGCGGCCGATCATGATCATTCCACCGGCCAGCTCAGCTGACAGGCCGGCCTGGCTGCCCTGGAAAATCATGAGCACCCGAGGTTCCCCGCGTTGTCGCTTTCCCCTCCTGGAGGGAGGCGGAGGCGTCTCCAGTTCCTGGGGTTGCGGCTGGTCCGAGGCCCGCACCGGCTTGCCGAACAGGTCACTTCGGATCACCGAGACTGCGGAGAGGATGAACAGCCACAGGAGGGCCAGAAAGACCACCTTGATGATGGTGAGGGCGATTTCCGACATTGCGTCTCATCGTCCACCGGGAGCGTGGACGAGCATTCGGGTGGACCCGATCTCGATTCGTGATCCCTCCCGTAGGGGGGCCTGTTGCACCCTCTGTCCGTTCACCAAGATGCCATTGGTGGAACCCAGATCGACGATGTCGATCTGCACGCCTTGAGCTGCCGGGTTCACCCGGATCTGGGCGTGCCGGCGGGAGATTCCTGGGTCGTTGATGCGGAGGTCAGCCTCGCTGCCGCGACCGATCACCAGGCCCGGCGGCTGCAGCGGGTGCCGAGTGCCGTTGACCTCGAGTACCAGTGGCGCCCGGTTGATGGAGGTCTCACTCGGCCGGCCACCGCGGGGGGTGATGCCGGCGACGGCCTGGGAAGTGACGGTGAAACGGCCGGTAGGCAGATGGGAGTCCAGCTCAAAGCCGATCTTGATCGGGCCATTGAACACGTAGCCCATTTCGCGGGCATGGTTACGCAGCTCGGTCGCGAGTTCGGCGTTCAGCGTGCTGGCGTATGGAGCGAGCTTGTCGTGGTCGTGTTGGGAAAGGTGGACCGTGAAGTCGTTGGGCACTAAGCGCTTGTCGCGGGACATCAACTTGGCCTCGGCATCAAGCTCGCGCTGCAGGCGCGCGGCAATCTCGACCGGCTGCACGTCGCCCTTGAATGCGCGCGCGAAGACGCCGCTGACCGCGCCCTCTACTTTCTTCTCAAAGCGCGCAAAAATGCCCATGTCCCTCCTTCCCCGAGGTCAACCTAGATCGTATCCGGAGAAGCTAAGGCGGCCTGCTAGTCAGAGAATTGAGCTGAACCGTTGGCAGGCGTGCAAAACTGACGCATAGGTAACGGTTCGGTCGTGCTAGCCTTTCCCGGCTGGTTCGCACCAGTTGCGACCCGCGCGAGTGGCGGAACGGCAGACGCGCTGGCTTCAGGTGCCAGTGTCCGCAAGGACGTGGGGGTTCAAATCCCCCCTCGCGCACTCATCGGATCCAGCATCGCACCTAGTCAAATGCTCCTTTGCGGCCGTCCGTGGCGACATCGCGCCACAGGCGGCCTGACGCAGGCGTCGGGCTATCCGTTGACCGGAGCCTTCGCCCTGAGCACTTCGATGAACTCGCGCATCCACGCTGGGTTGTCTGGCCACGCGCGTGCCGACACCATCTGCCCGTCCACCACCCCAGCACCGTCCACGTATTCCGCGCCAGCAGCCTTCACATCGGTCTCGAGTGCCGGGTAAGCGGCGGTACGGCGGCCCTGCAATGTGCCGGCCGCGGCGAGCACCAGCGGCGCATGACACAGCTGCGCTACGGGAAGGTCGCCCTCCATGAAATGCCGCACGATGCGCTGCACGTCCGGGTCGTTGCGGATGTATTCAGGCGCACGCCCGCCCGGTATCACGAGTGCGACATAGTGCGACGGGTCGACATCGGCAAACGCCACGTCCGCCGGCCACGTGTAGCCAAGCTTCTCGGTATAGGTGTCGAACTCGTCGACGAAGTCGTGGATGACAAACTGCAGTTTCTTGGCCGACGGGGCGGCGATATCAACCTCGTACCCCTCCTCGATGAGGCGTTGATACGGATACATCACCTCGAGCGACTCCGCAGCATCTCCTGTCAGCAACAACACCTTCGGCACGGCAACCTCCTCTTTAGGTCAGGACGTTTCTCGTTCCAGTGCAACCCGGGACGAACGGCGAGTCAAGCAACGGACCGCTGGAGAACCAGCAAGCATTGCGGAGCCCCCGGTGGGACGCCTGCCGCGAGCACATGCAGAGGAAGCAAGACGACTCTCTTTTCCAACGCGCTCACGCAGTCCAGCCGAGCCACGCCCCACCGGCACTCATCCCGCCCAGCCAAATTGCAGCCGCAATGAAGGGCAGCGGCACCACCCGAAGCGGCTTGCGCCTGATCCAGTAGCAGCCGAGGCCAAAGAGTACGAGCCAGACAGTGATGAAGGCTCCCACCGCCCAGCCAGGCGCCATCAGCCCGGCAGCGAGGAAGAATGGCGCGATGGCGAGCATCGCGGCCAGAGCCAACACCGCGACGGCGTACTTCGCGCCGGTACGTGTGTCTCGCGGCATGGCCGCATCGTCCCACTTTCGTGTCTTACTTGCACTGAAGCTCGACCGCGTCAATCTCATCGCTCACGACTGGGCGGCTATCGTCGGGTTCCAACTCTGCCTCGGTTTCCCTGAACGCGTCCGGAGCTGCCTTCCCTGGCCATTCCCCCCTGCATCAGGTTCGATGTCCGATTCCTCCTGGCTCTGCGCTACGCGTGGTACCAGCTCGTCATCGCCCCGCCAGTTGTCGGCCCTCGCTATCTGAGCAAGGGTGATCAGCGGTTGCCGCGCTACCTGTTCCGGCGCTTCACGTCAAACCAAAGTGCATGGTCCGAGGCGGACATCGAGCTCTTCGTCGCCAAGCTGCGCGAACCCGCTCGCGCCCGGGCCGGCTCTGCCCTCTACCGCGACTTGGCGGCCATCGGGAGTACACGGACGATCTGACAATGGAGTTCATCGGCGGTGCCTCGCATTTCATCGCCGACGAGAGGCCAGATGTCGTGGTTGATCGCGCGCTCGAATTCTTTGCGCGGCCGGCACGTGACGCTGACGTGGAGTGATGTGAAAGTCTGAGGCGAGCCTCATGTGAGGGAGAACCTCGATGTCCCAGCCCACAGATCAGGCGTCAACAGCTGACCTGAACCGCTACGCAATCCATTACGAGCCGCTATTCCAAACCCTCCAGACGATCGATGTTCAGCAACTCATCGACACCGTCACGGAGCCTTGGTACAACCAGACCCTGATCCAGGTGGGCGACGTCTTGATCCGCCTTGGGGTGATGCAAGGGGAGTACCACTGGCACAAGCACGATGAGCAGGACGAGTTCTTCTATCTCCTGCAAGGTGAGTTCCACATCGAGCTGGAGGGCAGGGATGCCGTCGTACTCAAGCCGAATCAGGCCTTCAGCGTCCCTGCTGGCATGTTGCATCGTCCGGTGGTGCCAATACGCAGTGCGGTGATCATGATCGAGAAGGCCGGAATCGTAGCCACCGGTGACTGATGAGTCCGTCGGCTCGGAGCGCCGGCCGACGTTTCTCATCACTGGCGCGACAAGCGGTCTCGGCGAGGCCATCGCGGCTCAGCTCGGCGAACGTGGAGTACGGGTACTCATGGGGGCGCGCACAGCCGACCGCGGAGAAGCTCGCGGCCGAGCGGATCCGGAGCCGCGTACCGAATGCCGATCTTGAGGTGGTGGCGGCGGACCTCTCACTGATGCAAGAGGTCAGGTCCCTCGCGTACCAGATCATGGACAGTACGCCGCGCCTCGATGGTCTGATTCTCAACGCTGCTGAGGCGCGCAGCGACTTGGTACTCACCGCCGAGGGCATCGAGACCAATTTCGCGACCAACCACCTGGCTGGATTTCTGCTGACACACCTGCTGCTGCCACTGCTCCGCTCTTCCGCGCCAGCGCGAGTGATCGTGATCTCCTCATCGGTCCACTCGCAGGTCAGAATGGTCGATTTGAACAGTGTGGTCACTGGCGCCCCTCTGACGCCGGACAGCTACCGGACCAGCAAGCTTCTGAACATCTTGTTCGTCCGTGAAGCTCGCCAGACGTCTGGAGGGCACCGGAATCACAGCTAATGCAGCGGACCCAGGTTTCGTTCGAACCAACCTTGGGCGGCATGCTGCGGGCGGACGCCGCATGATGCTGACACTCACACGGCCGATGCAGACGAGCCCGGACCGGGCAGCGACCACCCCGATCTACTTGGCCACATCATCTGAGGTGGCCGGAGTGACGGGCGCCTACTACTCGGATGGACACCCGAGGGAGGTCAGTGATCTGGCCAAGAACCCGAAGCTGGCCCGACGACTCTGGGCAGTGAGCGCGCAGGCGCTGGTGAACCGCGGACTGGCCACACTCAACGAGATGATCGCCTTTGGATGAGGCTGAGCTCTCGAGCCCGAATCACCTCTCGACCCAACCTCTCGTCTTAAGTGCGGCAACCTACGTGCACGTAGGTTGCCTACGGTCCGCACAGGTAGCAACCTGCGCAGACCGTAAGAAACCTGGGTTCACGTAGGTTGCCGACATGGGCCCGCTGCGGTTCGGGGGCGGCGCTTAGTTGACGGTGAGAGTATCTCCGCTGACCTTGATCGTCTTCTCAGGCAATGGCTTGGGTGCCGGAGGATTCACCACTGAGCCGTCGGTGATCGAGTATTTGCTGCCATGGCAGGGGCAGTTGATCGTGTCGGTGACGGTTTCTACCAGACAGCCCTGATGCGTACAGACCGCGCTGAACGCCTTGAATTCCCCCTTCTTTGGCTGAGTGATCACCGCCTTGGCGTCGGGAAAGACTTTGCCACTGCCGACGGGAATGTCTGCTTCCTTGGCCGTAAGAGGTGCGCCAGCGCTCCCCCCGGCTGAGGCGCTGCCTGATCCGGCAGCCTCGGAGGGCTGAGCGGCCGGTGCCGGATCCATACGTAGTGCAGGAGCTGAGGCCGGCGATCGCCGCCGCGGCCAGTCCGGTGTTCATGATCAACGTACGCCGGGAGATCGGCAACGATTGGATCGGTCGGTCGTAGGGATTCATGATTGCTCCGTAAGGTTAGCGACACTCGTAAGATCATACGAAGAAGAAATACAACACCGCTGTCATCCAAAGGGCTGTCAGGCCGCTGAGCACCATACCTCCGGCCAGCGGCAGGGCCCAACCCGGTGAGTCATCCCGCGTCAAGATCAACATTTTGAAGACAAAGGCGCCGTACAAGAAGCAGCCGAATATCGAGTGTGCGATCACTCGGCCGTCATAGGCCTGGAAGCCGAGGGCGTAGAGGCAGTGCACCGCGACGGGCACGGAGATCAGGATTGCGAGTCGTCCCGACCAGCGATGCACGACACCAACCCAGGCCCCCCGCAACGGGATTCGCCCATAGAGTCCCATCGCCGTCACAGTCTGCACGATTGCCAGGGCTATGACGATTGTGGCCAGAAACGCCTTCGCTGCCGGCCCGCTGGAAAACCCCGCAATATCGACCGCATAGCCCGTCGGCGTATGCAGCCGCCCGTACACGCCCAGTCCGATGGAGACTGCACTTCCAATGGCAAGGGCGACTATCACGGGGCCGATCTTGGTGCCGCTCGGTTCGGCGGAAAGAGCCTCTGGAGCGGGAACTGGGATGCTGGCCATGAAATCTCCTCTGCTCAGAGATCTTCGTCGCCGTTGACCGGCGCGGCGTTGAGGTTCTCGCCGTCAACCGTGACCTGCGGGTTGCCGGGGTTGAGTTCAGGCGCGTGCGTGGAGTCTGCGCCAGTTGAGGTGGCGTGATCACCGAGCACTGCGACGGCAATCGCACCAGCGTTGTCTTCGGCACGGCCTGCGTACACGATCTTCTCGGGGAACTTGCTGTCCTCGTGGGATGGCGAGTCAGCTGAAGTCTCGATCGCAGACGGGCTGCCGGCGGTTGCGGTTGCTGGCGCGGCTGGCGGACTTGGAATTCCGGTGGAGCCGCTCCCTGGAGGGCTGACCGTCATATTGACGATGAACATGATGGCGAAGGCCAATGCCACGGCCGCAAGTGTGATCAGGGGACTGCGATGCTTCACGGCACCTCCTCCGCCAGACGGCTATGGATGCGGGGGATGAGTGCCCCTTCAATCGTCTGATACACCAACGCCACATTCTCGTCCGATGTCTTGTGCGCCACAATGGCCGACACGAATTCGAAACACCTGAGTCGAGCGGATTGGCGCCAAGAATCGCCATGCCTTGAGAGAGAGAAGTGCTGTGTCTGAGCTGCCGTACGCCAACCGTCCACTTCGGGTCGGGGTTCAGCTGCAGCCGCAGCACGCCGACTACGCGGACCTGCGGCGGGCGGTCGCCGCGGCCGAGGAGGCCGGAGTCGATGTGATCTTCACGTGGGATCACTTCTTTCCGCTCGGCGGTGACCCGGAAGGCAAGCATTTCGAGTGCTGGACGATGCTGGCTGCCTGGGCCGAACAGACCGAGCGCGCCGAGCTCAGTGCGCTGGTGACCTGCAACTCCTACCGCAATCCTGACTTGCTTGCTGACATGGCGCGCACGGTTGATCACATCAGTGGTGGCCGCCTCATCCTTGGCATCGGGGCCGGGTGGTTTGAAAAGGACTACGCCGAATACGGCTATGAGTTCGGTACACCGGGCACCCGGATCGCGGCACTGGGCGAGTCGTTGCCCCGGATTCGCTCACGTTGGAGCGGGCTGAACCCAGCGCCAAGGAGACCAATTCCGATCTTGGTCGGCGGCGGTGGCGAGCGGAAGACCCTCCGATTGGCGGCTGAGCATGCGAACATCTGGCACGGATTCGGGGATATCGACACGCTGACGAGGAAGAATCGCATCCTCGACGAGTGGTGCGCCAGAATCGGACGGGATCCCGGCGAGATCGAGCGCTCCACCTCCGCGCGCCGTGGACCCGAAACGTTCGGTGAACAGCTGTTAGCCATAGGCGAGCGGTTGATCACCATCGGCACCGACGGCTCATCTGGATTTGATCTTGCGCTTACCAGGGACTGGCTCCAATTCCGCGACGAGCAGAACGCCGACTTGTCAGAACGTGGTTGACCTATAGCTCAACCACGTTCTGACAAGTCACCTAGGTTGGATCGGTGACCATCCCACTAGCCGACGCTGTTGCCGCCGGTCCGGTTGTATTGGATGGCGGCCTGGCAACCCAGCTTGAGTCTCAGGGTCACAACCTTGACTCCGCACTGTGGTCGGCGCGGTTGCTCCACGACAATCCCGATGCCATCGTTCAGGCGCATTTGGCCTATTTCGCGGCGGGCGCCCAGGTTGCGACCACGGCGTCGTACCAAGCCTCGATAGGGGGGTTCGCCCAAGTCGGGCTTGGGCAGGCCGAAGCTGAGCGGCTGATCCGGCGCAGCGTCCGCCTCGCCGAGCAAGCGCGTGCCAGCTGCGACGACGGCACCGATCGCTGGATCGCTGGCTCGGTCGGACCGTACGGGGCGGCACTGGCCGATGGGTCGGAATACAGAGGTGTCTACGACCTGTCGGTGGAAGAGCTACGTGCCTGGCATCGGCCGCGAATCGCCTGGCTCGCCGAATCCGGTGTCGACATCCTCGCCCTGGAAACCATTCCCTGTCTGGTCGAGGTCGAGGCGCTCTTAGCCGAGGTCGATGGCAGTGGGCAGCCGTGCTGGCTGTCCGTTACCTGCGCCGGGGACCGGACCCGCGCAGGGGAGCCAGCAGCCGAGGCCTTCGCGCTGGCACGCGATGTCGAGGAGATCGTTGCGGTCGGCGTCAACTGCATCGACCCGTCCGACGCGTACCCACTGGTCCTTAGCGCCAGCGAAGCCACCGGCAAGCCGGTCGTGGTCTATCCGAACAGCGGTGAGCGCTGGGACGACGCAGCTCGGGCCTGGATAGGCCGAGGAACGTTCCATGTTGAGGATGTCGAGGAGTGGATCAGCGTCGGCGCCGGCCTCGTCGGTGGCTGCTGCCGTGTCGGCCCGGCGGCGATCCGTGGGATTTGTGATCTTGTCGGGTGATCAAGACCTCAGTTGTGGAGTACGGCAGCGCCGCTGAACTTTCCGTGCTTGAGATCTGCCAGTGCCCGTGGCGCCTCACTCATTGGGTAGGACACGGTTGTGGCGCGTACGCCCAGGCGCTCCGCAAGACGGAGGAACGTCTCCCCATCAGCGCGGGTATTCGCAGTCACAGACCGCAACTTCCGCTCCTGGAAGAGTGTGTCCTCGTAGCTGAGAACGGGAATGTCGGACAACCAGATGCCGGCTACAGCGAGCGTCCCCCCACGATCAAGCGCCCGCAGCGCGACAGGCACCAGATCGCCGGCCGGAGCGAACAAGATCGCCCCATCCAGAGCCTCCGGAGGCATATCTCGTGCGTCGCCGACAGAATCTGCGCCTAGCTCAGTGGCCAATCGCCGGTTGGCCTCGCCCCGGGTCAGGACGTGCACGCGCAGACCTTGCGCCAGGGCCACCTGTGCAGTGAGGTGGGCGCTGCCGCCAAAGCCGAAGATTCCGAGCGAGCCGCCGGGCGGAACCGCCGCGCAGACCAGCGCGCGGTAGCCGATGATGCCGGCGCAGAGCAGCGGCGCAACGTGCTGGTCGTCGATGCCCGCGGGAAGTGCGTACGCGAACGCCTCGTCGACGAGGCAGAAGTCTGCATAACCGCCATCGGTGTCCCAGCCGGTGAAGGTTGGCGCGATGCACAGGTTCTCCGCGCCGCGGCGACAGAATCGGCAGCTGCCGTCGGTACCACCGAGCCAAGCGACGCCGACCCGATCGCCAAGCGCAAACCGGCTGGCGCCCTCGCCGAGCGCATCGACGACACCGACAACCTCGTGGCCAGGGGTGATGCCGGAATGCTTCGGGAGCAAGTCGCCCTCGGCTAGGTGTAGATCGGTCCGGCAGACACCGCAGCAGATGACCTTGACACGAACCTGCTTGCCGAGCGGGACTGGTTCCCTGCGTTCCACTCGCTGCAAGGGTTGGCTTTCGATCGGCCCTGGTTGATGCACGGCCCAGGCGTTCATCTGGCCATTCTGCCGAGTCAGTGTTGACGCGAAGAAACCGGCCTGCCAGGCGATCCCTAAGCGACAGCCAGCCTGAGGTAGATGCTTTTCACAGTTTGACGCGCCATGATTGCAACATGAACGTTATCCAGCTCTTGATCGCGGGAGTGGCCGTACTCGGCGTCATCGTGATCGTGTTGCTGGCGATCATTCCCTCCCTGCTCGACTATCCGCGAGGCCGCGACCAGGACGAATCCGCTTCGCCCGCACCCACGCCTCTCAAGCCCGACGATCGTCGCGACGACTCGATCGATCTCGCCGCCTGAGGGCCCGAGCTCGTGAGCGCTGCTGCGGCGACATTTGCCGTCCTGTGAGGACGAAAGCTAGCGTCGATAGCAGCAGCGCTGGGGTAGGTGAAGCCGCTCATCCTGCACGAGCTGGATCAGGTCACCCCGGCTGATGTCCAATACCTTGCCCCGCTGAGTGTTTCGGGCGATGACGGTGATCACCTCCTCACCGCTCGGGCTGTATTGAACCTCGATGCCTCCGCGGACCAGCGCCGATTCGCTGAGCAGGAAAAGGTTGCCGTCCATGAACTTCATCTGCGAGCACTGTTGGTGGGTGGTCGCGCCGCAGCGTACGGCGAACTTGCGGCTGCTGGCGATCTGTAGATAGACCTCCGTCGCGCCCTTGTCGAGCCGGAACATTTCGAAGGCGAGCGCACCACCTTGGCCGGTCCAGAAGCCTGGCGTGTCGTAGCGGCTGTTGTAGGAGTAGCCGAATCCGCTGAAGTACTCTCCGGTCGGATCCAGATACGACCTCGTCACCTCGACCATCTTGGACCGCCACTTGAACAAGATCTGGGCGCGGCATGTCGCACTAGATGGATCGCAGCTCTGCCTAAAAGGTACGGATGTGGGCAGTGGTGGTGCCGCTTGCGGAACCGGTGGATGCGCGCGGTCGAGCAGGGCGACGGCAACGACAATCAGTACCACTGCGACGACAGCTGCCGAGCCTCGTTGGATCCAGCGGCGCCGGGCGAGCCGGCGACCGTGGGCTAGGTCGTTGGCGCTGCCGCGTGACTCACGCATGTCGTACGGGATGGCATCCCTGAGCTCTTGCGCAAGCGCTTCGTCGCTCGCCCGCGCCAGATTGTCGGCCGCCAGCATGTTCCGGGCTCGCCCGGCGACGCTGAGCACATCACCCACCGGCCGCCGAAGAACTTCGGCGATCTCTGCATTGCTCAGTCCGACAAAGCGCGCCAGGACAATGGCGACTCGCTGGTCGTAAGTGAGCATCCGGAGATCGGCAACAATCGCCTCAGCGACAGGCGGCGGCGGAGATCCGTCGACCAGCTCGAAGCGCTCGCGGTGCTCCCAGGGCAGCGGGACCGGTGCGCGGGCGGCATGGACAACGGCGCGGATCGCCTCCAAACGAGGCTGCGACACACTGGGCCAGCGCCCGTAGAGCTCGGCAAAGACCAGTTGGACGACCTGCTCAGCCTGCGCTGGATCGCCCGTGAGCAGGTAGGCCGTGGCCTGGATGAGCGGACGCTCACGCTCGACCACGGCGGCGTACTCCCGATCCCGGATCGCCGACATGCCCCACCTCTTTCTTGATGGTAATTCGCAACCACCCGGGGTGACAGATGCGGGCCCTCTAGATGATCTTGCCCGTCAGGGTAAGAATCAGGTTGTGACAACGCTTTCGTCGCTATGTGGCGATCGGCGACTCCAGTACTGAAGGTCTGGAAGACCCTGATGGACAGGGTGGCTACCTCGGGTGGGCCGATCGCTTGGCTCAGCACATCGCAGATAATCAGGATGAGCCGTTGGAGTACGCGAACCTCGCCATCCGCGGCTTCAGGATGAAAGAGATCCGAACGCGCCAGTTTGACGAAGCGCTGGCCATGGAACCCGACCTGCTTTCGGTGTTCGGAGGCATGAACGACGTCATTGTGCCGCGTTGCGACTTCGACTCGATTCGCGCCGACTACGTCATCATCTTCGGCCAGGCGCGCCGCCAAGGCGCAATGGTCCTCAGCTTCACCGTGCCAGATCTATCGGCGATCAACCCGCTCGGTATCACCTTCCGGGATCGGGTCACCAAGCTGAACGACATCATCCGCACCGAGGCTGACCGACACGGCGTCGTGGTGATGGATTTCGAGCAGTATCCGGTCGCGCAGGATCCCCGGCTGTGGTTCGCGGATCGGCTGCATGGGAACGAGCTCGGCCATCAGACGGTGGCGGCCGCTTTGGCGTGGCGACTGGGCATCGACGGCTTTGACGATAGCTGGACCACGCCCCTCGAGGGCGAGCCGGTGAGGCCGCGAGGTCGTGAGCTGCTGACGGGCGACATCGAGTGGGCAAGGCACTACCTGGCGCCCTGGTTGGGAAAGGGCATCCGGCGCGTGCGGACCGGGTACGGGATCGAGCGCAAGCGACCCATTCCAGCTGTTGTGCCGAAATCGAGGGTCTCGGAGGCCGATTCGCGCGAGCCTTAGACGAACAGGGCCTGGCCGACGTACTCGCCCTGAGCGACGCCAGGCGGGATTGCGAAGAGGGCCGACCCGGTGTGCTGCAGGTACTCACTCAGCCCGTCACCCAGCCCAAGCTTCATCTGGATTGGAATGAACTGCTTACGCGGGTCGCGGACATAGGCAAGGAAGAACAACCCGGCGTCCATGCGGCCCAAGCCGTCACTCCCGTCGACGAAGTTGTAGCCGCGGCGGAGCATTTTGGCGCCGCCGTTGTTGTTCGGGTGCACCATGCGGACATGCGCATCCGTCGCCACCAGCGGTTCGCCATCGCCGCCCTTGAGTAGCTGAAGTCCGGCTGGCTGAACTCACCGCCGCCAGTCAGGGGTGCGCCCTCGGCCTTCGTTCGGCCGATGATTCGCTCTTGTTCACTCAGCGGCTGCCGATCCCAGATCTCAATGGTCATGTTGATGCGGCGCACCACCAAATATGAGCCGCCCGCCAGCCACCGCCCCTTGCTGTCAGCATCGGCCGGCACCCAGACATGCGTGTCGACGGCGGGGGGATCCTCGGCTTTGACGTTCATGGTGCCGTCCTTGAAGCCCATCAGGTTGCGAGGCGTCGCCTGGCTGGTCGAGGTCGATGAGGTCCGACCGAAACCCAGCTGCGACCACCTGATGGCGGCCCGGCCGAATGCGATGCGGGCGAGGTTGCGCACGGCATGCACAGCGATCTGGGGGTCATCGGCACAGGCCTGGACGCACAGGTCGCCGTCCGACCGCTGTGGGTCGAGATTGTCTGCTGGGAAATGAGGCAGTCGCTGGAGCGCGGCGGGTTGCCGATCAGCGAGCCCGAAGCGACTCCTGCCTTCCTTGCGGAAAAGCGTCGGACCAAACCCAAAGGTGATGGTCAGCCCCGCTGGGGGCAGCCCGATAGCCTCGCCAGTGTCGTCCGGGGGTGCCCCGTACGGGCCGGAAGTCGGTCCGATTTCCCCGGCAGCGAGGCCCTGTGTCATGCGTGCGGCTGCGACGGTCCAGTCTTTGAGGAGTTGCACCAACTCGCCGCGGGAATTTGTGATCACGTCAAAGGTGGCGAAGTGCAATCGATCTTGGACCGGCGTGAGGATGCCCGCCTGATGCTCGCCGTAGAAAGGATAGGTACGCGTGCCCGGCGCCTGCGGTGACTGAGTGGTCTCCTCGCTTCCCAGCGCATAGCCACCGGCGGCGCCTGCGGCCAGCCCGACAAGGCCGGCTCCCGCCGCGCCGAGCAGGCCGCGACGGGAAACCGAGGACCGGCCCGTGTTGGCGGGCGGGGGAGGGGCTTCGGTCTCCGTGGGCTGATCGCGAATGTACTGAGTCGATGTCATTCCTCAGATCCCGACTCAGACGACCGCGGCGGCTAGCTTGGACACTGGCTCGGACAGCGCGTTGACTGCGTCAGACAGCTCCTTGATCTCCGCCTTACTGAGCTTGTCATAGGTCTTGAACCCATCACCCTCCCGCTGAGCGTCGAGCAGGGCCTGCACTGCCGCGAACTTGGCAGCCGTCTGGCTATCGAGGTCGGGATTCTTCTGCTGGAGCAGCGGACGGAGTCCTTCGAAGCCCACGAAAGCGCCCTCGATGTTGGCCTGGAAGTCCCACAGGTCGGTACGGGACCAGTACTCCTCTTCGCCGGTGATCTTGCCGGTCGCTACCTCGTCAAGCAGGCCCCTCGACCCGTTGGCGATATCGTCGGCGCTGAAAGTGAGCTTGGGAACTCTGTCATGGAGAATGGCGGTGTTCTTCACGAGATCGGCGGCGTACGCGGCACGCTCGGCCTTGCTGAGCGGTTTGTAATTCTTGGCGCGCGCCGGCCACAGATCCTTCTCAATCCGGTGCCAGCCGGTCCACTTCTGACCGGGCTCGAGATCGGCCTCCCGAAGGTCGAGCTTGGGATCGAGATCGCCGAATGACTCCGCCACTGTTTCGATCCGCTCCCAAGGCATTCGTGCGACTGGATAGAGGGCGCGCGCCTCATCGTCTTTGCCTGCTTTGTACGCAGCGACGAATTTTGCGGTCATCGCCACCAGCTGGTCGGTCTGGTCTTCGACGTACTTGCGGTAGTTCTGGTTCGCCTGCTCAACCAGCTCGACATCATTGCCGGAGGCCCCCTGTTGGTCCTCACCGGAGTCAGAGACTGAGAACGGTGCGCGGATGCCATCGCCGGCCATCCCAGGCTTGCATGCGGTGATGTAGTTCCCAGGCTCGACCTTCAGGACCAGCTCACGGGTAATGCCAGGGCCGATGTTCTCCACTTCGCCGACGATGCGCTTTCCGTCTTCGCCGTACAGGTAGAACTCCGTCACCTTCGAGCCACCGTTGGTCACCGCAAAAGTGAGGGTGCCCGAGGGCGCGCTGGGTGCGGAGAGCTTGCACTCAGCGTCGGTCGACTGCACCGTCAGAGCCCGCGGGTTGGCGCTCGCCGCAGCACCTGGACTTTCGGTCTGAGTGTTGTCAGTGCATCCCGCCAGCAGGGGCATGCCAAGCACGGCGCAGCTCGAGGCGAGGATGAGGGTACGTACGGGCACAGCGACTTCGCGAGCCCCGCGGCTCGGTCGGGTCATGATCATTTCCTTCCGGACGCCCCAGCTGGCTCAGGAGCTGGGCGTGAGGGAGCATGCGCACGTTGGCGCGTCTTGTAGAGGAAGAGCGTCAGCGTTGGGACGAAGTAGAGGAGCCAGGCGGCTGCCTCGAGAACGGTCGTGGCGGGCGAGAAGTTGAACACGCCCTTCAGTAGCGTTCCGTACCACGAGGTGGGGGGAATGGCGTCGGAGACATCAAAGGCAAGGTTGTTCAGGCCGGGCAGGAAGCGGGCTTCCTGCAGGTCATGCACTCCGTACGCCAGGACTCCGGCCGCGATGACGATCAGGAAAGCGCCGGTCCACTTGAAGAAGCGGCCCAGGTTGATCTTGAGTGCACCACGGTAGATCAGGTAGCCCAGCAGGACCGCGACCAGCAGCCCGAGGGCAGCACCGAGCAGTGGGCCGGCAGCTGTGCCGGTGCCTCCGGCTGCAGCTTGGGTGGCAGCCCAGAGGAACAACGCCGTTTCCAGGCCCTCACGGCCGACAGCCAGTAGGGCGATGATGACCAATGACCATCGGCTGGCCTCGGCGGCCTTGTCGATCTGGGACCTTAGATCCCCCGATAGCGACCGCGCCGCCTTCGCCATCCAGAAAATCATCCAGGTAACGAAACCGACGGCGACGATCGACAGCAGACCCCCGATGAGTTCCTGGGCCTCGAAGGTGAGGCCTCTGGGCCCGAACGTAAGAGCGGCGCCAAATGCGAGTGAGATGGCGACCGCGATACCCACGCCAATCCAGATCTGAGGCAGCAGATGACGGCGGTCAGACTTCACCAAGTACGCAACGAGGATGCTGACGATTAGCGCGGCCTCCAGGCCTTCGCGTAAGCCAATCAGGAAGTTGGCTAGCATCTCACCTCGTTCCCCCGCACAATTGGTGGTCGCCTCCCTCTTGAACCCATCGGTGCAGATAGGTGAGGCTCGCCTAACTTAAGTCAGCCTTACCTTCCTTGGCAAGGGTTCAGGCAGAATTGTGACTGAGCTGCTCATCACACGTCATTTGTTTGACTCCGGTTCGTACCGGTTGGGTTGCGCAGGCTCACGATTTCTCGAGTCAAATTTCGACCAGTGTCGACACACGCTTCATTGGCGTACCCCTCCCACCGGCCGGAAAGTTGGGGCCCCGGCGAGTCAGTGGCAGTAGTCGCCGATCGTGATCATGAGCAGATGCTCGAGCCGTTCGCGTACCACCTGGTCGGAGAGATCGGTCCTGTGGAGTATCAGCGCAGTAATGATCTGAGTTGGATCGGGTAGGAAACCGAGGATGTCGCTGACCGCCCAGAAGATCTCGGCATCGTGATCATCATCGAGTACGCCGCCATGCCCTCGATAGGCAAGGGAGAATGCGTCGGCGCTATCAAAGTCGTGCAGCATCGCGAAGTTCGCTCGTGAGTGCATGACGTCCAGGTCAGGAGGCCCCCAGGAGGTCTCGGCCCAATCGATCACGCCGGTAATCCGATCGCCTTCCCACAAGATGTTTCCGGGATGAAAGTCGCGGTGCAGCAGCCCTTGGTGGCTCGGTGGCGGATCTTGATTGAAGATGTCGATAGCACGTCGCCAGAGCTTCGGTCGTGATGTCCAGCTAGGCACCTCAAGATCATCAGGCGCCCAGAACTCGTAGGGTCGCGGCCGACGATCATCATCCACCGGTGTGCCGTGAATGATCACAGCGATCTTCGCCAGCTCGTCGATCGCGTCCAGGCTCAGCGGTCCGAGCCGAACCTGGCCGGGGACCCAGGTCGTGAGATTCGCATAGTCGCCGGAGCCGCTGCCATCCGGGTCAGAGGCAATGAGCTTAGGCACCGGGAGGCTGGAACCCTCCATCAGGCGGCAGCCCAGTGCCTCACATACAACGTGCTGACGGCCGATCTCGCCCCAGCGCTCGACGGAGACACAGCGCAGGATGACCCGTTCTCCCTGACGGAGATAGACCGCCGAGATGGTGTCAGTCCTGCCGCCGCCGACAGGCTTGATCGCAATGATCTCCGATTCCAGCTGTTCCTGAGCCCAGGCCCGCACCCGCTTGGGAACTTCCCGAGCAGGAGAAGTGTCGGCCGGATGCCTCCAGGGATCATGCCAACTGCGTCCCATGAGGGAGCTGGCTGTCAATTAGTCACCAGCGCGCGACGTCGCAGCAGCTCGCCGGTCGCGTACCGGCCGATTTGGTAGGTCGCGATGCCATCCATGATTGCGCTGACGCCCCCGCCGAGTAGCGGAAGTCGCTTGATGGTCACCAGCGCAATGTTCTTTCCGCCGATCCGAGCCGCGAGATCCGTGATCACCTCATCCGCTACCAGCCTGTCGAGCTCGGGGTCGAAGATCGGCGCAGTTGCCACCGCCATCGGCGAGGTCGGGAGCGTACCCTCCGCAATGTGCTTGGCAACTTGCTCGCCGCCCATGAGACACATCACGAGAGCGGTGCGCACCCGGTGGTCGTTGAGGTCGTAGCCACGCAGGTGCGCAATCGCGGCAACCATCCGGACCTGCACGATTGCGACGCCAGTGATGTTGGCTGGTATTGCCACCGGAAGCGCAGCTACGCCGCCAATGTTGGTCACAAAGCCTTGCGCGGAGGCGAGACGCACATGGTGATCGATGATCGAGGTGATCGCTTCATCCACCGAGCCGCCTTGCCGCTGCAGGTGGCGTGCGGCGGCGCCCTTCGCGCTCGGCAGTCGCCCGTAGCCATCGATTGCGATCTCGAGTACCTGGCGCAGCGCACCTCCCGGTCCTTGCGCGGCGACCAGATTTGCCACAGGAGTAATCACCGTGGCGATCCTCCGGCGCACATCCTGCGCTGACGCCATCAGGCCTCCAAAACCTCTGGGCCGGGATAACGGCTCCCGTGCGTTCAGCTGCCCCTTATTGGGGCGTTCGCGCATCGAGAGTGGAGGCCGATTCCCGCTCACGCCCTTATTGGGGCAGGCTCGATCCAAGCGTACGTGGCGCGCTTGAGCAGGTGCGTGGCTGTGACCGTGACGCCCGCCGAAGTAGGCGGATCTCAGCGCGCGATTGCGCGAGCAGCCCCAAACAGGGTGGCTTTGCCCCGGTGGCAGGATGCCGACGTGGAGTCGCCGTTCGGATCGCCGGAGCAGTGGCGGCACGATGACCTGATCGGGGTCTCGCGGGTCTTCGACCCGGAACTTGCTCTAGCTGCCTACCAGTGCGGCGTTTTTCCGATGCCAACACGGCCGGGCTTGATGGGCTGGTATTCACCACTGGAGCGCGCTGTCCTTCCCCTGAACGGTCTGCGGATAAGCCGCTCACTTCGCAAATCCATGCGGCGCTATCAGGTCCGCATCGATACGGCGTTCGACGACGTCCTGGACGGCTGTGCTGACCGCCGGCGCCCCAGCGGATGGATCAACCGCGAGATCCGCCGCGTCTACCGGCGACTGCACAAGCGCGGTGTCGTGCACTCGGTTGAAGCCTGGACGTCCGATGGTGAGCTGGCAGGTGGCCTTTACGGCGTGAGCATCGGCGGCCTGTTTGCGGGCGAGTCCATGTTCTATCGGCCTGGCATCGGCCGCGATGCGTCCAAGGTTGCGCTGGTTGCGCTGGTCAACGTGCTCCGGCGGAGCGGGCGCGGAGGGTCGGCTACTGGACGTGCAGTGGCAGACTCCACATCTGGCATCGCTTGGAGCCGTGGAGCTGACGCGGGAGGAGTATCTCCAGCTACTTGCCGTAGCCCTACGGCTGCCGACGCCTGACTGGTCGAGCTACTCAATGGCACCTGAACGGCGCTAGAACAGGTGTCCATAATGGGCCCATGCCCGAGATGCCGGAGGTGGAATCGCTGGCGCGATTTCTCAGCGAGAGGTGTGTCGGGCACACGATTGCCCGAATTGATCTCGTTGCCTTCAGCGCGCTCAAGACCTATGATCCGCCGCTGTCCGCGCTGCACGGCCTGGAGATCGAGTCGGTGACGCGACGAGGTAAGTTCCTCGACATTTCCGCCCAAGGGCTGCATCTGGTTTTCCATCTGGCAAGAGCCGGCTGGCTACGTTGGCGGGACTCCCTTCCCGATGCGCCGCCGAAGCCAAGCAAGGGCCCTCTTGCGTTGCGCGTACGGCTGGACGATTCGTCGGGCTTCGACCTCACCGAGGCGGGCACGCAGCGCAAGCTCGCTGTCTATGTCGTCACGGATCCGATGTCCATACCTATGGTCGCGACCTTGGGTCCTGATCCATTGACCGATGATTTCGATCAGCCGGCACTTGCTGGGCTGCTGGCCAAGGCTGGGCGGGCCCAGCTGAAGGGCGTTCTCAAAGATCAGCGGACTATTGCCGGCATAGGCAACGCGTACTCGGACGAGATCTTGCATGCAGCCAAGCTGAGCCCGTTCAAGCCGTCGAACTCCCTCACCGAGGCGGAGCTCGGCACGCTGTTCGCTAGCGATCAAGGGTGAGCTCTCCGATGCGATCCAGCGGGCCGATGGGCTGGCCGCCAAGGACTTGAAAGGTGAGAAGAAGTCAGGGTTGCGGGTGCATGGGCGTACCGGCGAGAAGTGTGACGTTTGTGGTGACACGATCGCCGAGGTGTCCTTCGCAGACTCCTCGCTGCAGTACTGTCCGACCTGCCAGACCGGCGGTAAGAAGCTCGCCGACCGGCGGCTTTCGAAGCTGTTGAAGTAGATCATGCCCAGTACTGACAGTCAGGCGGCATTGTTCGACTCGCTGTGCGATGAGTACGCCGGCGTGAGCGGGGTGACTGTGCCGGACGGCGGCAGCGGATTCGGGTCGAACGCGATGAAGATCAATAAGTCGATCTTCGCAATGCTGGTCAACGATCGGCTGGTCGTGAAGCTCCCCGCCGCACGGGTCACGGAATTGATCTTCTCCGATGAGGGAGTGCCCTTCGATGCGGGCAAGGGCAAGCCGATGAAGGAATGGGTCGGGCTGACGGCCGACGATGATACTTGCCGGGAGCTGGTCGCCGAAGCGATGAGATTTGTCGCGCGAGTTTGATTTGGAGCTGCTCAGAACGCTTCGGCTAACTAGGGTGGGCATGATGTTTGGGAACCAGGTGCCAGCGGTTCAGCCGCCCGAGGTCGCTGCTCGCGTGGCAGATGGTTGGATGCTGCTTGACGTTCGTACCGATGACGAATGGGCCGACGGCCGCATCGCGGGCTCGGTGCACATTCCCATGGACCAGCTGATGCAGCGCTTGGACGAGGTGAACGATCGGGTCGTCTGCGTATGCGCGGTGGGTGCTCGTTCAGCCCGGGTGGCCCAGTTCCTCAACGCCCAAGGTCGTGAGGCGGTCAACCTTGACGGCGGCATCTATGCCTGGGCGAACAGCGGGCTTCCGATCGAGAGTTGACGTCAGGCTCGCTGCCTTCTCCCGGGTGTTAGCGTGGGGACGCCACGAACGACTTCGGGAGCTCACACCACGTGGTGGGCTGAGAGGGCGGAGTGCGTACGACAGCGCGGGTCCGCCGACCGACCGAACCTGACCGGGTAATGCCGGCGTAGGGAGCCATGCGATGTCTGTCCACTTCCACACCAACCACCACTCGTGACACGGTCGAACGCCCAACGCCGCGAGGCGCCGCTCACCCTCACGACTGAGCCGCCTCGGCCGCTGCGGTTCACCGACCAGATTGGCATCTGTGGGCCAACCTCGGCATCAGCCTGTTCGGGCCACTGACCGGAGCGCTGATCGCGACCACTGCGGGATCAGTGGGCCTTGCGATTGCGGCGATCGTCATCGGCTGTGGGCTCGGGGCGATTCTGCTGGGATCCTCGGCCGTCATCGGCGCGGCCACCGGAGCACCGGCCATGGTCTCGCTCCGCGGCCTGGTCGGTCGGCGCGGCTCGGTGCTGCCGACATCTGCTCAACATCGCGCAGAACGTGGGCTGGGCGACCATGGAGATCATCGTCATTTCGACGGCCGCAGTCGCCGTGCTCGGCCAGTCCTGGCGCTGGCCCTTCGTGATCTTGGCCGGAGCGGCTGCCACCGTGATGGCGGTACGCCCGCTGGGCAGCGTACGGCTGTTGCGCAAGATCATGGTCTGGCTGGTGCTCGCTGCCTCGGTGTACTTGTTCGTCCAGGTGCTCTTGCAGCCGCGCCAGTCGATCCCTCAAGAGTCGGTGCTCGGGTTCTGGCCGGCCGTTGATCTTGCGGTCGCCGGCGTTGTCTCATTCGCGCCACTGGCCGCGGACTACAGCCGGCACTCGCAAACCCGCAAGGCAGCCTTCTGGGGCGCGTCTCTTGGCTATGGACTTGCTGCAGTCGCCTATTACGCTCTGGGAGTCTTCGCAGTCGTCAACCTCGGCGCAAGCGATGTGATCACTGCGCTGGTTACCCTGCCGGCGGGTGCCATTGCCATTGCGATCTTGCTGGTCGATGAGGTGGACGAGGCCTTCGCGAACGTCTACTCGACGACCATGTCGGTGCATAACATCCTGCCCCAGGTCGACCGCAGGATCATCGCGGTGATCATCGGGGTGACGGCAACGCTGCTCGCCGGGCTGCTCGACTTTGGTCAGTACCAGTCCTTCCTCTTCCTGATCGGCTCGGTCTTCGTGCCGCTGTACGCCGTCGCGGCCGTGGACTTCTTCGTTGTCAGCCGTCAGCGCTGGGATGTCACTGCAACCTCCAGGCTCCGAGTGGCGCCGGTGATCGCATGGGCTTGCGGGTTCGCCGCCTACCAGCTGGTCTATCCCGGAACTGTGCCTGGTTGGGCCGACTTCTGGACCTGGGTCGGCGGCAGCATTGGATTCGCACCGCCCAGCTGGCTCGGCTCCTCCGTGGCGGCGATCGTGGTCGGCGGGCTGGTGATGTTGATCAGCGGTTTGCCGTTGCGTTACCGTCGCGTCGCCCGGGCATGACATCTTGGCGGCCGTGTCTGACGAGGTGAGCACTCCGCCGGTGCTGATTGCGCACCGCGGCTTCTCCTCCCGACATCCGGAGATGACACGGGCGGCCTATCAAGCGGCGATCGACTGGGCCTACGAGACCGAGATCCCCCTTGGCCTGGAGTGCGACGTGCATTTCAGCGCCGATGACGAGCTCATCTGCCTACACGATCTGACCTTGGACCGGACCTCTACCAGCTCGGGACCGGCATATCAGCGTACGGTCGCAGAACTCAAGCAGGTCGATTTCGGCTCTCGAAGGGTTCCTGATCCAGAACCCGAGCAGCGAGAGCTGGTCACCCTGCGAGAACTGATGATCATGGTCCGGGACGCCCGGCGAGGACCACGTGCCGGTCAGCTTGGTGATCGAGACCAAGCACCCCAACGACCGGGGCCGCGAAGTGGAGGAACGAGTTGCCGCGATGCTCGCCGAGTTCGGCTGGGACCACCCGGGTGCGCCAGTCCGGCTGCTCTCCTTCTCAGTGAAGGCAGTGAGGCGATTCGGCTGGCTGCTGCCAGGGCTGGAACGGACGCTGCTCATCGAAGATGATCTTGGCCGGTGGCGCGACGGCAAGCTGCCGGACGGCGTACGTGTCGTCGGTCCAGATCTGGCGTTGATCAAGGAGGATCCCGAGTTCGTCGCGCGCTCGTTGCAACGGGGTCACCAGGTGCACGTCTGGACCGTGAACGAGCCTGACGACATCAGGTTTTGCCGTGATCTTGGGGTGACAGGGTTCACGACCGACTACCCAGATCGAGTGGCCGCGATCCTCGCCGAGTAGATGCGCGCTGAGCTCGTCGAAGCGCGGAGGTAGTGCCTTCGACAGGCTCAGGGCACAATGCAGCAGGCTCAGTGCACATCAATCGCGACTGACTCAGGGCACGGGCTCGCGGGCGATCGGGCAGGACATGCACCGCGGCCCGCCGCGACCCGAGCCCAGCTCGGACCCGGCGATAGGGATGACTTCGATGCCTGGCCTCGACGAGGCGCTTGTTCGTCTCGACATTCCGCTCGTACGCCACAGCTACTTTGGGCTCGATGGCGAGAGTGTTGTTGCCGTCGTCCCATTGCTCGCGCTCCGCGGTCACCGGGTCGAGCCCGGTGTCGATCAGCCGCAGCTGGTCAATGCCCATGGCTCGTGCCGCGGCCTCCAGAAAGGGCGCCGGCTGATCCACGATCGAGGTCGGACCCGTTGCCCGGGCGGACGGCGATGGCCGACAGCTGGTGTGCCACGTTCGGGTACATCACGACCGCGTCGACGTCGACCATGGTGCAGATGGTGTCGAGGTGCATGGTGGCGCGATCCTGGTTGATCGGTACTACCAGCACCGTGTGTGCGAGGCCCAGTCCGGAATGTCGTACGCGCCAGACGCTCGGCACCGGACGGGCTGGTCCGTTGCCGACGCCAACCGCCAGCACTCCGTCGGCCAAGGCGAGGACGTCGCCGCCCTCCAGATACTCCTCGCGCCAGCCATGGATCCGCTCCACGCCGCTGAAGCGCGGATGGAAGGCGTAGATCAGCTCGGTGAGCTGGGTTTCGCGGCGGCGCGCCGGCATGGCCAATGAGGTGATCGTGACCCGGTCGCCGATCCAGACACTCGAGTCGCGCGTGAAGAGCAGGTTGGGTAGCGGGTCGATCAGGAAGTCGAGTCCGGCTCGGTAGAGCGCGGCGACCAGGCTGCCGGTGCCGCTGCACCTCGTCGTTGCGCAGGCCGACCATCATGATCTCGGCCAGCTCGTCGGGACCAAGATCAGGAGAGATAGCGCAGCAGGAACTCCCGAAGCGTCTCACCCAGCCGAATGTCGGAGACGAGATCTTCGACAGCCTGGGCATGCGCAGCCGGGTCGGCCAGCGTCTCGACCAGCAGCTCGCTCAGATAGAGGACCTCGACTCCCCGACTGCGGAGCGTCTCGGCGAACCCGTCGTGCTCCTGCTGAGCGCGGTCGACCCAGGGCAACCCATCGAAGAGCAGGGCATCGTTATTGCGTGGGCGTCAGCCGCCTCAGCTCGTTGCCAGGACGATGCAGCAGTACCGTACGCAACCGGCCAACCTCGGACCGGACCCCCGGCGCAGTGACCGCATCTGACGGACATGACGGTGAGATTACCGATTCCTAGAACGCCCCAGCGCAGGGCACGTTGCCGGACTAGCCTTGGCGGGTGAGCTCCGACCTGTCCCGTGTCGCGTGCGTCATCCCGGCCAAGGACGAGGAGCAACGAATCGCCGCAACCGTAACTGCTGCAAGGGATCTTCCAGGTGTCGAGATCGTGATCGTCTGCGACGACGGCAGCAGTGATCGTACGTCGGAGTATGCGGCCGGGGCGGGGGCGATCGTCGTCTCGCATACGCGCAACCGAGGCAAAGCTGCCGCAGTGGAGTCGGCCGTCAACGGGTTGGGCGTAATCGAGCAGCGCGACAAGCGCCCGGAAGCGGGAAGCCTGCTTGCTGCTCGATGCCGATCTTTCCGAATCCGCCGCCAACTGCGCACCGTTGATCTCCCCGGTGGTCAAAGGTGAGGCCGATCTGACGATCGCCGTGCTGCCGGCTCAGCTCACCGCCGACGGTGCTGCGCCCGGCGGCTTCGGCTTGGTCGTGAACACGGCAAGACGAGGGATCGCTGAGTTGACCGGCTGGACCCCGCAGGCGCCGCTATCCGGCCAGCGCTGCATCACGCGGCGGGCGTTCGAGCTCGCCAGCCCGCTGGCAGCCGGTTGGGGCCTGGAAGTGGGTATGACTATCGATGTGTTGCGGGCGGGATTGAAGGTCGTCGAGATCGAGATCGACCTACGCCATCGCGCCACGGGCACCGATCTTGGTGCGCAATTGCATCGGGCGGCACAATTGCGCGACGTGACTCGCGCGCTCGCTGCCCGTGGCCTGGTACAGGCCGGGCTCAAGGACTTGAAGGACTCCGGTGGGGTGACCGGCGTGTTCAAACGACTCCGAGGTAAGCAGGCATGAATCGATGACGGCGACCAAGCACAGGCGCCGGAGCGGCAATCCGGCAAAGCCGCCGAAGACCCAGTACCGACCCGGGATCTGGCACCGGAACCACCAGTTCGCACTGTTCGGCATCGTCGGTGCCACTGCACTGACGTTGCTTGCCGGATTCCTCGGTCCGTCCGCCGTCACCTTGACACTGGGTCCCCGGGACTCCTACCTGCCGCCCTGGTACCTGCCTGCTGGCCTGGTCAAGCCCAATGAGTGGTTCGTTTCGATTCTGATCTGGGCCGCGATCATCCTCGGCGCACTCGGATTGTGGGTCGGGCTTCGAGCGATGGCTGATGGCTGGAAGCCCAAATTCAAGAAGCTCTTCGCGCTCGGCAGCGTCCTCAGCCTGCTGACCATCTGCGTGCCTCCGATGACCTCGGCGGACGTCTTGATGTATGCGGCGTACGGACGGCTGCAGGCGATCGGTCGCAGCCCGTACGAGATCACGCCGGCGGAGGTATTCCGCGGCCAGTTCGATCCGGTGCTCCGCTGGACCGAGCGGCCGTGGCAGGACACCCCCAGCGTGTACGGGCCGATCACCTCCTGGACGCAGCTCCTCGCCAACAAGCTCGGTGGCGAGAACATGCACGACATCGTGTTCTGGCTGCAGGTGTTCTCGGTGGTGCCGTTCATCCTGGCTTGTGCCGGCGTGATCATGCTGGCGCATGGCGACCCCCGCCGGCAGGGGCGAGCGGCGTTGTTGACCATCGCCAATCCGCTGTTGATCTGGGCCGTGGTCGCCGGTGCGCACAACGAGGCGCTGGCGGTGATGTTCGCTGTTGCCGGCTTGCTGTTCATGCGCAAGAACCCGTTCGTCGCCGGCCTCGGCATCGGACTGGCCGGGTGCGCGAAGGTGAGCATCGGGCTCTGGGGACTCGCCATGCTCTGGGCGTATCGACGAGAACCCAAGAAGGCGCTGCTGCTGTGTCTGGGCACCGCCATCCCTATGGGTCTGGCGTATGTGCTGTGGCAGCCGACCGCCTTCTTCCAAGCGCTGCGGAATGGCGGATACGTCTCGGTCGGCTCCTGGGCCAATCCGGTCTACAGCTTCCTCGCCCTTTTCATGACGGAGTACCACGCCAAGGTCGTCATCGGCGTCATCTCCTACATCGGCTTCGATTGTGATTGCCTGGATGCTTTCGCGCGTCGTGCCCTGGACAGCCGCCCCAGGGTTGGCCAAGGACGCTGACCTGAAGCGAGATCCACTCACCATCGCCCTACGGACGGCACTCGTGCTGTCGGTCGCATGGCTGATCACCTCGATGTACACGCTCTCCTGGTATGACCTGCTTGCCTGGATGCCGCTGGCCGTGCTAGCGGCCAGCAAGCTCGATCAGATCATGGTGATCAGGGGCGCGGCCTTGTCGCTGGCGTACGTACCGGGACGGGCAATCGACATGGGGCCAGCGCTGGATTTCACCGCAACACGGATGCGGGACACCGTGTCGCCGATCATTCAAATCGCGATGCTCCTTGCTGTGATCTTGTGGTGGCGGCAACCCGATCGCCCAGAGCTCTTCCCCTTCAAGAAGCCGAAAGCCCCACCAGCTGCATCCTCACCAACCGACTCCGGCCCGCGTGCGGCGCCCCGAAAGGTCCCGCCGCCACGCAGTTCGCCGCCGAAGGCAGCGCGTGCGCAAGCCGTGGCTCCGGTCAAGGAGCCGGCGTAGCGGCGTAGGAGCTGATCTGGGCACGCAGCGTGGCCTTGGTTTCCGCGCTGGCGAATGACGCGTCTACGGCCGCCAGTGCTAACTCGATCAGGCCGCGCTCATCGAGGTCGAGTAGCCGAGCCGCGATCGCGTACTCGGTGTTCAGGTCGGTGCCCACCATTGGTGGATCGTCGGTGTTGATGGTGATCGTGACACCCGCGTCGACCAGCTCGCGGATCGGATGATGATCAAGGTCGGAGACGACGCGCAACGCGACGTTGGACGTCAGACAGATGTCCAATGCGATCTGGTGCTCAGCAAGGTGTTCAAGCAGACGCTGATCGGCAACGGCGCTGATGCCGTGCTCGATGCGTTCCGCGCCGAGACTGACCAGGGCGTCCCAGACGCTCTGCGGCCCGATGGTCTCTCCGGCGTGCGGCACGCTGCGTAGCCCCGCCGCCCGAGCCCGATCGAATTGATCACGGAACATCGAGCGCGGAAAGCCGCTGCTCAGTCCCGCCGAGTCCGAAACCGACCAGGCCCGGCACATCGTGATCAAGGGCAACGGAGGCGGTCAACTCAGCCGCCGGCAATCCAAAGTCAGCGGGAATATCGAAGATCCACCGCAGCTCCAGACCATGATCACGGCTAGCTGCCTGGCGGGCGTCTTCGATCGCCTCCAGGAACGCTTCGGCCGGCAGATCATCGCTGATCGAGATGTACGGCGTCACTGTGAGCTCGGCGTAGCGGATGTTCTGGTCCGCCATGTCGGCTGCCACCTCGTAGGTGATCAGGCGTACATCCTCGGCTGTCTTGATCAGGTCGACTACCGCGAGATAGTTCCGGATGAAGTGGGCGAAGTCGTCGAAGACGAAGAACCTCGCAAGCTCTTCCGGATCGCTCGGCACTTTGCCCGGGTGCCGGGTGGCAAGTTCGGCGACAACGCGCTGTGACACTGAGCCAACGTGGTGGACGTGCAACTCAGCCTTGGGCAGACCGGCGATGAAGCCCGCAGAGATCGCCACGTTGGCCAGTTTCCCAGGCTGAGACCGCCGACGATAGCGGTCAGCCGAAGCGGCGAGCCGAGGCCTCCTGCTCGGCCAGTCGCCGGAGAGCGAGAATCAGCGGCTCGACCAGGACTGTGCCCAGCACCACATACCGCACCGCTGCGGTCGGTGAGTCGGTCGGCACATTGGCGATCTCAAACTCGGCGATCTGGCGCATGTGGTCCGCATAGAACTCCATGGCGCCCGCAGGAAGTTCGAAACCTGCCTCGTCGAGTGCGCGGAGTGCATCCTGCACACTCGGTCGAGCCACCGCGGTCGCAGCGACTCCAAGCAACTCGTGTACCGAGTCAGGCGGCTCCTCGACGGCCCGAATCACGCGATGAGCGGCCGCGACCGAAAGCCCTCCCGGCCCCAGCAGCGCCCGAATCAGTCGCAGTCGCGCCACATGGCTCTCGTCGTACTGCGCTTGTGTGGCCGCGGTCCGAACGCCCTGATGCAGCAGGTTCTCCCGGAGATAGAACTTGATCGTCGCGACCGGGATCCCGGTTTGCGATGACAGCTCAGAGATTCGCATCGTGGCCTCACTTGACATTGGATAGTGTTACTCTCCAATATTAGAGAGTAGCACTATCTAGTTTGGAGGATCTTATGACTGACGTGATTCCGGGTCGCATGACTCACGACTATGACGGCGATCTTGTCGTATTCCTGATCGGCATGCGCATCAATAAGCCGTGGCGGCTAGATCTCTGGCTGCCGGTGTTCTCCGCGATGCCGGCGATGCTGGCCGAGTTGTCGAAGGACAAGGATTCTGGGCTGCTTGGCTACCGGCTGGCCTTCGGCGCTGGCGGACCGCTCCTCGTGCAGTACTGGAGCTCCCACGAGAAGCTGTATCGCTACGCAAGTGACCGGGATGCGGCCCACCGTCCCGCCTGGGCCGCGTTCAACCGCCGAGCACGCAAGGCTCCAGGCGCCGTGGGCATCTGGCACGAGACCTATCTCGTCGAGCGGGCCGAGTCGATCTACTCCGGCATGCCTGTTTCGGGGCTGGCTGCGGCAACCTCCTCGGTTCCGGTGGCACGGCGCGGCGAGACCGCTGCGGAGCGGCTCGGTGCGCGACAGGCCGCCTAGGGTAGCTGCGCCCTTCGACAGGCTCAGGGCGCAGTTACGGCACTCGGGTGAGAAATGGTCATACGGTCCCTTCGCGCGGAGATAATCTGAGCCGGTGCTCGCAGTCCCGGGTTCCCACTACGGCTATTTCGGACCGGTCGGAACCTTCACTCACCAAGCGCTGCTGACGCTGCCCCCATTACGAGACGAACCCACGCCGTACGCGACTGTGGGGTTGGCTCTGCAGGCCGTCCGTGCCGGTGAGGTCGCCGCCGCTCTGGTGCCGATCGAGAACTCGGTCGAAGGTGGCGTCTCGGCGACCCTGGACAACTTGACCTACGGAGAGCCGCTGAGGATTACCCGTGAGGTGGTGCTACCGGTTCAGTTCACCCTCTTTGCACGGAACGGCACCCAACTCCACGACGTACGCCGGGTGCTGACCCATCCCCATGCGGCCGCGCAGTGCCGCGACTGGCTGGCGCGCCACCTCCCCGATGCTGTCATCACCGAGGGTGGCTCGACAGCGGCTGCCGCTGCGGAGGTGGCTGATCCTCGCTCGCGGTTCGATGCGGCGATCTGTGCCGAGATTGCCGGCGAGTTGAACAAACTGACGCCGCTGGCGACCCGGATTGCTGACAACCCTGACGCGGTCACGCGATTTGTGTTGGTCTCGCGGCCCGGCCCGGTCGGTCCGACCACCGGCGCCGACAAGACAACAATGGTTCTATTCATGCGAGACAACCATCCGGGGGCCTTGCTCGAGATCCTCGAACAGTTCGCCAGTCGCGGCGTGAATCTGTGCCGGATTGAGTCACGGCCGACCAAGCGGAGCCTGGGTGACTACTGCTTCAGCGTCGACGCCGAGGGCCATATCGACGACGCCCGGCTCGCCGAGGCAATGATGGGACTCCATCGGGTTTGCGGTGACGTGGTCTTCCTGGGCAGCTACCCTCGGGCTGACCTGACGGAGCCGATCATCCCGCACGGCACATCTAACGAGGCCTACGCTGCAGCCGCGACCTGGCTGCAGAAGTTGCGCGGCTGACCGCGGTCACTCCCGGCACACCGAGATGCCTGGGGCGCGCCGCCGGTGCGATTGCGCCGTCGACTGGGGCAGGCTCACTGAGCGGCCGCGGTACCCGAAGCCGCAGTGCACCTGGCACAACCTCAGCGGTCAAGGTACTGCACTCTCCGACGTTGTCGCCGTCGAGCTGAAATTGATCACGCTCCTCCACCGTGATGGTGACCCTGTGACCCGTCAGCCGATCCAGCTGATCATCAGGTTGTCTCCGCCGGGTTAGCACGCGGGTCGTCAGCCTGACCCAGTCCCGCAGAGTGCGCGGCGAGGCGACGAGCACGTCCAGCATTCCGTCGTCGGCACGTGCGCCTGGAATCAGCTGGATGTTGGCCATCAGGAAACCGACATTGCCCACCACGATGAGGTGAGCGCGGCGTCTGAACGGCGGCTGATCATCAACGGCGATGGTGGCGTGCATGGCGGGATGGTTCGCGTTCTTTGCGGCCGAGACGAAGTAGGCAGCTGAGCCGACGGCCTTCTTGAGGTTCGGGTCGGCACCCTCCATGATCACGGCGTCCAGACCGATACCGGCCATCACCGCGAAATGATCAGGCGGCTGGTCGTCAACCGTGAGCCGTACCAGGTCCATGGCCTTGTCCACGCCGTCAAAGGCGACGCCAGCGCGGCGACTTCATCCAGCGGGATGCCGATATTGCGGGCCAGCAGATTGCCGGTCCCGGCTGGGATCAGGCCGAACGGAATGCCGGTGTTGGCCAGGCCCGAGCAGATGATGCGAATGGTGCCGTCGCCGCCGGCGCCCAGCACCAGGTCCACGTTCTCGCGTACGGCCTGCTCGGTCATCGCCCGACCGGGATCCTCGCTCGTGGTCTCGAGCCAGAGGGCCCGTTCCCAGCCCCGAGTCTTGAGCTCATATTCCACGTGACGCCGGAAAGTGATCCAATCGGTGACCTTCGCGGGGTTGAAGATGACTGCCGCCCGCGGTGGCGGGACGTCCGGGACCACCTCGGCGACAGTCCGGCTGCGGACGATCTCGCCGACGAGCTCGTGCGGAATCGGCACCTTGACGCCCGCTACAAGCAGGGCGACCGTCGCGGCGAGTGCGCCATAGAGCGCGCCGCCCACGATGTCGGAGATGTAGTGCGCACCGGTAATCCAGCGATCGAAGGCCACCGCGAGTACCAGCAGACCCGAGCCCACCTGCCAGAAGATCCGGGCACGGACGCTCTGCCTGGTCACGGCAAAGGTCGCCCCAACGGCGATCGACATAGCGACGACGCCGGTCATGTGGCCGGACGGATAGGCGTAACCGGTCGCGGTCAGCAGCTCGAGTGCCTGCTCCGGACGGGGCCTTTGAAAGGTGATCTTGAGGAGGGCGACGCCACCCCACGCGAGGGCGATCACCAGCACCAGCGCCGCAGCGAGCTGACGCAAGCGGTGCCGCACCGCCCATAAGGCGATTGCCGCCAGTGCGGCGTACTCAAGTCCCGGCCAGGTGAGCAGTGCGAACGCGCCGGCGATCTGCGCTGCGGGCGAATCCGGATCCAACGGAGGCGATTGCGTACGCAGATCGAAGTCCATTAGGGCAGCTGAGTTGAAGGTGAGCCAGGTCCAGACGACGAACGCCGCCAGCAACGAGATCGCGATCAGAACCGATGATCGGCTCGGGGGGCGGCGGACCATAACCGCTTCATCATGGCAGCAGGATCAAACACAGGTGTCGGTCTGCCGCGAGCGTCGGCAAGGCGCGGTGCACAATCGAATCGCGACTCGCGCGAGCAAATTGGCACACCCATGGTTAGGCTTGCCCGGTGATTGATATCAAGGTGCTCCGCCTCGATCCAGACCGGCTACGCGCGTCCCAGCGCGCCCGCGGCGAGTCGGAGTCTCTGGTCGACGACCTGGTCACTGCAGACGAGGCCCGTCGCAACGCGATTGCACAATACGAGGAGCTCCGGGCCGAGCAGAAGGCGCTCGGCAAGCGGGTGGCGCAGGCGAACGGTGAGGAACGTGCGGTGCTGCTGGGCCGTACCAAGGAGCTCGCCGACATGGTCAAGAAGGCGGAAGCAGCACAGAACGAGATCACCATCGCCTTCGATCAGATGCTTCGCCAGGTGGGGAACGTGGTGTTCGAGGATGTTCCGCCCGGCGGGGAGGACGACTACGTCGTGTTGGAGACCGTGGGTAAGCCGCGCGACTTCGCGGCCGAGGGCTTCCAACCCAAAGATCATCTGGAACTCGGCCAGTTGCTTGGCGCGATCGACGTTGAACGCGGCGCGAAGGTTTCCGGGTCCCGTTTCTACTACCTCACCGGCCAAGGGGCGGAGCTCGAGCTGGCCTTGATCAATCTGGCGATGAGCACGGCAACTGCGAACGGCTTCATCCCCTTTATCCCGCCTTCGCTGGTCAAGCCACAGGCGATGGAGGGCACCGGCTTCCTCGGCCAGGCTGCGCAGGACGTCTACCATCTCGAGCAAGATGATCTTTACCTGGTGGGCACCTCGGAGGTCCCGCTCGCGGCCTACCATGCCGATGAGATTCTCGATCCTGACACACTTCCACGCCACTACGTCGGATTCAGTCCGTGCTATCGGCGCGAGGCAGGTTCCCACGGCAAGGACACCAAGGGCATCTTTCGGGTGCACTGGTTCGACAAGGTCGAGATGTTCGTCTTCTGCGAGCCGGGGGATGCGGAGGCGGAACATCAGAGGTTGCTCCAGTGGGAGAAGGAGTTCATCACCGCGCTCGAGATCCCATTCCAGATAATCGAACTGGCAGCTGGTGATCTTGGTTTGAGCGCGGCGCGCAAGTACGACTGCAACGGCTGGTTACCCACTCAAGATCGTTATCGGGAGATCACGTCGACCTCCAACTGCACCGATTTCCAGGCGCGGCGCCTCAATATTCGAGCGCGCTTCGATTCCGGCACCGCACCCGTTGCGACCTTGAATGGAACGCTGTGCGCAATGACCAGGACCATCATCATGATCTTGGAAAATCACCAGCAGGCTGATGGATCGGTGCGCATTCCGGAGGCGCTACGACCCCATTTGGGAGGCCGGGAGGCTCTGACCCCGCGTTGAAAAACTCAGCTGGTCGGGCCTGGCGTCCGCGCCTGGTCGCGCTGGACATCGATGGCACTGTGGTAGATCGCAACGGCCTGCTGCCCAGTACGGTGGCCGAAGCAGTGGGGCTGGTCGTCAAGGCTCGCGTGCCGGTGGTTTTGTCAACAGGTCGGTCCTGGCACGGCACCAAGCCGCTGTTCGAGGAGCTTGGGCTGCCACCTGGACCGACTGTCTGCTCCAACGGCGCCGTGATCGTGCGATATCCACCGCAGGAGATCATCAAGGCGATTACCTTCGACCCCCGACCTGTAATCGCTCAGGTCGAGAAATTCGCGCCCGGCACGCTGATCGCTGTTGAGGAGATCGGTCGCGGGTACCGCCTCAATGATCGTTTTCCAGGCGATGACCTGACTGGTGAGTTGATCATTGAGGACGCCGAGCAGCTCAGCTCACGGCCTGTGACTCGGGTGATCTTGAGAGATCCGACACGGTCCGAGGAAGACTTCGTTGCGCTGGCGCGCCACCTCGGTTTGCAGGGCGTCAGCTACTTTGTCGGGTGGAGTGCCTGGCTTGACATAGCTCCAGATGGCGTGAACAAGGCGACCGGGCTCGCCGAAGTGGCAGCGGGCTTCGGTGTCTCGGCTGCCGACGTACTGGCATTCGGCGATGGCCGGAACGACATCGAGATGCTTCGCTGGGCTGGTCGCGGCGTCGCGATCGGTGACGCGCCTGACGAGGTCAAGGCCGCCGCGGACGACGTGGCAGGGACGATCGACGAGGGCGGACCGGCGGCCGAGTTACGTCACTGGTTCGGCTAGGTGTTCAGCGGCGCGGATCCGAGGACTTCTCGTCGACGACTCCGCGGTTTCCGCCGTCGTCGTCACGGCGAAGGTCATCCCTCGCCGAGCTGTCATCGACATCGGGTCGAGTGGAACTGGCTTGCTCGTCGCGTACGGTCCTCGCACGTCGTCGCGTACGGTCTCATCGCCTGCGGTCTCGTCGCGAACAATGCGATCACGGGCGTCTGCGTCATCTGATGCCTCGTCCGAGGCACGGCGGGCCGTAGCACGGCGGGCGCCCGTGTCGTCGACGTCTGCTGACCGGCGCTGTGCGTCAGGGTCAATACGGTCGGCCTTGCGCAGTGAATCCTCAACGTCGGTACGTGCGGCGGCAGTTTCCTCACGTTGCTCCGCAGAGACCGACTCCAGCCGATCCGCCTCGGCCCGCGCATCCTGAGCTTGTGCAGCCATCGCGTTCGCCTCGGCCTCTTTTCGATCGAGCTCCGCAGCCCGCTCGGTTGCCTCCTGGCGGATCTGCTCAGCGCGAGCGCGCCGAGCGCCGGCACGTCGATTCGTCACGAAGAAGACCACAACGGCCACGATGACGAGGACGACGATGCCGAGAATGATCCATGAGATGGTGCTCATTGTCGGTCCCTTCTGTTGGGCGGGCCTGGAACTTCTTTGTCCGTGCACGGTGCTGCCGCGCAAAAAACGTCCGCTTGAGATCGGTACCCGTAACGGATCAATTCGAAACTGTCGCGACGACAGTCCCACTCTGCATCAATTACGTGGGCTCCGCTCTATCCGCAGATAATGCGAAGTCCAAGGGAATGAAGCCAAGGCTTGGTGCCTGTGGTCGCTAGCAGACTTGCGGGACGACTCAGAGGTACATGCCGCCGCTGCCCTCGCGTTGCCGAGTTTCCGGTTGCGGTGGCACAGGCCCGGACGGTAGCGCTCGCCGCATTTGCTCTAGCTGTGCCCGAGCAGCCATTTGCTGGGCAAACAAGGCCGTCTGGATGCCATGGAACAAACCCTCGAGCCAGCCCACCAGCTGGGCCTGCGCAATCCGTAGCTCAGCATCACTGGGAATGGTGTCGTGACTGAAGGGCAGCGTGAGGCGTTCCAACTCTTCAGCTAGCTCGGGGGCGAGGCCCTGCTTGAGCTCCTCGATCGAGGTCTGGTGGATCGCTCGTAGTCGCTGCCGACTTGCATCGTCGAGTGGAGCCGACCTCACCTCGGCGAGCAGCTGCCGGATCATGTTGCCGATGCGCATCACCTTGGCAGGCTGCTCGACCATGTCGGTTACGGATTTCGGCTCCTCATCCGTCGCCGCCTCCTCACGCGGCGGTCCTTCGACGGCCATCGCCTGTGGCGTCACCACGTAGACGCGCCCGTCATCGGTCGTTCCCGCGACACCTTGCATCTCGGGCTGCTCATTGCCGGCTGTCGAGTCAGTGGTCATACGTCCGATCCTAGATAGCGCCCTTGTACCCAACGCGGACGAGGCGGAAACCATACAGGCGGCCCGCCAGATTCGCCTCCTTCGTCGCCCGCGAAGGTGCGCCGGGCTTCCACGTGGCCCGGCCGCGAGCTCCTGCAGTCGGCGAAGCGGGCCACCTGTCATAGTGCGGGAAAACCGGTGGAGCGGATCTCCGCTCCACCCCTACGCTGATTTGGTCATGCATGACTTCCCGCCGCTGGTCCCGGATTTCGCGGGACCTGAGGTTCACGCGTACACCACTACCACTCGCAGAGGGCGGGCCGTGGTGCGCCGCCGCCTGCCCGCGCGCGACTTCTCTAACCCCGACACCCGCAGCGGGACCCGATTCCTCGGCTGGTTGCTGTGGCAGCAAATGCCTCTGCTGTTGCTCAGCTCGCTGATCAGCGTGATCGAGTGGCTGCCCGGTTCAGTAGGGCCTTACCTTGTCGGCAAGATCGTTGACGAGGGAATCATCCCCCATAACCTGGCCACGGTTGGCAAGCTCAGCTTGATCATGTTCGGTCTGGTGGTGGCAGGGATCATCGCCGGCGTGCTGAGCCACACGCTTGTGGTGCGGACGTGGCTGGTCGCCATGTACGGCGCGATGAAGCTGGTGACACGCAAGGCGACTCAGATGGGCCACGTGCTTCCGCGACGTACGCCGACCGGCGAGGTGCTGAGTGTGTCAGCCGGCGACTCGGACGAATTCGGGGCATTGACCGAGATCGTGTCACGCTTCATCGGTGCCTTGATCGCGTACCTGGTGATTGCGGGCTTGGTGCTGTCCACCTCGGTGAAGCTTGGCATCGTGGTGCTGGTCACTGCACCGTTGATCGCTTTGTTCGCGATGCCGTTGCTGCGGCCGCTGCAGCGCCGTGAGGAGATCGAGCGGACCAGAACTTCGGATCTGACCTCGATGGCAACCGACATCGTGGCTGGGCTGCGCATCCTGCGCGGCATCGGCGGCGAGCAGACCTTCGCACGCAACTACACCGACCAGTCGCAGTGGACGCGGCAGTCGGCCGTCTCGGCCGGTGTCTGGCAAGGCGCAGTCGACGCCACAGGCGTGCTTTTCTCGGGTTTGTTCCTGGTCGCTCTGACCTGGCTCGGGGCCGGCGAGGTGGTAGCCGGAGACCTCAGCGTCGGCCAGTTGATCAGCTTCTTCGGCTACGCGATCTTCATGGTGTGGCCGATCCAGACGTTCTTCGAGCTCGCTCAGAAGTGGGTCCGCTCGCGTGGTCTCTGCGCGGAAGACTGTCGCGGTACTAGGTCAGCAGCCGCCGTGGCATGCCTCCGAGCAACCGTTGACGCTGCCTGATCAGGGTGTCCTGCATGATCAGGAGTCTGGCTTCGTCGGTCAACCGGGCGAGTTCACGATCATCGTGTCCGCTCTCCCCGACGACTCCGCGGCGCTCGCTGATCGACTCGGTCGCTATCTTCCGGCTGATCATGATCCGGTGAGCCTGGAGCTTGCGGAAGGGCTCAAGGGCCGTGCTGCGAGACGGGCGCGGAAGCAACAGCGGATCGAGCGGATCGGAGCTGGCGGAGCGAGACCGCCAGCTGGCCGGACAGAAGTGGGGCGTGAGCCTGGGCACGGTGGACCTCGCCGACGTCCCCATTGATCAGGTGCGGCAGCGCATTGTGGTCAGCGACACTGCAAGCCAGGTGTTCGCCGGCACGCTCCAGTCGGCCATTGATCCGCACGGGCGGCTCAGCCTAGACGAGGCCGAAACAGTGTTGCGTGTTGCAGCGGCCGAGGATGTGTTCACTGGCTCGCACGGCGGTTGGCAAGGTCGGATCGACGAACGCGGACGCGGCCTGTCCGGGGGCCAACGGCAACGGGTGGTGCTCGCGCGAGTGCTGGGACTCGACCCGCAGATCTTGATCTTGGTCGAACCCACCTCCGCGGTCGATGCGCATACTGAGGCGCTGATCGCTGAGCGGCTGGTGGCCCATCGTCGCGGCAAGACCACAATCGTGACTACGGTCTCACCGCTACTGCTGCACCATGCCGATCGGGTGGCGTTTCTGTTCAACAACCGAATCACGGCGTACGGGACGCATGAGGAACTGTTGCGGACAAACCCGGACTACCGGCGTACGGTGGCGCGCGCACTGGACGAGCCCGCGGAGGGATCCGATGGCTGAGCTGCAGATCGGTTTGCAGGGCTCGGCCGAGACGTGGCGGTCGACGCCGCCCACGCCGCAGGTACCGGAGGCGTTGCTGCCCCCGAAGAGCGGCTCATTGGCATCGCGGCTGCGAGCCCTGCGTCGCCGCCACCTGCTCCGAGAGCGGCGCGCAGAGGAGTTCTTCGCAGACTCGCGCAAGCCTGACCTGGGACTTCCCGTGGCCGACCGGCGCGACGTGGGTGCCTTCACCGCTCGCCTGCTCGGCAGGCGGCGTTGGATCATCACCGCGCTGCTGCTGTTGCATGCGCTGGCTGCGGTGGCCGGCCTGATCGTGCCTCGCATTCTCGGTTCGCTGGTGGACGCCGCGTCGGCCGGCGGCACCCTGGCATCCACACTGAACGGGCTGTCGCTGGCCGTCACTGGCGTTGTAGTGATGCAAGCGATCTTGACCTTCTTCGCACTGTGGGTGTCGGTGATCTTTGGCCAGGATTTGCTGTCGGAGGCACGCGAGTATGTCGTGCAGACGGTGCTCGGGCTGCCGTTGGGCAGGGTCGAGAGCGCGAGTACCGGCGATTTGGTAACCCGCGTCACTCGTGACGTATCCACGATGAGCATGAGTGTCCGCTTCGGCTTGCCGGAGTCCGTGATTGCCGGTATGACGACGCTGCTGACGGTAGTCGCCATGCTCTTGAACTCGCCACTGCTCACTCTCCCACTGCTGGTGACGGCGCCATTGTTGATCATCGCTGCGAGGCGCTACGTGAAGCGGGCGCCGAAGGGCTACATAACCGAGGGCGGTACCTACTCTCAGATCAACTCGACGTTCACTGAGACGGTCGAAGGCGTGCGGACGGTTGAGGCTCTCGGACTACAGCGGAATCGGATCGAGCGCGGCGATGAGGACATCGCGCTATCCGCCCAGGCCGAGCGTTACACGATGACGCTGCGCAACCTGCTGTTCGTCGTGATCGGCTTCGCGTACGACACACCGCTGGTCATGGTGCTGATCCTCGGTGCCGTCGGATACGTGAACGGCTGGGTCACCTTGGGCCAGGTAACCGCGGCGACCCTGTACGTACAAGCCCTCGTCGAGCCGCTGGATCGGCTGATCCGTAACGTCGACCGGCTGCAGGTTGGCATCGCTTCGACCTGCCGGCTGCTTGGCATCGCCGCCGTCCCGCAGGATCGCGAGCCAGGCGATGAGTTGCCGGTCGGAAACCAGCTGGTCGGTCGGAACTTGCGGTTCGCCTACCGCGATGATCATGACGTGCTGCATGGCATCGACCTGGCGCTGGATCCTGGAGAACGGCTGGCCATTGTTGGGCCGAGCGGCTCCGGCAAGTCCACGTTGGGACGGCTCATGTCGGGCATCAACAAGCCGCGTACTGGCTCGGTCACGGTGGGTGGCGTTGAGCTCACTGCGCTACCGCTGCAGGTGCTGCGAACTGAGGTCGCCTTGGTCACTCAGGAGCACCACGTGTTTGTCGGTACCGTCCGGGACAACATCATTTTGGCTCGCGAGTCATCGCCTGACGAGTTGGTGATCGAGGCGCTACGCACCGTCGACGCGTGGGACTGGGTCGAGCGCCTGCCCCAGCAGCTCGGCACCATGCTGGGTTCCGGCCATCAGAAGCTGACGCCTGCGCAGGCCCAACAGATAGCGCTTGCCCGGTTGGTGGTTGCTGACCCGCACACCCTGGTGCTGGATGAGGCCACATCGTTGATCGACCCGCGGACCGCCCGGCATCTGGAGGGTTCGATGGCCGCGCTGCTCCAAGATCGCACTGTCGTCGCGATCGCGCACCGGTTGCACACCGCGCACGATGCCGACCGGATCGCGGTCGTGATCGACGGCCGGATCGCCGAGCTGGGTAGCCATCACGAGCTGGTGGCGGCCGACGGCGAGTACGCCCGCCTGTGGCGGGCCTGGACCTCCTGACGCGGAAATTAGTTCGATGGTGGAGGCCTATCGCGCCACATACAGGATGATCTTGCCGAGGTTGTCGCCAGATTCCAGACGCGCGTGTGCCGCGGCGGCTTCGGCCAGGGGGAACACCGTGAGAGGCGGTAGCTTGATCGTATTGTCGGCGATCAGTGGCCAGACCTTTTCGACCAGACGGCGGCAGATCGCTGCCTTCTGCTCGACCGGTCGGGAGCGTAGCGAGCTCGCGGTCACAATGCCACGGCGCTGCATCAAAGACGACACGTCGAGCGTACCGCTCCTACCACCTTGCATACCGATGATCGCCAGCAACCCATCGGTCGCCAGCAGCTGAATATGATCACCGAGATACTTGGCGCCCATGTTGTCCAAGATCATGTTTAGACCATTGCCGGCGAGCGTCCCGAACCTCGGCCGCCCAATCCCCGTGGTAGGAGATCGCGTGATCTGCCCCAATGGAACGGCAGTAGCGCAGCTTGTCCTCGCTGCCAGCAGTCGTGATCACCATGGCTCCAAGGCTCTTGGCGTACTGAATGGCGAATGAGCCGATGCCCCCGGCGCCGCCGTGCACCAAGAAGACCTCGCCGTCGGCCAGGTCGGCCAGTTCGATGTTGGAGTAAACGGTCGCTGCGACCTCGATCACACCTGCCGCCGCGACCAGATCCACTCCAAGCGGCGGCGGCACGACCTGACCGGTGGGCGCGGCAACGTATTCCGCGTAGCCGCCACCGGCCAGAAGCGCGATGCAGGGATCCTCGACCTCCCAATTGGAAACCTCTTCGCCTACCTCTGCGACCGTCCCTGACACCTCGAGGCCGATGATGGAGCTGGCCCCAGGCGGTGGCTTGTAGTGCCGCTGCCGCTGCAGCAGATCAGCCCGATTGACGCCCGCTGCCGCGACCTTGATCAACACCTCGTCAGGTCGCGGGCTTGGGGTCTCGACCTCCCGCAGCTCGAGCACGTCCGGGGAGCCGGGTTCCCGTGCAACGATGGCTTTCACGCCCCACAGCGTGCCATAGGTCATGGTCTTGAGCTGCTCGCGCATCGCGCTCGGGATCCGCCTACTTCGTCGTCGCTCGCAGACGATGAAGCGTGTCTGCTTGGTCCTCCTCAGCACGGCGGCGCGCGATTTCCGACGCTCGCAGCTCCGGCGAGTCGGCTAGGATCTGGATGCTCGCCGCCCTGGCGGGCTCTCAAGTCCGGGCTGGGCGAGGTCGCATAGTGGACTAGTGCAGGCGCCTTGAAAGCGCCCGAGCGGGAGACCGTTCCGTGGGTTCGAATCCCACCCTCGCCGCATCGCCAACGATTCACGTCGAGCCAGCCCAGCCGAATCGGTAGGGTGCAGCGATGAGCGATTCAGGCGGCGTGCAACCTCGGGAGACGCGCTTCGCGCTGGCTGCCCCGCCTCCGGTGCGCTCTCTTGCGATCAGCGCCGGGGCGGCTGTGATGGCTGCGGCCATGATCGTGCTCGGCAGCGCGCTCGATCTGCCGCAGGTCGTCACGGTGGCCGGCGTCGGCCTGTTGATCTTTGCGGTTGTGCTGGCTGTAGTTGCGCTGGTGCTTACCGCGCGGCTGCGTACGACATTGCTCTTGGATCCCGAGTCGATCACGATCATCAAAGGGCGACGTCGTCGGATCGTGCCCTGGTCAATGATCGACATCGTCAGGCGGCAGGGACCCCGGCTGTTGTTGATAACTAAGCCAGAGGGTGGCGCGGACGCGACTGTTCTCAATCCCGCACCTGGGACCGAGGCCACCTTCGACGCGCTGATCGCCGAAATCCAACGGCGTTTGGACGCCGATCGCGGCTACCGGCGAGTTCTCTAGCACCCAATTCCGCGCGGGAGCGCAGACACTCAGCGGTAGGGCCGAGCTGTCTCGGCGATCTTGGGGTCGTACGCACACGCGTCGTTGACGCTTTCGCTCTGGATCGTGGCGCCCGACTTTTTCTTCGCCTTGGGGCTCTTGCTTTCGCCGATGGCAGCCTTGACCCGTTTACGCATGAGCGAGAAGTCCGGATTGCTGGAATGGAAGCCGTTGACCCCGGACTTGAAGACGATGCTGCGGACATTGCCGTCCTTCACCCGCAGGCTCAGATCGACCATCAGCGGCAGCACTTCCTGAGGCATGTCGGTGTAGACCAGCTGCTTGCCGGCCTTAGCGACATCCTCATAGCGGGCCAGCATGTTCGTGGGGTTGGCCTGCTTGATGATCGCGTTGATCACACAGCGCTGACGGTCCATCCGCGCGAAGTCATCCGAGCCATAGCGGCCACGGGCGTACCAGAGCGCTTTGTACCCAGTGAGTTTTTGATCCGGCCCCGGCTTGAGGAAATCCTTCGGTGGGATGTGGCGATCTGTGTCCCCGCCAATGGGGATGTAGGTGTTGATGTTGAGCCGGATGCCGCCGAGGGCATTGATCATCTGGCTGAATCCCTGCAAGTTGATCAGCACGTAGTAGTCCACCTGCAGTCCGAGCGCCTCGCCCACTGAGAGCTTGAGCACATCGGCGCCGAGATTGTCCGTCGGGCCGAGCAGGTCCTTGGATACCGAACGTGGCACGTTCCGGTACATCGCATTGAGGAAGTACTCCGCGTCGTTGGGATTACCATTCGTGAACCCATACGGGTAGCGCTTGCGCAGTGGTGAGCGCGACGGGAAGGGCATCCGTGCTGCGTTGCGGGGAAGGCTGAACAGCGCGGTATCTCCAGTCTTGGTGTCGATACTTGCCAAGATCACGGTATCGGTGCGAGTACCTACCCGGCCGGGACCGGCGTCGCCACCGAGCAGCAGGACGTTCAGCCGCGGTTTGCCGGCCCATGGGTCCTGCGCCTTCGGTATACCGGGCGTCGTCTGGGTGGCATCCAGAGTCGGCCGCGTAGCGCTCTTTGTCTCGTTCTCACTTTTGAAAACCGCACCCACCGAGCTTGCCGTGACGTAGGAATAGTGGGCGGCGACCGCCATCGGAGCAGCGACGGCAAATGAGAGCACCCCGACGAGAATCCCGCCGATCGCTCGCTGGCCCCGAGTTGGCCGACCGCGCAGGCTCAGATGGCTGGCGATGATGACGGCTACCCAGAGGAGGCCAATGACGAGCAAGGTAACGGCTGCCCGACGTAGCGTCGCGGGGTCGAGAGCGTGGGCGAGCAGGCCCTGACGGTCGAATCCTGCGTAAACCCCCACCGCGAGGAGGGCAGCGGCGAAGACGCCAAGGATGATGCTGCCAATGATCCGGCGCCGGCCTGCGATCAGCCCTAGCCCGGGGATAGCGGTTCCTGCGATTGTGTAGACAACGGCGCGCCGGAAGGTGCGCGGCTGGGGGGTTGATCGTCTACTGGTCCGCGAGGGCGGGGAAGGGTCATCCGGGAGCTGCCAGCTCCACGTGCCTTTCACCGCTTGTTTTGGCAATCAACATCCCCCTGCGCGTGACCCGGAATGAAAACCCGCTCCACAATACGTGTCGGACCGGCTCAATATGCGTTTGCCAGATTAATGCCTGCCTTACTTTGGCGCCCGGCCGAATCGCGTCCGCACGTGGTACATCGGGTTCAGAGGATCGGCTTTGCCTCGCGTAGCGTGGGGTCGGTAATCTTGCCCAGCGTTCTGCAGCAGCGGAGCGTCGTTTGGGGGAGGCGTCGCCTAGTCCGGTCTATGGCGCCCGCCTGCTAAGCGGGTTGAGGGCTCAACCCTCTCGCGGGTTCAAATCCCGCCGCCTCCGCCATTTGACCTGGGGCTTGCGGCCCCGGGTGGCTCCTCCTGGCTCAGTGGGACTGGTCTCGCCACGCCTTCGAGCCCGCCGAGACGGCTTCCTTGAACTGGTGAGCTCGCCTACGTGCCATCTCGCTCGGAGATTCCTCCAGCTGGTCGATCCACTTCATAGCGGCTTGGGCTAGCGCGGTCCCGGAAAGCGCTGCCCCGATCAACCACAAGAAAAAACCGACACAGGCCAATACCACGCCTGAGCTCATCAAGCTGCGATTGACTTCGAACAGCGGTCGAGAAGTGGAGCTACTCATCATGGTCCTCATTTCCGAACGCGTCGCGGAACCGTGGTGGCTCCCATCATGCCCTTGCTCTTACCTGCGGGGCATCACCCTGTCCGGGTGAATCCTGATATTCAGGCGTGGAGGTCTGGCGCTGATGCTGGCTGTACCGACCAGCTGGCGGGCTCGTCGTCTGTGTCAGCGGCCGCGTCCGTCGCGGTCGCGTGTACCTTCCCCGGCTTGTGGTGGGCAGGCGCATAGATCGCATAGAGCTGCATCGGCTCATCACCGATGTTGGTGACGTTGTGCCAGGTGCCTGCCGGCACCAGGATGCACGATCCGTCGAACACCTCCCGGTCGAATTCGAGGTTGTCCCGGCTGGTCCCCATCTGAACACGCCCACGACCCGCGTCCAGTCGGAGGAACTGATCGGTCTCGGGGTGCATCTCAAGGCCGACGTCGCCGCCCTCTGGGATGGACATCAGCGTCAGCTGCAAATACTTACCGCTCCAGGCAACGGTGCGGTAGTTGGGGTTTTCCACCGTCTGCTGTTCAAGATCGAACGACTGAGGCTCGGGTCCGATGTCCTTGATGGTCATGTGGTGTTCTTCCTGTTAGGTGGTTGTTCCTTGTCGTGGTATGTGTTACCCGGTTTAGAGGCCGTAGACACGACGTGCATTGTCCCGGGCGATCAGCGCGGCGACATGATCAGCGTCTTGACTGATCATCTCATCGGCCTTGATCAACTCGCCAAGGACTGCCGATAGCCCACGTCGAAACAGCTCGGCGCCGAGGTAGTAGAGCTCGGCGAGTCCGTACGCGTCTGAGGAAAACAGCAGCTTCCCGAACGGAACCAGCTCCAGGGTTTCGCGGATCAGCGTCTGGCTGAGTGTCCCGGCGTTGTGCACCGCCAGTCCAACATCCATGAAGACGTGGCCGAAGACCTGGGCGAGGTACGCGGCGTTGCGGTGAAACGGGTAGTTGTGCAGCAGCAGCACCGGCGCCCCGAGCTGCTCAGTTGCTCGCAGGAACGGGGTGAGTCGTAGCGGATCTGCGTGGCGCAGGTCAATGTCGGTGTCTCCGTACCCGACGTGGATCTGAAGCGGCATCCTGATCTTGATCGCGGTCCAGGCCAGCCAGGCACTGATCACAGGATCGGCGATTCGGTAGTGGCCACTCGCTGTCGGCCGCAGAGTCGCCAGCGCGGCAACCAGTGTTTCCATGTTGGGTGGGTTCGGCGGCAGGTCGAGGCCTACCCGGTACGCCGCGATGCTCTTCGCGGCCACGGCAGTTGATTCCCGCAACGATTGCTCGACTGCTTCGGCGAAGTCTCCGACAGCCGTCCCGCCCCGCAACAAGTCCTCGGCCAATGCCTCCAGCCGGACCACCTCGTACGCCGTCCCACCGGCCATCGCCGCGACGTCAGCTGGCGAGCACAGCCGGTGATCATCGATGCCAGTGTCGATCATGAAGGTCTCAATGCCGGCAGCGGCCACAAGCAGCCGGCTCGCCTCGATACCGAGCTCCTGTCGGCGGACCAAATAGTCCTCAGCCGATGCGTGCGACTCCAGGCCCAAGACCGGTGCACACCATCTTCGGATGGCCAGTCCCAGCATCGAATCGAAAAAGGTCGTCCCCAGCTGCGATGGGCCCGCCGCCTCATTCATCAAGGCCTCAAAAGCGGGACGATCAAGATCTTCCAGTACTAGGGCGTGACAGTGATGATCGATCAGCGGGCCAAGATCAGCTAGTTCATCACGAGCCATCGAGGCAGGCCCTTACCGCATCAGCAACAGCGGCGGCGTCCCTGGGAAAGCCGAGGATAATGCCGGAGCCGCGTTGGGTAAGCCAGCGGAGCCCGACGTACCAGACTCCAGGCGCCACAGCTGCGGGGCCCTCCCGGCGTGGCTGGCCATCGCCGTCGAGCATGGACGGGTTCAGCCAGGAAAAGTCGCCGGTGAAACCGGTGCACCAGACCACGCTGCCGATGTCGTGGCCGCGCAAGTCGAGAGTGGTCGGAGGATCCAGCTCGACCGGTGCGTCGGTGTCGTTAGGCTCGACGGGCGATGCCTGCAAGCCACTGCGACGGATGAAGTCGTCCATCGTTGCTCGCATCCGTTCGGCGCCGGCATCCCCGGCGGCTACGTTCGCCTTGGCGCTGTCGTCGAAGTCGAGTCGCTCGCCAACGCCGCCGACCAGCCGACCGACAAGTGTGGCGCCGGCCCGGGCGAGCGCCTGAAGACTGAGGCTGCGACCCCCTGAGGCAACGATCGGCTGGGAGGCTCGTATGGCCGAGGGGTCAGGCAAGTCCTGCGGCCGCTGGTCCAAAAAACCCGCCTCGGTCAGCCACTCGAAGCTGTCGCGGCCCCGATGCTGCCAGGGCAGGCGGGCAACAGGGCTGGTCGCGAGCACCACGCGCCGCCCGGCAAGCAGCAGGTCCTCGGTGATCTGGCAGCCGGACTGGGCGCTGCCTACCACCAGCACTGCGCCGTCCGGCAGCTGCCCCGGGCCGGCATAGTCAGACGTGTGGTACTGCGCCAACCGGTCAGGAAGTCGGCGGGCCAGGGCGGGAGTTCGGGGGACGTTCTGGTCCCCGGTAGCCACCACCACAGTTCGACTGCGGAATTCTCCGTCGCTGGTCCGCAGCGCGTACCCATTGCCGGCGGGGGCGAGCCGTGCAACGCGTACGCCAGTGTGAATCGGCGAGTTGACGGCGAGCTGCTCCAACTTCTGCAGTATCTCCGCACGATCTGCATAGGCGTAGCGCTCCTGGTCGCCGAGCAGCTGATTCATCCAACCGGGTGTGTTGAGCCGAAAGGAGTCCCAACGCTGCGTTCGCCACGTGTCCCCGGCCTGCCCGCGTTCCAAGATCACATGGTCGACACCCCGCTGGGTGAGTGCGGCGCTAGTGGCCAGCCCGGCCGGCCCGGCGCCGACCACGACGCAGTCGGTCATCATCTGGCGCTCCTCTACTCGTGGCTGTAGCCCTATTGTGTGGTTCCGTGGACATCGCCGAGCGGGAGGCCCGCGCCGCGCAGGCCGAACAGCTTGTGCGAACCCTTGTCGAGCGCGACGTCGATATGGTCGCGACCACGTTCGTGGACAATGCCGGCATCACTCGCGTGAAGAGCGTTCCCCTCAGGCGGCTACCGCAGCTGGCCGCGTGGGGTGTCGGCGCATCGACAAGCTTCGACTATTTCCGCTTTGACGACTGGCTGGCCGCGCCACCGGACGGTACTGCTCCGGTCGGTGATCTTCGCGTCATTCCCGACCTACGACGGGTGGTCAAGCTGGCTGCGCAGCCCGGCTGGGCCTGGGCACCCGGCGATCGGTACCGGCAGGACGGCGAGCCGCACGAGCGCTGTAACCGTCTGCTACTGCAACGGCTGGTAGACGCTGCGGCCGCGGACGGCTTGGAGATCAAGGCGGCTATCGAATTCGAATGGGTGGTTTCGGCTGGCGACGGTGATGACTTCGTCTCCGCGGCTGGCGGTCCCGCGTACGGTATGTCTCGGCTGATAGGCGTTTCGGACTATGGCCGCGATGTCATCGACGCGCTGAGCGCGGAGGGGATCAGGGTCGAGCAGTTTCATCCCGAGTACGCCGCAGGTCAGCTCGAGCTATCAGTAGCGGCGGAGTCGCCGGTTGAGGCAGCCGATACATCGGTGCTGGTGCGCAGCACTATCCGTGCTGTGGGGCGGCGTTACAACTACCGCACCTCCTTCTCTCCCAAGGTGGAGGCCGAAGGTGTTGGCAACGGCGGCCATGTACACCTCAGCGTCTGGCGTGACCGACATAACTTGATGGCAGGTGGCGACGGACCCTGCGGACTGACCCCGGTCGGCGAGGCGTTCGCAGCCGGCATCCTGCAGCGGCTGCCCGCGCTGTTGGCAATCGGGTCACCGTCGGTCGTGTCGTATCTCCGGCTGGTGCCTTCACATTGGGCTGGGGTGTTCGCCTGCTGGGGCCTGGAGAACCGCGAGGCAGCACTGCGCATGATCACGGGATCCGCGGGCAGCAGTGACTGGGCGGCAAACCTCGAGGTGAAGTGCGTTGACTTGACGGCTAATCCCTATCTGCTGCTGGCTGGGCTGCTGGCCGCAGGCTCCGCCGGAGTCGCCGGTGGAGCACGGCTCCCCGAGCCGGTCGATGTGGATCCGGCCGCGCTGCCGCCGGAGGAACTTGAGAAACGGGGTATCCGGCGGCTGCCGACCAGCTTGCGTGAGTCCACCGACGCGCTGGCCGCTGACTCGTGGTTGCGGGATGCGCTGGGCTCGGCGCTCATCGAATCGGTGATCGCTGTCCGGGAGTCGGAGATTGAACAGTTTGCCGAAGCGTCGGCTGATGAGGTGGTCAGGGCTTTTCGCTGGACACATTGAGCATCATTGGGTGGCTCGCGGGCCCTGCGAGCTAGCGTGGTTGCCAACACGCGTGCAACAGTCAAGCATGCTGGCATGAGTCAGTTACTGAACCTTTTCCCGCCAGGCAGCACCACCGACGACGACGGGATGCTTGATCATCGGCGGTTGCCGCGCGGATGATCTTGCGGCCGAGTTCGGAACGCCGGTTCTCGTCGTAGCCGAAGAGGCGCTTCGGGAGCGAGCGCGGGAATACGCTCGTGAACTGTCCTCCCGATGGTCCGACTCACGCGTGGTGTTCGCATCCAAGGCCTTTCCTTGCACGGCGGTCCAACGAGTCATGGTGCAGGAAGGAGTCGGACTCGACGTCGCTGGTGGCGGCGAGATCCTCACCGCGCTCAAAGCTGGCGTGGATCCCGCGCTCATCGTGTTGCACGGCAATGCCAAGACCACCGAAGAGATGACGATGGCCGTCGAGAACGGCATCGGTCTGGTGGTAGTCGACGGCCCCGACGACGTCGATCGGCTGGAGGCAATCGTGCCCGCGGGAAGAACCCAGGATGTCTTAGTGCGGGTCATTCCCGGTGTCACGGCTGACACCCACGCCCACGTACTGACTGGTCATGAGGGATCGAAGTTCGGACTGGCGCCGGCGGCTGCGACTGAACTGATCAAGCGCATCGAGCGCAGTTCCCGGCTGCGGATGCGGGGCGTTCATGCCCACGTCGGCTCACAAATTCTTGAGGCTCAGCCTCTTGCGGACGCCGTCGCGCCCCTTGCTGCGCTCGGTGAGTTCGAGATCTACGACCTCGGCGGAGGTCTCGGCGCCCGCTATACCTGGTCGGACCAACCGCCCAGCGTCGGGGAGTATCTCGACGTGCTTGATTCGAGCGGCACGGGAGCACCTGCCACCGCACGCAGAGATCATCATCGAACCGGGCCGCAGCATGGTTGCCACGACAGCGGCGACCATCTATCGAGTGGTGACAATCAAGCGCGGGCAAACGACGTTCGTTGCCGTGGACGGCGGCATGGGGGACAACCTCGAGGTTGCGCTTTTTGATCAGCGCTTCGAGGCCGGAATCGCGAACCGGCTGGACGCAACCGAGGGCGAGATCGTCACCGTCGTCGGTCGGCACTGCGAGAGTGGGGACATCCTGGTGGACGGTGTGCCGCTCAACGCGCCCCGAGTCGATGATCTCCTTGCGGTGCCGGCAACAGGGGCATATTGCTACACAATGTCCAACAACTACAACGGAAATCGACGCATCCCTGTTGTGTTCGTTGCGTCTGGGACGCCAAGTCTTGTCGTACGGCGAGAGACGTGGGATGATCTTGCCGCACGTGATGTCTCATGAGCGCCATAGTTTCTGTCGGATGTGGCGCCCATCTGGGGTCGGCTCATTAGAGAAGGTGGGAGGCAAATCGTGGCATCGCTCAGTGCAGAGCTCTTCCGGCGCAAGCCCGTCATCGAGATGGAAGCCGAGTCGGGCAGTGAGACAGAGCAGAGCGAGCTCAGTCGCTCAATCGGTCTCTTCCAATTGACCATGTTCGGCGTCGGCGCAACGATCGGCACAGGCATCTTCTTCGTTCTGTCGCAGGCAGTACCGATCTCCGGTCCGGCGGTCGTCTTTTCCTTTCTGCTCGCTGCCATTGTTGCTGGACTGACTGCGGTGTGCTACGCCGAGCTTGCAGGTGCGGTCCCGGTTTCGGGTTCCTCGTACTCGTATGCATACGCGACGATCGGTGAACTGCCGGCAATGGTGGTCGCCGGTTGCCTGCTGCTCGAGTATGGCGTGTCGGCCGCCGCGGTCGCCGTTGGTTGGTCGCGAATATCTCAACGAATTGCTGGGTAACCTCTTTGGCTTCCAGATCCCAGAAGCGCTGTCGCAAGCGCCGGAGCAGGGAGGGATCTTCAACCTTCCAGCGGTGATCTTGATAGTGCTCGTTACATTGCTGCTGATCCGGGGTGCGAGCGAGTCTGCAACCGTGAACACCGTCATGGTGCTGATCAAGATCGCCATCTTGATCATTGTTCATCATAATCGGCTTGTTTGGCTGGAACTCCAACAATCTGGCGGACTTCGCCCCCTTCGGGGTCCAGGGAATCACAGCCGCAGCTGGAATAATCTTCTTCTCCTTCATCGGTATCGACGCAGTCTCGACGGCCGGCGAGGAAGTGAAGCACCCGCACCGCACCATGCCGCTGGCGATCATCTTCGCGCTTACTCATTGTGACCACGTTGTACTTCTTGGTGTCGCTCGTCGCTGTTGCCGCGCAGCCCTACACCCAGTTTGAGGGCCAGGAGGCGGGTCTCGCCGCGATCCTTGAGAACGTCACCGGGTCGAGCTGGCCAGGGACACGCGCTGGCTGCCGGCGCGGTGATCTCGATCTTCAGCGTCACGCTGGTGGTGATTTACGGGCAGACCCGAATCCTCTTCACTATGGCCCGCGACGGAATGCTGCCTGAGCTGTTCCACAAGGTGAATCCCCGCACCCGCACACCCGTGCCGAACACGATCATCGTGGCTGCGGTCATTGCACTGCTGGCCGGACTCATCCCGATCAATTTCCTGGCTGAGATGACCAGCGTCGGAACGCTCGTCGCCTTCGCCATCGTCTCGATCGCGGTGATCATACTGCGGCGCCGTGAGCCCGACTTGCCGCGGCCGTTCAAGGTCCCCGGTTACCCCGTGACCCCGATCTTGGCCGTCCTCGGGTGCTTGTGGATCATCAAGGACCTGCGGGTGCCCACACTCCTGGTCTTCCTTGTCTGGACTGCGGTCGTGATCGCCTGGTACTTCGCGTACGGCAGGAAGCACTCGCACCTCGGGCGGCACGAGCATGTCGGATTGATCAAGGATGAGCCGGTGGCCTGACGCCAGAAGGGATTGAGCTATGCACCAGGTCGATCAAACTACCGAGCAGATGGTGCGAAGTGTCCTGGCGTACGCGGAGAACCGGCTGCGAATGGATCCCGTACCGCTCGACAAGGGAACGCAGGCCGCCGCGGATCTCTACAAGGTGCTCAACAGCGTCATCCGGGACAGCGGCCGAGCACCTGATGAAGTACTGGGCATCTACTCCTCGGTGATCGCCCCGAGCATCATCTCCGCGGACAGCCCTCGCTTCCTCGGTTTCATTCCCGCAGCGCCAACCAAGGCCAGCCTGTTGTTCGACATGTTGATCTCGTGCGCATCGATCCAGGGCATCTCCTGGCTGGAAGCCTCGGGAGCGATCGCTGCGGAGAACACCGTGCTGCGGGTCATTGCAGACGAGGCTGGCCTGCCTGGATCGGCGGGCGGTTGCTTCGTGTCAGGTGGCTCCGCAGGCAACCTGTCTGCGCTGGCCGTCGCTCGCGAGACGGCGAAAAAACGACTCGGTGATGAGGCGACGGGGCGCAGGCTGCGAGTGGTCGTCGGCACCGACGCTCATTCCTCCATCGTCAACACGCTGCGCTTGTTGGAGATGGGTGCGCTGGTGGTGGAGACGCCGGACCACCGGCTGACCGCAGAGGCCGTGAATGCTGCGCTTGACGATGATCCGGACCTGAGCGATGTCGCCGCTGTTGTTTGCACATCAGGGACGACGAACGGCGGCATCATCGACGATCTGGCCGGGGTCGGAGAGATCGCAAAGCAGCGAGGTTGGTGGTTTCACGTAGACGGCGCGTACGGCGGGTCCGGGATCTTTGCCCGATCGATACGCAGCAAGTACACAGGCATCGAGCAGGCAGACTCGTTCATCCTCGATCCGCACAAGTGGCTCTTCACGCCATTCGACTGCTGTGCGCTGATCTACCGGGAACCTGAGCTCGCCAGAGCCACTCATACTCAGGACGCTTCCTACTTGGACGTCATCCACGTTTCCGAAGGGGAATGGAACCCGACCGACTACGCCTACCACCTGACCCGGCGCGCGCGGGGACTACCGCTGTGGTTCTCGTTAGCGGTCTACGGTCTCGACGCCTACCGCGACGCGATCGAGGTCGCTGTCCAACTCGCCCGGGATACGGCGGTCTTGATCAAGTCGATTCCGCACCTGGAGCTGATTCGGGAGCCGGATCTCGGTGTGGTGCTGTTCCGTCGGCTTGGCTGGGACCCGGCCGACTACGACAAGTGGGCGCAAGCGTTGCACGACGAGGGGATCGCCTTCATTCCCCCGACCAAGTGGGAGGGCGAGACTGTTGGCCGCTTTGCCTTCCTGCACCCGCACACCACGATGGAACTCGTGGAGGAGATCCTCGATCGAACCGCCTAACGACCTACCGCTGTCCTCGCCAGCTGAGTGCAGCGCTAATGGAATCGCGGAATGATCAAGTAGATGCCAAAGAGCACCAGCAGTCCCGCGAGGCCGAGCAAGACGTAAGCCAGCGAGAGAATCATGGTGCCGGAGCCGCCCCCGTTCGATTTGATCTTGGCAGCCGATACCAGGCGTATGCCGCTGGCTAGCAAGATCGTAAAGATGACCGACGTTGCTATCGAGACCACGGCTACGATGCCCAAAGCGGCCCAGTCGATGTGCATCAGGCGACGCTCTTCGTTTTGGGCTTCTTGGACTTCTTGGGCTTCGGAGCCTCCAGCCGCGGGTCCTCGGGCTGTGTGGTGGGCGTCGCGGCGGCGAGCACCAGGACCTCATGGCTGTCGGTGACGTTGGCATGGGTGATCTTGTGGCGACGGGACAGGATGTAGATCACCAGGCAGGCGATCGCGAGCAGCCCCATGAGAGCGACGACACCAAGGACGCCCTGATCAGCGAGCAGTGCAGCCAGCCCACCGACCAGGCCGGCTCCGGGCAATGTGAGGAGCCAGGCGAACGCCATTCGGCTGGCGACGCTCCAGCGAACCTCGGCCCCGCGCCCAACCCCGGAACCCAAGATGCTGCCGGTGCTGACGTGCGTGGTAGATAGACCGAACCCGAGGTGAGCCGATGCGAGAATTGTCGCGCTTGTCGCCGCGCCCGACGCGGCGCCCTGTGGCGTCTCGATCTCGACAATTCCCTTCCCCATAGTGCGCATAATGCGCCACCCGCCGGAATAGGTGCCTAAGCCGATGGCAATACCCGCGGCAATGATCACCCACAGCTGCGGCCCTGTCCCGGGCGGCTGAAGGTTGGCGGCGATCAACACCAACGTGATCACCCCCATCGTTTTCTGACCATCGGAGGTACCGTGAGCGAGCGCGACCATTGATGCAGTAAAGGCTTGCCCGTGCTTGAAGCCGGTCTCCCTGTGAACGCGCGGCGTCTTCCTGGTGATGGCGTAGGCCAGCCGGGTCGCCCAGGCAGCGGCAATACCGGCGACCAACGGCGCCACGATGGCGGGCAACAGGACCTTTGACACAATCACCCAGCCGTTGACCGACGCAATCCCGGCACCGACGACGACGGCCCCGATGAGGCCGCCGAACAGGGCGTGGGAGGAGCTGGACGGCAGGCCCAAAAGCCAGGTCATGAGGTTCCAGACAATGGCCCCGATCAACCCAGCCAGGATGATCGGAACAGTGATCAGTTCGTCGTCAAAGAGGCCCCCGGAGATCGTCTTCGCGACCTCGGTTGATAGGCAGGCTCCGAGGAGATTGAGGACAGCAGCGAGGATGACGGCGGTACGTGGTTTGAGCGCGCCGGTGGCGACCGGTCCGGCCATGGCGTTGGCGCTGTCGTGGAATCCGTTGGTGAAATCGAAGATGAGGGCTACGGCGACAACAGTGATGACGACAAACAGCTCTGTCACATCAGTCCCTATCCGGAACGGTGGCGTGGTGTCGGTGAGCACCTGCTCTGACGCTAGAACCTAGCCGTCAAGTGAACAATATGTGAACGAAAAGCCAACTCAATGTGGCCAATACCAGTCCGTCGTCGTTCCGGTCAAGACCTCTTGGCACCCTCTTTCTGACTTTCTTTCGGCACAAGGGTGATCAGTAGCTCGTAGACCCGTTGCAGCTGATCCGACGGAGTGGGCGGCTGAACCAGGCTCGCGCCGATTCCGACGAGGTAGGGGAGCAGGGCGGCGGTGTGGACTTGAGCAGGATCATCCAGGATCTTCGACCAGATGCCGCGGAGAGATTCGAGTCGCCGGCGGTCGACGCGCTCCTGGACTGCGCGCACCTCGGCGTCTGAGAAGGCCCATGCCCGCATTGCCACCTCGAGTCCGGGTCGGTAGAAGCCCGGAGTGCCGGTGATAGCAGCTGTGAGGCCGGCCAGGGCTGCCTGCGGCGTCGCGGCTTCCGTCTGATCGATCGCCTGGTCGAGTGCTTCGACCACCAGATTTTCGTAAGCGGCGAGCAGTGACCGTTTGAAGTCCCCTGCGCCCGCGAAGTGATGGTGGAAGGAGCCCTTACTGACGCCGAGGCGCCGGCACAGTCGATCAATCCGGAGCCCATTGGGGCCGTCGTCAACAACGGCTGCAAGGCCGGCCTGGAGCCAATCAGACCTGGTAGGCACTCCGCATACCATACCATACGGTATGGTATGGAATGTGAAAGCGGTGACGGTAGTAGGCGGTGGCCTAGGTGGACTGGCGGCGGCTATCACTGCGGCCGAGGCTGGGGCCTCCGTCACGCTGCACGAAGCGCACCGAACGCTCGGCGGACGATGGCGCTCGACGCCGGTGCGAAGGAAGGTTGCCGCCAATCCTGGGGAGAGTCCGGCTACCTACCGAGCGCATGAAGGACCCCACGTGATCTATCGCGACGGATCCATTTGGGCCTGGCTGAAGGAACGCCGCCTTCTCGGTGTCACCTGCCGCGTACCCCTGGGTGCGCTGGCGCGTTTCCAGTTCTGGCATGAGGGCCGGTTGCGACGGGTGCCGCCTATCGGCTTTCTTCAGGCGCTGCGGATATCACGCCGACGCGACGTACCAGTCGATCAATCGTTCCGCGCATGGGCGTCAAAGCTCGTCGGCGACGAGGCAGCCGAAATGGGTGCTTCGGCGACCGGGGTCGGGATCTTCCACCATGATCCGGGCTCCCTGTCGGCAGCGTTTGTCGCGGAGCGGCTGTCCCGGGTCTACTCCATCCCGCCCCCGGCGTCGTATCGCCAGGGCAGCTGGGGAGCGATGTTCGAGGAGATTGGCGCGTACGCCCGACAGTTGGGGGTGATCATCGAGGTCGGCTCGAGAGTAAGTTCCATTGGCCCGGGGATCACGATTGTCGCGACCGAGCTGGAGTCGGCCCGGATGCTGCTGGGCGACGACACCTTGGCGTGGCCCTCCGGGCGTACTGCACTTCTTGATCTTGGAGTGAAGCGCGATCGGCATGACCTGTTTGTGGTGAGTGATCTTGACACGGCTGGCTGGCTGGAGAACTTCAGCATGCCTGACCCGACGATCGCCCCGATAGGTGAGCACCTCGTACAGATGCAGATGCCGATTGATCCGGAAACCTCCAAGGCTGATGGTGTTGCGCGGCTGGAGACCATCGCCGATCACGCATTGCCGGGGTGGCGGGAGCGTACGACGCATCGGCTCGAGTCGTTAGCCAACGCCCGGACCGGGGCCGTCGACCTTCCCGGCACATCCTGGCGAGACCGGCCGGCGATTGATCGCGGCGACGGCGTCTACCTCGTAGGAGACCGGGTGGCCGCGCCAGGACTGCTGAGCGAGGTCAGCCTGAACAGCGGCGTACGGGCTGCTCAACTGGCGCTCGCCTGAGTAGTGTCGTTTTGGGTTGGGTCTGCGCGGCGCCGGCCGCTACACTCTCACGTTGTTGCTCAGCGGTTGACCTGGCCGCACGACGCATCTGCACCCGTGGCTCAACGGATAGAGCATCTGACTACGGATCAGAAGGTTGGGGGTTCGAATCCCTCCGGGTGCGCCAGTGTTTCACCTAGTCAAGAGCCTCTTTTTCGCGTTCAGCCAGCATCTGCGCCTGGTGCGGGTGGGCTCTGGGAGCCATTGCGGGAGCCATTGGACCGCAGCAGCGCCTCGGACATACGAGCGGCAGCTGCGCGTTTCTGTCCTTCGACGAGGTGCCCGTACACGTCTTTCGTGATTGCGACGCTCGAGTGTCCGAGAACTTCGGAGACCACATAGAGGTCGGTGCCCTGAGCGAGCATCAACGACGCCCCTGAGTGACGCAGCTCGTGCAGGTGCCAGTGGCCGAGGCCGGCCCGCCGGCAGATCCTGGAGAACCAGTGCGACGCGTTGTCCGGGTCCAGTGGCGTCCCCAAGGCGCTTGGAAAGATCAAGTCGCGTTCCCGCCAGGCTGGCCCGATTGCGATCCGCTCCTCGGCCAGACGAGCGCGGTGGCGCCGCAGCAGTTCGACCAGTTCCGGGGTCAGGAAGAGGGTTCGCCTTGAGCGGGCGGTCTTGAGTTCACCGATCACGAGACGTGTGCGCAGCTCGGAGGTCTCCGTCCGGTCTCGAATTCGTTTCACTGCGTGTGTGACCTTCAGCGTCGCGGCATCCCAGTCCAGAGCCGACCAGTGCAACCCCAACGCTTCTCCGCGCCGCAGCCCGAATGCGAGCATGACGGTCAGCAACGGCTCGTCTCGCGTACCTCGCACCTGATCAAGAAGAGTCCTTGCTTGGTCAACAGAGAGCGCTCGACCTTCGTCGCTCCGAACCCGCGGTGGGGCCGAGAGCGCGGCCGCGTTTCGCGAAACAAGGCCTTCCCGCTCGGCTTGCTTCAGAGCACGGCGAAGCACGGCTCGAATGATGCGGACCGTATTGGCGCTGTAGCCTGCGTTGCGCTTCCAGGCTAGGAGCTGATCAACATCGGAGACTGTCAGCTTGCGCAGAACCTTTCGGCCCATCGAAGGCTTGATGTGCAGCCGCACCGTGTCTGCGTAGCTGTCGAAGGTCTTCTCGCTCACTTGCCCGGGAAGACTTTTCGTCAGCCACCGATCCAAGAAAGCGGCGACCGTTAGCCGGTCGTCGGGAACCGGCAAGCCTGCGTTGAGCTCGCCCCGCAAGTCCCGCAGCTTGCGTAGCACTTCGGCCTTCGTCGCGCCACTCACTTTCTTACGGATCCGGTGTCCGTCCGGACCGTAGCCGAGGGAGGCCGCGCCTCTCCAGCGGTCGCCATCGAGATACACCGAATCCTCGCCGCGTCCGCGGCGACTCGTCACCGCAGCTCCTCGGCGAGAGCCGCCATGAAGTCGGCGAGTGCTGCTTGTGGGATACGCCGCGACGCGCCGATCTTCACCGATCGCAGTTGCCCCAGCCGCATTAGCTCGTAGACCTTGCTGCGTCCGATGCTCAGCTGGGCGGCGGCCTCCGCTGGGCTCAACAACAACTTCTCCATGTTACTTACCTCCCGGCTTTGAGGACCCGGAACCTGACTGGCCCGAATAGTGGGCGCAGATCCGAAATCGATGTCGTGGAGGAGCGGCTACGACGCCTTTGTTCATCGCGCTTGCCCACAAGATGTGCGCGGTGGGCAATGTCCGAGATCGTGCGAACGAAGGGTCGGCCCTCATCCCACCATGATCGAACCTTCAAGTCCCTTCTGTGCTCGTTCCGCCCTTCCTGTGGACAAACTGGCCGTGAACCGCTGTGGTCCGTCCTGCATCCGTAAGTCCTGGACGGGTCGCTGGCGGTCGCGTCCTGGAAAGCGTGATGCTTGAGGCTGCGCGTGGCGCCGCAGGTTGATGAGATGCGTGCAGATGTAGTTCGGCACATGCATTCAGGTCATTGGGCTAACGCGAATAGGCACCACCAAACGTGGCGAGTGCCGCGAAGACCGTGATCATCTATGCCGAAATTACCTAGAACGAGCCACCGTGGAAAGCTCCACGTTGACGCGCGGTACAAGATCATCAGTCATGGGGCAAGATCATCTATGGCTCGTGACCCCCAGACATCGGCCGCGTGTCCATGGATGTTCTCAGACGTCCAATTTTCCTTAAAAATAAGGATTCTGCACATAGGAGTATTTCGGTGGACAAACCCAAATGGTGGTCAAAATGGTGGTCAGACCCATAGCCAAGTACCCCCCGGATCCACCCACGGCACACCGGGGTAGCCGTCGTCACGTGAGATCAACTCATCAAATTCGATCATGTTCGAGCGCTCATTTCGCTGCCCTCAGCCCCCGGGTCGCAGAAATGAGTAGGACGATGTTTGGCTTCTCAGGATGGGGGAGGCCGTCAGCCCCGCAGGCCGATGAGCTCCTGCCCTTCGTGCAGCTCCGTCTTGTCGCCGGCGGCTACGACCTTCAGCTCTTTTCCAGGAGTCAGGACGAACATCGCAATGCCGTTCGTCGGCGATGCCCGCGTGGCGATCATTTCCTCCGTTCGCCCCTGCTGGCTCGGCGACCGAAATCTCGCCACCGGCCTCGATTCGGGTCAGGAGCTCTTCGTGGGTGGCGGAGCCGTCGAACAGAATCGGCACCCTGGCTAGGAACGCCGCCACTCGCCGCTCGCTGACCGGGAGCTGGAATATGTGACCGCGACCGAAGTACTCGGAGAGGTCGGTCGCGATCATCGCGTTGAAGCCCTCATCGTCACTGACGGCGAGGGCATAGTCGAGCCCTTCGAGGTCGGAGGGGGCGGTTTCCGTGGCGTCCTGTGTGGGGTCGCTCTTATACAGCTTGAGCCCGTCAGCTTCGGCGGCGCGCGCGTGCTCCTCGTTGGCGGTCCACAGCACTGCGGTCAGCCCCCGGGCTTGAAGGGCGCGCCCGATTGCGCGTCCGACCGGGCTCGAACCGATCAGCAGAACCCCTCCCGGGCCCGTGCGGGCGACGCCGAGCGCGCGAGCCACCGGGCCGCCGCTGAGCCCGTAGATGAGCGCGGTTGCGACGATCACGATGAAGGTGATCGGGATCAGGTTCTGTGCCCCGCCGCCGATGCCGGCCTGGCTTAGGCCGAGGGCGAACGTCGAGGAGGTCGCGGCCGCGACGATCCCTCGGGGTGCCATCCAGGCGATGAATGCTCGCTCGCGCCAATCAAGCGATGAGCCGAACGTCGACAGCGCGACGGCGAGCGGCCGGCCGAGAAGCACGAGCAGGGCGATGAAGGCGATGCTCACCCACCCGATCTGGGCGATCTGGTGCGGTGTGACGCGGGCGGAGAGGATGATGAACAAGATTCCGATCAGGAACGTCGTGAGGGTGCCGATCCGCTCTCGCCAGGAACGGACGAGCTTTGCTCGCTGGATCGCCACTCCCTGCGGCTCGATGCCGCGGGGTGGCCGGTTGACGAGGATCGCGCCGATCACCAGACCGGTGATTAGGCCCGCGTCATCACGGAGCAGATCGGCGCCGACGACCATCGCGACGACGAACATCCATGCCCCGGTCACGGCCTGTGACTCGTTGGGCTTGAACCATGCCGCCCAGGCCAAGATCAGGGCCGCGCCGGCGACGCCGAAGCCGACGCCTACCCCGACGTTGAGGAGGAACTGGAAGATCTCCTGCCCGGCCCGCGCATCCCCGACAACCACCGCGCTGAACACGACGACGCCGAGCGTCGCGCCGACGGGGTCGGCCAGGGTGCCCTCCCACTTGAGGACGAAGTTGACCTCCCTCGACGGGCGGATGAAGTCGAGCAGCGGCCCGACGACCGTCGGGCCGGAGACGACGAGCACAGCGCCGAGCACGAGCGCCACCTGGAAGGACAGGTTGAACAATAGGTAGGCAGTGACCGTCCCGATCGCCCACGTGACCAAGATTCCGACGGTCACCAGTCGGCGGAGACCTGAGCGACGGCGCCGGTGAGCTTGCTCAGCTCCAGGCCGAGCCCGGCTTCGAACAGGATGATCCCGACGGCAACCGAGACAACGGCGGAGATGAGTTGCTCGCCAAGCAGGGCGTTGGGATCAAGTGCACCGACCGCGCCTGCACCGAACCCGAGCCCGAGCAGCACCAGGATCGATGGCAGCCGCAGGACCTGGCCGGTCAGGGGCGCCGCCGCCGCCAGGATGACCACGAGCCCGAGCTCGAACAGCGTTCGCGACTCGGTGAGCGCCGCCATCGGGGCTGTATTGTGCATACCGTTCATCGTTGTGGGCCTGGCTGGCCGCAGGGCCCCGTCTGCCTATCTCCATTCCCACTCCACAACACCTCTGTCATCGAAGGCAATTCCTAATGGCCGCCGACAGTCATGACACTATCGGGCCCAATCCACCAGGAAGCGCGAAGATTTCAGCGACGCGCTGGGGTAACGGACGACCTGAATAGACGAAAGACATGAAGTGATGGTGTAGGTATCCAGAGGACGATCTCGTCGAGCTCGCCTTGGATGAGATCCGGGCCTTCGGGGCCGGGCAGTACCAGGTGGCGCGGCGTCGTCTCTACTGAAGGAGGCCTACATGCGGACCAGGCAGAAGGAACACACCTCGTGAGCGCCACGTCAGGATCGGCGCCGGCACCGCCGTTCCTTCAGACGCCACAGTTCTGGGTGCTGATGGTGTATGCGCTGGGGCTCGGCGTCTTCGGTGCATGCGTCGCGCTTCTGTTCATGGGATTGATCGGGTTCGGTGACAACTGGTACTCGGTTTCGGATCCGGGGTGGTTCGGTGGGCATTGGTGGTGGGTGGGTGTTACGGCGGTCGCGGGAGTCGTGGTCGGTCTCTTGCGCCGGTTGACCCACCTTCCAGCCAGGATCCCGAGCCTGATCGAAGACCTCGAGCACGCGCATGTTGACCTCCGATCGGTGCCGGGGATCGCGGCCGTCTCGGCCGTGTCGTTGATCGGAGGCGCCAGCCTGGGCCCGGAGCAGGCGCTCGGGTCCATGGGCGGCGGGGCCGCCGAGTGGGTCTCCCGGCGACGAGGGCTCAACGATGAGGACGATAAGGTGAACACGCTGGCCGGGTTCGCCGGCGCCTACGGTGGGTTGTTCTCCAGCACGGTGATCGTGGTCATGCTGATCTTGGAGATCGCCCGCCCAGGCGGACAACGCATGGCCAAGACGCTGGTCGCCACGATCGTTTCCTCCAGCGTCTCATTCGGGATCTACTTCGTCGTCGCAGGCGCCTTCTTCCTTGACGCCTATCAGGTGCCCTCGTACACGTTCGAGGACTGGCAGTTGCTGGCCGGTATCGGCCTGGGTCTGTTCGCGGCGGTGGTGGTGACGCTGCTGGTCACCGTGATCAAGCTGGCAGTAGGGATGTTCAGCCGGCTCAAGGTACCGGCGATCGTTCGGCCACTGATCGGTGGCCTGGTGTTCGGCGTCGTCGGCGTGATCCTGCCGCTGACGATGTTTACGGGCAGTGATCAACTCAAGAGTGTGCTCCAGATTGGCGGGACGCTCGGAGCGGGCTTCCTGGCCGCCCTCGTGGTCGCCAAAATACTCACCTTCGCCGTCAGTGAGGCGAGCGGGTTCGTCGGCGGGCCGATCTTCCCAGCGCTGTTTATTGGCGGGGCGGCTGGAGTGCTCGTGCACCAGGTGTTCCCTGGCATACCACTGGGGCTGGCGTTCACGTGCATGCTCGCCGCGGTTCCTGGAGCCCTTATTTCTGCGCCGTTCGCGGTGGTGCTGCTTGCCGCGTTCATGACCCAGGTGGGGGCGCTGCAGACCGCACCCATCCTGATTGCCGTCATTACCGCGTTCCTCGCAATTGAGTCTGTGAAGTACCTCGTTACCACTCGCCGGAAGAGCAGCCCCTCAACGGGTCGAGAAGGAAGCCAATGATCCGTTCGTTGTGGTCCACCCACACCGTGCGATTCAAGGTGCGACAGGCTCTCGTTGAGGATGGGGGTAGCCGATGATCGAGCTCCTAACCAGCTCCCGCTCGCCACTGAGCCAATCCCGAACCCCTGTTCGAAGTTGGGCTGATCATCGTGCTGCCGGCTGCGGCGCCGCTGACGAGGTATACGACCCGCATATCTTGGACCGCGAGCCGAGCCAGGACTCTGCGCGTCACTAGGCTGCGTGCGAGGGCGGAAAGGCGCATCAATGGCTGAGGCGGGGCACGTCGTGGGTGGCGCCGCAGACGCTTCGGCGAACCCGTCGCGGGCGCGCCGCGTGATCCACATCGTGCTGGCCGTCCTGGTGGCTTTTGTTGTGCCGGTGCTCCTGCTGGACGCATTCCTGGGGCAGTACAGCGCGAATGCGATGGTGCTCGGCGTTCTGGTCGGCGCCCTGGGCTCCAAGATCGGCGGAACCCGCCGGATGCTGTATCTGGCGCCAGCGATCGGGCTGGCGGCGGGGCTTGGGGCGTTCACCGCCTACGACTGGTGGTGGGTGGGTCTGCTTGCTGCGTCGGGCGTCGTCGCGGGGGCTGGGATCGGGTTCGGATGGATGCGTCCGTTGCTGATGGTCCCGTTGGTGGCGACCTTCGCCAGCCCAGTGTCGTCGGGACGCCATGCGGTGGCCTATGGGGTCATCGCTGCGGTAGCGACGGGCTACGGCATCGTGCTGGCCCGCCGGTTCGGAGCCGCTGCTGTCGTCGAGGGCCAGCGGGTCCGCGCCGCTCACGCGACCGTCGTGGCGCTGGTGTTCGGGGCGATCCTGGGTGGCGCAGCGGCGATCGGGGTGGCACTGGGGTGGACTCAGCCCTACTGGGTCCCGGAGCCGATCCTGCTCCTCGCCTTGTACGTTCTGATCGGTAGGCGAGAGCGGATTAGGGGAAAGGCGATCGGCACTGCGGTCGGCGCGGCTGCCGCGATCCCCATCGCAATCCTCGCGCCCCCGACATGGGCCATCGCGCTGATCGCCGCCGCTGCTTTCGTGCTTGCGGTCATGCAGACCAAGACGTATTGGCTCAGTTATGGCCTGTTCACGTTCGGCCTCGTTCTGGTCCTCGCGCCTCCCGGCCAGGTCGCCTCGGAGGCGGAGCAGCGTGGTGTCCAAATTCTTACCGGTATCGCGCTGCTCCTGGTCGGTCTGGTCATCATCGACGCTGCGGGCAGGTGGCTGGCCAAGCATTACCCCCAACCCGAACTCGCCCCAGCGCCCTCCGAAACGCCGCCTTAGGTCAGGTTCGCGATTGGAGCACGACGCGAGCCGATCCGGGACTATGCGCGCTCTTGACTTGAAGGAGCACGAATCTGGAGTGGCCTTGCGGAACCGGTGACGAGGGGGGCACAAGGGATGAGGCTCCACGCGCGGCGCAGTCCGCGTACGGAGGGCGCCCCCACAAAAACTCCGAACCCCTCATCTGGACCGCAACCGCCGCGGACATCCTGGCCAAGGTCGCCCGAGGACGGGTCGCCCGCAAGCAGTCAATCAAACTTAGACACCCGACTAGATACCTCCAGGTTGAAATCGGCCGACATGGTCACATCAGGTGCAGCAGTTGGAATAGAGCTCGCTGGAGAGAGATTGCCCCATACAAAGCCGCTCGTCGCGCCGCCTGCCTCACTGCTGACCATCCATCGACAATCCCACCTCTCACTGTCCTTTCGCGCGCCGTAAGCCATCAGTTTCCTAGCGGTCACCGCGACTGTGATCGGGCTGTATCGCGTACCCCTCACCGATTTCAGCAATTCGATGTGTGACACACCCAATGCACTCTGAGATGCTCGGCTTGCTCCTGCGATGTGCGGGAGCCCGCGACGTCATCGGGAAGGCTCAACCTGATGCTGCCCGCCAGCGGTGGTGAGGCTCTGAACAGTGGCTGCCTCCCGGTGGCGGTGATGGTCGGCGAAGACGCCCGATAGAGGCTTGGGGCAAAGCGCGACAGCAAATATGGCCGCCCCAGAGTGCTTGCGCGTCGCCGGCCCAGCGGTCATACCGAACAGGAGGTGACCCTCGTGATCGCCGGAATAGACACCCACAAAGATACCCTCGCCGTCGCGGTCGTTGACGAGGCCGGCCGGCTTGTTGCCGGCGGCGACGTGCCCAACACCGAGCGTGGTTTCGCCCAGCTCGTCGACATGTTCAACACCCACCACGTCCAGCGAGTGGGGATCGAAGGCTCAGGCAGCTTCGGCCGCGCGGTCGCCGTGCACTTGGTTGTGTGCTGGCAGCCCGACCGGCCGGCGACCGTGGTCGAGGTGCCCACGTTGCTGACCTCACGCGAGCGCCGCGGCCAGCTCGGCAAAGGCAAAACCGACCCGGTCGACGCGTTAGCGATCGCCCGGATCACCGCCCGCGAGCAGCAGCTGCCACCGGTCCGGCTCACCGCCGGTGCCGCGGCAGATCTGCGCGCCCTGCTCGACTACCGCGAGGACCTGGTTCGTGAACGCGGCGCCCTAGTCAACCGCGCCCACGCCGAGCTGGGCGGTCTGCGACCCGGCTACCAGCACCAGATCCCGATCCTGACCACCCGCGCCCGGGTCCGGGCCGCGCTCGAACTCATCGGCGACGACACCAGCATCCGCGCCACCTTGTGCCAACGCCGCCTCGAACGCGTCATCGCCATCGACGCCGAGGCCGCTGACCTGAAGCGCCAGATCACCCGGCTGGTCGCCGCCGCCGACACCACGTTGACCGACCTGTACGGCGTCGGCCCGCTGGTCGCGGCCCGGTTCATCGCGGAGGTCGTCGACATCCGCCGCTACCCGAACCGGAACGCGTTCGCTGCCGCGAACGGCACCGCGCCGCTGCCGGCCTCGTCCGGCCGCACCGTCCGGCACAGGTTCAACCCTGGCGGAAACCGGCAGCTCAACCGGTCCCTTTACACGATCGCGCTCACCCAGATCCGCGGCGACACCGAAGGTCGCGCCTACTACGAACGCAAACGGGCCGCCGGCAAGACGAAACGGGAAGCCCTGCGCTGCTTGAAACGGCGATTGTCCGACATTGTGTTCGCCACCATGCGCCACGACGCCACGGGCGCCGCACCCGACCGGCATAATTGGCCAGCCTGGTCGATCCCGGCGGGAGTGGGTGCGGTCGACGCAAATGAGGCACGACTGACTGCCTGAAGGCAAGCTGCGTGGCAAAGCTTCCAGCCTCGAACTCTGCTCTTCGCTGCGGCGTTCGACCACACCCACCTCTCAGCAACGTACCCCCACTCGTACCCCCAAGCACCACACACATCTGGGATACGTCCCCCACAGGGCTTGCAACATAGAGGCCCACCATCGGAAGTAACTCCGGTCGGGATGACCGCGCAGTGGGCTTGTACCCCTTCAGGTGGGTGTGACGATGAGCCTGCACAAGCTCACAGCGGGGTCCGGGTATGACTACCTGACCCGGCAGGTGGCGGCGCTGGACGCGACCGAGAAAGGTCACACCGGTCTGGCGTCCTACTACACCCGGCGGGGCGAGACGCCAGGCGTCTGGATCGGGTCCGGCATGGACGGGATCGACGGCCTGACCGTCGGCGACCCGGTGACCGCCGAGCAGATGCGAGCGTTGTTCGGCTGCGGTCTGCACCCGTTGGCCGAGCTCCGACAGCAGCAGCTCGAAGGACCCGCCCTCACCCAACGTGACTTCCAGGAGGTGACCCGGCTGGGTGTGCCGTTCAAGATCGTCGATGGTGTCATCAGCCCGTTCCGGCTGGAAGTGGCGAAACGCATCGCGGCGATCCGGACGGCGGCCGGCCTTACCGCCGGCGCTCCGCTGCCGGCCGCAGATCGGGCCCGGGCGCGGACCGCGGTGGCCCGTGAGTTTTACCTCGCCGAGCACGGCCGAGAGCCGATGGATGCCCGGGAGCTGGCCGGACAGATCGCGAAAGACTCCCGGCCGCGCACTCAGACGGTTGCCGGCTTTGACTTGACGTTCTCGCCGGTGAAGTCGGTCTCGACGTTGTGGGCGGTCGCTGATCCGGCGGTGGCGGCGGTAATCGAACAGGCCCATCAGGCCGCGGTCAAGGACGCGTTAACGTTCGTCGAGAAGCACGCCCTGTTCACCCGGACCGGGCCGCAAGGGATTCGGCAAGTCAACGTCGGAGGCCTTATCGCGACTGCCTTCACCCACCGGGACAGCCGGGCCGGCGACCCCGATCTCCACACCCACGTCGCGGTGGCGAACAAGGTGCAGACCCTCGACGGACGGTGGCTGTCCATCGACGGCCGGGTGCTGTTCAAAGCCAATGTTGCCGCGTCGGAAACGTATAACACCGCGCTCGAGCAGCACCTTCGCGACACGTTGGGGGTGCGGTTCGCGGAACGGTCCGGCACCGACCCGGCGAAGCGGCCGATCCGGGAGATCGTCGGTGTCGACCCCCGACTGAACCAGCGCTGGTCGACCCGCCGTGCCCACATCGAGACCCGCCGCGGCGAGCTGGCCATCCAGTTCCAGGATGATCATGGCCGGCCGCCGACACCGGTCGAAGCGTTGCATCTGGCTCAGCAGGCGACGTTGGAGACCCGCGACGCCAAACACGAACCCCGATCCCTGGCCGAGCAACGCACAACCTGGCTCAACGAGGCCGCAGCCGTGCTGGACGGGCCCGAGGCCGTCGCCTCGATGGTGCAGACGGCAGCTGGCACCGCCCGCCGAGACCACTACGATCGTCGACGCCCGCTGGGTCGCAGGGACGGCTGATCACATCCTGACCGTTATGGAGGCGAGCCGCTCGACCTGGCAGATGTGGCATGTCCGGGCCGAAGCACAGCGGCAGGTCCGCACCACCGGCGTAACGGCAGAACAGGCGAGTGCCTTGGTGGACCTGCTCGTCGATGAGGTGCTCGATCGTCGATCTGTTGCCCTGGCCGCACCGCACGACGCCATCGAGGAACCCGAGGTGTTGCGGCGGGTCGACGGGTCCTCGGTCTACACCGTCGCCGGCTCCGACCTCTACACCTCGCAGCGGATCCTCGACGCCGAGGCCCGTCTCGTCGCGGCGGCGGGACGTCGCGGCGGTGCAGTCCGTCGAGTCGACGGCGGTGGATCTGGCCGTGCTCGAAATGGCGGCGAACGGCACTGCGCTGGATGCCGGGCAGGCCGCATTGGTCCGCCAGATGTGCACCTCGGGTGCCCGGCTGCAGCTCGCGATCGCCCCCGCCGGCGCCGGGAAAACCACAGCTATGCGCGCCCTCACGCTGGCCTGGACCGAAGACGGCGGTCAGGTGCTCGGCCTGGCCCCGTCGGCCGCCGCAGCCGCTGTTCTCGCAGAGCACACCGGGATCCGCGCCGACACACTCGCCAAACTCACCTGGTCTTTGCGGCACGGCGAGCTGCCGGACTGGGCGGCAGCGGTCGGCCCGTCAACCTTGGTGATCATCGACGAAGCCGGCATGGCCGACACCCTGTCCCTCGACACGGCCGTCCAGTTCGCACTCGCACGCGGCGCGAGTGTGCGGCTGGTCGGTGATGATCAACAACTCGCCGCGATCGGCGCCGGCGGTGTGCTTCGCGACATCCAACTGAGCTACGGCGCCCTGCGCCTCACTGAGCTCCACCGCTTCACCGACCCCGCCGAAGCAGCAGCATCACTCACCCTCCGAGAAGGCAAACCAGAGGCGCTCGAGTTCTACCTCGATCACGGCCGTGTTCATGTCGGTGACATAGCCACCACGACCGAGGATGCGTTCAACGCTTGGGTTTCCGATCGAGCGGCTGGGCTCGACGCGATCATGATCGCCCCTACCCGGGACCTGGTCGCCCAATTGAACGCTCGTGCCCGCGCGCATCGGCTCAATCACACGCCGGCAGTATCCGAAGTGCCCTTGGCCGACGGAAACCGGGCCAGTGTCGGCGATGTGATCATCACCCGCCGCAACGACCGCCGACTTCGCCTCAGCGCCACCGACTGGGTCAAAAACGGCGACCGTTGGACCATCACCGCAGTGAGCAACAACGGTGGGCTCACCGTCACACACAACCGCAGCCACCTCACCATCCGACTCCCTGCCGACTATGTCCGCGAGTCGACCGGTCTCGGCTACGCCACCACCATCCACGCCGCCCAAGGCGTGTCCGCCGACACCATGCACGGCCTCTTGACCGGGCAGGAATCACGGCAACAGCTGTACACCATGCTCACCCGCGGCCGGCACGCCAACCACCTCTACCTGCAGGTCGTCGGCGACGGCGACCCCCACACCCTCACCCGACCCGACACCATCTCACCCCGCACCCCGACCGAGACGCTGCAACAGATCCTCACCCGCGATGAAACGCCCGTCTCCGCCAGCACCTTGCTGCGCGAGCTCAACAACCCGGCGGCCCGGCTTTTCCAGGCGGTCCAGCGCTACACCGACGGCCTCCACGTCGCAGCCGAACAGCTCCTCGGACCCCAGACCGTCGCAGAGCTCGACCAAGCCGACCGGTACATCCCCGGACTCACTGACGAACCGGCGTGGCCGACCCTGCGAGCCCACCTACTCGCCCTCGCGGCTGAAACCGAGCAGCACCCCTTCCTGCACCTGCTGACAGCCGCCAGCGGACGCGACCTCAGTACTGCCGGCGACATGGCCGCTATCCTCTACTGGCGCCTCCCAGAGCTGGCGCATACCAACCCAGGTCCGCTGCCCTGGCTCTCCGGCATTCCACCAACGCTGCATGCCCATCCCGTCTGGGGCAACTACCTGGCCAAGCGATCCCTACTCGTCGCTGACCTCGCCGGCCAGGTCCAAGACCAGGCCAGCCAAAATGACGACCCGCCAGCCTGGGCAGCACCGGGAAGCCACCCGAGCACCGCCCTCGTTCGCGAAATCGCAGTGTGGCGCGCCGCCAACGGCATCGATCCCCAAGACCCGCAACCAACCGGAGGAACCCAACTCGAAACGCTCCCGGCGTTTTGGAAACAACACCTCGACCGGGATATCGCGCGTGCCACCTACCCGCCAGCAGATGCGAGGACCGACGAGCGACAGGCAAGACTCATCGCACTTAGTCGAAGCAACGACAGGCAACGCCCGTACCAAAAAGGCGAACGGCGTCCGAGCGGGCCGTCCGCGCCCAGCCGATAGCACACCTCAGTCGTCACATCGCGGCGCTCGGAACATGAGGTTGCACTCCACGCGACGATGGACAGGACAGGCAGCACACTGCCGAATCTGGCTCTTTTCAGATCAAGGCGCCGCGCGAGCGCGGCGCGGCCGGCGCCGCGTGTCCTCCTCCGTGCGGGCCTTGCGCCGGCCTTCTGTGGACGGGGCGACGTCACGCAGGGGCGCCGAGCGGCGGGTGCTCGAGCACGCGGGGCTTGTACTCGACCAGCTGGATGCGGCCGTCGAAGGTCCGGTGCTCGATCATCTCGAGGGCGACGTCCGGGTAGCCGTCGTAGATGCGCTCTGCGCCCGTGGCCCCGGTGATCACCGGGAACATCCCGACCCGGAAGCGGTCGACGAGTCCGGCCCGTAGCAGTGACCGGCACAGGCTGAGGCTGCCGATCGTGCTGAGGAGCCCCGAGGCGTTCTCCTTCATGGCGCGGACCGCCTCGACGGCGTCGTCGCGGACGAGCGTGGAGTTGGCCCACGTCAGTGGCTCCTCGAGCGAGGAGGAGAACACCACCTTGGACGCTTGCGTGAGCTCGTCGACGGACGCCTCTTCTTCGGCCCTGAACTCGGCTTGGCCCTCCGGAACCTCGCCGGCGGCGAAGCCCGACATGAGGCGGTAGGTGTTCGATCCCATGAGGTAAGTGACCTCGGGCTGCTCGCCGAGCCAAGCGAGGTACTCCGGGCCCTCGAGGCCCCAGAACCCGGGCCATCCCTCTCCCGATGCGCAGCCGTCGAGCGAGGTGATGAAGTCGACGAGAAGCTCTGACATGACGGTGTCCTTTCCTAGGGTGGTGTCACGAGCGTGGACCAGCCGCGGGCCACGAACTCATCGGGTCCGTTCGGTTGTTTCCGATGAGTTCGCGGTTCTGGACCATGCATCAGTTCACCGCCCCGTTTCGGGGGGTCCGCCGCGTCCCCTCTCCGGACCAGTCTCCGACCTCCACTCCCTGCGTCAAGGGCGCCTTCGGCGTCCTACGGATTCCGCTTCGCTCCACCCTTGACCCACTCCGCTCCGGCCTGAGATTTGGCGCCTACGAGGGGACGCGGCTGGTGTGGGCCATGACACTCCGGTGAGTGACCAAGCGAGTGACAACGGGACCGAACACAGCGGGATATCGGTACCTGGTCCAGGACGCTTGGCGACCGGCAAGATCATCAAGCGACGCCCGTCCGAGGTGCTTCGGGATGAAGAGGTCAAGAATCGAACACTGGCGGTTCGCGTGCCCAATACGTGCCCAATGCGGGTGCGGCGATCGGTCACGCACGGCGACTCGCGGTCACCACTTCTCTTGCGTGCAAGGAAAGTTGCCTAGCCACCAACCAGCTCGGGGCGTCTTCCAAGCTGGTCATGCGTCACGCTGCACAACTCAGTCCCGTCAGGGACGAATCCGGGGGACGAGTTCAGGGGTTTGGGTCAGCGACCCGCGACCCGTCCGAGCCCCAGCGCGGCCATGGCGGTCGCGAGCGCGAGGCTGACAACCGCGACCGGCGTCTCGACGTGGTCCCAGCCGCTCGGTCGCAGCCGCTCGCGGACGACCCGCTCACCGAGGTAGCCGCCAATGTTCAACGCGCCGAGTCCACCCAGCACCTTGGCCGCCACCCGTCCGACGCTGGCGTTAGGATTCGTCGCGACCAATGCAATGGCGACCGCCTGCGTGCCGAGCATCGTGACCGGGGCCGACAGGGCGGTGCCCTTGTCCCAGAGGTCACGCCCGATGTCATCGGCCTCACCGCGCATTCCGACAACGCGGACGTCGTACGGCAGTCCGCGGCGAACCGCCACCGACATTCCGACCAACTGTGCCGCAAGCTGTGCGGTCGCGACGCCCACGAGTATCCGTTGGCTGGTCATCGCCGGCACTCTACGCCTGCCTTATGGGTCACGACACGGCCGGTGATCCGCAGCGGCTCCCCGTACCTGGGAGCCACCAGATCGACTGACCAAACCGGTCTGGCTATATCCACCGGAGTTGTGGACCCTTCCGTCGCTGAGGCTAGGCCCACAGCACGACAAGCTGCGCGCGGCTATCACCGGGGAGCTCCTCCGGCTGGGCGCCGCTCCTGTACAACTCCCATGACGGCCGGACCATCTACATCGCTGCATGCACCGGTCTCATTTGTGGTCTCATTTGTCACCGTTCGCCGCAGTTCGCCGGGCCCCACCGTCCACCACCCACGGGCGCCCGACGTCGTCGAGAACCCTCGCGGACACGCCTTAGCGGACTTGGAAAGCGTGCGCCTCTGACAGCAACCGTGACAGCAAAGCGGATTCAACATGCCCTCGCTTGGGGGATCGACTCAGACGGGCGCCGCGAGGTACGGACGGTTACGGACGCGTGCGGCAGCCCTGCCTGGATCTACGGATCAGAGGATCAAGATCACGAACAGGGAGCCATTCTGGGAGCCAGATCGCACAACCAAGCCCGTACGACCGCGGACGCACACGGAGTACAGACTGCGGTTCTGGGCGCGAAGGCCGACCCGCCGGACCACTTCAGACGCCTGGTCGAGACCTACGGATCTGAAGGTTGGGGGTTCGAATCCCTCCGGGTGCGCCAGTGTTTTGCCTAGTCGGAGCGGTTTTGGCCGACCGGCCTCAGCGCTGCACGCTCTACGCTGCTAACGCCGGTGCTAACACTGGCCCCGGAATCGCCGTGTGCAGTTCCGGTTCATGCTTGACCATTGGGTTCCGGTAGCTGCTTGACAGTTTGGGGACGCGGTTCCGGTTCCTGCGCGACAGTCGTTCCGGTAGGTGCTTGACACTTTCGCTGTGCCGCGCCTGTTGCGATGCCTGGTTGATGGGTTCTTCCGTAGTCGTCATCGACTGTGGAAGGAGCCGGGATACTTCGGGAGCTGCGGGTGGGCGAGCAACGGTATCGGGCGGTGTGGGAGGTGTTGGAGGGCGCCTCGGTGACCGAGGTGGCACGTCGATTCGGGGTGTCGCGGCAGAGTGTGCATTCCTGGTTGACCCGCTATGCCGCCGATGGTGGGTTGGGTGGTTTGGGTGATCGGTCGTCGCGGCCGCATGGCTGTCCGCATCAAATGAGTGCGGTAGTCGAGGCAAAAATCGTAGAGATCAGGCGGGCGCATCCGGCCTGGGGTGCAGACCGGATCGGCTACCAGCTGGAGCGAGATGGGGTATTGAGTGTGCCAGTCTGATTTGGCCCCACTTGGAGGGCTAGTGCTCGCTCGGTGTGGCCCCACCCTCGACCAATCGTTTCCCTCTACTTTCGGCTCGTCTGCGATGGCGATCGCGAAAGGCCGGGGGTGTGAAGGAGAGATCGAGAGTGGAGCAGTTCGAGGGTATTCGACGTGATTCCCGGGATCGGGGGATGTCGATTCGGGCGTTGGCGGAGCGTCATGGGGTGCACCGGCGGACGGTGCGTCAGGCGTTGGCGGATGCCACGCCGCCGGCGAGGAAGGTGGCGGAGCGGTTGGCTCCGGCCACCGGTCCTTATGTTGATCTTGTTCGGCGGTGGTTGATGGATGATCTGTCGGCGCCGAGGAAGCAGCGGCATACCGCACGGCGGATCTGGCAGCGGTTGACTGAGGAGGAAGATGCTCGGATCGGGGAGTCGACGGTGCGGAATCTGGTGGCGCGGCTGCGAACCGAGATCGGCGCCGACCGGTGCCGGGTGATGGTGCCGCAGACTCATCCGCCGGCGGCCGAGGCCGAGGTGGACTTCGGCGAGTTCACCGCCTCCATCGCCGGGCAGGTGATGAAGCTGTACATGTTTTGCATGCGGCTGTCGCATTCGGGGAAGGCGTTCCACGTCGGCTACGCCAACCAAACCCAAGAATCGTTCCTGGACGGCCATGTGCGCGCCTTCGAAGCCTTCGGCGGGGTGCCGACCGGGATGATCCGGTATGACAATTTGAAACCGGCGGTGATCCGGATCGCGTTGGGCAGGGAACGTTTCGAACATCCCCGGTTCGTGGCGATGCGGTCCCACTACGGCTACGACTCGTTTTTCTGCGCGCCCGGCGTCGACGGGGCGCATGAGAAGGGCGGCGTGGAGGGCGAAATCGGCCGATTCCGCCGCCGCCATCTGACCCCGATGCCGCATGTGGGCTCGCTGGAGGCGTTGAACGCTGCCCTGGCCGCCGCGGATGCCCGCGACGACACCCGCCACATCACCGGTCGCACCGAAACCGTTGGCGAGGCGGCGGCCGGAGAGCTGCCGTTGCTGGCGCCGCTGCCGGCCGAGCCGTTCGACATGGCGTTGCGGTCGTCGTGCCGGGTCGACGCTAAGGCCCGGATTTGTGTCCGCCAGTCCTACTACTCGGTGCCGGCCCGATACGCCGGCCGCCGTCTGGAGGTGCGGCTGGGCGCCACCATGATCACCGTCTATGACGGCGCCACCATCGTCGCCGAGCATCCCCGGTCGCTGCATAAGTACAGTGAGGATTTGATCTTGGATCATTACCTGGAAGTGCTATGCCGCAAACCCGGCGCGCTGGCCGGGTCCACCGCGCTAGCCGCAGCACGGGCCGCCGGGGTGTTCACCGCTGATCATCAACGGTTCTGGGAGACAGCCCGACGGCGGCTCGGCGACGGGCCCGGCACCCGCGCCCTGATCGGGGTGTTGCTGCTGCACCGCACCCTGCCCACAGACTCGGTGATCACAGCGATGCGCGCCGCGATCAGTATGGACAGCGTCGACCCGGATCTGGTTGCGGTCGAGGCCCGCCGCATCAGCCATCCCGAGCCGGCGCCGCCGCTGATCGTGCCGACCAGTAAAGATCTTGGTGACCGGCCGGCCCCGTCGCTGGCCGGCTACGATCAGCTGCTGGCTGGAGCCCTGGCATGACCGCGGCCGTGTCTCGGCTGGCCGAGCCGGCCGCTGACGCCGCCATCGCAGCCGCAGCCAAAACCCTGCAGCTGCCCACCATCCGCGCCCAAGCCGGGCAGCTGGCCGCGGCTGCGGCGAAGCAGCGCTTGTCGCACAAGGCGTTCCTGGCCGAGGTGCTGACCGCCGAATGCGACGAACGCGACGCCCGCCGACGGATCCGGCTAGTCCATGAGGCCAAGTTCCCGCGCACCAAACGACTCGGCGACTTCGACCACACCCGCATCCCCGACCTCACCCCAGCCGTCCTCGGCCACCTCGCCTCCGGTGCCTGGATCGACAAAGGTGAACCTTTAGTGCTGCTCGGCGACTCCGGCACCGGCAAAACCCATCTGCTCATCGCCCTCGGCACCTGCGCCGCCGAAGCGGGCCGCCGGGTCCGCTACCTGACCTGCGCCCAACTGGTCAACGAGCTCGCCGAAGCCGCCGACGACAAACAACTCACCCGCGTCCTCGGCCGCTACGCCCGCCTCGACCTGCTCTGCCTCGACGAGATCGGCTACCTCACCTTGGATCCGCGAGGCGCCGAACTGCTGTTCCAGATCATCACCGCCAGAGAAGAACGCGCCTCCATCGCCTGCGCCTCAAACGCCCCCTTCTCCGAATGGGGCAACACCTTCACCGACCCCCGCCTCGCCGCTGCCGTGGTTGACCGGCTCACCTTCAACGCCCACATCATCCAAACCGGCACCAACAGCTACCGGCTCACCAGCACACGAAACAAGAAAGGAGCCGCCAACACCTAACCGACCCCAGGGTGGGGCCAAATCAGGCCAGCACAGTGGGGCCAAATCAACTTGTCATTCTCAGGGTATCGCCGGTGCCAGGCCGGACCAGTATCTATCGGGCGCTGGTGCGGAACGGTTTGGTGGTGCCGGGGCAGCGGAAGCGTCGGCGGGCGGATTATCGGCGGTGGGAGCGGGCCCGACCGATGGAGCTGTGGCAGATGGATGTGGTCGGCGGCTTCCACCTGAGCGATGGGACTGAGCTGAAGGCTGTCAGCGGCATCGACGACAGCTCCCGGTTCGGGGTATCGGCCACACTGGTGCGGCGGGCCACCGCCGGCCCGGTGTGTGAGGCGCTGCTGGCGGCGCTGCGGCGACACGGAGTCCCGGATCAGATGTTGACTGACAACGGGAAAGTCTTCACCGGCAGGTTCGGCCCGGCGGGCAGCTCGGCGGAGGTGTTGTTCGACCGGATCTGCGCCGAGAACGGGATCCGGCATCTGCTGACCGCACCCCGATCTCCTACCACCACAGGGAAGGTGGAGCGGTGGCACAAGACGATACGTGCCGAGTTCCTTGCCGAGCACGACCGGCGGCACGCCACCTTGGCGGAGTTGCAGGCAGGCGTTGGATGCGTGGGTAGACCACTACAACACCGAACGGCCGCACCAGGCGTTGGGGATGCGGCCGCCGATCGAGAGGTTCCAACTTGCTCGCCGGGCCCGGCGTGGAGACCGTCGTCGAACCCAGTGCCGTCCCGGCCGTGCCACCGGCGCCGGTCGTGGAGCCGAGCCCGCAGATCGTGCGGCTGTCCGGGGTGCAGCGGTGGGTCGACCAGCACGGTCTGATCTCCTTAGGCGGGTTCCGTTACCGGGTGCCCATCGTGCTGGCCGGGGAGCCGGTGGAGGCCGTGGCCGCGGAGCATCTGGTACGGATCTTCCACCGTGACGTGCTGGTCGCTGAACACGTGCAACGCCGCAAACCCGACACCGGCCAGCAGCAGGAGGTCCGGCTGCGGCAGGGCAGCCGCCGGTCCCGGCGGGCTACCGACGGGATGGTGGTGACCCGGGTGGTGGACTCCTCCGGGTACGTGTCGTTCGCCGGCACCAACTACCGGGTCGGCAACAGCTGGCGCGGCCGCAGCGCCCAAGTCTGCATCGTCGCCGGTTCGGTGCAGCTTTCCTGCGACGGCCACATCGTGCGCGTCCACCCGATCCGACACGACCGGGCCAAAGAACACGGCGCGTTCGCCACCCCGAACGGGCGGCCCCGCCACCGACAGGATGCGCCGGCCGGTGCCAGCGTCAAGGCCAAGCCGCTGCGCGGTCGGCCTGCCGGCCGAGCCTTGACCCCGACCCCCTCACCCGGCGCAAGATCGCCGCGGCGCGGAACCACCCGACCCGAAGGACGATGTTGATCATGTCAAGGAGGTACCGGAACTCAAGTGTCAAGCGGGTGGTGGAACTTGACAGCCCCGGAATCGCCGTGCATGGCGGCTTCGACGGCACCCGCGAACGTGGCCGCGACCGCTGGCGTTAGCTCCTGCTTGTTGTACTCCTCGATCAACTTCGGCAGCAGTTGCGAGGGAGTGTCCGGATAGACCGGCTCACCGAAGGCGGTGCGGAACATGAGGTCCGACTCGGGCCAGTCCGACTCGATCACGAGCCGTTCCTCGGCCTGCCGAGCCCCGCACGCCTGCAGGACCCCGCACGGTCAGCGGATCGATTGTCACGGTTCGCCGTCGTCCTCCCTTGGTCGTGCCGACAATCCGCTCACCCTCGACCACCGACGCCGAGCCGGTGATCACCACCGCGCCGCCGGCCAGATCGACCATTGGCCATGTCAGGTTGAGCAACTCGCCGCGGCGGGCACCGGTGAAGGCAGCGACGTGGAAGAACGCGTAACGGCTCTACTCCATCAAGGCAGCCTCGCTGCGCTCGGCTGCTCCCTCCGCGTGTCCTCGCTTCGCTGCGGGCCGCGTCGCGGCAGCTGATATCGAAGAGGTCGGAGTTCAAGACCACCTCGGCCCACAACACGCCCGCGGGTCAAACGCCCTCAGTTGCTGACCGCGCCTTCTTCCGCACACGAAAGCGGAGCATCGTCACGGGACCTGACTGCCTGTTGCTGAACGGTTCCAGGTCGATCCTGCCGAGGCCCGAGGTCGAGAAGCGCACGCCGTCGCCAAGCAGCACAGGCAAGACATAGACCAGGACCTCGTCGACGAGACCTCGCTGCAGGCACTGACTGGCCAGGTCGGCACCGAGGATCTCCAGATTCTTACCGCCCGCGACGGCGCGCGCCGTGGCGACGGCCTCCGCCAGATCGCAGGTGAGGAATGTGACCCCTTGCTCTGGCTCGGCCGGCGGTTGGTGCGTCAGGACAAATACCGGTCCCCCGTCGTAGTCGGTGTCCTCGTCGGACATCCGCTGGGCGACCTCGTAAGTGCCCCGGCCGACGAGCATGGCGCCAGTGGCGTGCATGACCTCAGGAAACGAGTCCTTTTTCACGTACTCGATGATCCAGTCCATCGCGTCGTCGGGGCCGGCGATGAAGCCGTCCAGCGACATCGCCCTGTTCACAACGACCTTGCCCAGGCCAGCATCCGTATCGCTCATGCCGATGACGACCCGGCGCATGTCACGAACTCATTGGCCTCGGCGGAGCAATCCCCGGACCGCCCCGGAACGATCGCACCGAGCGCAGGCCGTACATGCTCAGGTGCCACACCTGGCATGCTAACGCCCTGCTAACGGGCGTCCGAACACCGACCGACGAACACGGACGTAGCGACACAAACGCCGGGCCGGTACACGCGCTCAGGACGTTGAGCGGACAGGCTTCGCACTCCTACGGATCTGTGAGTGTCGTTGCGGTGCCCCTGGGTAAAGGACGACCAGGCTCAGTGGCGGTGACCCGATGTGACTCTCTACGGATCCGGCCGCTTCGGCGTGCCCTTCATCTGACCTGTCCATCGTGGTTGCCGACACCGGCCTGGCCCACCAGTTGGCCTGATCAGAAGCCTGTCCGCTCTAGGCCGTGACCCATCACAGATGTGCCACTCGGTGACCTCTACCCAAGCCGGTGCCGACGGTTGACCCACTCCCTAAGGGAAGGACTAGGCCGGTGCCCATGCTGGCAGAACTTTGAACCGCCCCGGGTTCAGTGGAGGCGGGTTTCTGCCATCTGAAGGATTTCAGACGGTGCGGTTGTGAGGTAGTGGTGGGCTTCGGCTTCGGCCGGTGAGATGTTGCCAACGGCGGAGAAGAGTGGCCGATTGTTGAACCAGTCAACCCATTCCAAGGTGGCCATCTCGACAGCGTCCAGGCCGCGCCAGGGCCCCTGCGGCGGATCAGCTCGGTTTTGAACAAGCCGATCACCGATTCGGCCAAGGCATTGTCATAGGAGTCACCCACCGATCCGATGGATGGTCGAGCGCCGGCCTCGGCGAGCCGCTCGGTGTAGCGGATCGAGGTGTATTGACCGGACTCAACCGGCGTCGCTGTGGTGAACCAGCCCCTGAAGATCGTGGCCGGCGCGGCGGCACTGCCAAGTGCCCATCTCCAAAGCGTCCAAGACCAAATCGGTGGTCATCGATTTGGCCGCTCGCCAGCCGATGATCATCCGGGAGAACACATCGATGCAGAACGCCACATAAACGAAACCAGCCCAGGTGGCGACGAAGGTGAAGTCGACCACCCACAGCTGGTTGGGCCGCTGCGCACTGAACTGCCGCTCCACCAAGTCCTCAGGGCGCGCCGCTGCCGGGTCTGGGCGAGTGGTGCGAGTCCGGGCCCCCCGGACCGCACCGTGCAGCCCCGCGCCTTTCATCAGCCGTTCCACGGTGCAGCGAGCCACCACAATGCCTTCCCGGTGCAGCTGATGCCACACCTTGCGGGCCCCATACACCCCATAGTTGTCCGCATACACCCGCCGAATCTGGGCCAACAACTCCGCGTCACGGAGCACCCGGTCACAGGTTGGTCGGCTCTTGGCCGCGTAGTAGCTGCTCGGGGCGATCGGGCAACCATGCTCAGACAGCACCCTGCAGATCGGCTCGACCCCGAACTCCCGACCATCGATCACATCGTGACGATGCTCGTCGATGAACCTCACGAGCGTGGCGATGGGCGGTCGAGCTCCGCCGCAAAGAAAGCCGACGCGCGGTCTTCAAGATCGCATTCGCCCGCCGCAGCTCGCGGTTCTCCCGCTCCAACTCCACCAACCGACGCCGATCATCGCTGGACACCCCCGGCTTAGTGCCGGCATCGATCTGGGCCTGCTTCACCCGACCGCGCAACGTGTCACCGTTGATGCCCAACTGCTCCCCGACCCTACGACACGCGCCGGTCACCGACAGCTGCAGCTGATCATCGACCAAAAGATCATCGACCAGACGGATCGCCCGATCACGAACCTCAAGCGGATACTTCTTCGGTACTGACATGACTCCACCCTTCCGTGGGATCAATGCCTCCACCAAGCCGGGACGGTTCACTTGTCGACGCCGTCGTCGGTGTCGACACCCACCGCGACACCTCGCTCCCAACCGGCACTCCAATCGGGATACGAAAGATCAGCAATGCTGCACGGCGTCCCGTTTCCGACCCAACAGATCCAGGCGCTGGACCGCACCGTGCCGGTGCTGCCGATGCGGCCGGGGCTGGTCGAGCGCCGCTCCCACGACTACTACCGGCACGGCACCTCCACCCTGTTCGCGGCCCTCGACAGCGCCACCGGGCAGGTGACCGCCGCGCTGAAGCCGCGCCACCGCCACCAGGAGTTCCTGGCCTTCCTCCAACAGATCGAACGGACCTACCGCAACGTCCTCGACCCCGAGACCGGGCAGCCGGTCGAGCTGCACCTGGTCATGGAGAACTACGCCGCCCACAAGCACACGAACGTGCGCCAGTGGCGGGAGGCGAACCCGCGATTCAAGATCCACTTCACCCCCACCCACGCCTGCTGGATGAACCTCGTCGAGGTGTGGTTTGGGATCGTGGAACGGGAGGCCATCCGCCGCGGCGTCTTCAAGTCAGTCAAGGACCTCAACACCACGATCCGCGCGTTCATCGACGGCCACTAGTTGTCTACGTGGTCGAGGTCTCGGCGGCCGTCTTGATCGAGGCGGCCTCCGTCTCGACGTACCGCTTGGTCAGCGACCGCGACAGCAGCCAGCCGATCCCGGACAGCGGACCGGACACGGTCAGGGCGAGGGTGAGCCGGCTCCCGTCGGGGTGCGGCTCGACAACGTGCGCGGCGGTGACGGTGACGCCGGGCGAGCTCGACTCCCAGGTGTACGACGACCCGTCGGCCAGCTCGGTGACCGTCCACACCGCTGTGGGCAGCCGGGGCTGCTGCAACCGGGTTCGGGTGCCGACGGCCAGCGGTCCGGCGTCGAGACGCTCCGCCGCGTCGACCGTCGGGATCCGCTCGGGCCAGCGCTCGACGTCGACGACCACCGCCCAGACCCGCTCGGGCGGGGCCGCGATGGTGACGGTGTGCTGCAGGCCGGGCATGCCTGAGTGTACGACGGCGCCCCGCGAGACTGAGGCCACTGGACCCCGACCACCGACGAAGTAATCACTGAGCTGCTCGCCCACGGAACCTTGAGCGCCACGAGCCTCCAGGGCCCGAACATCCACGCACGACGATCATTTCCATGATTGACCATCAACGATCATCTGAATAAACGATCGTCCGAAATAGATGGCTTCGAAGTGTGAAATGGGGCCAGCACGATCGCTTGCCTATCACAATGCAGCCGCGCCCCAAGTTGCCGGGGCGGCTCGACGCAAAGGTGCTCGGACCCCTGCGCGAGGCAAGCGGGATCCAACCATCGCCAGCACCCTGACCGGCCGGGGCCACGACGTATCCTCGTATCCTCGCCGTCCGCTAGGAGGTTCCGATGGGCACGGCCACAGCCGGCCTGGGAGGCACTGCTCCTGGAGCCTCCGCGGAGCCTCCCGACGGCAGTGACGATCGCCTGATCTCGCTTCCGGGGCGTTCTCCTGTCCTGGATGCGGCCCAGCTTGGAATACTGCGCGGGTACGGCACCGATCGCGACGTGGCTGCTGGGGATGTGTTGTTCGCCGACGGCGACGAGACCTACGACCTGATCGTGCTGCTCGCGGGCACGGCCGACATCATCGAGGGTTACGGCCATCCGCGGGCAAGTGTCGCCGCCAGCTACGGTCCCTCGGAATTTCTCGGCGAGATCGGCATGCTCACCGGGCAGCGTGCCTTCCTGAGCGCCGTCGCCACCTCCGCAGGGCGGGTCCTCGCAGTTCCGGTCGCGCAACTGCGCCGGGTCATGGCGCAAGAGCCAGGCCTGAGCGACCTCATCTTGCGGACCTTCCTGCTCCGTCACTCCATCCTGATGAGCCGCGGCACCGGCCTGACCCTGATCGGATCGCGCTTCGACCCTGATGCGCGGCGGCTGCTGGAGGTCCTGGCGCGAAACCGCCTGCTCTGGAGCTGGCTAGATCTGGAGGCGTCACCCGAGGCTGAGCAAATCCTCCAGGGCCTTGATGTCCCGGTCGCCGATCTGCCGATCATCATCGTGCCCGGCGGGCCGGTGCTGAGGAACCCCGACAGCCGCGCGCTGCTGGACGCCTTGGCCATCTCCGGCAACGCTGGCTCCCATCCGCGAGGTGTGTGCGACCTGCTTGTCGTGGGCGCAGGCCCGGCTGGGCTCGCGGCCTCGGTCTACGGCGCGTCCGACGGCATGGCCACAACTCTGGCGGAAGACACCGCGCTCGGTGGCCAGGCGGGCACCTCGTCACGTATCGAGAACTACCTCGGTTTTCCCGCAGGCTTGTCCGGGGAGGAACTCGCGACCCGGGGGACGCTGCAGGCGCAGAAGTTCGGCGTCCGGCTCAAGCTAGCCGCCAAAGCGACCTCACTATCCTTCGAGGACGGCGTGCACCGGGTCACATTCGATGACGGCGAGGCCATTCACGCCAGGTCGGTCGTCATCGCAACAGGCGCACGGTACAACCGGCTTCCCCTGGATCGCCTGGCCGAGTTCGAGGGCGTCGGGGTCTATTACGCGGCGACCCAGGCGGAGGCCCAAGCCTGCGGAATCGGGTCGGTTGCCATTGTCGGCGGCGGCAACTCAGCGGGGCAGGCTGCTCTCTTCCTCAGCCGCTCGTGCGCCACAGTGCACCTGATCATCCGCCGGGATGCGCTGGACTCCTCAATGTCGCGGTACCTCGTCGACCGGATCGAGCGCAACCCTGGCATCGTCGTCTGGCCTTCCACTCAGGTCACGGCCCTGACCGGAACCAACCGGCTCGAGGCCGTGCGGCTCCGACGCGCGGGCCAGCCGGAAGCGTCGGAGCTGGCTGTAACCGGGCTGTTCGTCTTCATCGGCGCGAAACCGGGAACGGCGTGGCTGGCGGGCCAGTTGGCCGAGGACAGGCACGGTTTCCTCCTGACTGGCGGCGATATCCCGGCCACCCGGCTGGAAAGCGAGAACCTGACACCACTGTTTCTGGAGACGAGCAGGCCCGGCATCTTCGCCGTCGGCGACGTGCGCAGCGGCTCCGTGAAGCGCGTCGCAGCCGCCATCGGTGAGGGCTCAGTGGCCGTCCGCCTCGCTTTCGAACGCCTCCAGTCGGCGGGCACGGCCGATCCCATCGGCTTGCCCTCCCGCTAGGTTCAGTCACGTTGCGGATACCTCAGCCGGGTGCGCTGCCAGATGCTGGTGGGCATGAATGCAGCCGCAACCGGTGGCGGCGCCCCTGCTGGCAGACCGGAACGAGATGCCGTGCTGGGCTTGGGCAACACATGACAAAAATCGAAGTTCGATGTCCGACACAGACCCGTGAATCACCTGGCCGTGGGCAGGCTGCGGCAGCGTCGGGCGTTCCCGGCGCTGTGGGTGAGCGTGCTGGTTAGGCGGCGGGTCGATGATCACGGTGTGCCCGAGCCGTTCGAGCCGGGCGATGAACTTTCTGGTGTGGGCTTCGTTGTTGCGGCGTTCATGCAACTCGATGTGGTGCTGCCGGGGCCGGCACGCCTCGACGATGACCGCATCCAGGCTCGGCCAAAGCCAACTCCACCAGCTCCAGCCGCCGCAGCATCGAGTTGGCCAGCTGGGCATGGTGGGCGTCGAACGTTCCGGTAGTCCTTGGGCCTTCTATCCTCTGGTGATGGTGTCGACTCCGGTGCTCGCGACCAAGCTGTTCGCGCCGACTCCGCGGCGGCAGCTCGTGGCGCGATCCAGGATCGCCGAGCGGCTCGACACCACCCTCGATGCGGGCCATCGGATGACTCTGGTGTCCGCACCGGCCGGCTTCGGCAAGACCACCTTGCTCGGTGACTGGCTCAGCGACCACGATCAGCGACTGGCGAACGCCCGGGTCGGGTGGCTCTCCCTCGATGACGGCGACAACGACCTGACCCGCTTCATGACCCACTTGGTGGCCGCCCTGCAGGCTGCCGAACTCGATGTCGACGCGGCCGTCCTCGAGTCGTTGACCACCGCCTCGGCCGTCGCCGCCCTGACCCCGCTCGTCAACGACCTCGCTCGAGCCGGTGCCGACGAGCAGGGCAAGCAATGGATCGTGGTGCTCGACGATTACCACGCGATCGGAGCCTCCGAGGTCCACGAGGCGGTGACCTTCCTGCTCGATCACCTTCCGGATCAGCTGCATTTGGTCATGGCGACCCGCTCCGATCCGCCGTTGCCTCTGGCCCGGTTGCGCAGTCGTGGACAGCTCACTGAGCTGCGCGCCGCCGATCTTCGCTTCACCCCAGCCGAGGCGCGGGAGTTCCTCAACCAGGTGATGGGGCTCGAGCTCACCGCCGCCGACGTGGACGCGCTGGAGGACCGCACGGAGGGTTGGATCGCCGGCCTGCAGCTGGCCGCACTCTCCTTGCGCGGCATCAAAGACCGGGACGAGGTCGCCAACTTTATTTCGGCGTTCACCGGCAGCAACCGGTTCGTCATCGACTACCTGGCCGACGAGGTTCTTGCCCGGCAACCGCCGGAGGTTCGCGACTTCCTGCTCCGCACCGCAGTCCTCGACCGACTTCAAGGCCCGCTGTGCGACGCCGTCACCGGCGGCACCGGCGGCGCCCAAACGTTGGCGGACCTCGAGCGTGGGAACCTCTTCGTCGTCCCGCTCGACACCGAGCGCTCCTGGTACCGCTACCACCACCTTTTCGCCGACGTGCTTCACGCCCGCCTGCTCGCCGAGCAGCCCGCCGACCTGCCGGATCTCCACATGCGCGCCAGCGAATGGTTCGCCGCCCGCGGCCTGGTCGCGGACGCAGTCCGACACGCTCTCGCCGCCGAGGATTTCGATCGTGCCGGCTACCTGATGGAGGAGGCGCTGCCGCAGATACGCCCCACCCGGCAGGACGGCCTGCTCCTGACCTGGGTGCGGTCCTTGCCGGAGCCAGTGGTGCGCCGAAGCCCGGTCCTCTGCATCCTGTCCAGCTGGTCGCTGCTGATGTCCGGGGACCTCGACGCGGCCGGATCCCGGCTCGACGACGCCGAAGCCGCGCTAGCCGCCGGCGCCCAGGACCCCGCCCTCGCGGCAACCTGGGCCGACACCGAAGACCTGCGCACCGCGCCGGCGGCGGTCCATGTCTACCGAGCGGCGCTGGCGCAGGCACGCGGCGATGTCGCCGGCACCGTACGCCATGCCCGGCACGCCTTGGACCTGGCCGGACCAGAGGACCACTTCGTACGCGGTGGCGCCCACGGCTACCTCGGCCTGGCCGCCTGGGCCGCCGGGGACGTCGACGAAGCACGGTCGACGTTCTCCGACGCTGTGCGCAGCCTGCACGCCGCGGGCAACCTCGTCGACGAGCTGGACACCACGATCGTGCTCGCCGACATGGAAGTCGCCGCGGGTCGGCCGAGCCACGCCCGCCGGCTGTTCGAGCGGGCGCTGCAGACCGCCACCGCGACCGGTGCGCCCTACCCCCGGGCTACGGCCGACCTGCACGTCGGACTGGCCGAGCTCGACCGTGAGCTTGACGACCTTCCCACGGCAGAGGAACACATCGAGTCGGCACGAGTTCTCGGTGAACGGGCCTCCATCACCGAGAACCGTCATCGCTGGTACGTCGTGATGGCACAGGTCCACGTCGCTCAAGGCGACTACGACGCCGCGATGCGCCTGCTCGACCAGGCCGAGGCGCTGTACCGGCACGGCTTCTACCCCGACGTACGCCCTATCGCGGCGCTGAAGGCCCGGGTCCAGATCGCGGCCGGGGACCTATCGTCGGCAGCCGCATGGGCTGAAGATCGAGGAATCGGCGTCGGCGACGAACCGGCCTACCTGCGCGAGTACGAGCATCTGACTCTGGCCCGGCTCCTGCTCGCCCAGCACCGTGCCAATCAGCGCGCTGGCAGTGATCGGTCTACTCGACCGACTGCACGGCAGCGCCGGTGGAGGCGGGGCGAGACGGAAGTGTGCGAGAGATCCGAGTGCTGCAGGCCCTGGCCCGCCAAGCTCACGGCGATCTTCCGGAGGCGCTCGCCGCACTCAACCGAAGCTTCGTCGACACGCCCGAACCGGACAGCAACGTACGGCTGTACCTGGACGAGGGCGCCCCGATGCTGACCCTCCTGCACCACGCTGCCGCCGCTACGCCCGACCGCGTTGTGCAGGCGTATGCCGGACGGCTCCTCGAGCGCGCTCCGACCTCCCGCGAAGCGGGGGCAGAGTCGCAGCAGACCCCGGGCGGGCCGCTGAGCCAGCGCGAACTGGAGGTGCTCCGGCTTCTTGACAGCGAACTCACCGGACCAGAGATCGCGCGCGAGCTTTACGTCACGCTCAACACGCTGCGCACGCACACCAAGCGCATCTTCACCAAGCTCGACGTGACCACCCGTGCAGCGGCGGTGCGCCGCGCCCACGAACGAGGGCTCCTCTAGGCTCGTCTTCTGTCACATCGTCATTCACATCATGTGGTGACGCGCTGTCACCCCATCGCTTCCTACGTTGAAGACATCCCCGCGGCGACCGCCACGGACCAACCCAACAGGGAGCGAACATGACCATCACACCGACCACCCTCTTCCGGGCGGCAGGCGTCGCCGCCGTCGTAGCCGGACTGATCTTCATCGGCGTCCAGATCAACCACCCCCACTCCGACGTCACCTCCGTCACGACGACCGAGTGGGTCGTGCGCAACTCCCTGAAGGTGCTGATGGCCGCCCTGGCGCTGGCCGGCATCACCGGCATGTACCTGCGCCAGGTGAAGCAGAGCGGCGTACTGGGCTTGGTCGGGTACCTCGTCTTCGGCGCCGGCTACCTGCTCATCACGAGCACCGCCTTGATCTCCGGCTACGTCCTCCCCTCGCTCGCTGACTCCAACCCCGGCTACGTCAACGACGTTCTCGCCGCGGCGACCAACGGCACGGTCCAGGGCGACATCGGCCTGCTGCAGACGGTCATCAAGGTCCAGGGCTTCGCCTGGCTGGCCGGCGGCCTCGTCTTCGGCATCGCGCTGTTCCGGGCCCGCGTACTCGCTCGCTGGGCGGCCGTGCTCCTCGCCGTCGGCAGCGTGGTCACCGTTCTGCTCGCAGTGATGCCGGACGCCTTCTACCGGTTCCTGGCCTTCCCGAACGCCATCGCCATGGTCGCCCTCGGCTACTCGCTGTGGCGCACCGCGCGGACCGACACCGCAACGCTGCCGACCCCGGTCGACGGTCGCGCGGGGTCGCCACGGCAGGTGCCAAATGACCCAGCACACCGTCTCGCACACCCGACCGGCGCCGCAGCGCCGGCCGGGTGCCCGGGGCGGGTCGAGCTGGCCGGTCCCGGTCGCGCTGGTGGTCCTCAGCCTCATCCCGGTGATCGCCGGGTCACTGCGGCTGCTCGAGGTTGCCGGCGGCCCGCAGCTGATGCCGGACCAACCCGCGCATCGACGCCTCCCCGGGGCCCGTGGTGGTACACGTACTCGGCGCGGCCATCTCCGCCATCCTCGCCCGCCGGACCGCTCGTGCCCGCACAGCGTTGGCGGTGTCGCAATGAACCAACGTCCCGGGCCGTACGCGCCTGCCCACTACGAACTCCGGATCGAGGGGCACCTCGACGAGTACTGGTCGGCCTGGTTCGGCGGACTGACCCTCATCCGCGAGGACGACGGCACCACCACCCTGCGTGGCGCAGTGACCGACCAGGCCGAGCTGCACGGCCTGCTCGCCAAGGTGCGCGACCTCGGCACCACCCTGATCTCGGTCAAGACCATCGACGCCCCAAGTCGACGGCATGTCGGATGAGCTCGAGTCCGCGGCGAGGACTGCCACGATGTGCCGTGCGCTCACAGAGCCTGAGCACGCCGGCTCGGTCGTAGCGGCGTGTAGGTGGGCTCCGGTGTGGGCTCACAGCTACGGGTTGCGGTTGATCTCGTTCGCCAGTTCCATAACCGCCTGAATCAGGGCATCCCCGTTTAGCAGTGCTGCGTCGTTATGGTCAGCGCCCTCCACCGCGACAAGGAGTATCGGCCCACGGGCGCCGGCGACCGACCGTCGGCTTTCCTCGGGAGGAACGATGGAGTCCTCTGTGCCATACACGACAGTGATCGGTACGGTGACGCGCGCTAGGTACTCGGCTACCGGGAAACGGTCTTTCAGCAACGCACGTACGGGCAAGAACGGGTAGTGAATCTGTCCCACCGAGGCGAGGTCGGTGAACGGTGACCGCAATACAAGCCCTGCCGGCGGGTGCTCGGTCGCTAGCTCAGCGACCACCGCAGCGCCGAGGCTTTCGCCGTAGTACAGCATGCGTTCACCGGGCACGCCCTCGTCGGTGAGGAACCGATGAGCGGCGCGTACGTCCCGAGCCAGCCCTTCCTCGCTTGGGCTCCCCGGGTTTCCGCCATAGCCCCGGTAGTCGAACAGCAACACCCCGAAACCTTGGTTCGCCAACGCTCGGGCAAGGGGCGCCCGCGGACGGCAGATAGATCAGACGCCGCTGAAACGCCCAGGAAACAGCACCACGAACAGCACCACGGCCACGACTACCGACGCGAACAACACCACACGCCGCACGCTCCCAGTCTGGTCCTAGGCCGCCCTCTCGGGGCACTGGCTACTGCGCGAGCACTGCCCTTGCTGCGGCGCGGTCATCCACGCCGAACACCAGCCGCGTGTTGGTGCCAGGTATCCGTGCTCATTTGGCATTGGTGGCCACGCGCGTCTGCCTCTGTTTCGATCTGATAGCAGAGCAAATGCACCTGAAACTCTATCCAGACGCCGATAATGCGGCTACAGTCCGCGGTGTGCCAACATTTCGGATCAAGGAAGCCGCCGATCTCCTCGGGGTGAGTGACGATACCGTCCGCCGCTGGGCCGAGGGTGGTCGGATTACGACGACTACCGACATGTCGGGTCGGCAGGTGATCGACGGCGCAGCGCTCGCTCGCTTTGCTGAGGAGGCCGCTGGAGCTAGTGGTGGAGCCGCTAGCCGAGTCGTCGTAGCGGAGTCCATGCGCAACCGGTTCACCGGCCTGGTCACACGCGTAGTGCGGGACACCGTAATGGCGCAGGTAGAGATTCAGGCCGGACCGCACCGGTTCGTCTCCCTGCTTAGCCGTGAGGCTGTGGACGACCTTGGGCTGGAGCCCGGGGTGTTGGCAGTGGCAGCGGTAAAGGCCACCAACGTCTCGGTGGAGATACCGAGGAACCGCTGAGCCTGGATGTGGGTCCAATATCAAGGAGTTCTCATGCGACGATTTGCAGCCACCCTTCTCACCGCCTCGCTGATCGTCGTCGGTGTTACGGCGTGCGCGTCCAACAACAGCGGTACGAGTTCAGCGCCAGGTCCGTCGGCGAGTGAGAGCGGCTCGCTGTCACCGTCGGGCGACATCACCGTGTTCGCGGCGGCCTCGCTGACGGAGTCGTTCACCGAGCTTAGTAAGCAGTTCGAGGCTGCCAACCCGGGGACGAAGGTGACGTTCAGTTTCGGAGCAAGCTCCGCTCTGGCGGAGCAGATCAAATCTGGTGCGCCTGCTGACGTGTTCGCTTCGGCGAGCCCGAAGAACATGGACCAGGTCGTTAGCACCGGCGACGCGTCTGACCCGAAGGTGTTCGCGACCAACGAGATGGAGATCGCCACCCCGCCCAGCAACCCGGCCCACGTCGCCTCGGTTAACGACCTGGCGAAGTCATCGGTCAAGACCGCGCTGTGCCAGCCGCAGGTGCCGTGCGGTTCGGTCGCACAGCAGGTCTTTACGAACGCCAAGATCACTGTGAAGCCGGTTACCCTCGAGCCGGACGTGAAGTCGGTCCTGAGCAAGGTGCAGCTCGGTGAGGTGGACGCGGGAATGGTCTATGTGACCGACGTAAAGGCCGCGGGCGAGAAGGTCAAGGGCGTTGAGATTGCCGACGATGTCAACGCCTCCACCGATTACCCGATCGCCGCTCTAACCAAGAGCGGCAACGCCGCGCGTGGCGTCCGCGTTCGTGGACATGGTGCTCTCGCCGGCCGGGGATAGTGTGCTGACCGCCGCAGGGTTCCAAGCGCCCTGAAGTCCGGTACAAGCGCGGATCTGAGTGTGAGCACGCTGGCGGCACCGTCGCGGTTGAGCCAGCGGGAGCGCCTGCGGCGAGCTACCAAGGGTGGCGGGTCGCGGTCGGTGCCGATGCCGTTGCTGGCACCAGCACTCGTCTCGGTTGCGTTTCTCGTGCTGCCGCTGGCAGGGCTCATCGTGCGGGCCCCGTGGGGGGACCTGTGGTCCATCGTGCGGGGCTCGGACGCATCCCAGGCGCTGCGGCTATCGCTATGGACCTCAACAGTCGCGACCGGCGTATCGCTGGTGATCGGCGTGCCGCTGGCCTGGGTGCTGGCCCGGACGGACTTTCCTGGGCTGCGGATCCTGCGGGCGCTGGTCACATTGCCGCTGGTGCTGCCACCGGTGGTCGGCGGGGTAGCGCTGCTGCTGGCCTTTGGGCGTAAGGGATTTGTCGGCAGGTACCTCGACCAGTGGTTCGGCATCACAATCCCGTTCAGCCCGGCCGCAGTCATCATGGCCGAGACGTTCGTGGCGATGCCTTTCCTGATCATCACCGTGGAGGGGGCGCTCCGATCGGCCGACTTGGGGTTCGAGGAGGCAGCATCCACGCTGGGGGCTGGCAGGATGACAGTGTTCCGCCGCATCACCGTCCCGATGGTCGCGCCATCGCTGGCGGCCGGCGCTGTGCTGTGCTGGGCACGGGCCCTCGGCGAGTTCGGCGCGACGATCACCTTCGCCGGGAGCTTTCCCGGGCGCACGCAGACAATGCCGATCGCGGTCTACTACGCGCTCGAGACCGACCCCGACGCCGCCATCGTGCTCAGCCTGGTACTCCTGCTGGTGTCGGTCACTGTGCTCGTGACGATGCGGGACAAGTGGCTACGCGGCGGCTCGACTCAGTGACCTCCGGGATCGGACAAGGGCTCGCAATCGACGCCGAGGTGAGTCGCGGCGAATTCACCCTGCGGGTCAACCTGGCCGCGGCCCCCGGCGAGGTGCTCGGGATCCTCGGGCCGAACGGCTCCGGCAAATCCACCCTGCTCAACGCGGTGGCCGGGTTGATGCCGGTGTCGAACGGTCGCATCCTGCTCGACGGCCACGTAGTCGACGACGCGGCCACCGGTGAGTTCCTCGAGGCGGCGGAGCGCCCGGTCGGGTTCGTGTTCCAGAACTACCGGCTCTTTCCCCACATGAGCGTGCTCGACAACGTCGCCTTTGCCCCGCGGGCCCGCGGCATCAGCCGACACGAAGCCCGTGCGACGGCATCTGGTTGGCTTGCTCGGCTCGGCCTGGAGCCGTTCGCCGGCCGGCGGCCGGCCGACCTGTCCGGAGGACAGGCCCAGCGTGTAGCGCTGGCGCGGGCTCTGGCCGGAGACCCTGCACTGCTACTGCTCGACGAGCCTTTGTCGGCACTCGATGCGCGGACGCGCCTTGACGTGCAGACCGAGCTCCGTCACCACCTGTCCGATTTCGGTGGACCATGCCTCCTAGTCACCCACGACCCCCTCGAGGCGCTCGTGCTCGCCGATCGCCTCCTCGTGCTAGAGGAAGGCAAGATCGTGCAGGAGGGGATGCCTGCAGAGATCGCCCGGCGGCCAGCAACGGAGTACGTCGCGAAGCTAGTCGGGCTGAACCTCTACGCCGGAGACGTCGACGGGCCGAAAGTCAGACTGCGCGATGGCGGCACATTCGTCGTACCCGACCATCACCAGCACGGCGAGGTGCTCGTCGCACTCCGCCCGTCGGCCGTGGTCGTCAGCATCGAGCAACCCCACACCAGCGCGCGTAACGCCTGGCAGGCGACCATCGTCGGGCTCACATTGCTCACCGACCGCGTCCGGATCGACTTGGAGGGCGAGCCGTCGGCCTTGGTGGACGTCACCCCGAGCGCCGTCTCTGAGCTCGAGCTGACCTCCGGCAGCAGAGTGTGGCTGACGGCTAAGGCGACGGATCTCGAAGTTTACGGCGCCGACGTTCCAGCGCGTACTGGAAGTCTGTCCTCGCCCGATCGGTGACCTCGTTCGTACTCGCGCCACCGAATGTGCCGCTTTAGGTGTCAGCTGTCGACGGCCAGGATGACGTCGGAGGCCTTGACGATGGCAGTCACGGCGCTGCCCTCGGCGATGCCGAGCTCATCTACGGCCTCGATCGTGACCGATGCGACGAGCCGGGTGCCCTTGGCGTCAAGCTCGACGTTCGCGATGGCTTCTCCGCGGGTGATGCTGGTGACGCGGGCAGGGATCTGGTTGCGTGCGCTGATCTTCACGGAAGATAGATGTTAGTCGGCCGGCACGACCAAGCCGATAAGGGGTCCGCGTCACCGAGAGCATCGGTGGATTCACGGCGGCGTGGTCACAGTGACCTCCTGGCCTTGATGCTGGCCAACGCGTGTGGCAGCGTCAGCGAACAATCTCGCGACCGCCAAGGTCATCGCGCTTGCAGTCGGATTGTTGACGCGCCGAGCGGATGTCGCAGCATGAGGCCCCGGCGTGCCCCAAACTTTGCTGCGTGCCTGTGCAGAACCCTCGCGGGGTGCCCGCCAGCGATCCAGATCGTCTGATCAAGTGGTTCATCGGGGTCGTGGTGATTGGAGTGGCAGTCAATCTGCTTGGCGGCTTTGTTCTGGAGCAGAAGTGGGCATGGCTTCCTCCCGCGGTCTTTGTTGCAGCGCTGTTGGTTGCTGTGCCGAGTACTGGTCTTCTGCGGCGGGAGCGTTACCGCACAACGCGGGCTCGGGGCATGGCTGTGCTAGCGCTGACCGGCTATCTGGCGGTCGTGGTGTGGGGATCGGTGACTGAGTGGCCCCTTGCCGTGATGATCTTGTCCGTGGCGTTCCTCTGGGAGGCTGGGGTGATGCTCATGTGGTCGACCCTGCGAAGTCGCGCGGACGTCGGCCATGTCGCCATGGGGACAGCCTGTTTGCTGGTGGGTTCGGCGTTCTTGCTGCTCGGGATCGCAAACCCGCCGCATGCATGGACACTGGGCATGGTCGCGGGTTTGGTCGTTAGGGTCGCGTTCCTCCTGCTCGGCGTCGCGGCGCTGCTGCTCGGGGTCGCGGCCCTGCTGGACAGATGGACACTGGTGGGGGTCCCATTCCTGCTGTTCGGAGTCGCGGCCCTGCTGGGCGGTGTTGCGGCCTTGCTGGACGGATGGACTCTGGTGGGGGTCGCGCTGCTGTTGGGCCCGGTTACGGCCCTGCTGCTCGGGGTCGCGTTCCTGCTGGACAGATGGACACTGGCTGGAGTCCCGGTCCTGATGGGCGCGGTCGCGGCCCCGCTGAGCGGTGTTGTGGCCTTGCTGGCTGGATGGACGCTGATGGGGGTCGCGTTCCTGCTGTTCGGACTCGCGCTCTTGTTGGGTGGTGTCGCGGCCTTGCTGGTCGGATGGACGCTGGTGGGGGTCCCATTCCTGCTGTTCGGAGTCGCGGCCATGCTGGGTAGTGTTGCGGCCTTGCTGGCCGGATGGACACCTGTGGCGGTCGCGTTCCTACTGCTCGGGGTCGCGGCGCTGCTGGGCGGTGTCGCGCTCCTGTATCGTCCTGAATTGCCGCGGCGGCTGGTGGCGTGGCTGACCAAGCGAGACATGGCCGGTTCTTTCGCCTCCGACCGAGGCACAGCAACTCACGAATTGAGCGAGGAAGGTCCTCCCAGCCCTGAGCACAGTCAATCGGGCCATTGAGCAGCCCGGCACGGTGCGTGACGGGTCGTCAGAGATCAGAACCTGGACGGTCGTTGCGTCGTCCGTCGAGCGCAGATGCCCCTCGCTCCTAGCACGTCCTCGGTGATCTGACCGCTAGTCGTCCAGACCGCCCATGGTCAGGTTGACGGTGGTTCCGGTCATCCCGCTCGCCTTGTCGGAAGCAATGAAGGCAGCCACGTTTGCCATCTCGTTCAGTGTCATGAGCCGTTTCGGGTGGGTCTTGCTTGCGAGCAATGCTTGCCACTGTTCCCAGGTCATTCCCGATGCCGTGGCGCGGGGCTCGAAGGCTTCCTTGATCGTGCGGGTCTCCGGCATGGCTTGTGGTCGCAGACCAACCACGCGAATGCCGTGTGGTGCGAGCTCGGCGGATAGATCTCGGGTGAGTGCCTCCATGGCGGCCATCGCTGGACCGTAGCCTCCCACCAGTGGGATGCCGGTGCGCGAGTGGAGTGCGGTGACTCTGATGATCACCCCCGATTTGTTCGGAATCATGTGTCGTGCGGCTAGGCGCGCGGTCAGGAAGTACGACGTCGTGTAGGTCGTGATCGGCAGGGAGAACTGCTCGACAGCCATCTCGACTAGAGGCACACCCAGAATCTTGGTGTCCGGGATGCCGACCGCATTGAAGGAGATATCGACTCGTCCCGCCTTGTCGATGACGGACTGGAGATGGTTGTCCATAGCCTGCTCGTTGAGAGCGTCTACCTCTGCCGCCTCGGCGGATCCGCCAGCGGAAACGATGTCCTTGGCGAGGACTTCGACGGGTGCCAGGCAGCGCCCGGTGAGGAAAAGATGGGCCCCCTCAGACGCAAAGGTGCTTGCGACAGCGCTGCCGATCGCGCCTCCGGCTCCGTAGATCACCGCAACCTTGTCTTTCAGCATCATCTTTGATTCCTTTCTGCGCCGGGTGGTCGCGCTCGCCCGCCTCATGAGTTGAGACCGACGGCTGAAGCTCATCTGCGCGTGGCTGTCTTTTCGCCGACGTCCGGATCATCCGAGCCGTCGATCATGCTGACACCGCGACCTCGAGAAAGTGGGCGCCCAGAGCGCGATCCACGCGGAGCGGAGCGAAGCAATCAACTCCGCCCAGTTCGCCCCGCGACCGGTGTCGATACAGGATGGAACTGCGACAAGCTACGGGGGAGGAGCTGCGAGCGTCGGAGATAGCGCGCCGCCGACGCCGCGGATCCAAGAGGGCGATGCGCGAGCAGCTCAGGAAGAGGGTGACGCGAGTGGAGCTGGTGCCAGCGGACCTGATCTCAAGGGCCCGGGCTGGAGACGGCGAGGCGTTCCGAGCGCTGACCGAGCCGCACCGCCGAGAGCTACAGGTGCACTGCTACCGGATGCTCGGATCCTTCCAGGACGCCGAGGACGCCCTTCAGGACACGCTGCTAGCTGCCTGGCAGGGCCTCGGCGGGTTCGAGGGCCGCGCCTCGATCCGCACCTGGCTGTACCGGATCGCGACCAACCGGTGCCTCAACGCTCTTCGCGCGGCCAGCCGACGCCCCGCCAAGGAGTGGGACATGCCCCAGGTTGAACCGCCCGAACCGACCCGGCTCAGCGAAGTCGTATGGCTCGAGCCATATCCCGACGCCCTTCTCGAGGGGACGATCCACGTGCCGGTCGGCCCCGAGGCCCGCTACGCACAGACCGAAGCCATCTCCCTGGCCTTCGTGACCGCTCTTCAGGTCCTGCCGCCTCGCCAGCTCGCCGTCCTCATCTTGCGAGACGTCCTCGGATTCCACGCGAACGAGGTGGCCGACATGCTGGACTCGACCGTCGAATCGGTCAACAGCGCCCTCAAACGGGCCCGCGCCAACCTCCAGCGCCGCCTGCCGCCGACCGACGAGCGCGAACCGGCTCCAGCGCCCGACTCACCCTCCGAACAGGCGCTCATGGCGAACTTCGTTCGCGCCTACGAGTCCGGCGATGTCGACGCGCTGGTCGGCTTGCTCACCGACGATGTATTCCTCTCCATGCCGCCGATTCCCCTCGAATACCAGGGTCGCGACATCGTGGCCCGCCTCTTCGCCAGCATCTTCGGCTCAGGCCGAAGGGTCGACCTCGTGCCGACGCGAGCCAACGGCCAGCCGGCGTTCGGGGTCTACCTCCGCGCCTCCACCGGCATCCGCCATGGAACCGGCCTGTTCGTCCTCACCCTCACCGGCGACCGGATCTGCGCCTTCACCCGTTTCGACAACAGCGTGCTCCCATGGTTCGGGCTGCCGCGGTCGCTCACAAGCCGCTAGGCAGCTTCCGAGCGAGCTCCGCATCATCGATGCGAACCGCCCAGGCTTGGCGGATGTCACGATCCCACGGAATGGCGGAACGTCACTTCGCGGCCACGTCAGGAGCTTCCATGGCGGGGCAGGTGTTCATGACGACATCCAAGCCGACTGCGCGGGCGCGTTCGGCGGCGGCTTCGTCGATCACACCGAGCTGAAGCCACACGGCCTCGATGCCCAATCGATCCTTCTCGGCGATGGCCTGGTCGACGACCGCGCCCACCCGCTGGCTGTTCACAAAGCAGTCCACGACCTGGACCGAGCCGGGGACGTCAGCGAGCCGGCGATATCCCCGCTCCCCCAGTGCGTCCTCGCCGCGAAGATTGACGGGGACGATGCTCATGCCGAGCTGGTCGCGCAGATACCGGCCGATGCTGTACGCAGTGCGCTTGGTGTTGGCGGACAAACCGATGACGGCCCAGGTCGCCGGCGTCGTCAACAGCCGTTTGATCACTTCGGGGTCGCGCCACGTCCTCACAACAAGATCCTTGCCGATCCGGCCAGGGTTCAGCCACCGGGGCCATATCGTGTTGGGTCATAGGTCATAGGTCGCTGCGAACCGTCGCGAGGCGGCCGACCGGCGCCAGCGAGACGAGCTCGCACATCGGCTCGTCCATGTTTAGACGTTAACTTGACGCCCGTTGGAGCAGGGCGGGACGCCAGGTCACTCACCACAACCACAAGATCAGGTGGTCGACGTTTTGAACGTCACGAGCGGTAGCGTGTGATCACCCTCTAATCCTGTGTTCGGCACCCTCACGTGCCCGCGAGAGGACTCCGTCATGACCGCACCAGGTCCGCCCAGCACTCCGCTCGCCGCCGACGAGGAGCACCTTGCCGCACTGGGCTACGGAGGCGACTTCCACCGCTCGATGAGCCTGTGGTCCAATCTCGCTCTCGGGTTCACCTACCTCTCGCCGCTGGTCGGGGTGTACTCGCTGTTCGCGTACAGCCTGTCGCTGGGTGGGCCGCCCGCGATCTGGTGGATCGTGATCGTGGGATGCGGCCAGATGCTGGTGGCCCTGGTCTTCGGCGAGGTCGTGTCGCAGTACCCGCTGGCGGGCGGCATCTACCAGTGGTGCAGGCGGCTATGGGGCCGTCGATACGCCTGGATCGTCTCGTGGGTGTACCTGTGGGCGGTCATCGTCACCGTGACAGCAGTAGCCGAGTTCGGTGGCGGGTTCGTCGCCGCGCTGTTCGGGCTCGAGGCCACGCCCCTCGTCGGCCTGATCACCGCTGTCGCGCTGCTGTTGCTCGCGCTGGCATTCAACTTCTCCGGCACGCACATGCTCGCGCGGGTGGCGAAGATCGGGCTTGGGGCCGAGCTTGCCGGCGTCATAGCGCTGGGCCTGTACCTGCTGATATTCGACCGCAAGCAGCCGTTCTCGGTGTTCTTCGACCCCGTCGGTGCGGGCGGGGATCAGGCGTACCTGATCACGTTCCTCGGGGCCTCCCTGTCCGGGTTGTTCCTCTTCTACGGGTTCGAGGCATGCGGCAGCGTCGCCGAGGAGGTCAAGGACCCGACGCGCCGCATCCCGAAAGCCATGATCATGACGATCCTGATCGGCGGGGTGTCCGGGCTCCTGTCGTATGCCGGGTATGTGCTTGCTGCGCCGGACCTGCAGGCGATCGTGGACGGCAATGAACCCGACCCGATCCCGTCGATCCTCGAGGACGCGCTCGGCACCGTCGGATCGAAGGTGTTCCTGGTCGTCGCGATCACGGCGTTCGTCTCCTGCGTGCTGTCCTTGCAGGCAGCAGCCAGCCGGCTGCTCTACGGCTCGGCCCGGGACCGGATGCTGCCGTTCAGCCAGTGGCTCTCGCGCATGTCTGCGAAGCATGCCGTACCCACCAATTCCCTGCTCGTTGCCTGCGTGGTGCCGATCGCGCTCTGCCTGTTTGTCTTCTGGCGGCCGGACTCCCTGGCCAGGGTCACTGCGTTCGCGGTGCTCGGTATCTACATCGCCTTCCAAGCGGTGGTGCTCGCGGCCCTGCGGCAGCGCCTCCGCGGTTGGCGCCCGGCCGGGTTGTGGAACCTTGGATCGGCTGGGATGGCCGTCAACGTGGCCGCGCTCGCCTACGGAATCTTCGCGATGTTCCTGCTGGCCCGGCCAGGCGCGGGCGACACCTTCCTCGACCGGTGGATCGTGATCATCGGCGCGATCCTTGTCTTCACCACCGGGCTGGCGTACATGTTCATCGCCAAGCCCTACGACCGCTCCGAGGGCATCCCCGAGGGCGACGCGGTTGAGGTCGCGGCCCAACTGCGGAGCCTCCGCGAGCAGTCACCCACCGGTTGAACCACGTCTCGCGAGCATCCGGTTGCCAGGCACCGACGCGCCCTGGCGGCGTAAGTCAATACGGGAGGATTGGCTTTGGGTGCCGCGCCGGCGCCTCCGGCGGCGCCGGGTAGGCCTCGCCGCTCGGCTGGCCAGGCCCGAGGTCCAGCTCGGGCTCTTGGCCCGCCACCAGCGTCTCGTCGGCGAAGTGCTCGTGCATCCACTTCAGATGGTCGTTCCGACTCTCGATAATCCGCAGCGTGTCCCACACTGGCATGTTCTGCTGGGCGAACTGCTGACCCATCAGCTCCGGGTCAACCTCGTAGACGTGCTGCATCCGGATGACCACACCGTCGGACACCCGGGTGGCTTCGGGGCGGACGTACTCCTGCTTGTAGACGAACCGTCGCATCGATTGGCCCTCAGCTCTCGTAAGCCTGGTCCAGCATTTGCTTGCCGGGGTTCATGATGTTGTTGGGATCGAGTGCCCGCTTGACCTTGAGCATGACGTCCCAGCCGCCGCCCATCTCTTCGGGAACTAGCTCGGCGTCGCCGGCTCTCGTGCTGCCGTGGCAGTTGGTAATCGACCCGCCGTACTTGAGCGACACCTTCGCAATCTCGGACTTGAAGTCGACCCAGCCGGCCCACGTCTCGTCGTCGAGTTTCTCCTCCCAGATCCCGATATCAATCTCGGCGAGGTAGTCACCCCAGGGCTTGTACGACGCGCTGGTGTAGCAGTAGATCCCCCAGTTGTCGAAGATGCCGTACCTGTCGATGTATCTCTGGGCTATCGCCGTCCACTCCTCGCGTACCTTCGGGATCACGCTCCAGGTCAGCGACGCGTCCTCGCAGTGCCAGGACATCGGGGCGACGGTGCCGTCCTTGAGGCGGCCATGCAGTGGGTTGGCGTAGCGGTCGTGTCGTGACGCCCAGTCACCGAGCGCCATCTCGTCGCCGGTGTAGCGCCCGCCTTCCTTCCTCCCGAGGTCCATCAGCAGCTTCGAGGCCTCGCGTACCTCCGGCTTCGTCCCGTACAGGGCGGTTGCCACGATGGAGTTCACCCAGGGCGGCATGGGGATGAAGGCCTCGTCGTCGCGTCGCAGGTACTCGATCTTCTTCTCGTCGAAGAGCACGGTGCCTGCGAGGGTAGCGATACCCGATGTGACGATTCCGTGCACGGTGCGATGAGCATTGAGAAAGTCGTCGAAGGCGAAGAAGGCGGCGAACTCCGCCTCAGGCCTTGGCACTAGCTCCAGCGTCGCTTCGGTGACGATGCCCAGCGTGCCTTGATGACCCATGAACAAGTGCTTGAGGTGGTAGCCCGTCGAGGACTTGCGGATCTTCTTCCCGCCGCCGTCTCCGACCCTGATGATCTCTCCTGTCGGCAGCACGATCTCGAAGGACATGACCAGGTCGCGGGTATGCCCGAAGCGGGTGCCCAACAGCGAGAAGCCGCTGCATGCGATCCGCCCACCCACCAAGGAGCACGGGTACGACGCTGGCGTGTCAGGGTAGAAGACGCCGTACTGCTTGAGCTCCTCGTTGAGCTTGAGCATGCTGATGCCAGGCCCGACCGTGACAGTCCGATCGGCCAAGTCGATCTCATGGATCTGGTTCATCCGCTTCACGTCGACCAGGATCCCGCCGCGAAGCGGGACCGCTCCGTCGTTGAGGCCAGTCCCGCCCGCCCGCGGTACGACCGGAATCCTGGCGCGGTTGGCCAGCTTGAGGATCTCCGACACCTGCTGTGCGGTTCGCGGCAGCACCACGACCGCCGGCATGTGCTCTGCCCACCTGTGCACCGGGAAGGGCGCGGGCACACGGGCTCGATTGGCCCGGCTCGATACCCCGGTCAGCACAGATCCGGGCTCGTCCATGATCGCTTCGAGCTCGGTGACAACGGCGTCGTCGACTGTCATCACGGGAGCGGCGGTCATCGGGCCGCCTCGAGGTCTGACGCACCGCGGCGGCCACCGACCTCGATGCCTGCGGACTCGGCGACCAGCTCGATGATGTCGGCGACCTCGATCCCGGCCTTGTGTCCCGCAGTCGCAAGCGGACGCTCCGACCAGACGCACGCACTTACCAGCATGTCGACGTCGAGCTCTTTGGCCCTGGCCACGCGAGTGTCACTGATCGCCTCGGTGATTTCGGGCTTCTCGATCGGGAGTCCGCCGCCACCACCTGAGCAGTAGGACCACTGCGTCACATGATCAACGTCTTTGAAGATCAAACCCGGGATCGAGTTCAGGATGAAGCGCGGTGCCTCGTGGATCCCCTTGCGCTTGTTGAGGCGGCAAGGGTCGTGGTAGGTGACCGTTTTGTTGATCGGCGTCTCGAGCTTGAGCTGGCCGTTCTTGATCAGATCGGCGACCAGCTCGACGATCTGCACCACCTCGATGTCGAAGTCCTCCCCGAAATACGCCGGGTAGTCCTCGGTGAAGTGGATGTAATCGTGCGGCTCAATGGCGATGACTCGCTTGACGCCGGAGGCGCGCCAGTCCGCCAGATTGTGCTCGGCGAAAGCCCGGGACTGCTGGACGTACCCCATCTCGGCGGCCGGACCACCGCAGCACCACTGCTCGTTCATCAGGCCGAACTCGAAGCCCGCCTGCTGCAGCACCTGGGCGGTGGCACGGGTGTTCGACGTGCGATAGAACGCGGCCTCGCAGTCGACGAACATGATCGTCTCGCCGCCGATCGGGATCTGGAGACCTGCTGCCCAGTCGCGGACGTGCTCCTGGCCGTTGGGCTGGCCGTTCTCTGTGCCGAGCACGGGCTCGTTCTTGAGTTCGTTTGTCAGCCGGTTCCAGAGCTTCCAACCGTCCCTGTCCAACCCTTTGTCCACCATCAGTGCCCGTGCGGCCCGTACGACCTTCACCGTCTCGGTCCGTGCCTGATAGAAGTCACCGACGAACAAGGTGTTCGGGCACCGAATCTCACACGCTCCGCACTGGGTGCAGTGGACGTAGTCATCGGCGACGTCGGAGATGTCGAGCAGGCCCTTGTCCATCGCAATGATGTTGGCGTGGAAGGCGGTCGGTGTGTGGTTCTCGTTCCGCGTCACCTGGGTTACCGGGCAGACCTCGCGGCAGAACTTGTGGCCGGACGAGAAGCAGTTGTAGCCGTTCTGCCGCCACCTCTCGACGAACTCACGCTGGAGTTGCCCGTCCTGACCTGCTGCGGAAGCTTGGCTTGTTGAGTCATCGAAAGTCACTGCTAACCCCTTGTCGGCAGGGGGCGCCGTCGCGCGCTCCACGATGGACGTGCTTTGCACAATATTTGACGGCCGTACGGACCGTCAATGAAACGAAACAGTGCGGAAACCTGCATTCTCGGCCGCAACTGTGGACCGTCTGCGACCGAGATGATCTGATGGAGACACACCCCTGCCGCGGCGCCATTCGCCGTGTCCGAACAATGTGATCCCAGAGGGAGGGCGACATGAGGTTTAGTTACGTGATGCTCCCGGACTACCCACTCGAGGAGTCGTTACGGGCCATAAAGCTGGCCGACGAGTTGGGTTTCTACGGTTGCTACGCCGCCGACGAGACATGGCACAAGGACTTGTGGCTGCTCTTCGCGGCCGCGGCGAGGGACACCACGAACATCCGCTTGGGGCCGAGCCTCTCCGGGGTGGTGCTGCGCGAGCCCACCCTCATCGCCCAAGCGGCTGCGACTCTCGATGAGCTCACCAACGGTCGCGCCGAGGTGGTCCTCGGATCAGGCAACTTCGGCCTGCTGTCCCAGTACGACATCAACTGGGCACGGACCAAGCCGCTGTCCCGGCTTAAGGAGGGCGTCCAGGTGATCCGGACCTTGCTCGACGAGGGCGCCATCACGTTTGACGGCGAGTTCTTCAAGTACCACGGCCTGTTCACGTTCGCGCGGCCGGTCCAGGAGCGGTTGCCCGTCAAGATGGGGTCCATGCGTGGCCCGAAGTCGTTCGCGGTCGCCGGTGAGTTCTCTGACGGCTGCCACCATGCGCTCGGCTACACCCGACGGGCCTACGAGTATGGATTCGAACACTTCAGCGCCGGTGCCGAGAGGGCTGGGAAGAACCCAGACGACCTTGACTTCGCGGCTTGGGTTTGTACCGCGATCGGGCGCGATTCGGCTGCAGCGAAGCAGGCAGCCCGCTCGATGGTCGGGATCTACGCCTCCTCCATGCCGAATGAGCTACTCGAACGGAACGGGGTCGACCCGGCGGAGCTCACCCCCATTGTCGAAGCCATGGGTGAAGGGAATCTGGCCAAGAGCATTGAACTCACCAGTCCAGAGCTGGCGGAGAAGCTGTCGATCGCCGGCACACCCGAGGAAGTCACGACCAAGATCAAGACCGAGCTCGAGGGTACCGGTGTCAACCACTACATCGCCGCAATCACTGACGCCTCTCTGGTGAAGGCCTTTACCGGGCAAACGGTCGAAGGAGTAGCCACTGTCGAGGAGCAACTGCGGCTGCTCGCGGAGGAGGTCATGCCGAACTTCCGCTGACTCACCGAATTGGTTGATGCGGCCGCGCGGGGAGTTCAGGCCGGCGCGGGACCGTCTACGTTGAATGTTGACTCTCCAGCACCTGCCCGCACGACGATGATGTCAGATGGCTCGGAGGAGGGGTTGCTCTCCCGGTGTATGGCGCCCTTCGGCACATAGACGAAATCCCCAGGACTCGCCTCTACGGTGTGGCCGCCATTGGGACCGAATTCCATCTTCAGACCACCACGGAGGACATAGATCACCGTTTCGTGGTCCCCGTGATGATGCCAGCCAGACGTCATCCCTGGCTCGGTAGTGACGAAGCCCGACCACGTACGGTCGGTCGCGAATGCTTGCTTCCTTTCCATCCCCGGTGTGGCCGGTCCAGGCGTACGTTGCGCCGGAGTTACTAGAAGGACAGGGTCTTGCTGGTTTTCCATGACTGCTCCCTTTAGCAGGGTCACGAGCAGCGAGGTTCTTGCCGCACCTGCATCAGTGGCCTCGGACCATCGTCCCACTTCGATTGGTGTAGTTGGGTCGCGGAAGGTGAGCTGATTCACCCTGAACAGCCCTCCTAATGGGTATGCAATTTCGCGTTCCGCGTAGGGTCGAAGTGGTCTTGAGATTGGCATCACCATGACGGTAAGCATGGGAATCCCGGGGATGGACGAGGTTGATCCGGGAACGCATATCTGCGCTCTTTACTCGGGTCCGGCCGAGCGTGACAGCCTGCTGTTCCCGTTCCTACGGGAAGGGATCCGCGAGGGCGACAAGTGCCTCTGCCTGATCGATGACGCCGAACCAGCGTCGGTTCGTGACCAGGTTGAGGAGCAGCAAAACGGTGATCTGCCCCATCAGTCCAAGCAGCTCGACGTCGATCGGGCGTCTGAGGTTTACCTGCAATCGGGGCGATTCTCGGTCGGACAGATGATCTCCTTCCTCGCAGTACGCATGACCCAGGCTGCTGAGTCGGAATTCCCACTGCTGAGGGCGGCGGGGGAGATGTCCTGGGTGCTGCCGAAACCCGACGGGGCCGAGGACTTCTTCGCATATGAGTCGGCCGTCAACCAGATCGTCGAGGACAAGCCCGCGGTCTTCATGTGCATGTACGACCTACAACGCTTCGGCATCTCCATGCTCGTCGATGTGCTGAAGACCCATCGGAAAGTGCTGCTGGACGGGATGGTGCTCGATAACCCTCACCGTCTGATGCCGACGCAGTATCTGGCCGAACAAACCACCTCCGCTACGACCCAATATCCGCTCGCGAATGTTCTGCGGCCGCGAACCGGCGCAGTATCTGACCCGTGGCGAACACTCACAGATGCTGAGCTCCGCGTATCGGAGCTCGTGGCCGGCGGCCTCACGAACCGGAACATAGCGGAGTACCTGAAACTCTCGCCCCACACCGTCGATGCGCACCTCAGGCACATCTACACCAAGTTGGACATCCACTCTCGCGTCGAACTCACCGTACTGGCTCTTCAGCACCGTTAGGCACGGCCTGCCAAGCCTGCGTTGCGCGTCTGGAGACGGCTTATGAGGGCCGGATCAAGTTCGTCACTGCAGCGTGTGATACGGACCGCCAGTTGGTCGCAGATCGGAGAACTACCCCATTCACGGGATGCGACCCCGCCTGCGCCGCGGCAAGATGATCAAGTTAGGCGAATCTGGCGACGGGAGTGAGCCATGGCAACGGCAGTAGGCATCGATCTCGGGACAACGAATTCAGTCATTGCGGCGATGGAGGGGGGACAGCCCGAAGTCATCCCAAACGCTGAGGGCAACCGCACAACGCCCTCCGTTGTCGCCTTTCTCGACTCCGGCGAGCGGCTGGTCGGACAAATGGCCAGGAGGCAGGCGATCCTCAACCCGAAGGGCACCATCTATTCAGCCAAGCGGTTCATCGGCCGCAAGTACCACGAGGTGACCAGCGAGCTCAACGCCGTCTCCTTCGATGTCGTGCCGGGGCCTGACGATGCGGCACGGTTTGAGGTGAATGGCAAGCAATACGCCCCCGAAGAAATCTCGGCACAAGTGCTGCGCAAGCTCGTCGACGACGCGGGCAAGCACCTCGGTGAAAGGGTCACCGAAGCCGTGATCACTGTGCCCGCGTACTTCAACGACGCACAGCGCCAAGCGACCAAGGACGCCGGACGCATTGCCGGATTAGAGGTGCTCCGGATCATCAATGAACCCACTGCAGCGGCCTTGGCGTACGGCATGGACAAGCTCGAGAACGAGACGGTCCTCGTCTTCGATCTCGGCGGCGGCACGTTCGACGTCAGCATCCTGACGGTCGGCGAAGGGGTAGTTGAGGTCATGGCGACCGCCGGCGACACTCATCTGGGCGGCGACGACTTCGACCGCAGGATCGTTGACTACCTCGCCGACGAGTTCAAGAAGTCCAACGGCATCGACTTGCGCAACGATCCGCAAGCGTTGCAGCGCTTGTTCGAGGCTGCGGAGAAGGCAAAGGTCGAGCTGTCGGCTGTTAGCCAGACCGCAGTAAATCTGCCGTTCGTCACGGCAGACGCGTCGGGACCAAAGCACCTGAACGTCAATCTCATGCGGTCGACTTTCGACCAGCTCACTGCGGACCTGGTTGAGAGGTGCCTCGCTCCGGTGAAGCAGGCCATGGAGGACGCGAAGGTCACCGCCGACGACATTGATCAGGTCATCCTCGTCGGCGGGTCAACGCGTATCCCGGCCGTGCAGGCACTGGTACGCCGACTGTCGGGGAGCCGGGAACCGAACATGACCGTCAACCCGGACGAGGTGGTGGCCATTGGCGCCGCGATCCAAGCGGCGATCATCAAGGGCCAAGTGAAGGATGTACTCCTGCTCGACGTCACCCCGCTCTCTCTGGGTCTGGAGACCCTCGGCGGCGTGATGACCAAGGTCATCGAGCGCAATACCACGATCCCGGCTCGGCGTACCGAGATCTTCAGCAGCGCCGAGGACAACCAGTCCGCCGTTGACGTCGTGGTCCTGCAAGGAGAAAGAGAGCGTGCCAGCGACAACCGGGTACTCGGCCGATTCCGTCTCGAGAAGATCCGGCCCGCACCACGCGGCGTGCCCCAGATCGAGGTCACGTTCGACATCGACGCCAACGGCATTCTGCACGTCTCGGCGCGCGACAAGGACACCGGCGCCGAGCAGCAGATCACCATCAGCGAGACGTCGAACCTGAACCAGGGGGAGATCGAACGAATGGTCGCCGATGCCGAGGCGCACCGCAGCGAGGACGCCGCATTGCGCGCGCAGGTGGACGCGCGCAACGAGCTGGACACCGTCGCCTATCAGGTACAGCGGACACTGGACGAGAGCGCAGGGAGGATTCCCGAGCACGAGCGCGCCCGCGCGGAGCTGCTGGTCAATGATGCGCGCACCGCGCTGGAGGAACAGGCGGACATTGATCGGCTGCGCGCCCTGACGGGTGAGTTGCATCAGGTTCAGCAGTCGCTGGTTGCTTCGGCACGGACTGGTGCCACAGCTGGGGCATCAGCTGGTCAGTCGGAAAGCTCGAGCGGGGAATCGGGCGACGACTCCGACGACGTGATCGACGCCGAGTTCACTACCCGCTGATCGATCATGTCTGAGCAGCAGACGCACTCACAGGAGAGCAGCGAGCAGCAGACGCCCGGGCCTGGGAGCCGCGAACAGCAGCCTTCCGGGCGTGACCCTCTCGAGGAAGCCCGAGCACGGATTTCCGAGTTGGAGGACAACTGGCGGCGTGCCGCAGCTGAGCTGGACAACTTCCGGAAACGATGCGCCAAGGACCTGGTGCGGGCGCGGCAACAGGAAAGAGCGAGAACCGCCGCCGGCTGGCTGCCGGTGCTGGACAACTTGGAACGCGCTCTCGAGCATGCGTCGTCCGATCCGGAACACATCATCGAGGGGGTAAGTGCGATACACCAGCAGGCCCTGTCGGTGCTCGCCAACCTCGGCTTTCCGCGGCGCGACGACACCGGCAAAGCCTTCGACCCGGCCCTCCACGAGGCGGTCGGCACCGTTGCCGATGAAGAGCTCGTTCCGGGCACGGTAGCTCAGGTGGTACGTGCCGGGTATGGATCGGACGACGAGATCCTGCGCCCTGCGGCCGTGGTGGTGGCAACCAGGAGTGATTGATGGCACAGGACTTCTACGAGGTCCTCGGTGTTCCCAGGAACGCCGACCAGTCCGAGATCCAACGCTCCTACCGGAAACTGGCTCGGACCCATCACCCTGACGTCAACAAAGACCCCTCGGCCGAGGCACGATTCAAAGAGATTTCTGAGGCGTACGACGTGCTCTCCGATCCGGAGCTGCGTAAGCGGTACGACGCATTCGGTGAAGAGTTCCGTCGCGTGCCACCCGACGTGGATCCCGAAGCGTGGCGTCAGGCACGTGCTTATGCAGGGGCAGGGCCCGGCGGTCCAGGACCGGGAGGACCGCGCTGGTCCGGAGGAGGCGTCCGGTACACCGATGTCGAAGAGGACATCGACCTCGAGGACCTTCTCGGCGGTATTTTCGGTGGCCGTGGCCGGACCAATCGGGGCCCGATTCCCGGTTCCGATCAGGAGATCGACGCAGAGATCACCGTCGAGGAGGCCTACCACGGAACCCAGCGCAGCCTGACCATCACCGGCCCAGACGGCGCGCGCAGCCTTGATGTCAACATCCCCGCCGGAGTGGTGGATGGGCAGCGGATCCGGCTGCGTGGACAGGGCGGCCGTGGTGCTAACGGAGGACAGTCGGGCGACCTGTATTTGATCGTCCGGATCGCGCCACATCCGCGATACCGGGTGTCGGGTCGCGACCTGACTGCGCTGCTGCCACTCTCACCGTCGGAAGCCGCGCTCGGAGCGGCGGTCCGCATCGACACCCCGGGAGGCTCGGCGACGATCAACGTTCCGCCCGGTACGTCTAGTGGGCGGCGGCTGCGCTTGAAGGGCCGGGGGCTGCCGAATCGCCGAGGCGAGCCGGGTGATTTCTACGCCGAGGCCCAAATCAGGGTGCCTGCGACTCTCTCAGGGGAAGAGAGGCGGCTCTTCGAGGAGCTTCGACAGCGGTCCACATTCAACCCGAGGGATCAGCGATGACCACCGAGCAGAGATATCCACTCGCCCGCCCGTTTCGGCTGAGCCTGGACAGCTACGCACGCATCACCGGCGTACATCCCGAACTGGTGCGCCGCTTCATAGCTCTGGGACTACTCGAGATGACCCGAGATGCTCAGGGCCACGTCTGGTTCGAGCCGTCCCAGCTGTCCGCCATGGCCAGAATCCAGCGGCTGCATAGAGAACTGAACCTCAACTATGCCTCCCTCGGCTTGATCATCGACCTGCTCGACCGGATCGCGCAGCTCGAAAGGTCGCAACGGCATCCGGCTGCAAGAAGAGGAGATCGATGGACCTGAACCGCTTGACCCAGAAATCACAGGAATCGCTGCACGACGCCCAGACCAAGGCGCTCCGCTTCGGTCACACGGAAGTGGACGGGGAGCACCTGCTCTTGTCATTGCTCGACCAAAGCGATGGGCTGGTCGGGCCACTACTCGCCCGCGCGGGGGCGGATCCGGACCGGTTGCGCGAGGACCTGGAGGCTGAGCTACGGCGCCGGCCCCGCGTTTCCGGTCCAGGCGCGGCCCCCGGTCAGGTCTTCGTTACCCAACGGCTCTCCCGTCTGATCGAGGCCGCCACGCGTGAGGCGCACCGCCTGAAGGACGAGTACGTCTCTGTGGAGCACCTGGTCGTCGCTCTGATCGACGAGGGGTCATCATCAGCGGCTGGGAGACTGTTGCAGCAGTACGGACTGAGCCGCAATGGTTTTCTGTCCGCGCTGACCGAGATCAGGGGACACCAGCGGGTCACCTCGGCTACGCCGGAAGGGACGTACGAGGCACTCAGCAAGTACGGCCGGGACCTGGTCGCTGAGGCGGCCGCGGGGCGGCTGGAACCGGTGATCGGGCGCGACTCCGAGATCCGCCGGACCATCCAAATCCTGTCCCGCAAGACCAAGAACAATCCGGTGCTCATCGGTGAGCCGGGTGTCGGGAAGACCGCGATTGTTGAAGGGCTGGCGCAGCGGATCAATAACGGCGACGTCCCCGAAGGACTGCGCGACAAGACAGTCTTCGCCTTGGACATGGGTTCACTGGTTGCTGGAGCGAAGTACCGCGGCGAGTTCGAGGAGCGGCTCAAAGCCGTACTCAATGAGGTGAGTAGTGCCGAAGGCCGGATTCTGCTGTTTGTCGACGAGTTGCACACCGTGGTCGGCGCCGGCGCCGCGGAAGGTGCCATGGACGCCGGCAACATGCTCAAGCCGATGCTGGCCCGAGGCGAGCTGCACATGATCGGCGCGACCACGCTCGACGAATATCGCACCCACATTGAGAAGGACGCAGCACTCGAACGACGCTTCCAGCCGATCCTGGTCGACGAACCGAGCGTCGAGGACGCCGTCTCGATCCTGCGCGGGCTACGGGAACGCCTCGAGGTCTTCCATGGAGTCAAAATCCAGGATGGAGCGCTGGTCGCCGCGGTGACATTGAGCCACCGCTATATCTCCGACCGTTACCTCCCTGATAAGGCCATTGATCTGGTCGACGAAGCCTGCGCGATGCTGCGTACCGAGATCGACTCGATGCCTGCCGAACTCGACGAGCTGACGCGACGGGTGACCCGCATGGAGATCGAGGAGACGGCGCTTGCCAACGAGGACGACGACGCCAGCAAGCGGAGGCTCGAAGATCTGCGCCGCGAGCTCGGGGATCTGCGAGCCGAAGCCGACGCGATGCGAGCCAGGTGGGAGGCAGAGCGTCAGGCGCTCCGCGAAGTCCAGTCGTTGCGCGAAGAGCTGGAGCAGGTCAGGCATGATGCCGAACAGGCCGAGCGTGACTACGACTTGAACCGAGCCGCAACACTCCGCCACGGCAAGATTCCGGAGCTTCAGCGCAAGCTCGAGGCGGCTGAGGCCCGGCTGGCAAGCAAGCAGGGAGACCATCGGCTGCTGCGCGAGGTCGTCACCGCTGACGAGATTGCCGCCATTGTGTCGCGCTGGACCGGCATCCCAGTCACCCGGCTCCAGGAGGGTGAACGCGAGAAGCTCCTGCGGATCGACGAGGTGCTTCACCAACGGGTGATCGGCCAGGATGAGGCAGTGCAGCTGGTGGCCGATGCGATCATCCGCGCCCGGTCGGGCATCAAGGATCCACGCCGTCCGATCGGTTCCTTCATCTTCCTCGGCCCCACCGGTGTCGGGAAGACCGAGCTCGCCAAGTCTCTGGCAGCTGCTCTGTTCGACACCGAGGAGAACATGGTCCGCATCGACATGAGCGAGTACCAGGAGCGGCACACCGTGAGCCGCCTGGTGGGTGCCCCTCCCGGGTATATCGGTTATGAGGAGGGCGGCCAGCTCACCGAGGCGGTACGGCGCAAGCCATATTCGGTGATCTTGTTCGACGAGATTGAAAAGGCCCATGTCGACGTGTTCAACACCCTGCTCCAGGTCCTCGACGACGGCCGTCTCACCGACTCTCACGGCCGTACGGTGGACTTCCGCAATACCGTGGTGATCATGACCTCGAACATCGGATCGGAGTTCTTGATGCAGGGGGTCACGGCGGACGGAGAGATCAAGGAAGACTCGCGTCGCCTGGTGTTGGGTGCACTCCGCAGCCACTTCCCGCCGGAGTTCTTAAATCGGGTCGACGAAATCGTGCTGTTCAAGCCGCTCACGCTGGGTGAGATCGAGCGGATCGTTGACTTGCTCCTCAATGATCTACGAGCTCGGCTCGCAGAGCGCCGGATCACACTCGTGGTCACCGAACCTGCGCTGCGTTTCATTGCCGAGCAAGGCTTTGACCCGGCGTATGGCGCCCGACCGTTGCGGCGTTTCATTGCCCGCGAGGTTGAGACGAGGGTCGGGCGAGCTTTGCTGCGAGGTGATCTTCCCGAGGGCGGCGAGGTCTTTGTTGATCTTGTGGATGGGGAACTCACCGTGGTGCCTCGGAGCGGTCCACCGGAAGAAAGGGAAGCGGCATGAGCGCTGGAGTTGAGGACTCGACGCAGGTTGTGGTGTGTTCGAACTGTCAGACCAAGAACCGTGTTCCGGCATCCGCGCATGGCGTACCACGCTGCGGAAAGTGCCACACACCGCTGCGCTGGGTGGTGAATGGCTCCGATGCGGACTTCGCTGACTTTGTGGAAGCGTCGACCATTCCAGTGCTCGTCGACATGTGGGCACCCTGGTGCGGTCCGTGCCGGAAGGTGAGTCCTGTCCTGGAGCAACTCGCTGCTGAGTTCGCAGGGCGGCTGAAGCTGGTCAAGATCAACGCCGACGAGGCGCCGGAGCTGAGCAGCCGGTTCGAGGTGCTGGCCATCCCGACACTCATCCTCCTCGAACGTGGCAAGGTGATCGACACCCAGGTGGGAGCCGCTCCCGCTGCCGTGCTGCGAAAATGGGTCACGGAGAAGCTCGGTTTCGCGACATGACTGGCAGCTCCCAAACTAAAGGGCGTGGCGCCGGCATGCCCCGGACGCCATGTGTACGCCGATACGCTTCGGCGGGCGCTTGCTTGAGCCAGCGTTGTGAGCTGCGCCTCTCAACCTGTCTTGAGGACCTCGTAGTGCCCGATCCAGGTGTCCTTGAGGAGGTGCTCCTCGTCTGGCGTGATCACGGCCTCCTGCCAGCGCTCACCGGCGAACCCCCGAATCGACTCGACGTCTTCCCAGACTGTGACGTACAGATACTCCGTGGACGCAGGATCGCGCGGCTTGCCCACGTGCTGCGCAACGAGCCCTGACTGCTGCGATACAAGCGGTATGGCGGTGTCGCGCAGAAACGACTCGAACTCACTCTCTTTGCCCGGGTGGATCGTCGGCCTGAAGACGCGGATGATCACGGCATTCTCCTCGCTGCGGTGGATTGCTGCACGATCCCAGTCTGATGTCTTGGTAAGTCCCAGATGGTAGATGTCTTATGCCTCGCGGGTCTTGGGCGAGCTTTTCAGCGTCTTCGCGGGGTCACGTTCGACGACTGGATCGAGTACTTCGTCGATCTTGCTCAGGAGATCGGCATCCAGCTTGACGCCGCTGGCCGCTGCGTTGTCGTGAACTTGTTCGGGTCGCGATGCGCCGATGATCGCGCTTGCGACGTTGTCGTTCTGCAGCACCCAGGCCACAGCCAGCTGCGCCATTGAAAGCCCGGCCTCTTCAGCCAGCGGCACCAGCCGCTGCACTCGCTCTAGGACCCCATCCCTCATCCACCTCTTGATCATGTCAGCGCCGCCCTTCTCGTCGGTGGCTCGCGAATCGGGTGGCGGTTGCTCGCCCGGACGGTACTTTCCGGTGAGCGCACCCTGAGCGATGGGGGAGTAGACGACCTGGGAGATACCGAGCTCGATGCACGTCGGTACGATCACACCCTCGATCACCCGCCACAGCATCGAATACTGCGGCTGGTTTGAGATCAACTGGAAGCCCAGCTGCTCGGCGAGGGCGTGGCCGTCCCGGAGGTGCTCCGCTGTCCACTCGCTGACCCCGACGTAGAGCACCTTGCCCATCCGTACCAGGTCGGCGAATGCCTGCATGGTCTCTTCGAGTGGGGTTTCGTAGTCGTAACGGTGCGCCTGGTAAAGATCAAGATAGTCGGTTTGCAGCCGGGTCAGCGATCCGTTGATCGACTCCATAAGGTGCTTGCGGGACAGCCCGACGTCGTTGTGCCCCTTCGGCCCGGTAGGACCGAAAACTTTGGTAAGGATCTCCAGCGACTCGCGCCGCTCGCCCTTCAGTGCCTCGCCGAGCACGGTCTCGGCCCGGGTGTTCGCATACACGTCGGCGGTGTCGAACGTCGTGATGCCGGCATCGAGTGCGGCGCGTACGCAAGCCTTGGCTTGATCGTTTTCCAGCTGCGAGCCATGCGTCAGCCAGTTCCCGTAGGTGATCTCCGAGATCTTGAAACCCGAGTTGCCGACATAGCGAAATTCCATCGTCGTCCCCTGCCTGTTGATCAAAATTGCGAGTGGTTAGGTCTTGGGCGTTAGGACTGCCATAGGTATCTGGCGCTCGACCTTCTGCTGGTAGTCGGCGAAGAAGGGTGCGCGGACGAGCAGCTGCTGCCACAGGACTTCACGCTCCGCTCCTTCAGTGACTTCCACGCTGACGGGAAGATGTCGTCGCCCGACCTCGATTTCTGCTTGATCGGTGCGGCGCAGGTTCTTGAACCACTGAGGCTCTTTTGCGGATCCACCGGCTGAACCGGTCACCACGTACTTGCCATCATCTTCGAGATACAAGACGGGGTTGGTGTGCTTGTCGCCGGTCTTACGGCCGGCGACGGTGATCAACAGGACTGGCATCCCGCGAACCTTGCCCATCAATCTGCCCCCGGACACGCGATAGAGGCCGTTGCTCATCGCCCTTCCCGCACGCACCAAGGTCTTCGGGACGGCCATGTCGGCAATCCTCTCATCTGTGTCTCATTTGCATTGAACACATGTCCCTAGTGGCCCGCCAGCGGGTTTGAGTACGGCGATGACGATGGCAATTGCGAGGACTCCGAAGCCGAAGAGCACGCGCGTACGCGGCCATGCTCGGCGCCGCGGGCAGCCAAATAGCCGACCGCACCGATGATGCCGGCGCAGGTGTAACGGGCCCAGTCGAGTTCGCTTTCGGTCGAGGCCAGCAGAATCACATAGAGGGCCATCGTCCAGCCCTCCTTGCGTAATTGATCACGGTGTACGTGGTCGGCCTCGGCGGCGGATACAACCGGCGGTATTGCAGAGTCTTCGGACACAGCCCGATCGTGGCACGCGAAGCGGTCCTCGCGGCTCTCGCCTTGGAACCGGCAAGTTCCGCAGGAGTCAGCGAGGTTTGGTGGCGATAGCCTTACAGAGGTGCTTTCTTCGGGGTCGGCCCGGCCACTGATCCTGGATCAGGCTGCTGTTGCCACCCCTGAGCGACGCCGAGCGCGGAATACCTCGTCTAACCGATCTTGAGCGCATTCGGGCAGCTGTCATCACCGTACGGAGCAAGATCAACTCGAAGGGCAACGCCGTCGCTGAGTTAGGTGTCCGGTAAGCGGCTGCAGCTTCGACGTCACCGTGAAGGCGCCAAGGCAGGTGCCGCCGAAAGGAGAGGGACATGAAGTACATGATCTTGACGTACGCGTCACAGCAGGACTACGACGGAATGGCCGGCCAGGCCAGCGATCTGCCGGCGTGGTCGCCGGAGGATTTCGCCGCGATGGCTGCCTTCATGGGAGCGTTCAACACCGAGCTTGCCGAGGCCGGCGAGCTCGTCGAGACCCGGGCGCTGGCAGCGCCGGTGCACACCAGGCGACTAGGTGCGCAGAACGGCGCGCCGTTCGTGACCGATGGCCCGTACGCCGAGACCCAGGAGGTGCTCGCCGGTTACTGGATCGTGGAGTGCGAGAGCTTCGACCGAGCGACGGAGATCGCCGGCCGGCTGGCGGCCTGCCCCGCACCGGAACATGTCGTCGCCAACGCCTACGCCGATGTCCGGCCGATCATGGAATCGGCTGCCGACATCACCGACTGACCTAGAGTGCCCGGGACTGATGTCGAGAACCTGCTGCGTCAATTGGCCCCGCAGGTTCTCGGCGCCGTCGTGCGCCGCTACGGCAACTTCGACACCGCTGAGGACGCCGTACAAGAGGCAATGCTGGCGGCCGCAACCCAGTGGCCGAACGACGGTGTCCCGGACAACCCGAAGGGCTGGTTGATAACGGTCGCAGCCCGCCGGCTGACCGATTTGCTGCGCAGCGAACAGGCTCGCCGGCGCCGCGAAGACACGGTGGCTCGTTGGGAACTTCCCCGGCATCAACCTGACACCGCCGACAGCCCGGCTGATTCCGACGACACGTTGATCTTGCTGTTCATGTGCTGCCATCCCGCTTTGTCGCCCCCGGCTCAGATCGCACTCACCCTGCGAGCGGTCGGCGGTCTTACCACGGTTGAGGTCGCCCGTGCCTTCCTCGTTTCGGAGGCGACCATGACCCGTCGGATCACTCGAGCGAAGCAGCAGATCAAAGACAGCGGAATCCCATTTCGGCTGCCCGCCCCAGTCGAGCGCGCCGAACGACTGGCGTCAGTCCTGCACGTGCTGTACCTGATCTTCACGGAGGGCTACGCCGCCACGACCGGCGCCAGCCTGCATCGCGTCGAGCTGTCGACGGAAGCTATCCGGCTCACGCGCATGGTCCACAACGTGCTGTCCGACGACGACGAAGTTGCCGGTCTATTGGCGCTCATGCTGCTCACCGACGCTCGGCGCGCTGCACGTACCACTGCCGGCGGTGAGCTGGTGCCGCTGGCCGAGCAGGACCGCTCCCTTTGGAACACCGATTACATTTCCGAGGGAGTCGCGTTGATCACCAAGGCGCTGGGCCGCGGGACGGCCGGTCACTATCAGCTTCAGGCGGCCATCGCTGCAATCCACGATGAGGCATCCAGTGCAGAGGAGACCGACTGGCCGCAGATCAAAGCGCTCTATGAGTTATTGCTGCACATGTCAGACAACCCGATGCTGGCGCTGAATCATGTTGTCGCTGTCGCGATGGCCGACGGCCCGACCACTGGGCTTCAGCGACTGGACTCGCTGGCAGGTGACAAGCAGCTCGCCGAAGACCACCGGCTCTACGCGGTACGGGCCCACCTGCTGGAGATGACGGGTGAGACGGACGCTGCTCGGGAGGCGTACCGGGCCGCAGCCCGCAGGGCCACCAACCTGTCACAGCAGCGCTACCTCAACCGCCAAGCAGCCAAGCTCGACGACACGAATCCTTCCTGATCGGCTCAGGTGCTGATCCAGGGGACCAACTTGTCAGAATCTCAGCACCACATATGTGCTGAGATTCTGACAAGTCGGCATAACGGGTGACGGACCAGGAAGGTCGATCATGAAGGTGATCATTGTCGGAGCAGGGATCGGCGGCCTGACGCTCGCGGTCGCCATGGCTCAGCTGGCGCCCCGTATTGAGGTGGAGTTGTACGAGCGCGACGCAACAGCCGAGGCACGCCGGAAAGGCTATGCAATCGGTCTGAAAGGGGATGCGGGCCTCAGCGTGCTTGAGCGACTCGGCTTGTGGGCTGACGTCCTGAGCATTGGCGCCCAGCACGTGACGAACTTCGTGATCACCGACTGTCAGGGGCGTACGCTGCTGGCCCTCCCATCAGGAAACGGCACGCGGCGCCAGACGTACCGCGTGCAGCGCGATCACCTCCAGTCCGTGCTTGCAGACACGCTGACCACGACACCTGTGCACTATGGGTACCAAGCCCTCGGTTACGAGACGATCGACACGTGGCACCGGGTAGTCTTCACCGGCGGCCGTCATGTCGACGGCGACGTGGTGGTTGGCTGTGACGGCTTGGGTTCCGCCCTCCGGCGCCAGCTGGTTGATGATTCACCACACTTCCTTGGGCTGTCGGCGATCACGGGCGATGCAGCCCTCACTGTTGATGATCCGCTCCTCAGCGGCGGTTACTTCATGACCTTGGGCGACCGCGGCGACTCATTCTTCGGCTACCGCCAGCCCGGTGGAGTCCATTTCTCTTACACGTCACAAACCGAGCCTGCACCGCTCGAGTCGACAAGCCAGCCAGACCTACTGCGCCAGGTGCAAGAGGCAACCGCGGACTGGCACCCGCTGATTAGAGCGATCGTGTCGGCCGCCGATCCGGATTCGATCAAGCCTCGCGGCTACTACGACCGCAATCCAACGAAGCGGGTACGCGATAGCAACGTCTGGCTGATCGGTGACGCGGCGCATCCGATGAGTCCGTTCCAGGGCCAAGGCGCCAACACCGCGATGCTCGATGCGTTGGACCTTTCCGAACTGCTGGGGTCGGGGAATCTCGCCGCGGATGCGGATCACCTAGCCGACCGCATCGCAGCGCGCGGTCGTAAGGCCGTGCTCGAGTCGCGCCGCGCCGCACGCCAGTTCCACACCACAGGTCGTTTTCCGATCATGAATCGCAACATCGGCTTCCGGGTGGCGAACGCTATGATCAACTCGCGTCTGGTACGACATAGGGACGCCCCGACAGTCTCTCCTCGGACATGACCGCATCCGACACGGCGGCGGGAACGGTGCCTACCACATCGGCGGTGGTCCGCACGGGGCTGGGGATCCTCGCGGTGTTTCAGGCGATCATCGGCTTCTGGGCTCTGCTTGCACCCACGCGCTTCTACAGCAGCTTCCCGCTACCCGGGCACCCCTGGGTCTCGCTGCTCCCGCCGTACAACGAGCATCTGGTGCGTGACGTCGGCGAACTCAGTCTCGCTCTCACCGTGGTGCTCACAGCGGCAGCCGTGATCGGCCAGTGGTTGCTCAGCGCGGTGGCGGTGGCCGCGATCGCCGTGTACGCCGTGCCGCATGCGATCTTCCACTTCCTTCACCTGCAGGGCTTCCCCACCTCGGATGCGATCGCCCAGACGGTAGGGATCGCGCTCCACCTTGTAGTGATTGCAGTCGTGGCCCTGCTCCTGTGGCGGCAAGGACACCGCTCGGCCTGACGCTTCAACAGCGCCAGGCAAGACTCAACTGCCGGGTCGCTAAGCGAGCATCTCCAGCGCTTTGGAGGTGTACACGCGATAGCCGAGGGCTGGCTGATAGCCATGGATCTCGGGGGTGTCGAGGCTCCGCATGAAGGACAGGATCTCTCTGCTGAAGATCTGGCCGGGCACCAGCACCGGGAAGCCCGGCGGGTATGGGGTTACAAAGGTAGCCGAGACGACTGATTCGCCGGATTCCATCCGTTGCTCGACATCGTCCGCCGGCAGGTACTCGCACAGCATGTGGTCGTAGGACAAGAAGAAGGCCTTGCGGACGTCACCCTCCGGCGTCGGCGGATCACTCTGGCTGAGGAACGCCGGGTGGAAGCCGCTGAAGTCCGGCAACGGAGCGGTGGGATTCGTCAGGTGCAGCACGGCGCGCTCGAACACTGCTCGCTCGGCCAGGTTCATCTCGGCCGCCTGATTGTCGATATCCCGCGCGATGCTGACCAGAACTTCGATGAGATAGGCGACCGAGCTGCGTGTGGTGCCGATGTTGGTCATGAACAAGACGGTGTTGCGCGAGGTCTTGTTGATCTGGATCCCGAACTTGTCCATAAGGCGCTCGCGTTTGAAGGTCGCCCCGTCGACGCCGGTGAGCCCGATATAGACCGTCACCCGCGATGGGTCCAGCACGAATTCGTCTTGCTCCCAGGCTGTGACCATGTTGCTGAGACCGGTTCGCAGCGGCTGCGCGATGCCGGAGGCTCGATACTTCTCCGGAATCATTTCCGCCGTGCTCAGGCAGTGCATGTACTTGCTCAGCAACGGATGGTGATCAATCGCGTCACGCAGCTTCATGGCGTACTCGAGCTGCCGTTGTACGAGCTCGAAACCCTCCAGCGCTGCCTGCCGCCGACCAAGATCAAGAGAGGCCAGGATCTGGTAGTTGGGCGAGGTGGAGGTATGCGCCATGTAGGCCTCGTGGAAGCCCTCCACCACTTTCAGCGCGAAGTCTTGATCGTAAACGTGGATCATTGACCCCTGACGGAGCGCCGTCAGCGTCTTGTGCGTCGAGTGAGTCGCGTACACCCGGACTCGAGCTCGTGCCGGATCGGGGCTGAGACGTTGGCTGAGCAGCGCTTCGGTACTTTCGTCACGGGGCAGGCTCGCCTCGTACTGCCCGCGGTACGTTGGTGAGCGCAGTTTGTCGGCCAGGGTACGGGCCGCCTCCATCGCAGTACGCGGCCGATAGACATGGTGGAAGCGCGCGAACGCGAACCACGCCTCGTCCCACAGGAACACCAGATCCGGCTTGATCGCCAGGCATTCCTCCATGACCCGGCTGACGTCGTAAACGATGCCGTCGAAGGTGCAGTTGGTGAGCATCAAGAGCTTGACCCGGTCCAGCTTGCCAGCGGCCCGGAGCGCAAGGAGTTTGGATTTGATCTCCAGTAGCGGAACCGCGCCATACATCGAGTACTCGTTGAGTGGGTACGCGTCGAGGTAGCTGACCTCGGCACCGGCCAGCATCAGCCCGTAATGGTGCGATTGGTGACAATTGCGGTCCACGAGAACGATGTCGCCAGGCGCGAGCAATGCCTGAGCGACGATCTTGTTGGCTGTGGACGTTCCGTTCGTGACGAAGAAGGTCTGACGGGAGCCGAAGGCTGCGGCTGCCAGCTGCTGGGCCTCGCGGAGCGGCCCGGTCGGCTCGAGCAGCGAATCGAGCCCGCCGGTGGTTGCTGAGGTTTCGGCAAGGAAGATCTCCAAGCCGTAGAAGCCGACCATGTCGCGGATCCAGTGTGAGTTGACGATCGACTTGCCTTGCGAGATCGGCAACGCATGGAACACTCCAGTCGGCCGCTGACTATAGGTACGGAGAGCCTCGAAGAACGGGGTGCGATAACGCTCTGCCACGCCGGCGAGGATGGTCAGGTGCAGCTCGAGTGCACCTTCGCGGGCGTGGAAGACGCGACGGAAGTGGTGGCTCACCTGACCGGCGACGTCTTCGACAGCTATTTCGCTCATCAGGTACATGTCGACTTCGGGCCGGATCTGGGCCAAGCGCGGTGCCAGAATCTGCGCTCGCTCATCGGGGGAGTGATCCGCAAGATCATTTGACAGCGTCGCGTCGGCAAAGTTGGCAAGACTGGTGAGATCCCACACCGCGGCGTGTGAGAAGCGTCTCCTGATCACGCAGGCTTGGATGTTCGCGTTGAGTCGCATCGCGACGGCTGCCTCAACGCCGCTACCAACGATGACGAAGTCGTAGATGAACGGATCTCCCGGGCGGCGCCAACTGTGGACCTCCTCGCGGAGTTGCTCCTCCTGCGCGGGCGACATGGTCTCAACAACCAGAACCTCGAAGTATGGCCGGCTGGAGTTCTCGTGGGATACCCCGAACACCATGTCGTCGTCATCGGCTCGATGCTCCGCGTAGGCGATGTTGTCGAGCGAACCCGTACGGTATGACTCGGTGACCAGAGCCCGGTTGATCCGAGACACCAGCCGTCCAAGCCGTTCCCAGCTTCCGGCTGCCGCAAGCTCCTGGACGACACCGAATGCGGCGTGGCCGGGAAACGCCCAGAACTGTTCCAGCGGTGCCAAGGCCGTACATTGCTCGTGGACGGCATCGGTCATCTGCTGGTCGATCGCCTTGCCACGCCGTCGTGATGAGTTGATCCGCGCGGTTGCTTCCTCCAACCGCGACCACGAATCGTTGCGGAACTGCCACCAGCTGTTGTACGCGTCCGCACGGGCTTGATCGACCATGATCAACTCCTAGAGCCTGAAGCCCCGACCACCACTTAGCGCGACACTAGACCGCGCCGTCGGTGCTGATCAACACCAGCGCACTCTCGTCACTGATCGCCAGTGTCGTGCGATGACCGGAATCGCCGAGCGCTACCTGTACGCCGGCCAGCGATGAGCCGCCACAGGCTCCAGCGGCGACCCCGAGTTCGTTCAGCCGGCGCATCGCTGCTTCGGCCTCCTCGTCAATGACTGCGACTGCTGCATCTAGACCGTCGCGGATGGCGCGCCAAGCGATTGTGGATACGGTCCCGCAGTTGAGCGCAGCCATGAGCGTGGGCTCGGAGGTGTCCGCGCTGACCCGCCTGCCCACGGCGAGACTGGCCGTGACGCAGGCGGCAGTGAGGGGCTCGACAGCGAGCACGGCCGACTGCTGTTGACGAGCCGGGCGGCGATAGTGCTGCAACGCAGCCTGTAGCAGCGACCCCACGCCGGTGGGCACGGCCACGAGATGGATGCCTCTCGCGCCGATCTGTTCGTCGATTTCATCGAACAAGGTGCCGTAGCCGTCCACGATCCAGTGTGGGATCTGCTCATAGCCCTCCCATGCGGTGTCCTGGATGAGCAGGTCGTTGCGATGACCAGCGGTCGAGCATGCGGCGGCCCACACCACTTCGTCGTAGACCAGGTCAGTATGAACAACCTCGGCACCTTCGCTGCTGATTGCCTCCACCGTCTCTTTGGCCGTTCCCGCGGGAATGTAGATGCGCGCTGCCAGCCCCAGTAGCGCGGCCATACGCGCTACAGCGCGACCGTGGTTTCCATCGGTCGCTGTCACCAGAGTTACCGGCGCCGAACGCTCCCGCAGCTCGGCCAGGCTTGCCGCCGGTGCGGCGAACCCGCTGCGCTGGCTCAACGCGCGGTTCACGGCCCAGGACGCACCAAGGATCTTGAAGGCCGGCAACCCGAGACGGTTGGACTCGTCCTTGACCAGCACGGCCTCGACGCCGAGCTCGTCGGCCAGTTCCGGAAGTTCTACCAGTGGCGTTGGTCGGTAGGCGGGCATCGATGTGTGGAATTCCCTCGCCATGCCTCGGACGTACGCGGAGGTCCAACTCCGCGCCCCGTCACGTGAGGCCCATCGGAAGCTGCTGTCTGAGGAGGTGGTCATCACGACTCCTCGATGGTTGAGGTCTGGAACGCCTTTGGAATCGTATCCGGGCCTTCAGCCCCCGTCGGCCATGGATATGGCTTCACTCCACTGTGAAGGTCAATGCGCTCGGACGCCCAGCCTGCAGGTTTTCGACGTGCTCAGTGAAGTTCAGCTGCTCGAACAATGACACCCCGTCCTGGATCGCCGACCGCATCACGCCCTCGCGCCGCTGGATCGTCTCGGCCGCGTCCAACGCTGCATCCAACTCCGCGTCGCTCAACACGACGATGCCGTCATCGTCGCCGACCAGAATCTCGCCAGGTCGGACCTCGACGTCGTCCAGGCGAATGGGTTGTTGGGTAATCGGAAGCCGAGTTGCTCCTGGGGCACGCGGAATCGTGCCTAGGGAGTAGATGGGCAGCGGCAGCTGGGTCAAGGTCGCCGTGTCGCGGCACAGACCGTAGACGACAATGCCGGCCATGCCACGCCGCACGGCCTCGGATGCGAAGAGCTCACCAAGAACGGCGTGCTCGGTGGTGCCCGCGTCGACAACCAGGATGTCGCCAGGACCGCACTGCTCCAGACCAGCGAGCACCGGCACCAAGTCAGCGGATGCGGCGACTGTGACCGCCCTGCCTACCATGCGCATGCCGCGACGGTACGGGCGGAGCTCGCGTGGCAGAATGCGCAGCCCTTTGTTCGCGTCGGAAAGACTCGCGGCATCGAGCTGCCAGACTTGCGGCGGTATCTCGGGCACACTCACGGGCACGTCTCCTTCTGGTGTGATCATCTTTCCTGTTTGATCTTGCGCCAGCCGCCTGCCCGGTTGTTGGCGATGATCTGCCGGAACATCTCACTGAGGGCTTGGGTGTTGATCATCTCGTCTGGGCGGTAATGATCCCTTCCGGATCCGGAACTATCGCGCCATCGTAAAGGAAGACGTTGACGTGATCCTTTGCGGCCAGGTCGATGTACGCGTCGACCCGCGGATCTTGCTCGTACGTCACTGTTGCAACATATGCGAAGCGTCAGGAAACCGTGCAGAACAGGAGGATCCCAATGCCGAAGCTTCGCGTCCACAATTTCAGCGTCTCCCTTGACGGCTACTCCGCTGGGCCTAACCAGAGTGTCGACAACCCGCTTGGTGTCCGCGGGGACCAGCTCCACAACTGGGCGTTCGGAACCCGCACATTCCACAAGATCTTTGGAGAGGAGGGCGGCGAAGAAGGCGTTGATGATCGTTTCGCCGCTGCTGGCGAGGAGGGGTTGGGCGCAACGATCATGGGCCGCAACATGTTCGGGCCCATCCGGGATGACTGGCCCGACGATGAGTGGAAGGGCTGGTGGGGGGATGACCCGCCGTACCACCATCCGACATTCGTGCTTACCCATCACCCACGCGAATCGATCACGATGGAGGGCGGGACCGTCTTCCATTTTGTGACCGATGGCATCGAAGCAGCACTGGAGCGGGCGTACCAGGCGGCGAACGGGCAGGACGTCCGGCTTGCCGGTGGTGCATCGGCGATTCGGCAGTATCTGCGTGCCAGGCTGGTCGATGAAATGCACCTGGCATACGCGCCGCTGTTGCTCGGCAGCGGCGAACGGCTCTGGGAGAACCTGGACCAGGCGCCAAACGGGTATGAGATCGCCGAGTTCGTCGGAACTCCTGCGGCACTTCACGTCCGTTTCGTCCGGAAGGCCTAAGTCACCCTGAAAAGCCGGCATCGGAAGATCAGTATTGCCGCTGGCGTACCGGTGAAGGACCCCGCCCTTGCGCCACGGCGCCGTCTTCGAGCCAACGAAGATCGACTCGTCTCATCCACCCCGCCGCGTTGCGAGATCCACGGCCCGCTCTGCCAGGTTTGCCGCGCCGAATCGCTCGGCGACCAGGCCGAAACGCTTCGTCGGCCCCTTCCACAACCAGTCCTCGACGGTGCCGACGTCGATATCGGTGACAGCCGTCGCCAGACGGACGAACAGTTGTGCCAGCTCCCGGTTCTCCCGCAGCGCCGAGGCGAGCGTCGCCTGGTTGCGGACCGTCGGCACGTTCCACTGCGCGGCGTCGTCAGGGATCGCGTCGACCGTGCCGTAGGAGGCCAGCAGCGCCGCCGCCGTCTTCGCTCCCCAGCCCGGTATGCCAGGGTAGCCATCAGCGCTGTCACCTACTAGCGCTAGCCAGTGCGGCACCGAGGCCGGCGCGACTCCGAACTTGGCGTGCACGCCGGCCTCGTCCATCCACTTGTCGTTGCGCCGGTCGTACTGGACGACCCGGGTTCCACGCACGCACTGACCGAGGTCCTTGTCCGGGGTGATGATGACCACCTGCTCCACCGCTTCATCGCGATCGGCGACGGACGCAGCGGAAGCCAGGGCGTCATCGGCCTCGTACTCGACCATTGCCCACACGGTGACACCCATCGCCTCCAGGGCGTCCTCGACGACGGGCAGCTGGGCGAGCAGCACCGGGTCCATGCCCGCGCTGGTTTTGTAGCCCGGCCACATGTCGTTGCGGAAGCTCTCGATGACGTGATCGCTGGCCACAGCCAGGTGGGTCGCGCCATCGCGGAGCAGCTGCAGGGTGGACGTCAGCACACCGACGGTGGCGTCATGCGGTGTCGGCTGCTTTTGGCGCCGGGCGTAGCCGAAATGCTGCCGGAAAAGTTCGTACGTGCCGTCGATCAGATGGACCCGCATCAGACCATCTTGGTTGACGGTGGCTGCCCCGGAACTCGGGGGACCTGCTGGCCCGGGCCACGCCCGAGTTAAGGGCTGTCCTGCCGAACCCCGAGCCCGGCGTCCCGTGCTCGCAGGATCGCCTGAGCCCGGTCGGCCACCTGGAGCTTGGTAAAGATCGAAGACAGATGGTTGGCGACGGTCTTCGGCGACAGGCCGAGACGGGTCGCGATCATGGAGTTGGACATTCCCGTGGCGAGCAGGTCGAGGATCTCCCTTTCCCGCGCAGTCAGCTCGGGAAAGGGATCAGCCGTTGGTGTGGGAGTGGCAAAGAACCGCAGCACCCGCTGAGCAACGCCGGGTCCGAAGATCGCCTCGCCAGAGGCGACGGCCCGGATCGCCCGGCCAATCTCCTCCTGCTCGGCGCCTTTCACCACGTAGCCGCGTGCACCGGCGCGCATCGCAGCGAACACCGAGTCGTCATCGTCGAACATGGTCAACACCAAGACGGCGACCTCAGGTGCGACCCGGGCGATCTCTCGAGTGGCCGCGAAGCCATCCTGGCCAGGCATCTGCAGATCGAGCACTGCCACATTCGGGCGCTGCAGCACCACCTCGCGTACAGCCTCGCGTCCGTCGGATGCAACGCCCACCACCTCGATACCTTGCAAAGATCCGAGGAGCGCAGCTAGGCCCGCGCGTACCACGGGATGATCATCAGCCAGTACCACACGGATTTCGCTCATGACAGTGGAAACGAGGCCACAACTTGACCCCCGGTCGGTGTCGGCCCTGCCTGGAACGACCCGCCGAGCTCCGCCGCCCGCTCGCGCATCGCGTCTAGGCCGACGCCCGGGGCCCACGCGCCATTGGGCGGACCGTCGTCGGTGATCGATAGTTCGAGTCGCTCGTTGCAGCGCAGCCGGACCATGGCGCCCGTGGCTTGGGAGTGACGTACCACATTGGTGAGAGCTTCGGTCGCGATACGGTAGGTGGCCACCTCAATCGCGGCTGGCAAAGTCGACACCTCTTCGGGAACGTCGAGTCGAACGTGCACGGACTCTCCATCAGCTCGCCAGGCAAGCTGGTCGGCTCGCTGCCGCAAGGCTCCAACTAGCCCGAGCTCATCAAGCGCCGGCGGTCGGAGATTGTCAACCAGCCGACGTACGTCGGCCAGGGCGGCTCGCGTGTCGTGACGCAGAGTGGTCAACAGGCGCCGCGACTGTTCGGGATCATCGTCCATGGTGTTGGCAGCGGCGTCGGCGGCAAACGCGACACCGGTCAGTGTTGGACCGAGCCCGTCGTGCAGTTCGCGGCGCAATCGCCGCCGCTCCTCTTCTCGTGCTGCAACGATCCGCTCTCGAGACGCCTGAAGTTCCTCGGAGACAACGGTGGATTGCACCGCCACAGCGACCGGATCGGCAAGCATTGCCAGCGCTCGACGATCGGCGGCTGCCAGCTCTCGCTCACCCGGACGCAGCCCGACCATCAGCTGGCCGGCCGACTTGCCGCCATGGGTGAGCGGCCAAGGATGAATGCTCTCTGGCGGCTCACCGTCGCTCGCCAGGACCTTGCCTTCTCGCTCGATCGCGAGATAGGGGAGCCGCAAAGCGGAACGGACCGTCGTGACCACTCCCTGCAGGCCAGCATTTGGCGTGGCCAGCTGCTCGCCCAGCCGGGAAACCACGCGTGCTGGGTCGCCACGGTCGCCATAGATTGCACCGGCCACGAGCCGTTGCAGCCGTGGCAACAAAGGCGCGGCCAACAAGACGAGCAGCACCGTGACCAGAGCCGACCAGCCAAGCCGCGGGGCGGTGAAGCGATCAAGCAGCGCAACCAGACCCGCGTACGCGACCACGACCGCCAGTAACAGCATGAGCCATGCCAGCAACCGAGAGACGACCAGACGGATGTCCAGGAGCTGATGACGCACGATGGCTACGGTCACCGCAATCGGGATGAGCGGGATGGCGAAGAGCACCTCGATGGGCGTGCCGGCGACCAAGCCCCAGGGCAAGATCACGATCAACGCCACAAGGACAGCCAGCAGCAGCCACAGGAGTTGGCGGCGCTCGACCTCAGATCCCCGCCGGTAGCGGACCGCCAGAGCGGCCAGACCAAGACCCAGCGCAAGGAGGCCGCGTATCTCGGTGGCGGTCCAGAGCGGTTGCAGGGCGGCGTAGCCAGAGAAAGTGAGGAAGCCGACCGGTATCCCAGGTTCGATCGGCTCAGGACTCGTGCCCATTTCCATCGCAAACAACGGCGCGGTGACGATCACCGCCACAACTACCCACCACCACCGCGCAGACGGGGGACGGCCATCGGGGAACAGAAGCAGCGCCAGCGGCAGGCATAGCCCGATCGACCACGGCCATGACCATGCGAAGGCGGTCACCGCCAAGCGCTGGGCGATCAGTGGGACGTCCGACGCGATCAGTACCTGGATCGAAGGCGCCGCAACCGCCGTTGTCGCGTGAGCCATGCCGGCGGCCACAAATAGCCAGCCGATCGGGTTGTGGGGGCGGTGCCATGTCAGGATCCCGCCACACGCGGCAAACACTGCGCCCATCACGCTGTTGGTCACGACGAACGCCTCAAGCGCATCCCGCCAGGACCAGCCGATGACGATCGACAGCACCGCAGCGGTCAGGACCTCGGCAATAGCGAGTCCTGCCAAGACGGCGCCGAGCCACGGAGCCCACTGGCCCGAGCGCTCGCGCGTCGTCATAGCCCAAGTTTGCGCCGAACACCCTCCCGGTGTCCCGGGAAGGTTTCCCGATTAGGCCGGGGAAGCTCCTGACTTTGTGCGGATGATCCGCTCATCCGCCGAGCCTGCCTGGGGCCCGACAGTTGAGACGTCCGGCCAAGTGGGTCGGAACAAGATCTCGAGGAGGCTATCTAGAGATGACTCGTCAGTATCGCGCCGGGCTCATCGTGCTCGGCCTGTTGTCGCTGGTGGATCTGGCTGGGCCGCTGATCACTGACGGCCAGCATCCGCCGATGGTGATCGCGTTGATCGGCGCCGCGCTTGGCTTGATCAGCATTGTCTTGGTGATCTTGGCATGGTCCGGCCGGCTGGCTGCGGCGATCGCGCTGGTAGTGCTGCGCTTGCTGTCGGCTCTCACGGCGGTGCCGGCGTTCCTGGAACCGGGCGTGCCAACGGGTCCGATGATCGCGGCTGGTGTCGGAATTGGGCTCACCGTGGTTGGTGCTGCTCTTGTGCTCGCCGGTCTGCGGCGTCCGGCCGTCGCGAGTGCGCGATGACCGCGGTCGATCGAGCCGCGCCGGAGTCACGCACCGCCGAGCCGGAGAGAACCGGACGCGTGCGGCGGCTTACCGGAGCACTCGCGCTGATCCTGGCACCGTGGGGATTCGTCATCACAAACGCCAGCTATGCCTGGATAATCCGCAATGGTGGAAGCGACGAGACGGGAGCGCAAGCTCTGTCTCTCGCAGCAACTGGCCCAGAGCTGCTTCGGCTCTGTGTCGTCGCTGGAATGATCGGGTGCCTGCTGATCATCCCGGCCGTGATGACGGCCTTGAGCCTGTCCCGGCGGTCGCGGATGGCCTTCGTTGGCGGATCCTTGATGATTGCCGGATACGTCTGCTACTTCGGTGTGCTGCTGAGCAACGTGATCATTATTACGATGGCAGAACGCGGCGGGCCGCTGGCCGACTATGCCGCCGTGATCGATGCGAGTCAGAGCGATGCGTCGACTGCCTGGGTGTTCCCGATCTTCATCGTGGGAAACCTACTGGGAACGCTGCTCTTCGCCATTGGCTTGTTGCGCAGCCGCGCGGTGCCCGTCTGGTCGGCGATCTTGATCATGCTCTGGCCGCCGTTGCACATCAGCGGGTTGATCATCGGCGGCGAGGTGCTCGAGGTCATCGGCGCCGTGCTGCAGGCAATCGGATTTGCCGGGATAGCGGCTACAATCCTTCGTCACTCGCGTCAAGAGGTGTCCGTAAGGTAAGCGGTATGGAAGAACGCGTACTCGGTCGTACTGAGCGTCCAGTCTCCGTGATCGGACTCGGCACGTGGCAGCTCGGTGCGGACTGGGGCGAGGTGAGTGAGACGGCGGCGCTGGAGGTGCTCGGCGCCGCTGTCGAGTCTGGAGTGAGGTTCTTCGACACCGCCGATGTCTACGGCGACGGTCGTAGCGAGCGACTGATCGGGCGGTTCTGCGCCGCCAATCCCGAGTTAGCGATCATGGTCGCCACCAAGATGGGCCGACGGGTTGATCAGGTGCCCGAGAACTACACGCTGCAGAACTTCCGCGCATGGACGGACAGATCGCGGCGCAACCTCGGTATGGACCGACTTGATCTTGTCCAGCTGCACTGTCCGCCGACGGCTGTGTACTCCCAAGATGAAATCTACGACGCACTGGACACGCTTGTGGCCGACGAAGTGATCGCCAACTACGGGGTAAGCGTCGAGACCTGCGACGAGGCGCTCACGGCGATCTCCAGGCGTGGCACGGCGACAGTCGAGATCATCCTCAACGCCTTCCGCCGCAAGCCGCTGGATGCTGTGCTGCCGTCGGCAAGCAAGAACGGGGTAGGGATCATCGCCCGGGTTCCGCTGGCCAGCGGCCTGCTCAGTGGGGCGTATACGACCTCGACCAGGTTTGCCGAGAATGATCATCGCAACTTCAACCGCACCGGCCAGGCGTTCGACGTAGGCGAGACCTTCTCCGGCGTCGACTTCGAGACCGGCGTACGTGCAGCGCAGGAGTTTGCTGATCTTGTTGCGAGGTTGCCGTTCCAGACGACGCCGGCACAGGCGGCTCTGGCCTGGGTGGCGCAGCAGCCTGGCGTGACGACGGTGATACCGGGTGCGCGTACCGTCGCGCAGGCCACAGCCAATGCGGCGGCGGGCGAGCTACCGCCGCTCGGCGACGACTTCATGGCCGGCGTACGCGAGGTGTATGACCGGGAGCTACGAGCCACGATCCATGATCGGTGGTGAGGCCACCTAGCTGGAGGAACCCCTCTCTGGGACCGGGCTGAGGCCGTTTGCAGCACGTACGGTGGGGGGATCTTGATCTACGGGCTCGGCGGCCCCCAAGACCGGCACCTCGGGCGCCCTGGCCAGCTGCTCCTTGACGTCCGGCAAGGCAACGCTTTCGGATTCACCGGTGCGCTTTTCGGCAGCCTGAGCTGGGGAAAGCGCCGAGGCAAGGTTGGTGTTGCTTTCCAGGAATCGCAGCAGCTCGACCGGGAAGGGCAGTACGAGGGTGGAATTCTTCTCTGCGGCCACCGAAACGATGGTCTCCAGCAGCCTCAGCTGGAGCGCGCCCGGCGTGTCGGCCATCCTGGCCGCGGCTTGCGCCAGCCGGTCGGAGGCTTGCAGCTCGCCCTCGGCCGAGATAACGCGAGCCCGCCGCTCCCGTTCCGCCTCGGCCTGGCGGGACATCGACCGCTTCATAGTCTCCGGCAATGCCACATCTTTGATCTCGACCCGATCGATGTGGATGCCCCACTCGACGGCCGGATTGTCGATCATCAGCTCGAGTCCTTCGTTGAGCCGTTCCCGATTGGTCAGCAGATCATCCAGATCGCTCTTGCCGATGATCGAGCGCAATGACGTCTGAGCTACCTGGGAGACAGCGAACGGATAGTCCTCGACATTGATGACTGCTCGCACCGGATCAACGACACGGAAGTAGACAACCGCATCCACTTTGACGGTCACATTGTCACGTGTAATCCCGTCTTGCGCGGGCACCGCCATCGTCACGATCTGCAGATTGACCTTGTGCAGCCGATCGGCGATGGGGACGATCATGGCCAGACCTGGGCCGCGTACCTGATCAAGGACCCGACCAAACCTGAAGACCAGCCCACGCTCATACTGCTTCACAACTCTGAGGCTCACCGCGGCGGCTGCGAGAGCCGCTCCGCCCAGCACCGCTAACACCTCGAACAACATCACAACCTCCAACGTCAACCCCCGCAGCCGGCTGAGGAAGGTCCTTGCATGGAAACCAGCCCGAGGTTGATCGCTGCCTCCACGGTAAGTCGCGGCTTGTCCGGATCAAGGCCTTCCAGACCACACATTCCCGATCCTCGAGTGGTCAAACGCCTCGGTCTCGACCTGGAATCAATCCGATCCGCCTTTACGAGAGAACTGCCGACGAATTGCGTCTCTGAATCGATTCAGCTCCGCCGTTTTGCCCGCGGTTTGCTTGAGCCTCTCAGGCGAGCTTCGTGCGCATCAGAGATCAGGTCTTGGCCGTCACGTGCTCACGCAGCGCGGGCATGATCGTCTCGCCATAGACCCGAAGCGTCTCTTCCTTGTTGTCGTGTTGCAGGTAGCCGGCGAACTGGTCGACTCCCACGTCTTTCAGCTGCTTCAGCTTGGCAATGTGATCATCGGCCGTGCCCAGCACACAGAATCGATCCACGATCTCGTCCGGCACGAATGCGGTGTGAACGTTCCCCGCCTGACCATGCTCGTTGTAGTCGTAGCCCTCGCGGCCCTTGATGTAGTTGGTCAGTGCCTGAGGAACTTCACCGGTGTCGCCGTATTTCGCGACAATGTCGGCCACGTGGTTGCCGACCATGCCGCCGAACCAGCGGCATTGGTTCCGCATGTGCACCCAGTCCTCACCGACATACATCGGAGCGGCCACGCAGAAGGTGATCGCGTCGGGGTCACGTCCGGCATTCGAAGCTGCCGTACGCACCGAGTTGATCATCCACGCGGCGATGTCGACATCGGCGAGTTGCAAGATGTAGCCGTCGCCAATCTCGCCAGCGGCCCGCAAGGCCATTGGTCCGTACGCCGCCAACCAGACCTCCAGTGTTGAAGTACGCGCCCACGGGAACTGCAGCGTGGAGCCCTTGTACTCCACAGGGCGGCAACTGGCCAGTTCGCGGATGACGTGGGTCGCGTCGCGCAGCTCGCGGACGGTTGTCGGCCTGCCGTTGGTGACGCGTACGGCGGAGTCACCGCGGCCAATTCCACAGATCGTCCGGTTGCCGAACATCTCATTCAGGGTTGCGAACAGTGACGCAGTTACGGTCCAGTCCCGAGTCGCCGGGTTGGTGACCATCGGACCGACCATCACCCGGTTGGTACGCGCCAGGATCTGGCTGTAGATCACGTACGGTTCCTGCCACAGCAGGTGAGAGTCGAACGTCCACACGTAGTCGAAGCCGTGCGCCTCCGACAGTTCGGCGAGCTGAACTGTACGCCACGCCGGTGGGTTGGTCTGCAAGACGACGCCGAAGTCCACCCTTTATCTCCTCTCCTCGCGCATCGCGCTGGTAGCCGCCGACGTCGTCGTCGACTCGCGAACGAAAGACATGTTCGCTCGCTCCTGTGTATTTTGCTCGCTCCGCTCGCTGAGGCTGGCGCCGGTCAGCCGCTGCCTTCCTCACTCGCTCGCAGACGAAATGTGTGTCTGCTCGCTCGTTCGTCCAGGACAGCGGCGCGCCAGCCTGGCTCCGCTCGGCGGCGCGCGATTTCCGACGCTCGGAGAGGGAAAGTGCTCATATCAGATATTGGCTCAGGTCACGCTTCAGGTACTGACCGTGGCCCTTGCTACCGAGGAAGCCGGAACCGTCGATCAGCACAGTGCCGCGGGACATCACCCAGTCCACGTGGCCGTCGATCTCGAACCCCTCCCAGGCGGAGTAGTCCATGTTCATGTGGTGCGTCTTCTCATAACCGATCGAGGTGTGGCCTGCCGGGTCATAGATCACCAGATCGGCATCGGCACCCGGCTGAATCACGCCCTTCTTGCCTTGGAGGCCAAACATCAGCGCCGCAGTGGTGGAGGTCAGCTCGACCCAACGGGGCAGCGAGATCTGGCCAGTGACCACTCCCTGGTACATCAGATCCATGCGGTGCTCAATTCCCCCGATGCCGTTGGGAATCGCCCGGAAATCATTCAGCCCGAGCTCCTTCTGTTCCTTCATGCAGAACGGGCAGTGATCGGTGGAAACGATCTGCAAGTCGTTGGTCCGCAGCGCTTGCCACATAGCATCCTGATGACCCTCGGCACGGGCCCGCAGCGGTGTGGAACACACCCACTTGGCCCCCTCGAAGCCGGGCGCGCCAAGTTGATCTTCCAGGGAGAGATAGAGGTATTGCGGACAGGTCTCACCGAAGACGTTCTGGCCCCTGTCACGAGCCGCAGCCAATTGCTCGACCGCTTGCTTGGCGCTGACGTGCACCACGTAGAGTGGCGCGCCGGTCAGGTTGGCGATCATGATCGCGCGATGCGTCGCCTCCTCCTCCATCTGCCAGGCCCGCGCGATCCCGTGGTAGTAGGGCGATGTCTTTCCGGCCGAATACAGCTGCTCGGCGAGGACATCAATCGCGGGGCCGTTCTCGGCATGCATCATCGTCAGCAGCCCAGTCTCGGCCGACTTTTGCATCGCCTTGAGGATCTGTGCGTCGTCGGAATAGAGGACACCCGGATACGCCATGAACAGTTTGAAGCTCGTCACGCCCTCGTCGATCAATCCGTCCATCGCTTTGAGCGAGAACTCATCGACACCACCGATGATCTGGTGGAATCCGTAGTCGATGCAGGCGTTTCCGGCGGCCTTGGCGTGCCAGGTTGCCAACCCCTCCTCCACCCGTTCGCCGTAGCGCTGCAGGGCGAAGTCGATGATCGAGGTGGTGCCGCCCCAGGCGGCGGCTCGAGTACCGGTCTCGAATGTGTCGGAGGCCTGGGTGCCGCCGAACGGCAGTTCCATGTGCGTGTGTGGGTCGATGCCTCCCGGGAGGACGTACTTGCCCGTGGCATCGACGACGGAGCCGACGCTCTCTCCAAGATCAACTCCGAATAGGCTTGATCCAGGACTGAGCACGGCGGCAATGGTCTCGCCGTCAACCAGCACGTCGGCAGCAGCAGAACCCGCGGCATTGATCACAGTCCCATTTTTGATCAAGGTAGTCGTCATTGGATTCTTCCGATCATGGCTTGGTGATTGCGAGGTAGGACTCGGGCCGTCGGTCTCGGTAGAACTGCCAGGCGTTGCGCACCTGCCTGATCATGTCCAGGTCGAGGTCGCGGACCACGACGTCCTCGTGCTCATCGCTCCCCATCGCACCGACCACGTTGCCCTGGGGATCGCAGAACTGGCTGGAGCCGTAGAAGGTGACGGCTAGCTCGCCGTACTCGTTGTCTTCCCGGCCGACTCGATTGGGTGCGGCGACGAAGTAGCCGTTGGCCGCGGCGGCCGCGGGCTGCTCGATTTCCCAGAGCCGGTTGGAAAGTCCGGGTTTCGTGGCGTTCGGGTTGAAGACGATCTGCGCACCGTTCAGGCCGAGCTCGCGCCAGCCTTCCGGAAAGTGGCGGTCGTAGCAGATGTAGACCCCGATCGGGCCGACGGCGGTCTGGAACACCGGGTATCCGAGGTTGCCGGGACGGAAGTAGAACTTCTCCCAGAATTTGTCGAGGTTCGGGATGTGGTTCTTGCGGTACTTCCCGAGCACGCTGCCGTCGGCATCGACCACCACGGCGGTGTTGTAGTAGACGCCCGGCTGATCCTCCTCATAGATCGGCAGTACCGTGACCATCGACAACTCAGCGGCAAGCGCAGCGAAGCGCCGCACCACAGGTCCGTCGTCGGGTTCGGCATAGTCGTAGTACTTGGCGTCCTCAGTGATGCCGAAGTAGGGGCCGTAGAACAGCTCCTGGAAGCAGATCACCTGCGCATCCTGAGCCTTCGCCTCTCGCGCGAACTGCTCGTGTTTGTCGAGCATCGACTCCTTGTCGCCGGTCCAGGTCGTCTGGGTGATCGCCGCCCGGATCACTGTCACGCTTCGCCTCCCCTTGAGTGTCATTCATTCTGACTTGTCAGCATCTCAGACGGCTATAGCCAGCTGCGACGCTGACAGGTCGGGGGCGATGCAGGGTGAGATCAGGGCGCTATCTGTTGGCCTCCGGATCTCCCAGGATTGTGGCTGCATAGTCGGGTACGTAGCTGAACTGCTCTCGCGGAGGCCTCTGATAGTTCGCGGTTGAGGTAAGTCGCTTGGGCAGCTCCACATCAGGAGCGGGTACCTCGGTGTAGGGGATGCTCGATAGCAGGTGCGCGATCATGTTGAGCCTGGCGTGCTTCTTAATGTCGGACTCCACCACGAACCATCGGTTGGTCGGGGTATCGGTGTGGAGCATCATCTCGTCCTTGGCCCGGGAGTAGTCCTCCCAGCGGTTGATCGACTCCACGTCCATCGGACTGAGTTTCCAGCGGCGTACGGGGTCGGCATGCCGGGACCGAAAGCGCCGCAATTGCTCCTTGTCTGATACGGAGAACCAGTACTTGCGGAGAATGATCCCGTCGTCGATCAGCATCTGCTCGAAGATCGGGGTTTGCCGCAGGAAGCGGTAGTACTCCTCCGGCGTACAAAAGCCCATGACCTTCTCCACGCCGGCTCGGTTGTACCAGGAACGGTCGAAGAGCACGATCTCGCCCCGGCTTGGCAGGTGGGCGATGTAGCGCTGGAAGTACCACTGGCCGCGCTCCCGCTCAGAGGGCGTCGGCAGCGCGACGATGCGGGCTACTCGAGGGCTCAGATACTCGGTGATCCGCTTGATCGCACCACCCTTGCCTGCCGCATCGCGGCCCTCGAAGATCACAAGGATGCGGGCTCCGGTCTGTCGCGCCCATTCCTGGAGCTTGACCAGATCCGTCTGCATCCGGAAGATCTCGGCCTCGTACACCTCGTTTGAGATCTTTGGCGCCCTCTTCTTCGCCATGGCTCTGACAGTAGTGGGATCTGCTCTGGGCGAACAGGAAAAGTCAATTGAGGAATGTCAGTGCCTGCCCGTAGCGTTGTCGAGTCTGAGCGTCGGGCTAGCATCCGGCGTACGCGGTTGGGCGATGAGTTTCGTGGTGACCGTGAGTCTGACTAGTTGTACGGCAGCATGGTCGTGCATTTCGTGCGGCGCAGTCGTCGTACGCGTCGTCGACGAAAGTAAGGATGGGTTCTGGTGAGCAGCACAACCAGCCAGCAGGCGGCGGCCTCGCATCGGCTGCCAGCACGGGACCGCCAGGTCATCGCGATTCTGCTGGTCGCGGCATTTGTCGTGATCCTCAACGAAACGATCATGAGCGTGGCGTTGCCGCGGCTGATGATCGATCTCGATATCTCTGCGCGTACTGTGCAATGGCTGACGACCGCGTTCATGCTGACCATGGCAGTGGTCATTCCGACAACGGGCTTCCTGCTGCAGCGAGTCTCAACCCGGACTGTCTTCCTACTGGCCATGGGCCTGTTCTCAGCTGGGACCTTGCTGGCGGCGCTCTCGCCCGGGTTCTGGGTGCTGTTGCTTGCCCGCATTGTCCAGGCTTCAGGTACAGCAGTGATGATCCCGCTGTTGATCACGACCGTATTGACATTGGTTCCCGTCGAGCGCCGCGGTGTGGTGATGGGAAATATCACGGTTGCTATCTCCGTCGCGCCGGCCATTGGTCCGACGCTGTCAGGGCTGGTCCTGCAGTTCCTGTCGTGGCGTTTCATGTTCGTTCTGGTGTTGCCGATTGCGCTGGCTTCCCTGATCTACGGCTCGCGCCGGCTGGTGAACATCGGTCAGCCGGGTCATCAGAAACTCGACCTCCGCTCGGTGCTGCTTTCGATCCCGGCGTTCGGCGGCCTCGTCTATGGCCTCAGCCAGCTGGGTCGGGGCGCCTCAGGACCGGGGGTTGCTCTCGGCTTTATCGCACTGGGCCTGCTCTGCATGCTGATCTTCGGATGGCGGCAACTCCGGCTTGCCCGGGGAGGACGCAGCCCGTTGCTCGACCTGCGCGCGTTCAGCTATCCCATGTTCAGCCTGAGCCTCGCGCTGCTGTGCCTGGCGATGCTGGCGCTGTTCGGTATGGTCATCCTGCTGCCGATCTATCTGCAGACCGTCCGAGGGATCGGATCGCTTGCAACCGGGCTCATGCTGTTGCCCGGCGGCCTCTTGATGGGGCTGGCCGGACCAACCGTCGGCAAGATCGTCGATCGGTACGGGCCGCGGGTGGTGACCATTCCTGGCGCTGCGCTGCTGACCTTCACGCTATGGCAGTTCAGCAATGCGAATGCCAGTACGCCGATCTGGATGCTCGTCGGCGTGCACATGCTGCTGATGTTGGGACTCTCCTGCCTGTTCACACCCTCGTTCACCGCTGGGTTGAACCCGCTGCCGCCGTATCTCTACTCACACGGCAGCGCCGCCTTCGGCACGCTGCAGCAGGTGGCGGGTGCGGCGGGCGCTGCGCTGCTGGTGGCGATCATGGCAAGCAGAACTACTACCCTGACCGAAGCCGGGCTGCCGGAGTTGGCCGCACTCAACGGCGGTATTCAAACTGCGTTCGGGGTCGCGGCCGTGATCAGCATCGCTGCGCTGGTTTGCGCGTTTTTCATCCGCAATACCAGACCGCCCATGGATGAGCAGCCGATGGGGCACGGGTCTGCGGCGGGCGAGGAGCCGGCCTCGGAGGAGTCAGCAGCGACGCGCTCCTGATCAACCAACTGGGCATACTGCAGTAGATCAGCGGACGAGCTTGATGTTGAACTCCGCGCGGCCGAGCTGACCAAAGATCCGCACCCACAGCGGAAGGTACATCTCGAGGCCGCGAGCTGCCGTGAGATCGCCCAGGTCGAATACGTCGGTCCAGCCCAGATCGGCAGCGAGTGAGGCCGCAATCTGCCGCGCGGTGACATCGTCGCCGGCCACAAAGATCGTCGAGTCGACAGCGAGCACGCGCGGGTTGCCCATGACTTGGTTGTTCATGGTGTTGAACATCTTCACCAGCCGGGCCTCCGGTAACGCGCGCTGCAGCTGCTCGGCGAGGGAGTCGGTGTTGCTGACGAAAAGCGATGGTGGGAACCCGTGGGAGAAGTCGAGCGCGTTGGAGGTATCGATCACCACCTTGCCGTTGAGTGCGTCACCCACCGCCCGGAGCGCGGCTAGCGACTCTTGGCCGTTTGTCGCGTTGATGAACACGTCTGCGTCAAGGTCCTGGTATGCCGCGAGGAGCAGGTTGAGTCCGGCCCACTCTTCCCGCTGCTTGGTCTGCTCGGGGTCCCGTGTCCCGATAACGACGTCATGACCGGCAGCGGAGAAGGCCCTACCGAGTGCCCGCCCGACCGGACCCGTTCCCAGAATGGCAATCTGCATGGATACATCATCGACTGCTAACGAGTCGACGCAGCGAGGGGGCGGGAGTGGCGAACAAGATTGCAGTGGTAACCGGCGGTGGCAGTGGAATCGGAGCGGCGACGGCAACTGCGCTTGCGACCGACGGTTGGCACGTCGTCGTTGCTGGCCGTCGCCCGGGACCGCTGGATGAGCTCGCGGCTGCACATCCGGGCCTCCAGCTTGATCCCCTCCCAACCGACGTAACCGACGAGGATTCCGTACGCAATCTGTTCGACAGCACGGTCGTTCGACATGGTCGGGTCGATCTGCTCTTCAACAACGCCGGCATGGGTGGGCCGCCGCGAGACCCTGACGAGATCCCACTCGATGAGTGGCAGGCCATTGTGCTCGTCAACCTCACCGGCGCGTTTCTCTGCACTAGGGAGGCGTTCCGCGCCATGCGCACGCAACAACCACAAGGCGGGCGCATCATCAACAACGGCTCCATCTCCGCGCACGCGCCGCGCCCGCGATCGATTGCCTACACCGCGACAAAACACGCCGTTACCGGCCTCACCAAATCGACCGCTCTGGACGGGCGTCGGTACGACATTGCGTGCGGCCAGATCGATATCGGCAACGCCGCCACCGACATGACGGCTGCAATGGCAGCAGGGGTGCCACAGGCCGACGGGAGCGTGCGCGCCGAGCCGCGGATGCGAGTGGAGGATGTCGCGCGTGCCATCGTTTACATGGCGAGCCTGCCGCTGGACGCCAATGTGGCGACGATCACCGTGATGCCCAGCAAGATGCCCTACGTGGGCCGTGGGTAGATTCTCTAAAGATGGCCACGATCTTCATCAGGCAGTTTGACGAGCTGGGCAGCAGCGACATCGACCAGGCCGGCGGCAAGGGCGTGAACCTGGGCGAACTGACCCGCGCCGATCTCCCAGTGCCGGCTGGCTTTGTTGTGGCCACGGCGGCATACCGGGCCTACGTGGACGAACACCAGCTGGGCGACAAGATCACCACACTCGCAGCTGCGAGCGATGACCCGGCTGGATACGACAACGCTTCAGCACAAATCCGAGCCCTCTTCGCCACGGAGATTTCCGAGACCCTCCGCACCGAGATCGCGGAGGCGTACGCCGCCCTCGGCGAGGACGTACCGGTTGCCGTCCGCTCGTCGGCGACTGCAGAGGACCTCCCGGAGGCCAGCTTCGCAGGGCAGCAAGACACCTACCTCAATGTCCGCGGACTGGAGGATCTCCTGATCGCAGTCCGTGACTGTTGGGCCTCACTCTGGACCGCGCGCGCGATGGCCTACCGCGCGCGCCAGGACATTGATCCGGCTACGGTCAGCCTGGCGGTCGTCGTTCAGCAGATGGTCGACGCCGAGTCGGCGGGGGTCATGTTCACCGCCAACCCGAGCAACGGACAGCGGGCTGAGACGGTCATCAGCGCAGCATGGGGCCTAGGGGAGTCTGTTGTCAGCGGTTCGGTCAATACCGACAACATCGTGGTCCACACGCCGGACGGCAAGGTCCTGTCCAGCGAAACTGCCGATAAAGCCGTCATGACTACCTACGCCGAGCGGCGTACCCAAGAGCTGCCCGTGCCCGCCGAGCAGCGCAACCGTCCAGCGCTCAGCGCAGCCGACGCCGCGGAGTTGGCCAGATATGGAACCCGCATCGAGAACCACTTCGGCGCACCCCAAGACATCGAATGGGCGCGCACGAACGGAAGGTTCTGGATTCTGCAGGCCCGGCCGATCACCGCGCTGCCTGAGGTCGAGGGGCCCATGCCGACGGACTGGACGGTGCCGGAACCCAGTGCGATGTACGTTCGGGCCAGCATCGTGGAGCAGCTTCCCGATCCGCTTACGCCCCTCTTCGCGGACATGATCGATGGCGCGGTGACCCGGTCGCTCCAGAGCCTGTTCCAAGAGTTCATCGGCGAGGACGTGATCAGGGAGCAGGACGTGGGGTTGCCCACGATCAACGGATACGCCTACTACGGCTACAGCCGTTCCGGGATGGCGCGGCTCATGTGGAAGAGCCCTAAGGCCTTTCGAGCGCTGTTTGCCGGGGCCAGCCAACCCCGCTGGCGCAACTACTCGCATCCGAAGTACCGCCGGATCGTCAGCGACTGGATTGCCCGTGACCTGAGTGCGATGACCACCGCCCAGCTGCTGGACGGCGTACAAGAGCTGGTCGACGCGGGCGCCGAGTACTACACCGCGGTACAGGCGATAATTCCGATCGCGGCCACGAGCGAGGTCTTGTTCACCCGGTTCTACGAGGCAGTCGTCCGACAGAAGGACGATCCGCCGGCTCAGGTGTTCGTGCTCGGCTCCGACAGCGAACCGATCCAAGCCGAGAAGTCGCTGTACGACCTCGCGACTTGGACCCGTGATCATCGGGAGCTCGCCGAGGCGCTGTTCGAACTGCCGCCGCAGGAATTCCTGGAGCAGGCGGCCGCATCGGAAGATCCGATATGGCATGAGTGGCACACCCGGTTCCACGCACACCTCAACACGTACGGGCACACCGTCTACAACCTTGACTTCGCCAACCCAGTGCCGGCCGATGATCCTGTTCCGCTGCTAGAGACCTTGCGTTTCTTTGTCAGCGGAAAGGGTTCCGACCCGTACGAGCGGCAGCGGAATCTCGCAACCCGCCGCGAGGAAGCCACCGCCGCTGTGCTGGCACGGCTGGATCCGGTACGGGCCAAGCCCTTCCGCCGGTTGCTGCACTGGGCGCAGAGCGTCGCGCCGATACGTGAGGACGCACTCGCCGACGTCGGCCTGGCCTGGCCCCAGGTGCGCCGCATGCTCCTCGAGATCGGCCAGCGACTCCAGCGGGCCGGGGTAATTTCCGCCCGGGAAGATGTCTTCTGGCTGCATCGCAACGAAATCAATGAGACGTTGAGCAGCCTCGCGGATCAAGTCGAGCAGCGCAAGGAGCTGTGGCGGGGCCAACGCAGGGCAACGCCGCCACAGCTGCTACCCAAGGGCGGCTGGATCGAGATATGGCGCAGGTGGCTGCCCGCGGCATCTGAGGAGCAGACGGGCAACGTGATCAAGGGCATTGCGGGAAGCATGGGAACTGTCACGGCGCCGGCTCGGGTGCTGGGTGGCCCGCAGGACTTCGGGCAGATGCAACCCGGGGATGTCCTGGTGGCCAGCATCACCACACCGGCGTGGACCTCGCTCTTCGCCATGGCCTCTGGCGTCGTTACCGACATCGGGGGCCCGCTCAGCCACAGCTCGATCGTGGCGCGGGAATACGGCATTCCAGCCGTGCTCGGCACGGCCGTCGCGACCCGGCGGATCCGCAGCGGTCAGCTCATTCGGGTCGACGGCGATGCAGGTACGGTCAGACTGCTCGGTGGCGAGGAGTCTGAGCAGATTGAGCCCGCCGCCAAGAGCTCCTCGCGTAGCAAGATCATCGGCGGCGCCGCCGGTGCTGCCGCGGCGGTCGGGCTCGCGGCATGGTTAGTACGCCGCCGCAAACGCGCTGACAAGTCGGATTAAGAGGCCTCCAGCTCGTCGGCGATGCGCTTGCCGATCTCCAGTGAGGCGGTGGCTGCCGGCGAGGGCGCGTTGAGCACATGGACTTGACGGGGCGCCCGCTCGTAATAGAAGTCATCGACCAGTCTTCCGTCGCGGTGCAGTGCCTGGGCGCGTACGCCGGCATGCGTCGGCAGTAGAGAGTCGTCAGGAAGTTCCGGAACGAGTTCTCGAAGGCTCGCCAGAAAACGCTTCTTGGACAGCGATCTCAGCGCTTCGTCGAGTCCGGTACGCCAGAACCGCTGCCCCAATCTCCACAGGCCTGGCCAGCGGACGCTGTCCAGCACGTCGCGCGGGTTGATCGTCAGCTTGGTGTAGCCCTCCCGGGCCAGCGCGAAGATCGCGTTCGGGCCAGCATGAACGGATCCGTTGATCATCCGGGTCAGGTGCACACCTAGGAAGGGGAACGCCGGATCCGGCACCGGATAGATCAGGCCTCTGACTAGGTACGACGCTTCCGGTTTCAGCTCGTAGTACTCGCCGCGGAACGGGATGATCCGTACCTCTGGCTCCAATCCAGCCAATCGGGCCAACCGATCGCTGTGCAGCCCAGCACAGTTGACGAACCGGTCCGCTCGAAACTCGCCCGTCTTGGTGGTGACCGTCACAGCATCGGGATGCGACGCGATGCCGACGATCCGTTGATCCAAGCAGACCTCACCGCCAGCCTGCTCGACGTGCTTTCGCAGGGCGTCGCAAACCCCGCGGAAGTCAACAATCCCCGTCGACTCAACGCGAATCGCTGACACGGCTGAGATGTACGGCTCGAACTCCTTGGCCTCCTCGGCGCTGATCACCCGGCACGGGACGCCGTTGGCCTGACCTCGTCGATGAAGTTCCTGGAGTGCCGGCACCTGTACGGGATCGGTCGCCACCACGAGCTTGCCGCAGATCTCGACAAAGACCCCGTTGTCTTCGGCGAAGCGCCGCATTGACGTTGCTCCGGCCGTGCCCAGCGTTGCCTTGAGGCTGCCCGGCTTGTAGTAGAGCCCGGAGTGAATGACGCCGGAGTTATTGCCGGTCTGATGTTGAGCCGGGCTCGATTCCTTCTCGAGCACGGTTACTGAATGGCCGCGGCGCGTTAGCTCAAAGGCGGTCGCCAGCCCAACGATTCCTGCCCCCGCCACGATGACATGGCTCCCCATTCGTCCATGTCTACCAGTGCTGGGGCACGTCCGCTGCGAGCGTCGGAAATCGCGCGCCGCCGCACGGAGGAGGAGAGAGCAGAGGCGTTCTTTCCTCTGCGAGCGACGACGACGGCGGCGGATTCACAGCGCGATGCGCGAGCAACGGCAAAAAGGTGAGCCGCTTGGCTTCCGGTGCTCTGGTGGAAGACTCACCCCTGGAGAGTGATGTGCCTCGGGAACCGAGCGCGCAATACTCAGCCCAAACAACCCAAGGCGGAGGTTGCTGCTATGGACAGCTCGAGTTTCTTTTGGCTCCTGGTGTGGGCCTTCGTTCTTGGCTGCTATCTGGTCGTGCTGTTCCAAATCGTCGTCGATCTGTTCCGTGATGAAGATCTGAGCGGCTGGTGGAAGGCAGTATGGATTGTTTTCTTGATCATCGCTCCGTTCTTGAGCGCGTTGATCTATGTGATTGCCCGCGGCAGGGGGATGGCCGAGCGTCATGCGGCTGCGAAAGGACCACGGGAGGAGCCCTACGTGCCGCCGCCCATCATCCACATGTCTAGCCCGACCGATCAGATCGCCTCGGCTCAGACGCTGCTCGACCAGGGCGCGATCTCTCAGGCCGAGTTTGAGCAGCTGAAGCAGAAAGCGCTCGCGGGATCCTCATGACCACCTCGGACAGTGGCGGGCCCATCGTCAAGCGCAGAACGTCGGCCAGGGCCCACCGCGGCACCAAGCGGCGTTTCTCGCGGCCTGCATCTCGGCTGGCCGAGCGGTGGACCACGATCGAGGGCGTCGACGTTTTCTATCGTGAATCGCCAAGTCCGCCTGATGCGCCCGTGATGATGCACCTCCACGGGTTTGGACTGTCCGGCCGCTATCTGTTGCCGACCGCCGAAGCACTCGCCGATGAATTCCATACCCTGGTGCCCGATTTGCCCGGATTCGGACGGAGCGGTAACGCTATCGAGGCGCTTACTGTGCCGGAACTGGCGCATACTGCGGCAGCGTTTCTCGATACTCAGGGCGTTGAGAAGGTCACTCTCATTGGCAACTCCATGGGCTGTCCAGTGATTTGTGAGTTTGCCTACTCGTATCCAGATCGGCTGGAGCGGGCCATTCTGGTCTCACCGGCCGGTGGTATTCACAATCAACCGATGCCTCGCGCGGTGCGGCAGCTCAGCTACGACGGCCTGCGGGAGCCGATCCGGCTGCTGCGCGTAGCAGTCCCGGACTATCTGCGGTTCGGTGTTCCGAGTACTTTCCGGATGTTTCGCGCGCTCACCCAGTATCCGGCGTTGGACCGGCTGCTCGCATTAGACAAGCCAATGCTGGTTGTTGCCGGAAGTCGGGACCCGCTGATGCCGGGTCCGGCGCGCATACAAGAAATCGCGAGTCAGCAGGAACACCATGGCATCTTTGTCGTGATCGACGGAGCGGCTCACGCAATCAACTTCTCGCACCCAGGTGAGCTGGCCAACGTCATCCGACTGTTCATGGCTGATAAGCCCATAGTTGACGATCCCAACTCGCCCGGCACCTCACGAGCCTACGAACTCCACCGAGGGCTCCACGCCCCGAAGGTCATAGTGGGGCCTGAAATTACAGAGCCGGAGTCGTAGCCAGGCCTTGATCACGAGCCGGTGAGCCCCGCAGTGAGCGCGGCGAGCTCGTACGTCGCACCGAGAGCCTGCTGTGCCGCCTCGACCGTTTGTTCACGGTCGGCCCTTTCGGCTGCCGGTACGGCGGCCTGGATCTCAGCTCGCAGCCGGTCGGCCGAGGCCAGTTGGCGGGCCGCTTCAGCTGGATTTTGGCGTTGCATCGCGAGCGCCGCCAGCTCGTCGCGTACGCTCGCCTCACGCCACCGGTCGCCGAGCTTGTGGTGTTCGGTGAGGCTCGCCAGCTGCATTCCAAAGGCGCGTTCGGTTTCGCCGCGGAGTCGGGCCACTACTCCAAGCTGATTGAGCGACCAGGCGACGCCCTCCCGGAACGACAGATCCTCACAGAGGTCGAGGCACTGGCTGAGCAGTAGCCGGGCGCCGGTGAGGTCACCTCGATAGCGCGCCGTGGTGCCCAAGTTGATCAATGCCCAGATCACCCCCTCCTGGTCACCGAGCTCGCGCATCCGGCGAAGTGCATCTGGCCCGATCGTCTCGGCTGTGTCCAGGTCCTCGCTCAACCAGGCCAGGAAGCACAAGTAATTCAGCTGGACCGCTGCATCATGATCATCTCCAGCTTCTTGAGCCAGCCTCAGCGCCTCACGATGCAGCTCGGCTGACTTCTGATACCTGCCCTGCTCGCGCGCAATGGCCCCCAACCTGCCGATCGACCAGACCAGACCTGCCCGATCACCGGTTGCAGCAAAAAGGGTCTGGGCCTCTTCAACGAGCGGCCGCGCTTCGGCGTAGTCGCACTGCAGGAAGGCAAGCGTGCCAGCCAGCACCAGTATCTGTGCCCGCAGCTCACTCGGCGCGTCCGGCCAGGCCCGCAACGCACTGGCTGCCCAGCGCCGGCCGTCGGTATAGCGGCCCCGAAGGTAGCACCAGCGGCCCAACGCAGCGACCGTACGCAATGCGATCTCCGGCTGATGCTGGATCGACCACGCGATGGCGGGCCGGATGTTGCCCACTTCCCGGTCAATGATCGACAGCCATTCGTGTTGATCATGACCTGTGAGCTGTGGTGCCGCTCGTTCGACAAGATCACGATAGTACTCGGCGTGGCGTCGATGGGTGACGACCCGATCCGGGTGCAGCGCGAACCTGCTGCGGGCGTACTGCCTGATCAGTTGCAGCAGGCGGAACCGAGCCTGCTGGCTACCCTCATCCTGGCGCACCACCAGCGACTTGGACACCAGCGAGGACAGCACATCCACGACCTCGATCTCATCGAGGCCGCCTCCGCACACCTCAGTGACTGCGGCCCGGCTGAAGCTGCCGCCGAATACCGAGAGCCGCTCGAAGATCAACTGTTCGATGGCGCTCAACCGCTGATAGGTCCAGCCGACCATCGCATCCACCAGTTCCTGTCCACCCGCCGGACCGGGCGTCTGCAGGATGCTGAGTTCGCTCTCGAGGGTCTCGGCCAGCTCATGAACGGTGAGCACATTGGTCCGGGCAGCGGCCAGTTCCAGCGCGAGCGGCAGGCCGTCAAGCCGGTGGCAGATGCGAATGACAGCGTCCGCGGCTGGCTGGTCGAGTGGATTGTTGATCAAGGATCGGGCGAGGAACAGATGACTCGACGGGACGTCGCTCAGCTTGTCCGCGGGTGTGCCCTGCGGAGGCAACTGCAGCGGAACCACAGGAAAAGCCAGCTCGCCAGGGACCCCAGTGAGATGCCGGCTGGTGATCAAGATGGTGAGCTTCGATGCGGCGGCGAGGATGGCGCGGCAGAGCTCGGCACAGGTCGTCAGGTGGTGCTCCGCGTTGTCGATCACGAGCAGGCTCGAGAAGGGCCGCAGGTGATCGATGATTTCCTCGACAGTCGCCTTGGGGGACCCGCGAACGCCGAGCGCTCCCGCCAGCGCACTGAGCACAGTCGTCGGATCGTTCAGAGTCCCTATCGGGAACCAGTAGACGCCGTCCGGGAACTGCGCGGGCTGCGTCGCGGCGTACCCGACAGCAATCCTGGTCTTGCCCACACCCGCCGGCCCGAGCAGCGTCAGCAGCCGCGTGTCCTCGCGTTCAATGAGTTCGGCCACCGCACGGAGCTCGGTATTTCGGCCGATCGGATGATCAGCGAAGACCGGAAGTGATGGGACCGACGGTTCATGGAAGTTGACTGCGGCGAAGAGGGCCGAGCGGTCCGATTCTGGCAGGCTCAGCCCTTCGGCCAGCAGCCGCATAGTGGTCATTCGGGGCGAGCGACGGCCGCGCTCGAGCAACGATACGGCTTCCGGACTCAGACCGGCGCGAGCGGCAAGAGTTTCCTGGGAGAGGCCGGAGCGCCTCCGCAGGCGACGCAGCTCCTCACCGAACAGGGTCATCTTTTCCTTGCCACATTGGGAAAACGCCTTTGTCAGAACGGTCAGATCTGGCTACCTCGGCGGTCTCGACGACCATTCATTGTCCGTCTGCTGTTCGTGGTCGCACAATTGCCGCAATGTTCAAGATAAGTGAGGCGGCCTTTGGGGGCTAGGCCAGCCGTCGGGGGAGATTCCAGCCGATCCCACTTCTGGGGAAGGGTCGTGGCGTGGAGCATGGAGGGTGTTGGTCAACGGGGGCCCGCTTGGCGTAGCGGGAGGCTGACACCCTTCAATTTATTGGTGATTGCTCGCGCAATCGCGCGTGGAATCCGCCGACTTCGTCGTCGCTCGCAGAGGGAAGAACGCCTCTGCTCCCTCCTCCTCAGACGGCGGCGCGCGATTTTCCGACGCTAGCAATCACGGGCTGTGCCTACACTCGCTGCGATGGAGTTCTGGAGGGGCTGGCCTTACCCAGTCGCCGTCGCCGCCTTGTTCGTGGTGGTCATGCTCCGAGCCGGCGGGACGTACGCGATTGGGCGGGCGGCTCGAGAGGGCGTACGCAGGAGCCGGCTCTCTAGTGTCATGTCCAAGCCACGTTTTGCTCGGATGCAGCAGGTGGTCGCCCGCTGGGGAGCCCCGGTGGTGATCGCGTCGTTTCTGACAGTGGGGATCCAGACGCTGGTGAACCTTGCGGCCGGGGCGATGCGGATGCCGCTGCGCCGCTACATTCCGGCGCTCACCGTTGGCGCGATCATCTGGGCTCTCCTGTACGCGACATTGGGATTTGCGACGTTCGCTGCCTGGCGCCGGGCGTACGAGTTGTCACCGACGATCGCCATCGTCGGCCTGGTGGTCTCGCTCGCCGGGTTGGCAGGCTACATCGTCTGGCAAGTCCGGCATCGCAATGCTGACGAAGAGCGCGAGCCCGCTAACTTGGGGGCGTGACCAGCCCGTTTGCGCCTGACCTGTGGCACGAGGTGGAAGGGTTCGACTTCACCGACATCACCTATCACCGTGCCAACCAAGGGCCTGTGGTACGGATCGCATTTGACCGGCCGGAAGTACGCAACGCCTTCCGGCCGCACACTGTCGATGAGCTCTATGCCGCACTGGACCATGCCCGGATCTCCTCCGACGTGGGCGCGGTGCTGCTCACCGGGAATGGGCCATCGCCTAAGGATGGCGGATGGGCGTTCTGCAGCGGCGGTGATCAGAGGATCCGCGGGCGCGCGGGATACCAGTACGACTCGCGGGCAAAGGGCGATGCCGGCGCCCTTGGCCGGCTGCACATCCTTGAGGTGCAGCGGCTGATCCGCTTCATGCCCAAGATCGTGATCGCGCTGGTCAGTGGCTGGGCCGCCGGTGGCGGGCACAGCCTGCACGTGGTTTGCGACCTGAGTCTGGCGAGTGCCGAGCATGCACGCTTCAAGCAAACCGACGCCGACGTCGGGTCCTTCGATGGCGGCTTCGGGTCGGCGTACTTGGCTCGACAGGTTGGACAGAAGGTGGCGCGGGAGATCTTTTTCCTGGGGGAGACCTACACCGCCGCAGACGCGTACCGGATGGGCATGGTAAACCGCGTGGTGCCGCACGCCGAGCTGGAGGCGGTTGGTTTGGAGTGGGCCAAGATCATTTGCGGCAAGAGCCCGACTGCCCAGCGGATGCTCAAGTTCGCGTTCAATGCGATTGATGATGGGTTGATCGGCCAACAAGTGTTCGCCGGCGAGTCGACCCGGCTGGCGTACATGACCGATGAGGCCGTTGAAGGCCGCGACGCCTTCCTCGAAAAGCGTGCCCCCGATTGGAGCCGCTTCCCCTACTACTACTAACTCATCGTGGCAAGTCGGCGTTAGACGACGCCGTACAGCCGATCTCCAGCATCGCCGAGGCCGGGGAGGATATAACCGACGTCGTTGAGCTTCTCGTCGAGCCCGGCCAATACCAAGGTGCAGGGCACGTGCAGCTCCTCGAGCAGCTGGGTGAGCCGGGCGATCCCCTCGGGAGCTGCGATCAGGCAGATGCAGGTGATGTGATCAGCGCCGCGCCTGACCAGAAATTGCACCGCCGATGCCAGGGTGCCGCCGGTAGCAAGCATCGGGTCGAGGATGTAGCACTGTCGCCCGGTCAGATCGTCGGGCAGCCGTTCGGCGTACGTGGTGGCGACCAGGGTTTCCTCGTTGCGCACCAGCCCGACGAATCCGACCTCGGCGGTGGGGATCAGCCGGGTCATGCCCTCGAGCATGCCGAGGCCCGCTCGCAAGATCGGCACCACCAACGGCCGAGGGCCCGACAGCTTCACCCCGACGGCAGTTTGCAGCGGCGTCTGAACGGTATGGGGGCTGACGCGGACATCGCGGGTCGCCTCGTACGCGAGCAAGGTGACGAGCTCTTCGGTGAGTCGCCGGAAAGTCGGAGAGTCCGTGGTCTCGTCCCGTAGCACGGTGAGCTTGTGTGCGACGAGCGGATGGTCGACGATGCGTAGTTCCACGACGGAACCGTAGCGAGCGCGGATCAGAGATTGGGGATTGGACTCGTCTCCGGGCGACGTGTCTGACACGATGGAGCGGGTTTGCGATGCTGCGGAGGGGGGAGTCATGTCGGAGTTCGACGACGAGGAGTACGAGTCGTTCGAGCTGGACGGCGCGGGCAAGAGCGCTGACTCGACAAAAGAGCCGGCAGAGACGGGCGACGAGTTCGACGACGATCTCGACGATGACGATGATTTCGACGAAGTTGATCTTGAGGATGCCGCCGACGACGAGATCGATTTTGTGCTGGCCGCCTACCGCGAGGACGGCCAGCCGTACGTGCAGTCGCTGGGCAAGGACCTCGCCAACGACCTCGACGAGTTGATCATCCAGCTGCGCCGGTTGCCGGGCGACGCCGGTGCGCTGGGATTCGTCAGCCTGGTCGAAGAGGTCTTCGTGATCAGTCGGGTGCGTGGTCAGCATGTCCAGGTGCTGTTATCCGATGCGGCGGCGGCGAGCGACTGGCCGATTGCTCGAGACGTGGTGGACTATCTCGGCGAGGAGCCTTTGGAGGACGACGAGGAAGAAGGCGAGCCGACTGGCGACCTGGGCATCGTCGCGGATCTCGGGCTGAGCGACTTCGACATGGGTGCCATCATCGACAACCTCGATCTGAGTAGCGTCGACATGCTGATCGAGATTGCTGACAAGATCAAGCTCAACCCACAGTTCCGGAAGGCCGCCGAAGCAGCTGTGGGTGAGTGAATTCAGCGGATTGAGCCAGTGGGACGACTCGATGCGGCTTGCCCTCGATCAGGCCCGAATGGCGTCGATGCACGGCGATGTGCCGGTAGGCGCGGTCATCATCGACCAGGCTGGCAGCGTGCTAGCCGCGGCGGGCAACGAGCGGGAGATCAGGCACGATCCGACGGCGCATGCAGAGATCTTGGTGCTCAGTGAGGCATCGCGACGGCTGCGCTCGTGGCGCCTGACCGGCCTGACGCTGGTCGTCACCCTTGAGCCGTGCACCATGTGTGCCGGCGCGCTCGTGCTGGCTCGGATCGAGCGGCTGGTCTTCGGCGCCTTCGATGAGAAGGCCGGCGCGGTCACCTCGCTCTTCGACGTCGTGCGGGATCCGCGGCTCAACCATCGGGTCGAGGTGCGCGGCGGCATCCTCGAGGTCGAGTGCGGCGCCCTCTTGAAGGACTTCTTCGCCGGCCGCTGAACGCTCCTCAGCAAGATCGTGCGCGTCTGACCCCTCAAGACACCGGTCGATCGCGCACGATCTCTGGTCCACAGGGCCAAACTGGCCTTTTCCACAGATTTCTGAGCCGCCGACGCGCCAGGCCGCCGGGTCCAGAAACTCTCGACGTGAGACCACGTGATCAGTTACCCGTCGCCCTTACTCAGCTCTCGGAGGCTCAAGCGCGAGTTGTCAGTCGCGAGCAACTGCGGCTGCTCGATGTCTCGGAAGGGGCGATGGAGCGTCTCCTCCGAGAGGGCTGGTGGCGATCGCTGACGCCCGGCATCTACCACACTGCCGCTTCAGATCCAACCTGGAACGGTCTCGCATGGGCGGGAGTGCTCATCGGTGGGGACGCAGCACGGCTCGGGCCGCGGGCATCGGGTTTCTTGCATAACTTGGTCGACGAGGCGCCTCGACCAGTCGACGTCTTGGTCCCGGTGGGTCGGAGCGCTCGTGTTGGAGGCGAGTGGCGCTTCAGCCGAGAGCGCCCGGGGGCGAGATCTGCGCGCTCCGTTGGTGCTCCACCGCGCTTGACTGTCGAGGACACAGTGCTGGACCTGTCGGCAAGGGCAAGCGAGGCTGAGCTCGTGGCATTTGTCACCAAGGCGGTCCAGAGCAGGAGGACGACTCCTCCTCGTCTGCTCCAAACTTTGAATGAGCGCAGCCGCTACAGGCATCGGCAGCTCCTCGCCGACATCCTGGGTGACGTGGCAGCCGGTGCCGAGTCACCGTTGGAAATGAAGTTCCTGCATCAGGTCGAACGCCCTCACAAATTGCCGCGTGGGAATCGACAGCGACGGAGACATGGCCTGCCATATGTGAGCGATGTCGGCTACGACGAGTATCGAGTCTTGGTCGAGCTCGACGGGCGAACCGGCCACGAAGGCGTTGAGCGGTTCCGAGACATGAGTCGCGACAACCAGTTCGCCCTGATCGAGTGGATCACGCTGCGCTACGGCTGGTTCGATGTGGTCCACCGGCCTTGTCTGGTGGCCTTTCAAATTGCAGCGGCCTTAGAGGCCCGCGGCTGGGGCGGCATGCCGACCCGATGCTTCCGATGCGTCAACGTGCCCGAGTGGGACCTCTGCGGATGATCGTGCGCGTTTGACCCCTCGAGACACCGGTCGACCGCGCACAATCATGAAAGCGCGTGTGGGATTCAGATTCGCACACCAGAACCAGCTTGGGTAATCTCTCCGGCGGTGGCGTGTCTGAGCGGCCTAAAGAGCGCGCCTCGAAAGCGCGTGAGGGGCAACCCTCCGCGGGTTCAAATCCCGCCGCCACCGCAAGTCAGAAAGGGACGTTTCAGTAGAGGCGCCGGAATCAGCATTGAGGGGGAGCGAAGTGATCAAAATCATCGCAGACATGCCAGCCGGGACCATCGGTCTGGAAGCCGTTGGGAAGGTGACCGATGATGACTACCGCGCCGTGCTTCTGCCGGCGATTGAGGCGGCACTCGAACGCAATGACGTGCGGCTCCTCTATGTCCTCGGCGAGGATTTCGAGTCGTATTCGCCGGGCGCCGCGTGGGCCGACACGAAGCTATGGGCGCAAAACCTCAAGGCGTGGCAGAAGGTAGCTATCGTCTCCGACGCCGACTGGTTGGAGAACAGCGTCAAGGCCTTTGGTTGGCTCGTTCCGGGTGAGTTCAAGGTGTTCGAGACCGACGACATCGACGATGCCAAGGAATGGCTAGCCGGGCTAGACGACGAAGACGACTAATTCCAGCCGCTATCGCGAGCCGGCTGCCCGCGTGAGACGGTCCATCTCCCTTCGGCTGTCGAAAGATACGCCCGTGAGCCATCCCCAGATATCGAGTACGCGGACTGCGCTCACTGGATCGGCCTGTCGCCGTATCACTTCTCGCGCGGCATCCGTTGACACCCATGACTCCACGGCAGGATCGGCAATCTTCGTAGCGGTGTGGGGGTGGGCGGAGTTCTGGCTGAACAGTCCGGAGATCGCTCGGAGTTGATCAGCTGTGCTCACTCCGAAACGCTCGAGGTCAGCAGCAACCCCCGGCCACGGCAGCGGCCCTGCCATTCCATGAGTGCGACGAAGAACCTGACCACCTCGGACGACCTCCTGGACGACGCGGAGAACGCCCAACCAGTCGACGGGATCCGGGGCGCTGCTGAGTTCTGACCGATACTGCGCGTACGTCGAATCGGCCAACATCAGCAGATGCACCGCCGCACTGGCGGTGTCCTGTTCACCAGAAGAGGCGACCTCCCGATGAGTCAACGACCGCACGGTCGACTCCAAGTCGGCCGCGGCTGCGTCCACGGTCGCCCCAGCGGTACGCCGCATCTCGGCCTTTGCGCCAAAGGGCCAAACAAGAAGGCCGACGACCGCGCCGAGCAGCCCACCCAACACAACGTCGAGTATGCGTACCTCGGCGAGCCGCCAAGACACAGGAGCCATCTGGGCGAACAGCATCGCAACGAGCAGCGTGAACAGCGCCTGACCAGCCAGCGGCCCCGCGATGGGCCCAGCGGCCAGGGCGATGAGCATGACGAACGGAAACGCCACCTCGTATACCACCGAATCTCCTCCAGCCACCGCCAGAAGCAACGCCGCAATCAGTCCGCCGGCGACGGTTCCAAGAAAGGCGGGAACGACGGCGGCTCGTGTCATCGCTGCCGAGGTGCGCATCAATGTGAGTGTCGCCAAGAGCATCCAGAACCCGTGGGACAGATCCAGTACCCCGGCTATCAGCCGCGCCGCAGCCAGCCCGACCGCCAACCGAATTGCGTTCTGAAAGAAGACCGATCGGGGAGTGAAATGACCGCGGAACCGGATGAACCAAAGTGACAGCGTCGAGCGGCCGGCGTACCAGAACGGTTCGGCCATCGACTGTGTTGGCGGCTCTGGAACACGCTTGCCTTGGATTATCCGGACGGCCATGGCGAGGTCCCGGGTCCAGACGGTGAGCTCCTCTGCGGCGACGGCAAAGCGCAGCCGAAACCGCAAGGCGGGGTCACTCTCCCGACCGAGAGGTGCTTCCCGCCAGCGCACATATTGCGAGAGTCCGGCTTCGACGGGCGCGGTGTCGGGATCCGGGCCACCATCGTCAAGGGCTTCTGCCGATTCGCCAAGGCTTCGTGCCGTCACGGCGAGCAGTTGCTCTCCTTTGGCATGGGCTGCTGCGCCATGACTTCGCTCGATCAGCTCATCCAATGCGCCGACGCGCGCCTCCAGGCTGCGAACCAGAGTTGCCGCGTGCATAGCTGCTCGATCTCGCTTGCCCGGACCGGTCGGTCGTTCGAGAGGCGGAATGCTGCTCAGCCGCAAACCCACCGCATCATCGGTATTGGGCTGAGCGCCAGTCTGCCGATCACTGCCCGGCTCGAGTAACGACACGAGCCGATGGCGAATTACCTCGATTGCCACCGCTAGCCGATGGCGAAAGGGCGTGGGCACAGGCGGCGGCCAGATCAGCCGGTCGGCGATCGCGAGTAGTCCGACAGCCAGGACGAGGCCTATCAGCCGGGACCCGAGCGCCTCCGGAAGGTACGGAGGAAAGCTCGGCAAGATGTAGAGCAACTGCAGGCCGTTTGCCGCACCAACGACTCGCGGGCCGCCGACTCCGGCGTACGCGATCATGAAGCCAATCACGAACATTCCCGCAACAGCTGCCCACGTGTTGAATGCGAGCATGGTGCCGATCGTCACCAAGACGATGCCGGCCAACAGCGCAGCCGCGTAGGTCCTGGTGCGCTGCCGCGGCGTGCCTCTCACCTCTGACAACGCACCAAGGGCGATGCAACCAAAGGACGCGAAGGTCGCCATCTGCGTGTCATCAAGCACATAGCGGCTGAAGTAGAACGCCACGCACGCGGCCAGGGTCACCCGGACGGCACGTTTGACGGCAAGAAACCCCGGATCTTTGGCCTCAAGCCACTGGCGCAAGCGGGCGACACGCATCGTTTCCCAGCTGTCAATCTAAGAAGTAGCTGTCAGCCCACTTTCTGGCGTACCGAGAGCCGTATCGCTGCGGTCACAACCGGCCCAAAATCCATACGTCAGCTGAGCTTTCGAGCTACGTTACTCCTGGGTAGGAGGCGAAAATTGACGCTACCGCCGGAGGCCGGCGCTGAGGCCGAAGCCGCCATCCCGGAGGCCGTACTGGTCGGTGCCGGGCCGACGGAGGGCCGCTCCCTCGGGCAAATCGCCTGGATGCGGCTCAAAAGGGACAAGGTCGCGCTTGCCGGTGGCGCCTTCCTGATCTTTCTCATCCTGGTGGCCATATTCGCGCCGCTGATCGTGAAGTACCTCGGTGACCCACCGAACGAGTTCCACCAGGAACTGATCGACACAGCGGGCGGCACGCTGACGCCGATCGGCCGCTTCGGAGGGATGAGCTGGGATCACCTCATGGGCGTTGAGCCCGTGAACGGTCGCGACATCTTCAGCCGCGTCGTGTACGGCAGCCGGATCTCCTTGTTGATCGCCTTTCTTGCCACTCTGCTGTCGGTGGCTATCGGGACCACGCTTGGCATCATCTCCGGTTTCATTGGAGGCTGGACAGACACTGTCACCAGCCGACTGATGGATGTGTTCCTGGCCTTCCCGCTGTTGGTTTTGGCTATTGCCTTAGCCGGCGTTTTCCCGGATCAGGCGTTCGGCCTGCAAGGCAACCAGCTGCGAATTGCGTTGCTGATCTTCATCATCGGGTTCTTCAACTGGCCTTATATCGGGCGGATCATTCGCGGCCAAACCCTCTCGCTCAGAGAGCGGGAGTTCGTCGAGTCGGCCAAAAGCATTGGGGCCGGCCGCGGCTACATTCTGCGCACCGAGATGCTGCCCAACCTCATTGCGCCGATCCTGGTCTACTCCTCGCTGTTGATCCCGACCAACATCCTCTTCGAAGCGGCACTGTCCTTCCTCGGCGTCGGTATCCGTCCACCCACGCCGAGTTGGGGCGGGATGCTGTCCGATGCCGTCGTCTACTACACGCAGCCGCACTTCATGTTTTGGCCTGGCATGGCGATCTTTGTGACGGTCTTGGCCTTCAACTTGTTCGGCGACGGGCTACGCGATGCCCTCGATCCACGAGCCAACCGGTAGGAATCACCTCGGGGACTCCCCGACAGACAAGAAAGGGATTCGGTTAATGAACCATTCGAGATCCTGGCGAGCTAGGAGCCTGGCCGCCGTTGGCGTTTCGGCCGCGCTGTTGGTGGCCGCCTGCGGTGGCGGGGGCGGGGCTAGCAACCAGCAAGGGTCGAGTAACCAGAGCGCTCAAGCCGGCTTTGATGCTGGATCCACCAGCATTGTCAATCCCTCTGACAAGAAGGGCGGCACTCTGAAGTTTGCAAACGAGGGTGACTGGGACACCCTTGACCCTGGCGAGACCTATTACGCGTACTCGTGGAATTTCGCGCGGCTCTACGGCCGCTCGCTGATGATGTTCAAGTCCGCACCAGGCAAGGAAGGCAACCAGTTGGTGCCGGATCTCGCTGAGGGCCCTGGTCAGGCGTCCGACGGCGCCAAGACCTGGACCTACAAGCTGCGCAAGGGTGTGAAATTCGACGACGGCACCGAGGTCACCTCAGCCGATGTGAAGTACGCCGTTCTGCGTTCCACAGACAAGCAGACATTCCCGAACGGGCCAACGTACTGGGATCGCATGCTGAACCTACCGAGCGGCTACAAGGGTCCGTACAAAACGCCGAGCATGAACACCGATTCGGCCATCGAGACACCCGACGAATACACGATCGTGTTCCATATGAAGAAGCCGTTCGCGGCCTTCGATTATCTCGCTCAGCAGCCGAACACCATGCCGGTCCCCAAGGACAAGGACACCGGCGCCAAGTATCGCAACTCGGTCGTCTCCACCGGTCCATACAAGTTCGCCGACCTGCAGCCAGGCAAGAGCTTCAATCTGGTTCGCAATGACCAGTGGGATCCAGCGACCGACCCCAACCGCAAGGCGCTCCCTGATCGCATCGAGGTCGCCCTCAGTGTCAACGCCGATGACATTGACAACCGAATCATCAGCGGCGACCTCGACGTCGCTGTCACGGCCGTTGGAGTCCAACCTGCCGCACAGAGCCGGGTTCTACAGGATCCGACGCTCAAGGAGAACGCGGACAACCCGCTCGGCGCACGGCTCTGGTACACCTCGATCAACCCGACCGTTCCTCCGTTCAACAACATCGAGTGCCGCAAAGCAGTCGAATATGCCATGGACCACACCAGCTACCAGACCGCATACGGCGGGCAGTTTGCCGGTGGAGATCTGGCAACCACGCTTCTGCCGCCCATCATCCCGGGCCATACGGATTTCGATTTGTACCCGAACGGTCCCGATCACAAGGGCGACCTCGACGCGGCCAAGAAGTCACTTGAAGCCTGCGGACAGCCAAACGGCTTCGAGACCAACATCGCCTACCGGTCCGAGCGGCCCAAGGAGAAGGCCACCGCCGAAGCGTTCCAGCAGGCATTGGGTCGCGTGGGCATCAAGCTCACCCTGAAGCCGTACCCGCTGGGCGATTACTTCGCGCAGTACGCCGGTTTGCCGCCGTACGTGGTGAAGAACAAGCTGGGTTTGGCAACCAACGGCTGGGCTGCCGACTGGCCTGACGGCTTCGGCTTCCTATCCGAGATCGTCGACTCGCGGGCCATCCGTCCGACCGGCGGATCCTCCAATACCAGCGTCCGCATCCCGGAGGTCGACAAGATGCTCGACAAGGCCCTGACCGAACTCGACACGGACAAGCGCAACCAAGATTGGGGCGCGATCGACAAGCGGGTCATGGAGGACGCCGTCATCTACCCAGGCGTCTACTCCAAGAGCCTGCTGGTGCGGTCGAAGAATGCCACGAACATCTTCGTTACCGATGCTTACGGCGAGTACGACTACCTCGGTCTAGGTGCCCAGAAGTAGGAGAGGCGAAACCCGATCACAAAAGCTCCGGCCCGACGACATATTCGGGCCGGAGCATGATCGCCTAAGGAGGTGACGTGTTCGCCTACATCGTGCGGCGGCTGCTGTGGTCGGTCGTTCTCCTGTGCGTACTCAGCGTCGTCGTCTTCGCCATCTTTTATCTGATACCACTACTGGGTGGGGCGACCCCGGAAACGCTGGCGACACGTTACGTAGGGCGAGCCGCTACGCCGGAAACGGTCCACCTGACTGCAGAACGGCTGGGGTTACTTGACCCTGTACCGGTGCAGTACTGGCATTGGCTCAAGGGAGTCTTTGTCGGCGCCGAGTACGACTATGGCTCTGGCGTGGAGCACTGTCCTGCTCCCTGCCTCGGATATTCCTTCATCACAAAGCAGCCGGTGTGGCCCGAGCTGCTTGATCGCGCGCCAGTCACCATCTCATTAGTGGTCGGGGCGTCGCTGATCTGGTTGATCGCCGGTGTTACGGTCGGCGTGATATCAGCTCTTCGGCGGGGGACAGTGTTCGACCGGGGCGCTATGGGCATCGCGCTGGCTGGGGTATCGCTCCCGATCTTCTTCACCGGACTGATCGCGCTGGCATTCTTCAGCTACCGCCTTCGTATCACCGCGCCCGGCGGCACGTTCGTGCCATTCTCTGAGAGCCCATCGCGATGGGCGTATTCGCTGCTGCTGCCCTGGATCACCCTCGCGTTTCTGTTCGCTGCCCAGTACGCCCGGCTCACCAGGGCGGGGATGCTGGAGACCATGACTGAGGACTACATCCGCACCGCGCGGGCCAAGGGACTGCCCGAGCGTACCGTCATCCTCAGGCACGGCCTGCGGGGTGCGCTCACCCCCGTCCTTACCATCTTTGGCCTTGACGTCGGGCTGCTGCTCGGCGGTGCCGTGATCACTGAGAAGACCTTTTCGCTCAATGGGCTGGGCAAGTACGCCTACGACGGCATCGTCAGTAACGACTTGCCAAAGATCCTCGGTGTCACCCTCGTCGCCGGCTTTTTTGTGATCATCGCCAATCTGGTAGTTGATCTTCTCTACGGCGTCATCGATCCCCGGGTGAGGCTCGAATGACAACGTCTGCGCTGCGTGACCTGGTCATTCGGCATCCCAGCCAGGCCGACCAAGAGCCGTTCCTCGAGGTCGTTGATCTCAGTGTGCACTTCCCAACCGACGACGGGTTGGTGAAGTCGGTCGACGGGCTGAGCTTCGCCCTCGACCGCGGCCGGACGCTCGGCATCGTGGGCGAGTCGGGATCGGGCAAGAGCGTCACCAGCTTGGCGATCATGGGCCTGCACACCAGGCCGGCTTCGGAGCAGAGCCGGCCCGGAGCGCAACTGAGCGGTGAGATCTATCTCGAAGGAGAAGATCTGCTGGCCAAGAGTCCGGAATATGTCCGCAGCCTGCGCGGAAAGCGGATGGCCATGATCTTTCAAGACCCGCTATCGGCGATGAACCCGTACTACACGGTGGGTCACCAGATCATCGAGGCGTACCGAATCCACAATCCGGTGAACAAGAAGGTGGCGCGCAAGCACGCCATCGACATGCTGGGGAGGGTAGGGATCCCCGAGCCAAGCCAACGGATCGACGCGTACCCACATCAGTTCTCCGGCGGGATGCGGCAGCGGGCCATGATCGCCATGGCGCTGTCATGTGATCCGGACTTGCTCATCGCCGACGAACCGACCACCGCTCTCGATGTGACCGTCCAGGCGCAGATCCTCGACCTGATCCGCGATCTGCAGTCCGAGTTCAACTCTGCTGTCGTTCTGATCACTCACGATCTTGGCGTCGTTGCCGAGCTAGCTGACGACGTGCTGGTGATGTACGCCGGCCGTGCGATGGAGTACGGCAGCGCCGACCAGCTGTTCAACCGGCCCGTGCATCCCTACACCTGGGGCCTGCTCGGGTCGATGCCGCGCTTCGACCGACTGAGGAGTGAGCGGTTGCTCGCGATCACGGGGAGTCCGCCCAGCCTCATCAACGTGCCGCCGGGCTGCCCATTCCACCCTAGGTGCAGCTACGCAGCACGAAACAACGGTCGGAGTGAGGAAGTGCGCCCCGACCTGACTCCCGTCGAGCCTGGCCACACCGTGGCTTGCCATCTGACCCAGATCGAACGCGAGCAGATCTGGGAACACGAGATTGCGCCGAAGCTGTGAGCGCCCTTGCGCAGCGGCCCGCAGCGGCGGACGCCGAGCAGGACTCGAACCTGATCACTGTTGAAAAGCTGATCAAGCACTTCCCGATCCGCGCTGGGATTCTACGCCGGCAGGTAGGAGCTGTTCAGGCGGTGGACGGGTTGAACTTCGCAGTCAAGCGTGGCGAAACGTTCTCGATCGTCGGCGAGTCGGGGTGCGGCAAGAGCACCACGGCCCGTCTGCTGATCCGTCTCCTCGAGCCGACCAGCGGGAAGATCACCTTGGAGGGGCGCGACATCAGCCATTTGAAGGATTCGCAGTTGCGTCCCTTGCGGCGGGACATGCAGATGATCTTCCAAGACCCCTACTCCTCGCTGAATCCGCGGCACACGGTTGGGAAGATCGTCGGCGCACCGTTCCGCCTGCAAGGGGTGTCGCCGCCAGGCGGGATCAAGAAGGCAGTGCAGGATCTGCTCGCTGCCGTCGGCCTTAACCCAGAGCACTACAACCGCTATCCCCACGAGTTCTCCGGGGGTCAGCGGCAGCGCATCGGCATCGCCCGCACACTGGCGCTGCGCCCGCGACTGATTGTGGCCGACGAGCCCGTCTCTGCCCTCGACGTCTCGATTCAGGCGCAGATCCTCAACCTGCTGCAGGACCTCCAGGACGAGTTCGACCTCACGTACGTGATCATCGCCCACGATCTGTCGGTGGTGCGCCATGTCTCGGATCGCGTGGCCGTCATGTACCTCGGCAAGATCGTCGAGTTGGCGGACCGGGAGGCGCTGTACCGTGCGCCGATGCACCCGTACACGGTCGCGCTGATGTCAGCCGTGCCCGTGCCGGACACTCGACGCCGCCAGGACCGTGAGCGGATCCTGTTGAGCGGTGACGTGCCCAGCCCGATCTCGCCACCGCCAGCGTGCCGGTTCCACACTCGGTGCTGGAAGGCGCAAGAGATTTGCCGGACCCAGGAGCCGCCGTTGGTTGAGCTGTTGCCGCACCACCACGTGGCGTGCCACTTTCCCGAGAACTACCCGCCTGAGAACTATCCGGATGAAGCGGCACGTGCGTCGGCGCCGGACGGCACGCTCCGGTGATGATTGATCCATGAGCGGCGAGAGCGAACTGCCAGATGACGTGTCGTTTACGCACCTGGATCAGGAGCTCTTCGATCGGGCGGGCGCGACCAAGCGAAACATGATCGACTACCTCGACGCAGTTCACGCGCGGATCCTTCCCTGCCTACGTGACCGGCCGCTATCTGTCATCCGTATCCGGCCTGGCCAGCCGCCCTTCATGCAGAAGAATCTGCCCAAATACACCCCGGACTGGGTGCCCAGAGCGCCGATCTGGGCTGAGGCATCTCGGCGGGAAGTCTCCTACGCCCTGTGCAACGATCGCCGTACGCTGCTGTGGTTCGCGAACCAGCGGGCCGTCGAATATCACGTCACCCTCTTCAAAGTCGCTCATCCGGACCAACCCGACTATTTGGTGCTCGATCTAGATCCGCCGGAGGGAGCGCCTTTCTCAGTGGCCGTCCGAGCTGCCCAACTGGTCCGCCAGACACTGGACGAGGCCGGCATGGCTGGAGCGGTGAAGACTAGTGGTGCCAAGGGCCTGCATGTGTTCGTGCCCATAGCGACGGGATCGTCACCGGAGGACGCAGCCGCGGCAACGCGTGCCGTGGCGGTACGCGCCGAGCGGATCGATCCGGATCTGGCAACCACGGCCTTCGTCAAGGACGAGCGGGAGGGCAAGGTATTCCTCGACTCGACACGTGCCGGTGGCGCGACCGTGGTGGCCGCCTACAGCCCGCGGATCCGGCCCGGCGTATCCGTCTCCTTTCCGGTTGCCTGGGAGGATCTCGAGCAGGTGGTCCCGGGCGACTTCACGGTCCATAACGCAGCCGAGCTGCTGGACCGGGCCGATCCGTGGGCCGACCAGATGCCGCCGGCTCAGCAGCTGGACGCCGATCTGGTGGCCGAGGGCCACGCGGTTCCGGTCGCGCGTGTCCGGGCCATGCATGAAGGCAAACGACGGGCTCGCTCCCGTCGCGATTCAGCGCCCTGATCCTGTTGAAAGCGCCTGTGTGGGCTTCGACAAGCTCAGCCCACATCATGCGCTGCGACTTTCCGGGAAGATGTGCGCATGATTGAGATCGACACCATTCTTCTGGTGGGTGCTGTCGTCTTGATCGCCGCCATCATCGCCGCGCGGATCGGGGCGCGGATCGGCCTACCGTCACTGTTGCTCTTCCTCGGTCTCGGCCTGGTGATGGGTGAATCCGGAATCGGAATCTCCTTCGACAACGCCAATCTGGCGCAGGCGCTCGCCTTCGCTGCCCTAGTGGTGATACTCGCCGAGGGCGGTCTCACCACGAGGTGGAGTGATATCAGGTCCTCGACGGTCCTGGCGGCATTGCTCGCCACTGTCGGCGTCCTGATCAGCGTGGGTCTGATGACCCTCTTCGGGCACTACGTTCTCGGGCTGCCGCTCTGGATTGCCGTCCTGTTGGGCGCTGTGACCTCTCCGACCGATGCTGCTGCGGTCTTCTCCGTGCTTCGCACCGTTCCTATCCCGCGCTCGCTGCGGGGCGCGCTGGAGGCTGAGTCGGGCGTCAATGACGCGCCGACGGTGCTGTTGGTCATGCTCGCGAGTTCGTATGCCGTAGGTGACCCAGTCGAGTTCGGTATTCCGGGTCTCATCGGCTTGATCCTGCTTGAGCTGATCGGTGGCCTGGTGATCGGTGGTGGACTGGGCTGGCTCGGCGCCCAGATTCTGCGTCGCGTTGCCCTGCCCTCTTCGGGGCTCTATCCACTCGCAATCCTTGTCTGGACCGTTTTTACCTATGGCATCACCGCGCTCGTGCACGCCAGCGGGTTCGCGGCGGTCTACGTATGCGCTCTGGTCCTTGGAAACCTACAGCTACCGCACCGCGCGGCAACCCGCTCCTTCGTAGAGGGAATTGGCTGGATAGCGCAGATCGGCCTCTTCGTGATGCTCGGCTTGTTGGCCTTCCCAGACCGGGTCACGCCTCAGGCCGCTCTGATCGCTGTCTCTGCCGGCCTGGTCCTGACCCTGGTCGCCCGGCCTGCCTCAGTTGTGGCATGTGCGGTCTGGTTCAGGCTCCCGGTCAGGCATCAAGTGTTTCTCTCCTGGGCGGGTCTCCGGGGAGCCGTGCCGATCGTGCTGGCCACGATTCCGCTGGCTGAAGGAGTCGCAGGTGCGGAATTTCTTTTCGATGTGGTGTTGGTCTTTGTCATCGTCTTCACCTGCCTCCAGGGTCCGACGCTGCCGTTGGTCGCTCGCCTGCTGGGGCTGGTCGACGATGAGTCAGCGCAGGACGTCGAGGTAGAAGTTGCACCGCTCGACAAGATCTCAGCCGATCTGCTCCAGGTGCGTATCCCGGTCAAGTCGCGCCTCGTCGGGGTCGAAATAGGCGAGCTTCGGCTGCCCAGGGACACCGTGGTGTCCTTGATCATTCGAGATGAGCGGCCTTTCAATCCTGATCCGCGGGAGCGGATCAAAGCCGGCGACGAACTGCTCATCGTGACACCTGAGGACCAGCGAGCCAACACCGAAGAACGCCTCCGAGCCGTTGGGCAGCGCGGACGACTCGCCCGCTGGCGCTCCCGTGGGGGCGAGTGAGATGGCTCGGTAGTCTCGCTCTGAGCAAAGAGGTGACAAATGACTGATCTCGGGTCACGATTTGTGGCCGCTCTGGCTGCCAAGGCCACTGATCGCCTCGTGGCACTCTTCGCATCCGACGTGGACTTCCGTGGCATAACACCGCGTCGATTCTGGGAGGCAGACTCACCTCAGCGGCTGGTGCATGAGGTGCTCTACGAGTGGTTTGAGCCCACGGACGTGATCGAACGAGTTGACTATGTCGAGGCCGGCCACGTCGGCGACCGGGAACGCATCGACTACCGCTTATTGGTCCGCAACACCGACGGACGGTTCATCGTCGAGCAGCGGGCCTGCTTCGACGTCAATGGAGCCGGACGGATCTCCTACATGCGTACGATCTGCTCGGGCTATCGGCCGACCACCGAACCAAGCTAGGGCCCGCCGTGGCGTACGGTGCCTCACCTGGTCTCTGTCCGAAACCCACGTGCACGTAGCTTCCTCGCGCTTTGCACAGGTAGCAAAGTGTGCAGACCGCTCGGAACCTACGTGAACGTAGGTTCCGACAGGGGATAGCCGGGCCTCGGGATCAGCCGCCGAGGGCGGGGGTTGCAGTGGGGGTCTGGGACGGCAAGCACACCGTGGTGGTCTCCACCCGGTAGGTGGCTGTGGCCTTTTTGTTGAAGCCGCCGTACTTGTTACCCACGAGCACGTCCACCGTACGGTCGACTCGCTGGTCTGAGCGTACGGTGGCCTCCTTGAAGAAGGACTTGACGAACAAGACCTCGGGATTGTTGGCGTCTGCGCCGACGATGACGGTCTTCTGAATCTTCTCCACGGTGTTGGTCGTCAGAATGACTCGGAAGCCTTTAGTACGCAGCGATCGGCCAACATCGGCCGCCAGACCTTTCCGGTCGCCGCCGTTGTACACCTTGACCACGACTTGACTGGCTTTCAGCTGACCCTTGGGCAAAATCTGTTCGACGCATGGCTCGGGTGGCAATGGCGGGATCGGCTTGATGATGTTGTTGTATCCCCACCAGGCGCCGTACAAGAGCACGCCGAACAAGACAAGGAGAGTGACCGGGGTTCTTACCACACGGAAGATCCGACCGATCAACGTCGAAACTCCTTTACCTCCGCAACGGCCCCGATGCGTGAGTTCCCCGAGCTCCCTCCCGTGCCCGACTTACCCCCCGTTGCGGTGAGAGCCTACCTGGAGTTCGGCGTTACTTCAGGTCAAGCACGCGCGCATGCATCGTCTGCCGCTGCTGGAGGGCCGCCCGCAGCGCGCGATGCAACCCGTCCTCGAGGTAGAGCTCTCCGCGCCAGGAAACTACGTGCGCGAAAAGATCGCCGTAGAAGGTTGAGTCCTCCTCGAGGAGCGCCTCCAGGTCCAACGTTCGTTTGGTCGTCACGAGCTGATCCAAGCGCACCTGGTGTGGGGCGATGGCCGCCCACTGCTTCTGGACGTAACCATGATCTGGGTACGGGCGTACGTCTCCGACGCGCTTGAAAATCACTGTGACACTCTAATCAAGTTTCTTCAGGCAACTCCACGGTGCCTCGTTACGATTTGGCACATGACCGAGCCCGCTGCCCCGCAACTCTCGGAGGAGGTGCAGCGGATCGTCCAGGGCTACACCTTCGACGAGCCAGCCATCGAGCTCGGCGTCTTGATGGAGAACGACGCGGCTGTTCCGAGCGCTGTCATCCGCATCCCGTTGAGCATGCTGAACCGGCATGGACTCGTGGCAGGTGCCACTGGCACCGGCAAGACCAAGACACTGCAACTGATGGCCGAGCAGATCTCGGCTGCCGGCGTGCCGGTCTTCGCCGCCGACATCAAGGGTGATCTCTCCGGCATCGCCTCGCCTGGGCAGCCGAATGACAAGCTGCTGGCGCGTACCAAGAAGATCGGCCAGAGCTGGCAGCCTAGAGCCTGCCCCACGGAGTTCTTCTCTCTCGGCGGCCAAGGCGTTGGCGTGCCGCTGCGGGCGACCATGAGCTCGTTCGGCCCGGTGTTGCTGTCCAAGGTGCTCGGGCTCAACGAGGTGCAGGAGTCGTCGCTGGGCCTGGTGTTTCATTACGCCGACAAGGCCGGCCTGCCGTTGCTGGACCTCAAGGATCTGCGCGCGGTGCTCACCCATCTCACCAGCGATGAGGGCAAGGCGGAGCTGAAGGACATCGGCGGCCTGAGCGCCTCGACCGTCGGCGTGATCCTGCGTACCTTGATCAACTTCGCCGACCAGGGTGCTGAAGCCTTCTTTGGCGAACCGGAGTTCGACACTGCGGACCTGCTGCGCGTCACGCCGGATGGGCGTGGCGTGGCCTCGCTGCTGGAGCTACCCAACCTGGTGGACCGGCCCGCGGTCTTCTCCACTTTCTTGATGTGGTTGCTCGCCGATCTCTTCCATGAGCTGCCCGAGGTCGGGGACGTCGACAAGCCCAAGCTGGTCTTCTTCTTCGACGAGGCGCACCTGCTCTTCGACGACGCCACGAAAGCATTTCTGGATGCCATCGCGCAGACGGTGCGGCTGATCCGCTCCAAGGGCGTCGGCATCTTCTTCGTCACCCAGACCCCCAAGGATGTGCCTGACGACGTGCTGGCACAGCTGGGATCGCGGGTGCAGCACCAGCTGCGCGCCCATACGCCCAACGACGCAAAGGCTCTCAAGCAGACCGTCGCCACCTTTCCCAAATCGCACTACGACCTGGCCGAGACGCTCCAGCAGCTGGGCATCGGCGAGGCCATCGTCACGGTGATGGATCCCGATGGCGCACCGACGCCCGTCGCGTGGACTCGGATGCGAGCACCGGAGTCGCTCATGGCGCCAACGCCGGAGGAGGTGTTGCGGCCGGGGATCGCCGCGTCGGCATTGATGACCAAGTATGGGCAGCCGCTGGATCGGGACTCCGCGTACGAGAAACTCGCCCGCGAGTTGCGGGCCGGAGCCGAGGCGGCCGAGCGGGAGCGTCTGGAAAAGGAGGCCGCGGCACAGGCAGCAGCGGCTGAAAAGGAGCGGGCGAAGGCTCAGGCTCAGGCCGAACGTGAGGTACGAGCGGCCGGCCGGACGCGGTCGCGTGCCCCCCAGCGTCAGGAGAAGTCAATGGTGGAGCAGATCACCAGTTCGAGCGCGTTCAAGCAGTTCGCGCGAACGGCGGGGACGGAGATTGTCCGCAGCATCTTTGGGACGGCACGCCGCCGCCGCTGAAATTCGGCGCTCGCGAACAGGGGTGCACCCGCGTCCGCCTTGAGCCTGTCGAAGGGGCGGATTCCGCGCGCTTCGACAGGCTCAGCGGGTATTACTGCGCTTTGACAGCGGCTCAGCGGGCTTACTGGGCTTTGACAGGCTCAGCCCGCACTGCGCTGCGGCGCTTTTGCTGGCGTACGCGCTTGGCCTCAGCCTTGCGCGCCGCGATGGCGACCATGATCGCGAAGCGTTCTGCAGCCTCGCGACTGATCTGTTCCTGTGGTCTGTACTCTTGCTCAAACATGGCTTTCCTTTCTAAAAGCTGCTCGCGCATCGCGCGCTCTTGATCCGCCTACTTCGTCGTCGCTCGCAGAGGAAGAACGCTCCGCTCGCTCCTCCTCAGCACGGCGGGCGCGCGATTCCCGACGCTCGCAGCTTGCAGATAAGTGATGTAGGCGTAGGTGGGCGCGCACCAATGTCGGGACGCCCAAGCGCCTGAGTAAGGGATGCTCCGCGGAGAAGAGTGGCGCGCTACGCGATGCGGTCGAGGGGCGCGCTCACCCCGTCCGCGTAAGCGCAGCTAAGCCACGTCTTCGGAGTCATCGTGATCATGTACAAGGTGGGCACCTCCTCTCGCAGCGGCAACGACATCGCCTTGCGATGTATTCCTTGATCAGACTAGGCAGCCGTCCTTGGGCCGCGCAATCGAATTAATTCGGGGAGGCATAAGGTGAGGACCCAGACCTTGATCGAGAAGTGTGACCGTCAAGGAGCGCCATGACCCTATCCAGCCCTGACACCCCGCCCGACGACGTACCCGAGGCAGACTGGGCCGAACAGACCCTCGATGCCGACCCGCTAGCTGAGGCCGAGGCCGAGCGGCAGGCACAGCCGGTGAGCGTCGGTGCGGGCATTCGGGAGGCCGACGAGGCCGATCTGGTGGAGCAGGAAACCGTGGTCTACGGCGAGGACGACGACCTCCGGTAGTAGGCGGCCCACCACCCGGATCCCGGAGCACTCGGCATTCACTGACACGCTCATGAGCATTCACCACCGGACTGCTGCGGCAACCTCCCAATCTGCTGGCGCCGTTGATCTGCAGGTGCCGGACCTGACCACGCTCTACGAGCGGCGTAGCGAGAAGTGGTCCGGCCATGAGCCAGACGTGCTGCCGCTGACGGTCGCCGAAATGGACTTTCCGTTGGCCCCGGAAGTCACCGCGGCGCTGCATGCGGCGGTGGACCGTCACGATCTTGGCTACACGGCGGCAGCGGCCGCCCGGACCGGGGCCGCCTTCGCGGATTTCGCACAACGTCGGATGCACTGGACGATCGATCCGGAACACGTCACCCTCGTGCCGGACGTCATGGCTGGGCTCATCGAGTTGTGCCGAATTCTCATCGAGCCTGGCGCGCAGGTGGCCTTCTTCACCCCGGCCTACCCGCCCTTTTTCGCAGAGCTGCCACAGGCGCGAGTCGAGCTTGTCCAACTCCCGTTGGATACCGCCGGCGCAGTCGATCTTGAATCGTTGGAGGCAGCGTTGGCAGGCGGCATGCGCCTCCTGGTGCTGGCAAATCCGCACAACCCAACGGGCCAGATAGTGCCACGACCGGTGCTTGAGCAGATCGCCGACCTCTGCGTGGCATACGACGCGTGGGTGCTCGCGGATGAGATTCACGCCCCGCTGGTCCTTGAGGGCGCAACTCACACGCCGTGGCTGGAGGTGTCTGATGCTGCGCGAAACTGCGGCATCGCCCTCAGCTCTGCGTCGAAGGCGTTCAACGTGGCAGGGCTGAAGGCAGCACTCGTCATCACCGCATCCGATCGCGCACAGGCCGTGGTGCGGCGCCTACCGGTGTTGACGGATCGGGTAGGGATACTCGGCATCATCGCTGCTGAGGCGGCTTTCACGGCGGGCGACCGTTGGCTCGATGCGGTCCAGGCTCGGCTGGTAGCAAACCGCACGCTTCTTGGCCAGCTGCTGACGGACGAGCTTTCCGAAATCACCTGGAGACCACCTGAGGCTTCCTATCTCGCCTGGCTGGACTGTCGAGCCCTACCTCTCGGTGACGATCCGGCGGACTTCTTTCTGAGGCAGGGCCGCGTCGCGTTAAGTCGCGGGCTGGATTATGGCCGCGAAGGCGCCGGCTTCGTCCGGCTGAACTTCGGGACGAGTCCAGAGCACCTCACGGATGCTGTGCAGCGCATGGCGAGGGCGATCGAGGCTGACTGATCCGGTCTTTGCCGACACCAAGTGGTCGGCACTGCCACAGATTGCGCCGATTTCCCTGTCCTTCATGACCACTTTTCCGCGGTGCCCGAGCTCCCACCCAGTGTTCGCCGCCGGTAGAGCCGGCCTGGCTGCATTATGTTGCTAGACGTGAAGGCACGGTCGGGGATTGCCCAAGCGGCTGCGCTGGTGACCGTCCTAACCGCCTTCTCAGCCATTCTCGGTTTCCTCCGCGATGTCGTGATTGCGGGCGTGTTCGGGGCCGGTGCCCAGCTGGATGCCTATCTGGTGGCCCAGGGCCTGATGAATCTGGTGCTGGCACTCGTCGCTGGCGCAATGGCCAAGGCGACGGTTCCGGTGCTCGCGGCCCAGACCAGTACCGACGACGACTCCAATAAGGCAGCTCACACCTTGTCGGTCGTCTTGACCGTGACGTTGCTCGTTCTCGGCCTCGGCTCGCTGATCATGGCGCTGGCGGCTAACTCAGTGGTGACCGTGCTGGCACCTGGCTTCAAGGGGGCCCAGGCAGAGCTGGCTGCCTCGCTCACCCGCATCGTGCTGATTGCCACTGTGCTGATATCGGGCACGAACTTGCTTGCCGCCGCGGCGGAGGCGCATCGCCGGTTCTTCTGGTCTGCGATGCAGGGGGTGCCGTTCAACCTGATCATGATCGGGGCGGCGGTTATGTTCGGACCTCGTTACGGTGTCTATGCCCTTGCCGTCGGGTTCGTCGTCGGCTCCGCGGCCCGGTTGCTGTGTCAGTTGGTGCCCATTCGTGCCCTGGGTCTGCGCTTGCGTGCCTCTTTCGACATCAAGGATCCGGGCTTCCGAACGATCGCGAGATTGATCCCGCCGCTGCTGATCGGAAGTGCTCTCGGCAACGCCAACACGATGGTCGATCGGGCCGTCGGCTCGATGGTCGGTGAGGGAACGATCTCGGCGCTGAGTTATGCCTGGCGAGTCATCTCGCTCGGTGAGACCCTGCTCGTCGCGTCCCTGCTAACCGCGCTCTATCCCGCGTTCGGCGCGGCTGCCGGCACCCGCGACCTCGATGAGATGCGGCGACTGGTCGGTCGTGGCTTGTCGACGGTGGCCACGGTGCTGATGCCGGTCTTGGGTTTCTTGATCGTCTGCTCTGTCCCGTTGGTCGCGCTGCTGTTCGAGCATGGCAGCTTTACTCCGGCCGATACCCAGCGGACGGCGACCGCGATGTTGTGGTACGCACCGGCACTGCTGGCTCTCGGATGGCGGGAGATGGTGGTGCGTGCCTCGTACGCGCTCGGCGACTCGCGCCGACCGGTGCTGGTGTTTGTGTTCGCCATGTCCATCAACGTGGTCGGCGATTTCACTCTTGGCCTCCACTTCGGAATCGCCGGACTGGCTGCTTCGACTTCGCTGTCAGTGGTGTTCGCGGCCGTGGCCAACACCTTGATGCTCGGCCGACGTCATGGCGCAGTCGATCTCAGGTCGTTGCCTGTGATGGTGGGGCGTACGGCCCTTGCGGCCGGGGCGGGCACCGCCGCCGGCACTGTGGTCTATCGTCTGCTCGGCCCCGTTGTTGGTACGGGCTTCATCAGCGAGCTGTTGTTGGTGTCATCGGTCGGACTGACTCTGGTGGGAGTCTTCATAGGCGTCCTGTACGTGCTGCGTGCGCCGGAGCGGCGCTTGCTCACCGACGCCATCGATGTGGTGGCGCACCGGCGACGATGAATGATCCGGCTTGGATCAGGCGATCCGACTCGGATCAGGCGGCTGAGCGACTCTTAGGCGGGTCGAACAAGGACGAATGGCGTGCTGGTCAGCCGTTGGCCCAACGGGTTGTCACTGAGTACCGCAGCCAACGTCTCCTCAGAAAGTGATCGTGGAGACACCGCGCGGATCGAGCCGCCGTAGTCATTGAGGTCAACGATGCTGACGCCGATGTCCAGCGCCCGCTCGAGATCGGCGCAGATCTTTTGTGCGACCTTGGCGTCCAAGGGCGGGAAGAGGACGTGCTCGTACGGTGGTCGCCCTCCATCGACGTCCCGGGCGACGGGTCCAGCCACCCGGTAGAACGTTCCATGCATCCCGAACGGACGAGTTACGGCACTACCGATCACCGCCGGGATGATCCGCCTCAAGCCGACGGTACGAACGACATACTCCATCTTCTCGGGGACCGCTAGCCCCTTCGAATCGGTGCGCGGGTGGACACGAGCCGAGAGGAACTGAGCTAAACGACCAGGCCGCATGGTGCTGATATCCACCGTTCGGCCGGTCAGCAAGATGGCAACCTTCTCGCTCACCCCAACGGTGTCGCCAGGACGAGCCACCTTGAGGCTCTCCTTCAGTGCCAGCACCAGATCATCAGTCTCGTCCAGCCATTCGGTATGCAGCGGAAGGCGCAGATAGTTAACCCCGCCGACGCTCACACGGGTCCACAGGCCTATGCGGTTCTCAGCCTTGGGCTCCCCGGTAAAGGTCATGTCGGCTCCCCTTGCTCGACGGTAATGGAGTGAAGCATGTGACTGATGTGATCAGTTTTGATGATAGGGGGTCTGCAGACGACTTAGAGTCCCCCGAAGGTCGGCGTGTCGCGCTAGACGACCGCGGATTGCAGTGCTCAGAAACGCGAATCACAGTAGCTGATCTAGACGCCGTTCGTGGTCGCTTTCAACAAACGGTGGCAGCCGAGGACGACCTCGTCGCCGATCGAACTCACCCGGCTTGAACGACCCTGAACCATCCCGGCAAGATCATCTGGCCACCTTCTCCGGTGAATTGGCTCAGCCCGTCGTACAAGGCGGTCGCAACAGCGGGTTGGCCGGAGTGCTGCACAGCGAGCGCCGTTGCCCCCGCGCTCAGGAAGGTCTCGACTGCGGCCGCAGCGTCAGCGAGCACGCTGGGTGCGGCTATCGTCTCGTCGGAGCGGGGAGTCATCCCGGCCGTCGCGAGCACCTCATCGAGTGCTCCAGGTGCGGACAGGGCGTACATTCCGCTCCTCTTGAGGATCGAGCGCGCCTCCGGCGGCATCAGTGGCATCAGTGCGGCAAAGACCTGCGGGATTCCGGAATCGGCCAGCCGGGTTGGGATGGCCACCCAGACATCGCCTCGCGAGACCCGTCGGGCCTCGGTCAGCGCGGTGGGGTGATCGTCGGCGAACTGGAAGGTGCTGAAGCCGGTCACGAGGTCGAAGGCGTCGTTCGGCCACGGCAGCGCCTCGAGGTCGCCGACCCTCAGGTCCGCCTCCGGATTCCGTTTGGCCGCGATGCCGACGAGCTCCCGCGAAGCATCTATGCCAGCCACGCTCGCCCCCCGTTCGGCGGCCAAGCCGACGAAACGGCCCGCTCCGCATCCGCAGTCGAGGACGGCTGTGTCAGGGCCAACCTGCGCGTGGTCCAGCACGTACGCGTACACGGGTGTACCCCAACCCTGGGGGCCCTCCCACGTTTCCGCCCACGTTTCGGCGCGGGCGCCGAACAGCGGGCCCCACCACGTCCCACTACCCCTTCCTTGCTTCATGTCCTCAAGCCTTGCCGCGTAAGAGTCGGCCGACTAGGACAAAAACTGCTCTGGCACCACGAACGCTGTCGGGGCGAGACTGATGGCATGCGGTCATATGAGCAGTACTGTCCGATCGCTCGGGCTGCTGAAATCTTCGCCGAGCGCTGGACGCCACTGATCGTTCGGAACATTCACGCGGGCTCTAGCACCTACGGTGAAATTCTCGACGGCCTTCCGGGGATGTCCCACACCATGCTGACTCAGCGGCTGCGTCATCTTGTCAGGGCCGGGGTCATCACCACCACGCCCAAGGCGAGCGGCTCCGGAGTCCGGTACGTCCTGACGGATGCCGGCGATGAGTTTTGGCCCGTCCTGCTAGCGCTCGGCGCCTGGGGCGAACGCTGGGTCGAGCTGCGCGACGAGCACGCGAATCCACGGTTTCTGCTCTGGACGTGGTGCACAAGCTACCTCGCGCGCATCAACCTTCCGGATCGTCAGGTGGTGGTCCGCTTCGAGTTTGCCGATCGGCCTCCCGGCGAGCGCGAGATCTGGTTGGTGGTGCGCCCGACAGACGCCGAGGTTTGCCTCAAGTCTCCGGGCTACGAGGATGACCTCGTGGTGCAGACCCGCACGATGACGCTGGCGAGATGGCACACCAGACAGCTCGAATGGGCGGATGCCCTGCGTTCCGGCCTGATTCACGTCACCGGACCACGGGCGCTCGCCAAAATGCTGCCGACCTGGAATCTTCGGGCAGCGAGTCCATGGACCGAGGCACCCAGCCCGGCTGAGGCCGAGCTCGTCCGCACCTAGTGGCGACGTGGGCCACAGTGTCAGCCAGACAGGACTCGGCCAGGTCGAGTCGCTAGTGGCACGCGGTCATCCAGGCTGACATGATCGGACTGTGGCGTCAGAACCGCGGATGGTCTCGCTCGGCTTCGGCAAGTTCGCGCGATCGGATCACATCTATGCGCTCGAGCCTCTGCTCGGGGATGAACGGGGAGATGGCCACCGAACCAGGGTATGGATCGAGGGCATCAAGGAGCCGATCGTCGCCGCGCGCACCGAGGTGACGATCCTGCGTGACATGGGCCAGGAGGCGGCCGCGACAGAGGCGCCGCTGATCGATGAGGCTTTGGATTTGGCGTCGCGGCTCGCGGCGGCGGCAGAGGCCGGCCGAGTTGATCTCAACGATCTTGGACGTCGAGCCCGCCATTTCCTTGCCTCTACCACCACGCAAGACCGGCTCTTGTGATTGCGGCCCTGAGTTCGTGATCGTGCGCCCTGAGCCTGTCGGAGGGCCTAGTTATCCGTACGTCTCAGATCCTTGGCTTTGATCCACTGCTGGCGTCCATCCGGCCCGCGTACGCGGCCCAACCATTCGCCGCGCTCGCGTACCCAATAGTCCAAAGTCCCTGCCGCTGACCACGTTGCCGTTTCAACCTCGATCGGTGGCCGCACCTCGCGTCGTTCGTCTGCTGTTCGTTGCCCGTACTGGTCATAGACCACGTCCATGTCCATCGCCATCTGGCATGCCTCGTCCTCACCAAGATCGACAGCGCGCCAGCCCATCACGCCCCCGTCGTAGACGCCCCACCGCCCGCTGCCGATGTGTCGCGCCTCAAACCTCACTCATCTATTAGAACACGAATGCGATTAATTCAGTCGCTACGTCGGCTGGTCCAAAGTGACAAATCGGTATCCGTGGGCCCGGTAGTCGTTGATGATCTCTGGCAGAGCAGCGATCGTCGCCTCTCGATTGCCGCCGCCGTCATGAAGCAAGATCACCGGATGCTCCTCAGTAAGCCCGAGTGCGGCACGCTTCCGGATGATCGCTGCGAATTTCCCGCGGTTTTTGGATGGCGCCCAGTCACGCGTGTCAACCGACCACAAGATCATCGAAAGACCAGCGGCGTGAGCGACACTTTCCGCACCCTTCACCACTCCGCCCGGTGGACGAAACAGACATGGCTCGAGCCCTGTGGCATCGAAGATGGCGCGGCGGGTGCGTTCGATCTCCCCAGCCAGTCTGCTGCGCTTCCAACCGGCTGCCACGCTCGGAATGCGGTGGGACCACGTGTGATCTCCGAGCGTATTGCCGCCAGCCACGATCCTTTGCAGCATCTCTGGATTGGCTGCTGCGTGTTGACCTACGACGAAGAAGGTGGCACGCACGCCGGCTCTGTGCAGCACATCGAGCACTTGTGGCGTCGCTGGCCCTGGACCGTCGTCGAAGGTCAGTGCGACGGTTCGTGCTGCGGCCTCGGCTTCGTCACGAACCGCCGGCGCGGCGCGGATGATGCCAGGCGCAGGCTTGGGGCATTTGGGTTGCGTATTGTCCAGATGGTCGGGGGCTGGCGTACTGGCCAGTTGGTCGAGGGCCGGGATCGATGCAGCCTCTGCTGCCGGAGCTCTCGGGTCGCCGCGTACGGCAACGACGGCGGCGGGCATCACCACCATGGCGAGCAAAGCCACCAGTGCGAAGAGCACGGTCACTCGATCCCATCGCACATGCAGTTGAGCGTGGCCAGCCGGCGTACGGCTTGCAGTCTGCCTGGTGCGGTCTGGCAGCAGCGTCGCGGCCACGAGCTCATCCTGCCGTGTTGGTGCCTGGAACCCTGTCCTTTGCCACGTGTCGTGGTCAAGTGGCAAGCGACCACTGTCGAAGCCGTCGGAGGTAGTGGTGCACGCCTGCGCGTCGCCGGAGTTTAGAGTCGAGGGGATGAGCGAATCGCAACATCTCAGCACACACATCGAGCGGCCGGCCGCCGAGGTCTACGCGTACGCCGTGAACCCGGCGAACCTGCCGCACTGGGCGGCAGGGCTGAGTGGAGCCATTGAGCAGCGGGACGGACGTTGGTTCGCCGAGTCACCGATGGGCGAGGTCGAGGTGACCATCGTGCCGGAGAACCCATACTTCGTCCTCGACCACGAAGTGAAGCTGACCGACGGGGCCACCTTCAACAACCCAATGCGCGTAATCGCCGATGGCACCGGCTGCGAGGTGGTGTTCACCCTTCGTCGCCGAGTGGACCAGTCGGACGATGACTACGAGGCAGATGCGACAGCGATCCGGACGGACCTAGCGACCCTCAAGCGGCTCCTTGAGCGCTGAGCAGACGGCTCCGGATCCGGTGGCGCTGTGGAGCACCAGCGCCTTCGTCGAGGAGGTCCGCGCTTGGGTGGCGGCAAAGCTCAAACCACTCGGCAGCCGGCTTACCGGTGAGTGGGAGCAGCCGCACACCCGTGTTTGGTCGAGCACCATGAGGTTCGACACGACCGAGGGTCGCGTCTGGTTCAAGGTAACGCCAGCGGGACAAGAACCCGGGGTGTCAGCCCTGCTCGGTGAGCTCCGTCCGGGCTTGGCGCCGGACCTGATTGCCTACGACGACGCGCGAGCATGCTCGTTCATCCGGGACGGCGGCCCGATGCTCCGGTCGAGAGCCGAGCTGGCCGCGTAGGTGTGTCCATGCCCGCTGCAGGCGTCAGCCGCGAGAAGAACCCTTTACGGCCCGGCCGCTGATCTTGCGCGGCTTGATCTCGATGAACAGGTTCCGGATCCCGTCTGCCCAGGGCACAGGCCCCGTCTCCCAGGCCGATGTGAGCAGATAGTTGTGAGCCATCGCTTCGGCGAATCCGAGCACCAGAACGCTCCAGCCCGATTTGTTCTGCTCATCGATTCCGTCGATCTCGAACGCGACACTAGTTCGCCGGACGAGCTCAGCAAGAGGGCCAACAGGAGAGGTACGGAAGATCACGCTGTCGTTGCGGTATTGATAGGTCACTGGCAAGATCTGCGGGCCGTCCGGAGCCATAAAGCCAATCCGGCCGGCGTTGTGCTGCTCCAAGAGTTCCTTGCACTCGGCCTCAGTGAGCTCAGCGAAATTGCCGATGGACTGTTTCTCGTTCTGTGGTGAGGTCATGACCAGGCTCCGTTCATTGGTCGGGGCGGTGAAAGATGGCTGCGTGATGGCCGGTTTCAGCGTCCCGCGGTTCAGGCTTGCGCGCCGGCGGTGTCGTACGAAGAGTCTAAAGTCCCGCAGAGTCCTGAAAGTTGCCTAAGTCCATCCAGCGTTCGGCTCTGGGCACCTTTCAACCAACGCCGGATTGTGAAAACCATGTTTGAGAGAGTGAGCGCCGACGACCTGATGTCGCTCGCCTCAAAGCGGCACCCGCCACCTCTGCAGGTCGGCGCCGTGCTGATCTTGGACGCGCCGGGCGGGCTGGACGTCGGTGCTTTGCGGACGGTTCTGCAGCAGCGGATCTCGGCGGTCCCGCGGCTGCGGCAACGGTTGCAGAAAGTCCCGCTCGGCTGCGGACGGCCGATCTGGGTCGATGACCCTGGCTTCACAATCGACGATCATGTGACGGTCGCAACACCACACTCGGAGGCGGACGATGCCGGCCTGCTGGATATTGCCGCTGACCTCGTCACCAAGCCGCTGCCCGAGGATCGTCCCCTGTGGTCCGCCGCCCTCGTTCCTGGCCTGACCGGCGGCCGAGCTGCTGTGGTACTCGTCATGCACCACGTCGTGGGAGACGGGTTGGCTGGGTTGGCCGTGCTGCGCGGGCTCGTCGACGGCTCAGCTACCCCCGCGACCGCAGCTGTCCCACAACCGCGTCCAAGCCGAGCAGTGCTGGCAAAGGACGCCTGGAGAGAGCACATTCGCTCACTGCGGCGGCTGCCGAAAGCGCTCGGCCGACTATTAGCGGCAATCGACGAACTCCGTCCGTCGCCGGCCGAACGTGCCCAACCGTGCTCACTGAACAAGCCCACCGGACCACGCCGAAGCATTCGCACCACTGTTCTGGACCTGCATCAGGTCCGCGAGCTAGCCCATTGCAACGGCGGGACTGTAAATGATCTTGTCCTGACTGCCGTGACCGGTGCCCTTCACCAGCTGATCACCGAACGCGGCGAACGGCTGGACAGTGTGGTGGTTTCCGTGCCGTTCGCTGCAAGGACGCGTACCGAACCCGACCAGCTTGGGAACCGCAGCGGTGTGATCCCCGTAAGACTTCCTACCAGCGGAGGATTCTCCGACCGCCTGACTGCGGTATCAGCGATCATGCGAGCTGCCAAGCAGTACGAGCGGGGGGCTTCCACAGCTGTCTTGGGACCTGGCTTCCGGCTGCTGGCCCGGCTCGGCCTGTACCAATACTTCATTGATCACCAGCCATTCGTGCACACCTTCGTAAGCGACCTCCGCGGTCCCGACGTACCGCTCAGTCTGCTGGGTTGCCGGGTGCGCGAGGTGGTACCGCTGAGCGTGGCGACGGGCAACGTCACTGTCTCCTTTACCGCCCTTTCCTACGACAACCGTCTAGTGATCACGATGATCTTCGACCCGGATGCCTGTCCGGATGCTGACCGGCTGGGGAGTGCCTTGAAGTCCCAATTCGCTGGATCCTGATGTGTCGTGCCGGTCGTCTTGGGTATCCAAAATGTCGCGTCATGGTGGATAGATGGGCGAGAAATGCTCGCACAGAAAGGAGATCCGATGACTACGCAGTCTGAACCCGGCGACACGCAGCCTCAGTCTGACCAGACCCAGCCCCAAGCCGGCGAATCGAGGGAGAGCAAGTCTGCGGGCACGATGATCCGCTGGCCGCGGGATCTGACCGATCTGTGGGGTGGCTGGCAGCCTTTCGGGGCTATGAACTGGCCGTTCCGAGACATCAAGGTCGAAGAGTTCGTCGACGGCGAGCAGCTGGTGGTCAAGGCCGAGATACCAGGCGTCGATCCCGACAATGACATCGATGTGTCGGTAGACAATGGCGTCCTGACGATCGCGGCGGAACGTCGGGAAAGCAGCCGCGAGAAGCTCGACAAAGGCTTTCACAGTGAGTTCCGCTACGGCAGTTTTGTCCGCCAGATAAGGCTTCCAGCAGGTACGTCACCCGAGGTGGTCTCCGCGACTTACAAGGACGGCGTCTTGGAGATCCGGATGCCCAAGCCCTCGGCGGAGGCAGCCTCGCGCCGTATCCAGATTCAGCGCGGCTGACCCGCAGCGCGCTGCTGTTAGCACCAGCGGGACCATCACCTCGAGCTGCGAGCGTCGGTAATCGCGCGCCGGCGCACGGAGCCAGGCTGGCGCCGGAGCGCCAGCCTCGGCGAGCGGAGCGAGCAATGGACACGGGCGAGCGTTCTTTCCTAGTTGGATGGCTCGCTCCCGCTCGCGGCGGATCGCGCTGGGAGGCCGCCTACTTTGTCGTCGCTCGCCGACGAAAAGCGTGTCGGCTCGCTCCTCCTCAGCACGGCGGCGCGATCCGGTGCGAGCGACGACGACGGCAACCCAGCAAACATCGCCGCGAGCGGAGCGAGCCATCCAACAGAGCGCGATGCGCGAGCAGCTCTTTAATTTGGAGGACTTTGGTCCCGCACACCTATCTCTTTCGGCACGTACACAGCATCGCGCAAGCCGAGACAGTTGGATCATCCATAGGGAGAGGTGATTTGCGAGCTATGACGTTCGACAATCCGGGCTGGTCACTGCTCGACCGGGGTGGACGCCTCGAGACCCTTGACCGCGAGGAGTGTCGCCGCCTTCTCGGCTCAACCAATGTTGGCCGTCTCGGGTACTGCACTGACCTCGGCCCTCGCATCGTGCCAATGAACTACACGCTGGTCAGCGAAGCCCTGACGTTCCGCACCGGCATCGATACTGAGGCATCTCACCAGCTGTTCGATCATCCCATTGCGTTCGAGGTTGATCAGGTCGACGAGTTCCTTCAGGCGGGATGGAGCGTTCTCGTTGTTGGAAATGCCCAGCCCCTCGACGAAGAGTCATTACTTCTGCTCGACGTCGGGCAATCGCCGCAGCCTTGGCCCGAAGGCCGACGAGCCTTGGTCGTGCAGCTGCCGCTCACGATGATGATGGGCCGTCGAGTCCATTCGTCCTAGACACCTTGAGAGGAACGCAGCCCATGATCAGTCCGTCTACAGCGGGAAGGCCCGGCTCCGATCACACGTCGGAGCGCTACTTCGAAGCAATCGGCCGGCAGCAATGCTTTGATCTCATCGAGTCCCATCACCTGGGTCGCATCGCGTGGCAGGCCGCCGATCTTCTGCAGATCCTGCTGATCACGTACGCCATGCACCAAGGCTCTATATATTTCCGTACCTTGCCCGACGGGAATCTTGGCAGAACTGGCCCAGCCGACCAGCGTCGCGCTTGAAGTGGACGAACTCGATCAGCAAACGCGGAGCGGCTGGAGCGTCGTGCTCCATGGACATACCAGCGCCGTTCGCGAGCCCGACGAGCTAGCCGATCTGTGGGCTTCGGACTCCCTGGTGCCGTGGGCTTCTGGGAACCGAACGCTGTTCATCCGGATCCAGCCCAAGCGCGTCGCCGGTCGGATCGTACGCCGGCCGACCTGATGGCCGAGGCTGCCATTGCCGATTCAGACCGCCTGGTCGGAGATATTCCGGTGGCCGTAACCTGTCTGTGGAAATGGCGGCGATGGGTGAAACCAGCGATTCGGGCTCCGCATTCTCGATGGATCCCGACAGTGATCAGCGGCTTTCTGTCGAGTTGCTGATGAGCCAACTCGTCGAGCAAGCGTCTTTGGTCATGACGGCGCAGCAGCGGCTCCGGCGCCTGCTCGCAGCCAACCGCTCAATCGTCCAAGAGCTCTCATTGCCAGCGGTGTTGCACCGCATTGTCGATACGGCGCGAGATGTCGCGGGCGCCCGGTACGCCGCACTGGGAGTAATCGGCGCTGATGGCTTGCTCGAACAGTTCTTGCACGTCGGTTTGGATGAAGAGGCAGTCCGAGAAATCGGTGAGCTCCCCAAGGGACGCGGTGTACTGGGCGCACTGATCGAAGATCCCAAGCCCATCCGATTGACTCGGATTGCCGACGATCCACGGTCATCGGGCTTCCCGGATGGCCATCCACCGATGGTCACCTTCCTCGGTGTACCTATCCGCAGCCGCAACGCTGTCTTCGGCAACCTGTATCTGACTGACCGCATCGACGGCGGCGCCTTCACGGCCGAGGACGAGGAGCTCGTTTTGGCTTTGGCTGCGACAGCCGGTATAGCAATCGAGAATGCGCGACTTTACGAGGAATCCCGTCGACGCCAGGAGTGGTTGAGAGCCTCCGGCGAGATCAGTCGCCAATTGCTCGACCCAGAGGCGGAACACGCCGACACCCTGCACCGCATCGCTACCAGTGTGAAGCGCCTGGCTTCAGCCGATGTAGTCACGCTGGTGAGACCCACCGACGATGATCCGAGCCAATTAGAGGTAGTCGTCGCCACCGGTGCGGCTGAACGCGAGCTCGTGGGAGTTCGCTACCCGAACCTCGACAGCATCGCTTGGCAGGCGATGCAGGAGGGTCACGGTATTCGAATCGATGCTGTTGATCAGCAACCGGGCGTCTATATCCACCTGCGGCCGTATGTCCCGGTGAGCCAGGCGATGGCTCTCCCACTCAGAGGCGAAACCGGCCCGCGCGGTGCGATTGTGGCGGGCCGGATCATCCCGCACGCGCCCTTCACCGAAGCCGACCTCGACATGGCGGAGACTTTCGCGGGCCAGGCTGCCATCGCCCTGGAACTCAGCGACGCTCGGGTCGATCAACAGCGACTCGGTGTCCTGGAGGATCGGGACCGCATCGCCCGTGACCTGCATGATCACGTCATCCAACGGCTGTTCGCAGCCGGACTCAGTCTGCAGAGCATCGCCTCAACCGCGAAGGATGAGGTCGTTGAGCAGCGCCTCACCCGCACGGTCGATGAGCTCGACGAGACGATTCAGCAGATCCGGACCACCATCTTCGCACTTCAGGAGGATTCGGCGCGGTCGCTGCGTGGTACCGCCCTCGAAGTTGTTGATCAGCTTGCGCCGCTGCTGCCGGTGCGGCCGGATCTGCAACTCGTGGGGCCGTTGGACACCGTCGTCGACGACGCGATCATCGGCGACGTCGAGGCCGTGTTGCGGGAATCGCTGACCAATGTCGCCAAGCATGCTCAAGCCGCAAAGATCCGAGTCCGTATTCAAGCCGACGCGCAGCGCCTCGCGCTTACGGTTACCGACAATGGAATTGGCCTGGGTAGTAGTACGCGCCGCAGCGGCTTGGCTAATCTGCACGGTCGTGCTGAGCGTCACGGCGGTGAGTTCGACGTCAGTAACGCACCGGAAGGGGGTCTACGGCTGCGATGGTCGATCCCGCTACGCCCGTAACCGGCGACAAGCAAATCCGAGTGTTCATCGTTGATGATCATGAGCTGGTTCGCCGAGGACTGATCGACCTCCTTACGGCGACCGACGATCTGATCATCGTAGGTGAGGCTGCGACCGCCGGTGATGCTCTGCGTCGCATTCCTGCTGCCGCACCGGATGTCGCCCTACTTGACGCAAGACTGCCGGACGGCAGCGGCATTGACGTCTGTAGGGAGATCCGCTCGTCACAAGACAACGTGCGCTGCCTGATTCTCACCTCGTACGACGACGATGAGGCGCTCTTCGCCGCGGTGATGGCGGGGGCCTCCGGATATCTCCTCAAGCAGATCGGTGGCAACAGTCTGGTGGAGGGCATTCGGCAGGTTGCGGCGGGGCGGTCGCTGCTGGATCCGAGGATGACCGAGAAGTTGCTCGAGCGGCTCCGGAATCCGGTTGCGGCTGACCCGCTGGCTGACACCCTGACCCCACGGGAGCGTGAAATCCTCGATCTCATCGCTGACGGCTGCACCAACCGGCAGATCGGTGAGCGGCTGTTCCTGGCGGAGAAGACCGTGAAGAACTATGTATCCGGTCTGCTCACCAAGCTCGGCATGCAACGTCGGACACAGGCGGCCGTGTATGGAGCAACCCTGCGCAAGCGGACGGGCGGGACACCTCCGGGTCGCTCGTGACCCGCGCTTCGAGCGTCGGAGTCGCGCCGCTGACGACCGGAGGAGCGATGAGCGAACGCGCTCTTTGTTCGCGAAGAGCGACGACGGTGTCAGCTCCTAGCGCGACGTGCGCGAGAAGCGCAAAACTAGCGCCGCCGCAGGTAGCCTGACAGGTTCGATAGCAACAAGGCAAACGCGGCGACGACAAGCGCGCTGGCGATGGCAACTCTGATATTGGTCACCGCGAGGTAGATGCCGATGAAGATCAGAAAGATGATCACCACGCCAGCCAGGAATGGCAGCAGCCGACCGCGGATCAATGCCTCGATGCCCGCAATGATGAGAATGATCCCGATGAACCCGGAGACACCCAAGGCGGTGCCGTACATGATCACCCCTGCGACCGCCAAAAGCATGACGGAAACCGAGATGGCGGCCCAGAAACGCAATGTCCACCGTGCTGGGTGCAGCGCGTCTTGATCGGGCAGCGCCCGGTGCCGCAGATGGGCGTGCACAGGTTCTGGCGGCAAGGGCGTGACCAAGGCTTTCGACACTGCTTGTCGCTCAGCCGACAGGCTCGCGATCTCGTCTCGAGTGGCAGCAACAGCTGCCTGTGCGGCGGCGTAGGTTGCCGTGGCGTGCGCTCCCTGAACGGCCTGAGCTCGCAGCCCTTCATGCAATGAACGCAGCTGGTCTATCTGATCAGCTAGCCGTACCTGCGCGGCGACGAGCTCGAGTTCGACGTCTCCGGCACGGCGTTGCAGTGCGTCCAGCTCATCGGCTCGCGTTGGCGGCACCTTGTCTAGGCCCGCCCAGGCTACTGGTCGATCCCATGCCAGCCGTGTCGAGCCGTTGCGTTCGTAGCGTGGCCCTGCCGGGGCGCGCTCTCCACCGAATGGATCGCGGGTGTCGTACCCCCACAACCCTCGATAGTCACGCACCCAAGGTGTGTCGTCGTCGATCACGGCGCACGTCCAAGCTTGGTCACTACCTGGTCCCACCGATGGCCCATCCCCGCGCCGGTAGTCGATGAACGGGAGACCGATTCCCGGGCGCTGTTGGATCTTCGATGTGGGCGTGATCGCGCGGACGAGGCGGCGCCACTGCTGTGTCAACTTCTCTACCGCCGGGGGAGACACCGAGACGATATAGTCCCCGGCCAGGTACGCGCCGCTGTGCGATCCGGCACCTGCATAGACCACCGGGTGCGTTCCGTCGACGAGTTGCAGGTCGGGATCGTCCACGCGCCGTCGCAGGTCATCTCCCACCTCGTCATGGGAGGAGAAGGCCACCCAGGCCAATTCTGGCTCACTACCGGCCTCGGGTTCGGTCAGGAAGAGGGTGATCTGCTCCCAGTCGGCCTCATGATCATTGACCCCACTGAATGTCGATCGCCAGTCGTTCATCGCATAGAAGAACCAGTACTGCAAGACCAGATATCCAGCATCGCGGACAGCGCGTACGTAGTAGGTGGGTGCCAAGGTACCCGCATCCGTGTAGCGGAGATGGGCCGCAGCTGCGAAGCCGCCAGGAACTTTGCCTCGCACGATCAAGGAGAATCGCAGGAGCGAATCGACGAGGCGACCGAACAAGCCAACCATTGCGAAGGGGCTTCCACCCTGGAACCGGGGACGATCTGGGCGACGTCGCCAGCGGCGATACGCCCTCCGACTCAACGGTTTGTCGACGAAGTGGAGCTCGAGATCGGTGCCGCCGTCGTGACGGGCAAACCTGACCAAAGTCGCCAGGTTGATCTTGGTAGCTGGGGCAATCAAATCGGGCGCCTTTTGCCCTGGCATGCGACGGAAGAGAGCGGCCGCCTCAACGTAACGCTCCACCGGCATGGGAAGGAACAATTCGCCTTCGGTGTAACGCAGCACTGGCTCGAACTGTCGGGCCAGCGTGAGCACCTCCGATACCGGAGATTGCGTTGGCGAATCGGCAGATTCCATAAGCCCTTCCTCACTCATGGACGGCATCCTTACCAGACAGCAGTCGCCCACCAGGTGGGGTCGGGACGGAATCGATCAGCTGGGCGGCCGGTCGCCTCCGTTTCGAACCGGTAGACGAGCCCGGCTTCGGGTTTGGCGCGACGTTGTTCATCGGTCCAGTGTTCGGTCCCAGTGGTGACATAGAGCAGGTTCAGTCCAGGACCTCCGAACGCGCAGCATGTGGTCTGCTCGGCCGGCACGAGCAACTCCTGGCGGAGTTCGCCGTCGGGTGAATATCGCTGGACCCGTCCACCGCCGTAGATCGCGACCCACAGATCACCCGCGGCGTCGACCGTCAGCCCATCGGGTGATCCGACGTCTGAGGGCACCTCCAATAGGACACGTTGATCGGAGATCGTGCCCCGTTCGGGATCGAACCTGAATGCGTAAACGACACCTGGGCCGCTATCCGCGAGGTACATCGTGGCACTGTCCAAACTCCAGCCCAGTCCATTGGAAATCGTCAGACCGTCCAGCATCAACTCGGTCTGCCCGTTGCGATCCAGACGGTAGAGGGCTCCACCTCCCGGATGTTGATCATGCGCGAGAGTGCCGGCCCAGAAACGGCCTTGCGGATCGCAAGCTGCATCGTTCATCCGGGTCCCTTCGGGCGCCACCTCGGCGAATCGACGCAGCTCGCCATTTGGCTCTAGGTAGGTGAACCCGCGGTCCGCGGCAAGCAGCCAACCTTGATCATCATGTATCGGGGCCACCGCGCCCACAGTCCCCGGAACCGGATAGGTACGCACGGGGACCAGACCGCCATCAACTTGTACCTTGTCGCGGTACACCCGTCCAGCGAGAATGTCGACCCGGAGCAGCTCGTCACGACGGTCGTCCCATCTTGTGCACTCTCCCAGCTGGCACTGTTCAGCGGTGCAGGCGATTGCGTTGCTTGTCATTTGTGGCTGCTCGTCATAAGTAGGACGTTCATTCGGCATCTCTCCTCACACCGTGCCGGCCATGTCGATCACGATCTTGATTTCCTCCGGGCCCTTCCTGAGTGTCAGCGGCCACGCCTCCGGTGTCACCCGGCGCGTAATGAGTTGCGCGAGCCAGCCAGGATCGGCCTGTGCGAGCGCACCTGTTGCTTCGTCCTAGTCTCGGCGGCGAATGACTGCAACGACTAGCCCGCCAGGGGAGAGATTGCTGTGCGCGGGAGCCTCCATCACCTCCCCCAGCGACTCGTGTCCCGGGACAAGTCGGTCCTCTCCCGGCGAAGGGACGCCGATACCGTCGATGGCGATTTTCAGCATCGGTGCCGCAGATTCCGATTGAGCGTGTTCGGATCAGCACCGACCCGTCGGAAGCGGATGGTTCAGGCAGCTCGATGAGACCTGCTGTCTCCGGACGTCCAGGGACGATTGCGATGGCTTTCATCCGATCACCTCCTCGACGACCCCATGGTGTGATGCGGGGGCACCCACCGGTACACCCAGCGCGGGTGATTCGGTTTGGTTGATGGTGCCTAGGCCCGACCTACTCGAGAGGGCTACCTGCGTCGTCAGTGGCGTCGCCTGCTTGCATCGGCTCCCGCTGTTGCCCGCGCTTGACAGCATCAACAATGATCCTGGCCCCGAGCCCAATGATCACGATGCCAGCAACCATCTGCCCCGTGACCACGAGACGAGCGCCCTGGGTCGTGGCAGTGATATCACCAAATCCAACCGTCGAGAACACCGTGACGGTGAAGTACAAGGCATCAGTACGCGTGAGCGGCTCGCTGAAGTCGGCCTCGGAAACTCCGCCCATAACGAAATACGTGCCGGCAAACAGCAACAGAAACAGTGGAACGCTCGTCGCCAGGGCTCCGACTGCCCGCAGCGCCGGATACTTTGCCCTGCTGATCGAGCGGACCTGAAAGGCGACCAAGCCGATGAGCGCCAGAAGCCCGAAGGCAAGTATCCCGACAGTCACACCGATCGAGGAGCGGTCCAGCGGCAGCAGATAGTAGATCGCAACCAGCGCGACTGTGGAGCCCAACGCCCGAAGCAAAGTGACAAATACCCTGCGAACTCCGCGTCCGGCATCATCGGAAGCGTCAGGACGCGGGCCCGCGCTTCCAATCACGGAAAAAGGCTAAACCGGGTCACGCGGTGACCATCGGAAGTTCCGACTCGACACGAACCGTTCGCCCCTCGCTGACTGACAAGGCCGCGCCGCGGCACGACGCAGCATCTGGGCCGAAGCTCGGCGCAGCCGGTCGGCAACAGCGCTGGCCCAGAGCGAGGCGTGATTACCTCACCCGACTCGGGTGATGTCTTGCCGAGGCATTGTGCTTAGTGTCTGAGCTGGCGGTGTAGAGACAGCGTTGACACTCTGATCAACGAGGTAGGTCGTGCCCACGGCATCAGTGCAAGCGCTACGGCCGGAATCTAGGAATCGATTCCGGGTTGTGCTCGCGCAAGAGTGGGTTCGCGAACGGTTCTGGGTCGTACCGGCTGCGTTGCTCGTTGCAGGGATTGCCGTCGGGTTGGCAGTTTCGAGGGCGGATTCGATCCCTGGACTTGCCAAGGTCGGAGGGGGTCTACCTGTCAGGGCAAGCTCCGCTGAATCGCTTCTGGGCATCATTGCCGCGTCGATGCTTACCTTCGTCGGAGTTGTCTTCACGATCACGCTCGTGGCCCTGCAGTTGGCGAGCGCCCAACTTTCCCCACGGGTGATCCGTACGTTCGTCCGGTCCGGCGTCACGAAGCTTGCCTTCGGGCTGTTCCTTGCCACGTTCGCGTACGCGATCGTCGTCATCGTCGTCGAGGGTGCATCGTCCAGCGCAGATGTACTCCGCCTCGCCGTCACGCTCGCGGTTCTGTTTGTACTGGCGAGCCTGGTCGTCTTTGTCGTCTATGTGACGGCCACCATGCGTCTGCTGCAGGTCAGTTGGGTGGTGACCGCAGTAGCTGACGAGACGCGCCGCGCCCTAAGTATCAATCGACCCGTCGCGGCGAGCTATCTGTCAGCCGCGGCGCCGCAAGTGGATCAGGACCCACGACTCGTACGGCTGAAAGAGGAGCGGGACGACGGCAGGGGTGGCCAGTTTGGCGTGGTTCTCGGTGTCGACCGTGGGCGGTTGGTACAGCTAGGACAGCGGTACGACTGCCTGCTGCAGCTCCTGCCAAAGGTGGGAGAGTATCTTCCGACCGGCGCTGCTCTGGTGGCGATCCACGGTGGAGACGGCCCGCCCGACGACGCAGTTCGCGGCTGCGTCCACCTCGGTCGGTCACGCACGATGTTCCAGGATCCGCTGTACGGAATCCGCCAACTCGTCGATGTTGCCAGCCAGGCCCTGTCACCGGCGGTAAACCAGCCGACCACAGCCGTTGTTGTCATCGACCGTCTAGTTGAGCTCTTGCTGCGGATCGGCCGGCGCCCTCAGCCCACGGGTTTCTTCGTGGATACCGAAAGTGTCGTGCGGCTCATGCATCCAGAGCCAACGTGGGCCGAAACCCTTGACCTGGCGTTCACCGAGATCGCTATCTACGGGGCATCATCGCCGGCGGTCACGCGAAGGCTAGCTGCGGCATATGAGCGTCTGCAACAGTCCGTCCCCTCCGATCTGCGCGTTGACGTCGCCCGGCACATCGCCCTCCTCGAGCCTCTTGCCGGCGGAGCGATCCTCCCCGAGCATCCCATGGCTACCCCTCGCCCGGATCCACGAGGACTTGGCTGAGGCACGTTCGCAAGGGCGTGCCACCGCTCCCGACCGCTATCGTGTGGTCAGGATGAGGTCGCTCCTCGGGCCGGTGCTGTCATCGAGGTCGTTCGAGGAAGGTGGTCCCCTCGTGAGTCTTGAGCAGAGCTTGATCGACCTCGCCATTATCAGCCTGATCGCCGCGCTGACCCCCATCGTGGCGGGACTCCTGTCCGGGCGCGTGCCTCAGGTGGTGATCCTCATTCTGGGCGGGATCCTGGTCGGTCCGCAGCTCTTGGGGTGGGCTGACCCGGAGGGCATAGAGCTGATATCCAACCTGGGCCTCGGGTTCCTTTTCCTGCTGGCGGGCTACGAGCTCGAGCTCGGGCTGTTCCGTGAGCGGGCCGGACGACTCGCAGTGTCCTCCTGGCTGGTGACAGTGGTGGTCGCGATCGCCGTGACCGGCGCCTTGGCGGCGGCCGGCTTCGTCCATGCGTTCGTGCCGGTCGCGATCGGCCTGACCACAACCGCGCTGGGCACCCTCCTGCCCATCCTGCGGGACAACCGGATGTTAGAAGGCCGGTTCGGTGCGCTCATCCTGGCTGCCGGAGCCGTTGGGGAGTTCCTGCCTATCGTGGCCGTCGCGGTCTTCCTCAGCACCCAGGGCGCCTTCCTCGGTTTACTCTCGCTCGTCCTTATCGGAGGGATCGCGCTGCTGTTCACGTTCGTTCCGCGTCTGGTCCGCTACGAGAAGATCCAGGGGATCCTCTCTGAGGGTGAGCACGGGACGTCGCAGGCTCGCCTTCGCTGGACCATGTTTCTGCTCTTCGCTCTCCTGGTGATCGCCGCGGAACGCGGGCTCGACGTGGTGCTCGGGGCCTTCCTCGCCGGCGTGGTCCTGCGCCGCTGGGCGCCGGGCGATGTGCATGCGTTGGAGGCCAAGCTCGACGCGGTGGGCTACGGCTTCTTCATACCGGTCTTCTTTGTGACGTCGGGCATGAGCCTCGACCTTCACTCGATCATCGAATCGCCGGCGCGCCTGGTCGTTTTCTTCGTCCTGTTCCTCGTCGTTCGTGGCCTCCCCGCCTTGCTGTTCTATCGTCGCGACCTGCCGATGCGTGGGCGGGTCCAGATGATGCTGCTCACCGCGACCGCCTTGCCGATGCTCGTCGCGCTGGCCGCAATCGGCCTAGAGTCGGGGACGATGCTGCCCGAGAACGCCGCCGCACTCGTCGGCGCGGGTGTGCTCTCGGTCATCGTGTTTCCCGCGGTCGCGGTCAGCCTCGCCCGTTCCGGCAAGCACTCGCTCGTCCAGACCCCGAGCAGCGACAGCCGCTGACCTGCGTAGCGGTGCTGTCAATGTGTCGGGTCAGATCCCGGTCACGGCTTGGATTCGGCCGTCGGCTATGGCTTTGACGAAGGTGTCGTAGTCGCGTTGGTTCTGGTCGGCGTAGCGGGTGGAGAAGTCGGCGATGGCGGTATCGATGGTGTCGTCGGTGCCGAGGTATTCGGCGATGGCGATCGGGTCGCCGGATCGGGCGTGGGCGCGGGCGAGGGTCCAACCGCAGATGCGGGCGTAGAACGTCATGCCGAACGGTGACATACCCTCGACCACCGCGGAGCCTTTCATGTCGCGTAGCTGGCGCCAGTAGTAGTACCGGTTGGCTTGGACGCCCCTGGTCCAGCCGAGGAAGATGTCTGAGGTGGCCTGTATCTGTCGCTGGCCTTCCACCACCCGCTGGCCGGGGGTGTTGTAGCGGCTTTTGGGCAGGTGGTCCTCGAGGACGGAGCCGGTGGCCTCCTTGACTTGGAGGAACAGGGCGTCGGCGTTGTCGCGGCCTTGCAGGAGCACCATGAAGGCTCGGGTGCCGACGCTGCCGACTCCGACCACCTTGCGTGCCGCGTCGACGATCGTAAATCTGTCCAGGAGTTGTCGGCGGTTGTTGCTGAGGGTGGCCTTATAGACGCGGAACTGCTCCTCGACTGTGTTCTGGCCTTACCGTGCTGTTCGCGACGTACTACCTCGAGGCTGGCGATGGTCGTGCGGTAGCGGCGCCGTCAAGGATCTGGTGGTGGCGCGTTCGTAGTCTGCGACTGCGCCCGGCCGGTTCATTGGGTGTGCCTGGCGAAGATCGTCGCCACGGCACAGCCACTGCGCAGATCAAGGCGCTGGCAGAGAAGATCGAAACAGCCATGTGGCCCCCGGATCTCGATCACCCTTAAGCCGGAGCTGCTGGTTTCGCCGCGGCTTTGCGGGCCTGCGCGCGGCTGGCGAGAAAGTACTTGACGGCCTCCATCGTGAGGAAGGCGGTGACGACGGCGATCAGGATGGGGGCGGTCTGCAGCGCCCCGACCTGGGTCAAGAACGCGGCCATCAGCACCATGGAGAACGGCGCGGGCGCGAGCGCCCCGGGGACGGCGGCGAGCAGGCAGGTGAACGCCAGTCCCAATGGCACGCTTGGGATGACCTGGTGGACGAGGACCCCGGCGGTTCCGCCGATGAACAGCGAGGGGAAGATCGGCCCGCCGACGAAGCCGCTGGCCTGGCTGACGGCGAAGGTGACCATCTTGGCGATCAAGATAGCGGCGAGCAGGCCCAGGCCGAGCGCCCCCGCGCCTGTGAGTACGATCTTAAGCTGATCGCTGCCGGAGAACATTGTCAGGGGCAGTGCCACGCCGACGATCCCGAATACCACGCCGCCCAGCGTTGATTTCGCGATGGCCGGGGCCTTGAGCCCGTCGAACAGCCGCGCCGCTCCCATCGTGAACCCAGCCAGCAGCGTCACCACTAGGGCCGCGAACAGGCCCAGGGGAACCCCGGCGAGCAGCTGCCAGACCTCGAACTTGTAGGACGGTACCTGGTAGTTGTCCAGGAACACGGCGCCGGCGATGGCGAAGTAGATGCCGAACGAGACGCTCGATGCCACGATCTCCGCGCCGAGAGCCTTGGCGAACCGCTGCCCGCCCGGCCGGGCGACCTCCAGGATCAGCAGCACCACGATCACCGTGCTGGAGAACAGCCCGCCGTAGGCGCCGGCGAAGCCAGCCAGGGTGTTCACCTGGGAGTCCTCTTTGCCGAGCGCCCTTCGCTGAGCCAGCCAGCTGCCCGCCCCCCCGCCCATGGCGCCAAGCGCCTTTTCCGGGCCGAGGCTGGCGCCACCGATCAGCGACACCGTCGACACGGCCACGATCCCCGGCACCAGTCCCGGGTCGACGTGCTCGGTTTGCAGGTCGGCGAACAGGCCAGGAACCTCCTGGGGCAGGCGGGTCAGACGGCGCAGCAGTCCGACCGCGGCACCGGCCGCCGCGGCGACCGCCACCCACCACCAATGCCCGCCTAACCAGCCGGGATCGGAAGCGTTGTACCACTTGCCCCCGAACGTGATCACTCCGATGAACACCAAGCCGGCGACCGCGCCGAACACTCCCAGGGCCACCGCGTAACCCATGAGCACCCAGAATTCCCGCTTCCGGGTGACCGGTGGTGCCGCGGCCGGCCCAGATGACATGCTCACGACGCGGACGCCAGCGGAGCTGGCCACCAACAACACACTGGACCATCTCGGTCAGCTACATGGGCGCTTCGAAGAGCCCCGGCTCGGCATATCGCCTCCACTCCCGGCAGTTTTCCAGATGAGCGCACGATCGGGCCACCGCCTTCCACCGCGACAAAGCACAAGGCTAGGCCCAGGACCAGGGCTGTCTGTATGAATGTCAGACCTAGCTCTCTAGTTGATCTTGTAACAGCAAGCTAGTTGATCATGTTCAAGGCTGCTTGACCGGAGCTACACGTCAGGCGGGTCTTCGCGCCCAACTGGCCGACCGCGCGGTGTAGTAACAGCCGATCATCAACACAGGGCCCATCCAGCTGATCATCGTTTGCCGGTATCCCGGGGAAACGCGCCGTGCTCGACGTCGTCGAACCCAGCTGACCGGGGCCGGGCGAGGTGAAGCAGCCCCGAAGCGGTGGTGACCACGGCCACACTGGCGGTCGGCGGCAGCAGGCCAGGCGTCAGGATCACCATGATCATCATGGTGATCAGCAGCCACCTAGGCAGCGAGGAAATGATCTTGCCCGCCAGCCGGTGCACGTTGAGGTCGAGTGTTGCCGGGCCAGCTCACCGGCAGCGGCGCCCAAGAGCGGCGCCGAGCACCATCAGCAGCGACGGCAGCTCGGTGAAGTGCGGTTGGCCAAGTGGAAATGTGAATTCGATCAAGCAGCGGGTCCTACGGCTCCTCCCATGGCTGGGATCACGTTGCTTCGGGAGTAGCCCCACCGCCTGATCAGGCCGTACTGATCAGGCCTATGAGTTCCTGCGCGTGCCAACGTACGCACCTAGGATCGTGCGCTAGCCGAGTGAATCGTGAATGCCACGCTTCAAGAGGAGCGCTCATGGAGAACCAGCGAAGCCGAGAACTGCGTACGACCAGCTACGAGCTCTTCATCGGCGCCTTGTCCGTCCTTTCGATCATCAACCTCGTGTTAGTGCTGTTACCGATCAGTGATCAAGTGAAACAGCTGATCCTTATCGTCGACGTCGCGCTCACGGCGATTTTCTTGATCGACTTCGCTGTTCGATTTGTTTCGGCTCCCGTCAAGTCGCGATATTTCTTTAGAGGCGGAGGCTGGCTCGATCTCATTGGTAGCCTCCCGACACTGAGGATTTTTCGACTCTTTCGAGTACTGAGAGTCAGTCGTTTGCTTCGCCAGTACGGGCTGCGCAACGTCTTTCGAGAGCTCGTGTCCGACCCGCTCAGGGCGGGCTGTTGCTCGCAGCCTTTTCGCCATTTTGACGATGGAGTTCGGCTGCATGTTCGTCCTCGGAGTCGAGCAAGATGCGCCGGGCGCCAACATCTTGACCGGGCCTGACGCGCTCTGGTGGGGAATAACCACCATCACGACTGTCGGATACGGCGACGTATATCCAGTGACCTATCCCGGCCAAGTGGTCGCGTCGGTCACGATGCTTATCGGCATTGCACTCATTGGGACATTCACCGGCTACCTCGCCAACACCTTCCTCGCGCCGCGATCTGCAGCCACTCCGAGCGACGACGATGATCCACGGGCCCAACTCGAAATCGTCCTCCGCCAGATCGAACGCGAGGGCGACCGTCGATTGCACGAGCATTGTGTACTTGGCGCGCTGGGTCAGCGGCATCACGTCGGTTGGGCTGAATGCGGTCGCGTTGGTGAAACCCAGGTGTAGATAGTCGAGGAACACCGGCCGCCAGCCGTGCGGCGCGAGCTCGGGGCTCAGGTGCTGGGTGAACGCGAAGTCGGCCGGCAACGGCTGCCGGGCACGCATGCTCGGGCCGCCGCTGTCGATCAGCCAATACAGCAGTGCGAAGGACAGGTTGTTGCCGAGCCACACTAGGGCGCCGGCGGCGAGCAGGCGTGTGGGGTCGTTGGTCACCGCCGACCCGTGGATCAGGTCGTCGATCAGGCGTACTGTCGCCCAGAGCGCTGCAGCAACCATCAGGGTTGCCAGCGCGACAACGGTAGGGTGCAGCCAGCGTCGGTGCTTGGCCAAGTCGGCCGGGTTGCCGAACACCAAAACCCCGAGAACGGCGGCTTCAAGTGCCGGAAGCAGCCACGGAACGGCAATGACCGGCTCCTGGGGCAACCAGATCCGGGCTGCAACGTTGAGGATCAGGAACACGAACACCGCCGCCGCGGGAGGCCAACGCGACTCGCTGAAAGGCATCGGGTCAACACCGTCGGCCACCGCGGCTGGAATTGGCTCAGCATCGGAGGAATCCACGCCCGAACGCTAGCGCGCAGCAAACAAACCGTACGTAGTCCGCTGCAACCCGGCTGTGGTCTGCGTCGGATACGTCTACTCGGGCCTCTGGCGGCGGGTGAAAAGAATTACAACGCTGATCAAGAGGACCCAGGAGGGAAACAGGAGCTGGAACCACTTGTGCTCCCCAGCAGCCAGAAGCAGAGTCAGCGCCACCAGATAGCCGAGGAAGGAGACCCAGCGCGGCAACCCGGAGGTGCGAAGCCCCACCGTACTCACCGAAAGTGTGAACACTGCCGCCATCGCATGGCATAAACCGAGATCAGCGTCTGGGTGCTGCTACGACCAAATGCGAAAAGGTCCACGTTCGGGTTGGGTCCGGCGAGCATCGCCAGCAGCCCGGTCGCGTTGACTGCGCCCATGAACAGCATCGCCAAGAAGAGCAGCCCGCTGCCCAGAAAGACTGTGGAGAACAGGCGATCCTCCACGTCGCCGAGCTGCTCGCGGACCACGCCGAGGAACCACAGGAAGGCAATCCCGGCAAACGGCACCAGGTGGAGACTCAACCGGATGATGCCTCGTCGCTGCGCATCTGTCTGGAGTGCCTGAAGACTACTTTCCGACCAGGCAATGCGGATCATTATCAGGCCAGCCAGGAGAAGCACGGCAAACACGATCCCCGCAACCGCGGCCGACCGGCGGCTGCGCCACCGGCGGGAAGGCAGGACAGGCGCACTGGTACTCACATCGCCTCAACCTACGCTTCAGCATGACCGCCTGCTGGCCTCCCAGCACGCCAGTTGGTTACGGACTCCTCGTTCAAAAGGCGATCTCTGCCGCCTCGCAATTGGGGTCGTGAGTAGCCGGCAACGCGCTCAGACCCTGGGGACGAACTTGACCCTGGCCTCGTGCACCGCCTCGAGGCGCTCAGCCTCTTGCTGAGGATCTTGGTACGGGATAGCGCGGATGACGTACCCGAGACCAATACCGACGGCTACGACCTCGCCGAACTGAAGCGTCACAGACACCCTCTTCGTGTGATCGGCGACTGTCTTGCACACGATCTGCTGCCGAGCCACACGATTCGGGCGCTGAGTCGTCACCCAGTGGTGCCGTCGTGTCAATGTGTCGGCTCAGATCCCGGTCACGGCTTGGATTCGGCCGTCGGCTATGGCTTTGACGAAGGTGTCGTAGTCGCGCTGGTTCTGGTCGGCGTAGCGGGTGGAGAAGTCGGCGATGGCGTCATCGAAAGTGTCGTCGGTGCCGAGGTATTCGGCGATGGCGATCGGGTCGCCCGATCGGGCGTGGGCGCGGGCGAGAGTCCAACCGCACATTCGGGCGTAGAACGTCATCCCGAACGGCGACATACCCTCGACCACCGCAGAGCCTTTCATGTCGCGTAGCTGGCGCCAGTAGTAGTACCGGTTGGCTTGGACGCCCCTGGTCCAGCCGAGGAAGATGTCGGAGGTGGCCTGCATCAGTCGCTGGCCTTCCACCACCCGCTGGCCGGGGGTGTTGTAGCGGCTCTTGGGCAGGTGGTCCTCGAGGACGGAGCCGGTGGCCTCCTTGACCTGGAGGAACAGGGGGTCGGCGTTGTCGCGGCCTTGCAGGAGCACCATCCACGCTCGGGTGCCGACGCTGCCGACTCCGACCACCTTGCGTGCCACGTCGACGATCGTGAATCTGTCCAGCATTTGCCGGCGGTCGTTGCTGAGGGTGGCCTTGTAGACGCGGAACTGCTCCTCGACCGCGTTCCGCGCTTGCTCGGGTGTCATCTCGTAGCTGGCCGCCAGGTCTCGCAGGGGGATGATGACGGGTGGTTGGCTGACGATGCGGTGGCGGCCGTCGACGACTTCGGCGAACTTGGACAATGCGCCGAGGCTGTCGCGGGTGTGGGCCTTGCGGAGCGTCTTGTTCGCGGCCTTGCGCGCTTTCGCGATCTGGTCGGCCTCCGCCTTGCCGGTCTTGGAGTCGCCGTGTTTCTTTTTGCTGGTCTTGCCTTTGCGCGGTTTCGCGCCGGCGACCGAGGCTTCTTCGACGACCCGCAGTCGCGTCTTGGATGTCGCGCTCGGTCATGTGCGCGTACCAGATGTCGAGTGTGCGCATCGCGGCGAACTCGGCCATCCCTAACCGGTAGGCCTTGACCGACTCGACGGTCACCGCTCGCGCGTCGGCGGGGGTGAAGCCGTTGTTGCGGGCTGCGATCGTGAAGCTGGCGGCCATCCGCTTGAGGTCGTATTCGAACGGTCCGGGCAAGGTCTCGTCGAAGTCGTTGAGGCCGAACAGCAGCTCCCGCTCGGGTGAGGCGAAGCCGCCGAAGTTGGACAGGTGGGCGTCGCCGCAGAGCTGCACCACCAGGCCGGCCATCGGCGTAGTGGCGAGATCGGTCGCCATCACCCTCGCCGCGCCGCGGTAGAAGGTGAACGGTGACACCGTCATCCGGCCATGCCTCACCGGTACCAGATCGGCCTCCCGGGTGGCGTTCTGCTCGATCAGCAGCTCAACAGGGTCGGGCCGCTCGGCCACCGGCTCCCAGTCGGCCTGAGATGACAGCGGCGTACGCTCACGAGCCCGTTCGCCGATCGCCTGGCGGTCTTCGACGCTGGTGTCTCTGCTGACGATGCTCGTGGCCCCGCTTGTCTCTCGCTCTCTCACAGCCTCCGACATGTTTCCGCCTCGATCTGTCGCATTCCATTACCGGCCAGGCGCCGCAATAATTATCGCGCCGCAATCCCGGTCCGCGCCTACCCGCAGCGGGCGATGTCGCGCGGCCTTGGCTCTATGCCGCTATTGGGGCGGGCAGGTCATTGGTTCGATGGCATTGCGGCTCGGCGCCGCTCGGGGCGCGTTGTCGTGGGTTCCGCGTACGGCCTAGCGGGCAATCTGCCAATGGGCGATACCTTGCAGCCACCGGTCCACCGCTGCCATGGTGGTTGGGCTTGCCGGCTCTGACTTGACGCTACGAAGATCTGTCGAACAGGGAGTGGATGCAGCTATGAATAGGCCGCAGATGACTGAAGAGGCTTCTGTTTCGAGGAACGGATCTCATGGCGCGTGTTGGTGGAAGTTGACCGTGAGGCGCACAAAGTCACAAGTCTCAGTGCCTAGTTGACGGGGGCGTCCCGTCGGTAGGTGTCGGCGTGAACTGGCAACTGCTCATCGAGTTCGTCGTCGCGGTCGGGTACGGCGTCTTGTCCTCGGTGGTACCGATCTTCAACGCCGAGATCTACATCGTGGCGTCTCAAGTTGGTGGGTTCACCGAGGAGGTCACGACTGCGGTCGGCTGTGCTGTCGGACAGACCATCGGCAAGGTCGCCACCGTGCTCGCCCTGCGCCGGGGCGGCAGTTCACGTCTGGTGCGGAAGGTACGCCAGCGCCCTCGCAAACCGGCCGGTCCCGTTCGGACAAAGTTGCGAGCCTGGTCGGACCGGATGTTGGGGCTCTTGGGTGAGCGCCGCTGGGGAGTGCCTATCGTCTTGCTCTCCGCCTGCGTCGGTCTTCCGCCGCTGTACGCGGTGACCCTCGCCGTACCCGCGACCCGGATGTCGGTCATCCTGTTCGGAGCTGCCGTCCTCCTCGGGCGAATGGTGCTGTTTCTGGCCATAGCCTTCGGGGTCTCCGCATTGGTCCACTGAGTGCTCGAGCGTGGTCCGATGATCTCTTGGCTGCTGGCACCCGCATGACTGACGGGCTGGGCCTGGTCCGCCGGCAAGTGCGCTAATCGGTAGCTGCCCCGCACGTGATTCAGGACTGATCGCTTCCCAGCCCCCAGGTCCCCTGCCAAGACTCCCCTGGTTCCAGCTCGATGAGGTCGGCGCCAGTTCGGAATGCGTCCGGCGGGCAGGTCATTGGTTCGATGGCCACGGCGGCTCGGTGTCGCTCGGGCCGCGCCACGCCGTCTGCGGTATAGACCATCAGGTAGCGGTAGGAGTCATCGACCCACAAGTGGAGGGACCGGCCGCTGTCCGGGTCCTGCAGTCGTGCGACGGCACGCCCGTCGTCGCCGCGAACCAGGCTGCCGAAGGCGGTGTCCAGTTGGGTCGACCCGATCCGGCGGGGCGGGTGAAGTCCAGCGGCGTCGCTGTGACCGGGACCATGACCGGCGAGCCCGACTGACTGTCCGGCTGGAGGTAAGTGGTGGCCGGCACGGTCAGCGGCAGTCGGTCGACCGGCGTGCCAAGGGTGAGATAGGGATGGAACCCGACACCGAACGGGGCCGGTTCCCTCTCAGTGTTGCCTCGCCACGGTCGGTCATCCCCCCATCGGGGCTAAACATGACCCTGAGCCGGCGCTCCGTGATCGGTGGCGGGTGGTGCGCGGGCAGGCTGCCCGACCTCAGACGGTTTCCGTGCCGGATGTCGGCGCCTCGGGCCGGTCCAGCACGATGTGCGGTGCGTCCTCGCCGTGGTCGGCCCAGGCGAGCCGCTCCGGGGTTGCTGCCGTTGCTTCGATGGTGGCCGCGTGGTCGCGGTCGAAGTAGTCCCAGGCCCAGGTGAGGAATGCGTCAGTCTTGCTGTGCACGCCGCTGAGCAGCATTGCGTGGACGCCGAGCCAGGCGGCGAACGCGACCGGGCCCTCCACCTGATGGTGATGCTTGCCGACCTCGGCCACCGCCGCGTTGCGGCCGATCATCGCCATAATCCCCTTGTCCTTGTAGACAAACGGTTCGGTGGGTTCTCCGTGCAGCTCACGGAGAATGTTCTGCGCGGCCCACTTCCCCGACTGCTGGGCCACCGAGCCCAGCTGGGGCAGCGCCGCCGCGTCGTCGCCGTATGGAATGTTCGCGACGTCTCCCACAGCGTAGGTGCCTGGGTAGCCGGCCACCGTGAGGTCCGGGCGGACGTCGAGGCGGCCACCGCGACCTGGGGACGGTCCGGCGGTCTGCGCCACCGCAGACCCCGACTCTCCACCTCCCCAGACCACGGTCCGGGCCGAGATGGCGCTGCCGTCGTCGAACTCGACCCTGTCGGGGTGGACCGCGGTGACGCCTGCCCCCAGCCGCACCTCCGCGCCGGCCTCGGTGAGCTTCTTCAGCGCGTACCCGTGGGCTTTGTCGGAGAACTGCCCCAGCAGGGCGTCGCCCCGGTCGACCAGGGTGATCTGGCCCGGCACCGCCAGCCGCCCGGTCTTGTGCAGCGCCAGCATCAGCTCGGCCAACGCTCCGGTGGTCTCGACCCCGGTCGGGCCGCCCCCCACCACGACCACGTCGACAGAACCGGGCTCGCGGGACGCCTGATCGTCCATCGCGGCTTGCAGGTGCCTTTGAAGATGCAGCCGCAGGCGTTCGGCGTCGGCCACCGAATACAGCGGAAAAGCGTGGTCTGCGGCGCCCGGCACTCCGAAGAAGTTCGGCCGGGCCCCAGCAGCCATCACCAGGTGCGACCCCTGCAACGTCCTCCCATCGGCGAGCGTGAGACTACGTGCGGACAGGTCCACCGCGCTCACCTGCGCGGTCACCACCTCGACAGAAGGGTATTCGGCGAAAATGGTCCGATGGGGCCGGGCGATGTCCTCAGCAGGCAGCTGGGAGCTGGCCACCTGATACAGCAACGGCTGGAACTGGTGATAGTCGTTGCGGTCAACCAGTGTTACCTCCACCCCCTGCATCACCCAGCTCGAGCGCACAGGCCACGCCAGCAAGCCCACCACCAAGAACCAGCACCCGTTCACTCATCCGAAGCGCCCTCCTCGGGGTCGGTCAGGAGACCTCCGCCAACCGCTCGTTGACGATGATCCGCGCCGCGGCCTCGATCAGCGCGAGGTGGGAAAACGCCTGCGGAAAGTTGCCGAGGTGTCGACCGGTGTCGACGTCGAACTCCTCGGCGAAGAGCCCAAGCGGCGAGGCGACCCGTAGCAAACGCTCCATCAGGTCACGAGCCCGCTGCGTCCTCGCCGATGATCGCCAGCGCGGACACCAGCCAGAACGAGCAGATGAGGAAAGTCCCCTCCTTGCCGGACAGGCCGTCGTCGGTCTCCTCGGTGCGGTAGCGCAGTACGAAGCCGTTTTCTGTTAGCTCGTCCGCGATGGCGAGCACGCTTGCGCGGAGCCGCTTGTCGTCGGGGGGCAGGAAGCCGAAGATCGCTGCCAACAGCGTGGAGGCATCCAACGCGTCCGTGTCGTAGTGCTGGCGCAGCACGCCGCGTTTATCGACACCATGCTCGAGAATGTCGTCCTTGATCTCATTAGCGGTGGCCCCCCAGGTCGCCTCGAGCTCGCCGTCACCGCGGATCCCAGCCAGTTTCGACGCGCGGTCCAGGGCGACCCACCCCATCAGCTTGGAGGACACATAATGCTGGGGCTTGCCCCGGGCCTCCCAGATTCCCTGATCAGGTTCGCGCCACACTGCGGTAGCGCACTGGGCCTGCGACTGGACGATCGGCCATAGCCGCCGCGGCAGCCGGTCGCTGCGACGGACGTGCAACAGGATCGAGTCCAGCACGGCGCCGAACACGTCGTTCTGGCGCTGGTCGAATGCTCCATTGCCAATCCGCACTGGTCGCGCACCCGCGTAGCCGGAGAGGTCCTCGCGGGTCGACTCGGTCAGGTCGCGTCGTCCGTCTATTCCGTACATGATTTGGAGCGCGCCGTCCTGGTTCGGCTCGAGGTCGGCGACGAACTGCATGAACTCGTCGGCCTCCCAGTCCAGGTTCATGTAGTGCAGCGCCTGCAATGTGAAGGTAGTGTCGCGCATCCACGTGTAGCGGTAGTCCCAGTTGCGTTCGCCGCCAGGGGTCTCCGGCAGCGAGGTGGTGAGTGCGGCGACTGTGGCCCCGGTAGGAAGGTAGGTCAGGCCCTTGATGGCCAGTGCCGAGCGCTGTATCGGGTCGCGCCAGCGGTGATCAGGGAGGCGCGCCCGTCCCAGCCAGTTGCGCCAGAATCGCCTGGTGGCATCGATGCGGCGGCTGGCCTCCGCGACGTCCGCCGGTGCTGCCAGACCCTCGGCCCACGACAGTGCGCAGTAGCACTCGTCACCGGCCGAGAGAACATGCCGGCCGCGGGCTCGGTTGCCCTCGACGCCAAGCGCGAGATCCGTCTGCAGCCTGATCGTCTGGCCCGCGCCGCTCGCGTCGGCTGAATGCCGACTTCCGTCCACCAGCGTCCACTCGGCCGGCGTCCGGCCATAGTCGAACACCGGCTCACATATCAGCTCGATCTCGACGGTGCCGTCCAGGCAGCGGACCGTACGCACCAGCATGTGATCGCCGTCGTCGTCGGCAGGAGGCCTGGTGTGCGGGGTGATCTCGTCCTCGCCTTCCCGTGGACCCATCGTCAGAGCGTCGCGGACCAGGAGCCAGCCCCTGGGCGTTTTCCAGGTCGTCGAGAGGACGTTCGTTCCAGGCTCGTATACGCGCGCTGCGGGGTGGTTGATCCCGAACGGTCCGAGCCTGAAGTAGCCCGCCTGGCGGTCGACCAGGGAGCCGAACACGCTGGATGCGTCGAAGCGCGGGACGCAGAGCCAGTCGACCGCTCCGTCGGCCGCAACCAGGGCACCGGTGTGGCAGTTCGACAAGAATGCATAGTCGGCGATTGGCGGGAACGGGGAGGGGGCGGCAGCGCTCTGCTCTTTCTCCTGCCGCTGTGCCTTGGCGCTCATTGCGTCACCCAAGGCTGGTGCCAGCCGCCGCTCTGCGCGGTCAGCTCATCCGCGGCGGACGGCCCCCACGACCCGGGAGCGTACGGGTGTACCGGGGGCGGCGCGTCCAGTAGCGGCTGCATGATCCGCCAAGTCTCCTCGACCCCGTCCTGGCGGGTGAACCGCATAATCTGGCCGACCATCGCGGCGTGGAGCAACACCTCGTATGGAGTGGGCCCTTCCCCGCCCTCTTCCGCAAACTCCATGTCGAGGTAGATGGTCTCGGGGATGGGTGAGTGCGCGCGCCGGGCCTCGATCCTGAGTCTGATCCCCGTCGATGGATCGAGCCTGACGACAAGCTGGCCCGGCTCCGGTCGTCGATCGCCATGCAGGCCGAAGCCAAGCCGCGGCGGCTGCTTGAAGACAACGCGGAGCTCCGTCTGGGTGACCGGGAGCCGCTTGCCAGTGCGGATGAAGAACGGAACCCCTGACCAGCGCCAGTTGTCGATGTCGAGCCGCAGCGCGGCGTAGGTCTCTGTGGCCGAGTCGGCGGCGACGCCAGGGATATCTAGATAGCCGTCATACTGGCCACGGACATAGTTGGCTGGATCAGCCTCGGCGACCGCCCGGAACAGTGCGACCTGGGAGTCCTTGATCGTTCGTGGGTCACGTCCAGAGGGTATTTCCATGGTGGCGGCGGATACGACCTGCATGAGGTGGTTGACCACCACATCGCGCAGCGCGCCGACGGGATCGTAGAAGTGCCCTCGGTCCTCGACGCCGAAGTCCTCCGCCATGGTGATCTGCATGCATTCGATGTAGTTGCGGTTCCAGACCGGCTCGAACATCGAGTTGGCGAACCGCAGGTAGAGGATCTCCTCCAGGCCCATCTTTCCCAGGTAGTGGTCGATCCGGTACAGCTGGGACTCGTCGATGTATTGGTGCAGTTCCTCGGCCAGGGCGTGGGCAGAGGCTCGGTTGTTTCCGAACGGCTTCTCCACCACGACACGCCCAGTCGTTGTCAGGTCAGCCTCGGCCAGCCCCTTGACAACCGTGCCGAACAGGAAGGGTGGGATCTCGAGGTAGAACACGGGAGTGTCGGCGCCCTTGATCGCCTCTGCTACTCGCTTGTAGGTTCCTGCGTCGCCGAAGTCGCCCTGCACGTACGACAGTCGTGCAGTGAAACGGTCGAAGATGGCGGGATCGATCGTTTCCCCAGTGCCTTCGATCGATTCGCGGGCTCGCTGCACCAGCTGGTCTAGCGTCCAGTCGTTGACCGCGACTCCGACGATCGGGCACTGCAAGAGTCCGCGCCGCTCGAGCCGGTACAGCGATCTGAACGTCATCACCTTCGCCAGGTCGCCGGTAATCCCAAAGATGACGAAGACGTCAGCGGGGCGTTGGCCCGCGCTGTCGGGCTGGCCGCCTACAGGTGCGGTCTGGCTCTCGATCGTCGTTGCCATTGTTATCTCCTTGGCGTGATCGACTCCACTCGTAAAGGTCTCGCCGCAGCGCAGCCGCTGGACCCGGCTCAGACCTGTCCGCAGTCAACCACCGACTGACGATCGAGTCGTCACCCGTTGCGGGTGACTCTGCTCGGCTGCGGTACTGATCACCCGCGCCGGGTGATGACCGTAGCGTCGAGGCGGGACATTGTGGTATCTAGCCGCCTAGACCCGTTAACCCGTATTCCAGGAGGGATCCGGCATGGCAGACGACCAGCACTACGACGTTGTCATCATCGGGACGGGTGCCGGGGGTGGGACGCTCGGGCACCGGCTCGCCACGAACGGCGCGAAAGTGCTCTGGCTGGAGCGTGGGCCGTTTCTGCCCCGGGAGCGGGACAACTGGCAGACCGAGGCGGTGTTCGTACGCGGGAAGTACCTCGCGCAAGAAGTCTGGTACGACCGGCACGGCAACGAGTTCCAACCCGAGGTCAACTACTACGTCGGGGGAAACACCAAGTTCTACGGCGCGGCACTGTTCCGCCTCCGCCCGGAGGACTTCGGCGAACTTCGCCACCACGGCGGGATCTCGCCAGCCTGGCCCATCTCGTACGACGACCTGGAGCCCTACTACACCCAGGCAGAGCACCTCTACCTGGTCCACGGCCAACACGGAGAGGACCCGACGGAGGGCCCGGCCAGCAAGCAGTACGCCTACCCGCCGGTATCGCACGAACCCCGCATCCAACAGCTCAGCGACGACTTGGAGAAGCTCGGGCTGCACCCCTTCCACCTGCCTATCGGAGTCAACCTCGACGAGGTGGAGCCGGGCCAAGCGGCACGCTCCAGTGTGTGCATCCGCTGCGACAGGGTCGATGGTTTCCCGTGCCTGCTGAACGCCAAGTCGGACTCCCAAGTCATCTGTGTAGATCCGGTCCTGTCTCAAGACAACGTCACCCTGGTCACCGGCGCCAACGTGCAGCGCCTGGAGACCGACGCTTCCGGACGCACCGTTACCGGGGTCGTCACAGCTCTGGAGGACGGATCGACGACCACCTTCACCGGCGACATCGTGGTGGTCGCCTGCGGTGCGGTGAACTCGGCCGCCCTGCTGCTGAAGTCTCGCGGCGACCGCCACCCCGACGGGCTGGCCAACAGCTCTGGAGTGGTTGGCCGGCACTACATGCGGCACAACAACGACGCCCTGATGACCGTCTCCAAGGAACCCAACCCCACGCGATTCCAGAAGACGCTGGCGATGAACGACTGGTATCTGGGATCCGACGACTGGGACTACCCGCTCGGCGGGATCCAGATGCTCGGCAAGTCTGACGACGAGGAGATCCGCGCACAAGCGCCGCGGTGGGCCGGCAAGATCTCTCCGGACCTCCCTTTCGAGGTCCTAGCGCACCACGCAGTCGACATCTGGCTCTGTGGCGAGGACCTGCCGCAGGCCGACAATCGTGTCACGGTCGACGCAGAAGGGGCGATCCACCTCAGCATCGACGAGAAGAACAACGTCGAGGGTGTCAAGCGACTGCGGCACAAACTCGACGGAATGCTCAGCCACCTGGGCATGCACGAGCACCACATGCTGGACCGGAGCCTCTACCTGCACAAGAGCATGCCGATCGGTGCGACAGCACACCAGGCAGGTACCGTCCGCTTCGGCACCGACCCCGCCGCAAGCGCACTCGACGTGAACTGCAAGGCGCACGACGTGGACAACCTCTACGTGGTGGACACCAGTTTCTTCCCCAGCATCGGAGCCGTGAACCCGTCCCTGACCGCGATCGCGAACGCCCTGCGGGTCGGCGATCACCTCACCGAACGCCTCCGCTGAGACCGACCAGTGTTCACCGCCATGATGCTGGCGTTCGGTGGTCTGTTGATCCTCGTACCGATGGAAGTGGATCCGGTTCCGTGGGCGCGGGCGCAAATGGCCTTCACGCTTGCATTTCACATCATCCTGGTGCCGCTCGGAGTGTCCTGGGCGGCGATGACGCTGATCGCCAACTACCGGGCGATCAGGCACGGCGACCGCGACGCGCTGCGACTCGCCCAACGCTGGTCCAAGTACATGGCGGTGACGTTCGCGGTGGGCGCGGTGACGGGGACGGTTCTCTCCTTCGAGTTCGGCCTCCTCTGGCCTCAATTCATGGGGAAGTGGGGAGAGGCATTCGGCGTACCGTTCGCGTTCGAGGGCTTGTTCTTCTTCACGGAGGCCATCTTCATCTCGATCTATATCTTCGGCTGGCGCCGGCTCAAGCCGTGGCCGCATTTCTGGACTGGTGTTCCGATCCCTGTCGCCGGCATCTTCGGCAGTGCCTCGGTGGTTGCCGCAAACGCGTGGATGAACTCTCCTCAGGGCGTGACCCTCGACTCCGCCGGCATGATCGTCGACGTTGACCCGGTCGCGGTGATCTTCAACGATGCGATGCCGCTGATGGCTGCGCACATGATCATCGCGGCCTATCTGGTGGGCGGCTTCTTGATCGCCTCGGTGTACGCCACCGGCATGCTGCGCGGCCGACGAGACGGCTACCACAGGCTCGGCTTCATCATCGCCTTCACCGTCGCAGCCGTCGCCACACCGGTCCAGATGGGGGTGGGCGACAGCCTGGCTCGTTGGGTCTACAACAACCAGCCGGTCAAGTTCGCAGCCATCGAGATGGTGCCGCAGACGAGCAGTGATGTGCCAGAGACCCTGCTCGGCCATCTCAACTCCTCAGAAGAAGTGACCGGTGGGATCCCCATCCCTGGTCTGGCGTCGTGGTTGTCGGACCCGAGCACCGGCAGGTCTACCGTGGTGCAAGGTCTCGACACCGTTCCTGCGGATCAGCGGCCGACGATCCGGGAGGTGAACGTCGTCCATCTGGCGTGGGACATCATGGTTGGCCTGGGCACGTTGCTGTTCTTGTTCACACTCTGGTACTGGGCGTCGTGGATTTTCCGACGAGACATGCCGCAAAGCCGATGGTTCCTCCGGTGCGCGGTTGTTGCCGGCTTCCTCGCCGTGGTCACCTTAGAGGCGGGTTGGACAGTGAGCGAGGTCGGTCGCCAGCCGTGGATCGTCTACAACAAGATGAAGGTCGAAGACGCCGCTACAACCAATACCGGTGTCTGGTTTACCTTCATCGTCGTCGCGCTCCTCTACGTGGGATTGGGCATCACCACGATCCTGGTGTTGCGCGGGATGAGCCGCCGCGCCCGGAGGGAGCCCCGCTTCGAGGAGACCGACGTCCCGTACGGGCCGCGGGAGACTGCTGATAGGCCTCAGGTGCGTGCCGGATGAGCACCGCTGCTGCGATCATCCTGTTCGCCGCCGTCACGTTTTACGCGATTTTCGGGGGAGCAGATTTCGGTGCGGGCTTCTGGGACCTCACTGCGGGCGGTGCGGAGCGCGGGAAGCGGCCGCGGGAAGTCATCGACCACTCGATCGGCCCGGTGTGGGAAGCCAACCATGTGTGGTTGATCTTCATCTTCGTCGTCTTGTGGACATGCTTCCCGGAGGCGTACGCGTCGATCACCTTGACAATGTTCGTGCCCCTGACGATCGCCGCTCTCGGCATCGTGCTGCGCGGCGCCAGTTTCGCTTTCCGCAAGGCGGTGTTTCGAACCCGTCTCCAGCGACACTTCGGAGCCATCTTCGCCGTCTCGTCGGTCCTGGTGCCCTACTGTTTCGGCGCCATCGCGGGAGGCATCGCCTCCGGGCGTGTGCCAGCCGGCGGTCAGGCCGGCGATCCCGTGCACAGCTGGGTCAACCCAACCTCGATCGTCGCCGGCCTGCTCGCCGTGTCTGTGACAGCCTATGGCGCTGCGGTCTTTCTCACCTGGGACGCCCGGCGGCTCTCCGACGACACAATGGTCGCCTACTTTCGAATCCGCGCCGTGGCAGCGGGCGTTGTGGCCGGAGTCATTGCCTTTGTCGGCCTATTCGTGGCGCGCAACGATGCCAGATATCTATTCGACGGACTCACGTCGCGCGCCCTGCCTCTGGTCGTGGTCTCGGTGCTAGCAGGGCTTGGCGCGCTCGTGTTGCTTCGGGGCCGGCCGCGTCGCGGGGGGCGGGCGGCGGCGGTAGTCGCTGCGGGAGCACTCGTCCTCGGGTGGGGAGTAGCCCAGTGGGACTACCTCCTGCCCGAATCGCTGACGGTATCGCAGGGTGCGGCGCCGACCGGAACGATTACTGCAGTTCTTGTGGCGACCGTTCTCGCCGTGCTTTTGATCGTGCCGGCATTCGCCTTGTTGTACACACTCGACCAGAAGGGTCTACTTCCGGAAGAAGGTGCGGATGATGGGCACCAGGCAACCGGGGTCACCGCCCGATAGGTCGCTCAGAGATGTGATCGGGTCATTGAGGCAGCCGCATGGTTCCGACCGTGAGACGCCGTGGGACCGACCACGGCAATGGACTCAATTGACCAACGCGGAGACCCCGAAGGCTATCGCCAGAAACAGCACCATCCGTCCGACGAGGACGGCGAGGCCGAAGGGGATGACCGACATCCGCGTCGCTGGTACTGCGAGGGTCACCGCGTACAGCGGCGGAACGTAGACGCAGGCGGAGAGGAAGACGATCGCCACTCCCCACCTGCGGTCACCTAGGAGCCCCAGCATCCGGTCCGACCAGGCTCGCAGCCTCGCCCGAAACCGACCGGCCGGCTTCCGGGGGCGATCACGTATCCGTCGCGCCCAACCGGAACTACCGCCCCGGCGCAGGGCGAGCACGATGCTGACCTTGCCGATAGCCTGTCCGACCGCACAGCCGATCGCTGTCGTGGCCTCCTCGGCGAACCCACCAACCTGCGACGCCACGATGTAGATCTCGCTGTTGAAGATCGGGATTACCGAGGACAAGACGCCGTACGCGACCGAGACGACGAACTCCAGGAGCAGTTGCCAGCTCACGTCGACACCAGGATCACGTCATGGCATCTTCGATTCGAGTGCTCGCTCGAGGCGCTGTTCGGAGTATGTGGGGTCGCGGACGCCTGGGGTCGATCTTCGGACGGTGGCAAAGGCCGCCGGCGACATGGCCCGCGAGCCTTCAACGCTGGCAGATCCACTCATGACCTGTCCTTAGCTCTATGCCGGCCTCCCAGTCACCATAGCCAGCTGATCACCTGTGCCGGGCGTTACTCGGCCCAGCGTCGATCGGTTGTGAACGTCACGGCCACAGACCGCTCGTACCCCAAGGCAGCCAGGCGTTCATGGAGGTCCGACCGCACCGCGTCGCAGTCGGCGACGGTGACTACGGTCGATTCAGGCCCGAGCACGAAGTCGATCTCGATGTCCATTCGGCCACCCACCTTCGCGGCGCGTACGAACGACTCCTGGAAGCCATAGCGCTTCTCCACCTCGTCTACACATGCGCGGAGCTCGGCCTGGACATCCGCCGGCGGCGACATCGACAGCACCTCACGCATACCGCCGATCACGAGTCGGAACGGCACGACGAGGAACGCCACTGATACCAGGACGACCATGGCGGGGTCGACGTAGGCCGCGAGGTCGGAGCGGCCTCTCGCGGTCAGGAGTAGGGCAGCAAGGAACCCGACGAGTACGCCGGCAGACAGTAGGGCGTCGCCCACCCACTCCGCCGCCTCCGCGCGAACAAGATCCGTCCCGGGGCCTATCGGTGACTCCGACCGAGTATTCCGCTTGAGCACCAAACCGACGGTGAGGCTGGCAGCTGTCGCGATCACGGCATACACGACCGCCCAGCCGACATCGACCTCCCGGCCGCCCCTCAGCAGGTCGACGATGCCTCCGACCGCGGCATATATGCAGAGCGCACCGAGAGTCGTGGCTTTGAAAATGACGACGATCGGTTCCGCCGCCTCGCGGCCCCACGGGAACCGCTCGTCGGGACCGCGCCGGACAAAGCGCAAGGCCAACACCGCAAGCCCCGAGAGTCCGATGCTGGCGAAGGAGTACAACCCGTCGAAGACGATCATGCTCGAGCCGCTGACGATGCCCCAGATGCTTGAGAACACGGCGAACCCGGCGGAGGCCCAGACCGAGAGCAGCAGCAGCCGACGTTCACGCACCGCTTCGCCCGAAGACACGGAGCAGGATATAGCTACACCTGACTGCTACACCTTCCGACAGCCCACTCTCGGTCGGCATCGGCCAGATCGAAGTCCCGGAAGTTGGTGACTGCCATCGAGACTCCTTTCTCTCCGACAGGAGACTGCCCAGTTAGGCCGTGACGCGCTTGGCCAGTAACTTCTTTCCCTCTTCGGCACCTTTGCGGCTCTCGTGTTGCGCCCTACGGAAGAAATCAGCGAGTTCGTTGTCTCCGGTAAGAGCAGCGTCCTCGATGTAGGTCTCCAACCGCAGCACATTGCTCAGGCAGGCTTCGGTGAACCAGATGATGTCGTAGTCCTTGTCCTTAGTCCCGGTGACGTTGCCAAGTTCAGGGTTGCCGGTCATGGCTTCCTTTCGCTGCTGATCGACGGGTTTAGGGGTTTCGTTGCACCTACCCGGAGATCAGCGGCCAAAACGATCACAATGCATCAGGGAGATCAATAGCCTGCGTCTCGGCTACCTTCGCCAAGTCAAGAAGTTTGCGGTGAGACCAGGACGACAACGCCAGACGCACGAGCGGTCTGGGCAAGACTCCTCGTCGAAGCGGTGCGGTAGCAGTGAGATGCGCAACCGCGCCTGTGGCGCCGCGATCCACCGATAGACAACAGCCGACGTCGCCGATCACCGGTACGTGGTCATACCAGTGCACGGCATTGCTACGCTCCGACTCGGCAGGGCGACGCCAATGTTGCAAAGTGTCGCAGGCGCGGTCCTCGACGAAACTGTGGCTGATAAAGGCGATGTCGAGCACTGCGGACGGTGAGCATCGGATGAGTCGGTGCTTGGTCATGAGAGTCCGTTTTGTCATGGTGTGCGGAGCGTGCTCACCCCCGAATGTGCAGCTGCCGGATGTCCGGCAATGGATACCCGCCCTGGATGCAGGTAACACTTCACCGTATTAGATGCTGCGGCCTTCGTCTTTGAGTACTGCCGCGGCGATGCTTTCGACACGTTCCGGATCGGCGATGGCATCGATCTCGACGATCTTGCCCTCCACGACAGTGAACCCCATGACGGCGAAGGGCCGTCCATGCACGGTGATCAAGACTCCAGCCGCTCCGTTGATCAGCGCAGGGTGCAGCTCGGCGCCTGGTAGTGCGCCTATCAATGCCTGATTGGCGACCGCCGCTGCGCCGTGGAACACCTTTGGGGCGGCGGGTCGTCTGGCGCCATAGTCGGATCGAAGTACCACGTCAGGATCGAGCACTGCGACCAGGGCGTCGAAATCGCCGCCACGTGCTGCCTGGAAGAAGGCGTCGACCACCCCACGCTGCCGCGCAAGATCAGGATCGGGAGCCGGTATCTCGGCACCTTTCACGCGGCGCCGCGCTCTGCTGGCTAGCTGTCGTGCTGCCTGTGGGGAGCGCCCGACCATCGGAGCGATCTCCTCAAAAGGCAGCTGGAACATGTCGTGGAGGACGAACGTAAGCCGCTCGGCTGGCGAGAGCGTATCGAGCACCACGAGGAGGGCAAGGCTGACAGAGTCAGCCAGTAAGGCTTCCTCCTCGGGTTGCGACAGTGGATCGGGGCTGATCAGGGGATCGGGAATGTGGCCGTCCAGCGACTGCTCCCGTCGGACATTCCGAGCTCGCAGCATGTTCAGACACACCCGGGCAACGATCGTGGTGAGCCAGCCGCCGAGGTTCTCGACCTCGCTTGCGCCAGCCCGGCTGACCCGCAGCCAAGTGTCCTGGACGGCATCGTCGGCTTCACTCAGGGAGCCGAGCATCCGATAGGCCACCGCCCGTAGATGGGGTCGCTCCTCCTCAAAGCGATCCGCCAGCCACTCAGCGCCCTTCTCGTTGTCATCCATCAGTCACATCCTCCTGGTGTGAGGTGTCATAGAAGGTGACACCCCACACGCGATCGATGTGACAAGGAGAAACAGATATGAGAGCTCTGGTGACAGGTGGCACAGGCACGCTCGGACGGCTGGTCGTTCCCCGACTGCAAGAAGCGGGATATGACGTACGGGTCCTTAGCCGGCGCAGCCCCGACGACATGCAGGGCATCGAATTCGTTACTGGTGACCTCGCGACTGGCGAGCGAATCCAATCCGCAGTGGATGGAGCGGAGATCATCATCCATTGCGCGGGCGGCGCGAGGGGCGACGACGACAAGGCCCGGCACCTCGTACGCGCCGCGTCGCGGGCCGGTACCCGGCACCTCGCATTCATCTCGGTCGTCGGCGCCGACCGGATCCCGATCACGAGCGCTATCGATCGAGCGATGTTCGCCTACTTCGGGTCGAAGTTGGCCGCTGAGAGAGTGGTGGCGGATTCCGGCGTGCCATGGACGACATTGCGGGCGACCCAGTTCCACGACTTGATCTTGAGGGCAGCTCGGACGATGGCCCGCCTGCCTGTGCTACCGGTTCCGACCGGGTTCCGCTTCCAGCCCGTCGACACCGCTGAAGTGGCAGATCGGCTGGTGGAGCTAGCACTTGGTACGCCGGCCGGCCTGGTGCCCGAAATGGGCGGACCGGCCGTGTACGAGATGGCCGAGCTGATTCGCGGATACCTGCGTGCCCGTAACAAGCGCCGGCCGATCCTGCCCATCTGGCTGCCAGGCAAAGCCGCCCGCGCGATCCGGGCCGGCGCAAACCTCGCTCCGAGCGGTGAGGTCGGCCGTCGGACGTGGGAGGACTTCCTCGCCGAGCGGGTGAACTCACCGACGACGCGCATAGCGAGTGGATCAGCGCGCGGCTACCTCGACGCGGATAGCCACGTTTCACGGAAAGCGGCACCGTCCAATCAAGCACGACCTTGATCGACGGCCTTCGGGATGGGGGAAGGACAGAATGTCGTCCCTCCGCACTGGTTGCAGTCGCAAGTCCTCGACCTTTGCCCGGACCAGCCGACCGCCACGGCGCACGCGACGGGGTCGTAGTGAAAATTGAGCCCGCCGGCGCGGTGTCGAGGCTTGCTGCCCCCGGATTCAGGAGGGTTGGACGTGCCCAACCCTCCTCACGTGCCGATGCACGGCGTCGCCGGTTCGCTCGTAGAGGTCGGCCGCCTGCTCGGGCGTGCGCCCGATGGCTGTCAGGCCGAACCGTCCGTCGATCGCAAGGCAGGACAACATGTGCAGCACGACCCCGGTTCCGGTTCGAGCATCAAAATGGAGGCCTTCTGCAGCGACCGCGCGGATCACGGTATCTGGCGCGAGTCCGAGCCACGACTCGTCGACGAGGTTGTCTGTCGCCGAATACCACCGCCGTGTACCGTCTGACGCCTCCCACGCCCCGACCTCGGCATCGTAGTTGCCGGGGACCAGGTGGCTGAGGACGACGTACGGGTGCGTCGTGCCGCCCTTTCGAAGGTTGATCTCCAGCGCGTAGATGTGCCATTTCCCGCTCTCGTTCTGGATCGCCGCAAAGTCCACACTGAGCCGCCCCACGACACCACGACTGGCGAGGAGTTTGCCAATCGCCTGGCCATGGCGCGCAAGTACCGACACATAGGCAGGATCGGCCGGGAACCGGCAGCCGGTGTACACCTGGCCGGTGTCGCCGCCAAGCACCTGCTCGTGGGTGGCGAGCACTTTCACGTCCCCAAAAGGCGAGAGCTCGACTTGGACACTCGGGCTGGTAAAGCGAGTCCCGGTAATCAGCTCCTCCACGACTGCGCCAGAAGCAAGATCATGCATGTACCAGTCCGGCAGCGCCAAGCCGCGGTCCTCGAGATGATCAAACTCGATGATGACGTTGCCGTCTCCGGCGCCGCTGTCGTCAAGCTTGACGACCGCACCGGTAGCGCTCGGCCGCTGCTGCCGGATCTCAGTAATCGCTGCGAGCACCTGGTTGAGGGTGCGGACGTCCTCTCGGCCGGCCGGGAGGGGAATGTCGGCCTCCATGAATAGCCGCCGGCCGGAGCTTTTGAAGCCGAGGTGCCAAAGTCTCGACGCTGGGCCGTCGATCGGTACCTGAAGTCGCTCGGCTACCTCGACCTCACGTTGTGTCACGTTCCACGGTTCGATGAAAGCCGGCCGATTCGTGAACGAGGCGCGTAGCGCCGCGATCAGGTCGGGTCGGTCCAGGAGCTTCGCCGCGATGGGGCGTGGAGAGTCATCTGGCACAACCGCAATCCGGAATCTGGTCCGAGCACTGCCTCGTTGGTCACGAGGCAGCAACGAGGCGTAGTAGTCGAGGACCCGGCTCTCGGGCGCCTGGCAGGTGAGGAAGACCAACTCACAGGTCTCGATCCGGTGCAGCATGAGCGACGTTACGAGGTAGCGGTGCTCCAGAGCCGGAATACGTGTGGCGTAGTGCGAGAGCAGGCTCTCGCCCATGCTGAACGACGGCAGCACGACCACCACGTGCTGCACACTGCTACCCGGCCGGTTCAAGCTCCAGACAAGTCCGAGGTCTGCCTGGAGCTCCTCGAAGGTCCTCATGCTGCGCCCTGTCGTCGAGCACCATTCTCTAGCCTTGTGGGAACTAATGGCGAGCCACCGTGAGGGGGCTTGCAGTGATCTGAGGAAGGGCGCTGTGGAGTTGCCGGGAGCCGATGGACAGCCGTTCACCTTCTCGACTCCCGTGCTGCAAGACCGGGCTGTGCGGGTTGTCTTCGGGCCTGGGACCTTGGCACAAGTCGAATCCGAGGCTCGTACGCTCGGCAATCGGATCATGATCATCTCCGGCCGTCATGAAGCTGACGCCGCAGCCGTCGTGATCGCACAGCTCGGCGATGATCTTGCTTGGCAGATCTCAGACGTGGTGCAGCACGTACCCGTCGAGGTTGCCGCGCGGGCCATCGAAGCGGCCCGCGACATGGGGGTCGGCGTAGTCGTCTCGATCGGCGGCGGCTCCGCAACCGGACTCGCCAAGGCTGTCGCCCGGGACACTGGACTGCCCATCCTTGCCTTACCCACCACGTACGCGGGCAGTGAGATGACCCCGATCTGGGGGCAATCTGATCAAGGTGAGAAGACGACAGGTCGTGACCCGCGAGTCCTGCCACGCATCGTCGTCTACGATCCGGCTCTCACGGTGTCGATGCCGCCCAAACTCACAGCTGCTAGTGGCATGAATGCTCTGGCGCATGCGGTGGAATCGTTGTACGCGCCGGATAGCACTCCGCAGTCCTGTGAGGTGGCAGAGGAAGCCATTCGCGCATTGGCGCACGGTCTGCCTCGTGCCGTCAGCCAACCGAACGACATGGATTCGCGTACTGAAGCACTCCGGGGCGCCTGGCTCGCCGGCTGGGCGTTGGGCAGCACCACGATGGGTCTGCACCACAAACTCGCCCATGTGCTCGGCGGCAGATATCAGCTGCCGCACGCCGGCGTACACAGTGCTCTGCTGCCGCAGGTAGCCGCTTTCAATGCGCCCGCAGCACCGGATGCGTTCAGCCGGGCAGCTCGGGCGTTGCGCGTAGCTGGGCCTGAGGCGGTGGGTCCGGCCTTGTACGAACTCGCCACCCAGCTCGGGGCACCGACGTCCCTGGCCGACCTGGGTTTGGAATCCGACGCCATCGAGGTGGTCGGCCAGACTGTCGCCAGAGCCCCTGTCTCCAACCCCCGGGACCTCACCGAGGAAGATGTCTGTTACTTGGTGCGTCAGGCGCATATGGGTAGAAAGCCTCAGCGAGAGAGGAAATGATGATCATGACTCAGGTCAGCCCGCACGGATTACATCATGTAACCGCAATTGCCACGGACCCGCAGTCCAACGTGGACTTCTACACCAGGGCGCTCGGGCTCCGCCTGGTCAAGCAGACGGTCAACTTCGACGCGCCCGACACCTACCACCTGTACTACGGCGATGAGAAGGGTAGCCCGTCAACTCTGCTCACCTTCTTTCCCTGGCCGGGCGTCCCGCAAGGTCGCCAGGGTGCCGGGATGACGACGGCGACGGCATTCAGCGTGCCGGGATCCTCGTTGGGCTGGTGGCATGAACGCTTCAAGACGCTGGGGATCGACAGCGACGCGCCTGGTGTGCGCGATGAGGAAGAGGTTCTGACGTTCCGCGACCCCGATGGCATGGTGATCGATTTGGTGGCCTCGGTTGGTGATCATCGATCCGGCTGGGACGGCGTCGCTGACATCCCTGCCGAGCATGCGGTCCGTGGCCTGCACGCGATCACCTTGTCGGAGCGCCAACTCGACCCGTCCGCAACGATGCTGACCGACTTGCTTGGGATGACGCTGACCGGCGAGGAGGGGGACCGGTCCCGTTTCGGGATGGCCGGCGGCAGCTCCGGTGCCTTGGTTGACGTGTTTGCCGGTGTTCGTGACCGCGGCTGGCAGTCCGGCGGCACCGTCCACCATGTCGCATTTCGGGCGCCGGATCTGGCAACGCAGACACTGTGGCGGCAGGAGCTCATAGCCCATGGAGTGCAAGTCACCCAGATCATCGACCGGCAGTACTTCAAGTCCATCTACTTCCGCGAGCCGGGAGGCGTGTTGTTCGAGATCGCGACCGACGCGCCGGGCTTCGCGGTCGACGAGCCATTGCTCGAGCTTGGTCGCAGCCTCAAGCTGCCGCCGTGGCTGGAACCCGACCGCGAACAGATCGCCAGAGCGCTGCCGCCGCTCCAGCTCGACATGGACATCCCGTGAACGCCGAGACGGGTCTCGACCGGCCGCACGTCTATCTGCCAGCCGACGATCCGGCGGCGGGACCGCCGCTGTTGCTGCTACACGGCACCGGTGGCAATGAGTACGACCTGCTGCCGTTGCGCGACCGTCTGTCGCCAGGGGCAGCAGTGCTCTCGGTACGCGGAACGGTGCTGGAGAACGGGATGCCCCGGTTCTTCCGTCGCATTAGTGAGGGGGTGTTCGACGAGGACGACCTGCGCCGCCGGGCAGCTGAGCTCGCAGAGTTCGTCGTGAAGGCCAGCGTGGCGTATGGGATCGAAGACCGGTCCCTGGTTGCTGTTGGATTCTCCAACGGTGCCAATATCGCTTCGGCAATGCTGCTGCAGCGACCGGAACTCCTGGCGGGCGCGGTGCTGCTAGCGGCGATGGTTCCGTACGCGGAGCCGCCGGCTGCCGATCTCGCCGGAGCCATAGTGATCATCTCCAATGGTGACCGGGATCCGATGATCGCAGCGGACGTGACCCAACAGCTCGCCAGCCAGTTGCGGGAGCGCGGGGCTGAGGTGGTAGAACTGCCGCATCCGGGTGGTCACCAGATCTATCCTGCTGTCCTTCCGGAGATCCGCCGGATTGTCGCCGACCGGACGATGCCCACCACAAGGAGTGCTGAATGAAGTTCGCTCACCTACCGCTGCGCGTCGCCACTGGCGCGTACATCCTGAACTCCGGCTTGTCCAAGCAGAACCTGGAGGGCGAAGCTGCCGAGGGCATGCACGCCATGGCCACCAATGCGATCCCGGCCCTGAAGAAGTTCCCGCCGGAGCAGTTCGCGAAGATCCTCTCCACCGGCGAAATCGCGCTCGGTGCGGCACTGCTGGTCCCATTCGTGCCATCAGCCCTGGTCGGAGTTGCGTTGGTGGGATTCTCCGCTGGGCTGGTTCAGCTGTACCTGAAGACGCCAGGCATGCGGCAGGAGGGCAGTATCAGACCTACTCCGGAAGGCATCGGCCTCGCGAAGGATGTCTGGCTGCTCGGCGCGGGAATGACATTGCTCCTTGACGGCTGGCCGAAGCGGACGCGCTGACGGGCCAAGTGGACTCGGCAATCGCGCCGCGCCCGTTCACCCGACGTGGACATGGGGGCGCTGGTCCCGATCAGGCTCGGCACGGCGTATTACCTCGCGCGTGACGGGTGCGACTTCTCCGACACCGAAGATCAGGAAGCGGATCAGGTTCGCTGCGGGACTGCCTTCGGTCCATTCGAAGTAGATGTGCGGCACACGCTGAGCGCGATCGCGCACGTTCAACAGTAAGGCGGCCAGCGCGTTCGGGACGGTGGAGCTGCTGAAGGTGAGAACTCTGTAGCGGCCGTGTCGGACTTCACCAGTCACGTCGAGCCGGCTCGCGAATTCGGACGGGTCCGTGAGGGTGACCTCGACGAAAATGACGTCGTTGGGATCGGTCAGGTCGTTGTCGCGGATCACCTGGCGAAGCTTGTCGCTGTACTCGGCCCGATCTAGGGTGTCGGGTTCGTTCGCTATGAACCTGATGGTCCGGCGGGCGGTGTCACGGATGAAGATTTGCGCCGTGTGATCGAAGGTCACCTCGGTGACGCGAAGTTCGAAGGAGCGGGCGAACCGGGAGGCCAAGGACACGGTGAGGATGGCAGCGATGAAGACGGCGGCAATCCTGACGCCTTCGGGGCGTTCGATGATGTTGGCGACTGTGGTGTAGATGAAGATCAGGGCCACCAGGCTGAAGGCAATGGTGAGCCTACGTTGGCGAGCGTGTCGAGCAGCCAGCGTGACGGCGACAGCTGCAGACGTGATCACAACGAGAACCCCGGTAGCGTACGCGCCGCCCTGGGCGTCGACGTCGGCATCGAAGATGATCGTGATGAGAAAGGCGCCGAGTGTGAGGATCAACACGAGAGGACGAACGGCCCGCGCCCACTGAGGGGCCATCCCGTAGCGGGGGAGGAAGCGCGGGATCAAGTTCAACAAGCCAGCCATCGCCGACGCGCCGGCAAACCACAAGATCGCAATCGTTGACGCGTCGTAGACGCTGCCGAACGTGTTTCCCAGGTACTCATGGGCCAGGTAGGCCAGCGCTCGCCCGTTGGCCGCGCCACCAGGTTGGAACTCCGCCGGCGGGATGAGCAGCGTGGTGACAATACTGCTCGTGATCAAGAAAATGCTCATGATCACTGCGGCCGTGGTCAGCAGTCGTTTGGCGCCACGGATGCGACCTGCCGGATGAGCCGGCGTGTCGTCCGGATCGCCGCTGATGAGTGGCATCACCGCAACACCGGTCTCGAAACCCGAGAGGCCAAGCGCCAACTTCGGGAAGACCAGCAGTGCGATGCCGACGATCACCAGCGGGCTGCCGTGCTGTTGGGTGAGGGCGGCCGACCAGTCTGACCACAGGAAGGGCTCCGCCGCCACATGCCCGAAAGCAACAGCGATGACGACGATGTTGAGGGCGAGATAGATCGCCACCAAGGCCACCGCGACACCGATGGCTTCTTTGAAGCCGCGAAGAAACACCCCGCCGAGCAGCGCTAGTAGGACCAGGGTAATGGCCACCTGATGGCCGGTGAGGAACGGCTCGAGGTGAGGGTTCTCCACCAGATGAGCTGTAGCGTCGGCCGCGGACAGCGTCATGGTGATCATGAAGTCGGTGGCGGCGAAGCCCAGCAGCACCAAGACGAAGATCTTGCCCTTCCAGAACGACATCAGCCGCTCCAGCATGGCGATCGACCCCTCGCCGTTCGGACTCTCCGAGGCAACTCGCCGGTACACCGGCAGGGCGCCGAGCAGCGTCAGGGCTACCAGCACCACAGTCGCTATCGGTGAGATCGCGCCGGCGGCCAGAGCGGCGATGCCCGGCTGGTAACCGAGGGTAGAGAAGTAGTCCACGCCTGTCAGACACATGACCTGCCACCATCTGTGGGTCTTCCCCACCTGGTGAGGGGTCGAATGGGGTCCGACATTGGCTCGGGGCTCCTCGCCCATGTCTTTCATCAGCCACAAGCGCAGGCCTGTAGGTGCCGCCTTCGCTGTGTCAGTCCTGGCCACCCCTGCACCTCGATCCGTGCGCTTGCTCATCGAAGGTCACGGGAAGGAAATCGCGGCCCCCACCTAGTCAACCGCAGCAGACGCGACCGGCGGTATGTCTTCACGTGATCTTGACGCCGGCGGACCTCACCAGTTTGGCGTCGCCATGTTTCTGCTGCTGGTCTGCGTCCGGTTGACTGGGGGTATGGGCGGGCGTTCTATTGAGGGCATGGCTCGAGTGGGCTGGGCAATGCGTCACCGGGGACCAATACTTGGGGCGGCCGTCCTAGCGCCATTGGTGGCGTCAGCGGTGATGTCGATGCTTCGAAACTATCTGGACAACACGAATGCGGCTCTGGTGCTCGTGTTGCTGGTGGTGGCAGCGGCATCGAGTGGGATCCGATTGGCTGGAATCTTGGCAGCGCTGTCGAGTGCCGCCTGGTTCGACTTCTTCCTCACGGCTCCTTACCTGACGTTTAGGATCAACGACCGTGCGGACATCGAGACAACCGTCTTGTTGGTGCTGGTTGGTGCGGCGGTGAGCGAGATCGCGTATTGGGGCCGAATGCAGCAAGCGCAGGCGAGTCGTCATGAGGGCTTTCTGGCTGGCGTCATCGAAGCAGTCGGGGTAGTCGCCGCGGGTGACTCGCCGACCGAGACGCTCGTCGATCATGTGGAACGGCAACTAGTTGAGATTCTGAACCTGGATGTTTGTGACTTCAGGTCCACGATCAGCAGCGGGCTTCCGGTCCTCCAGCCGGACGGAACAGTCGCCCGGAATGGGAGAACGGTTGATATTGACCGATCCGGGCTACCTACAGATTCAGAGATTCAGCTGCTCGCACAAAGCGGGGGCACGATCAGGGGCGAGTTCCTTCTCATAGCCGCAACGCACATAGCGCGACCGTCGTTGGAGGCGCGAAGGGTGGCCGTGACATTGGCCGATCAGGTCGCTGCCGCCATAGCAACATCAAAGCCCAACCCTGCATCGACGTGAGTGCAGGGCCATCGGTTCGGAATCCCTGTGATCGACCTAGGTCGACGGGAGCGGGCGGAAGCGGTACCCCATGCCAGGGTCGGTAAGCAGCTGCTGTGGGTGGGTGGGGTCGTTCTCCAATTTCCGGCGTAACTGCGCCATGTACTGGCGCAGGTAGTTGGTCTCGTCTCGATAAGCAGGCCCCCACACCTCGTGCAAGAGCTGGCGTTGAGTGACCAACTTGCCGGGACTTCTGACCAGAATCTCGAGTAGATGCCACTCGGTGGGCGTGAGTCGGACCGCGCTGCCCGCCGCGTCGGTGATTGAGCGGTCCGCGAGGTTCACGGTCCAGCGTCCAACGGCGACGCTGGCTTCGGTGGCGTTGGTCGCGGACCGTCGGGTGACGGCGCGGATGCGCGCCAACAACTCCTCGATGCCGAAAGGCTTGGTGACATAGTCGTCGGCGCCTGCGTCAAGAGCGGCGACCTTGTCGCTGCCGCCGGCTCGCCCGGACAGCACGATGATCGGCACGGCGGTCCACCCACGGAGCCCGCGAATCACATCGACGCCGTCCAAGTCGGGCAGGCCGAGATCAAGTACGACCAGTTCGGGGGGCCGCGCAGCTGCGGTCTGGAGGGCGGCACCGCCGGCGGCGGCGACATCGACGTCGTAACCGCGGGCGTTGAGGTTGATCCGGAGGGCGCGCAGGATCTGCGGATCGTCGTCGACAACCAGGATTCGGGTCATGGCTGGTCCTGGGGTGCGCGTGGGTGGCCGAATCGTTGGGCAATGAAGTGGTCGGTGATCTCGACGGCCTCGGACGAGCGGTCGGTGCTCGCCGCCGCGATCGGCAGGGCCAGAATCATCGTGAGGCCGCCGCCGGGCGTGGTGTCTGGGGTGAGAGTCCCCCCAATGGCCTCGGCCAATCCCCGGGACAGGGCAAGCCCGAGCCCCACACCAGTGCTGTTGTCGCGGTCGCCCATGCGCTGGAAGGGGATGAACACCTTGTCGCGATCGGACGGGGCGATGCCAGGGCCGTGGTCAATGACGCGCAGTTCGACCACGTCGTCGCCTTCGCTCGCGGTTAGCGTGGGTGGCTGATCGGGCGGGCTGAACCGAAGCGCGTTAGCGATGAGGTTCACGAGGATCCGCTCGAGCAGACCTGCGTCAGCCCGGACGGCCGGTAAATCCTCCGGGAAATGCATCCGAACAGCTCGACCGGATTCTCCAAGCTCATCGACGGCCCGCGGTGCGATCTCCTCGACACCGACGTCGGTCATCGTCAGGCCAAGAACTCCGGCTTGAAGGCGGCTCATGTCCAACAGATTGGCCACGAGCCCATCCAGCCTGTCGAGAGACTCTTCGGCGGTAATGAGCAGCTCGTCGCGGTCATGGTCAGAAAAGGTCACCTCGGCGCTCCGCAGGCTGGTGATGGCCGCCTTCGCCGACGCAAGCGGCCCACGCAGATCATGGCTGACCGCCGCCAGTAGGGCAGTGCGCATCCGGTCAGCCTCGGCGAGCGGGCGGGCGGCCTCAGCCTCGTCCGCTAGCCGTTCCTGCCGCATTGCCACCACAGCTTGAGCAGCGAACGCCTCAACGATCCGTCGATCGGCGGCGTCAAGGGGATGACCTCGAAGCACGAGGGTCAGGTGGTCACTCTCGCCAGTCTGCTCGTCTGTCGCTGCGACCGGGACTTCAACCTCGCCCTCACCGGGCGTCGCGCAAGGCTCACCGCCGACATTGGCGACGACCCGCCACGCGGTCGGATCGTGCCGGCGGTCGGGGCCACCAGGTTCATCGAGCCGACGCTCCAGGAGACTAACCGACTCTAGTCCGAAGGTCTCCCGCAGCTGTTCTAAGAGCGCGGTCAAGGCGCGGTCACCCCGGAGCACGCTTCCGGCAACGGCTGCCAGAGTGGAGGCCTCGGCGCTGGCTCGGGCCGCCTGGCGGGTACGCCGGGCGGCGGTGTCGACAACGGCGCTCACCGCGAGGCCAATGGCGACATAGACGACCAGCGCAAGCACGTTGTCCCGTTCGGCGATCGTCCATGCCTGGATGGGCGGGGTGAAGTAGTAGTTCAGCAGCAGCGAGCCGCCGACGGCAGCCACGAGCGCGGGCCACATGCCTCCGATCAGAGCTACGGCTACGACGAGCGCGAGAAAAAGCAAGATGTCACTCGGAAGCGACAAGACGTCCTGCAAACTTTTCAGTGTCACGGTGAGCAGCGGCAGTCCCACGATGACGAGCCCGAAGCCGGCGATTCTCCGCCGGGAGGACAGGGCGGATGACCCTCTCAAGAACGGCGGACGGCGGCCTTGCCCGATTCGCTCGTGGGTGACGAGGTGGACATCGATGGGTCCTGAGCGGGCCGTGGTTGTCACGCCCACGCCGGGGGAGAGTATTTGCGCGAAGCGCCCGCGACGGCTGGCACCCAGGACGAGCTGCGTGGCATTGACACCGCGAGCGAAGTCCAGCAGTGCCGTCGTGATGTCCCCACCGACGACCTCGTGGTAGGTGCCACCCAGGCTCTCGACAAGGAGCCGCTGACGGGCGAGCAGGGCGGGGTCAGCGCCGGACAGTCCATCGGATCGCGCGACATGCACGGCAAGGAGGTCTGCAGCCTTGCTTCGGGCAGCGATTCGTGCGGCTCGCCGGACCAGTGTGTCCCCCTCAGGTCCACCGGTGAGCCCCACCACGACCCGCTCCCTGGCCTCCCAGGTGGTGTCGATGTGATGTTCGGCTCGGTACCGATCGAGTTGGTCGTCAACCTTGTCGGCCAGCCAAAGCAACGCCAGTTCCCGCAAGGCGGTGAGGTTGCCGACGCGGAAATAGTTGCCTAAGGCAGCGTCGATCTTTTCGGGAGCGTAGATGTTGCCGTGCGCCATCCGTCGACGCAACGCCTCCGGCGTCATATCCGTCAGCTCGACCTGGTCGGCCCGCCGAACGACCTCGTCAGGCAGCGTTTCTCGTTGGGTGATGCCGGTGATCTGTTCGACGACGTCGTTCAACGACTCCAGGTGCTGGATGTTCACCGTGGAAAGAACCGTTATGCCGGCGTCCAGCAGTTCCTCAACGTCCTGCCAACGCTTCTCGTTGCGGGAGCCCGGTACGTTGGTGTGGGCGAGTTCGTCGACCAAGGCGACTTGTGGACGTCGCTTCAAGACCGCGTCCACGTCCATCTCTTCGAACGTGGCGCCTCGGTATTCCATGGACTTGCGCGGGATGATCTCCAGGTCTCCGATCATCCGCGCGGTCTGTTCCCGACCATGCGTCTCCACGAAGCCGACGACTACATCGGTGCCTCTGTCCTTGCGCCGGTGCGCCTCCTCGAGCATGGTGAAGGTTTTGCCTACGCCCGGTGCGGCTCCGAGGTAGATCCGGAGCAGTCCTCGCGCCATGACCCCATCCTCCTTGCATTTTCACACCGGCCGGAGCATCGGTCAGTGCAGAGGGAACTCACGATCGAGGGCCAGATTGAGCTCCAGTACCGAGACCGCGGGCTCGCCCATGAAGCCCAGGGCCCGGCTGGCGGTGTACTGGTCGACCAGATTCTGAATCGTCGCAGCGTCAGTCCCTCGTTCCCGAGCCACCCGGGCGACCTGGAGTTGGGCGTAGGCCGTGCTGATTTGGGGATCCAGTCCGGAGCCGCTGGCAGTGACCGCGTCGGCGGGGACGGCAGGTGTGGATGGCGCGGTGCCACGGATCGGGGTCAGCACGCCAGCGCTGTAGTCCTCACCGGGTTGACCGCATTCCACGTTCACACCCTCGTAGACAGTTATGAAAGGAACGGTCGGGCAGGCTTGGTTCACCGATACTGCGCGCACGACCGTGCCAGTAAGGCCGTTGCTGCGGAAGACGCGAAGTACCGCGCCGACGCCGTCGGCCGTGCAGTAAGGGCGGCTTCCGTCCACGCCTTCCAGTTCCCCGACCGCAACGCTGCGCGCGCAGACCTGGGTGAGCAGGCTCTGCTTGCCTTCGTCGGGGTTGCCTTCCTCGTCCAGCGCTCCCGGCACGGGAAGCGTGTCCTCGATGCTTTCCGGACCCAGGTTGCTTGCCGAGGTCGAGGTGGGGTCGTAGCCGTCGCCGGCGGCGGAGGGTCGGCTCTGAAAGTAGCCAGCGATCGGCTGGCCGTCTGTGTCGGTGTAGGACTGGCCGATGATTCGGCTGCCCACGACAGTTCCGTTCGTGCCCTCGACGAGCGATCCTTGCGCTTTGTCGTTGAGTCCCGGTAGCAGCGCGACCGCGACCATCGTCAGCGGATACGCGAGACCGAGGAGCACTGTGAAGACCAGTAGCGCGCGCACCGCAGCAAGGTGCTGACCAATCCAGCTCGGTAGGCGCATTGTCAAACTCCTGGGATGAACTGGACGATGAGCAGGTCGATCAGCTTGATGCCGATGAACGGCGCGATAAGCCCCCCGAGGCCGTAGATGAGCAGATTGCGACTGAGCAAACTGGAGGCGCTGCCTGGGCGGTAGCGCACGCCGCGGAGGGCGAGCGGGATCAACGCGATGATGATCAGCGCATTGAAGATGATCGCGGACACAATCGCCGAAGCCGGCGAGTGCAGCCGCATCACATTCATCGCGCCGAGGCTGGGGTAAACGGCGGCGAATATCGCTGGAATGATCGCGAAGTACTTGGCGACGTCGTTGGCGATGGAGAAGGTGGTCAAGGCTCCTCTGGTGATCAGCAACTGCTTGCCGATCTCCACGATCTCGATGAGCTTGGTGGGGTCCGAGTCAAGATCCACCATGTTGCCGGCCTCTTTGGCCGCTGACGTGCCGGTGTTCATGGACACGGCGACGTCAGCCTGCGCCAGGGCCGGAGCATCGTTTGTGCCGTCCCCGGTCATCGCCACCAGCCGACCACCCTCCTGTTCTTTGCGAATGAGTGCCATCTTGTCTTCCGGCTTGGCCTCAGCGAGGAAGTCGTCGATGCCGGCCTCGTCGGCTATAGCCTTAGCGGTCATCGGATTGTCACCGGTGATCATCACCGTCCGGATGCCCATCCGGCGCATCTCATCGAACCGTTCCCGCATGCCTGTTTTGACGATGTCCTTAAGGTGAATGACACCCAACGCACGGGCCGGTTGGCCCTGGAAATGCTCGGCCACGACCAGTGGAGTGCCCCCAGTTGTGCTGATCCCGTCCACCGTCGCGCCCACTGATTCGGTGGGATGCCCATTGTTGTCGCGTACCCACTTCATCACCGCCGCGGCGGCGCCCTTCCGGATGCGACGGACCCCGTCGGCGTCGAGTGTCATGTCGACTCCGGACATCCGGGTCTCCGCAGTGAAGGGAACGAAGTGGGCGTGAAGCATGACGCCCTCATCACGCACCCGCAAGCCATACTCGTTTTTCGCCAGCACGACAATAGATCTGCCCTCGGGCGTCTCGTCGGCAAAGCTCGATAACTGCGCTGCGTCCGCCAAGTCCTGAGTGGATACCCCGTCGACTGGCAGGAAGTCAGTGGCCTGCCGGTTGCCTAGCGTGATGGTGCCTGTCTTATCCAGCAGGAGTGTGTTGACATCGCCAGCCGCCTCGACTGCTCGACCCGACATCGCGAGGACGTTCCGCTGCACGAGCCGATCCATGCCGGCAATGCCGATGGCGGACAGTAGAGCCCCGATGGTCGTCGGGATGAGTGCCACCAGCAGGGATACCAACACGATGCCGGTCACCCCGTCGCCGGTCAATACCGATGAGTCGGCCGCAGCCGCCTGCCAGTCCTTGGCGAAGATTGACATCGGTTGCAGCGCCGCGACGACGAGCAAGAAGATGATGGTCAGTGCGGCAAGCAGGATGTTCAGCGCGATCTCGTTCGGAGTCTTCTGCCGGTTGGCACCCTCGACGAGGGCGATCATCCGGTCGATAAAGCTCTCGCCAGGCTTCTGCGTCACCTGAACGACGATCCGGTCTGACAAGACGCGGGTTCCGCCGATCACCCCGGACCGGTCGCCACCAGACTCACGAATGACCGGGGCGGACTCGCCGGTTATCGCCGACTCGTCGACACTAGCGATGCCCTCGACAACATCACCATCACCCGGGACGATTTCGCCCGCCTCAACTACCACGATGTCACCCTGCTGCAGGCTGACGGCGTCCACGACCTCCTCTTGGTACTGGGCTGGGCTGGCTCCGGCGGCCCAGCCACGAAGCCGTCGTGCTTGGGTTGCCTGCTTGGCTCTCCGCAAGGTCTCGGCCTGCGCTTTGCCGCGACCCTCGGCGACCGCCTCGGCAAGGTTGGCAAAGATGACGGTGAGCCACAGCCAAACGGTGATCAGCCAAGCGAACACGCTCGGATTGACCACGGACAGCACAGTGGTGAAGGCAGACCCGATTTCGACAACGAACATCACTGGGTTACGCCACAGCGTCGCCGGGTTGAGCTTGCGGAGCGCATCCGGAAGCGCCTTCCACAGCTGTGTGGGGTCGAGCAGCCCACCGGCTACCCGGCTCACTGGCGCGACGTGAGCGGTATCTGATGTCAACGTGGCCGACACGGTAACTCCTCCGTCGATCGTTAGAGACCCTCGGCCAGGGGGCCAAGGGCGAGGGCAGGAAGGAACGTCAGCGCAACGAGAATCACCACGACACCGATCACCATGCCCACAAAGAGCGGCCTATCTGTGGGAAGCGTTCCCGCGCTGGCGGGAACCGGTTGCTGGCGGGCGAGCGAGCCCGCCAGACCGAGCACCATGATCATCGGAAGGAACCTGCCTAGCAGCATGGCTAGGCCTAGAGCGGTATCCCACCATGGGGTGTTCACCGTGATGCCCGCGAAGGCAGAGCCGTTGTTGTTGGCAGCCGAGGTGAAGGCGTACAACACTTCGGAGAAGCCGTGCGGGCCGACATTGAGCGCCGTGCTGCTATTGCCGGTGGCCAGCGCGGCGGCCGTGCCGATCAGCACCAACGACGGGGTAATCAGAAAGTACAGCGAAGCGAACTTGATCTCCCGCGCGCCGATCTTCTTGCCCAGATACTCCGGCGTGCGGCCGACCATGAGCCCGGCCACGAAAACGGTGATCGTCGCCAGCACGAGCATGCCGTAGAGACCTGAGCCGACTCCGCCAGGCGCGACCTCGCCAAGCATCATGTTGACCATCGGGACCATCCCGCCCAGCGCGGTGTACGAGTCGTGGAAAGAGTTGACCGCACCGGTCGAGGTGAGCGTGGTCGATGCGGCGAAGGTGGCCGAGTTGGAAACGCCGAAACGGACATCCTTGCCTTCCATGGCTGCTCCCACTGCCTGCGGCACGGTGCCGTTGCCTGCAAGCTCGAACACGTTTGCCAGGAGGATGCTGGTCACCGCCAGCAGTGCCATGATCGCGAGGATGGCGTATCCCTGACGGTTGTCCTTGACCATCTTTCCGAACAGGCGCGGAAGGCTGAACGGGATTACGAGAAGTAGGAAGATTTCCAGCCAGTTGGTCCAGCTGGTCGGATTCTCGAACGGGTGTGCCGAGTTGACGTTGTAGAAGCCGCCACCGTTCGTGCCCAACTCCTTGATGGCTTCCTGGCTGGCGACCGGCCCTCCCGTGATGGTCTGCGTCTGGCCAGCCAAGGTGTTGACGTCAGTTCCGGCGGAAAGGTTCTGAATGGCCCCGCCCAGGATGAGGACGACGGTCGCCACTACGCAGATCGGTAACAGCAGGCGAATAGAGATTCTCGTAAGGTCGACCCAGAAATTGCCCAGCTCATCCGTCAGACGACGAGCGAAGCCCCGCACCAATGCCACAGCAACTGCAATACCGACTGCGGCGGACACGAAGTTCTGGACGGCCAGGCCTGCCATTTGCACCAGGTGGCCCATCGTGGATTCTCCCGAGTACGCCTGCCAGTTCGTGTTCGTCACAAAACTCACAGCGGTGTTCCAGGCGATGTGGGTAGTGACCGGGCCGAAACCAAGCGAGAGCCAAAGTTTGTCCTGTAGCCGCTCAAAGGCATAAAGAAACAAAATGGACACCGCGGAGAAAGCGAGCACGCTGCGCGCGTAGATGCCCCAGGACTGCTCGACCGCCGGATTGACGCCAACGATCCGATAGATCGCGCGCTCCGCACGAGAGTGCTTGGTTCCCGAGACGACTGAATACATGTAGTCGCCCAAGAATCGGTAAGAGATGCCAAGAGCGAGTAGCAACGAGGCGACAAACAGCAGGCCCGCTACTGCCGTGCTCATCAGAACCGCTCCGGGAACAGTAGCGCTGCCACGAGATATACGGTCAGGATCGCAGCGAGGATCAGGCCGATGAGGTTGATAGCGTTCACAGCCGTTCCACCAATCGCACCACAATTGCGAGAATGGCGAACAGACCAATCGTCAACAATACGAAGACCAAGTCAGCCAAGGTCCGGTTCCTCCTCGTGTGATCTGGCGGCCGGCGTGCGGCCTGAAAGGGACGAAGACAGCCCTGATCCGGATACGGTCTGCCCGCCGCTGGCTTCGCACGGGCGAGCTCTCCTTCGTGCTTATTCGAATCCGCCCGCAGGTCAGTCAACCGGTGAGAGCTACGACGATCGCCGTTCTTGACGGAATTCGTACGCCCGCAGCGTAATTCTTGACGGCTTCCATACGCGAAGTACTGACTGCGCTGTTGGGGATTGGCTCGTCGCCTGGAAGCCTGGTGTGCCGCTTCCTGGATCTGCGGCCATGTCGCTAGAGCCAGCCGCGGCGCTTGAAGATGAGGTACAGCACGACTCCGAGGGCAGCCATCGCGAGGAGTGCGAGCGGGTAACCGACTCTCCAGCCGAGCTCGGGCATGTGCCTGAAGTTCATGCCGTAGATGGTGCCTACCAGGGTGGGCGCGAAGAGGATAGCGGCCCAGGCGGAGATGCGTTTGACCTGCTCGTTCTGGTCGAGGCTGGTCTGGGTCAATCGATTGATCTCGTCGTTTTGGCGCTGACCGACCAAGGTGGCGTTGACGGTAAGCGCGTTTTGGAGTAGGGAGCGGAAGGCGTCGATGCGTTCGACGATCCGCAGGACGTGGTCGCGGACGTCGCGGAGGTGACGCTGCAGCTCGATGTCGACGTGGTATTTGTCGAACCCGCCGCTGAGCGCGTCGATGATGTCGAGCAGCGGCTGGGTCGCCCGCTGGACCTCGATCACCTCACGTGTAAGGGTGTAGATGCGGCGGGAGACGGCGGGGTCGTTGTTGAAGAGCTGGTCCTCGATTTCGTCGATGTCGTTCTCAAGGCCCGCTACGACGGGGGCGTACTCGTCGACGACCTGGTCCATGATGCTGTAGAGGACGGCCTCTGGTCCGAGCCGCAGGAGATCCGGCTGAGATTCCAGGCGGCGGCGGACGCTTGCGAGATCGGGACTCTCGGCGTGCCGGATGGTGACGACGAACTCAGCGCCGGTGATCACGTGCAGTTCACCGAACTCGACCTGCTCACGCTGGTCGATATAGCGGGCGGGACGAAGCACGGTGAACAAGATGTCGCCGTACCGCTCCAGCTTGGGTCGTTGGTGGGCGTCGATGGCGTCGTCGACGACCAGATGGTGCAGCCCGAATTCGGCCGCTACTGATCGGATCTCCTCCGGGGTGGGACGGTACAACCCAATCCATGCCATGCCGTGTCGTTCGCGCAAGAGCTCATAGGTCTCGTCCAGCGTCGCCGGATTAGCAGCTCGTAGACCGTCGACATAGATCGCGTTGTCGACCACACCGCCGTTCACACTGTTGCTCCTTGCGACGCGGCCGTCAGGTTCGCCCACGGGCCCGTACGCTACTCTCGCCGGTGCCGTCGCCCGGCCCGCGTCGTGTGATTCGAAACCGGCGCTTGGCTGGTGTCGGCCAGCCGTTCCCAGCTCCTTGATCACTTCCTGGCTCGCGACGGTCCCGCCCGTATTGTGCTGGCTGTTTCCTGCCAGCGTTGTGACGTCGGTGCCCGAGGAGAGGTCTGCATCATGCCAGCCGCAATGAAGACGATGGCGCCAACGCGGCGACCGGCAGCAGAACACGAACGCAAATGCCGATCAGGTCGAGCCAGAAGTTGCCTAAACCCTTGCTTGTCAGCACGGGCGAATCACCGGATGAGCGCAACCTTGATTCCGGTCCACACGCCTGCCATCCGGTTGCTCAGCTCGGCTGATCGTCGAGGAAGGCGAGCGTAACCGCGGCGAAAAGCGGCGAATTGCCGAGATTGTAGTGGGTCAAGCCCGGCAAGATCGCGAGTGCGTGACCGCCCTTGGGTCGACCCTCGCCCATCCAGCCACCGTCGCGGAGACCACCGTCAAGCAGCTTGAACATCTCGACGTAATGGCTGGGCGGTGCCATGTCGGCGTCGGCTGCGACGATCAGCGTCGGCACCTGGAGACCGCGAACCTCCTCGGAGAAGTTGAAGTCCTGCGCCATCGACTCGCCCATCTTGTCCAACAGCCGAGGGAAATCCTCCGGACGCGGCGCGACCTGCTGGTATAGCTGGTACATCGGCGTGTCCTTCAGGAATTCGGCCGCAGCCGCGTTCACTTGAGCCTGCTGCGCGAGCATCTCGGGCGGGATCGCGTCGCGCCAGGCGTGCGCTGAGGCAACGACGAGCCGGCCGACCTTGTCCGGGTACTTCACCGCTGTCAGCAGCGCGACCCCGCCGCCGAGGGAGTAGCCGACGAGATCCGGCTTCTCAAGCTCTAGGTGATCAATAAGCGCAGCGATGTCATCGGCCATCAGCCGGATGTCGATCGGTCGATCGATGTCGGCAGTACGGCCGTGGCCTTGCAGGTCCGGGATGATGAGCTGATGGCTCTCGGCGAGAGCGGAACGAACAGGTCCGAACATCTCACCCGATCCCAGCCCGCCGTGCAGCAAGATCAGCGGCCGCCCGGTCCCCATGGTTTCGTAATAGAGATTGATGCCGTTGACCTCGGCGTACTGGCCGGTGCCCTTTATGTCGGTGGTCCAATCGATGGTGGTCACGATGCGCTCCTCAGGTGCTCATTGGTGTTCGATTGCTGATTAGACCCCACCGTTCGACCGGACTCATCGGGGGGTGGTCGATGGGTTCATCTGAGATCTCGCAGAGCCTCCGCCACGGCGGAAGGCAATGGAGTGGCTGGCCGCCCCAGCAGCTTCTCGAGGTCGGCGGTGTCGACGTAGAGTTCGCCCGCGGCGACAGCGCGGTCAAGGTCAGCAATCGAAGCCGCTGCTGGTTCCGGCAGCCCGGCTCTGACCAGGAATGCCTGGTAGTCCTGCACGGGCAGGTCGGTATAGGTCACGGTTTGTCCGGTCGCCGCAGAGACCACTTCGGCCAGCTGCGGCATGGTGAAGGCAGGTCCGCCGAGCTCGTAAACCGCGCCGGGTTTGCCGTCCTCGGCAAGAACAGCCGCGGCCGCCTCTGCGTAGTCGGCGCGGGTCGCGCCACTGATCGGACCGTCGTCGGCGGCACCGACAATCCCGTGCTGCAGGTACGCGGGAAGCTGGGCGGTGTAGTTGTCGATGTACCAACTAGTGCGAAGCAGGACGTGCGGCACGCCGGAGTCGGCGAGCGCGGCTTCAGTGGCTCGGTGCTCTTGGCCGATGAGCAGCGTCGAGGTGGGGGCATGGGCGATGCTGGTGTAAGCGATCAACTGCACGCCCGCGGCCTTCGCCGCGGTGATCACATTGGTGTGCTGTCTGATGCGCTGCCCTACCTCGGTGCCGGACACGAGGAGAAGTCGGGTGGCGCCGTCGAATGCCTCACGGAGGGACGCCTCGTCGGAGTAGTCGGCGCGGCGTACGGAAATGCCTTGGCCAGCGAGGTCGCCCAACGTCTCGATGCGGCGACCGGTGGCGATGATCTGCTCAGCTGGGACGCCTCGGCGTTGTAACGCTTCGACGGTGAGGCGTCCGAAGTGGCCGGTAGCGCCGGTGACGACGATCGACATGCTGGGCTCCTTTATCGGTCTCGAGAAGTGACAGATGGACGTGGTAACGGCGTTACAGCTACCCGAACGACGCGGGCTTGAAGCGGTGGCGGCCACGCAGGTTGAGGAGACCCGAGCCGCCAAGGGGTAATGCGACGCTAGCTGAGAAGATCGATTATCGAAAGGAGATCAAGATGATGCATGTAGCGGCGATGTTGAAGTCCTACCCGAAGAGCTTGGCTGGGTTTGATCAAGCAAAGCTCGCCGAATGCATCGAAGCGTGCTTCGACTGCGCGCAGGCCTGCACGGCATGCGCGGACGCCTGTCTCGCTGAAGAGATGGTCGCCGATCTGGTGCACTGCATTCGTACCGATCTCGACTGCGCGGCGATATGCGCCACAACCGGCACCATCCTGTCCCGCCGGACCGGTTCCGACGCCAGCCTCACCGAGGCGCTCCTGGAAGCCTGCCGTATTGCTTGTCGCGTCTGCGGCAACGACTGTGCGAGCCACGCCGACATGCACGAGCACTGCCGGATCTGTGCGGAGGCTTGCCGCCGCTGTGAGGCCGCCTGCGCTGCCTTGCTCAGCGATCTGGGATAGCAGTCCTGGTGAAGTAGCCTTCGCCGCTACGTCTCAGCTTCCGCCGATGCCGAGTGCGGTGAGCAGCACGAGGACGAGTGTGGTCACTGCGAAGATTCCGTGTAGCACGACCGGCGGGCGCGGAATGTGCTGCTCGGCGAGGTCAGGCCCGCCCCCACTGGACTGTGCGGCGCCAGCCGTGGCCGCGGCCATAGCGGCTCGACCGTCCTTTGCCCACTGTCTGACCATCACCACGCCGATGATGGCAACCAAGACGAGGTCGACGACCGCGATCCAGGCCAGCAGCGTGCTGCCGGTGACGAGGTAGATGATCCAGACAATCAGACCGGCAGCGGCCAGCCCGAAATGCGTAAAGACCCGGACCGGTGGCAGGTGGGTCTCGGCTCCCTCAACCTTGCGCACACCTCCACGCGTTGCCCAGCGGATCAGCATGAAAAACCCGAACCCTGCGGTGATGATCCAGGTGACCAGAGCAGCTATCGACATCGGGCGGCCCCCTTTCGGCGACGAGACTTCTATCGGATACTGAAATCGACGTTAGACCTGAGGTCGTCTATCGTCAAGACATCTGTCCGTTAGGAAGGCGCGACGTGCAGAGCTTCGACCGGAACGTCCTAGGTATCGGCGTGCTGGCCGACCCCGTCCGTCGAAAGCTGTATCAGTTCGTCTGCTCCCAGGATCAACCCGTGACTCGTGATCAGGCGGCACACGCGGTTGGCGTCGCCCGCCACAAGGCGAAGTTCCACCTCGACCGGTTGGAGGCTGAGGGGCTGCTCGAGGCCGACTACGTCCGGCTGACTGGACGCGCCGGGCCCGGTGCCGGGCGGCCCGCGAAGCGATATCGCCGGGGCCGCAGTGAGTTCGCGGTAGCCGTTCCCGCCCGTGACTACGAGCTGGCCGGTCACATCATGGCCGACGCCATCTCCGACTCAGCGCGTACGGGCACACCAATCCTCGAGGCACTCAGTAACGCCGCGGCACGGCGCGGGGCAGCGATCGCCGCCGGCGCCAGTGATCGCCCGCCGTCGGCGGATGTGGCTCTGGACCTCGCCGTCCGCGTACTCGCCGAGCACGCCTACGAGCCTCGCCGCACCGGTCGCACCGTCGTCATGGCGAACTGCCCGTTTCACGCGCTCGCCGCTGGCCACACCGACCTGGTCTGTCGACTGAACCATTCCCTGCTCAGCGCGTTCGTTGACTCCATCGCGCCTGATTTGCTTGACGCCCGTCTCGAACCCGGTGCGAACCAGTGCTGCGTCACACTGGCAGCACTTCCCGAGAGACAACACAGCCACATCAGCGGCGAGGGTCGGCAGGAAAAAGGATCGTGCTGACCAGGTGGCGCTGACGCCCAGATGCCGGGCCCGCGGCCGCTCGGGCGCGAATAGCCGCGAATACCTCCTCGATGAGCTCTGCCTTCTCGGCTTGGCTGAGCCACAACACGAACTGCCGGTAGGACACCCCGTCGCTGAACGGGTCTGCGCCGTCTCGATCGAGGTAGACCTCGAACTCGGCCAGTAACGAGGTGACTGCGGCGGCGAAACCGCGCCGGTGGTCATCGGTGCTCATGGCCGCTACCTCAGCGTCGTTCAGGACCGCCCGCGTGTGCTCCAAGCGGTAGGACCGCTCGACCGCGCCACGGACCCGTTCCTCGCCCACCACCTTCAACAGCCCGCCCTCGACCAACAACGCGACGTGGCGGTACATCGTGGCCTTGGAGACGTCGGGCATGCTCGCGCACAGGTCGGACGTGGTGATGGCCGCCCCGTCCATTGCTGCCTGCACGATCCGTATCCGAACCGGGTGCAGGATGAGCTCAGTGATACGCATTGACGTATGATCTCATAGCCGATACCTTTCTCATTTGTGAGACAAATGGTCGAGGCCCCTATCGGGCACCGCGTACCCGTCGGAGAGCGCAAGCTGTGGATGCACCGCTCCGGTGACGGCAAGCCCGTCACGGTGTTCGTCCCCGGTGGCGGTTCGGTCGGATTGGACTTCCTGCTCGTCCACGAACAGGTCGCTCAGCTCACGACCTCAGTGCTCTACGACCGCGCCGGTACCGGCTGGAGCGACGACGCCGACCTCCCGCGCTCGGCCGACGAAGTGACCGATGAGCTGCGCGCCCTGCTGCGGGCGGCTGGCCTTCCACCGCTCTACCTGCTCGTCGGCCACTCGCTCGGCGGCATCTATGTTCAGCGCTTGGCCCAGCGCTTCCCCGACGAGGTCGCCGGGCTACTACTGCTAGACCCAGCTCACGAGGACTGGGACCTCTACCAGCCCGAACATCTGCGATTGACGTCGAACCCGTCAGGGGAGATCGAACTTCCGGGGCTCAGCGACGAACTGCTGGCCCAGATCCGCGCCTACTTCGAAATCATGCTGGCGGGCTTTCCCGACTCCATCCGCAGGCAGCTCATCGACATGCGACTAAGCCCTGAACGAGTTCTCACCGGCTTCCAGGAGGGCGGCAGGCTGCTCGCCGACCTCGACGATCTCCGCAACGGCGGTGCTAGACCCGAGGTGCCGTTGATCGTGCTCAGCGGCACCGACGTCGACCCGTCGCAAACGATCTTCCAGCCCGAGGAATTGATCCGCGAGCAGATCCGCGGTAGTGAACGACTCTTCGATGCCATCGCAGCTGCCGTCCCTGGCGGGCAACACCGCTCCTTGTCAGACGCCTCCCACCCGACGATCCCCATGGCTAGGCCCGATGCCGTGGTCACAGCCGTCAAGGACCTCCTCGCACAGATCCCACCTCGCGCGGGCGGTTGATCTAGAGCGTCGCACTACTGAGCACGGTCGAGCTGTTGATCTTGAGACGTCCTCCCTCATTGACCAGCCCGTACCCGGTCCGCTCTCGTACGACGCGCCCGTCCTCGAAGTAGTACGTGATCGTCGCCTGCGCGGAATCTGGCGGCATGCCGTTGACATCGGCCACAGAAACTCTGCCGACCGCATCCCAAAAACGCTGGTATGCCTGCCGCCCTCCCGCGTGGTTGATCTGGTACGAGGCTGTCATGCGGGGCCAGGCCGCATCGGTGTTGCGCGGCATCAACGCGTAGTAGCTCGTGATCGCCTGCTCAAGCTGCGCTGCCGTCGGCGTGCCATCGACCGTAGGTGGGCTGGTCGGTGATGGACGCCGGGATGGCGTACGAGCTGTGGTTTGCGGACTGGCGGGCTGCGATGACTCTCGCTGCGGCGTCGAGGATGCGCCCTGGGTCGGCGACTGCGCCGCCGGAGTGAGTTCTGTGCTCGGCGGTGCGGCGGAGCTGGATTGGTCGGGAACCGTCGCCGGATCGGCTGCTTGGCGGTTGTCCGCCAGCACCACAACAATCAGGATTCCAATGCCGACAAGGACAGCAATGGCCACGGCTGCCGCTATGAGGCGATTTCGCTGCGGCCTGGTCGAGTGCTGATCCGGGCTTACGGGCGCTGGCACCGCGGGAGGATTGAGCTCCGGGACTGTTAGAGGGCCCGTCTCCTCCGAGCCGGGATCGCGCCCTGAGTCGGTCGGAGGGCCGGCCTTCACCAGGCCCAGGTCGCGTGTCGCGTCTGCGGCCTCCCCACTGAGGGCGCTTGAGGTGATTGCCTCATCAGTTGCGCCGGAGCGACTGCCCGCTGCCAGCAGCGCCAGGCTGTCGGCGACTGCCCGCATGGATGGGCGGTCTTCCGGATCGGCCGAGAGCATGTCCAAGATCACGGGCGTCAGTGGACCGCCACGCTGCGGAGGAGGAAATTGCCCAGACGCCACGCGATGCAGCAATGCAATGGAGTTCTCGTCAGTCCCAAAAGGTGGAGATCCCTCCACAGCGCTATACAAGGTGGCGCCGAGCGAGAACACATCCGAGGCGAAGTTCGCCTCACTCCCTCGGGCAACCTCAGGAGCCAGATAGGCCGGCGTGCCGTGCACCATGCCGCTCGTGGTGAGGGTCGCATCACCCAAGGCCCGCGCAATCCCAAAGTCGCTGATCAATGCGCTACCGTCCTCAGCGATCAGGATGTTGCCTGGTTTCACATCTCGGTGGACGATGCCGACCGTGTGGGCCGCTGCCAGCGCCGAGGCCACCTGGGCACCTACCTGAGCTGCTTCGTTCATTTGCAGCGGTCCACCTTCTTGCAGCACGGCTGCAAGCGTGACCGAGGGAACGAATTGCATGATCAGCCACAGTTGGCCCTCTTGTTCGACTACGTCGAACACCGACACGGCATGCTGGTGTTGGAGGCGTGCGGCGAGTCGCGCCTCGCGCATCGCCCGTTTGTTGGCCAGCTCCACTTCCGCGGTTGAGGCTCCTGACTGGCGACGTAACTGCTTTACGGCGACGCGGCGTTCCAGCCGCTCGTCCAAGGCTTCCCAGACCACGCCCATGCCTCCGCGACCCACCTGGTGCAGCAGGCGGTATCGATCGGCGATGAGAGCATGCGGTTCACTCACCGAACCCACTCTCCTTCGGGCAAGCACTGACCTTCTTCGACGTACGGCGCCCGGGCGGGCGCCATCGAATGCCTATTTACCCCGTCGCGCCGCGTTCGATTGGAGTTCGCTGTCCCCGATGATCGCTGGCGGCGATCCTTCGGAGTCGCGACCGGTAGCGCGCATAGTGCCGCCCGAATCGCCCGGCGCCGGAAGCCGTAGCCGTTTCAGCAGCAGTGCATTGACAGCGACCAGCAGGCTGGAACCGGACATCGACAGAGCGGCGATCTCGGGCCGGAGTACGAGTCCGAACGCGGGTTCGAAGACACCGGCCGCGATTGGCAGTGCGATCGCGTTGTAACCAATGGCCCAGCCCAAGTTCTGGCGCATCTTGCGCAGCGTGCCCTTACCGATGCGCAGAGCGATTGGCACATCGAGCGGATCGGAGCGCATCAAGACAACATCGGCAGTCTCAATGGCGACGTCGGTACCAGCTCCGATCGCGATGCCCAGGTCCGCAACTGCGAGCGCGGGAGCATCATTGACGCCGTCGCCGACCATGGCGACCCGTTTTCCGGCGCGTTGAAGGTCGGAGACTTGTGCCGATTTGTCAGCCGGCAAGACCTCGGCGATCACGGTGTCAATGCCGAGCTGGTCCGCGATCCGGCGAGCCGTGGCCTCGTTGTCTCCGGTCAACATCACCACTTGGATGTTCATGGCGTGCAGTTCGCGTACGGCCGCTGCCGCGGTGTCGCGTGGAGCGTCCGCCAGGGCGAGCACCCCGGCGGCCCGGCCGTCGACCGCGACGAGCACAGCCGTACGCCCTGCGGCGGCCAGTTCGTCTCGACGGCGGCCCATGTCGCCGAGCTCGATGCCTTCGGTCGCCATCAGCCGACGATTGCCGACCAGCACTCGTTGGCCGTCAACGTTTGCCTGGGCTCCGTGACCGGGCACATTGCGGAACGCCGTGGCGGCCAGTCTCGCAACTTCTGCCCGGTCGGCGCGACGTGCGACGGCCTGAGCGAGGGGATGCTCTGATTCCCTCTCCACCGCGGCGGCAAGCGCCAGCAGCTCATTCTCGCTGAGGCCGTCGGCGACGAGATCGGTGACTTCGGGTTCTCCCTTCGTCAGGGTTCCGGTCTTGTCCATCACCACGGTGTCGATGTGGGCAGAGGTTTCCAGCGCTGTTGCGTTCTTGAACAGCACGCCCCGTTTGGCGCCCAGCCCGGTGCCGACCATGATCGCTGTCGGAGTGGCCAGGCCCAGCGCGTCGGGGCAGGTGATCACCACGACAGTGATCGCGAACAGCAGCGCCTCGGTGACAGGTCGGCCGACGGCAAGCCAGACCAGAAATGTGGCAGTGCCACCGAGGAGTGCAACCAGGACAAGCCAGAACGCTGCTCGGTCGGCAAGCCGCTGCCCGGGCGCCTTGGAGTTCTGCGCCTCCTGTACGAGTGCGACGATCTGGGCGAGCGCCGTGTCCGAGCCGACCTTGGTGGCGCGTACGCGCAGGGTGCCGGTCGTGTTCACCGAAGCGCCGATCACCTGCGAGTCGATCACCTTGGCCACCGGCAGACTCTCACCGGTGACCATGGACTCATCGACCTCGGACTCGCCCCCCACGACCGTGCCGTCGACCGGGACTTTGGCGCCGGGGCGAATCAGCAGCAGGTCACCTACCTTGACCTCGGCGGTGGGCACCTCGACCGGTTCTCCGTCGCGAATCACGACTGCCATCGGCGGTGCCAGCTCAAGCAGGGTGCGGATCGCGTCATTGGCACCGCCGCGGGCTCGCATCTCGAACCAGTGCCCAAGCAGCACAAAGGCGGCAAGCACCGCGGCCGCCTCGTAGAACACCTCGCCGCCGCCGGTGAGCGTGACGTAGACGCTGTAAAGCCAACCGGCGCCGATCGCAACCGCAACCAGGACCATCATGTCCAAGGTGCGTGCGCGCAGTGCACGCCAGGCGCCGGCGAAGAAGATCCAGGCCGAGTAAAAGATCACCGGCAGGCTGAGAATCAAGGAGAAGACATCGTCGCGCAGCCCGAACGGTGCTGGGACGGTGAAGCCGATCACCTCGCGGCCTATGGGAGACCACAGCAAGATCGGGATGGAGAGCAGAGCGGCAACCAGGAATCGGTTGCGCATGTCCCGCACCATGTCGTCCATGGACATGGCGGCGTGATGTCCGCCGTGGCCCATCGCGTCCTGGGGTGTCATAGGCGCCTGAGCAGCGTGATCAGCATGCGGTGCTGGGTCGCCGTCTCTGCCGTGCTCATATGATCATGACCCGAGTCGATGATCATCGGTGGGCACGGCGTGAGCTGCTTGAAGATGATCATGCTTGGCGGCGTGCGACGCGGGTTCGGCCAGAGGATCGCAAATGTGGTCCGGAACCGACTGGCCCGCACAGTGGTATCCGCAGTCGCGTACCCAGCCGGCCAACTCTGCCACGGAGGTTCGGGACGGGTCGTAAGTGATCGTGGCGGTCTGGGCCACTGGGTTGGCGTCGACCTCGAGCACACCTGGGCGACGAGACAACACCGCCTCCACCACATTCTTCGAGGTCGCCCATTGCACGCCAGACACCTCGATGACGGCGGTTGATTGCTTGTCTGTCATGCCCCTCCACAGCGTGGTGGCCTTCGATACCCATCCTCGGCGCTGTCAATTTGGCTGAATATACCCCCAGGGGGTATACACACAAGGTGACTGAGCGGATGGAGGAATAGCTGGCAGCACGGTTGCTAGCACGTCCTGCACTCGGCCCGGCATCGGTCGGCAGTGGAGAGCTAGTGTCATCAAGCGGTAGCCGCACACAGTCTGGACGTGACGACTTCCCCGCTGTGATGCGCAGGATGAAGGAGATGATTCGATGAGACTCGCACCCGGTCTCCACCGCATCGGCTCGGATGTCGTCAACAGTTACGTGGTTGAGGACACTGCGGGGCTCACGATCGTCGACGCTGGTCTGCCCGGCCATTGGCGTGAGCTCGAGCAGGAGCTGACCCAGCTCGGCTACTCGCTTGATGACGTTCGGGGCATCGTGCTGACCCATGGCGATACCGACCACATCGGTTTCGCGGAGCGGCTCAGGCAGCGGAATGGCATCTCGGTACGCGTCCATGAGCTCGATGCGGCTCGGGCTCGCGGCGAGGTCAAGAAGCCCAACTCCGGCTGGGGACCTGTCAAGGTGCGTCCGCTGTTGGGGTTCCTGTGGTACAGCGCGCGACACGGCGGGCTTCGCATCCCGCCGGTCCGCGAGGTCGTGACGTTCACCGACGGCGAGGTGCTCGACCTGCCCGGGTCCCCGCGGATCATTCACGTTCCGGGGCACACACCCGGGAGCGTCGCCGTGCACGTACCACTGGTGGATGCGTTGTTCGTTGGCGATGCCATGACCACCGGCAACGTGCTGACCGGCGAGCGTGGGCCCAGGCCCGCGCCCTTTACGCTCGACCCCGAGGGTGCCTTGGCGTCGCTCGCCAAGTTGGAGGCCGTACAGGCCACCTGGGTGCTGCCCGGACACGGCGCGCCGTGGCGTGGCGGGGTAGCAGAGGCAATCCGGCAGATTCGACAAGTTGTCGCTGGTAGCTGACACCCATCAGAGCTCACTCGCCTGTTTGCTGCGACTTCTTTGCGATCGACCGGAGCCGTGGTCTGGGTAGATCGCGAATGCGCCGGAGTTGCTCCTTGACCGGACGACCTAGGTAGGTGCCCAGCGTTGCCCCCGCGGCAATGCCCACTGCAACACCGAGGGCCTGAAGCAACGTGACGCCGCTGGCTGCCAGATCTGCTGGTTGGCCCAACGTCCCGACTGCCTGCAGCAGCCCGGTGAAGAGCGATAAGCCGGGAACGAGCGGCAGGATCGCCGCTGCAATCAGTGCGAAGCCAGGGGTCCGGAATCGGCGCGCGATGATGGTTGCCACGAAAGCCGCAAGGAGGGCTCCAGCAGCGTTTGCCGGGACCTCTTTGAACCCGAAAGCGACCATTCCTAGGTAGCCGGCCCACCCAAGAGCACCCATCAGGCCTGACAGCACCACAGTTACCAACCCGGCGTAGGCCGACAGTGCGAACGCGGCGGAAATGACTGTCGCTCCAACGAATTGGGCCACTACTGGCCCAAGAGTCAGTGATTGTGTCGAGACAGCGATGGGATGGCCGAGAGCCACGCCTACCTGCAGGCCGGCGACGATCCCAAGGACAATGCCTCCAGTCATCATGGCTACCTCGAGGAAGCGTGCGGATGCCGTCACATAGAACTGGTCGATGGCGTCCTGCATGGCTCCTACGGCGGTCATTCCGGCGACCAGAAGGATGATTCCACCAACGACGATCAGCGTCGGGTCCACGCTCAGCAGGATGCCAACGCCGTGGGCGCCGAGGGCGCTCACGGCCGTCGCCACAAGAGTGATGAACAGCAGCAGCCGCGAACTGGAAGAAGAACGGAGGCAGCCGACGCGCGCTGGCCCATACCAACAGTCGGTCCACAGCAAAGCCGGTGAGGAAAGTAATCACCAGGATCTGCCACGACACGGTAAACAGCAGCGTGACCCCAGGGGCTATGGCGGCGTTACCGGCCGATGCGACCCAGTCCGAATACAGGCGAGGTGCGTCACGGATCCTTTCAAGGTCGTTGATCGCATCTTCGAGGGGCAGTCCGTCGTGGATGTCCTGGACGAGCGCCTGGACCCGCCGCACTTTGGTGAAGTCGAGGACATCGGGTTGGACGGTGCGCACCAAGGTCATGGGGACGGTGGTCGGTGCTGCGTAATAGGTGACTGCGATGGAGGTAAACGTGAGGTCGATGTGGACTCGCTTGAGCCGATACGCCTCGGTGATGCGCAGCATCTCGACCACGACGTCGTTGGCCGACATGCCGGCGGCCAGCAACACATCGCCTACCCGTAGCGTGAGCTCCAGCGCCTTCCGAGCCTGTGTAGCAGCGTCGTCGCTTCCGAACATGGCCTAACCAGGAGTCGCAGCATCAAGAACATGGCGAGCTACGTCCCATGCATCCTGCGGGACTCGCCGTCAGTCACCGTTCTTCAACCGGAATCGTAGTTGCCATGGGTGGCTTATCTTGACTGACTCGTGCGCGCATCTGGTCAGTCCTCCATGATGGGTGCTTATGGAGCGACGCACTGTGGATCTTTGGTCTCCAGCGATCGGAGCGGCCGGCTCGGTGGTCGCCTTCGGGCATTGGGGTCGTCCGGTACTGGTCTTCCCACACGAGATGGGTCGAGCGGAAGACTTCGAGTCGTGGCAAATGATCGACGCCGTTGCCGATCTCGTCGACGGCGGCCGGGTGAAGCTGTACTGCGTGGAGAGCTACGACGCTGAATCGTGGTCCGACAAGCACATACCGTTGGAGGAACGCGCTCATCGCCACGGCGCGTACGAGTCATGGATCGTCGATCAGGTAGTGCCGTGGATCTTCGACGACTGCGGGGGACCTGCCGACATCCTGACCACCGGCACCAGCATGGGTGCCTACCATGCCGCGAACTTCGCACTCAAACGTGCTGATCTGTTTCCCCAGGCGCTCTGCATGTCGGGGAACTACGACCCCAGCACCTTGTATGGCTGGGGTGAGCGCGGCGAGACGCTCTACTTCAATACGCCACAGCAGTACGTGGCCAACTTGCACGGCGACCACCTGGATTGGCTGCGGTCGCGGGTGTTCCTGCTCCTTGTGTGCGGGCAGGGGATGTGGGAGGACACCACCGGCGCGCTGGAAAGCACGAAGGCGCTCGGCGGGGTGCTTGCGGAGAAGGGCATCCCGCATGAGGTGGATCTGTGGGGCCACGACGTGGCACACGACTGGCCATGGTGGCGGCGCGAGTTTGCCCACCATCTGCCGCGATTCTGCTGAGCCATTCGCAGTTGGGCGGGTTGTGCCGCTTAGTCGCGGCATAACCCGCCCACTTGTTCGAGACTCTGTGGGTTAGGCGAGGAGGAGGTCACGCTCGGGGACAGCGCTACAGCGTCGGCAACGGAGGAATGCTTCCAGGTAGGTGCGAGCGGCCAATGCGCAGTAGACCTGGTAGCCCACGCGGCAGGGCCGGGCGGTGAGGTCGTATGACCCGTACCGAAGCGTGAGCGCGTCCACTAGTGCGTGGCGGTTATCCCGATCCATATCGCGGAACCGACCAACACCTTCATGACCGACACGACCGTCAAGCTCGACGATCACCCTGTACTCCTCATAGTCAACATCGGTCAGATAGGGGAGGCCGGACCTCGACTGCTGTCGAGTGCCCTTTGGCAGGCCGTGCGGACGCTCGACGTCGCGCAGATATCGCAGTTCGATGGGCGATTCGGCTCCAGCGCTAACGTCGGAGAGCACGTCGCGTAGGAGCGCGCGATGCCGGTGCCGCGCCCGTCCGTTGAGTTCTCGGCGAAGCTTCCTGACCGTCGTCAGCCGTCGCTGTACCGCAGTTGTGATCAACTGAATCACCTCGCCGGCGTCGCGAAGATCGGCCAGGTCGAGCACGGTGCTCTCGACCGTGAGCCGCGGAGGATCCTGCACCGATCGCGCTGGGCGTACGCCTGGCGCCTCACGGATGAACTGCCATGGGCCGTCAACCTCGACGCGCCGTTTCCGAGGTACCAATACGTCGAGGGGGTCTGGCGCGTCTGGAAGCAATTGGTGCAAGAAGCCCGACGACTCCGGGCCGAGCCGCGCGAATTGACCGCCGAGCAGGACGCCGGCCCAAGCCAGGGAGTCCCAGGACGGCTCCAGTGGAACCGTCAAGAACAGTCCTCGCGCGAGCCGGCGCCATGCTCCGGATTCCACGAGACGGCTGATGCTGTGACGGCTGAGGCCGTGACCCAGAGCCTGATCCCGCGTCACCACATAAGCCTGCATTGCTGCAAGTTGGAGCAGGCGGTCGGATACGTCATGCCGTGGCTGCACGTCGTGAGTGTGCTCAGTTGACCTCCGGATTGTTCGGCCCGCTGAGAATCTGTGGACGGTTGAGGAGCTCTAACGAGGTCTGTGGACATCAACCAAGAGCAGCTGGGCGGATTGTGCCGCTTAGTCGCGGCACAATCCGCCCAGCAATCTGGAGCGGCCCGGGCGTTCCGTTAATCGGCGTACATGTGCACGTCGGAGGCGATTCGCTCGGTCATCTCGATCACGGCTTGCAGTTCGGGATGCCGCACGATGATCAACCCGTCGCTGATGAGGGTGGCTCGCCAATCGCGGCGAGGGGCACCGATCGGGAGTAGGTCAACGAGCACCACGTGCTCGCCGTAATCGGCCAGCAGCCTGTCCAAGCCCTCTACGTGAGTGATTCGCCCTACGCCTCTGGCGCGCTTGAAGACACAGCCGGCGTTGAACTTGCGCTCGAGTGGTTGGGAGAGCCGCCCGTGCACGACAGCTTCCGCCCACGCGACATACAGGTCCCCATCGGTTGCGTAGTTCATCAGATCGACTACTCGGGCACCCGGCGGCCGCCCTCCGATTTCGCCAAATACCGCCTCACCATCGGCCTTGCGGTACCACTCCATGTGAGTGAACCCGGAACGGAAGCCCAGCGCGGGCAACACGTCGCCGCCCATCTGACGCCCGCCCTGTAGGTCCGGCACGCTGAGGTCGCGCAGCACGATGGACACCGGGCTGATCCACTCGTGCATCTTCATCTGCAGCGGGCGCGGCCGGTACCACATGATGTTCTCAAACAGGATGGAGCCGTTCGCGCACACGGTGTCGTAGGTGAACTCCTCCCCGTCGATGAATTCCTCGACGCTGACCTCGGGGACGTGCCTAAGCAACGGCAGTACTTCCGCTAGCTCCTGCGCGGAATCCACCCGGTAGGTGTCGGCCGAGCCGGCTCCGTCGATCGGCTTGACGATCAGCGGGTAACCCACCCGCTCCGCCGCTTCCCATACCCCGTGCCACTGTCGTCGCGCTGACATGCCACGGCGTGCGGATGCCGGCGGTGTCGATCTTCTGCTTCATGCGCTCCTTGTCGCGGAACGGCAGGGTTTCCTCGACCGTCATGCCCGGCAGTCCGAACGACTCACGGATACGCGCGGCGAGGATCATGTACGGCTCCCACAGGCATTCGACCTGGTCGATCGATGCATGCTGGGCGAGCCCGTGAAGCGCGGCCAGCACACCCACTTCGTCGGTGAGAGTCACGTGTTCGTAGCGTGCGAGGGCATTCCGCGCCGGCTCCGGCAGCGCCGACGGCGGCTGATCACCGAGGCCGATGACCGTGGCACCCACCGCCGCCAATGCGCGGGTGAAGTACGCCATCTCCGCCGGATAGCCGGGCGAGATCATCACGATGTTCACTGCGCCTCCACGAGCTCGATTCGAAGCCGGGTAATGATGCGGTGCACGGCGTCCCGGACGACCTCGGTGTCGGGATGCCGAACGATGACATACCCCTCGCCCTCGTAGCTCGACGAGGCCGGTTGCCCCACCTCCGGAAGCTTCGCCTCGACGATGAGATCGCCGATCTCGCGCTGCAACTCGTCGACACCGTGAACCGCGCGGACCCGGCCGCGGCCCTGGCCCCGCAGATACGCGGTACCTGCCGCGTACCGGCGCTCGGGCGGGTCGAACGTGCCGAGAGTGACCAGCTCAGCCCAGACCCGGTAGAAGTCCACGTCGTGGACGTACCCGAGCATCGAGGTGATCTGGGCGCCCGGCGGCCGCGCTGCGACCTCTGATACGGCGATCGAACCATCGGGGCGGCGAAACCACTCCATGTGCGTCACCGCGTCCCGCACCCCGAGGGCACGCAACGCCGCAGGTCCCACTTCCCAGATGCGCTCGTACGCCGGGCCATTCTGCTCTCGGGGCAACACCACCGTCCACTGGATCCAGGGTTGGCGCAGTACCTCAAGCGGCGTGGGGGAGTAGTCGGAGATCGACGAAAAGACAGTCTCGCTGCCGACCGTGACGCTGTCGAAGGTGTGCTCGTCCCCGACCAGGAACTCCTCGAGCAGCCCTGGTGCCTCGACGCGCGGAGGAATCGCCTCGAGCCAGCCGCGCAGCGCGGGCAGATCATCGAGCCGGTACGTCGCCTGCGCTCCCGCACCGGCTGGAGGCTTGGCTACGAGCGGGAAGCCGACGTTTTCGGCGAACGCCAGCGCCTCGCCCGGGTTGGTGACCAGCTGGTGGCGGGCACAGGGGATACCGGCGGCTCGGAGCACCGACTTCATGCGCGACTTGTCGCGTACGTTGAGCGCGGTCTCCACGCTCATGCCGTCGATGCCCAGCACTTCACGGGCGTACGCCATGGGCACTTGCAACTGCTCGAGGGCACCGATCAGCCGCTCCACAGGACCCATCTGCTGACTCAAGCCGCGTACTGCCTCGACCAGTTGCTGCGGGTCGAGCGGGTCGTCGACTCGCCAATGCCCGTCGAGGTGCTGCTTCAGATCGGGGGAGAGTCGCTCAACCGGCTCAGCAGTGACGACACCAATGCTGACGTTCGGTAACGCGGCCGCCGTGGCGACGAACCGTTCGGTTGCGGGGAGCAGGAAGGGTGCAACAAACGCAGCAACAACCATGAGGGGACGCTACTAGTGGCGGCACCTTCGTAGTGCACCGGCATGGCGGAGCTCGGTAGTGGATCGCAGAAGAAATGTGCAACGGGTCGGCGAGTAGCATGCCGCCGTGAACGTTGTATTCGTTGAGCCCTTCTTTCCATCGACCCAGCGCAACTTTGTGCGGGGGCTCGCCGAGGTCGGCGCAACGGTTATCGGAATTGGTGAGAGCCCCACCGATTCGCTCGACGAGCAACTCAAGAGCTGGATGACTCACTACCACCAGGTGCCGTCAGTCGTCGATGTAGGAGTGATGACCGACACCGTACGGTGGATCCAGGACAAGGTGTGGGTCGACCGGCTCGAGGCAACGATCGAGTCGCACACTCTCACAGCCGCCAAGGTGAGGGAGAATTGCACGATACCCGGCACGTCGGTGCGTACGGCCTGGCTGTGCCGGGACAAGCCGTCGATGAAAGAGACGCTGCGTGCGGCCGGCGTACCAACGGCCGCCTCGCGAGCCGCGAACACCGCCGACGAGGTGTACGAGTTCGCCGACGCCGTCGGGTATCCGCTGATCCTCAAGCCACGTACCGGGGCTGGTGCACTCGACACCACCCGCGTGGACAACAAGGCCGAGCTCGATGTCGCGCTCGGCATGTTTGGCGGCCAAGGAGTCTCCTCGATCGCGGTTGAGGAGTTCGTTGAAGGCCACGAGGGCTTCTACGACACGGTCTGCGTCGACGGGAATATCTCCCTCGACTTCGTCTCGCACTACTACCCGAACGTGCTCGAAGCGATGCGCGCTCGGTGGATTTCTCCACAGTTCATCGCCACCAATCGTGTCGACTCGGTGTCGGACTACGGGCAGCTTCGCGAGCTGGGTGGCCGCGTCAACGAAGCCCTAGGGATTGGGACCAGCGCGACCCATATGGAGTGGTTCTTCGGCCCGAAGGGACTGCGGTTTTCGGAGATCGGCTGTCGCCCGCCCGGCGTCGGTGCTTGGGATCTGTATTCGGTCGGCAACGACATCGACCTCTACCGCGAGTGGGCCAACAGCATCGCCCACAACCACATCGCTGTCCGCCCATCCCGAAGCCACGCAACCGGAATCGTGGCGCTGCGGCCGGACCATGACGGCCAGATCAGTGGATATTCCGGCGTTGAGGACGTCCAAGCAAGGTCGGGTGAATGGGTGATCGACGCGCACCTGCCTCCGCCGGGTACGCCGACACAGCCGGTCGAAGCCGGCTACATGGCGAACGCGTACGTACGCATGCGCCATCCCGACTACGACGTGTTGCGCGGGCTCCTCGACGACGCGGGCCGCACCATACACGTGTACGCCCAGTGAGTAGCGCCCCTCCACGTCGCCAGCATTGGTCGGCCGGAGCCGGCATCAGTCGCCTCGCCATCAACCAGCTCCAGCAGCAGGATCCGATCGATGAGGCGGCGGTGGATCGCTTTCTCGCCGCTCACGAAATACCCATCGTCGAAGGCCGACACTGCACGTTCCTCTTCCGAGGCGAGGCCGACGAGGTGCATCTTGCGCAACGGATTCTCGGCTTGCCGAGTCGACTGCCGATGCGGCGAATACCCGAGAGCACGTTGTGGTACGTCGTGCTCAAGGTGCCCGAAGGCTCACGCGTCAACTACCAGCTCGAGGTACGACGCGGCGACCAGGTCGAGCGTTTCAACGATCCTCTAAACCCCAAGCTCTCCCACAGCCCGTTCGGCGCCTCTTCTGTCTGCTTTGCGGACGGCTACATCACACCGGACTGGACCTTTCCAGATGCCAACGCGGCACCAGGGGAGCTCACCGAGCTCGTCGTAGAGAGCCGGGCAATGGAGCGCGATTGTCCGGTGATCGTGTACCTGCCGGCTGGGTTCCGTCGCTCCGAGTCATACCCATTGCTGGTTGTGCATGACGGTGGCGAGTTCTTGCAGTACGCCGCCGCGAAAGTGGTACTCGACAACCTCATTCACCGCCGTGAGATCGCCGAGACGATCGTGGCGTTCATACAGCCGAAGGATCGGCTCACCGAATACGCCAATTCTCCGGAGCACGCCCACTTCCTCAACCACGAGCTGTCGCCGCAGTTGGAAGCCGAGTTTCCACTCGTCCGCAACCGTTCCGGTCGCGGTCTGCTGGGGGCAAGCTTCGGAGCCATCGCAACGCTGTCTGCGGCGTACCGGTCTCCACGCAGGTACGGATCTTTGGTACTCATGTCTGGCTCGTTCGTCTTTGCTAACGCGGGAGCCGACCACGGCGGTGGCCGTGTCTTTGACCCGGTGGTGAAATTCGTCAATCGGTACCGAGAACGGCCACGTCGGGTTGCCGACCGGCTTTTCGTCAGCTGCGGACTGTATGAGCCGCTGATCATCCCGAACCGGTCTATCGTGCCGGTCTTCGAGGCCGCGGGAATGGACGTGCGTTACGTCGAGGCCCGGGACGGTCACACTTGGGAGAACTGGCGCGACCGGCTGCGGGATGCGCTGACCTGGGTTTCCCCCGGATCTGCGCTGGCGGGCCGAGCGGAGTAGCAGTCAGGATGTGCCACAGCCGCTGAAACGGGGCAGCGGAGACCGCAAAGCGGTGGACCTGCCGCTGCTCTTGGACTCGCTGTCAGCCTGGACCGGCTTCACGCCGGCTGGACTGGTCAGGCTCTTCTCGAGCCAGACCTGGGCGTACGGGTTGTCGTTGTAGCGCGCGATGCGGCGGTAGCCTGCCCGCTCGTACAAAGCGATCGCATCGGTGAGGGTGCCGTTGGTATCGAGCCGAACTGTCTGGTAGCCGAGCTCGAGGGCCACGGCTTCAAGGTGGCGCAGCAGCCTGGAGCCGAGCCCAGCCCCCCGCCACGCGGGATCGACCCACATGCGCTTGATCTCACCGGTCGTGGCACCCAGTTGTTGGATGCCTCCGCAACCAACTGGCAGGCCGTCGCTGCTCGCTACGACGAATACCGCAGCTCCGTCGCCCACCGCGGCAGCGTCGGCGGCACGCGCCGCGGCGGCATCGAACCCGCTGGGGAATCGACGGTTCAGTTCGGCGAAGTACTGGTCTACCGCCCGCGTAGCCAACGCCGATTGCGGATCGACCCTCCGCAGCTGGACCGTCGCGGCGCGGACCAGCAGGTCGGCGGTCGCCAACGCGGCTGTCAGGCGGTCCCGCTGCCGTTCCGACAAGGGTTGAAGGATCCCCTCGGCCAGCCGCTCCGAGCGATCCTCCAGACGGCGATAGGTCGACCACCCCTTCGGCGTCAGGGCCACCCTGCGCCGGCGCATATCGTCGGGATCGGGTTCGACCACCACCAGCCCGCGGTCCTGCAGGGTCCGCAAAAGCCGGCTGAGATAGCCCGAGTCCAGCCCAAGCCGATCCCGGAGCTCCCGCACCGTCGTTCCGGTGGGGCCGATCTCGAAGACAAGCCGCGCCGCCGCCAGCGGCATTCCCAAGCCGAGAAACGACTCCTCGAGGAGGCCGATGCGCTGCGTGTACGTGCGGTTGAAGTGGCGTAGTGTCGCCGTGGCCGTCATACCTCTGACTTTAGTCAGAAAAAGCAGCATGTCGAGGGAGATGGTCCTGCGAGAGCACCGTCGCCAACGCGCCGGAAGATCAGGCCGGTGGGATGTTTTCGTTCAGATGGAAGATATTGTCGGGGTCATACTGGCGCTTGATGTCGCGCAGCCGGTCGAGGTTGGGTCCGTAGGAGGCGACGATCCCGTCAGCCTGCTCGTCCCCGACATAGTTCACATACGTCCGCGGCGCTCGGTACGGCTCTAGGGCGGCGAACGTGTCCCGCACCCACTGCACGTTGACGTCGGCGTCAGCCGGATCCGCCCACTGGCCGGCCAGCAAGATGTTGAAGCCGGGTTCGCGGTGGGGGAAGGCAGTGGCCGTCGGGTCGACGCGGCACGCGGCGCCGTGGTAGTACTCGATAAATATGGGCGTCATCGGCGACGGCACCGCCTCGTAGGCGTCGAGGAGCACCTGGACAGCGCCATCGCTGAGCTCGGCCAAGAATGTCGAGCGCCAGTAGCTCAGCGCCCCCCGGGGGAAGGCGTTGTCCAGCATGGTGTTGACCGCCGGGTACGGCATCGGGGCCACCAGATCCATCGCCGGAGGACCAAACTCGCGCAGTGGCCGCAGCTCAGCCTCGGCTTCGGCGAACCCGCCGGCATGGCACAGCGCTATCGCGCACAGCTTCATGCCACTACCATCCGGCGCGTGGGTAAGCCCGCAATACACCGTGGCATCGTCGGACTGTTCCGTGACGAACTGCCTATACTTGCCGATCACGTCAGCGGCAGCGGCCAGCGGGTGAGCGAGGAGGCCACCGAGGATGGTGTCCAAGGGGTGTGTCACGAACTCGAAGGAGGCGGCAACGCCGAAGTTGCCACCGCCCCCGCGCAGCGCCCAGAACAAGTCCGGCTCGTGATCGTCGTCGACCATGCGCACAACACCGTCGGGCGGTGACCACCTCGATAGCAGTGACGTTGTCGATCGACAGGCCGTACTTGCCCACTAACCAACCCACGCCGCCGCCCAGCGTCAGCCCGGCGACCCCGGTCGTGGAGATCACACCGCCGGTCGTGGCCTGCCCGTAAGCGTGGGTGACGCGGTTGTACTCGTTCCAGGTAGCGCCGCCTTGCGCCCGCGCCCGACGGCGGATCGGGTCGACGTCGACGCCGCGCATCAGCGAGAGGTCGATCATCAGCCCGCCCTCGGTGACGGCCCGGCCGGCCACGTTGTGACCGCCACCGCGAACCGAAATCTCCAGCCCTGCATCGCGGCCGAACGCGACAGCGTCGCGCACGTCGGCGACGTTGTGGCAGCGGGCGATCAGGCCGGGACGCCTGTCGACCAGGCCGTTGTGTACAGCTCGCACCTCGTCGTACCCGACGTCATCGGGCCCGACCAGGAACCCGTTGAAGGCGACCACGAACTCATCAGGCACCACCACTGCGACCATTGCCCCACCCTCCTCTGCCTGGCCGTACCCTGCCGCGATTCGACGATAGGCCGCCCGTCATGATCGGGGCAAGCTCCCCGGACAGATAGTGACCCGCTGTGGCCACGCTCGCTTGCCGCCCATGATCCTCGGGCCGAACGATCTCCTGCTGGGTGGCCTAGCAGCGCAGGCCATGCGGCTCTCCATCGTGCTGACCGAGCGGCAGCGCCAGGCCGGTTCGTGGGCGCCTCAGCGGTTCAGTTCAGGCGTCGATATCGGTGCTTGTGGTGAGGTGCTCCCAAGCTTCGATGGTGTCGAATCTGGCTGTGGCGAGCCGGCGGTAGGTGCTGAGCGCATCGTTGCCCAGCAGCAGGAACGCGGGCGGCTCGTCGGACTCGACTGCGGCGATGATGGCCTTAGCAGCCTTGGCCGGATCGCCGGGCTGAGTGCCGTGCATCGTGTCGTGTTCCTTACGGCGCTTGCCGGCGGTTTCGGCATAGTCGTCAATGACGGTGCTCGACTGGGCCAGCGAGCGTCCGGCGAAGTCGGTGCGGAACGCACCAGGTTCAATGACCGTGACGGAGACACCGAGTGGCTGCAACTCGCCGCGTAGCGCGCCGGACATGCCTTCCAGCGCGGCCTTCGAGGCAGCGTAGTATCCGGAGCCCGCGGGCATGATCTGGACACCGATCGTGGAAATGTTGACGATCGCGCCTGACCGGCGGGCACGCATCCCGGGGAGCACCGCTTTGATCATCGCGACTGCACCGAAGAACTGCGTCTCGAACAGTACGCGGATGTCGGCGTCGTCACCTTCCTCGACGGCCGCGCGGTAGCCGTAGCCGGCATTGTTGACGAGAACGTCGATGCCGCCGAACTGCTCCTCGGCCTGACTGACCGTGCTAGTGACCTGGGCGGTGTTGGTGACGTCGAGGGGGAGTGCCAGGACGCGGTCTGTGTTGTCGACGGCGAGGTCGGCGACCTTCCCGACGTCGCGGGCGGTGACGACTGCGTTGTGGCCCGCGGCAATGACGGCCTCGGCCAGTGCGCGACCCAGTCCCGTCGAGCATCCGGTGATGAGCCAGGTGGACATGTGATTCCTTTCCTTCTGCTGCTGGTCGTGGGGCTAGTCGCGGTCGAACATCTTTGCCGGGCCGGATGCCGCCGTTGGCTGGGACCGGCTGGCAGGAGTGACGAGATCGTGCAGAGCACCAAATTCACCGCATCTCGCGTCACGAATGATGCCATGGCCAGCGGTTCTACCGCGTAGCGGCAGGACTGGCATCGCCCTCAGGGATGGGAGAGAGCCAGTGCGGGCATGTTGTACGGCGTGATGATGTGGATATTCGATGGCCAGGAGTAGACGGCACCAGGTAGCGCGTGGTGTGCCTGCATGATCGCGTAGCAGGCCTGACGCATGTCCTGCTTGAGGTCGTGATGGAGCACGGCTGAAATCCGGCCGTCGCGGAGCAGCCGCGTGTTGTCCTGGTCCAGGTCGTGGGCAATGAATACCGAGTAGGTCCGCTGCCTCGAGGCAAAGGCTTCAACGATGGCCATGTTGCCGCCGCCGATGGAGTACACCGCACCGATGTTGGGGTTGGTCTCCAAGGCAGCCAAGACGAGACCGCGCATTGTCTCGTCGAGGCCATCGCTGTTGTCGATCTGGATCAAGGCACGGTCGGGGTAACGGGCTCGCATTGCGCCGTGGAACCCCATCTCCCGCTCTTCCTCGCCGCGGAAGAACTCTCGGCTCAACGTGACCAGCACGTCTCCTGGCCGGTTACCTAGCCACTGGCCCATGAGATAGGCGGCGGTCGCACCGGCGGCCCGGTTGTCCATTCCGATATAGGCCAGCCGCTGGCTGCCGGGAAGGTCGGTCACCAGGGTCACGACTGGGATTCCCGCCCGGATCAGTCGCCAGCAGGCGGTGATGATCTCCGGCACGTCGGGCGCCTTCAAGATGACGCCGTGTGAGCGACGTGATCGAATGCGGTCCAGCGTCGCCACCAGGTCCTGTATGGGACCGGCCTCGCGGAAGTGAAAGCGAGACCGCACGGCGGCCGGTCGCAGCGAGGGCAGCTCGGCTTCGAGGGCCTCGCGAACCGCGGAGGAGAACCGTTGTGGTGTCTGCATCACAACGTCGATCATGAATGTGCGGCCAGTAAGGCGTAGCTGCGACCGCTGCCGGTCAAGATCGGCGATCGCTCGATGCACTTCCCGTACGGTGCTCTCGCGCACCTGGCCCCGGTTGTTCAGCACTCGGTCGACGGTTCGCTCACTTAGACCAGCCTGAACGGCTATCTCGCGGATCCGGTAGGGATGTCCCACGCGCGACTCCTGGCGGATTATTGGCGGTTTCTTGGCGCTGATTCGGCGGTTTTCTCTCTTAGGATGACATCTATCGACCGAGACCGCACCCCGAGATCGGCTGGCGCCAGGTTCGGTCCCTGCGCCACACCACAGTCGCTCCCAAGCCAGTTGGGCTGTTTGCTGCCCAACCACAACCATTGTTGGAGGAACGCTTCATGGATCTGACACCCATGCTGATCGGAGGGAACTGGCGCCCGGCGGCCGGAACTGGGCTAACCGAGGACGTGACATCGCCTTACGACGGCTCAGTCGTCGGCACCGTACCGATAGCAGGAAAGGATGACATCGAGTCTGCCCTGACGGCAGCTGAGGCGGGAGCGGCACGGTGGCGTCGTACGCCGGCGCATGCGCGGATGAAGATCCTGCTCCGGGCTGCGGAGCTCGCGGACGAGCGAGCCGGCGACATTGCCCGGACTATTAGCGCTGAAGCCGGGAAGACGATCACGGAGGCAACCAAAGAGGCGTTGCGCTCCGGGGAGATCATCCGGCTAGCAGCGTTCGAGGGCACCCAGTTATACGGTGACACGCTTCCGCTCGATGCCAATGCAGGAACTGACTTAGACAAGATCGGCTTTACGCTGCGACAGCCCTGCGGTGTCGTTGTTGCGATCTCACCGTTCAACTACCCAGCCTTGCTGGTCCTGCACAAGCTCGCGCCGGCATTGGCGGCAGGCAATGCGGTTGTCCTCAAGCCGGCGCGCACCACCCCTTTGACCGCGCTGGCACTGGCCACATGCTTTGTCGACGCCGGTTTGCCCGACGGCGTCCTCTCCGTGCTCACCGGGCCCGGTGGGGAGCTAGGCGACATGCTGGTCAGCGACCCTCGCGTGCGCAAGATCTCGTTCACCGGGTCGACCACAATCGGCGAGCACATCACGCGGGTGGCTGGGGTCAAGAAGCTGTCCCTCGAGCTTGGCGCCTCCTGTCCAGTGATCATCATGCCGGACGCCGACCTTGAGCTGGCATCCAGCGCGGTTGCCGACGGCGGCTACGTCAACGCCGGCCAGGTGTGCATCTCCGTTCAACGGGTCATCGCCCATCCGGCGGTGAGCGGCGACTTCCTCGATGCGCTGGTGCCCAAGGTCGAGGCCATCCGCGTGGGCGACCCGTCCTCGCCCGAGACCGGCATGGGGACATTGATCACCACCAGCGAAGCAGAACGGGTTCGGCAGTCGATCGCCGCGGCAGCCGCGACCGGAGCACGCGTCCTCACCGGCGGGGAGCGAGACGGCAGCATGGTGTCGCCCACTGTGGTCGCCGATGTGGACCCGTCGTCCCCGTTCGCTCAGGACGAGCTGTTCGGACCTGCCGTAGCGGTCAGTACGGCTGAAGACTGGGAGTCCGCGGTGATGCAAGCCAATGGGACGGCGTACGGACTGGCCGCGGGGATCTTCACCTCCGACGTTGCTGGTGCGGTCCGTGCAATGCGGGAGATCGACGCTGGCAGCATTCACATCAACTGGACCCCGTTGTGGCGCGCGGATCTCATGCCGTACGGCGGGCTCAAAGGAAGCGGAATCGGCAAGGAAGGACCGCGATGGGCCGTCGAAGAGATGACGGAGCTCAAGACGGTCATCCTGCACGGCCGGCCCTGGTAGAGGAGTTTGATCATGGGCAACACATCCCGAGGTACGGTGCGGCTGACCGTTGCGCAAGCCCTCGTCACGTATCTTTCCCGGCAGTATTCGGTGGCGGATGGGCATCGACGTCGGCTGATCCCGGCCGCGCTTGGGATCTTCGGCCACGGAAACCTGGCCGGGCTGGGCCAGGCCTTGGACCAGCTCAGCGACGCGCTGCCGTTCATCCAGGGCCGCAATGAGCAGGCACTGGTGCACATGGCATCCGGCTACGCCAAGGCGATGCGACGGCACGCGACGTTGGCAGTGACGGCGTCGATCGGCCCGGGAGCGATGAACCTGGTGACCGGGGCGGCGTTGGCGACGGTCAATCGGCTGCCGGTCTTGTTGTTGCCTGGAGACACGTATGCGACCCGTCGGCAGGGCCCGGTATTGCAGCAGTTGCAGCACCCCGTCGAGGCAGATACGTCGGTGAACGATGCACTCCGGCCGGTGTCTCGGTTCTTCGATCGGATCAGTCGGCCGGAGGCGCTGTTGACGGCGTTGCCGGCGGCGATGCGGGTGCTCACAGATCCCGCCGACACCGGTGCCGTAGTCCTGTCGCTGCCGCAAGATGTGCAGTCGCACGCGCTACGACTGGCCGGCGGAGTTGTTCGCCGAACGCGACTGGGTGATCCGACGGCCAGTGCCAGATCCGGAAGAGGTCGACGCCGTCGCCAGGCTGTTGGCCGCTGCGCAGAAGCCGTTGATCATCGCCGGGGGTGGGGTCATCTACTCCGGGGCCACGTCAGAGTTGGGCGAGCTGGCGGACACTGCGGGGATCCCGGTCGCAGAGACGTTCGCCGGCAAGGGTGCGGTGCAGCAACGGGCGTGGTGGCAGTTGGGTGGGATCGGGTTGGAGGGAACGCCGGCCACCAACGAGCTGGCCGCCGAAGCGGACCTGGTGCTCACAGTGGGATCTCGGTTGACCGACTTCGCAACAGCCTCCCAGTCGTTGTTCGCCAACCCCGACGTACGGTTCGCGAGCATCAACGTCGACGTACACGACGCCGGCCGGCTGGGCGCAACCGCAGTCGTTGCAGACGCGAAACGGGCATTGGCCGCGCTGACCCGAGCCGTCGAGGATTCCGGCATCAGCAGCCCGGCCGAATGGCAGCATCGGGTCAGAGCCCGCAATGATCAGTGGCTGGCAGAGCGGGCGGCTGCACTGGATCCTGATACAGCGTTCGACAAGTCGGCCGTCTCGGCGGATTCCGACGTGGTGACGAGCACAGATGCCGTGCTCACGCAAGGCCAGATCCTCGGTTTGCTGCAGGAACACGCGCAGCCGGGGGACACGATCATTGCGGCAGCCGGTGGGCCGCCGGGTGATATTCAGAAGGTTTGGGATGCCACCGACCGCCGCTACTGTCACTTGGAATTCGGGTTTTCCTGCATGGGCTACGAGATCCCAGCCGGTCTTGGAGTGCGGCTGGCTGTTCCGGACCGAAGCAAGCGGGTGCTGTCGTTCATCGGAGACGGCACGTTTCTGATGGCTCCGACCGAGCTGGTCACCGCCCTCCAGGAGCGGTTGCCGGTCACTGTCGTGGTCTCGGAGAATCACGGCTACCAGGCGATTCACCGGCTGCAGATGCTCCGCAGTGGACAGGAGTTCGGCAACGAGTTCCGCTATCGGGACGACGCGCTCACTCTTGGTGACGGACAAACGGCTCGGTAAACCGGCCCGAACGGAGGGCGAATACTTGCGGGTGGACCTGGTCCAGATTGCCAGCGGTTTGGGCGCGCGCGCGGTCCGCGCGACCACCGCTGCCGAGGTCCGCGACGCGCTGGCCGATACTCGCGGCCACGAAGGACCGGTCGTCATTGTCGTCCCTGCGATCCCGCACGCTGAGCTGCCTGCTGCCGGTGTCTGGTGGGACGTGGCCCCGGCTGAGGTGTCGGACATGGAGACCGTTGGGCAGCTACGCACCGAATATGAGACCGGCCTGGCCACCCAACGGTGGTTCGGATGACCGCGGCTACCGAGATCGCTGGGATGATCACGTCTCCTTTGAATCGCGGCAGGTTGCGCAGCAGCCTCGCTGCCGGCAAGCCCACTGTGGGCACCTTCGTGGGAGCGGCCTCGGCGGTCACGGCGGAAGTGTGTGCCGTAACCGGCGTCGACTGGATACTGCTCGACCTCGAACACGGCGCCGGCGGCGAGGAGCAGGTGGGTCCGGTCGTCCTTGCGGCCGGCGCGTACGGCGTACCAACTGTGGTCCGAGTCGAATCTGCGGAGAGGATTCGGCTCGGCCGCGTGCTTGACCTCGGTGCGGCCGGTGTCATGCTGCCTCGGCTGGACACCGCCGCCGAGGTCGCCGCGGCGCTACGACACCTGCGCTACCCCCCGGAGGGGGATCGCGGTGTGGCCACCTACAACCGAGCGTGCCGGTTTGGTCTCGACCCGACGGCCCTTGATCGCGCAAATAGCGAAGTCCTTACCGTCGTACAGATCGAGTCGGTCCGGGCGGTGGAGCAGGTGGCAGAGATTGCTGCACTTGACGGAGTCGATGTCTTGTTCGTCGGCCCGCGAGACCTGAGCCATGACCTCGGGGTGCCCGGCGACGTGCAGGCGCCCAGCTACCTGGAAGCTCTCGACCGGGTGCGCACTGCCGCGCAACAGTTCGGCAAGAGCTGTGGGCTGCTCGTCCCAAATGGAGCTGCTGCGGCCGAGAAGCGTGCCCAGGGTTGGACCTTCGTGGCGGTCGGCTCTGACTCCACCCTGTTGGCCACCGCGCTTACCGCGGAGCTTGGCCGCGTCCGGACAGGAGATCAGTCATGACCAGTACGAACGGCGGCACCATCTCCGACATTGGCGTCGGCCTGATCAGCGTCGGCTGGATGGGCAAGCTGCACACGCGGGCGTACCAGGCCCTTCCAACCGTCTACCCAGAGTTGGGTCTGCGACCCCGCCTGGTGCATGCCGCGGATACCGCACAGGACAGGGCCGAGTACGCGCGGGAAGTCCTGGGGTATGGCAAGGCGAGCACGGACTACCGGGATGTTCTCGCCGACCCGGACGTTGACGTCGTTTCCATCTGCGCGCCGACCGGTCTCCATCGGGACATCGGCGTCGCCGCCGCCGAGGCCGGAAAGCCGTTCTGGATCGAGAAGCCGGTCGGACGGGACGCGAAGGACGCGGCTGACGTGGCGGCGGCCGCGGGTAGCAGCGGTGTCGTCACGTCGGTCGGCTACAACTATCGCCATGCCCCGGCAGTGGAGCGCGTGCGCGAACTCGTCAGGAACGGTGACCTCGGCCGGATCACCAATGTTCGCGCGGTTTTCTTCACTGGGTACGGCTCCGAACCGAAGGGCGCATTGTCGTGGCGGTTCATCCGCGAGCTCGCTGGCTCCGGGGCTCTCGGTGACTTGCTGAGCCACGTCGTCGACCTCGTGCAGTACCTACTCGGGCCGATCAGCGAGGTGAGTGCTCTGACGAGCACGGTCTACACCGAGCGGCCGATTCTCCCTATGGGTTCTGGCACGCACTTCGCGGTCATCGAGGACGGCGAGATGGGGACGGTGGAAAACGACGACTACGTCGCGGCGCTGGTACGTTTCGCAGCTGACTCCCGGGCGGCAGGAGCGGTGGGCACGCTGGAGGCTTCCCGGGTCATCGTCGGACCTCAGTGTGGCCTCGGCTTCGAGATCTATGGCACCGAAGGCTCGGCGACCTGGAACTTCGAGCAGATGAACGAATTGCGGTTGTGCTTGGGTCGCGGTGGCCCACACTACGGCTACACCACCGTGCTCGGGAACCCGTACCTCGGCGACTATGCACACTTTCAGCCGGGTCCTGGTAACAGCATGGGCTATGACGATCTCAAGGTCATCGAGGCGAAAAAGTTCCTCGTCGCGGTGACCGGTGGGGAACGTCGTAACTCCACCGTCGATGACGCCCATCATGTGGCTGAGGTCATCTCGGCCGCCGCTGCGTCCACCGAAAGCGGCACGTGGCAGCAAGTCCCAGCGGTGCCGCGTGCGACATTCGGCGGCGACCTGGCGGTGGCCGTCACTGCGAGCGGGTGAAGTCATGACTGTCGACCGTGCGGTGGTTGTGGCACTTGGCACCGTAGATCCAGCGTTGGTCACTGGTGTCCTCGGCGAGGAGGTTGCGTTCGTCGCCGATCCAAGCGAACAGGACATCGCCAACGCCGTCGGCGCGATCGTTCGGGCCGACGCCCTCGTTGATGCCGCGTTTCTCGCGCTCGCCGCCCCACGGCTGCGTGTCATCGCCCGCACCGGGGTCGGTGTGGACCACGTCGATCTCCAGGCGGCCACCAGACGAGGCATCCCGGTCGTCATCACGCCTGGCAGCGGAACCAGAGCTGTAGCCGAGGGTGTGTTCGCGCTGGCCCTGCATCTCGTCAAGCGATTAGGGTCGTCGACCGATCTCGTCCGGCGCGGCCGGTGGGCGGATCGCGGTCAGCTTTCCATGGGTGACTTGGACGGCGCCACGATCGGCATCGTCGGCTACGGACGGATCGGGCAGCGCGTCGGTGAGCTCGCCACCGCGTTCGGTATGCACCTGTTGGCGTACGACCCCTTCAGTGCGCCGCCGCCGGGGATTGCGTCTGCTGAGGTGCTGGAGCTCGCCTCAGCAAGCGACGTCCTGACCCTGCACGTACCCCTGACCGAAGAAACCCATCACCTAATCGACGAGGCATTTCTGGATCGCGTACGGCCGGGAACGATTCTGATCAACTGCGGTCGCGGCGGGTTGGTTGACCTCGACGCCGCCCTCGCGGCGCTCGAGTCCGGGCAGCTCGGCGGCGTGGGACTCGATGTGTTCGAGAACGAACCGCCGGAGCACCACGCCCTGTTCGACCACGATGACGTGGTACTCACACCGCACCTGATGGGAATGACGCGTCGCGCCGCGGCTGCCACCTTCGTCGACGCAGCGCGCGGCATCGTCGATGTGCTCGCGGGTCGCCGGCCGACGGCGGTGGCCAATCCCGAATGGGTGGACGCGCACGAGGAGGTGCGGATCCCATGACCGCCGAGCAGACGACCCGTCCAGAGCACAAGATCGCCGGCGCACCAATCTCCTGGGGTGTGTGCGAAGTGCCGGCCTGGGGCTACCAGCTGGGTCCTGACCGGGTGCTCAAGGAGATGCGCGAGGTGGGCCTACTGGCGACCGAGCTCGGACCCGAAAGCTTCTTGCCGAGCGAGCCGGCGGCGATGGCCAATGTGTTGTCCGAACACGGACTCCAAGCTGTTGGCGGGTTCACGCCTTTGCTATTGCACGTGCCAGGTCGCGACCCAGTTCCTGAGGTAGACCGCATCCTCGAGAGCTATGTCGCCTCCGGGGCACAGGTACTCGTCTTGTCAGCCGCCACCGGCTCCGCCGGTTATGACACCCGGCCGCAGCTCGACGATGCGGGGTGGAAACGACTGCTATCCAACCTTGATCGAGTGGCCCGGCTGGCCGCCGACAGAGGTGTCCGGGCAGTGCTGCACCCCCACGTCGGCACGATGATCGAGACAGGGGACGAGGTGCAGCAGGTGCTGCACGGCTCGTGGGTCTCCTTATGCCTGGATACCGGGCATCTACTCATCGGTGGAATGGATCCCGCCGAGCTGACACGACAAGCCCCGGAGCGGATCGCACATTTGCACTTGAAGGACGTGGACTCGACGGTTGCGGCGAAGGTGCAGTCCGGTCAGCTCACCTACAGCGAGGCTGTGGAACGGGGAATGTACCGGCCCCTGGGCCAAGGGGACGTCGACATCCCCGCCATTGTCGGACACCTACGGGCACACGGTTACAACGGCTGGTACACCCTCGAACAGGACACGATCCTCACCGAAGAACCCAAAGACGAAGGGCCTCTCGGGGACGTGTGGACCAGTGCCGAATACCTGCGGACGGTACTCGGTCAATTGCCCTGAACAGCCCGACCTGAGCAAACGGGTGGGTGCCGACGATGGTCTTCATCTGCCACCTATCCATGCTGAGACGATGAGGGCACACCTGAGACGATTCGATGACGCGGGCCTGGCAGGCCAACCCGAGGAGGTGAGGGTGATGTCTGAGGGTGGACTCACGCCGTTCGAAGCGAGGCGCATTGCTGGAGAACCGGGCCCCGACGTTGACCGGACGGACGCGTTGCGTGAGCGGATGTTCAGTAATGCCGTGGGGGCGTTGGAGCTCTACACCATCTATCTTGGTGAACGACTCGGGCTGTATCGGGCGCTCCTAGAAAGCGGTCCGGCCACCTCGTCGCAGCTGGCTGCACGCACTGGAACCACCGAGCGATACGTGCGGGAGTGGCTCGAGCACCATGCCGCGAGTGAGCTGCTTGTGGTTGATGACCCGCAGGCGGAACCACGCGCTCGCCGGTACTGGTTGCCGCCGGAGCACATCCCGGTCCTGGCAAACCGCGACGACGTCCGATATGAGGCTGGCACCGGCGTCGACATTGTTCGCGCCAGTCGCGGGCTTCCGCAGCTGGTGAAGGCGTTTCAGGTTGGGAACGCGCCACCGCCGCTGCCATGGGAGCCCGAGGGCCGGGCGGAGCCGAACCGGGCCCGGTTCATCAACTTGCTGGGCACGCAATGGCTCCCTGCGATTGTCGACGTCGACGTACGGCTTCGGGCCGAACCGCCCGCGCGGGTCCTCGACGTGGCGTGCGGCACCGGCTGGTCGAGCATCGCCATGGCCCAGGCGTACCCCAACATCAGCGTGGACGGTGTCGATCTCGACCACAACGCCATCAATGCCGCTCGAGGCAACGCCGAGCGGGCCGGAATGGCTGATCGAGTGAGGTTCTCCGTCACCGACGCCGCCGACCTCGCCGGAGCGGGCGGATACGACCTGGTGACGATCTTCGAGGCCCTGCATGACATGTCGCGACCCGTTGCCGCACTCAGCGCTGCCCGGCAGCTGCTCTCCGAGGAAGGGACCCTGCTCGTGGCCGACGGGCTGGTCGCTGAGGAGTTCAGCGTCCCCGCCTCAGCGCGGGAACGAACCGAGTACGGCTGGAGCGTGGTCTCCTGTCTGCCCGGCGCCATGGGAGACCCGCAAACCGCAGCCACCGGAGCCGTCATGCGTCCCTCGATGCTTCGTCAATACGCCCTCCAGGCGGGGTTCGGCGAGATGGAAATTCTCCCGATTCACACCGACTACTGGCGCTTCTACCGACTGCTCCGGTGAGGGTGCGGCGTTCCCCTCCTTCAGCGGAGTCAGACGGTAAGGAGTTGGCGCCACGCAGGCACATGATTCTCGCGCCGATCCGAGCGGCGTACTCCCACTGTGTACGGCACTAGGGGATCGACATCGCTGAAGCGCTATAGACCTTCACGCCGGCAAGATATGTTTCTAATACCTGAGTTTGGTCGATATCGACTGGCGGCACGGTAAAAATGTCACGGTCTAGCACGACAAAGCTGCCTTCGTTGCCGGGCTCAATCGTTCCGACATTGCCGAGGTCTGCGAGGTGTCTGGCCCGACCCGTATAGAGCAGCAGGGCCTGCGGCACGGTAATGGCCTGCTCTGTCACAATATCGGCATCGTTGTACGCCTTTCGCGTCACCGCTGCCTTGATAGAAACAAAGACATTATCCGGGTCATTCCATGTGGTGGCGGGACGATCAGACGACAACGCGAACGCCTTGAGATTCTCAAAGCACGTTCTTGTCGCATAAGCTTGCCGAAATTGAGGTTTTGTGAGATTGGCGACATAGCTGTCGTACTCAGCGAAGAAAAAGACTATTTGGGTGACGACACCGAAGTTCATCCGGGCAGCATTTATCTGCGCAATCTGGTCGTTGTTGAGCATCGTCGCATGCTCGAGACGAACCGAGGGTAGGTTGCCCATCCAGGGCTCCTCCTCGGAAAATGCATCAATGATGTGCTGAATGGCACGGTCGCCCATCACGTGGATGGCGAGCTGAATCTTGTTGCGCCGAGCGAACTCAAGGGCTTCCCACGTATCAGCGTCGTTCAGAGCCTTGAAGCCCAGCTGATCCGAGCCGGGATACGGCTCAAGCATCCATGCTGTCCGGTTCGACATTGACCCGTCGATGAACAGCTTCACTCCCCCGACCTTCACGCGACCATTGCGCTGGTCATCGGTAAGGTCCGGCATACCGTGTTTCTTGATTTCGGTCCACGAATAGTAGATGCTGGCTCGCTGGATTAGGCCTGATGGTTGCGCGTCACGAAATGTTTGAAGATAGTCGTACGGTTCGATCAGCGCCATCATGTCGGTGACCGCAACGATTCCGTGGGCGTTGAAGTGGCCGCCGCAGGCAGCGATTCTGTCCACTTCACTCTGGTAATCCGACGAATTCTTCGCGCGCAGCACGATGTTATTCGCTCCGTGTTCTGTGAGAACGCCGTTGGGCCGACCATCCTCGTACCGACCGAAGGAGCCACCCTCGGGATCCGGAGTGACGGCGGTGATGCCGGCCAACTTCAAAGCGCGGGAGTTGCACACACCCGAGTGACAGTCGGAACGCAGTACGTACACCGGCTGCGTCGCGGAGACGCGGTTGAGATCCTCAGTGGTCGGGGCTCGATGCTCGGCGAGCCTGGACTCGTCGTAACCCCAACCCTCGATCCACACGTCGGCGCCTTTACCGTAGGCGGCACTCGCCTGCAATGCGTCGATCATGTCTTCGATGCTGTTCACCTCGGGTGGCGTGCACGGGACGGCGCCAAGTGTCATCGCGATGTAGGACAGATGCGTGTGGACATCAAGAAAGCCTGGTACGACGGTCTTGCCCCCTAGGTTGACTGTGTCCTCCGCCTCTAATGGCGAGCTTCCGCCGACCGACGTGAATTCGCCATTCTCAATCGAGAATGCGGAAACGAAGTCATCTTCTCCTCGCCCGGTGAAGACCTTTCCGTTGACATATGTGGTTGCTGACAAAGCGTTGCGCTCCCATCACCCCGACCTCGTTCAGGTGAGCAACCGGCTGAGGAACTCAAGCAGTCCTCGCGGACCATCGACGATGAGATCGGCCTCGTTGATCAGTGCCGGCGGGACCTCCGCGGAGTCCACCGCGATACGTAGCGCATCGCCGCCGGCAGCCTTCAGCTCGAGTGCCGCGGCAAATGCAGAAAGGTCACCGAGATCGTCGCCAGCCACCACGACACCGCGGGCCTTGGACTCGGCAGTGACGCGACGAACGGCGTCGCCCTTGTCGCTGCGGACCGCTGGGCGCAGCTCCCAGACCTGCTTCCCGCGGATCACCTCCAGGCCGCGCCTGTCAGCGATTTGCCGCACTGCTTCATCGATGGGCGCCGCCCAGCGTGCGGGGTCGGCAAGCCGCCGCGTATGGACCGCCACCGCGTACTGCTTGTCCTCCAGGTAGGCGCCACTGTCACGTACTGCGGCGCAACTGTGCAGATCTTGCTGAGCCGCCATAACGGCTGGGCGCGCTGCCTCCAGCCGCGGATCTACCCATAGCTCCCCGTCGCGGATCCCTTGGAGCCCGTACAGTCCGAGATAGCGGACTCCCGGGGCGGCCGCATACTGGGCCAGATAGTCAGCCGGGCGACCCGACAGCAACGCAACCGCAGCAAACCGGGGAGCCAGCTGACCAAGCAGCGCTGCCGTCCCGGGCAGCGGTCTTGCTTGGTTCGGATCATCGACGATTGGGGCCAGCGTGCCGTCGAAATCGAGGCACAGAGCGGTCGTCTGCGCCTGCGCTGTCACTCGGGCAGCGTGCTCGGCGAGTGCCGTGTCAGCTGTTGCCGTCACGACGGTGGTCAAGTGAGAAGGTATGCCGCTGGCCTGGGTGCAAGTCCACAGCGTCGTCGCGGACCAAGACAGTGATGGGTGCTGCCGGACCGGGGCGTGACCTGACGTCGATCCGGTCCTCGGAGAACGCCAGCTCGACGCGGTGGCTGCGATAGTGCACGCTGAACTGCAGTTGTTTGATCTCAGGCGGGATTGCCGGGTCGAATCGGAGTACTTGCCCGCGGGCGCGCATACCGGTGAGGCAGCGCAACACAAGATCTACCGTGCCGGCCATCGCTCCTAGGTGGATGCCCTCTGCGGTGGTTCCGCCCTGAACGTCCGCGACGTCGCTCTGCAATGCCCGTTGCAGACACTGCCAGGCCTCGGCAGGGTCATAACGGGCAAGAACCCAGGCGGTCACGACAGAGCTGAGGGTCGAACCATGCGAGGTGCGTGCCAGGTAGTAGTCGACGGTGCGGGCCAGTTGCTCCTCACTCACCTCATAGCCCAGGCCGGCGAGTAGGCCGCAGAGCTCGTCTCGCGACAGGAGGTAGAGCAACATCAATACGTCGGGCTGCTTTGAGACCTTGTAGCGATTCGTGCTGTCCCCTTCAGCCTCAAGCACGCGGTCCAGTCGTTGGATGTTGCCGTACTTGTCCCGGTAACCGTCCCAGTCGAATTCGAGCAGCTGCTCGTAGCCCTCGAACTGACTCAGCACACCGTCGGCGTGGAACACGACGGTCATCTTCTGACTGATATCGCGCCACCGCTCCAGCTCTTCGTCGCGGATCATCAGCTCCTCGATCAACTCCTGGCGATAGTGAGGCGGTAGCTCTTGCAACGCCTCTAGCGCTCGCAGCAGCACCCAAACCGCCATGACGTTGGTGTAGGTGTTGTTACGCAGCCCGACCTCGTCGGAGTCGGGGTAGGCGTCGTGGTACTCGTCTGGGCCCATCACGCCGTGGATCTCGTAGCGATCTTGTGCGGGGTCGTAGGTCGCGATGCTGGCCCAAAACCGCGCGATCTCGATGAGCAGCTCGGCACCGGTGAAGCGTAGGAACCGAACGCTGCCGGTGATCATGTAGTGCTGCCAGACGTTGTAGGCGATCGCGATGTTGACATGGCGTTGCACGCGCGAGCGGTCGGGCAGCCACCGCCCCGACTTTGGGTTCAGGTGCAGTCGCTGAGTCTCCTCCCGTCCGTTGGAGCCGCTCTGCCAGGGGAACATCGCGCCTTCAAATCCTTCCTCCCGGGCCGCCGCACGAGCCGCGCCGAGCCGCGCGTACCGGTACTGGAGTAGCGCCCCCGCCAGCCAGGGACGCTGAAAGTTGAAGTACGGGAAGATGAACAACTCGTCCCAGAAGATGTGACCCCGGTAGGCCTCCCCATGCCAACCGCGAGCCGGCACTCCGACGTCCAAGTGAGCGCTGTGCAACGAGACCGTTTGCAGGAGGTGAAAAATGTGCAGGTGCAGGACCGTCGCGGTCCAGTCGTTGGCACTGTCCATCGCAATATCGAATCTGTCCCAGGTGTGGAGCCAGGCGCGCTCATGGCTGCTGAGGAGCTCCCCAAAATTTCCCGCTCTGGCTATCGCCAGGCCGGCGTCGTGCCGGCTCTCAGAGATTGCGCGGTCGCGGGAGGTATAGAGGGCGATGATCTTCTCGACCGTGACTGGCCGCCCCTGCGGCACCAGGCAGGTGAGTTCGTGTGCAACAAACCCGGGTTCTTCGACCAGGCTGCGGTCAACCTCGACAATCTCGCCATCGCGCAGGAACCTCGTCCGAGCGGCCAGGGCAACCCGTACATGCGATTGGTTTGTCTCAACCTGCAGGTCGATTGTTTCCTTGTCGACTTCGGCCTGACCGAGGGTTATCAGGTGTTGGCCGTTGAGGTCGCGGTAGCGCTTGACGCCAGCATTGAGGACCCTGCCATCCAAGCCGGAGCGGATCTGGATGCTGCCCGACCAGTTCTCAGCTGTGAGCTTGGTCTCCAGGCCTGCCAAGTGTTCATCTTGACGACTCACGAACCGGCGCTGCACCACGCTGGTCCGCCGCCCCTGGTCGTCTTGCCAGGTAAAACTGCGGATGAGCGTTCCATGCTCCATGTCGAGTTCAAGGCTGTGGTCTTCGACGCCGGGCTGCTGCATGTCGAACCAGGGACCATCCGAGATGCGAAATTGCAGTGGTAGCCAGTTGGGGACGTTGACCAGGTCCTCGTTCTCCACCTCACGGCCTGCGACCTCGCTGACCAGCCGGTTGTACAGGCCTGCCACGTAGGTGCCCGGGTAGTTGGCATCGTCGGCTTTCGCCTCGGACAGCGCTCCACGAGTCATGAAGTAGCCGTTGCCCAGCGCACACAGCGCCTCGCGCAACCCTTGCCGTTCGGGGTCGTAGCCGTCGTATACCAGGGTCCATATGCCCGGTGGCCGCTCAGCGTATCGCCGTCGGATCTCCTCGGCGGCCTGCCGTTCCTCAAGTCGACCCTCGATGAGGGTGGGAAGGGAGACGTCGTCCAAGGTCGTCACGACGAGGTCGGCTCCGGCGTCGGCCAACTGTTGCTCGTCGCCGAGACGCGCCACGCCGATCGCCGCCATGCCGCCAGCCTTGGCTGCCTGTACGCCGCTCGTCGCATCCTCGACGACGAAACACACATCGGGGGAAAGTCGGAGTTCCTCGGCCGCGGTAAGGAAGATCATCGGGTCGGGCTTTCCGCGGGGGAAGTCGCGGCCGGAGATGTCGGCGTCGAACAGCTCCTCGAGGGTCATTCCATCGTGCACGAAGCTGTAGTCGAGGCGTTGTTCCGCGGCGAACGTGTCGAGCCGGATCCGTTCGAGGAACAGCTTGGCGTTCTTCGATGAGGACGCCGCAGCAACCCGAATCCCACTGTCCTTGACGGCGAGGATGAACCGCAGTGCATCGGGAAAGGCCCTGAACCGGCCCTGCTCGATGAGCTCGACGACGTGCTCCTGCTTGGCGGCCGCGTACTGTTCGATCCGTCGGTCCACGTCGGGCACTCCGAAGTACTCAAGCGCCGCCCGAGCGCCAGCAAGCCTTGGCTTGCCGGCCATCACCTGCTGGTACACCTGTGTGGTAAACCGCTCGGCGGTCCAGCTGGTCTGGTCACGGATGTCGCGCCAGTCGCCCTCCATCAGCTCCTTGAGGGCCTCGCGCCACGCCAGCTCGTGCGGCGAATCGACCAGCACCCCATCTACATCGAAAATCGCACCTTGATATGGCATCAGCCATCACCCGTCCCTCGGAGTTTCTGGGTCGGTTCGTCCTCCCCCAAAGGACCCGTCTACGGGTCAGCCGTGTCAGAGCCAGCGACGACTTGATCGTCGTTTCAAATTTAGTGCCGGGCCATTGAGGGCGGCAAGGTGCCCGTCCACCCGGAGTGAGCGTCTCCCTTGGTGACAGCCGCGGAGGATCCGGAGCCGCGGAGGATGCGGGATTCGAACCCGTGAGGGCCTGAACCCAACCCGGCTTTGCAAAAGGAAGGGCTTGGACCGTCAGGCATGCAGCTCTTGTTCCCACATGATGTCGGTGATCGCTCGGAGCCCGGCCGACAGATGCCGCCGGTAGGTACTCGACGGCAGGCCGAGGACCTGGGCGGCGACTTCTTGTGACGGCGCCGGAGCCAGGTAGGTCCGACGCAGCGCCCGGAAGCCCTTCGCGTCACGGGGGGAGGCCTGCAAGGTCGCTACCGCCTCCTGCAGAACTTCTCGCAGCGCAGCCAGACGAGCCTCCGGTCCGGGGTCAGCGCCCGCCGGAGTCGTCGGCAGCCGGCTTTCCACCAGCCGGCACTGCAGCAGCGGGTTGCGGACGAGCCGGTCCGGCCGATGCAACTCGCGGAGCAGAGATCGAACGGCCTGTGCGAACTCCTGGCGGCTGAGCGCGAGCAGGGCTGCCTCCCCTGACTGCTCGGGCAGCACGGGGATGGGTTCACGCGCTGTCTCGCGCTCGCTCATCAGCGCGAGCCAGCGAGGCGGCGACACGGCTCGCCAGTCATGGCCGAACACGCTGTAGCGGTTCTCCCCGAGCGTGAAGTCTGCCTCGGGCATCGGGTTCTGGTCGGTGTAGATCATGGGCCCAAACCAGGTGCCTGGATCGGCGGTCGGCACGAACGAGACCGCGAGCCCGGGTGTGGTCAGGTAGTGACGGGTCAGCTGGACAGCGAGCAGGCTCTGCGCGGGGGACGGCTTCTGGTACGTCTCGGCGTCCAGCCACCACCGAACGTAGGTCACCCGCTCGCCGGGGCGCACCGGCGGATGGCGGCCCAGCCGGACGCGGGCGGCGACGACGCCGGGTCACGTCGAGCGGCCCGCCAGGTTCGGGTAGTGCTGCCAACGCCATTGCGGCACGCAGCGAGGATGAGGCCGGGGCGGTGCGGTCCTGACAATCACCCAAGCACCCGGGTCCTGGTCCCACCACAGAGCCGCCAGTTCTGCCGATTCCGGCCCTTCGTGTCCGGATATCAGGCTCAGGACCGCGGCCCGGTCGGCCGACGCTCCCCGGGTGACACGCAACGCAGCGCTGGGGTCAGCAGGAAGCCTCGAAGCGACGGGTGCAAGGCCATCAGGTCGAACAGCGCCGACTGCTGCACCTCGGTGTCGCCGACCTCCATCAGCCGCAGGTAGTGACGTCCGGCTCGTTCATGCAGCACGCGTTGGCGCTGCGGGTTGCGCCAGCGCAGGTCCTTGTCGAGCAGGTCGCGGGCCAGGTCGTGAGGGAACACACCGTCGAGTCCGGATTCCATGTAGGGCTGTCGGCGCAGCCAGTCGAACTCCGCGGTGACGTCGCCGTCGAGCAATGCCGAAAGCAGACCCTCGTCGGTGACTCGGACCTGCGCGCTGGCGTAGACCGCATCACGGTAGGACGGACCTGGCACGTCGCTCAGCAGCCGCTCCAGCAGGCTGCCCAGCACGTCGGGAGACCCGGAGGGATCGAAGTCGATCTGCTTGCCGAGCTCCCCGACGAGCGCGAGCGACAACGGATGGCCGTGGGTGAAGGCGACTACGGCGTCGTGTCGGGACTCGGGCACGCCGGCCCTGGACAGATACGTGCGTGCCTCGGTGGGGCTCAGGTTGTGCAGCGGCATCGGCGTGAGGAGCTCGCCCCAACCGGGGTCGGTAAGCCAGGCGAGACCGGGACGGGCCCGTGCAGCCAAAACGATCAACGATGTCGCTGGGAGCTGCGACAGCACCTCCGTGCGCACCGCCGAGGCCTCGGCCTCGGAGAAGTGCTCACAGGTGTCCAGCAAGATCACCCACCGCTGCTCGCCATCCTCGACCGAGACGATCGCGGGTTCCAGCGCCTGCCGCAAGCCCTGGACGACACCTTCCCGAGTCGGAGGCAGATCCCGGGCGTCCGGGAACAGCGCGGGCATCCCCTTGTCGCTGGCCAGCTGGGCCAGCCGGTGGAGCAGAGTGCTCTTGCCGACTCCGCCAGGTCCGTACACCCAGAGCAGTGCCGCCTGCCCAGAATTCAGCACGTCCTTAAAGAGGGTGATTTCAGCATCCCGGCCGACGAAGCGGCGGCTGAGGTTCTCGCTGAGCCGTTCGCGTAGCCGGCCCGCAGCCCGGCGAGGTATCGCCAACTGGCCGACGCCAACTGCCTCACGGACGTCCACCTTGCTCCCTCGCTTGATCACTCGCGCGGTCATCGCAAACCCGAGCAGTCGGGCACCTCACCAGCGGGCCCTCAAATCTCACGGTACGCCCGCCAGGAGCTCGTTTCCATCAGCCCAAGGAAGCGGGAAGTGAGCGCAATTCGGTCTGGGAACTGAGCGCACGCCGTCCCTAACCTCGGGTTCGGGTGACACGGGTCGACGCCCGTGGCTTCGGGTGGCACCGCTTGCGTACCGCAGAAGGAGTCGAAACTTTCGTGACAGAAGCCTGCGTCGCACACCCGGCGCCAGCCGGCAGGCATCGGCCGCCCAGCTGGCCGACTGGTATCGCTGAGCGCCCGCGGCGAGGAGGACGCTTCGCCGAGCTGTACGACCTGACCGCGGCCCGTATCCACGGCGTGGTGCTGCGGGTGCTGCGCTCGGCCGACCACGCCGCGGAGGTCACGCAGGAAGTCTTCGTGGAAGTGTGGAGCAAGCCGCCCGCTACTCACCGAAGAAGGGCAGCGTCATGGCCTGGATGACCACCATGGCCCACCGCCGGGCCGTGGACAGGGTGCGATCGGTGTCCAGCGAGGCGGCTCGCGATGAGCGTTACGCCGCTGCCACCGCCGACCCGGCGGTGGATGACGTGTGGGCCGGCGTGGAGGAGCGGCTCGACGCGGAGAGGGTACGCAAGGGCCTGGCGTCGTTGACCGCGATCCAGCGCGAGGCGATCACGCTGGCCTACTTCGGCGGCTACAGCCAAAGCCAGGTGGCCCAGCTGCTCAATCTCCCGCTCGGCACGGTGAAGACCCGGATCCGCGACGGGCTGCTCGGGCTGCGCGGCGCGTTCTCCTCCATCGGCGAGTAGTTCGCGACGAGGACACCGTGCTGCTTATGGGTCGAGAACGAAGGTGATGTCGTCGAGGTAGCAGTAGCTCCAGTCCTCGCCAGGTTCGGCGGAGCGGATGATGGGGTGGCCGGTAGTACGGGCGTGCGCCGAGGCATGCCTGCTGGGTGAGTCGTCGCAGCAGCCGATGTGACCGCACGACTGGCACATGCGCAGGTGCACCCACCAACCGCCGCTCGCTAGGCACTCCTCGCAGCCAGCAATGCTTTCGGGCAGTTCCGTGAACTGGATGCTGTCGAGATGTGAGCAGCTGGCGGTCACTGTGCGATGGCCTTCAGCAGCGCGCCGGCGTCGTAGGAACGAGAACATGGTCAGCTCGCAACGCGCGCGCGCTCGGCCGCGAACCGTTCTGGACTCCATCTGTTCCAGCCGTGGAACGGCGAGCGGTCGCCGGCGTCCCAGGCCTCGCGAAGTCCGGGTCTGCTCAGATCCCAGTCCGGACGGATCTCACCCGTCACGGCGCGCAGGTCCTCGCGGAGGTCCTCCACCGAGGGCCGGCCCCAAAACCAGTAGCCGTTGTAGACGCTGTGGATGACGAGCCCAGGCTTGAGCACCAGTGTGTGCGGGATCATCGGATCGTGCTCGGGGTCTGTGTATTCCTGGATGTCGAGATCCTGCTGGACGGTGCGCTCCGGGTCGGAGAGGAAGGGCCATTGGCCGCCGACGGACGCGCGGAATTCCAGGATCGTGTGGTGGTCGTCGGTCGAGATCGTGGCGATCTGGGTGTAAGCGACGCCGATCTGCGGGTAGAACGCGGCGAGCTGCAGATGCTGCTGGTGCTCTTTCGGGCAGTAGTGGCCGCGTGCGAGCGTGAGGATCAGCGGGTCGTCGCCTTGCAGCTCGCTGAGCCTGCGCATCGTTTTGGTGTGGTCAGGCAGCTCGTAGTCGGGAAATACGCCGCCGGGCACGATGTCGGAACGCATGTGCTAACTCCTTCGGTGGGTTTCGTTGTCAAGCGTCGTCCGAGGTGTCACCTAGTCGCGCCCGTCGAAGTCCCTGGTCGGTCCCCGGCGGAGATACCGCAGTCAGAGCCGGACCGGCGAGCGGATGAGAACGCGAGTCCAGGAATGCCGGGGTCTGCGCTAGGCACTCGCGAGGAGCCCGCCGTGCTCGGGAAGGGCTGCCCGAAGCTCCCTGCGGGAGCTGATCCGGAGCTTGGTGAACACCTTGCCCAGATGCCATTCGACCGTACGTGCGCTGATGAAGAGCTGCGCGCCTATCTGCGGGTTCGAAAAGCCGTCCCGGGCTAGCCGGGCGATCTGCTCCTCCTGCGGCGTGAGCTCGTCGCGCGTGTCGGTGCTGCGCTTGCGCACCCGCTCGCCGGTGGCCATGAGCTCGCGCCGTGCGCGCTCCCCGAACGCCTCCATGCCGATCGCGACGCACAGGTCGTAGGCGGTCCGCAGGTGCTCGCGCGCATCCACACGACGGCCCTCGCGGCGCAGCCACTCCCCGTAGAGCAGATGCGCACGGGCGAGCTCCGGACGGAGTTGCGTACGGCTGAGCCGATCGATCGATTCGCGGTAGAGCTCCTCGGCGGCCGCGCCGTCGCTCAGCAGCGCCCGACAGCGGGCCTCGATGCCGAGAGCGTCATCGGTGCTACAGGGTTGGGTCGTCTCCGCAAGCCGATCCAACGCATCGCGTGCGAGCTCCGTATCGCCCGCCCGCGCGGCCGCCTCGACGAGCTCGGGAAGCGCCCATACGGATACCCACAGCTCAAAGGTGTTCGATGTGGATTGGCGGGCTGACGCCATCGCCTCCTCGTAGCGGGCGAGGCCGTTGTACAGGACGGCGGCGGCCCAGTGCGCCCAGATCGCCGCGCCTGGCGATTGGCCAGCGGCTTGTTCGATCGCGTTCGCGATCGCTGCCGAGGCCTCGGCTTCCCTCCCTTGGAGTGCCCGGAGCCTCAGCAAGGCCCAAGGGAAGAACTGGCTTCCGGTTGCCGCCGCGACGCTGTCGGCCTCAGCGATGTTCGAGGCGGCACCCGCGAAGTCGCCGATCCAGGCGTTCGCGATGCCCAACGCGGAGAGGTGTAGCGGTAGCCCCGCAAGCGCGCCAGCATCGCGGACGAGCTGGACCTGTCTCGCCGAGATCGCGCGCGCGCCGTCGTTGTCCCATACGGCGTTGCTGGCCGCCATGGCCACCCAGCCCCAACGCAGGACGTCCTCCAGCGGGATGTCGAGGAGTGCCGTTGCTGCTCGCTGCAACGTCGGAGTCGCGGCGGCGTGACCGTCGGTTGTCAGCAGGGCGAGCCCGTCGAGGAGCAGGTCGAGTGGACGCGGGCCTCCCGGTCGCCGGAGGAGAGCCTGGACGGCGCGGCAGATCTCTGAAAGGACCGCCGATCCCCCTTGGTCTCCGGGGACGGACGCCGCGGCCCATGCGGTTGCGTAGGTCTGGCGCGCGAGTTCCAGGTCGAGCGGCTCGAGGCGCCTCGCGGCCTTCAGCAGCAACGGCGGAGCATCGCTGAGGGCACCCGAGGCGAAGGCGACGTCGCCGCGCAGCAGATCCACCCGGGCGCGTTGGAACTCGTCGAGCGCTCCGGCCTCCGCCGTGGCCACGAGCCCGAGAGCCGCATCGAACGCGCCGGCCTGGAAGCTCGCCTGCGCTGCGGCGAGCGAGCGCTCTGCACGCCGCGCCGGATCCACTGTCAGCGCGACGGCGCGCTGCAGGAACGCGGCCGCCGCGGCGACTCCGCCGCGAGCCTGAGCCCGGCCGGCCGAACGCTCGAGCTCGGCGGCGACCTCCTCGCCAGGTCCCGGCGTCGCTCGAGCCCGGTGCCAGGCACGCCGGTCCGGGTCCGTCCCAGGGTCGGTTGCTTCGGCGAGGGCGCGATGGACGCGGTGCCGGTCCTCGGCGGCGGCCGAGCGGTAGGCGGCGGACCGGACGAGCGGATGCGCGAACTCGACGCGCCCACCTATTCCAAGCAGACCCGCGTCCACTGCCGGGTCGGCCGCAGCCATGTCGACGCCGAGCGTCTCGGCGGCACGGTGGAGCAGCAAGGGGTCACCTAGCGGCTCTGCGGCCGCGGCGAGGACGAGCAGTTGCGTCTCGGAGGGAAGTACGCGGAGGCGCCGGACGTAGCTCTGTTCGATCTTGCTGACCACCGGTTGGCTGTCGGGAAGCCCAAACCCGCCAGCAAGATCTGCGGCGCTCCAGCTGCGCGGCAGCTCAAGGAGCGCAAGCGGATTGCCGTGGCTCTCCGTGACGATCTGGTCACAGACCGCCGCATCGAGTGGGCCGTACACGTTGTCCAGCAGCAGCGCGCGCGCATCGCTGTCGCCGAGTCCGTGGATGGACAATTCCGGGAGCCCGACGAGGACCTCGTCACCGATGCCCGTGCGCGCTGCGCACACGAGCGCGACCCGCTCCGCGAGCAGCCGGCGGCCGACGAAACCGAGAATTTGCGCCGAGGCGCGGTCCAGCCACTGCGCGTCGTCGATGATGCAGACGAGCGGTTGCTCCTCGGCGATTTCGGCGAACAGCGTCAACGCCGCGAGTCCCACTAAGAACCGATCCGGCGCGGGACCGGTGCGCTGACCGAACACCGTCGCGAGCGCTTCCCGCTGTGGGACGGGCAGCCGATCGAGGCGATCCAGCATCGGTCCGCAGAGTTGATGCAGGCCGCTGTAGGCAAGCTCCATCTCCGACTCGACGCCAACGGCCGTCGCGACGGACCACCCGGAGACACGCTCTGACACATAGCTCAGTAGCGCGCTCTTGCCGACGCCCGCCTCCCCCCGTAGGACAGTAACTCCACTACGACCGGAGAGCGCATCGGTCAGAAGCCGGTCGAGCGCCTCGCACTCACTTCGACGTCCGAGGAGCCTCGAACGCTGAACCCGATCCTGGCTCATCCGCGGCCTCCAGGCGCCAGTCCTTCGAGCAACGACCCCAAAAGCCGTGATCAAAACGACCCCGAAAGCCGTGTATCAAAGGATCGTACGGCGTGCAGGATATGCGGACCAGGGTCCCTGCCAGGGAGTCCGACGGGTGCGACGGAGCCGTCGAGGCGCGAGAGTGGGTCTCTAACACAACCTAGGGAGGCTATGAGCATGACGGAGGTCAGCAGCAACGCGAGTGAGAACGCGAGCGTCAAGAACGTGGACATGAAGCTCGAAGTGGTCACCATTCCGGTGTCGGATGTCGACCGCGCGACGGAGTTTTACGTTGGCCTCGGATGGCGGCAGGACGTCACGCCGCCCGGCTCTGGCATTGTTCAGTTAACTCCGTCCGGCTCCAGCTGCTCCGTCCAGTTCGGCACGAACCGCACATCCGCCGCGCCGGGATCCGCCCAGAATATGTTCCTGATCGTTTCCGATATCGAGGCCGTCCACGACTACCTGGTGGGGCGCGGTGTCGAGGTGAGCGAGGTCTTCCACCTCAGCCCGGATGGCCCGGTCGGCGGTGCCGCTCCCGAGCATGCCAGCTACGGCTCCTTGGCCACGTTCAGGGATCCGGACGGCAACAGCTGGCTGCTCCAGGAGATTACGACCCGACTGCCTGGCCGCATCGACTCTGCGGCGACGACGTTCGGTTCGGCGAGTGACCTAGCTGATGCAATGCGGCGCGCATCGGTCGCCCACGGCGAACATGAGCAGCGCATCGGTGAGGCGGACGCGAACTGGCCCGACTGGTACGCCGCGTACATGGCTGCGGAGCAGAGCGGCGAGGAACTGCCAAAGTGACCGACTACGACGTGATCGTCGTCGGCGGCGGATCACCCGGCGAGCACTGCGCGGGCGCGCTCGCCCAAGGCGGCCTGCGTGTCGCGCTCGTCGAGCGCGAACTCGTCGGTGGTGAGTGCTCGTACTGGGCCTGCATTCCGTCCAAAACGCTGCTGCGCCCCGGCGAGGCTGCGCACGCCGCAAATGAGGCTGCCGCATTGGCAAAGGTCGACGTTGACGCTGCGCTTGCGTGGCGGGACTTCATGGTTTCGAACTACTCGGATGCCGGCCAGGAGCGCTGGTTAGCCGACAGCGGCATCGACCTGTTTCGTGGCACTGGCCGTCTGGCCGGCCCGGGCGTGGTCGAGGTGAACGGCGTCCGGCACACCGCCGACCACGTCGTCCTCGCCAACGGTGCGGATCCGGCAATCCCGCCAATCCCGGGCCTCCGCGAGCTCGAGGGGATCTGGACGAACCGGGAGGTTACCGGGATGAAAGCCGTGCCGCGCCGGATGCTTGTGCTCGGCGGAGGGCCGGTCGGCGTCGAGATGGCGCAGGCGGTCTGTCGCTTCGGTGGCGAAGTCGCGCTCGTCGAGGGCGCTCCGAACCTGCTCCCGCGCGAGTCGGCGCCGCTCGGCGAGGCACTCGCCGAGGTGCTGCGCAGCGACGGCATCGAACTCTTCCTCGGTGTCATGGCGGCCGCAGCGCGACGCGAAAATGGCGAGTACGTCCTCGACCTCGGTGCCAGCGGCGAGTTGCGCGGAGATCGGCTGCTGGTCGCCACAGGCCGACGGCCGCGCGTCGACAACATCGGCCTCGAGACCGTCGGCGTGAAAGCCGAAGGACGAGGCGTCCCGGTCGATTCGCGGCTTCGCGCGGGCGAGCGGTTATGGGCGATCGGCGACATCACCGGCATCTGGCCGCTGACCCACGTCGGTAAGTACCAGGGCGAGGTCGTGGCGGCGAACATCCTCGGCGAGCCGCGAGAGGCTGACTACGACGCTGTCCCGCGGGTCGTTTTCACCGACCCGCAGGCAGCCGCCGCTGGCGCGACCGACGGCCGCTTCAACGGGACAGCACGCCTGTCGGAGCTCGCGAAGACCGAGACGTACACGCGCGCGTACGCCGAGAGCAACGGGTTCTTGACCCTGCTTGCCGACGGCAAGCGTCTGACCGGCGCGTACGCGCTCGGACCCGAGGCTGGCGAGTGGCTTCAGCAGGCGACGTTGGCGATTCGCGCCCGCGTACCGATCGAGGTCCTGCGCGACACGATCCAGCCGTTTCCGACTTTCTCCGAGATCTACGTCGCGGCACTCAAGTCGCTGCGCGGGGCGATTGCGGCCACGCAGCAGCCGGTCGAAATGGCCAGATGAATGCGACGCCAGTCGTTGCTGATCCGTCGCAACCTCAACCCAAAGGAGGAACCATGGTGACCTCGCCCGCCCATTCGCCCGGGCAACGCGAGCCGGGGCTGCTCGGGCAAACCCTCGTCGTGATTGGCGGCAGCGCCGGCATCGGGCTCGAGACGGCCCGGCTCGCGCGCGAGGAGGGAGCCGAGGTGATCATCACGGCGCGCAACCCGGACCGACTACACCGCGCCGGCCTCGAGCTGGGCGCGAGCATTGCGGCCTTCGACGCCACCGACTTCGACCGGCTCAAGAGGTTCTTCGACGAGCTGCCCGCACCGATCGACCACGTGCTGGTTACCGGCCCCGGTCCTTACTATGCGCCGTTCGCGGAGTTCGATATCGAACAGCTGCGCCGCGACGTCGATGCCCATCTCTTGCTGCCGCTGCAGGTCGCTCGGAACGCGGTGGGCAAGGTCCGGCCGAGAGGGACCCTGCTTTTCATGGGCGGCACCGGCGGCCGCCGCACGGCGCCGGGTTTCTACTTCGTGTCGGCGCTCACCGCCGCGCTTCCCGCCATGACGAAGAACCTTGCACTCGAACTCGCGCCGGTCCGCGTGAACCTGATCGCTGCCGGATTTGTCGATACGCCGTTGTCGGCGACCCTCCTCGGCGACCAGCTGGACGCGCGCCGCGAACAGCTCCGTACCACGCTGCCAATCCGACGCGTCGTCGGGCCAGCCGACATCGCCGCACTCGCGATCCACATCATGACCAACTCGGCGCTCACCGGCGCGACCTTCGACATCGACGGTGGTCAGCAGCTCGTCGGAACCTGAGGCGGGAAGGAGAAGTCATGGACTGGCTTCTTCCGCGCTACACGACCCTGGGCCGGGAGCCCGTGAGTCCTTCAGCCACCATTGAGAAACGCATTGACGTGGTCGGCGAATAGTTCGGGATACTGGTTGAGGAAGCCGTGCCCCGCGTCCGGATAGATCCGTAGTTGCGCATTCGGGATGTGGTGCGCGAGCAGGTAGCTGTTCTCGGTGATCATCATCGTGTCGTTGTCGCCGTTCGCGACCAACGTCGGCTGGGTGATCGCCCCAAGACGAGTGAGCTTCGACGGGTCCGGGATCCCCCAGCGTGCGATTGCGCCCAGTTGAGCATCACGGGTTGCGAGGTCGGTCGGCTCGTCGTGATCGGCCGCGCGGCTGGAGATGCGCTTCAGATACTGCACTCCCTTGGCCCGGCTTTCTTGCGAGCCGGAGAAGAATAGCCGGATGAAGCGGTCGGGGTCCGGTACGTCTTGGGCGGCGAGCGCGTAGACGTCATCCGTCCAGCGGTGGATCTTCGGAGCGCCTTGCGGCGCGGTGCCGGCGAGCACAAGTCTGCGGAGCAGCCGTGGGCGGACGAGGGCCAGTTCCTGGCCGATGTAGCCGCCGAGCGAGAATCCGAGCAGATCGATCTCCCGCAGTGGGAGCGCGTCAACGAAGCGCAGCACGTCGCGGGCCATGTCGCTGACGTTGTCGGGAACCACACCCGTCGAGGCGCCTACGCCACGGTTGGCGAGGAGGATCACCTCGCGCTGCTGAGCGAGGCGGTCGACCAGCGCCGGATCCCAGTTGTCGAGGTTGCCGCGGAAGTGCTGCAGGCAGACCAGCGGCGGCGCTTCCGTCTCGGCGTTGCCGAACCGCCGATAGACCAGCGTCGCTCCCTCGATTGCGACCGAGCGATTCTCAGCATCCAGCGCGCTGCCGATGCTCGACAGTGAGGCAGAATCGTTGTCGCTGGGCTCGGTGATCTCTGTGTGAGTCGTGGACATGTCGCTGTTCCCTTCCTTGCGCTTCAACCGGTCGGCGATGGCCGTCATTGACGGCGGTCCATTGCGTCTACGTCTGCTCCGCTGTTCTCGCGCCGTAGTTCCGGGCTTCGATGGCCTTGACGGTGGTTGTCAGCGCCTTTCCCAGCACCCGCTTGCCGAAGATCCCGAGCACGATCCCAAGCATTCGACCCTTGAAGGTTTTGCCCTCACGTACCACGACGACGTCTATATCGGTCGTCTCGTTGGGATGCCGTGTGAGGGTGTAGTTGTAGCCTGAGGCGCCTCCCCAGACGTTGGAGTCTGTGGTTGTCAGGACGACATGGTTGGGGTCGGAAAAGTCGTAGTTGAGGCGTTCCCAAACACCGCCGGATCCCTCCGTGACGTCGGCATGTCCGGGGCTCTGGCTATACACCTTGAGGTACTCGTCGGCGCTGTTGGGGAACAGCTTCGCGCGGCCCGGTCCGAAGTCGGTGAGCCCTGCGACGAACTGTTCGGGCGTTGCGGTGGTCGTTTGGTGGAGGTGGATCGTGGACATGGGCGTGCTCCTTGTTGGGGTCTCTACTGCCTGCCAACAACCTTCTCGGTTCGGGGACCCCTCGCGCCAGTGGAAAACCCTGGTCGACCTGGTGGCAGACCCCGGTCATCGCCCAAGAGCGGCTTTGTCAGCTGATTCGCGAGCCTGGATCGATCACCGCCCGCACCTTCGATAGCATCCCTCCTCGCTCGCGGAGTCGAGGCCTACGCCTGCACGATCGGTTAGCAGGCTTCCTTGCTGGACGAATACGTACAGCCGTTGAAGTCGCAATGAATGAGGCGAGGTGGCTCGTCACGCCCGAGGACCTTGAGCAGTTCTGTCCGTCCGTCGGTTTCGAGCGCTCGCCGCGTGTCATCGGGAAGACGAAGTGGGTCGCTCGACCACGCCGCATCGCTGATATCGATCACCACGTGGGCGAGCTGGGGACCGCGCGTGATCTCCCAAAGCCAACCGTGCGCGTCGACGCCGGTGCGCGTGTGCCTTCCGAGGTTGGTGCTGATCTCCCAGCCCGAGTTCATCGGCGACGCGCTTGTCGCAGCACAGGGGTGGGCGAGCTTCCGACGCCGGGAGTGGTGAGGTGACGCTCCGCCCAACGCCTGATCTGCTCCAGGGCCGGTAGCAGCGCGCGACCAGCGTCGGTCAGGGTGTACGTCACCGACACCGGTGGTCCCTCAGCGACCGTTCGGGCGAGGAGCCCGGCCTCGGTCAGCTCACCGAGGCGGTCGGAGAGAACCGAGTCACTGATGCCGCGGACCGCCCGGGCTAGCGCCCGGAACCCGACCGGCCCGGCGCTCAACGTCCCGAGCAGCACTCCGGTCCACCGCTTGCCGAGCAAGTCGAACGCCCGCACCAGCGACTCGTCGGCGGCAACGCACTCGTCGGCGCGGATGGCGTTACGCGCGGTGTTCTGGGCGACCATGGAACAATACTAGCTTCACTGATGTTACTTGGAAATCAGTAGCGCCTAGGATGATCGGAGTTGGCTGCGACCATGACGAAAGTCACCACACCCACGATCGCAGTGCTCGGAGCCGGTCACGTCGGGCCGGCCATCGCGCGTCTCGCACTCGCCGCCGGCCACAGCGTCGCGATCGCTACCTCGGGCAACCCAGGTGACCTCGCTCTTGTCACGGAGTTGTTGATTCCCGGAGCCGAACCCCTATGGGCTGTCGACGCTATCGGCATGGCTGACATCGTCGTACTGGCTATGCCCCTGCACCGCTTCCTACGGATGGACCCGAATGCCCTCTCCGAAAAGCTTGTGATCGATGCGATGAACTACTGGCCACCTACCGACGGCACGCTTCCGCCGCCATTCGGCGACGAGGGCATCGGGACCAGCGAGGTCGTCGCGGGACGGCTGCAGGACGCCACCGTCGTCAAGACGCTCAACCACGTCGGCTACCACGAGCTCGAGACCTATGCCCGACCCTCCGGCTCCGTGGATCGGCGCGCGCTGGGCGTCGCGGGCGACGATCCCGACGCCGTAACCACGGTCAGCGCATTCGTCGACCGCATCGGCTACGACGCCGTCCCGGTAGGACCGCTCAGCGGCGGCCGGGTACTGCAACCCGGTGGTCCAGTGTTCGGCCTCGTGCTGCGGCGCGACGACTTCCACCGTGCGGTACACAGCCTGTCCGAGGAGCAGAAGGCCTTCGACCTCGTCGAACAGCACTACGGGCGGAGCGCCTGACATGACCGACCAGCCCATGAACTCGATCGCCGACGGTGGCAATGAGACCGCGTTCCCGTTGGTGCTCGGGCTCGACACCTTCGGGGACCGTACCAATACGGCCGACGGCCAGCCGCTGTCGCACGCTCAGACGATTCGCAATGTTGTGCAGGAAGGTGTCCTGGCCGACCAGGTCGGAGTCGACTTCTTCGGCATCGGCGAACACCACACGGACTACTTCCCCATGCCCGCCGGTGACGTCGTGCTCGCCTCTATCGCGGCGCGCACCCAACGGATCCACCTGGGCTCCGCCGTCACCGTCCTCAGTTCAGACGACCCGGTCCGCGTCTTCCAGCGTTACTCGACTTTGAACGCCCTTTCGAACGGTCGGGCTGAGGTCATCCTCGGCCGCGGGTCCAGCATCGAATCCTTCCCGCTGTTCGGTTACGACCTGGCCGACTACGAGCAACTGTTTGAGGAGAAAACCGCGCTCTTCGCCCAATTGCTCGAAGGTCGTCCCGTCACCTGGCAGGGCACAACCAGGCCGGCATTGCGCAGCCAGGACGTCGTCCCTTACCTCGAAGACGGACGCCGGCTCCCCACGTGGATCGGTGTAGGCGGCAGCCCCCAATCGGTGATTCGCGCGGCTCGCCTCGGCTTCTCTCTGATGCTCGCGATCATCGGTGGGCCCCCGGCGCGCTTCGCGCCGTTCGCAGACCTATTCCAACAGGCACTCGCGAAGTTTGGCCGACCGCCTCTTCCTGTCGGCGTGCACGGACCCGGTCACGTCGCGCCAACAGACGAGCGAGCACGTGAAGAGTTCTGGCCCCACTGGCGCGAGCTGATCAGGCTCGTTGCCGTCGAGCGGGGCTTCGCAGTCCCCACCGAGGAGTCCTTCGCCTACGAGACCGGCCCACAGGGCGCCCTCTACGTCGGATCCCCCGAGACTGTTGCCCAGAAGATCGCGACCAACCTGCGCACCCTGAGTGCCACCCGCTTCGACCTCAAGTACGGCGCCGGCGGCCTACCCCACGAAACCCTCATGACCAACATCGAACTGTACGGCCGCCAGGTCATCCCACGCGTCCGTGAGTTGATGAAGGAATGACCCAAGTGACGCTGAACTCGGAATTCTGTCCGAAGTTGCTATGGGCGGCTCGATAGTAGGTCGCTGGCTTCCCGGAGATCAGCTGTCTCAAAGCCTTCGGTGAAAGTCTCATAGATGGTCCGCAGCCGTCGGCTCACGTCTCTCGCCTCTCCGTGATCTCGCCACAGACGAGTCAGCCTGATCGCGGCGCGAAGCTGCGACATCCTGGCGCCCAGGCTTTCTGCCAGGTCGAACCCGCGCTGGAACCACGGTTCTGCGGCCGAGGCGCTCGCGTCCGGGACCGCGAGCAGCAGTTCGCCCTTGAGCAGGTAGAACTCAGGTAGGAGGGTCAGCTCCAAACCGGCGATTTCGATGGCCTCTTCGATCATGCCCAATCCATCTGCCGGTCTTCCCGCTCGCGCGTACGCCTCAGCCTGGACGTAGAGAAGCAGCGGCCAAAACACCGGCGGCGTCTTCAGGCCGCGGTACAGGTCGACACCCTCACGGATCTGTGCCAGACCAGCCTCGGGATCTCCGATCCACATGTTCGCCGCGCCGAGCAGACAGCGTCCGAGTGCCTTCCAAATCTGCAGATCATGTACATCCGCCACCTGGAGCACCCGCACGGCCCGGTCATGCACCGTCTCCGGCTCGCGCCTCCACAAGTGGAGAAAGCCTGAATGGAACAGCGAATAGGCCAGCGTGAAGGGATGCTCCAGATCAGTAGCAAGTGTGACAGCACGGTTCGCGCGCCCCACAGCACGATCGGGAAATCCGAGCATCCATGAGACCAGCGCCGAAACTGTCAAGCTCGCGACCGCTGGATGGGTACCGAGCCGGAAACGGCCGGACCGGAAACCTGTCGACTCAAAGCAAGCTATTGCCCGATCCAGATGCTCCAAGCCGCCACGGAGATCACGTTGCAAGGCGAGGCTCGAGCCCACTACGAGATGTCCCTCGACTTGCATGCTCGGATCGCCTTGAAGCTCCGCCAAGGCAAGTATCTGGTGGCCGACCTGAGCTCCCTTCTCCAACTCGCCGCGGTAGGTGTAATAGCTGGCCAGTCCCCGAAAGACCGGAAACAGTTCGGGGATTTCGCGTTGCCCCTCGAACCCTTCCAGCGCGCGACCGTACGCATCTTCCACTTCCTGCGTGTAGCCGTGGATTGTCATCAGCGCCCTGGCGAGGCTCGTGCGAAGCATGACCTCCTGCATCGCCCGTCCTGGACTCGATGGCGTGGACGAGAGAACCGTGAGAAGGTCGGTGGCGACCTGAACTGTCGCGTGGTACCAACCTTGTGCATCGTAGAAAAGCCACAGGCTGTCGACGAGCTTATTGAGCTGGACAAGGTCTTTTGCTGCCATCCAATAGCGCCAGGACGCACGGAGGTTCGCAATGTCGGCCGCCATCGTAGTCAGCGCCAGCTCGCGTCGCGGGCCAGCAAGTTCCTCCCATTGCTGCTGAGCGAAGTCGGCGAAATACGTGGCGTGAGCTCGCAGCGTGGCCGCATGGAGCTCAGGTAGATCCATCAACCGCTCCGCCGCGTACGCCTTGATGGTTTCGAGCATGATCAAACGGTCCTGACCCTCAGCTGTCTCCACTTGCCGTAGCAAGCTGTTGTCCACTAGCGAGGCCAGGTCCTCCAGCGTTTCGCCGCCTATCACCGGAGCGCATATTGACTCAATGGCTACCACGGTCGCTCCGCCCTGAAACACCGACAGCTTCGCAAACAGTAAGCGCTCGTCCTCCGTCAGCAGCCGGTAGCTCCACTCGATCGTTCCGCGTAATGTACGTTGCCGCGCCGGTGCGTCCGAGACACGTGAGACCAGTACCGCGGAGTCTCGCTCGAGTCGCTCCAAGATCACCTGCGGAGACATGATCTTGATCCGGCTTGCCGCGAGTTCGATCGCAAGGGGAAGACCGTCCAGGCGGATGGTGATCTCGGCCACCGCTGGCGCGTTGAGCGGTGTCAGGACGAAATCTGGCTTCACTGCGACCGCTCGCTCAACGAAGAGGCTGATCGCTTCGTATCCCGCAAGTGAGGCCAGGTCAGACAGACTTCCAGGATCCGGGAGATCAAATGGCGGCACCGGGAACTCCTGCTCCCCATAGCGGTGAAGCACGGTTCGGCTTGTGACCAGAACCTTGAGGCGCGGTGCATCCTGCAGTAGCCGCTCGACAGCGGCAGCGGCATCGATGACCTGCTCGAAGTTGTCGAGCAGCACAAGCATGGCTTTGTTTCGCAGGCTGCTCCCAAGAGCCTCCTGCAGAGATTGCCCAGCATCCGGGGAAACCCCCAGGATCTCGGCAATCGCGGATGAAACCAAGGCTGGGTCCATGACCGAGGCGAGATCAACGAACCAGGCCCCATCATCGAACGCGGAAAGCGTCTCTCCGGCGACCTCGATCGCCAGCCGAGTCTTTCCGCTGCCTCCCGGGCCGGTCAGCGTCATGAGGCGGGCACCATTCAATAACCGACGCTTGATCGCGGCTATCTGATCCTGCCGGCCGATGAAGGGTGTGAGCTGGGCCGGCAGATTGTTTGGGTGAGCATCAAGGGACCTCAGGGGAGGGAAGCTGGAGGGAAGCCCGTCGACCGCAAGCTGGTAAAGCCGTACAGGATGGGTCAGGTCCTTCAACCGACGGGGTCCGAGGTCAAGCAGGGAAAGGCTGGCCGGGAGCTGGGATTCAACTAAGGCTCGGGTGGCCTCCGAGATGAGTATCTGGCCGCCGTGTCCGGCAGCCGCGATGCGAGCGGCCCGGTGAACGTCGATGCCCACATAATCGCCTCCGCCGAGTTGGCCTAATCCGGTATGCAAGCCAATCCGGACGCGAACCGGTGCAGGAAAGGGCCAATCTGTCAGTCCTCGCTGAATCCGGGCGGCCGCATCGACGGCATTCAGCGGGCTTCGAAATACCACAAAGAACGAATCGCCCTCGGTGCTGACCTCCGCCCCTTCATGTTCGCTGATCACCTCTCGGAAGATGCGGTTATGCTCCCGCAGAAGTGCAACGTAACCGTCTCCAAGTCCTTCGAGAAGGCGGGTCGACCCCTCAATATCGGAGAACAGGAACGTAACGGTGCCAGTCGGCAATTCGGGCATAGACACGTCCTTTTAAGCGACCATAGCCGCCACGCGGTCGCGCTCAACGGGCACGCCGAATTGGGGCTTGGAGGCGATTTCGGTCCCCTCCCGCCCCCGATAGGTCGGCACGGGTCTCGTCGATGGTAGACCGTGAACTGCAGACCCTCGGACGGGCCCGATGCGACTGATGTGACCCCTCTGAGCGAGGTGCAGATCGGCATCGCCGAGACCGGCAACATTCGACCACCTTGCGGACCAACGCAGGTGGGAGGATTGCCGCATGGCTGAGGTTGGCCTCGCTAGGAGCCATCGGCACCGACCGCTGTCGGGCCGTGACCCGAACGAGGCGCATCGTACGGCGACCCCGTTGGAGCTCCTCTATGACTTGACGTTCGTCGTTGCCTTCGGCACCGCGGCGAACGAGCTCGCGCACTACTTGGCGGAGGGCCACTTCGGCGCCGCGATTGGTGGCTTCTGCTTCGCGGTCTTAGCAGTCGTCTGGGCCTGGATGAACTACTCGTGGTTCGCGTCGGCGTACGACAATGACGACTGGGTCTTCCGGGTCGCCACGATGGTGCAGATGGTCGGCGTGATCATCTTGTCGCTCGGGATTCCAGAGATGTTCGCCTCCATCGACCGCGGGGTAGCCCTGGACGTCGTGGTAATGGTGGTCGGGTACGTCGTGATGCGGGTGTCCATGGTCTTCCTCTGGTGGCTGGTCGCCCGGGACGATCCCGCCCGTGCCCCGGCGGCGCGCAAGTACATCTGGACGATCGGTGTCGCACAGTTCGGTTGGGTAGGCCTGGCTCTGCTGGGACTGCCCATCTCGACGTTCCTCCTGCTGGGCAGTGTGCTGTTCGCTCTGGAGTTGGCGGGTCCGGTGTTGGCGGAGCGTCGGAGCCCGACGCCGTGGCATGCACGCCACCTCGCGGAGCGGTACGGCCTGCTGGTGATCATCACGCTGGGCGAGGGCGTCCTCGGCACGGTCGTGGCCCTCAACGCACTCGTTCACACCGAGCACGGCTGGACACTCGACGCCGCGTTGCTTGCGGTCGCCGGCACCGGCCTGACGTTCGGCCTGTGGTGGATGTACTTCGTGGTGCCTTGGGGTGAGGTGCTGGGACGACACCGGAGCGCTCGACAGTATGGGGCTTCGGCCACATCCTGCTCTTCGGGTCTATCGCGGCTACAGGCGGCGGCTTGCACGTGGCCGCCTACTTTCTCGAGGGTGTCGCCACGCTGAGTACGACCGCCACGGTGTTGACCGTGGCGGTGCCGGTGTCGGTCTTCGTTCTCGCGCTCTACGGCATTGGTTCGGCGTTCCTGCGGCAGCGCGACCCATTTCACCTTCTGCTGCTTGCGGGGACCGCGGGCGTGCTTGGGCTCGCCGTGGTCTGCGCCGAAATGGGCGTGAGCATGTCGTGGTGCCTGGTGGTGCTGATGCTCGCGCCGATCGTGACGGTGGTCGGCTACGAGACGGTGGGTCATCGGCACCTCGCAGCGGCGCTGCTCGCGAACTGACGGCCACGGATCGTGCCGGCGCCAGCGTCGAACAAGACGAATGCCCGCTCATCGGCAGAAGAACTGGCTTCGACTCGACAGAGACTACGGGTGCCTGCGGTCACGCGAGGTCAGAGATAGCCGCCACCGGACCCGACCCAGGTGTGCATGATCCGGAACGCGTTGGCGAAGATGGTCAGTACTGGGTTCACGCCGCCGTTGGTCACGTGCAGCGATCCGTCGATCACCCGCAGGTTCGGATGGCCCCAGACCCGGCCGTACGGGTCGGTGACCGAGGTCGCCGGGTCGGTTCCCATCCGGCAGGTTCCGGCCTGGTGTTGGCCACTACTCGGCGCGACGTTGTTTGGCGGGAAGCCGTAGGCGATGGCCGTGGTGGCGCCGGAGGCCCGGAGCCAGTCGGCGGCGCGTTCTCCCAGCAGTTGCTGGACCGCGAGGTCGTTGGGGTGCAGCTGTCCGCTCAGTCGGGCGACGGGGATGCCCAGGCTGTCGGTCACTGTGGGGTCGAGCCGGACGCGGTTGTCGGCCGAAGTCATTTCGTGCACGGGGCCGACCACGCGCTGCATCCTCGGCAGCAGGTGCCGGAGGCCCTGCTTGGCCGCCAGTCCGTGTGGCCCGATCAGGCCGGCTTGCCGGAGATAGCCGAAGGTGCTGACCGGTGTGGGTACGAACTCGTTCGCGATCATCCCGCCGCCGACCAGACCGTCGTTGCCGTGTCGGAAGTCGTGCGTGGAGATCGACGGACCCGGTCCGACAAGATCGTTGACCGCGTCGTCGAAGATCCCGATCGCGCCGCCGTACAGGTGCCCCTGGAGGTGGCGGCCGACCTGGTCGTGGGTGTTGCCGAGGCCGTCGGGTTCCCGATCGCTTCCGCTGGCCAGCAGGAGCCGGGCCGACTCGATCGCACCGGCGGCGACGACAACGTCGTGCGCGCCCACCCTGCGTCGCCAGCGCGAGCCGCCGATATCGCCGACGAGGTCGACGCCGGCGACCCGGCCGGTGGTGTCGGTAACGATCCGCTCTGCGCGGGTCCCGAGCAGGACGCTGAGGTTCCCGGTCGCGGCCGCCCGAGCGAGCACGGTGTTGTCTGAGCCGTTCTTGGCCTCGACGGGGCAGGCGAAGCCGACGCACTGTCGGCACCGGGCGCACGCCGCCCGACCGTCGTACGGCGTGGAGTTGATCGCCAGCGGCACCGGCGCAGTAGTCAGCCCGATCGCCTCGGCGCCCGCCAGCAGCCGACCCGCGGGCTTCGTGAGGGCCATCGGCGCCATCGGGTACGGACGCGAACGCCGGGTCGAACCGGCGTGGGGTTCGGCGGAGCCGCAGACCCCGATCTCGTATTCGGCCTGGGTGTAGAACGGCTCCATATCGTCGTAGCCGATCGGCCAGTCCGCCAGCGCGCTGCCGTCCGGTACCCCGTACGTGCTCGCCATAGCAAAGTCCTCGGGCATGAACCGCCAGGCCTGCGCCCCGTACACCCGGGTACCGCCGCCGAACGTGTCGGCGTTGCTGCCGTAACGCGGGTCCCAGGCCGGCAGCACGACCGGGTTCGAGCCCAGCAGCAGGGTACGCGGGTTCTCCGCCGACGAGCGCAGCGTCCGGTGGTCCAGTCCGGTGTCGGTGCGGGCGTTGCGCAGGTGATCGCGAGCCAGGTAGGCCGTGTCCGGGTAGTCGCCACGCTCCACCAGCAGGACCGACCTGCCGGAGTGCGCCAGCGCCCAGGCGGCCACCCCTCCGCCCGCACCCGAACCCACCACCACGGCGTCATAATGCGCGGCCACCTGGTCACGCCGGATGATCGACCCGCGGTCTGGGACCCAGACCTCCTCCGCGGGCCAGCCACCGGCCGGCGCGGGACTCCAGCCCAGCATCCGCCATGAAACACCGTCGTCGTTGCCGCCATTGGCGGGGTCGGCGTAGAACCCCGCGTTGACCAGATGGGCGAACCAGAGGTAATCGGGATCCTTGACGAGGCTGTCGAGGAGGGCCTGGCGGGCGGCGAGATCCAGGTCGGCTAACCTTCCGCCTGACTGGCGGTCGAGCATGTTCAGCACCGCAATCGTCCGGTCCGACCATTCCGGGCGTTCGCTCGCCGTGATCTGGCTCCAGAACCGCAGCCCACCGGCCTGCGAGGCCGACGGGAAGTCGTCGGCCGGCACCACAGCGTCGATCGCGACCAATAGCCGCTCGGTCTCAGCGCGGAGCTGGCTCATCCAATGCCCCCATTCGCTCTCCGTAGGCTCAGTGGAAGAATCCGGCCAGGTGCGTGTCGGAGAGTAAAGGACGCTGGCGTCATCATGGTCTTGGTCAGCGGCATCGATGGTGGCGAAGGTGGAGTGGCGGAGTCGAGCAGTCTGTAGTGATCATGCCTGCCCCGACAACACCGACTTGGAGCTGACCTCCGCTCCACTTTGCCATCAAGCGCCCGCCCTGAGACGTCTCCCGACCGATCCGCGCATGTGAGGCGTGGCGGTCAAGCTGGCAGCTGCCGGTTCGAGCGTGGACTTTGCAGTGGGCGTCTCCCTCGTTGCGTCACTCGATCCGGGTGAGATTCCGGTCCCGATTGAGTGCAACGCTGCGCGGTTGACTTCAGTGGGCCGTGAAGCCGCCGTCGACCGGCAGAGCCACGCCGACCACAAGGCTGGCGGACGGGCTGCAGAGCCACAGCACCGCCGCTGCGACCTCCTCGGCTCGACCCGGCCGGCCGATCGGCTGGTCACGCAGGACCTCCTTCATCGCGTCTGGGTGATTCTCAATCAGATCTGCGGACATCGGCGTTTCGATCACGCCGGGGCAAACGGCGTTGATGCGAATGCCCCGCGGCGCGTAGTCCATCGCGGCGCTCTTGGTCAGTCCAACCACGCCGTGCTTGGTTGCGTGGTAGGTCGCCCGGCCGGCTTGTCCGACGAGGCCGCCAAGCGAGGCGCAGTTGACAATGGCGCCGCTCTCCTGGGTGCGCATGTGACGTAGCTCGTGCTTCATGCACGTCCAGATTCCCCGCAGGTTGATGGCGGTCACCTGTTCGAAGCTCTCGACTAACTCATCCGCTGGGTCGCCGGTGAAACCGAGGATGCCGGCGTTGTTGAATGCTATGTTCAGCCGACCATACGTAGCGATGGTGCGCTTGATCATGGCGGCGGCCTGCGCCTCGTCCGCCACATCGCAGGTGATGCCGAGCGCCTGGTGACCGGCGGAGGTCAACTCGTTGGTGGTCGTACGCAGTGCGTCGGTGTTGATATCGGCGAGCACAACGGCAGCTCCGGCTTCGGCGAACGCCCTCACGGTCGCCAGCCCGATTCCGGAACTGGCGCCAGTTACGAGGGCGACCTGGCCGCTGAAGTCATAGACAGGATTCACGTTTCTCGTCTCTGTTCTGTCGGAGGGAAGTCAATCCCGCGAGTTCGAGTCGTCGGGCGCCACCTGTGAGCTCCCTTGTGCGGCTGCGGTGTCCTAGGAGTTCGTGGGCGGTGCTCAGGTCTGGTCGTAGTCGAGGTTGCTGGACAGGTCGCGGTTGGCGTCCGCTTGGGCGAGGAGCAGCTTGGCCTCTGGTCTCGAACGTGGTGACGGCGTCGGCGCCGGCGGGGAACCGCAGCGGCGGCTCGTCCTGGGCGGCGAGGTGGATCAACGCGTCGGCGAGCTTGGCAGGGTCGCCGCCTTGCTGGCCGTTCATGCTCTTCCAGGCGGTAACGGTCTGCTCGGTGCGCTCGGCGTAGTCCTCGATGGAGGACTCGGCGTACTTCGTGGACTCGGGCGTGAGCAGCTCGGTGCGGAAGAAGCCGGGCTCGACAAGCATCGTGCGGATTCCGAACGGCGCGACCTCGAGTGCCAGCGACTCCATCCAGCCTTCCACCCCGAACTTCGAGGCGGCGTAGGCGGTGAGGAACTCTCCGCCCTGGATACCGGCGGTAGAGGAGATCGTGATGATAAGCCCGGAGCGTTGGGCTCGCATGATCGGAAGAGTTGCTCGGGTGACGTTGACGGGGCCGAAAAGGGTGGTCTCGATCTGGGCCCGGAACGCCTCGGGCCTGAGTTCCTCGAAGAACCCGGCATTGAAGTTGCCCGCGTTGTTGACCAGCACATCGATGCGGCCGAACCGGTCGACGGCCGCTCGAATGGCCGTTTCGGCGCCTCCGGGGTCAGTCACGTCGAGGGCCACGACCATGAGGTCGTCGTGTTGACCGATCGCTGCGGAGACCTTTTCGACATTGCGCCCGGTCGCGACCACGGCGTAACCGGCAGCCAGCGCGGCCTTCGCGATATTGACGCCCATGCCGCGTCCGGCGCCGGTGACGAGCCAGGCCTTCGTGTCACTCATAGTGGGTGGCTTCCTTCTTCGATGTTGGAGTGTGCGCGCCATGTGATCGGTCGTGCACTCGCTAGAGAACCACGCGGCGGCCGAGGAAGGGAGCCCCTACTGATAGGGCTACTCACAGGGACCCCTAGCGAAGCCGGGTCGACCGTAAAGTGAAAGGCGTGACAGGCCGGAGTGACAGCCGCGACATCCCCGCTGACCTCCGTCGCGGCTTCCGGGAGGAGATCCGGGAATTCCTGACCAGCAGGCGGGCCAGGATCACCCCGGAACAAGCTGGGCTTCCGGAGTACGGGCATGGCCGGAGGCGTGTCGCGGGCCTACGTCGGGACGAGGTCGCCCTCCTGGCCGGGATCTCGAGCCAGTACTACACCAAGCTTGAACGTGGCAACGCCACCGGCGTCTCCGAGGTCGTCATCGACGGCTTGGTCCACGCGTTGCAACTCGACGAGGCCGAGCGGACACATCTTGTCGACCTGATTCACGCCGCCGGCACGACCCGCGCACCCCGCCGGCCCGCCCCGCAACAGGTCCGGCCGACGGTACAGCGCGTTCTCGACTCGATGATCGGCATGCCCGCGCTCGTACTCAACGCGCGTCTGGACATCCTGGCCGCCAACCAGCTCGGGTTCGCGCTGTTCTCGCCTGTCTATGCCGACCCGGTCAGGCCGCCGAACAACGCGAGGTTTGTCTTCCTCGACCCTCACGCGGCCGAGTTCTTCCGCGAGTGGGACAAGGTCGCCAACGATACAGTCGCTCTACTGCATGCCGAGGCCGGCCGCCGTCCCCACGACAAGCGCCTCTCAGACTTGATCGGGGAGCTGTCAACCCGCAGCGAGGAGTTCCGTGGGCGGTGGGCAGCTCACAACGTGCAGATCCACACCACCGGCATCAAGCTCATCCATCACCCCATCGTCGGCGAGCTGGACCTGCCGTACGAGTCCTTCCCCCTGGTCATCGATCTCAGCCAGAGCCTGGTCACCTACACCGCCGAGCCAGAGTCGCCCACGCAGGACGCTCTCCACCTGCTTGCCAGCTGGGCAGCGACCACCCACGGCGCTCAGGAGACCGCATCGTCGAACAGTGCGGAGCAGGGTGAGTCGCTGGGGACGCCGGACTAGCAAGCCGGAAGTACTCCGGAAGCGGCGTGCCTATTCCTCGTTCTGTGCTATTAGAACCAACCGCAGTCGCACCCTCGTGACTGCGGAGGCGACTACCCGGACGCCAGCACTGGCCACCGCTGCGTGCGACATTCCAAGCCCCGGCGGGACGAGGTACGACCGTGGTCGAGTGCTTTTAATGCACCCCTGTGCGTAAAGACGCCTTGCTTCATCGCGGTTGACGTAACCAACGGGCCTCGGTATCACCGCCGAGTGCGGCTTATGACCGCCGTCACGCTATGGAGAAGCTGGATGAGTTCATCAAGTGCCACCCACGACACCCTGAGTCGACAGCCGCCCTCGCGGGGCGTCGCCAGTCCTCACGTGCTCCTAATGCCGACTGTTCTGCTGGCACTGGCTGTCCTATTTCAGGCCGTCGACACTCGCCTGCCCAAACGCGCCTTTGACGTCATCATCAACGACAGCACAGCCCTCTCCGCATTGGTCGCGATCACCGTCGCCGCCATCGGCGCCCTTACCTCCATCGCCATGCGGTCCCGGCATCGTGTAGCAGCAGCGCTTAACGGCGCCCTCTGGATAGCCATTGGCGTCGCGATGGCCCTTATCGGCTACAACGTCGGAGCCATCACCGACGATCGCCTACCATCTCGCACCCCACTACAGCGCTCATCCAGCCCACGTGGCCGATACACCCCACGCTCTTGGAGAACGGAGCGCGAGTGATCAACACTTCCGTACCCGGTCGTACACGACACACTGCACCAGTCATGTCCACTGCGGCATTTTGGAATCAGCGGAGCATGGCCTGGCCCCTGCAACTCACAATTACGTACGCGTCGTCGAATACAGGCGCCGAGTCTCGGCCTCTCAGGGGGATACCAATGACCGACTTCGAATCTGGTTCTCTCCATACGCACGGGCAGGCCGTAGCGCTGATCGCCACCTACTACAAGGCGAACTACAGCAGGCTTCTTGGCCTCGTCCGCAAGAGATTTCGATCCCTGGATCCCGAAGATATGGTTCAGGCGCTCTTCGTCAAGATCCTGGACCAGGTTGACGCGATCAGCGCAGACGATCCCGAAGCTCTGGGATCACTCATGGAGAGGTGGACAACGCCCGGCTACACGTCACGCTCGCTGATCCATTTCTGCCTTGACGCGGTCGGCTCGGGACCAGTCAGCCGGGAAGACGCCACCGATCCCCAGGAGGGTGCCGAGGTGGCGGGCGGCGAGACCTCCGCGTAGATCCCGCCAACATCGACCGGCTCGGCAACCTCCTCGAGTGCGAACCTCCAGGCCTGTACCCACAGACCCCGGACCAAGTCGCCGCTCATATCGACACACTGACGTCCCGGCAAGCGGTCAACGCGATACTCCAGACACTGCTCGAACGTGGCCGACGCGGCGGCGGTCACCGCACTCACATCACTGAACGACAACTCGATATTTTCGCCGCCCTTTACAACTCAAACCGGCCCGCGAGTGAGGATTCCACCGAGCTCACCGACGACGAGCTACACAAGTTGACCCTGGGGGTCGACAAACGAGCCCGCGCCCGGTGGCGCGATATGGGAGGATACAGCGATCCCGAGGCGGGCAACCAAGCCGCCGCTGCCGCTGCACTCGGCATCAGTAGGCAGGCGGTCTCGCAATCCCTCAAATCCGTCGCCGCCGCGCTCACTATCACCTGCTACATCGCCGGCGTGCTCGCACCGACCGGCACCCTCCTCAAACCATCAGTCATCCATGCCCACCTCGACCATTTTGACCAACTCCCCGAGCGACCGGACGGCGTCAAGCACCACTCCATACTCACCGCGGCCGCACCAGCGGTGCGTACCACGCCCGACAGAGGCACCCGAGTCCAACCCACCCTCCTCGTCAACCAGGATCAGATTGCCTGTGACGAGCAGGTCGAGGCAGTCCACGCCGCCGAAACGTACCTGGCCCGGTTGACCGGCACTTCACATCCAAACTGTGTCAACGCCTGCGAATGCCACACCCAGCAACTAAACCGCGCAATCGAGATCTGACGCCGGAACCGAACGGAGACAAACCACCATGACGCCCCAACAGCCGCCCCGTAGCAACGGCGACCCTGACTTCCTCGCACTTGCCGCCGCCATCGCCGCCGATCACAGACCCGGGCTACACCCCATCGACCTGATCGTCGCTGCCCGCTACGGCTTCACCAATGACCAGGCGCACGCCATCCTCGACGCGCCGCATCTGCTTAGCCGGCTCACCCGCTACTGGCACAGCCATCCCCCGACTGGGGCGATCATTCAGATCGCTCAGTCGGGTGACGCCATCGGTAAGGCTCACCTCAAACTGCTGGAACGCACGGGTCACACCCTCCATGTCCATAGCCGCTCTCAGCACGCTCTTGCCGCGAGCACGGCCCGTATGCCTGAGATCCTTACCGACGACCACTCAGAAGAGGAGGGTACTGTCGTCGTCAGGCGTATCTTCCATGATCAGGGGGTCATGGACTTTGCCATTGAATCCGCCGATATCGGAGCCGACGACACCTTCCCCGTCGTCGCACTACTCTCCCTAGGAGAAGACGAACCGCCGGTCACTCGGCTGTTGTTCTTACTCATACCCGCCGGGCCAGGGGTGCCCGCGGTCAGTCATGCGGAGAGTCGGCTACTCATTGACCCCGCACTGACTTCGGACAGGCTCCTCCTCTACCGCACTCCGATCGAGGCATCCGAATTAACCGGCACGAATCTCGCAGCCGTCAGCTACAGTGTCGCTGCCGCCAAACTTCCCTGGAAAGACGCCTGGCGCCGCGCTGCCCTTGCCACACCCGATGGGCATCCCCTGCGCGACGCCGTTATTGGCGGACTGTCCGCCCAAGCATGAACCATCCCATGAACGATTCGTCTACCGAGAGCGCAATCTGGCTAGATCTCGTCGGGGCGAACCAGGGCTGGCTGAAGCGCTGCCGGGCCGCCGCTTCTGGTAACCCCACCGCCATCGCGGAACTGACCGACGACAGCAGCCCCGTGGCACGTGCCCTGCAAGCCGGTGACAGCCGAAACGCGCCGCCGCCCACTGGGGATCCGCTAGCCGCCCCACTAGTCAGCTACGACTGGCAGGTCGCCGCCGCCATTCGCTCGCTCACGCTTGCCCTAGCCGGACAGCTCGACGCCCGCGAGGCGGTCGACCCGGTCTTCCGACTTGCCCACCAAGCCAATCTCGCCTCCGATGCCGAGATCCCACGAGCGCCAGGCCCAACTGCTAGCACAGACGAAGACGGGGACCCAACCGGGATCGGCGACGCTATCACCAGGGTCATGCAGGAAATCCGCAGCGGCCGTCACGAACGAGCCCGGCCGTTCGTTGAACTGCTCGCCCTCGACCTAACTGGGAACTTCCCCAGCGCAGTGGACACAATCACCGTGCCTGTTGTATTCGCTGGGGACACACGAGATGCATTCGGACTTGGGGCCACCCGGGTCGGAGCCACCGGGAAGCTAATCCTCGAACTCCTGGCAAGCGGGCCCCCCGGCCTCCACCCCAGTCCGGGCAATATGTGCTTTCTCCGCGCCGACAGTGGATTCGCGGCCAGCATCCGCCAAGCATGGGCCTGTGCACCAACGCGTCTCAAGACCGCGTGCATAACTTGGACACTCCGTCTCGGCACTGACGCGGCCCAACCCGTTACCAGTATCAGCGGCGGCTCACTCGCGGCCGCCGTCGCCGTCGCTCTCAACGAACTCACCACACACAAACGGATCCGGCGCAGCCTCCAACCGCGCAACCTCGACCCCCGCTGTGCGATTACCGCTGCCGTCGTCGACCAGACAGGCGCGCTCACGGGAGTCACGGGACTCGACCGAAAGGTGGCGGCCGCCGCCGACGTGGGACTTCGTCTAATCGTCGCCGACCAGGACCTGGATACTGCCCAGCAGACACTCCACGGCAAGGAGGTTCAGATACGTGGCGCCACGACGGTCCACGACGCCACAAAACTCGCCCGCGGCCACCTCAACCGCCGCTTCCGCTACACCGTCGCCAGCATCCTGGTATTCGCCCTGATATTCGGAGTTGGCGCCACTGCGATGGGCGTCACCAACCAACGTCACGCCGCGCAGCAGGCGGCGGCACAGCGGGTCATCGAGTCTGAACAACTCGTCGACCGAGCCGCCGACCTGCTCAGGACCAACCCGCAGCTCGCCGCGGGCACCGCGCTCGCCGCGTACCAAACCAACGCCACTCCGCAAACCACCACTGCCATGGCTACTGCCATCAGCTATAACCCGAACAATGCTCAAGTGATAGCGATACCGAAGTCACATTCTGCTGCTATCAGTTCGACCGCTGCATGGCTCAGCACCGACGACGGCATCGTTGCCTACTCGCTCACAACCATGCGGCCGCTCAACGAACCTATGCTGACAACCGACGACAATGGCAGGTCTGAATCCGTTGAACTAACCCTGAGCAGAAAAGGCGACCGGCTAGCTGCCCTAGGTTCCACAACGATCACCGTCTATAGCATCGACCATCAAAATCGCCTCACCAAGATTTCATCGGTGCCTCGTCCGGGCGGGCCTGTTAGTGACCTTAGGCTGTTTGTGAACTTCTCGCCCGACGGCCAGCGTCTGCTCATCACGAACCTGTATGGTCAGTGTTGGTTATGGCGTCCCGAAATGAACCACCAGCTTAGCAAGCTTGCGGTCGACTTCAGGCTTCCAAAAGATGGAGATGATGGGATACGCCACGTTGTTGACGAAGATAAACACGAGGGTTGGACCGTATTGATAACCCTTGAAACCGATGATCGAAACGAAGTCCTCCGGCTAAATTTGAAAAAGCGTACTCTCGACGTTCTCGGCGAGTCTTCAAACCACGATCCTGCGAACGACGGTGAATTTTGGTATACGGTGCCGGCCGGGTCTGGGACTATATTGTCGAGTAAGCGGACAGGAGGCTTCAGTCGCTTCGATGGAAAAAGATGGGAGAAGTTTCAGAGGGCTACATCCGATGGTGTAGAAAAGATTGTCGTGTCGGAATCAAATGAGATTGCTATCACACATGGTCCATATATAAGCCTCTTGGGCCTTTCGGACGATATGTCAGGGGATACGTCTAGGTTTGATATTTTCAGGGCCGGCGAGGAGCACTCCTTTGACTCGGTCCAGTACATTGGTGCGCACAAATTAGTGGCGATCGATCCCAGCGGGCAAATGATTGTCATTGACACCGCCGCCAATTACAACCGACAGGTTCCAACGTCAAAATTCAGCATTAATCCTGATGGCGACGCAACCGTCACCGCTAAGGATGGCAAGCTGATCGGGGTAAATCTCCACTCCGGGTACTTACACACAACGCCGATCGGACCGGTTGTTGGCAGCTACTCTGCGTCAGTGCCGGGGAAGCAGAGTATGCGAGGCAAGCTGTTTCAGTCAGACAATGTCGTCATCTCCCAACAATTCATTGGTGCGGTTGGCGGGATTGTCAAGAAAGCGGACCTTGACGAACTACCGGCTGGCTACCGCATGGCTCAGTGATGGAAGCCTTGTTGCGTTATGGGACCTCAAGAGTAGAAAGCTGATCGTTCGAGATAGGTGTCAGGACCCGAATGTGGGAAGCGATAAGCTTATCAGTATCTCACCGGCCGAAGATATGTTGGTTGCGGCTCAAGGTGCGATCATTTGCAGGTGGCAGCTACCCTCCGGCAATCGGCTGCCAAATATCGATCTTGCTGGCAACCGCGATTACAAAAGTAGCAGGTACACAGCACCCCCTGTTGTAACCCAGATCAGTTTGGGGGGCGGTTACATTGTGGTGCTGCCTCTCCCGGGCTCAAAGGTTTACGCGATCGAGGCCGCCACAGGCAGTCGTCGCGAGGTTCCCGGCGCCTTCTCCATTGCAGTTATGGCAAGCAACGGCAAATCCCTCGCTCTCTTGGATGATGATGGAATCTTGACCATCATGTCCGTTTCGCCATTCGTCGAAATCCGAAAGATCGACATGCAGGGCCGTGTTGCGCAGCTTGCGTGGTCGCCCGATTCCTCTCAAATAGCGATCTGGGCAGGTGACGGAACGCTTCAAGTTATAGATCCGGCCAGCGGTCTGCAAACGCTTCCGCCGATTTTCGAATCCGAGGACAAGGTGCTCGGATACTCGTTCGGAGCTGAACTCTTGTGGCCATCCCTACAAACCCTGATATTGAACAGAGGTTTTCGGCTTAAGACAGTCGACCTTTCGCAACATCCCGATTGGAAGAAGCGAATATGCGTTACCCCCTCCACCCTTACCGAATCACAGTGGCGCGCGAACGTCAGCCCCAGCATCCCATACCGCGACCCATGCGCGTAAAACCTGCAAAGGTACGCAAGTTCGCTTCGAGACCTCAGGTGTCCCCAATGGTGTACCGAAGCCATCAAGCTGATCATCGAGAAAGTCCGTCGGCTGGCCCACGGCTCTTAGAGACTTTGATCATTATCGGCTGCGGATCATGCTCGCCGCCGACGGATGCCGGCCGTACAGAACACGACCGAGCCTTATTTGACTCCGAAGACCACGATGACCACATTGCTGATGCTCCGGTTCGGGGCCGGAAGGATCGGCTGCTATCTCATTGAGACCCTGCCTAGGGTCGACGTGGAGGTGTTGCTTGAGATCATCGGCGGCGTCCACAACCTGACCGAGCTCGCCGAACGTCCGCACACACACTCAGGGCTGTCTCTCGGGCTGACGGTGAAATTACCCGGTAGTGGCCGGATCCCTCGAGCCTGGCGCGTTCGAGGCCCAGGCCGGAAGGTCGCGCCCCTAAATGTCGGCCGCCCGGACGGTACAGCCGTGTGTGTGCAGATCTTCCTTACACTGCCCGGGCTCTTTCCTACGGCCCCCGGGTAGGTAGTACCTCCTCGGCCATCGCCTGCCATGGACGAAATTGGCGGTCGGGCTGTGGGGCTGGTCGACGGTGCAGGCTGCTTCGCTCGCCCCGAGAACTCGACGTTTACGCGACCGCCACCGTTGCGTTCTCCACGTGTGGCAATGCCTTCGGGCCTTCCGGAGGAAGGCGAAATTCTGAGCCGGTGCGTGGGCAGGAAGCACCGATGACCGGCCCCGCAACCCGGGATCTGCACCTCGTCGACATCGAGAACCTCTGCGGCGGGCGAGTCACGGAAACCGCGTGCGCCGCGTTCTCCGCCACCTACCACAGCCGGCGACTCGTTGGGCCAGCTGATCTTGCGATCGTCGGCGGGACTCCGGCAAGCATCAAGCGCACCTTCGCGCTCGGGCCGTCCTGGCTGCGGGTGGTCGGGTGGTCAGGTTGTACCGACGCCGCTGATTTGGCCCTGCTCGACGCTATGCCGAGCTCTGCTCGGCTGGCGACCTTTCGTCGGCTAGTCATCGTTTCGCGCGACCACATTTTCACTGAAGCCGCCCAGCGGGCGCAGGCCAACGGCCTGACCGCGGCCGTGGTCTTCACCACCACCGACGGACTGTCACGCGCGCTGAGCGCAGTCGCCGATGAGCACATCCACATCGAGCTGCAACTCCAGTGGTGGCGTGAGCGCCACCGCCCTAGTACGGACGAGGAAACGTGGCCCAGCTGACCAACCGGCGGACGGCGCTCGACCCACGCTGCCGGCATGTCCGGTCGACCACGTCCACGTCGCCGAGGGACTGAGACTAGATCCTCTCGATCGCTGAGACCGGCTTGGCGGCGGGCGGCCGCCGACTACGCGCCGAAGACCTGCGCGGCGTACCAGCGGCCATCCGAGCTCTGGACCGCGCCGACCCCGAGAAGGCGATAGCTGCTGTTCAGGATGTTCGCGCGGTGCCCGCTCGATCCCATCCAACCGGCCATCACGGCTGATCCGCTCGAGTAGCCATACGCCACGTTCTCGCCCACCGTGCGCAGGTTGCACTCGCGCAGGATGGGCCCCAGATCCTGGTGATACATCCGCCGCTCGGCCGCCATCCGCGCCGCTTGCTGCTCGGCGTAGCGGTCGACGCAGGCTTCCGAGCTGAGCGCCTGGAGCTCGCGCGAGGTCCGCTCGGCGTTGGTCCCCGAGACCACGTCAGCCTCATAGCGGTCGCTTGCGGAGCCGCCACCGCCGCCACCACCGCCACCGGCACTGCCGGGCTGGGTGAAGGTGACCGAGCAGCTGCCGTGGCCGTCGCCGTCGACGCCGAGGCTGATCTTGATCTTGGCCCGGCCGGGCGCGCTGGCCGGGTTGCGCGGGTTGCGGACCCGGTACGCGGTGCCGCCCTTGTAGTCGTAGACGCCGGACCAGGTCAGGGTCTGGATCCGGGTGCCGTCACCGGAGTAGCTCCGCACGGCGGAGTCGGTCGGCACGGCGCGCCCGTTGGTGGTCCAGCCGGCGTAGTTGATCGAGATCTTGCGTACGCCGCCGGAGGTGTAGGTACCACCCCAGATGGCCTTGGCCGTCCAGCGGATCCCGCCGCCGTCCACGCACGAGCCGGTCTGGGTCGTGGCAGCATCGGCTGTCGCCGCGCCGAACACTGCGGCCGCGCCGATCAGGCCAGTCGCCGTGACGACCGCAAGACCCTTGCGTAGCGAGCTGATGGGAAGCCGTGGGGGCATAGCTGAATCTCCTTCGAGATCTGCGAGTAGGCAGGGCGCTGAGCGCTGTCGCAACGAAGCGGAGGCGACGTTACCGTACCGTTATCTTTCCCGCACCTCCTTGGCTTAGATTCTGAGCAGATCAGAGGACTGTCCTTCCGCGGCACCCTGGCCCTCGAGGTCTGCCGCCGGCACCCAGCCTGGCAGCCGTGTTGATCTTGGTCAGCGGGTACGCCGGCTGGGCCGGGTCGCGGCCGGCCGCGGAAGTGGCCTACTGGCTACAGCTCACCCTGGACCTGGCCGGCTACCTGGCTGAGGCTGTCGAGGCGCTCGGTGTAGAGGAGCAGCGCATCGACATCGGCAGCTGGCGGAGGATGCGGAATGGCGGAGGATGCGGGATTCGAACCCGCGAGGGCTTGCACCCAACACGCTTTCCAAGTCCGCCCTGCCGCGTCCGCGTACGTCCAGGTGCGTCCGTTGAGCGGGACGACCGAGGCTTGTGAAGCTGCGAGTACGTCGGCGGAAGGTGGCAACTGAGACTAGAAATGAGACTAAGCGCGTGCGGGCAGGTGCGCGGGGTGGCCGCTAACGGTCGCGGCGCTGACCGCGCTTGGTGAACGCGACGCTTTGGTACCGGACGCTGATCACCCTGGTCTGGCTGCTCCAGCCCGAGTCATCGGCATGCGAGCCCAAGGCGAAGCTGAGGTCGTCATCGAACAAGGCGAGACGCGGTTTGAGGGAGTGAGGTGGGTGACTCCACTGCAGATCGCGGCCAACCAGGTGATGCCGATCCCCGAACCAGCCCGCCGCGGCCTTGTCAACACGCCACAGACCTCGCTGAGGCGACCAACCAGGCCGTGCTGCAGCCGCTCACCTCAAGCCCAGCGAACATGCGCCGCGCTCGGGTGGAGAAGGTGCTCGACGTGGTGGCCGAGCCACCACGGAACGTGAGATTCCGATCCATCATCCCAACGGAGGAGGTCGATCACGATGAGCCGAGTCCATGAGCATGGGTCGCCGACACCTGGCGGCTTTCTCCGATTACCTTCCGGGCTATCAGGCGCGGCCTACCGGAAGCCCGACAGTCGCCGGCGGACAACTCTTCAGACCTTGCCCGGCCAGACCTGGCGCGTCGTCCGCGGTCTACCCAGGAGTTCCCACCGTTTGACGGGCTGTAGACGGAGGTTGATCATGAAGACGATCGGAGGATATGGCTTGCCCAAGATCAACTAACCCAATACAAGAGAAGTGGCCATCAAGTCCCGCCTCCTCGATCACCCTCACCCGAGTGGTCAGCTGGTTAGTGGGTGCGATGGGTAGGGCAGGGTGCCGACGGACAGGTCGGTGCGCAGATGCTTACGGATCCCCGTGTCGGTGATCACATAGCCCCAGTTGACCAACATCTCCTGCCGCTCCGCGGGGAGGTCGTCCAGTCGGGTGGGCGTGGCGGCGAGTGGCATGGTGACCTTCGGGTCGGCGGGCATCGCGTCGGCCAGGCCGTAGTCTGCGACGTCGCTGCGGATGCCCATGTAGCAGCCGTCCCGCTGATGCGACATGAGGGCCTCGATGACCTGGCGCTTGCGCAGGGACCTGACCTGGTTGTCGATGACGTGCAGCACCCGCGCCATGTGGCGAGCCCAATCCGTGGGCGGCGTGGGATCGGCGCCCATGTGGCCACCGGCATCCGCCACCAGGAGGGTGCGGCACGCGTTCCACGCGGTCTGCAGGCCCATGTTGTCGTACACCCCACCGTCGCTGAGTCGGATCTGGCCGCGGAACTCCGGCCCGGTCAGGTCGTTGCCCTTCACCGTCACCCAGACCTCGTGCTCCAGGTCGATCGTGCAGGGCGACAGCACCGGGGGGAACGCCGAGGAGGCCGCTACTGCGACTGCGAGCGGAAGGTCAGGGTTCAGCACCTGCCCGACGCGGTAGTCCGCCAGGTAGGGCTTGCCGAACCGCATCAGGACCCCGGACTCCAGGTTGGTGGCGTTGATGATGAATCTCGGCCTGTCGGGCAGGTCCTGCAGCGTTGCCTTGCCGAAGAGGTGTTTGCGGTAGGCCTTGACCACTCGGTCCGAGATCGACGTGAACGGCAGACCGAGACCCGTCAGGACCGCGGCGACGTCGACCCCGACGCCAGCCATGCGTCGGATCGGTTCGACCAGCTGGCTCTCGAAGCCCTGAGCCACCCCGGTGCCGTCGAAGTCGAGGTCGTCCCAGTGGAGTGCGAGGACTCCGGCCGTGATCGAACCACCGGAGACGCTCGAGATCCGGTCCAGCTCCGGAAGCATCCCCGCCTGGTTCAGCCGCCACAGGACACCAAGGTGGAAGAGCATGGCTCGGTAGCCACCGCCCGACAGGCACAAGGCCGTGCCCGTCGTCGGGGGCGTGTCGTTGCCGGGTAGCTGCGACACTGGCTGGTCCGCTGCGAACTCCTCCTTCGGGGCCGGGAACAGCTCGTCATCGTCCCTCATCGTTCTACCTCCGCTTCTGTCACGCCGATGGACGGGACCTGTCCGGGACCGGGCCGGGGAACCGGATCTCGAGGGACCCCCCGAGGGCCACGGTCCGGGTGTCGTGCAACGTGCAGCGCGACGAGTAGAGGGACAGCGTCCCGAGCCATGGTCCCTCCCCGGAGACGTAGTGTCCACGATCTCGGATGGACCCGGCCGCTGACAAGGCCCGACGGGCGGGGGATCGGGAACCCGTGGGTTCAGACGTCGATGACCAGGGACCCGTCACCGTCCGCCAGCACCCGGACGGTGAGGTTGGGATGCCGTGTGGCGGCGTCGCGCGCCTCGTCGAGGGCGGCAGCCATGGACGCGCGGCGTGAGGCGCTGGAGGAGCGGTGCTCCGAGCTGCTGAACCAGAACGTGTAGGGCCCGGCGTCGCGCGGCCGCGTCTCGGTGATGGTCGCGATCACTGACGGCTCGGGGTTGTCGTGGGCGCCGTCGCCTGAGAACACGTAGTGGTCAGCGACCACCCGCTCCGCGAAGCCCCTGCTCAGGTTGTGGCTCGCCCCGTGGTGCTGGACCTTCAGGACGGTGCAGTGGAATGGCGCGCCGTCCCCGTTCGCGCCGAGCTTCCCGATGGCGGTGAGGCCGTCGATCAGCTCCTCCTCGGCGGCATCACCAGTGAGCAGGACCGTGCGACCGCGCTCCTCGGCGAGCACCGTGATCGATGCGCGGTTCGGCGGCGTCACGTGCTTCGACCCGGCCTGCTCGATGATCTGTGCCGCCTCCTCGATGGAGGCGGGCGCGCGACCGCCGAGCGCCAGACTTGCGCTGGCCTGGTCTCCCACGGCCGGCCTCGGTCCCTTGGGCATCGGTGCGCCCCGGGGCCAGCCTGACCCCTTTCTCCTCGAACCACTTTCGCCACTCGTCGCGCAACGCGACCAGGTGGCGCTCGGTCGGCCCGATGACCGTGAGAGTCGTGCTGCCGACCCGCCGCCGGTGGGGGCGGTCGCGCAGCAGCGCGAGGTGGTCGGGGAAGCCCTTGTTGCGCTGCAGGGGAGTGCGCTCCTCGATGAGGCGGGACAGCTGGACCCCGTCGGCGATGCTCTCCGCCAGGCCGGAGAGCTCTGCCAGCGCGAGCTGCGTCGACTCCGGCGCCGAGGTGACCAGCCCGCGGTCAAGGGCCGTCGCCTCGGTGACCTGGAGGGCGAGCGCCGCGATCGGGCCCTCGAGCTCACCGACCTGTGCACGCCAGGAGTTGTGCCAGAGCGCTCCGATGTCCGGCGGGCGGGGCACCGTCGGCTCGGGGAAGGTGGGGTTGGCGCCGGCGGTGCGCTGGTGGTCGAACACCTCCCAGTCGCCGACGTCCCTGAGCAGCCGCAGGATCCCGGTGATGTGGTCGGCATCGACGTGGCTCACGAGCACCAGGTCGATCGCCTCTCCGGCGAGCTTGAGCTCCTGCAACCGCGGCTGGGTGTTGTCCGCGAATGTGCCCGCCCGGCCGCCGTCGACGAGGACGTGGTGGCCGTCGCCGGAGGACAGGAGCAGGCAGTCGCCGTCCGCCGCGTGGAAGACCTCGAGCCTCATGGCGCGCCGCTCACTTCTTCGCCCTCGCGGCGGCGGAGACCGCGTCGAACATCTCGGCGAACTCGACGGTGCGGTTGAGGCAGGCCTCGGCGTCGATGACGCCGAACCCGGTGTCGTTGCGCCATCCGAAGGTCTGCCCGGGCAACGGTGACGACGTGGAGCGCATGATCCCTTGGATCTGCGCGGACGTGAGCTGTGGGACGACGGCCAGCATGAGGGCTGCCACCCCGCACACGTACGGGCTGGCCATGCTGGTCCCGGTCATCTGGACCCACTGCGACGTGATGTCGAATCCCGAGGCGGCGACCACCTCGGTGCCGTCCGCCGCGATGTCGGGCTTGTTGCGGCCGTCCCGGGTCGGCCCTCGGCTCGAGGTGACGTGGGCGGCGTTGCGGGAGAGGTCCACGTTCGCGACCGAGAGCAGACGTTCGGCGCACGCCAGGGAGCCGATCATCCGGTCGCTCGTGTACGACCCCTCGCTGAAGGTGGAGGGATAGTTCCACATCCCACCGCGACCCGGCAGTGCACGGGGGTCGTCGCGCTCGATCCATGCGTCGAACCGACCGTCGCGCACGACCACGCCGGTCAGCCGCACTCGCCACTCTCCAGAGGTGATCGGCTGCTTCTCCTGGGTCGCGCCCTCGCGGTGCCCGTAGAAGGGGGAGAGCAGGATCGAGATGCGGTTCAGCCCGTTCGCCGGGTGGTAGGCCTCGGAGTGGATGCTCAGCACGGTTCCGTCGGCGAGGAAGGTGTGCCGGATGGCCTTGCCCAGGGGCACCGGACCGACCCATGCGCCACCGGGGGGGCGCACCTCGACGTCGAAGCGGTCCTGGGGTCCGTACCAGATCTCCATCTCATTCTCGGAGAAGTCCGAGATGCCCTCGCCGCCCACGATCCAGCCCAGCTCCTGGCGGAGGTTGGTGGCGGCGAGGACGCCACCGGCATGGATCCGCCCGAGGAGCAGGCTGCGTGGGACGCCGGCGTCGGCAGCAACCTGGCCGGCGTTGCCCGCCGCGACGCTCACGCAACGGCCGCGTGTCGCAAGGGCGTTGTCGATCCATCGGGCCATGGCGCTCGAGGTGTCGTGGGCGTGGCCATTGGTGCCGAGGCTGATGTTGATGGACAGGGGGAGCGGCTTCCCGTCGCCCAGCTCGTCGGCCAGGCGAAGCAGGTACTCGATGGCGTCGGCGATCCTGGTCGAGTCGTAGAAGCTCGACGCGGCCGCGTCGCCGGCGCTCGGCAGGCTCACCAGCACGCCGGCGAGGTGCGCCTTCCGTGCGACCCCGCTGTTGCCCGCGGCGATGGATGCCACGTGGGTGCCGTGCGATCGTGGGACCATCGTCGACTGCGGCTCCAGCTCCGTCGCGGCCATCCTGCGACGGCGAGCAGCGGCGATCGCGACATCCATGTGCTCGCGTCGGATCTCGCTGCCGTAGGAGAGGCCCGACCTGGATTCGGCACTGTCGGGCGGTGGTCGCGTGGTCCCACCCTGGTCCCAGATCGCCTCCCAGCGCGTGCCCCCCTTCGCGAGGAAGTCGGGATGGGCGAAGTCGAATCCCCCTACGTCGATGATCCCCACGAGCACGCCTCGGCCGTCGCGATGCCGACCACGTGCGGTCGGCACGGAGCGACCTGTACGGGGTCGCGGGGCGTCCGTGCGGCCGACCTGGGGGTGGGGCTCCCGGAGCGACTGCCCGGGCTCGATGTAGGCGATGGCGTCCTCGTCGACGAGGTGCGCGACGTCGGATGCCGCCATCTCCACTGCCGCGGTGTCTAGCTTCCAGCTGACCCGCAGGGCACGGTCCTCGACGGATCGCTCCACCGCCTGTCGGCGGGCCGGGTCGAGGTCCCGGTCGAGCTTGATGAACAGGCTCATCCGCACGTCGGCGGAGGGCTCCGGATCGCGATCTCGCTCAGACACTCGCTCGGCAACGTCCTTGCGCGACATCACCTTCACGCCGGCGACGCGCGCGACCGGCTCGGTGGGCGAACGAGCCTGCCGGATGGCCTCCAGGGCCACCTGCGCCGTCTGGGTGGGGTCGGCGTAGTCGACGGCCGCGGCACCCGCATCGACTCCGGGCCGGCCGTCTCCCTCCGATGGCACCGCGAGGGAGGGACACTGCTCGGCCCGGCTCCGGTTGACCTGGTCCGTGGCCGACATGAAGACGTCCAGCCGCGGCGAGATCCGCGGGTTGAGGGGCTTGACCTCCGGCTTCACTGCGACCTCCCTGGACCAGAGGCGGACGACATCGCCTCTCGCCGGACGTTGTTCTCGGGCCCGCTGACAACGACCGGCTTACCACGATGATGGACCCACCGGGCGAGAGAGGGCCAGAGGCAGCGCTGAAGCACCTCGTGCTCTGCCTCGACGGCACCGGCGCGCCGGTGCCTGGGCGGAGGACAGCGAGGGAGTCACCGATGCCCATTGCGTCGTGGCGCGCTGTTGCATCGCGGTCAGGATCGCTAGCCTGAGTCCGGGCGGCCTACGCGGTACCAGGATCACGGTCCCGACCGTCGGAACCGGGTGGCCGAGGCATCGCACCAAGCTTCGTTCCGGACTGCCCTTGAAGCGGGCTGGCGTGCGAGAAACACGCCTCCATGGCGCGCCCCACACCGCTGTCATTGTGCTCTTGGCCCTCGAGGTTCCGGAACGCACAGTTATGGGTGTGATGGGCTGGTCGTCGACGTCGATGGCCGCGCGCTACCAGCACGTAACCGATCCCATCCGGCACGAGGTGGCGAGCCGGGTCGGCGGGCACCTCTGTCCCCGCCGGAGACGAACTGAGACTAAAACTGAGACTACGTCCGCAAACCGCCGCTTGGACCCTGCGTGTCCGGGTGGCGGTTTTCTCTTGCTGACTAGGGGCGGAGGATGCGCAGGGCGGAGGATGCGGGATTCGAACCCGCGAGGGCGTGAACCCAACTCGCTTTCCAAGCGAGCGCCATAGGCCTCTAGGCGAATCCTCCGCGCGGAAGGTTACCGGCAAGTGCAACCATGGGCGAACCGGACGTGACGGACTTGTGACGAGCGCCTCACACATGGGCGACGCCGTGTGTCGTGCCCGGCTCCCGCTTGAAAGCTCACCTAGTCTCTGCTGGGTAGACCAACCACCTTGGCTTTCAAGGAGATTGCCCATGTCTTTGCACATCAAGTCCAACGGCACCAGCACCCGCATTCAGTTCGTGCTGCCCGACGATATTCACGACGGACCCGTTTCGGCGGTCGGGACCTTCAACGACTGGGTGCCTGGCGCCCACAAGCTGGTACGCCGCAGCAACGGCACGCGGAGCGTAAGCGTTGCCGTGCCGGCCGGTCAGGCGGTGAAGTTCCGCTATCTCGGTGCGGGCGGTGTTTGGTTTGACGACGAGGACGCGGACGTGATCACGTCTGAGGGCTCGTTGATCAACGCCTGAATTTCTCGCGTACGACGCCAGGAAGATCATTTAGCCGGTGAGCACCGGTTCCGGCTGACCGGCGTACGCAGTGCTGAGCTGCCGATAGGGCCGGCTGAAGAGCGCGAGGACCGTAACGCAAAGGCCGATAAGCCCCAGCAGGACGAAAACCAACGCGATACCGCGATCCGGTCCGGTGCCGAACCAGCCGCCGATCAGTTCGACACCCGCACCGGTCGTCATGAACGGGATGAAGATCAGCTGCGTAATCGGCCCAATCAGAAACGCCGTCAATGGCGACGCGGCTAGCTCAACACTCTGGGCGAACCCAAAGACACGGCCCTGCCGCTCGTAGGGCACGACTTTCTGCAGGATGGTCTGCTCTGACGCTTCCGCGTACGGCCCCAACAGCATGTAGATGGCCATTCCCGCCGCCAGCAAGATCACCGAGGACCGCAGCGGGAACACGCAGGTCACGGTCCAAAAGGCGACGTTAACCAGAAGCAGCAGCCGTACTGGGTTCTTGCTCAAACCAGTCTTGGCGACGGCGAGACCACCGATGATGAAGCACGCGCTGAGCGCACCCCACATCAGGCCCCATGTCTGCACCGACACCAGATACAGCCCGTACGCGTCCATCAGGGCCATGAAGGCGCCACCGAGGAAGTTGTTGAAGCACGCGAAGCCGATCAAGGCCAGCAGTCCCGGCACGCCGCGCACCACCCGTAGGGTGCCCCGAAGGTCGACCTTGTGGTCAGTGGACTCTGTGTCTGATGTCGCTACACCTTCGGGCCGGTCTTCGACTCGAACGAATGCCAGATGTACAACGCTGAGTCCCAGCACAGCCATGCCCAGCAGCAATACGTAGAACATGCCGCCCGCGGCCACGAGAAGTCCGCTGATGACCGAGGTGACAAGGAACGACACTCCCAGGGTTGTTCCGACAAGGCCATTGGCCCGGTCTCTGCGATCCTCGGGAATCAAGAGGGTGACCAATGTCATGAGGGCGATCGACCGGATATTTCCGGCGATCACTCCGAGCATGGCCAGCACGATGAACACCCACAACATCACGGTGGCCGGGTTGGTGAAAGTCTGTTCCGGCGTCAGCTGATAGAGCGTGAACGCGACCGCATAAAACGCCAGCGAGACCACAGCAGAGGCCTGCATCACGGTCTTCTTGCGGTGACGGTCGACCAGGCTTCCGAACCAGATCCCGCTGAGCGCCGTGGCCACCAGGAAGATGCCGGCCACCATTCCTGTTGCCAGCACTGATTTGGTCTCCAGGAACACCCAGAACGTGACCGCGAACCATACGGTGAAGTTGATGACGGAGACGAGCAACGTGTTGACCAGCAGGTGCCCGAAAGCGCGATCGGTGCTCCTGCTGAGGTCGAGGGCGCGCGTCTTGGTGGTGGACATGAATGGGACTCCCGTTAGCCGATCCTACGATGTTGACGTGCTGAGGCTTGCAAAGTCATCGGCTCCCGGCGATCCCGTACACTCGTCTTCTGGTCCCTCGCGTGGCGATACCTCACCCAATTCCCCCAGGGCTTGACGGCAGCAAGGGTAAGTGAGCTCTTTCGGGTACGCGGGGGGCCGCTGCGCATCTGGCTGCCGTGGTTAGCTGGGATGCCGGCTGAGACCCAGCCGGTCCATCAGCCCCATCGCGTCGTATGGCGCCCGTACTTTCGCGTCGTTGTCACAGTAGACGAAAACGTCGCAGCCGCGCTCGGTCCAGGAGTTGATCTTGGCGGCCCACTCGTCGAGCTCGCGATCACTGTAGCCGCTTGCGTAGAGCTGATCATGGCCGTGAAGCCGTACATACATCAGATCGGTGGTGATCTCGGTGATGATCGGCCACTGGCCCGGGTTGTCCGCAACTACTAGTGCGATCTTGTGCCGACGAAGCAGCCCATAGAACTCGCGCGTACGAAAGCTCTCATGGCGTACTTCAACGGCATGACGCAGCCGTTGCCTCGGCTGACCGGCCTTGATCAAGGCATGATCATCTGGTACGCGTTGATCATGGTCGGCGGCGATCTTGGCCGCTGACCCAGCCGTACGCGGTAATTGCGCGAGGAAGGTTTCCATCCGATCCACGTCGAAGCCGAGATTCGGTGGGAGCTGCCACAAGATCGGACCCAGCTTCTGATCGAGAGCCAGCACGCCAGAGGCGAAGAAGTTCGCCAGTGGTGTCTCGATGCCGCTCAGTTTCTTCATGTGCGTGATGAAACGCCCGCCCTTCACGGCAAATACGAAGTCTTCCGGGACCGAGGCCGACCACGTCTCGAAACTGGATCGGCGCTGCAGGGAGTAGAAGCTGCCGTTGATCTCAACGGAGTTCATGCGCTCAGCCACATATCTGAGCTCTTCGCGATGCGGCAGCCCAGCTGGATAGAACTCCCCTCGCCAGGGTGGGTAGGTCCAGCCAGAAATGCCGATCCGAACCGTCACAGCAGTATGCCGTACCGAGCCAAGATCGGTGTCAGTGCGGCTACGCCGCCATCCCACGGAAACAGCTCGCCGTGGATCCCAATCTCCCGGGCACCTGCGACATTGCCATCATGATCATCGATGAACAGCACCCGGTTCGGCGCAACGGAAATGCGGTCCATGATCGCTTGAAAGTACCCTGCCTCAGGTTTCGCAAACCCAAGTTCGAAAGAGTAGAACTGCTCATCGAAGATCGTCTCGAAGCCTAGCGAGTTGCGCATGTACGACCCGCGCAGGTTCTGCTGGTTGGTCGCCAGCCCGCACTGCAGCCCAAGATCACGAACGGCGCGCACGGCGTCGAGCATCGGAGGCCTGACCTCGATCCAGAACTGCCGATCGATGACGTCCTCGAGCGGAGCACTGATCTCGAATTGCCGCAGCACCTCCCGCATCGCCGCTCCGAAGTCCTTGCCAGTGAGGCACGCTAGGTCCGCGGCCGCGATGGCGAGCAGGAACTCCTCAGCTCTGGACCCTCCCCAGGCGCTTAGCTCCTCCATCCAGCCCTGCCGAGCACCCTGGATCACGCCATCGGCGTCAAACAGCACCCAGTCGAGCTCCACGGCAGCGCAGCTTACCTGCGCGTTCACATATTGGGTCGTTTGTGATCACAAGCGCCCAAAACGCCTGGTATTCCGCGGCCCGAGTGGGGTCGTTTGCGATCACAAGCGTCCACACGCCCGTGGATTCCAACCAAGGTCTGGGGTCGACCACAGCCCCCTCGTAGTTCGGTGCTCACTCCGATCGGTAGCTCGGCACCGTTTCGGGGGTGCGCTGCGGTTAGTGGCACTGAGCCCGCGTCAATGCCTGCGAACGCACCCCTCGCAGAAGGATTCGATGTAGTTGCCGATTTGGGTTGGTTGGCCGTACGGCACAGCGAGCCGGAGCAGTTCGCGAGCCTCAGCCCTGACTTCGATCTGGTCGAGGGGGTGCCGGGTGAGGATCATGAGACAGCTTCCAGCTGCGGGGTTACGGTGCCTGCCGGTAGTGGCTGGCTGTCTTCGAGGTCGCGCACCTCGTCGATGGTGAGGAATCTCTTATCGAGGCCGATTCAGTACGACTCGTAGCGAGTCTTCGCGTCGGTGTGCGCAGCAGGGCGCCGACGGCGAATTTGGTGTCCTGGCCGCGGGGTGCGAGCGACCCCGATCAGCTGGCACCGGGATCAGGCTGTCACTATCCGGGCATAAGGTGCAGGCGTGGAAGAAGCGGGGCAGGACGACCTGCGGCTCCCAGAGCCTGGGCCGGACGGGATCGAGCACACTCAAGACGAGGCGCTGTTCAATGAGCCTGGACCGAGCGAGCGAGCGCAGGCCCCTCTCGCGCTCTACCGTCGCTACCGTCCCGACACTTTTGCCGAGGTCATCGGCCAGGACCACGTCACCGAGCCCTTGCAGCGCGCCCTGACCAATAACAGGGTCAACCACGCCTACCTGTTTTCCGGTCCTCGAGGATGCGGCAAGACAACATCAGCACGCATTCTCGCCCGCGCGCTCAATTGTGAGAAGGGCCCTCGAGCGGTGCCCTGCGGCGAGTGCCAGTCGTGTCGCGATCTGGCGCGCAATGGTCCAGGAAGCATCGACGTCATCGAGATCGATGCGGCCAGCCACGGTGGCGTCGACGATGCTCGTGATCTGCGGGAGCGGGCGTTCTTCGCCCCGGTCAGCAGCCGCTTCAAGATCTACATCGTCGACGAGGCCCATATGGTGACCACGGCAGGCTTCAATGCTCTGCTCAAGTTGGTCGAGGAGCCGCCGCCACACGTCAAGTTCGTCTTCGCCACCACCGAGCCGGACAAGGTCATTGGGACGATCCGGTCCCGTACCCATCACTACCCCTTCCGCCTAGTGCCGCCACGGCTGCTAACCGACTACCTGGCCACGATTTGTGCCGCTGAAGGAATCTCGGTGGAGCCCGCGGTGCTGCCGATGGTCGTACGGGCGGGTGCCGGATCGGTGCGCGACTCACTCTCGGTGCTGGACCAGCTGCTCGGCGGTGCTGACGAATCGGGCGTTTCGTACCGGCAGGCGGCAGCGCTGCTTGGCTACACGCCAGACTCGCTGCTCGACGAGTTCGTCGATGCCTTTGCGGCAGGTGATGCCGGTGGCGTGTTCGCCTGCGTCGACAAGGTGATCGAGGTTGGTCAGGACCCACGGCGCTTCGCCGAGGATCTGCTACGCAGGCTCCGTGACCTCGTGATCGTCGCTGCCGTGCCCGATGCGCTGACGTCCGGGCTCGTCGATGTGGCTCCTGATCAAGCGGAACGCCTCACCTCCCAGGCGGCATCGCTTGGCGCCGGCGAGCTGACCCGCGCTGCGGAGGTCATTGCCACCGGGCTAACCGACATGCGGGGGACCACCGCGCCTCGGCTGCATCTGGAGCTGATGTGTGCGCGCGTACTGCTGCCCGGCGCCGACGTCGACGACCGCGGCCTGCATGCGCGACTGGATCGCCTGGAGCGGCGCATCGGCATCGCCGAAGGAGCTTCGGCGAGCCCGCGCGCTGAGGCACCCACCCCGCGCTCTGAGCCGGCCCCCCTGCGCCCTGAGCCTCCGCCTCGCGCTCTGAGCCGCCCGCCTCCGCCCTCAGCCGCCAACCATGCGCCCTGAGCCCGTCGAAGGGCAGGAGCAGGCGTCGACTAGCCGAGCAGGCACATCCCTGCCAACCACCTCGGCCGCGGTTCCGCAACTCTCCGTCACCGACGTACGCCGGCTGTGGCCCGACGTGCTCGAAGAGGTCAAAGGAAAGCGCCGCTTTACCTGGATCCTGCTCAGCCAGAACGCTCAGGTCGCCGAGCTCCGCAATGGCACCCTGCTGCTGGCAATGTCCAATGCCGGCGCGCGCGACAGCTTCGCCCGCGGCGGTAACGAGGATGTGCTGCGCGAGGCAATTGTGGTCGTGATGGGCGCTGACTTCGCCATCGAGACGATGGTGGATCCCAGTGCTTCTCAGTCGTCGGCAGGATCGCGTACGCCTGAGACCACACAAACACCGACAGCGGGCCCACCAGCACCGGGCCCTTCGGCGGCCCGCGCCACGAACGGCGCGCAGAACGCCATCGCCGAGGATCCGGATGAGGCTGCCAGCCGTGACGACAGCGACGTGAAGGAGGACCCGCAGTCGCATACCGAACTGCTGGCGCGCCACCTGGGTGCGGAGATCATCGCTGAGGAGGATCACGGCGCATAGGCTGGGCGGGCGAGAACCTCCACCCCGAAAGGCCCGCGATGATTCCCGAAGGCGATATGTCCGGACTGCTGGCCCAGGCTCAGGCGATGCAGGAGCAGTTGCTGAACGCCCAGCAAGAGCTCGCCGAACTGCAGGTTGAGGGCTCGGCCGGTGGTGGACTGGTGACCGCAACAGTGACGGGAGCCGGTGAGCTGGTGGGACTGGTGATCAAACCGGAGGCAGTCGATCCGGACGACACCGAGACATTGGGCGACCTCATCGTGGCCGCGGTGCGCGACGCCACGAATAAGGCCCAGGCGGTTGCTGCCAGCAAGCTCGGCCCGCTGGCCGGCGGTTTGGGCATGGGCGGCGAGCTGCCTTTCTGACGGATTCAGCATGTACGAGGGCCCTGTCCAGGACTTGATCGACGAGCTCGGGCGATTGCCCGGGATCGGGCCGAAGAGTGCCCAGCGGCTGGCTTTCCACATCCTGGCCGCCGATCCTGATGACGTACGGCGGCTGGCGGACATACTCAAATTGGTCAAAGAGACCGTGAAGTTCTGCGAGATCTGTTTCAACGTCTCCGAGGACACCCAATGCCGGATCTGTCGCGACCCGCGTCGCGACCAGACCACTATCTGTGTGGTCGAGGAGGCGAAGGACGTGGTCGCGGTGGAACGCACCCGCGAGTTCCGCGGTCGCTATCACGTCTTGGGCGGAGCGATCAGTCCGATCGATGGGATTGGGCCGGCTGATCTCAAGATCCGCGAGCTATGCCTGCGGCTGGCGGACGGCACGGTGACTGAGGTGATCTTGGCGACGGACCCGAATCTGGAAGGGGAAGCGACAGCCACCTACCTCAGCCGCCTGCTGCTGCCGATGGGCGTACGCGTCAGCCGGCTCGCGAGTGGCCTACCGGTTGGTGGCGATCTTGAGTACGCCGATGAGGTAACCCTTGGGCGGGCGTTCGAAGGCCGCCGCTACGTCGACGCCTGATCAGCGCACTCCGCATCGGCTACTTGGACGTGGCATCGTCTGCAGCTAGTGCCACGTCTGAGTAAGTGACGCCAAGTGGTGCCAAGAGACTGGAATCTTCGACGTGATGGACGCCGAGCCTCTCGCACGCCTCATTCAAGATGTGCTGTACGGCCAGCGTGTCCCGCAACGGCATGATCGCGCTCTCGGTGTCCCCGGCTCGTACCCGCTCAGTCACTTCGATGAGCTCATGGGAGTAGCCGGTGCCGAGCGGCGGCCGGCTGATCGTTTCGGGTTCCCGGCCTCTTCGGTGAAGCACGATGCGATGTGGATGGTGGAACCTCGGCGGAACCTCAATCCAGCCCGTGGTGCCCTGGATCCGTGCAGCCCCAGGCGTGTGATGCTTCAGCGATATCAGCAGCGTCGCGACCCGGCCGTCGTCATAGCCCAGCAACAGCCCAGCCTCGGCATCGACACCCGTTGGTGCTAGCGACCCGCTCACCTCGATCCGATCCGGCGTGCCCAGAAAGTACTGTGCGAATGAGACCACATAGACGCCCAGGTCGAGCATCGCGCCGCCGCCCTGGGCCGGATCGAACAGCCGGTCCGCAGGGTCGTACGGCCGGTCGACGCCAAGATCAGCCTGGAGCTGCCGTACCTCGCCGATCGCCCCATCGTCGATCAGGGCACGCGCCGAGACGATCGCAGGCTGGAAGCGGGTCCACATCGCTTCCATCACGAAGACCTGGCGCCGCCGCGCGGCCGCAATCACCTGCTCGGCGCCCGCCACCGTAGCGGTGAAAGTCTTCTCCACCAAGGCGGCTTTGCCTGCTGCGATGGCCGCGAGGGCGATGGCGTGATGCTGCGGATGTGGCGTGGCGATGTAGACCACATCGACGCCCTCGTCGGCCATGATCTCCTGATACGACCCGTACGCACGTGCTAGTCCGTGCTGTCTGGCGAAGGCCTGCGCCCGCTCGGTGGAACGGCTTGCTACGGCCACCGGTTTCGCGCCACTCACGTACGGGAAGTCTTTGATCACCAGGGACGCAATGCGGCCAGGTCCGATGATGCCCCAGCGAACGGTCTGTGAATCGTTCACCCTGCGGAGCCCCTTCGTTGCCTCATATTTCCGGCGATCGAGGAGATGAAGATCGGGATGAAAATCAGCCACCAGTAGCTCCAGCTGGTCGCGAAACAAAACAAGATGACCGCCGGCCATGAGGCGGCGGCTACGACGGCTAGCACGGTATCGGTCTTGCTTCGTTGTGGGACTGCTGGATGCGCATGGTGCGCAATCTCCGGGCTAGCTGCTGGAGTGCGCAGCCAGGGCGGGATTTCGAATGAGTGTTGCTGCTGTGGCTGCTGCCACGGCGGCGCCTGGTACCCGGCGTCTCCAGGCGCTGGCGGCCGCGGAGCAGGCAGATCGTCGAACAAGATTGCAAGCTCCGATGCCGTTTTCGCCTTCAGGGCCCGGCTCATCCGATCGTCGAACTCCGATGAGTCGATCCGGCCCTGCGCCATGTGTTCCTGAAGAAAACCGACCGCCTGGTCACGGTCGGCATCGCCGATTCGAGGTTCTACAGGTCGCCTTGACGGATTGGCCGGCTGATGTTGAGGCGCCTGCTCGGCGGGATCCGGCTCGGGTGCGGACGGCTCAGTCACAACCACCAGTATCCACTCGGTCACGTCTGGACAAAGATCAGTCGCAGCAGCCAAACCACTAGACTCGCGGCGTGGGACAGGAGCCAGCGTGGGCCGCGTAGTACAGAAGTATGGCGGCTCATCTGTGGCTGACGCTGGAAAGTATCAAGCGGGTAGCCAAGCGGATTGTCGCGACAAAACAGCTGGGCCACGACGTGGTGGTCGTGATCTCGGCGATGGGTGACACGACCGACGAGCTCATGAGCCTGGCGCTCCAGGTGTCCCCGCTCCCACCCCCTCGGGAACTGGACATGCTGCTGACCGCTGGCGAGCGGATGAGTGCGGCGCTGCTTGCCATGGCAATCCATGACCAAGGCATGCATGCCCGCTCGCTGACCGGCTCTCAGGCGGGCATCATCACCACCGGCACGCACGGCAACGCCCGAATCATCGATATCACCCCAGGCCGCATCACCTCGGCCCTCGATCGCAACGACATCGTCATCGTTGCCGGCTTCCAGGGTGTGGCGCAGGACACCAAGGATGTGACGACGCTGGGTCGCGGCGCCTCGGACACCACCGCCGTCGCCCTTGCGGCCTCGCTGGGCGCCGATCACTGCGAGATCTATACAGACGTCGACGGGGTCTTTACCGCCGATCCGCGGATCGTGCCGAGCGCTCGCCGCATCCCTGAGATCAGCTATGAGGAAATGATGGAGATGGCGGCTTGTGGCGCCAAAATCTTGCATCTACGCTGCGTTGAATATGCCCGCCGTGAGAACGTGCGCGTGCACGTGCGGTTCCTCATTCTCTGACAAGGACGGTACTTGGGTGCAAGAGCCGAGAGAAGGAGGTGCCATGGAGCAAGCGATCATTTCCGGTGTCGTCCATGATCGGAGCGAAGCCAAGATCACTATTGTTGGTGTTCCCGACCGAGTGGGCGAGGCTGCGCGGATCTTCACGGCGGTAGCCGCCGCGGAGATCAACATTGACATGATCGTGCAAAATGTCTCCGCAGTGGAGACCTCGCGTACCGATATCTCGTTCACCTTGCCGAAGGCCGATGGACAAACTGCCATGGAGACACTTGATGCGTTGAAGGCCGATGTCGGTTTCAAGGACGTGCTCTACGACGACCAGATCGGGAAGGTCTCGGTCATCGGAGTCGGCATGCGATCGCACCCTGGCGTCAGCGCCAAGTTCTTCTCTGCGCTAGCCGACGTCGGCGTGAACATCGAGATGATCTCTACCTCCGAGATCAGAATCTCGGTGATTGTTGATCAAGACGATGTTGATCGGGCCGTTGTCGCTGCGCATACCGCGCTGGGTCTGGATGCCGCCGAGGAGGCGGTGGTCTACGCCGGTACCGGCCGCTGAGCGCTCCTTGTCTGACCGATTGTTGGGGTGGTGTGGGTCCCGTGCGTCATGCAGCCGATGCCTCCAGTGCTGCGGCCTCTGTAGCTCAACAGCTTGGCCTAGTACCCTTCCTCCTTTTCCTTGTCATCGCGCTGCCGTTATGCCAGGCCAGGGACTAGCTGGCTGCGTCGCGGGCACCGTCATCGTGCATGGCTCGACGACCTTTGGGATGGTCACTCGGACGGCAACACTGGTTCCCTCAGGGGTGCTCTCGGCGACGGCTGAGACGCAAAGATTGTCGGTCCCGTTCACCTGGACAAAAGCCGTAGGCGCATTGTACATATGAACAAGAATCGTGTCCGATACGTTTTGGGTCTCGTCGGCGGTATATGCCAGCGTGACTTTCAGCTGTCCCCTCCGTGGCCGTGGTCGTCCTCGCTTCCGCGCACTTCGTGCCGGCATCCACTGGATCCACGTAGACCGTGAGCTCGAGGCCGTGTACCCCGTCTGTTTTAGATTCACGCTTTTCGAGTCTGAATGTGCCCGGTTGGCATGAAGATACGGAACTACCCTCAAGGGGTGGTAACGACCGGGTCGTTCCGCTGGTGGTCCCAGCCGTGGACGGAGCCGAGCTAATGCCTCCCGCCGCGTATCCCAAGAGCGCGAGGAAGAGGATGAAAAGGATGAATCCGAAGGCGGTGTCCGTAGAGTCGTCAGCCATGCCTTGCCTCGATCAATACCGTGCAAAACACTTGTTAACCATTGCTTCTCCCGATCAAACATCGTGTAAAACAATTGTTGTCAATGCTTTGCGTCGATCAAAACGTCGTGCAAAACACTTTGATCATGATCGTGATCGTGCGCGATGTCAAGCGCGCGGCGGTTCTGGATACGATACCGAAACGCTCAGGGCTAGAGCTTTCCGGCCAATGCGACGAGGACTCCGGCCAGAGCGAAGTGCTTGTTGCTTCCCAGTTCGGCATGCCTGGTCCAGCACAGTGCCCAGGTCGACAGACGTGGCCATGATCTGCTGCTCACGTCGATGAATCGGCTGCGGTGACGCGCTGTTGATCAGCATTTTCTCGAATTCTGAGTGCGGCACGCCAGACACAGACGCCGGGAAAGAGTGGTGACGCGGCGCCGTAACGATCTTGGAGACATTTCTGGTTGCCGCGTGCCGGGCTGCTATCTCGAAACAAGATCATCGGTGGGCGCGGCCGAGCTGCCTGTGCCCGGAGCCTGTCATCTGCCCTGAGCTTGTCATGTGCTCTGAGCTTGTCGAAGGGGCACGAGTCAGGCAGCCCCGACCGCTCACTTGGCTTTGCGCTTCTTGGGCTGCTTCGGCGGCAGCTCCGCAACATACGAGAGCGCCGAGTTGATCCATCCATCCAGCTCGTCAGCGCTCATTGTTTCGGGCAGGCTGACATATCCACCCATCGGGCGTTCAGCTGGTCCGAATGGGCCGCCTCCTGACTCCCGCAATCGCGACTGATCGGCCGGGTTGAGCTTCACGCCGATATCAGACCCGAACAGCCCCATGAACATGTTGCCGTTCACAAAGGCCGCTATGTTCCCGAACATCGGTTTGATTTCAATGTCCGGCCCTGATGGAACGAGCGCTCGGAAACGATTCTTGTCATCCTCGGTTGCTTTAGGGATTTGCACCGCGTCCTCCTTCGCTCGGACCATTGAACTCCATCACCGGCGCGACCAGGCATACCGGATTGCCCCGTAGTCGATGATCACGATGCCTTCTTGCCGGACGGCATCCCGAGCTTCGGCTGAGGTCAAGAAATCGAGATCAGTGCGACGGACCTTCCATCCCTCATCAATGTCGCGAGACGGCGTGTCACCCAGCCCAGGGTGCACAGCCCATTCGCTGAGCCCGGCTGGCAAGTCGCGGAGTAGCCGAAGGTACCGGCTCGCCTTTGTCTCGATGTCCAGCGAGAAGCTGTCGAGGAAGTCATGATCGACTACCGGGAGGCCCTGTTGCCGCGCCAGCCGTCGCCCGCGTTCTAACCACACGCGAGCGGCCAGTCGGTACTCCTCAGCCAGGACAAGGCCCAGATCGAAGATGTCCTCACGTCCACCGTCGGCGAGGGCGTGCCAGTCCAGATGGGTTGGCGTCAGCCCTGTCGCCAGCACGCTCTCGATCTGCGATCTCAGTTCCAACTCAACCTCGGTCAGACGCGCCTGAGCAAGCAGTTGCGCCTTGGCGGTGGGCATGAACAGGTGGCCGTTGCGGTCGAGCAGGGACGGGACCGTCTCTAGTGGAGCCAACGGCTTCCATTGGTAGGTCCTGAAGTCGCAGACCAGAGTGAGATGAATCCCGAACCGAATGTGTCGTCGTTCCTGCAGCAGTTGTAGCGCATGTCTGGCGCCCGGACAGGGTGGCATCAGACTGCAAGAACTGGCAATGCCGTTCTCGATCGACTGCACCACCGCACTGTTGACAGACGGATACATCCCGAAGTCGTCGGCATTGATGATCAACAGGCGGGCGTCTGCGGGGTAACCCAAGAGTTCGCTGGAGAGCGCAGCTTGTGACGCAGGCATGGTGACGAATACCGGAACTGACCAATACCGTAACTGATGAGAGCCGAGCATGCTCGAATGAGTAGACGGGAGCCGGTCATGACGCCCAGCCGTTCAGCCTTGGTGACCGGCGCCGCTCGCGGCATTGGCAGGGCGATCGCGGAACGACTCGCAGCAGACGGCCTGGGAGTCTCAGTGGCCGATCTGTCGTCTTCGCAAGATCAAGTGGAGGCGGTGGTCGCCAATCTCGGCGGCGCTGAGGCTGCCCTCGGCCTGACTGTGGACGTGACTGATGCGGGGAGCGTCGAGGAGACGGTGGCCGAGCACGTCCAGCACTTCGGCGGCCTGGACGTCATGGTGGCAAACGCAGGCATCGCCGTAACCGCCCCGCTGTTGGAGACAACCGCTGAACAGTGGCAGCTGACCATGGACGTGAACGCCCGGGGCGTATTCCACTGCTACCAGTCGGCGGCTCGCCAGATGATCACCCAGGGCCGGGGTGGTCGACTCATCGGCGCTGCCTCTGTCGCGGCACATCGAGGAGGAAAGTGGCAGGCGGCGTACTCCGCTTCCAAGTTCGCGGTACGCGGTCTGAGCCAATCGGTCGCCCAGGAGCTCGCTCCGTATCAGATCACCGTCAATGTCTACAGCCCGGGTGTGGTGCATACCCCCATGTGGGAAGGCATTGATGCGGAGATGACCCGCCGTCGCGGTACGGAATTGGGTTCGGAGATGGCCGGCATGGTGGCCGGGATTCCCTTGGGCCGGCTGGAAATCCCACTGATGTGGCCGGGGTTGTGTCGTTCCTGGCCTCGCCCGACGCGGACTACATCACTGGACAGTCCATCGTCGTTGACGGCGGGATGTGGTTCTCGTGAATTGCAACAAGCCTGCAGTAGACCCTGATGATCTTGGAGAATGCCAGTGAGGCTCTACCTGGACACCGCCGATCGCAGTGCGGCGGAATCATTGCTAGCGACCGGCCTGTTCTACGGCGTGACCACCAATCCGACGATCTTGCAGCGTGCGTCAAAAGGTGTTGCTGATCTCGAGGACATCTACCGCTGGGCCATCGATGCGGGCGCCCGTGAGGTCTTCTTCCAAGCTTGGGGAGCAGGACGCTTCCACACTGATCGAACGCGGACAGTGGCTGCGTGATCTTGGTCGGGAGGTGGTGGTCAAGTTCGTCGCTACGCGAGCCGGTGCAACGGCCTGTGCGGCGCTCGCCGCCCGAGGTGCGCCCACCCTGCTCACCGCGATCTATGACCCGGGACAGGCGATCGTGGCCGCCGCTGCCGGCGCCACGTACATCGCTCCGTACCTGGGACGGCTGAACGATGCCGGTCGCCAAGGAATTGCCGAAGTGGTTGCCATGCACGAAGTGCTTGTCGCCACCGGAAGCACGACGAAGGTATTGCTGGCCAGCATTCGTAGCGTGCCCGACATGGTTGCTCTCGCCCGTCACGGCGTCGATTGCTTCACCATGGCCCCGGCTGTCGCGGAACAGTTCTTCACCGATCCGACTACCGCCGAGGCGGCCCGCACCTTCGAAGACGCAATTCGCGAGACCTCAGCATGATGCCCGAGGCCGGTACCCCAGCAGTCGTGGTCGCGGGCGATGCACTCATCGACCTCACCCCGACCACAACTGTTCGGGGGCAGCGTCGCGTACGAGCCGCATCCAGGCGGATCATGCCTCAACGTTGCCGTCGGTTTGGGGCGCCTCGGGGTTCCAACTGCATTCCTCGCAAGGTTGTCCACCGACGCCTTCGGCCAGATGCTCCGCACGCAGCTTGCTGACTCTGGAGTGCAGCCGACCTACTTTGTCGACACCGACGATCTGACGACGCTGGCTGCGGTCCACCTGCGTGGCGGCCACGCGACGTACTCCTTCCATGCCCAACGCGCGGCCGATCGGGGACTTTTGCCGAAGCACCTGATGCCGCTGGCTCCCGGCGCCGCTCTACACCTGGGTTCGATCGCGCTCGTGCTCGAGCCGGTGGCTTCCACACTCGAGGGGCTGCTGCAGCGTGAGACCGGGCGCCGAGTCGTCAGCCTGGATCCCAATGTGCGGCCGGGGCTGATCCCGGACCGAGTGGCGTATCTGGACCGTTTCGAGGGTTGGGTGCGGTCGGTCGACATCATGAAGGTGAGCGAGGAGGATCTGGCCTGGCTGTACCCGCGTCGTCTGCAGGTCGACGTCGTAGCGGATTGGCACGCGGCTGGCGTTCCCCTCGTGCTCTTGACGCAGGGTGAGAATGGGGCTGCCGCCAGTACGCGGTTGGCATCGGCGGCCGTGGAGGCGCCGCAGGTCGCGGTCGTGGATACCGTCGGGGCCGGGGATGCGTTCATGTCCGGCGCGCTCGCGCACCTGCACGAGCGGCGCCTGTTGTCCCGGGATGGCCTGCGGTCCCTGGACGACTCGGGCCTCACCGATCTGTTACAGGCCGCGTGTCTGGTCGCAGCCCACACGTGTACGCGAGCAGGGGCGGACCCGCCCCGCCGACGCGAGCTCGGCGCGCGGTTCCCGAGTGGTCCACGGGAGGTCACGCTGGGTATGGCCGACCTCGTGGAGCGGGCCCGAGCACTGGCGGTGCCCGGTCAGCGGCACTTGCTGGGCATTACCGGGGCCCCGGGCGCGGGGAAGACCAAGGTCGCCCGAGACGTGGTCGACAAGCTCGGCCCTGATCTAGCTGCGTTCGTTCCCATGGATGGCTTCCATCTCAGCAATCACACCTTGATCGGCTGGGGTCGCCGGGACCGCAAGGGAGCGTGGGACACCTTCGATGCGGATGGTTACGTCCACTTGCTGCGCCGGCTGCGGAACCAAGAGGAGGAGATTGTGCACGCCCCTGACTTCGACCGCGACGTCGATGAGTCCATTGGCGCCGCGCTGCCAATTCGCCGTGAGGTGCCCCTCGTCGTGACGGAGGGCAACTATCTGTTGTGCGATTGGGGTGGTTGGGCTGGCGTTGCGCCACTACTGGACGAGAGCTGGTATCTGCAGCTGGACGACTCAACCCGCTTGCAGCGGCTGACCTACCGTCATCAACAGCATGGAATGAGTCACGAAGAAGCTGACACCTGGGCGCGCACGACCGACCAGGACAATGCGGCGCTGATCGCGCAGAGCATGCCACGAGCGGATCTCGTGATCACCTTGGCCGGATCATGAAGGTTGTCCGCTACGAGGCGCCAGGCGACTTTGCGGTCACCGATGTGCCCATGCCGCAGATCGGACCCCTGGATGTTCGGATCAAGATCAATCAGACAGGGGTCTGCGGCACTGATCTGCATCTGCACCACGGGACCTATATCGGCGTATATCCGCTTACTCCGGGACACGAGACGATCGGCGAGATCGATGAGGTCGGCACCGATGTCACACGCTTTCGCTCTGGGCAGCTGGTGACAGTCAACCCCAACATCTACTGCGGCCATTGTGAGTATTGCCTGGCCGGCCAGCTCGTTCGGTGCGCCAACACTGAGGGCATGGGTGTTCATCGACCCGGGTTCTTTGCCGAGTACGCCAGCGCTGATCATCGGCAGGTCTTCTCCGTGGAGGGCCTCGAACCGGACACGGCCGTGTTCGCCGAACCGACAGCTTGTGCCATGCATGGACTGGAAACCCTGGATCTGCGGCCAGGTGGCAGTGCTCTGGTTGTTGGTGCCGGACCGACTGGTCTGTTGCTGGCTCAGCTGATCGGTAGCGGCGGGGCGACGTCGGTCACCGTCGCCGACATCGTGCCGTTCAAGTTGGAGACCGCCGCTGGGCTGGGCATAGACCAGACCGTGCATATCAGCAAAGTCGCCGCGGCGAATATCGATGTGCTGCGGGACGCATCACCCAACGGTGACGGCTACGACGTGGTTGTGGAGGCAACTGGCGCGACCGCCGTCGGCGACATCTGCGTTCCGCTGACTCGCAACGGTGGCACCGTCTTGATCTACGGTGTCACGAGGCCGGACGATCGGCTTTCTGTCAGCCCGTTCGAGCTCTTCCGCCGTGAGATCACGATCAAGGGCTCGTATGCGGAGATGACCTCCTTTGCCGCAGCCATCGCAGCGCTGCGTACCGGACGAGTGCGCACTGACGGGATCATCAGCCACCGCTTTCCTCTTGATGACTACGGCAAGGCTCTGGACACGCTCGCGTCTGACCCAAGCGCGCACAAAGTCGTGGTCGTCGTCGCGTGAGTGACAGTTTGGAGATCACTGCTCACGGATTGGTCACGAATTGACGTCCAGGTGGCCTGGCAGGTGGCCATCTGAACCCTGAGTCTGGAGTCGTCAATCTCTGCTGCTGGAATGAAGTCTCAGCAAGATCTGGAGGCGTTCGACGGCCAAGGTGACCGAGCTGCGTCGCTACGGTGCCGGATGTGGCTCGATGTCACGCTTCCCGGAACCCCGAGGGCTCCGCGCGCTCGACTGACCGACCGACTACACGGAGAACCCTACACACGGAAGAAAGGAGCGATCATGGGGAAGCTGATCATCCGGAGCGGAATGACCGTCGACGGTGTCATCGACCAGACCGACCGGTGGTTCATCCCGGACGGCGAGCACGAGGATGAGAGCTTCGACCAGCTATTCGCGGCTGACGCGTTTGTGCTGGGCCGGGAGACGTACCAGGGGCTGGCGCGCGTCTGGCCGACCATCACCGACGACAGGGGGTTCGCCGACCGGGTCAACGCGCTGCCGAAGTTCGTCGCCTCCCGCACCCTGACCGAGCCGCTGGAGTGGAACGCGACCCTGATCAAGGGCGACGTCGCCGAGAGCGTGCGCGAGCTGAAGCGCCGGCACAGCGGGCACCTGCTGTCGTACGGGTGCGGCGAGCTGGCCCGGTACCTGACCGCGCACGGCCTGGTCGACGAGATCAGGTTCACGGTGTTCCCGACCGTGCTAGGCGCCGGCGTCCGGCCGTTCGGCGCCGGTGGGCCGCCGGTCAGCCTGCGCCTGACCGGGACGACGATGTTCCGTTCGGGCGTCGCGTTGCTGACCTACCGGCCAGAGGACATCTGAGCTGAGCCGCACGCGGAGCATCAGCGAAACACCGGGCAGTGAGCTCCGCGGCACCGCGCGAGGCACTGCGGCGGACCGCTCGAGAGGTGGACCGCGGCCGCAGCTCGCCAAAAGGCTCACGACTTCGAGCCGGTGCGGCGCTCCAGGGCTTCGATGGCGGTTGGGCAGACGTCGATCTCGTAGAGCCTTTCGACGCTTTGCATCCCGCCCGGGCTCTCCGCGTTGATCTCCACCACCTTGTCGCCGATCACATCGATGCCGACGAAGTACATGCCGTCGGCCACGAGCTTCTTGCTCATCGCTTCGATGATGCCGCGTTCCGCGTCACCGATCTCGAGAGGGACCGAGCGTCCGCCCGCGCTGATGTTGGCCCGCGGGTCGTTACCCTTGGGCACTCGTCGGAAAGCGGCCAGCTTCCCGTCGCGCTCGAGGATCTGTCCGTCGAGCAGGAAGATCCGGGCATCGCCGTCCTCACCGCCGTCGACAAACTCTTGAACGATCGCGTAGCCGTCCTGTAACACCGCCTCCGTCATCTGCGCGAGGTTCGCTTCGCCCTCATCCTCGATCATGAACACGTTCCGACCTTTCGCTCCGTAGAGAGGCTTGACGACGGAGTGGCCGACCTCGCCGACGAACCGCTTGATCGCTTCCGGGTCGCGCGTCACGAGCGATCGCGGTCGGATCTTCTCGGGGAACTCCTCCAGGTAGAGCTTGCTCGTTGCGCGTATCAGGGACATCGGATCGTTCACCACCGTTACGCCTCGAGCCTTGAGCATCTGGCCGAAGACCACAGCCAGTGGACTTGCCCACGGCCGCTGCTGCAGATCGTCGATCGATTCGTTTCGCAGGAACAAGGCATCGAGATCGTCCATGACGATCCGTTCGGCGTCGCGGTCCTTGATGCTCTCCATGAAGCTTTCGAGCGTGTCGTCCTTGTCGAACTCTGCGGCATGAGCCCGGGCCACGAGCTGCCCATCACTTTCCCCGAGCTCGACGTCTCCGACGCCGACGTACCAAACCTCATGCCCGCGCTGAGCCGCGGCCCTCGCCAGCCGCGTAGTCGTGTACTCGTCTACCTCGGTAGCCACATCATTGACGAAAAAGGCAAGCCTCATGCCGATACATCTCCTTCATATAGATCCGTGACCGACGCGCCCGCGCGCAGCCTGTCCAGGCGCTCCTGAGCGCCGGGCACGTCCAGCCAGCGTGGACGGACCCATGGTGCTTGGAGCACCTTGCGGTCGAGCAGGTCCTGGATCAACGGAATGTGGTCCAACGCGAGCTTGCCGACGAAGAGGACATCGAGGCTGCTGCCCTCTGCGAGGGCTTCGAGGATGCGCGTGATCCCACGGAGGTAGATCGCATCCTTCACAGAACCGCCCCCGACGACGACCCGGATGGCGATGGACCAAGCGGTCCTCGCCGGTATCCGATGTTCTGCCCGTAACGCTTCGAAGATCTCCAGGAATCCGGCGCCGTCGAGCATCTTGCCGATGGCGACAACCCTCGCCGCGAGCACGCGGAGACGCCGCGCGTCCAATCCGCCGGTCAGGTACTCGGCGAGCACGGCAAGGCCCTCTTGGGTCTCGTCGTAGCCAGGCAGCCCGATCCTCAACAGCGTCAGTGGTTGCCTGGCGCCGTTCTGGTAGGTGACGACATGGGTGCCCACCTCGTGATGCAGCAAGGGCTCGACGCGGTCCGCCCTGAAAGCGGCGGCTTCGGGGATCAGCAGCCGGCCGAACGACACCATCAGTTCGGAGATGTCGTCGCGCACCTCGATGTGAACCGGGAAATCTAGATACACGGCACGGTAACGATCGAACTCCGCACGAGCCGCTTCCGCGAACGCCCCCGCCGTGACGCTCCGGGTGCTGGGAGCTCGGGCTGGGATGGTCTCAAGCAGCTCCTCCGCGGCGGACGCAAGGGGCTGGGCGATCCCGCCGTAGAGCTGCAGCGACCCGTACACGAACCGTGAAGTGTCGCGATCCTCCAAGGCTGTGAGCTGTCTTGCTATCTCGTCTCGCTTCGCCCGGAAGAGTGTGTGCAGCGCCGGGTCGGTTACATTCTCGATCTCGAGGTTGTAGAGGTCACGTCGCACTAGGTCCGGCTCAAATTCCAGCGGTCTGAGCCGGAGAGTGGGGACCGTCCCGAAGTCACTCCGTTCGAAGTCCGCCCATGCCTCTGCTGCATTGACCGGGGTGACGTTGAGCAGCAGGTTCAAGCTGCGCTCGATCTCGGTGAGGCGGGCGTCGATATCTAGAGCAGGCGCAAGCTGGTGCGTCGGGTCAGCTTCATCAGCGGGGCGCCGGGTCACAGTTGTGGCTCGCTGGTGGCCTCGGTTGGAACGCAGATGGCTAGGGCGCCTGGTTGGATCTCGGCGGTGAGGGTGGTGGCCTCGCCGACGACGTCGCCGTCGAGTTGGTAGTTGTCCTTCCCGTCGATGATGATCCGCACGCTTTCTCCCTTGCGCTGGTCGACCTGATCATCCTTCTTAGGGCGTCGGGTGATAAGCCGCAGGGCGACCTTGACCCAGTGCCGGAACCGGCGGGGAGAAGCGATGTAGAGATCGAGAAGACCATCATCTGGGCTGGCGCCCGGTATCAAGGTGAGGTTGCCCCGAAGTCTGCCGACGTTTCCGATCACACAAAGCATGGCGTGACGTCGGACGGGACGGTTGGTGTCTAGTTGGACCGTCATCCGCACCGGCAGCCGGCCCAGTGCCTTCGCTGCGGCGACGAAGTACGCCGCAGAGCCGGCCTTGTCCTTTAGGTCTTCATCGGTCTCGTCCATGATCATGGCGTCGACACCGATTCCTGCCATCACGGCGAAATGCTCTGGTGCACGGTTGTCGACGGTGATTCTCACCAGATCTATCAGGCGTACCTGTCCGCCGATGGCGACCTCGATAGCGTCCACTTCCTCAAGTGGAAGATCCAGGTTCCGAGCCAGCAGGTTGCCGGTGCCGGCCGGTATCAGCCCTAGCGGAATCCCGGTGTGGGCCAGACCGTCGGCGACGTAGCGGATGGTGCCGTCCCCGCCAGCACCGATGACAAGGTCCACCTGCTGTTCGACGGCCTGTTTGGTCATGGCGCGGCCTGGATCATCGGCCGAGGTCTCCAGCCACAGCGTGTCCCCCCAGCCGTTTCGCTGGAGGCCCTCCTCCATCAGAACGCGAAACTTCTCGCTGACTTTGGTCGGGTTATAGATGACCGCACAACGGCGGCTTTCGCCTGCATGCTCAACAGATGTCACGTGGGATTCCTAAATCGTAAGTGAGATATCCCCCGCAGCCCACCCGATCCAGACCTGAGCGCTGTATCGGGAGGTAGGAGAGCATCCTGGTGGCACAAACGGAAGAAGATACCTGCGGGTCCTCGCGGGTCCTCGCCGGGGTCGACGGACCGTTGCCGCAGTATCATGTCGCCTCACTCTCCGCGCCAACCGGCAGATCGCCGGTCTGAATGACCGTTTGAGCGATTGCTCGTAGCTTCACGTGGGTGTTCTGCGATTCGCGTTTCAGCAGAGTGAACGCCTGGTCGGCCGTCAGCTGACGGCGGGTCATCAAGATTCCTTGCGCCAGTCCCACCCGATGCCGTGCGGCCGCCGCTTGGTTCAAGTTGTCACGCTCCATAACAGCTCCCAAGACCAGACTGGCGTGATGGGCGAATGCCTCGGCTAGGTCGGCATACGGCGACAAGGACGCCGGGCCCGTGGCATACCACACCAGACGGACCGGCTGCCGAGGCGAACCCTCAATCCGCGCCACCAGCAGCGCGCCCACCTCATCCCGCGAGGCGCCTTCCGCCGGGTCGTCGATCGACAGTGGTTGCCGAAGTAGACCCTGCCGGAAGAGCATCTCTATCACCGCAGCTGCCGCCGAATCATCGGGCGCCGCGTCAATCCGGCGTGCGGCGAGGGTTTGCCAGAAGCCCTCGGTGTAGGTGACGACCGCTGCCCCGTCGGCGGCGATCAGCGCCAGGGCTTCGTCGACGACTGTGCGCCATAGTGCGGCGACGTCTGGTGCAGCCCAGATCCGCTGGCAGGCAGCGACTAGCGCTGTCGTGTAGGCCAGATCGCGCGGTGCGGCCGCCGGGGGCATCTGCGGATCGTCCCGTGTCCAACGTCTCAAAGAGCTCGGGAGATTACAGGACCCGGCGGCGTGCTCTGGCGGTCACCGCGGCGGCGATCATGACTAGGACAGCGGCTACGGCGATCGCGATAATCCAGCGCACCCAATCGATGCCGGGGCTGCCATTGCCGCCGAACGCGGTGTAGATGAACCAGCCGATCAAGACCCCACCGATGCCGCAGATGATGGTCAGCCAGAGCGGGATGTTGTCCCGGTTGCCGGGAGCGACGAACTTGCCCAACAAGCCGATGATGATACCGGCGACAATGACACCGATAATCTCCACTGCTTCCTCCTGAAACGTGATGGATGGTTTGTCGCGAAGCGAGTGCCGTACGTTGACCTGATCTCGCTCCGTCTACAACTAAACCACCCCAAGGGCGGATGCATCACACCCTTAGGGAGGTTAAAGTCCTCTTATGGAAGCTGCGGTGCGGCCACCGGTCACCATCGCACTGGTTAACGACTACGACATCGTGGTGATGGGCATCGCACACATTCTCCAGCAATACCAAGATCGCGTAGTGATTGCCGAGCTGGACACCAACGTTGCCGTGTCCGACATGGTCGACATCGTCTTATACGACTGTTTCGGGCAGCCGGAATCCGACCATGACGAGATCAGCGTGCTGATCCGAAATCCGCGTGCCCGCCGAGTTGCGGTCTACACCTGGAACTTCAGCCCCGACCTGATCGACACCGCCCGCAGGCAAGGCGTCCACGGCTATTTGTCGAAGGCTTTACCGGCGCGCGACCTGGTCGACGCCCTGGAAGCGATCCACGCCGGCGACATCGTGATCAGCGACCCACCCGTTCGGGCGCGCAGCAGCGGCGGACTGAATTGGCCAGGGCGAGGCGAGGGACTCACCGACCGCGAATCGGAGATCTTGGCGCTGATCACCCAAGGCCATAGCAACGCCGAGGTGGCAACGCTCACCCACCTGAGCCCGAACACCGTGAAGTCCTACATCCGAACGATCTATCGCAAGATCGCCGTTGCCAGTCGCACCCAGGCGGTTCTGTGGGGCGTCCACCACGGATTCACACCCGACCATCACCGCATCGAACACTGGCGCGGAGGGCCCTGACCGGCGCAGGTGGGATGGCGGGTTCCCCTCCCGAGCGCATCGTCCGCGGGGACGCAGGTTGGTCGGTCTGACGATTCGGCTGTGCCGTAAGCCGACCGTCCATCGAGCGGGACCGCGGCGCTCTGCATCGGGCAGCCCGGCGATGGTCTATTTCGGAAAACTCGTCCGGACTATTGCCCGATGAAGGTCCCCCCACGCATCTCCTCGTGTGCCCGTCCTGTAGCGGGCCGCAGAGCCCAGCGAAGACACGCGGAGCGAAGGCCGGGTTCGCCCGCTACAGCCGCAACCGCAGCTTCGCAGTCCTACGCCAACAAGGCTTCGTGCTCGCCATGGCGACCGGATCGATCATCGGCACCATCCTCGGAGGTCTTCTCCTCGGTGCCGTCCCCGAAGACGTACTGATTCCCCTGCTGGTCGCGCTTTTCCTCGCGTCTTCGGTCAAGGTCTGGCGCCACGACTGACAATCAAGCCGTTCTCGGTACCGGATCAGTGTCGCCGCAGTTCGTTGATGCAAACACATTGAAGCACGCCATCGCCACAGATGGGTCCACCCATACTTGACTAACCGTAAGTGTGCTGCGGTCGGGCCGGCGTTGATTGCAAGCCGGCCACGGTTAACGCTCGGGACCTGATACCTGAACGAGCTAAGCCGAACTAACTACCGACATTCGGGGGGCGAGTCAGTTTGCTTTCGATCATGCTGAGCTCTGCGGCTTGGTCGCTTGGATGATGGCGCTGTGCATGCCGTCGGCGGTCTGGTGGGTGAAACGGACGGTTGGGTTGGTGAAGCCGGCGGCGGTGAGGCCGTCGAGGTATTCCTGCCGGGACAGGGCTCCGGCGATGCAGCCGACGTAGGAGCCTCGTTCTGCCCGAGCTTCGACGCTGAGGTAGTCCTCGGCCACCACATCGCTGATGCCGATCCGGCCACCGGGGCTGAGCACCCGGAACATCTCGGTGATCACCTTTGGCTTGTCGACCGACAGGTTGATCACGCAGTTGCTGATCACCACGTCTACCGATTCATCCGGCAGCGGGATGTCTTCGATGGTGCCCTTGAGGAACTCGACATTGGTCGCGCCGGCCTGAGCGGCGTTGGCCCGGGCAAGATCGAGCATCTCGTTGGTCATGTCGACGCCGTAGGCAATCCGGTCTCGCCGACCCGGCGGGCCGACAGCAGCACGTCGATCCCGCCCCCCGAGCCGAGGTCCAGCACCTTCTCACCCGGCCGGAGCTCCGCCACGGCAATGGGGTTGCCGCAGCCCAGGCTGGCCGCTACGGCTGACACCGGGAGGCTGTCCCGGTCCGTCGCGGCATAAAGTGCGCTGCCGAATGTGTCGTCCACCTCCAGGACAGTGGGGCCGCAGCATGAGCCGCCGTCGATCGCAGCACGATGCCGTCCCCTGCCCCGATGTCACGGTGACGGCAGCCGCGGCGTAGCGTTCCCGCACCTGCTCGCGCAGCTGCTCGGTGGTCGTTGTCTGTGACATGGCCCGACTCCTCGCATTGACAATTATCGATACGAGTTTAGTTACGCATCGAGATTTGTCAATATGTGTCATCCTAGAGGTATGCCGACCGCTCAGCTGGTCCCGTCCGACCGCTCAACGCTGCCGTTGCTCGCGGACTGCTGTACGCCGGTGGTCCGGCAGCTGATCAAGCCGGACGAGGCGGTGACGTTGGCGGCTGGGTTCAAGGCACTGTCCGACCCGGCTCGGCTCCGATTGATCTCGCTGGTCGCGGCCCACCCGGACCAGGAGGCGTGCGTATGCGACCTGACCGAACCGGTCGGTCTGAGCCAGCCGACGGTCTCACACCATCTCAAGCTGCTCGTGGAAGCTGGCATCCTGAGCCGCGAACAGCGCGGAAAGTGGGCCTACTACAAACTCGTGCCCGAGACCTTGGACACGCTAGCCGGATTGATTGCCTCCCCGTCTGGCTGAATCGCCCGACAACTCGGTGCTGCCGCCCGGTCTAAGTTCCGGTCTTCGAGCCAGTTCCGATCGGGTGATTTCTTTAGCTTTGGCCTGCCGGAACGAGATCGTCGAGCAGCGCCTCGACGCGGCGTCGGATCTCGTCGCGGATAGGCCGGACGGCCGCGACATCCTTCCCGGCCGGGTCATCCAGCACCCAGTCCTCGTAGCGTTTTCCCGGGTAGAACGGGCAGGCGTCACCGCAGCCCATGGTGATCACCACGTCGGACTCGCGGACGGCCTGGTCGGTCAGGATCTTCGGCTTCTCCGCCGCGATGTCGATGCCGACCTCGGCCATGGCCTGCACGGCCGCGGGGTTGACCTGATCAGCGGGCGTCGATCCGGCTGAGCGGACCTCAACCGCGCCCGCTGAGAGGCGGGATAGGAACGCCGCGGCCATCTGCGACCGACCCGCGTTATGGACACAGACGAACAACACACTGGGCTTCGACATGAAACCTCAACTTTCTTCGGAAAGGTGGTTCGGATGCGGGACGACGGCCCTGCCGGCGGTCACCGGGGCGTCGGGAAAGAAGAACCTCACCAGGCCGAGGCCGACGAGGCCGCCGACAAGCTGGGCGGCGATGAAGAAGAGGGCCGACGCCGGCGCGATACCGGCGAACGTGTCGGAGAAGATCCGTCCAACCGTCACCGCCGGGTTCGCGAAGGACGTGGAGCTGGTGAACCAATACGCGGCGCCAATATAGGCGCCGACCGCGGCCGCCGACAATGCTGCCCGCCCTGTCCGGGCCAGCGCGAACACCAGCAGCACCAAGCCCGCCGTGGCCACTACCTCCCCCAGACCGTGACCGAGACTTATCCGGTCCGTGCCCGAGATCTGAACCGCGGGTAGGTCGAACATAAGGTTGGCCAGCAGCGCACCCAAGATCGCCCCGACTAGCTGCGCCACCGCGTACCTGCCCACACCGCTAGCGGACAAGCCGCTGCCAGGGTGGCGGGTGAGCAGCCCGTCGACTGCCGATATCACTGGGTTGAAGTGGCCGCCGGACACCGGTCCAAACACCAAGATCAGCACCGCCAGCCCGAACACCGTCGCCGTGCTGTTTTCCAGCAGCTGCAAACCACTATCGGACGGCGAGAGTCTGGCTGCGGCAATACCGGACCCCACCACCACCGTCACCAGCAGGGCGGTGCCCATCAGCTCGGCCAGCAGCGGGCGCCATGCTGCTAGCGCGTCGGGCTTGACGTCTGACATATCTCAACAATACTTGACTCAATACTGATGGAGGCAAGTGTGGGTCAGAGCCTGGACGGCCGAGCAGCCGTCTTCGCCGCACTCGGTGAACCGGTCCGGCTAGCCCTGGTGGACCGCCTTGTCGCCGGCGACGCCTCACCCGGCGAGCTGGCCGCCTACGTCGGCTTGGGCAGCAACCTGCTCGCCCACCATCTCCGCGTGCTCGAGGACGCCGGCATCATCCATCGGGTCCGGTCGGAAGGCGACCGGCGACGCAACTACGTCCAACTGCGACTCGACCAGCCAACCGTCTGGGCGGCCGCCATCTCTGGCCGCATGCCCACCAACCTCCCCCTTGCTCCGCGGGTGGTGTTCGTGTGCACGGCGAACTCGGCCCGCTCCCAGCTCGCCGCCGGAATCTGGAACCACCTGAGCACCATCCCAGCCGCCTCGGCCGGAACCCACCCCGGCCCACGCATCCACCCGCGTGCCATCGCCGTCGCCGAGCGCCACGGACTCCGCATCGACCGCGACCTCCCCAAGCTCCTGCACGACGTCCTTCACGACGATGATCTCATCGTCGCCGTCTGCGACAACGCCCACGAAGAACTTGGCTCCGCGCCTCCGCGGCTGCACTGGTCGATTCCCGACCCAGTGCCACTCGATACCAACGCGGCGTTCGAGCACGCGTACACGGACCTCAACCGTCGCGTCCACTACCTCGCCGACCTCTACGCACCAGCAGGGACAGCATTGTGACCACACCCACCTGGAGCACCCTCAGTATCGACACCACACTCGCGCTCCGCACCGCCGCCGCCCGGCTCGCCGATGAGTTCACCGGCACCTTCGGAACCGAAACCATCGAGCGATTCCTGCACTCCTCCTACGACCAGCTCGCACAGCAGGCGGTAGTCACCAAGTTCCTCCCACTCATGGCAGAGCGATTCGCCCGACAACGGCTACGGGCCGTCGCCAAAGTGGAAGGCCTACATCGCGACGGCAAGCCCACCGTCCTGTTCTTATGCACCCACAACGCCGGCCGGTCTCAGATGGCCCTCGGATTCTTTGAGGCTCTGACCGGCGACCATGCCGTCGCGTGGTCCGGCGGATCCGAACCCGGACACGAGGTCCACCCCGCCGCCATCGCCGCCATGGCCGAACGTGCCATCGACATCTCCAACGAGTTCCCCAAACCCTGGACCGACGAAACCGTCCGCGCCGCTGACGTTGTGATCACCATGGGCTGCGGCGATGCCTGCCCCATCTTCCCCGGCAAACGCTACGAATCCTGGGACGACCTCGACGACCCCGCCGGTCTCGACACCCCAGCCGTACGCCCCATCCGCGACGACATCGAACGCCGTGTCCGACAGCTCATCGACGAACTCGGCCTCACTTCCACCGCTGTTCCGCGTTCGGGCCACCGGTAACGCCCGAGCCCACCTCCGCTCACGCACCGGGGCAGGTCGACCCAATGGTGGCGGAGGTACTGGACGAGATCGGTTCGCCGTGGTCGCGGAGTTCCGCAAACCCCTCACCGACGAAGTGGTGCAGGCCGCCGACTTCGTGATTACCACGGGTGCGAAGACGCCTGGCAGATCTATTCCGGGAGCTCGCTACATGGACTGGCCGGCCACGCCATCGGGCAACCCTTCGAGGACCGTACGCCACATCCGTGACGACATCGCAGCCCGCCTGAAAGCCGTATGTCACGAGATGGACGTCACCCTCGCCTGAGAGTGCTGAAAGTGATCTTGAAAGCACGCCGAGTGTGTTGATCTTGAAGTGGGCCGCCGACCACCGACGACGGTGGAGGTTCGACGATCGAGGTTCCCGTTATGCCACGCAAGCAGGTGCTCCTCCATGAGCCGGCGCGCCATGGAATGTGAGCGCTTGGTGTCGCGGTCCCGAGCGCTGGTCCGTGTCGGTCCGGCCTAGGGTGAGCGAGGGTTGGTGGCGTCGGAGGGTGAGGTGATGAGTCAGCAGTCGATGCGGAAGGCGCTGTTGGCGGCGTCCAACACGCACCGTCGCGAATGAGAGGAGCCGACCGGGTATCGAAAGCCGTATCCGATCGAGGTCCAAGATCATCAGGCTGTCGCGGAGTATGCCGAGGGCTATTAGTCGCTCAGCGCATGTCCGCAAGTCCCAGCGGCGATTGTGGAACTCTGTTCTTTCCGGATTCCACATATATGGGCGACCGAGCCGTGCCCGATTTCGCTGTTCCGAGCGTTGGTCGACCGGCCGAGGAGCCCAATCTTGAGACGGGTGGGAGGCGTATTGATCATGAGTAGGCGAACTGACGTGACCGATGTTCCGGGGCGTGCTTATGGAGTGGGAAGAAGCGGCAGCGGCGCTTCGAATGAGTCGATCGGTGCTCTATGAGCCGATCAGGTCTGGTCCGCCGCGGACGGTCAAGCAAGGGCGTCACCGGCTGGTGCCGGTGTCCGCGTTGGCTGAGTACGTGGCCAGTTTGGAGTCCGGTGTCGCATGAGTACCCCGTCGTTCTCGTGGCGATGGTGACGGTGGGCTACGGCGGGCGAGGGAAGCGGCTCGTGCGGCACGGCTACGGTCGAACCAAGACCGAGGCAAAAGGCAAAAGCTGCGCGACCTGCTCCGCAGCGGTGAGGATGGTGTGCTCCTTACGCGGTATGGCTATACGGTGCGCCAGGCGGTTGAGGACTGGCTTCGGTACGACTTGACTAACGGCGTGCGACACGTGGGGCGAACCGCCATCTGTCCGAGAAGCACGTGCTTCCGTACCTCGGGGCGCGGAAGCTGGGTGATCTGATGGCACGAGGACGAACTGCGCTCTGACAAGGCCGAACAGCAGTCGGGTGACAGGATTTGAACCTGCGATTTTCGGGTATCCACGAGCAGACACAAGTGGTCACGAGTACTCAACTCTCGTTGTGTGCAAGGAAATGCCGATGGTCAAACCTGACCACGACTGACCAGGGGTATACACTCACTAGGGCACGGTTAGGGCACGGAAACCAGAGAATCAGGGAGTGGCAGTGTCTACAACTGGCACCCGTAGGACACGGCGTAGCTTCGGCAAGGTCCGCAAGCTGCCATCAGGCAAGTTCCAAGCAAGCTATGTGGGTCCTGATCATGATCGGCACAATGCGCCCACCACATTTGAGACCAGGGGTGACGCGAACGCCTATTTGTCGATCATGGAATCTAGAATTATCAAGGGCAAGTGGAACCCCACTGATGACGTGGTACAAGATCAAACTCTTGCCGCATACGCCAATCCGTGGCTTGCTGATCGGGATCTCAAGCCGCGCACTCGCGTGCTATATCGCAATCTGTTGGATAAGCGCATCCTGCCAGCGCTCGGTAGCAAACCTCTAGTGAGCCTTACAGCCTCCCACGTCCGGGCGTGGTACGTGGACCAAGGGTCGAGTCAGCCAACCGCCAGAGCACACGCGTACGCCTTGCTGCGCACCATCCTTGGTAGCGCGGTCATCGATGGAATGCTGCCCGCTAATCCGTGCCATCTTCGCGGAGCATCCCAGAGGACTAGGCAGCACCGAATCGAGCCTGCAACACTTCCGCAACTTGAGTTGATCATCTGCAATATGCCTAAGCAGTACCGGTTAATGATCTTGCTCGCGTCTTGGTGCGCGTTGCGCTTCGGTGAGTTGACCGAGCTGCGGCGTCGTGATCTTGACCTAAGCCATGCCCGAGTACGGGTGACGCGCGGTGTGACGTGGATCGACGGCAAGCCGACCATTGGCGCTCCGAAGTCCGCTGCTGGGATCCGTGATGTTGCGATCCCCCCGCACCTCATGCCCGCCGTCCGGCAGCACTTGCAAGATCATGTTGGCTGGGGCACGGACGCCCTACTTTTCTCGACTGGCAAGGGCGAGCAACTCGGGCGCGGTGGGGCCTTCCAAAAGCACTGGGAGCGGGCACGCAAGGCTGCCGGGCGCGATGATCTGCGCTTTCACGACTTGAGGCACACGGGTGCAGTTATGGCTGCGCAGAGCGGCGCAACCATTGCCGAGCTGATGGGCCGATTGGGGCACACAACTCCGGCTATGGCGATTCGGTACCAGCACGTCGCCCAAGGCCGCGATGATGAGATTGCACGGCGTATGTCGGAGATGATCAAGGTTGCGCAATAGGCTTTTGTGGTCTTGAGTACCCATGTATAGCTGCTAGCCTTTGGTCAGGGAACTCGGAGTTTTGGGAGAAAAAGATCAAGGTGTCTTGACTCCCAGGAATGGAGTTCCTGTATGTCCAAAATGGTTTCCATTGCCGCTGCTGCCGATCATTACGGCGTGTCGCGGCAGACTGTCCGCCGTTGGATTGCTAGCGGCAGGATCACTGCCTATCGTGTCGGGCCCCGGCTGATCCGAGTTGATCTTGACGAGATCGAAGCGGAGATCATTCACACTGTGCCGACCGTAGACAGTCAGTCATGATCAACGAGGATGTGGTCGAGCTTTCAACGAGCCACAGCCGAGTCGGCACCGGCTGTGTTGATCTCGCTCGCCATCGCTGGTGTGGGAGGCCTAAGAGCGCGCGCCGCATGACTGTCCGCAAGATCGACTGGTCCCTCTCCCCTACTGAGCGCGAGTTGCTCAGGCGAGATTGCGAAGCCTCGGGCGTCCCAGTCGCAGTCCGAGACCCAGACGCGATCAAGAGGGTCGTCGGGTTGATCACTAAGGCGGGTGGTCGCCGTGCCGCCGCATGAGAACCTGGGACCGCCCCGACAAGCAGAGGGGGCGCCGATCAAAGAGACCGGCACCCCTCTAGAACTAACTTTTCCAGTTTATGATCTTACCACGTCGGCTCGGCAAGCTGTCGACGGTCCGTCGCGAGTGGCCAAGATCTACGCGCTGATGGAGGCACGCGGCGAGGAGATCACCTCGTGACTACGGCGCCCCCACCTCGCATGCCAGTACCGCCAATGACGCTGGCGCAAGTCGAGCAGGTCTACGCCAAGTGGCTAGGCGATCACGACCTCGTCCCTCTGCGGACAGTCCTGGCTGCCGTCACTGCGAACTTGATCATGGGGTCAAATGAGCCGGTGTGGATCATGGTCGTCGGCGGGTCAGGCTTCGGCAAGACGGAGACGATCGCGCCGCTCTCAGCGCTGCCGCTGGTCCACATGGCGTCTTCCATCTCCAGCGAGGGCGCGCTGCTGAGTGCGACGCCTAAGCGCGATACGACCAAAGGCGCCACGGGTGGCATGTTGGCGCAGATCGGCAGTCGCGGTCTCCTCGTACTCAAGGACTTCACGACAATCTTGTCGATGAACCGCGACGCGCGAGCGCAGATCATCGCCGCGTTCCGCGAGATCGCCGACGGTCGGTGGGAGCGATCAGTCGGGACCGACGGCGGACGCAAGCTCGTCTGGGAGGGCAAGATCGGCGTGGTGGCCGCCGCCACAGCCGCCATCGACAACGCGCACACTGTGCTGTCGGAGATGGGCTCGCGCTTCACCTTCGTCCGCATGGGCGAGGATGAGGAGGGCACGGAGATCGCGAAGCGCGCTCTGGCGAACGTCGGCCACGAGACCCAGATGCGCAAGGAGCTGTCGGACGCCTACCGGGGTCTCCTCGAGTACGGCCAGCTTCAACCGGCATTGGAGATCAACGACGCGATCAGGGATGCGTTCATCGCGACGGCGAATCTGACCAGCTTGGCGAGGTCACCAGTCACGCGCGACCTTCGGGGGCAGATCGAGCACATCGGCGACCGCGAGGCCCCAACCCGCATGGTCAAGGTGATCATGCAGATCTGGCGCGGGTGCGGCGTGATCGGGATGACCATACCGCAGGCGTGGGAGGTCATCTGGCGGCTGTCGATCGGCTCAATACCGAAGCTGCGCCGCAGATCACTACAGATCCTGCTCCAGGAGGCAGCGCGACCGTCTCAGCAGCCGCCGGAATTGGCGTACCAAGGATTGGACAGGCCTGCAGGCAAGGGATGGCTCATGACGGCTGAGGTCGCGAACCGGTTGGGCCAGCCCGTGCAGACGGTGCTGCGGTCACTCCAAGACATGGCCGCTCACGGGCTCGTCCAGCAATGGCAGAAGCCACGAGTTGCGGGCGAGGAGAAGAGCAGCACTCTCCCATACCACTGGCGGCTCTCAGACCAGGGCCGCAAATGGGCGAGGCAGATCGGGTGGTTGATCGAAGAGGAGATCGGCGGTGACGCAGCGTGAGAACCGCCTTGTCAGCGACGGCCACGACATGCGCCGGGTCTTTATCAAAAAAGTACAGACAGAAGGTGTGTGTTGTTGTTAGTCGTTGTTGTTGTTGTGCGGCACAGCGACAACAGCAATCACTAGCTACCAACAAACGTGTTAAAGCCACAGAAGGTTGACCGGGACTCAACTCGTCAGTCATGCCTCTCCCCGATGCACAGTGACGGTGACCGGCCAGGCGAGGATCTCCTTCTTTATCTGAGCGATGAGCCGGTCCACTTCCCCATCGAGCCCTATCCCAACCGACTATTGGGTGGCTGCGATCATGGCCTAACGATCAGACCACCGGGTCGATGTGGCCGGATCGTTACCCCTGGTCTGGTGAACTAACGACCTCGTCCGTGCGCGTGGGTGTGCAGGGCCTATCGGGGGTTGACAACGACGCACCGCACCCTAAAGCAGCGCCTACTCGGCGCAGCGCACAGGAAAAGAAATTCTCGGAGACGGGTCCGCCCGACTTCTGACTTAGGGGTGCGCACATGATCATCAAGGATGATCAATGACTCACAGCCCGGACATGGCAAGCGCACAGCCGCTCCACAGCCGTCCTCGATACGGTGCTGCCACCTCAATCCCCCCAAGCAACCTCCAGAGGATCCCTCATGTCCCAACCACCAATGCCCTCGGCGCCGCCCACACGGCCCCTCCCACAGCTCCAGCCCCCACCGTGGCCGCAGCAGGGAATGCCACCAGCCGGCCTACAGCCCCCATACGCCGCCGTCCCAGTTCAACAGCAGCCAAAGAAGCCGAAGCGGTTCGGCTGGCCCACCTTGATCATCACTGCAGTGGTCGCGCTCGGCCTTGGTGGCATCATCGGCGGCTCAGGAGATGGCACCGCCACGACGGCAGAGCCGAGCGCAACCGCCACGGCGAGCAAGCCCGCTGAGGAAAAATCGGCGCCCTCTGCTAGCAAGGCTCCAGAGGCCAAGAAGACCACCGAGCCAGTGGCCAAGAGCACCATTGGCGAGGGCACCTACCAGATAGGTGTGGACGCAAAGCCAGGCCGTTACAAGACTCAGGTTCCCCAGGACTCCGGAAACTGCTACTGGGAGCGAACGAAGGACGACAGCGGAGATATGGATTCGATCATCGCCAACGACAACGTCAACCCTGGCGCTCGTGCGTCGATCACTGTGAATAGCGGCGAGTTCTTCAAGTCAAGTGGCTGTGGCACCTGGACGATGGTCTAAAAGTCAGCGTCGGCGGCGAGCCTGAGACCTGGGTGCCCCCAAATTTTTTCGAGGCCTGGATAGGTCTTAGTTCTCAGCAGCCTACGTGGGAACTGTCCTGGCGAGATGGTCTGAGGCGCAGCAGTGCGGCAGTCACGAGTCGTCGCGGGGGCCAAGCGGATCAAACCTGTGGCGTGTTATCCCACGACGGCGCCGCAGTGACGGCGAGGAGCGCATGCGGGCCCACCTCGCCAGCCCGCACACAACCGAAGCGACGGGCGCAGATTGCGGCCCGAACATCACCGAGCCCGTCGAGGCTCCATGTCGGTAGCCTCATGCCGATTAACGAAAGGTTCGGCGACGGCGGCGACGATGACGCAGAGCATTAACCCAACGATAAGGACGATCATGGTGATCTGGAGGATGGCGTGACTGGACAGAAAGAACCCGATCGCGGCGCTGATCAGCGTGAGCACCGCCAGACACACGCAGGTGATGCCTGCGATGCATTGCACCTGGGATGCCAGAGAATCCGGCTTCGACTGGTAGGTGTCGGGAACGGCTGGTCGGCCGGTCGCAGTTGGTTCGGTAGCGGCAAGTGCGGTTGGTATCGCAGTTCGGTCGGCTCGGTCGGTGGAGGGCCGGGGGCATGGTTCGGCTGCAAGGGCCATTCCTCGTCATCAGGGTTGGGATCGGCGAGGATAGGCCACTCGTCGTTGGGACCGGTCACGATGGACTCCAATCTTGACTGGGGTCAGTCGTCGTCGCCGGAGCTTTGGTCGTCGAAGCTAAAGATGTCGAGAATGCCGATGACGAAGAAAACGTAGGCGACGCTCACGATAGTGCTTTCGCGCGCGCGTACGCGTAAGGAGGTCGTGCCCGCGCGTTGGTATCGCAGTTCGGTCGGCTCGGTCGGTGGAGGGCCGGGGGCATTGTTCGGCTGCAAGGGCCATTCCTCGTCATCAGGGTTGGGATCGGCGAGGATAGGCCACTCGTCGTTGGGACCGGTCACGATGGACTCCAATCTTGACTGGGGTCAGTCGTCGTCGCCGGAGCTTTGGTCGTCGAAGCTAAAGATGTCGAGAATGCCGATGACGAAGAAAACGTAGGCGACGCTCACGATAGTGCTTTCGCGCGCGCGTACGCAGGTCGGGCAAGGGCACCATACTCCGGATCTTGAATGCGATCATGGGAGCTCGGCACGTCGCTGCCCCGACGCTGACGAGCATGTCCGGGAACTTCGGCCTCCAGCCTCTGATCGGCAAGCCGCTCGCGCTGATCAGCGACGCGCGCATCAGCGGCTCTCACTCGGCGGTCGTCGAGCGACTGCTGTCGATCTCCGGTGAGGACGCGATCACGATCGACCGCAAGAACCGGGAGGCGTGGACGGGAACGCTGCCGACGCGGGTAGTGATCGCGACGAACGAGCTGCCGAGGCTCAGCGACTCGTCTGGGGCGCTGCCCTCGCGCATGATCGTCTTGCATACGCCCGAGTCCTTCTACGGCAGAGAGAACCACGACCTGACGGATGAGCTGATGGACGAGCTGCCGGGCATCTTCAACTGGTCGCTTGACGGGCTCGATCGCTTACGGAAGACGGGCAGGCTCTCGATCCCAAAGTCGGGACTGGAGCTTCGCGCGGAGATGGAGATCCTCGCGTCCCCAGTGACAGCGTTCGTCAACGAGTGGTGCGTGGTCGATCATCGCCTCTCCATCGAGCGGGACTACTTGTTCCAGTCCTGGGTTCGGTGGTGCGGCAGGAACAACATCCGGCCCGACGGCGCCGCAGTGTTCGGCCGCAACCTCAAAGCGGCGATCCCACATCTCCGGGATATGCGACCCAGAGGTGATCACGGCGACCGGGTGCGCGTGTACGACGGGATCAATCTCAAGCCCGAGATCGTGGAGATGCTGGGCCCGAAGTGGTGGGCATGATCGTGTCGCGCTTCCCGTGGTCCAGGATCGGTCCTGTCGCGCTTCCCGTGGTCCAGGATCGGTCCAGGCAAATTCAGATTGCCTGGACCGCCAAAGTGCCTTGTTAGAACCATTTTTCTTGTCCTGGTCCAGGATGTCCAGTATCGATTTCTGTTATCGCGCACAAGGAGCGAAAGTCAACCAATAACAGAAGTGGATACTGGACTGCCTGGACCAGAGCGCACGCGCGAATCCGGATTAACATTCCGCAAATTGCGGCCGAACATCGTCCCTCGGCGTGGACCGCGTGCCCAGAATTTTCTTGACCTGCTACGACTGGCCCAACAACCCTTGCGCCCCCGGTGCCCAGAATTTTCTTGACCTGCTACGACTGGCCCAACGCGTTGGTCAGCAACACCAATACGCACGCGGCGCGCAGTATCTTGAGCGCGTGGCATCGAGATCCTTGCCGCAACGCGTAGCCCTGCTGGCTCAGCACGTTCCTATTCGACCTCGCCGGAGGGTCCGAGTTGCGTCGCGGGGCGACGCTCCTAGCCGGGTTCGGCGCCACTAGGACAGTTCGGCGCAAATATCTGTTGCCTTGCCGCTCGTTTCAATGACTTGAATGAAGCCTGTCACGGTGTTATACGTGTAAACGATTTTGCCGTTGTACTGAGTCGTGGATGGACCGTTGGGAACGTCGTCGGGGAACAGGATTAACCCGTTGTGGCCGGTGGCCGTACGCATCTCAGTTACTCCATCGGGCTGGAGCACCGCGCTTGTTACGGAACCGCTTGTCTTGATGCTGACCGACTTCGCGGGGGTGGTGTCAAGATTGGTATACGTGAGGACAACACCAGTTTTTACACTGATTATTCGTCCCGGTTCGCCATTTTCGGGGGTTATGGTCCGCACCTTGCCTGCACTCGTCTCCAGGAGCAAATGGAAGGTACACGCCAGGCCCGCAGGGAGGTCGTACGTGGCCGGCGGCTCTGGTTTGGGAGCGGCGGCAAAGGCTGGCTGCGCAATGGTGAGTGAAAGCGCTGCCAACAATGTTGCCGACGCGAGCAGCCGATTGGTCTTGCTGATCATGACTTCCCCCTTCTATGGATGCGTCGTGGTGCGAACCGTCCCACGTGAGCCAGCACCGCAGTGCTGGAGCTAGCGACCGCAGGCTATCCCAACCGGAGCCTCGTTACGCCGTAAGCCGCAAAAGACACGGCGAAAGCAGAAGACCGTCCCGGGGTCTTCTTGGAAGAGTTGTCCGATGCGGTGAGCAATCGATGAGCGTGCTGATAAGGCTCGCCGAGCGCACGAGGCGAAGGCCGACAAGTATCCTCGGTGACGATCAACTAATCGCCTCGTGCGCGCGCCCGTGCGCGTGCGCGTTGTTCTATCCGGGGCCACATCAAGCTCTAGGTCGGGGTAGTACCCGTACTCATAGGCACAAAATCGTTGAGGGCAGCGGCACCGGCGTCTTTGAGGGTGCAACGGCGCTATGCGCTCGCATAACGCTGCCGACCAGTCACGCCTCCGCCGACCCAGTGCCCGATGTCGAAGACAAAGCCGAGGACCACAAAGATCCATCCCCAACCGGCCAGTCCGCCGGTAACCGGGTTGTAGGCAAGGACGTAGAACAGGGTCGCATAGGGAAAGACGATCAGCCCGAGGAGCGGGATGAGGAAGCCGTTGAATGCACGGTCCACCCAGTTCGTGAAAATCCAGACCAGCGCGAGAGCGACTCTTGGCGCGAACCCGGCAAGCAGTGCGAGCCTGATAAGGCTCGCCGAGCGCACGAGGCGAAGGCCGACAAGTATCCTCGGTGACGATCAACTAATCGCCTCGTGCGCGCGCCCGTGCGCGTGCGCGTTGTTCTACCGGGGCCACATCAAGCTCTAGGTCGGGGTAGTACCCGTACTCATAGGCACAAAATCGTTGAGGGCAGCGGCACCGGCGTCTTTGAGGGTGCAACGGCGCTATGCGCTCGCATAACGCTGCCGACCAGTCACGCCTCCGCCGACCCAGTGCCCGATGTCGAAGACAAAGCCGAGGACCACAAAGATCCATCCCCAACCGGCCAGTCCGCCGGTAACCGGGTTGTAGGCAAGGACGTAGAACAGGGTCGCATAGGGAAAGACGATCAGCCCGAGGAGCGGGATGAGGAAGCCGTTGAATGCACGGTCCACCCAGTTCGTGAAAATCCAGACCAGCGCGAGAGCGACTCTTGGCGCGAACCCGGCAAGCAGTGCGAGCAGACACCCCATCCGCCGACCTTTCTCTCCGGCCCACGGTGTGAGCCTGTCGACAACAATGTATGCGCCGCGAGCTAACGCTTCGAGGAAGCGGTCAAAGGTGTCATGCGAGTGGTGCCCGACTCGCAGTGGACATTCTCGGATCAGACACGTGGCACCCCGCTCGCTAGCCAGTGGCCGCCTCAAAATGTTTCAAGATCGATGTTCAAGATCGGCCAGACTGCGCATCGGTTGAGGGTGACGACGCTGACGACTCCTCGTGCGTGCGCGTGCGTGTGTCGCGCGTATTGGGGTCTGGCAACGACAAAAAAATTTCTAGGCACCGGGCGCGTACTACGAAGGGGTCTGGCAACGACAAAAAAATTTCTAGGCACCGGGCGCGTACTACGAACACGAGCGCAGAAAAAGAGGGTCAAACTCCAGCGGCAACCCGCCAGCCAGCCGCCGGACACAAGAGCTCCGAGAACGTTTGTCGTCGCCGCACGAAATGCGTGCTTCCCCGTCGATCTTGTTCTAGCTTTGTATCCGTACTCGCGGCAGTCGACGTAGATAGGGATTAATTGTGGCGATTCTCGTCAAGGGGAAGGGTGGCACTCTCCCCCCCGAACCCGTCGTGTTCACGAAAGATTATGTCAAGCACCGCCTACTTTCCACGAAAAAATACCCGCAAGGGACGAGTGGCCTCGTTGTCAAGTCCCATAAGGGTCTTCTTGGTGGAGTCACGCATTATGACCTCCGCTTGCCAGACGGCGAGTTCGTATGTGGAGTGCCCATCGATTACTTCGCGGTCGATTGCGGATGCTAGATACGTTCTACGTGAAGTGCCATCGATTACTTTGCAGCCTAGTCTTGCGAGCATCGTCATTGACCGCGAGCACCAACGCCTGCGCATAGCCGGCAGTGCAGGAAGGACAATGACGATGATCGCTGACCCGACGACCGAGACCTTCATGATCGGTGACGATGGCGAGCTGCTGGGCTCGGCGTGGTTCATTGATGATCGAGATCAGCAACGAACCCACATCGGATACATCGCCCGAATCAGTGATGAAGGTGAGGCAACGATCAAGCTCACTGAAGCCGGAACCAAGATCATGACTCCGGCCACGCTGGAACGGTACGGGCGCAACTGGCACGTGGGCGTCACGCTGCCACCCAAGCAACAGCATTGGGAGGGCCAGTTGATCGCCATGAACATGGAAGCGGCAGACACTCCGCCATGACCGACATAGCCATAGCCGCGCGCGCCCCGGTTCTACGGAGGAGCAGTGAAGCTGTACCACACAACTGACGCAGCACAGGCAATCCTCGCGGATGGGTTCCGGGATAGCACTGGGAGCTGCGGTCTAGTTGACGCCCAAGACCGCCCCTTCATGCTTACTGGCGTCTTCATTAGCGACCAAATAGTGGACATAAACGAAGGAGCTACCGGGGACGATGTGATCGAGCTGACCCTCCCCGATGATTTTGATCTTGATTACTGGGAGCTCATTGAGGAGGGCAAGCCATACAGAGAGTGGTGCGTGCCGGGGGAAGTCTTGAACCAATTCCCTCGACGGCTGCTGACCGACGAGGAGATCTAGCCCGGCTGCAGCTAGCCACGAGTCACTTCTGACCTGTCATGCCATCACTCTCGTGCGCGCCCGTGCGTGTGCGCCTACGTGTGTATTGGGGTCGTAGACCGCGCGAAAGAAGTTCTGGCACCGGGGCTGCGCACCACCAGAGCGGCGTGTGTGTGAACCTGAACCTATGCTCGACGCCTCCCTGGGCCTACGGCGAGACGCCGAGAAGTAGTCCCTACACTGCCACCATGTCGAGGGAAGTGTGGCTCGCACTCATCTGCCTGAAACGGTCAGTTGACTACGGCCGAATGTCGAGCGCTCTAGTTTCCTCCATCGAGTGCCTGAACTGCCCCTGTGGGCCTTCTTGCCATGGCAGGATCTGCACCAGCGAGGGCAGCGCTGAGTAGAAGGGCTGCCCCCGTGGATTGAGTTACCGGGGGCAGTCATGAGTAGCGAACTACCGAACCAGCCTGACGAGCCGGCTGACGACCGGCCAGCGGCCCAGGCGGCGGACTGGACGCCACAGGACTGGAGGCCACCCCCATCGGCGTCGGCAACGACTGAAGTGGCCGCCGGCACCGACCCGGAGCAGATCCCGTCCTACGGCTCGGCGCCACCGGCGAAACCTCCGCTGGACACGGTGTCGCTGTTCGCGTTGATCACCGCCATCCCCAGCCTCGGGCTCGTCTCGATACCGCTGGGCATCTGGGGCGTCATCCGCACCAAGAACAAGCAGCGCCGCGGCCGCATCCTGGCCGTGATCAGCTTCGTGCTGATCGGGGTGTGGGCGATCGTCGGAACCGTCGTAGGCGTGATGGTCGGACTTCCGGCCACCGTCAAGACCGCCGCGCCGGCACCCAGCGGCATCGTGGCCCCGACCACCGTCCCGGCCACCGTGTCGCCAACGCCGGTCGCTCCCTCAAAGACGAAGATCCCGGGGCGTCAGCCGCACGGGCCGCTGCGCAAGGCGAAGAAGGTGTACTGGGACCAGTTGAGGACCGGTGACTGCTTCAAAACCGGGACCGAAAAGGCCACATACACGGTCACCCGGGTCGACTGCCGCTCCCGGCACGAGGCCGAGGTCACCGGCAAGTTCAATCTTCGGGGCGGCAGTCGCTATCCAGGCGACAAGGTGATCGAGAAAGCTAGCGACGCCCGCTGTGCGAAGTACTTCGCCCGCTATGTCGGCATCGACTGGGACTCCTCGGCGTACAACTACGACTTCGCGGCGCCGGAGCCCTCGGCGTGGCGGCAGGGTGACCACAAGGTCATCTGCTTCGCCGTCGACCCGGCCCACCCCGAGAACAACAGGATCTCGCTGCGCAAAGTCAAGGAGTAACGCGCTGCTCCCGCGGCTCCCGGAGTAGCCCCGGTGCCCAGAATTTTCTTGAGTATCGTGAGCTTTCTCAGACGGACGCGAAACGGAGTTCGGTTCTGTCATGCTCCTGTTCGTGACCGACCAGTGGACCCCGCCGTACGGCGTGCCTCCGACGCAGAACCAGCCTCCGCAGTGGCCGAGCTACTCGCCGCCCCCGCCGACCTGGGACAAGTCGCAGAACCAATCCTGGAACGGGCTGGCCGTCGGCTCGTTCGTGCTCGGCATCCTGCCGGGCAGCCTGTTCGCGGTTGGGTTGGGCATCGGAGCGCTGGTTGTGATCGGGCGCGAGGGCGGCAAGGGCCGGTGGATGGCGATCGTCGGCATTGTGCTGGGCGCGTTGTGGACGGTTTTTTTGGCCATCGTGATCGTCGTCGACGCGCAGGACAACGAGCCGACCCCGCCCGGCGCCGTGACGCAAGACAACAAGCCGACCCCGCCCGGCGCGGTGAAGCAAGACGTGAGCACCCTGAAGGCGGGTGACTGCACGACGTTCATCCCGTACGACCGGGTGGGGGACGTAACGGTCATCGACTGCGCCCAGCCACACCGCGAGGAGGTGTACGCCGTGCTGACCCTGCCCGGCTCGAAGTACCCGGGCGACACCGAGGTCGAGAACCAGGCCGACGAGCTGTGCAACGACAAGCTCGACTCGTTGCTCACGGACGACGCCAAGCTCCCGGCCGGAACCGACACCTACTACCTGTTCCCGACCAGATTCTTGTGGGCGACCGGCGACCGCAGCATCACGTGCATGATCCAGCTCCCGAAGGACTACTCCGGACGCCAGCTCCCGGTGTAGCACCGCCTCGCGGCACGGATCGCACCTGCACCCTGGATGGCTCGGACGCGCGCGCGTGCGCGTAATGGGGATTCGAGCCGGACAAGTTGACCGAGGTAGTGGCCGGTGATCATCTTGTGCTGCCGATGATCATGGAAAGAGCAGAGCGATCATGCGTGGGTTTCGCGCTCCAATTCAAAAATCACCGCCAAGGGAAAGTGTTGAACTAGTCTCGATCTTGGTACCCGAGGGGCTGCCCCTTTCACCTTAGGGAACGAGGACAGCCTGGCGGTTCTCCAAGGGCTCGCCAGGCCAGAAGATCGCCAGGCTGTCTCCCAAGAAAGGAGAGACAAGATCACATGACGCACCCGCTCTACACGCCGTCCACCGCGCGATCGCCGAAGGTGATCAGCTTCGAGCCGCTCCAGCGCGGCGCCGACGCCGCGGAGGCCGCCATCCGCGCGGCGGAGGACCAACTCGTCGCCGCGATGAAGGCCGAGGAGGCCCGCGCCGCGCTTTACGCCAAACGAGACCAGCTGATCGAAGAGCAGCTGCGCGCCAAGTTCAAGTACGGACGCCTGGGGAGCGGGGAGGTGGCGTGACCGTGAGCAAAAACCCGCCGCTGACCGAGGACCAGATCCGCCAGTCGGCTGAGGCCGAGGCCAGGCACGCCGCCGCCCAGGCGTCGCGCCACGCCCAGCTGGACTACATGATCGCGCAGCAGAGGCAGCAGCAGGTCGCCGCCGCGCTCGAGACGATCGTCGGCTCCGAGGAGGACCGCTTCAAGGCGGCAGCGAGCAAGATCGAGGACTCAGCTCACCGCGCCATCGAGGAGCAAGATCGCCAGGTTCGCGAGGTCGGCGAGGAGATCAGCCAGCTCGTGATCAGTTCGCGCTCGGTCGGCGACCAGATCGCGGCTGGCTCGATCGCGTCCGGCGAGGCGCTCGAGCGGCTCGCGGGCTTCCGCGAGCAGCACCGTCGCATAGTTGCCCGCACTCAGTCGATCAAGGCTGTGTACGAGCGGCAGCTCGAGATCGCCAAGGACCCCGGCGCCGCGGTCGACGATCTTCGCCGCCGCTTTCCGGCGCTGAACCTCTGACCATGAAGAGCGTCTCTCACAGCGAGGCGAGATGGGCAATGTTGCCTGAGCACGTGATCCGGTGCAACGGGCACATGGTCAACGGAGGCCGCTGCAAGCACGAGGCCGAGCCTGGGTCCGTCGTGTGCCACCTCCACGGCGGCGCCGCCCCCCAGGTGCGGAAGCGAGCCGCTGAGCGGCTGATCATGAGCGCGGACCACGTGTCGCAGAAGCTGCTCGAGTGGCTGGACGACCCGGAGGTGCCGTACCGCGTGCGGGCCGAGATCGCCCAAGATCTCCTCGACCGCGCGGGTCTGATCGCGACGCAGGTCCACCAGATCATTCCGACAACGGAGGACCCGATCATGCGGTTCTTCGAGGGTGTCTTCAGCGACCCGAGCAACTGGGAGGAGAACCCGCCTCAGCCAGCCATCGAGGAACGAGTGCTCGACCGCCCAGACCTACGCGAGCCCGAGGAGATCGTCGAGGCTGAGATCGTCGAGCCAGAAGGTGAGCCAGCCAACGACACGCCGCCACGAATCGCCGACGATGATCAAGGCTGGCGCGTTCGACCGCAAGCCAGGGCAGTGACCAACAAGGAGCAAGATCACCAATGCCGAACCTCAACCCGCAGGACGCAAGGAGCTACAACGCTGCGCCGACGCTCTGGAAGTACGACCCGCAGACCAACATCCTGTGGCTCAAGCTGACAGACGCCTCGAACAACACCTCATGGTTCCCGATCTACCTCAACCAGTTCCCCCAGTCAGTCGACTACACCGGCGCAGCCTGACTTGTCAACAGATTCCCGCGTCTGACTATTTGGGGACACTCACCGACCTCACGCGCGGCTGCCGCCGCATCATCATGCGTGCCAAAGATCACTGACGCGGAAGAGGTCACTGGTTCAAATCCAGTATCGCCCACTACCAAATAGCCTTGTCATAGGCTATTTCCTAGTGATCAACTTTGCCGCATGCCAAATGTGGGCCAAATTACAAACCCGCCAAGGCCATGGATCGGAAAGAAAAGGCCACGCGTGGGCCGCCAAATACTACTAGCCTCGACTGATGCCTGGTTGGAACTTTCCGCCCGGACCCCCGGTGGACGAGCTGATCCATCGTCTCGAGGACCTGGTGGCATCCGATGAGCCCCACGTCGTCAATCAGCACGTGGTTTCCAAGGTCCTTCTCAAACGGTTCGCCGCACCTGGAAGGAACGGTCATTGCCTGATCGCACACCATCGCGAACATGGTCCAGGTCGACCTAAGAGTATCCGCGAATGTGGTAAGGCACCCAACCTCTTGCGGGCCGGATCGGCATCCGCTGAACGGTTGTGGCAAGAAACGGAAGTCAACTTGCCGCGGGCCATAGCGGCAGCGCAATCCAGCCGAAACGAGCTTGCCGCCGAGGATGTGAAAACACTAAAGGATGCAATCGCTCTGCACCTCGTCCGCAGTCTTCGATACATGGCGATCCATGAGGCCGCCTTTGCAAAGTCCGCAGGAGAAGTCAGACAACAACTCCTCAACTCGCGTAGAGGGCTCCTCGAATCTGAGTTCGCCCGTCGTCACAGCGGCCTGCGACCCGCCGGAGCGGAGGCGCTAAACCTAGTCCTAGACTCTGGGCTACGCCCGTGGCAGGAGGCGGAGGAGAGTGGGGCGCTGGGCCGCGCCTACGTCGAGTCAACGTACAAGCGCATGCGACAGAGCTTCGACGGGGTCGGGCTGGAGTTAGGGCGGGTTCCCCCGGGGCATTCATTACTTATCGGTGACTCACCTGCTGTGCCAATCCAATTCAAGGACGGGCAGGTGCAAACGGTGAACTGTGCCGTTGGGGAATCGCACACGGTCGTCCTTCCGCTGACGCCTCGTCTCATCTTGGGTCTGGGACCAGAGGATCTGGTTGGCGATCTGACACCAGCGACCGTGTCCCTCCTAAATGAAGCCCAACTACGCGCGGCCAATGACTACATCTACTATCCACCCCGCAGTCCGCTGGCAGCTTACGTTCAGCAGCACTTTCGAGGGGTATAACGACTCAGCGCAACGTCGCACCGAGCCGGTCGGTGAGCTCGGCAGGGTCTCCTAGATGCGCCCATGGCCGGGCGTTCGGCCTCACCGGCACGGAGGGGGCGGGCGGGTCCTGCTGCTTGGCTCTAGCGACCAGAGTCTCCCCAGCCGATCAGGCCGTCCACCTCGAGCTGTCCGTAGGGCAGCTTGCCGACTCCGTCAGGCATCAGGCTGGCCACCAGCGCCCGTTCCATGGCCGATGGTCCGAGGGAATGAGCATGCTCCGCGGCATCCATACAGGCCCGGCACAGATGGCAGATGGCCCGAGAGGAGCTGTGAGCCACGGCCACCGAGCTGGGTCGGAGTCACCCGCTTCGGCGTCCAGACCCGCTTGGCGATCTGCTCAGCGCCTTCCCTGGCCACCGCTCGTCAGCGCTTGCCTGCGTTGATGGCGGCTAGCTCGGTGCTGGCATTTGCCACCAATCGACACACCGTCGCCGCCAGCTCGGAATAGTGGCTGGGGGATACCGCCGTGGGTCGCTGGGGCCACATCACGACCACGGACTCGGGCTTTTCGGCAGGCTGCACAAGCCAGATGCTCAGAATGGTGCCGTTGACGATCTCACCGGATGCCAATTGCGTACGGTTAGTCACGGGTGATCAACTCCTAGCAGTTGATTGCCTAGCCGCTCGGTGTGTCAGCACTGGGCGGCACTTTGTACTTATTACAGGAAAATGCTGTACAGCAGAACGCTGTAATGTCAAGAGACCCGAAGGTCGATAACTGAGCCGCCCAGGACCGGTAACGTGCGGCGCGTGAGCGAGCCTCTGTCGGCCTACATGACGACCAGGGATATCGCCGCATACTTGGGCGTCAAACCGTCCACAGTGACCGCATATGTGGCCCGTGGGCAGTTCCCAGCACCGGACGCCGTCATTGGGTCGACGAAGCTCTGGGAACGGTCCACAGTCCAAGCGTGGGCGGCACGTCGTCCAAGGAAGGGCACGCGACCCGGATCAGGGCACGATTAGGGCACGAAACCTATTTGATCTTGCTGAAACTAGCTCTGACTAGGCAATTCATTGGTCGGGGTGACAGGATTTGAACCTGCGACCTCTTCGTCCCGAACGAAGCGCGCTACCAAGCTGCGCCACACCCCGTACCGCACCGAGCCTCGGAGAGTCTAGCCCATGGGCTCGGCGCTGCCGGTGCCGTTTCCGGTGGCCTGTGCCTTGTCGACGCTCGTCAAAGTGAGCAGGGTCGCTTCTGGGGGACACGCAAACCTGATGGGCGCATAGGGAGACGTCCCGACGCCTGCGGACACGTGCATCCACGCGGTCCGACCGCCTGCGCTGTGCTGCGAGAGACCCTTTGCGCGCCGAGTGTCCAGATCGCAGTTCGTAACCAGCGCGCCATAGAACGGAACGCAGACCTGGCCGCCGTGGGTATGTCCCGCCATGATCAAATCGTGCCCGTCGCTTGCCATCGCATCGATCACGCGGCGATACGGCGCATGCGTGACGCCGATCGCAACATCAATCTCTTCGCGGTTGATCGGTCCGGCGACTTCCGCATAATGATCTTGTCCCAGATGTGGATCGTCGGTGCCACGGAAGCCGAGCCGTACCCCTTTGATCTCCAGCGAGGCGCGGGTATGAGTCAGGTCGATCCAGCCCGCCTCCTTGAAACCTCGCCCGAGATCTTGCCACGGGAGGGTCTGCTGCGAACGACGATCTCTGGTACTGGGACCTTCGAAGTAACGCAGCGGGTTCTTGAAAGTCGGCGCGTAGTAGTCGTTGGAGCCCCAGACATACACACCTGGACGCTCGAGCAGCCGTCCGAAGCTCGCAAGCACGACCGGCACCGCCTCCTGGTGCGCGAGGTTGTCGCCGGTGTTGATCACCAGGTCCGGCTCCAACGCAGCAAGAGTGGACAACCAACGCTGCCGGGCCCTGAAGGACGGTGTCATATGGACATCGGACAAGTGGAGTACGCGAATGGGCCGCGCACTTGACGGCAGCACTGGTACATCCACTCGGCGCAGCCGGAACGCATTGACCTCATACAACCCGGCGTACGCCAGGCAGCCGGCGCCGATTGCACCTACGCCGAGTAGGCCTTTGACGATCGCATTGGTCGCACGGTTCGCAGCCACAAGCAGAAGGCTACAAGCGAGACATGCTGCAACACTGGTCGCATGTCTGATGCACCAAGCGCGCTCAAGGAGCGCCTTCGCTCAGATCTGACCGCCGCCATCAGGAACCGTGACAAGGTCAGGTCGGGCACGATCCGGATGGTACTCACGGCGATCACTGAAGCCGAGGTGGCCGGTCCCGAGGCGGTTGAGCTCACCGATCAGCAGGTGCTCGACGTGGTCGTCCGGGAGGCAAAGAAGCGCCGTGAAGCCGAGTCGGCGTATGCCAATGCGGGTCGCTCTGAACTGGCCGAGAAAGAGCGTGCGGAGTCCGACGTGCTGGCCGACTACCTGCCTCAACAGCTAACGCAAGATGAGATCGCAGGGATCGTTGCTGACGCTATCGCCTCGACCGGGTCAGTCGAGCTCGGCATCAAGGGCATGGGAAAGGTCATGGCGCACGTAACACCGCAGACCAAAGGCAAGGCAGACGGCAGCGTGGTTGCGGCAGAGGTGAGGCGCCAGCTGTCCAGTTGAGCACCAGAGCTCAATGCGCCCTTTGACAAGCTCAGGGCGCATTGAACGGGCGCAGGTCGCTATCTACCAGGGGTCGGAGGCGCCGGACCCGGTGGGAAGATCGGCGGCAGTTTCCTCTTCTTTTGGTCTTGCGCCTTCTTCTTGGCGGCCTTCTCCGCGGCCACAACGTCTGGATCGCGCCCGTTCGAGTACACCGCGTACACCATGCCGAACTCCGAGATCCACGAACCAGAACTGGGTGACCAGCCAATGAATCCGTATTTCGGCACCTTGTCGTTGTAGATATACCGCTTTTCCACCGTGAAGCCGAGCCGCTCCAGCTTCCTGGTTGCGGCGGCAACGCTCAGGCCGCGAAGACTCGGCACTTTCACCTGCCTACCGACGTCGATCTTGCGCGGCGGCTGGCTGAATCCGGTCTTCGGGATCTGCTGGAAGTACCTCTGCATCACGGGCTTCCAGATCTTCATGCCGGCGTCGCCGCTACCAGAGCCCTCGAGATAGACGCCGGTGGATGGCACTCGATAGCCCTTTACTCCGCCACGTCGGTAGTAACTCGCGCCCTTCCTGATAAAGGGCTTCTTGGTGTTGTCAACAGAGATCATGGCCACGCCGGCGATCTCGGGTGTGTAACCCGCGAACCACACGGCCTCGTTGCTGTTGATCGTTCCGGTCTTCCCGGCAATGGCCCGACCGTCGTAGATCTTGGCGCGCTTGCCGGTGCCCTTGTCGACCACCGACTTGAGAACTTTGTTGACACCGTCCGCTACGTCCTTGTCGACCACGCGGCGGCAGTTCGCGTCCGGCACGGCGAGGTTCTTCCCCGCACGCGTTGTGATCTTGGAAACGATGATCGGGTCACAGTGAATGCCGCGAGCCGCGAAGGTCGCGTACGCCTCGGCCATGGAAAGCGGGCTAACCTCGACGGTTCCCAGGGTAAAGGACGGCTTGTCCTGATACCACCTGACGATGTCCAACGGTGGCTGGCCGATCCGTGCCCCGACCTTCACGCCAGTCCTCGCGGCCATCTTGGTGACCTTGCACATGCCGGTCGCCAACTCCAGTTGAATGAAGTAGGTGTTGACCGACCACTGTGCGGCCTCCATCATCCCGATGGTCTTGCTGTGCCCAACCGAGTTCCTAACCACCCAGTGGTCCCAGATGCGCTCCCGGCCATGGCAGGACGTGTAGCGGCGGCCGGTGAAGTTCAAGGGTGACTTGGCATTGAACTTCTTGCTGATCGGGATGCCCTTCTCCAGGGCTGCGGCGAGTGTGAACAGCTTGAAGGTCGAGCCCGCCTGGTAGCCCTGGATGCCACCCATTGCAGGATCGGCGGCAAGGTTCCAGTACGTCTGGCCCTTCTTGGCATTGTTGCCCATCACCGGTCTGCTTTGTGCCATCGCGATGATCAATCCAGTGCCCGGCTGGATCATGTTCATGGTCGAGATGACGGGGTCCCTCGGGCCGACTACTGAGCTGACCTTCTTCTGCGCGAGATCCTGTGTCTTGGGGTCGATCGCAGTCTGAATGATCAGCCCGCCGCGATTGATCATGTTCCCGCGGTCTTCCTCGGTCTTACCGAGACTCGGCGTATTGAGCAGCGTACGTCGCACGTAGTCACACAGGAATGGGTAGCGCGTGCCTACGCAACCGTTCCGGGTCCGCTTGACCTTCTTCTGGTCGAAGCCGACCTCCTTTGCCTGCCTCGCCTGGTCGAGGGTGATCAACTTGAGTTCGACCATCCGGTTCAGCACGACGTCGCGACGGTCGAGTGCGGCGCTGGGGTTGTTGACCGGGTTGTTGCTGTCCGGGTTCTGCACCAGGCCGGCCAACATCGCCGCCTGGGCCAAGTTGAGCTTTGAGGCCTTCGTGGAGAAGTAGTGCCGGGCCGCTGCCTCGACGCCGTAAGCACCCTCGCCGTAATAAGCGATGTTGAGGTAGCGCTCGAGGATCTGGTCCTTGTCGAACTTCTTCTCCATCGCGATCGCGTAGCGCAGCTCGCGAATCTTGCGCTCCATGGTGGGCGCCTGGGCGTCCCGCACACACTGGCTATCACCCTTGGCCTGGCATGCCTCGATCTGCACCATCTTGACGTACTGCTGGGTGATGGAAGAGCCACCCTGGGTGACGCCGCCATCGGTCGAATTGCGTACCAATGCCCGCATCGTGCCCTTGAAGTCCAAGGCGCCGTGCTCGTAGTACCGGTGGTCTTCGATGGCAATCTGTGCCTGCCGCATGATCGGAGCGATCTTGTCTAGCGTCACTGGGATGCGGTTCTCGTCGTAGAAGAACGCGAGGGTCTTGCCATTGCCCATCAGCACTTTGCTCCGGGTGGCTGGCGCGGGCGTCGCAAGCTCAGCCGGCAAGCTCTGCAGCTCGGCGGCCGCGGCATTGCTGGTGACCCCCGCCATACCCGCGAAAGGGATGAACAGTCCGGCAACGAGAACTCCAGAGAGAACGCTGACCACGACGAACATCACCAGCGAGTACGCGAGGCTCCCCATGCGCTTCGGCGTAAACGGCACAACTACCAGCCTAAAGGAGCCACCCACCCCTACTGAGTCACGTACTGATACCAAATCTTGACCTGAGGGCACTTTTTGGTCGATTGTCAAGCGACCAAAGGTCACAAATTGGCAAACATCGCGAAACGAATCTAGTCACATCGAAGTGCCCGTGCGTAGCGTTTCATACCGCCGTGCCAGATGGGCCGGGGAAATGCCCGGTACGGCAAAGTTTCACGAAGGGGAGATGCAGCGTGCCTGCAGTGCAACGTGAAGACTGGACCATGCGCGCCAAGTGCAGGGGGATGGAAGATGCCCTGTTTCCGGAGGCGTCGGACCAAAAACGAGCCAAGCTGGTGTGTTCGGGGTGCCCGGTGCGCTTCGAGTGCCTAGCTGAGGCCCTGGACAACCGGATCGAGTGGGGCGTCTGGGGGGGCATGACTGAGCGGGAGCGACGGTTGCTGCTTCGGCAACGGAGCGATGTCACCTCCTGGCGCTCAATCCTGGTCGGCAGGGCGAACCAGCAGGTGGCGCAGCCCGTGTCGTCAGGCTCTCAGTCTTTGTCGGACAGGAGCGCCCCGACACGCCGCAGCGCGGCCAAGTCGGTGACGTCGGTCGGCAAGGACTGAACCTGGGTTTGGGCCACCGTCGGCCGAGCCGAGGCGAAGCGTTCCATCATGCGAGATTCCGTCTGCATGACACGCATCAAGTTGGCGTGACGGCGGAGGGCCTCCACCTCAAGTACGGCTGAGGCTCCGGCGAGGTCCTCGGCCAGGGACAGTGCCCGTTCCGGTGAGATCGCCAGGGCCGAGGTGTGCACGCGGTTGATCACCATGCCCGATAGCGGCATGCCTTCCTCGGTGAGCCGGTCCACGAAGTACGCGGCTTCCCGTAGCGCGTCGTGCTGCGGGGTCGCGACGACCAGGAATGTGCTGTGCCGCGACGACAACAGCTCGAAGGTCGCTGTGGCCCGCTGCCGGAATCCGCCGAAGAGAGCCTCGAACGCGCGCACAAAGGTCTGTACATCGCTGATGATCTGCGCACCGAGGATCTTCGTCATCACGGCGGAGATCATGCTGAACCCAGCGGTCATGAAGCGCATCGGGCCGCGCGCGGGATGCAGCAGCAAGCGCAGAAACCGGCCGTCGAGAAGTGAGCTCAGATGTTCGGGGGCGTCCAGAAAGTCCAGAGCCGAGCGCGCTGGGGGAGTGTCCACCACGATGAGGTCCCAGGTGCCGTGGGCCTCCGCCTCGCTGTGCAGCTGTCCGAGCTTCTCCATGGCCATGTACTCCTGGGTTCCGGAGAACTCCGAGGAGAGCGCTACATAGAACTGGTTCTGCAGGATCGCGGCTGCCCTCTCCGGCGTGGAGTGAGCCATCACCACCTCGTCGAAGGTGCCCTTCATGTCGAGCATCATCGCGTCCAAGCTGCCTCCGGCAGCCGTGTCGATCGTCGTGACCGGCCGAGGCGTGTTGTCGAGCTCGCCGACGCCGAGCGACTGGGCCAGCCGACGTGCTGGGTCGATGGTCAGTACGACGACCTTGCGGCCGGCCTCTGCAGCGCGTACCGCGATCGCGGCTGACGTGGTCGTCTTGCCAACCCCTCCCGAGCCGCAGCAGATAATGATCTTGGTCTCCCGATCGCCCAAGATCTTGTCGACATCGAGGAAGGGAACCGGCAGCCCAGCGTGTGGTTGCGATTCCAAGGCGTTGGTCACGCGGCCTCCAGGCTCATTTGATCTGTGAGCTGCTCGGCGATCGTGAAGATCGCACCCTCGTCGATGCCCTCGGGGTCGAGGGCGATCTGAGCCAACGGAAGGCCGAGTGCGGTCAGCCGATCATGGCACTGCTGCTCTTGCAGCGTACGAGCGGATTCGATCGCAAACTCGGCCGCCAAGGCCTGGTTCTGCTTGATCGTCAGGCCAGGAACCTTCAAGGCCACCGAGCCAGTAGCGGCGGTCTGAAGCTGATCATGGTTGAGTGGCGTCGGTGTCACCATGTTTTCGATCACCGTGCCGATCCGAATCTGCGTGGGCCGTAGCGCGGCAACGGCCTCCTCAGTCTCGGTTACCGGCATGTCCTCGAGCAGCGTGACGAAATGTACGGCGGTCGTCGCCGACCGCAGCAGCCGCATGATCGAGTCGGCCTGATTGCGGATCGGCCCCATCTTGGCGAGGCCGGCGACAGCCGCGTGCACATTGAGGAATTGGGCGATCCGGCCCGTCGGCGGAGCGTCGAGAACGACGGCATCGTAGGAGTTCGCGCGGTTCTTGATCCGGCGCCGCACCGCCTCGTACACCTTGCCGGTGAGCAGTACGTCCCGCAGCCCGGGTGCGATCGAGGTGGCGAAGTCGATAGCACCGAAGCGATCGAGTGCCTTGCCGGCAATGCTGAGGTGGTAGAAGGTGTCGAGGTATTCGATCAGAGCGTCTTCGGCATCGATTGACAACCCAAACACCATGCCGCCCGCAGGCGTACGACTGATCCGGCGCTCCTCAGGTCCGGTCAGGGGCGCCACGTCGAACAGCTCGGCTATGCCATTGCGTCCCTCCACCTCGCATACCAGCACCCGGCGCCCGCTGGTGGCCAGGGCGCAGGCGAGGGCACCGGCGATCGTGGTCTTGCCGGTCCCGCCCTTGCCGCTGACGATGTGCAGGGTGTGCCGGGGAGTCACGACATACCTGTGATCGCGACGCCGGCATGGGTTTTGTAGCGCCGGTTGATGGCGATGAGGTTGGCGGTCAGCGCCTCGACTTGGCCTGCATTGCGGAGTCGCCCGGCATAGATGCCACGCGCACCCGGGATCGCGGTTGCCAGCTCACACACCACCGCGACAGCATCGCGGTCCTCGCCTAGGACCAGCACGTCATCTGCAAAATGGTCGACAGTCGGGTCATCGAGAAGAACGGCGCTGACGTGATGGAAGGCGGCGATCACTGTGGACTCCGGGAGTAACTGCTGTGCCTCCTGTGCAGCCGAGCCGGCGGCCACCCGCAGCAGAAACGGCCCTTGCTTGTCGAAGCCGAGCGGGTTGACGGAGTCAACCACGATCTTGCCGGCCAGCTCGGTGGCCAGTGATGAGAGCAAGTCCGCATGACCGTCGTACGGCACCGTAACGATCACTAATTCGGCGGCCGCCGCGTCGGAATTGCTGCCGCCGGCGATTCGACCGGAGTGCCCGGCCCCCTGGTACTCGGCGGCGATCAGCTCTGCTCGCTCCGCGACGCGGCTACCAATAAGAACGTCGTGCCCGGCCGCAGCAAGTCGTCTGGCGAGACCACGACCCTGGGGTCCCGTTCCGCCGAGGATGCCGACCTTCACGCGGCCAATGTACTGGCGCTCCCCGAATGAGAACTGTCAGGTTTCGATTGCACTCTGACGGGCGGCCGGCCAGATTCGCCTGCTTCGTCGCCCGCCAGCGTGGGCCAGCTTTCGACGAAGCCAGCGGCGAGCTCCTGCAGTCGGCGAACCCAACCGCCCGTCATAGTGTCAGGTTTCGATTGCACTCTGACGGGCGGCCGGTCAGATTCGCCTCCTTCGTCGCCCGCCAGCGTGCGCCACTTTCAACGGAGCCTGCCGCGAGCTCCTGCAGTCGGCGAACCAACCGCCCGTCATAGTGTCAGTTTCGATTGCACTCTGACGGGCGGCCGGTCAGATTCGCCTCCTTCGTCGCCCGCCAGCGTGCGCCAGCTTTCAACGGAGCCTGCCGCGAGCTCCTGCAGTCGGCGAACCAACCGCCCGTCATAGTGTCAGTGGCAATCGGGAAGATGTGGTTCATGACATCTACATCGGACACGAACGCTGAGGCTGAAGCTGCGACCTCGGCAACATCTCGCCTTAGCATCAGCTTGGCTAGCGTGGTGTTGGACACCGACGATCCGCCCCGGCTGGCCGAGTTCTACACGACCTTGCTCGGCTGGCAGGTTGAGGAAACTGAGGATGACTGGATCACCATCGGCGGATGACTCAGGCGCCAAGATCGCTTTCCAGCTGGCACTCAATCACAAGCCGCCGACTTGGCCGGACAATGCGGTGCCTCAACAGTTCCATCTCGATCTTCGGGTGGACGATCTGGATGCCGCCGCGACCTATGCAGAATCCATCGGCGCCCAACGAGCGGCCAGTGGCGACCACAGCCCCAACTGGATCGTCTTTCTCGACCCGAGCGGCCACCCGTTCTGTCTGTGCGCCTAACCACTCGCGGCGCCTCTACAGTGAGGCTATGACGAAGTGGGAGTACGTAACGGTGCCGCTGCTGGTGCATGCGACCAAGCAGATCCTGGATAACTGGGGGCAGGACGGATGGGAGCTCGTGCAAGTGGTGCCGGGCCTCAATCCTGAGAACCTCGTCGCCTACCTCAAGCGCCCGATGCCGGCTCCCGGAGGCGGTGCGTGACACTGCCGTCGCAGCGGCTCGCCGAATCTTGGTCTGAGCTTGCCGACGGTACCTGCGCCAGTTGCCGCATACGTGCCTGCTGTCCGGATCGAGGACGTTGTCTATACCGCTGGCCAACTGCCGCTGGTGAATGGCACATTGCGAGCCGTTGGGAAGGTGGGCGCCGAGGTCTCCGTCGACGAGGCGGTCGACTGTGCTCGAATCGCAGCGCTCAATGGACTGGCGGCAGTGGTGGACCTGACGGGCGATCTCGATGTGATCATGCGGATCGTCAAGGTCGTGGTGTACGTGGCCAGTGCGTCCGGATTCACCGATCAGCCGATCATCGCAAACGGCGCCAGCCAGCTGCTTGGTGACATCTTTGGTGCGGCGGGCCGGCACGCACGAAGCGCGGTCGGTGTCTCGGCCCTGCCGCTTGACGCACCTGTTGAGGTGGAGCTCGTGGTCAGTGTCGGCTCGACGCCAACGATTGTGCCGCTGTGACTTCTTCCTGATGCCGTCGCACTCTTACGACGTCCTGATGCGGCTGCCGCCACAGGTGCCGGCTGCCATGGTGGAGCGGGCCGCTCAGTGGACTCCGGATTCGGTGCCAGGTCCGGCGGCTCCTGCGGCCAGCGTGATCTTGCTGCGCGACGGCCAGGCTGGGCTTGAGACCTACCTGTTGCACCGACATGCACGAATGGCCTTTGCGCCCTCGGTGGTGGTCTTTCCGGGCGGGCGCGTTGACTCGGCCGACGCTCTCGGTGATCGCGATCCGGTCCGTAGCTGTGCGGTCCGTGAGACGGCCGAAGAGACCGGTGTCGTACTGGTCGAGGCGGACCTCCTTCCTTGGGCGCACTGGATCACGCCGGAGATCGAGCCTCGTCGTTATGACACGAGGTTCTTCGTCGCGGCCATACCAGCCGATCAGGAGGCGTCGGACATTTCGGGTGAAACTGATCATGCCGAATGGTCAACGCCGGGCGAGGCACTGGCCGCCGAAAATGCCGGCCAGATCAGGATGCTGCCGCCCACGATGTCGATCTTGATCGAGCTCGCTGATCTTCCGACCGTGGCTGAAGTGATCAATGACGCGACCGGGCGGGAGATCGAGCCCGTACTGCCGATCTTGGTGGAAACCGAGGGCGGCTGGGAGTTCCGCTATCCACAGCTCCGCCCTCGGGAGACATCGACATGACAAGTCTTGAGGGTGTGCCGTATGTACAACTGATCCGGGCGCCCAACCCGGGCCCGATGACCCTGGACGGAACCAACACCTGGGTGATCACCGACCCCGAGGAGGGTGCCGTGGTGGTCGACCCTGGCCCGGCGATTGAGGGTCACATAGCGGCGATCGTGACGGCTTGCGCTCCACGACTCGTCACGATTGTCCTCACCCACCGGCATCTTGATCACTCCGAAGGCGCAGCGATGCTCGCCGAGCAGGCCGGCTGTGGGGTACGGGCCGCGGATCCGCACTTTCGTATCGGCCCGGATGGGCTCGACGAAGGACAGCTGATCATGGTGGGCATGTCGAGCCTTGAGGTTTTCGAGACGCCCGGTCACACCAGCGACTCGCGTTCATTGCTGCTGTCCGGTCCAGATGGAGTCAGTCGGCTGATCACCGGCGACATGGTGCTGGGCCGCGGCACGACGGTGATCACCCACCCGGATGGTGACCTCGGAGCATATTTCGACTCGCTCGATCTGCTTGAGGGGTTGGTCAAGACCCGCGAAGTGGTCGAGCTGCTGCCCGGTCACGGTCCGACTGTGACCGATCCGCTGCCATGGCTGTCGTTCTATCGCCGCCACCGGCGCGAGCGTCTCGACGAGATCCGGGCCGCTCTCGCGGCGGGGGATCGCACGGCCAGTGAGATTGTGGCTCGCGTGTACGCCGAGGTCGATCGCAGCGTGTGGCCTGCGGCCGAGCAGTCGGTTCGGGCCCAATTGGACTATTTGAGGCAGACGGATGAGCGCTGAGCCGGTCGAACCGCGCACTCCAGGAATGCTCAGCGGGCTCATTTCCACCTCACAGGGTGCTCATAGGGTTCTGCGCCACTGTCGAAGCCATGAACGAGAACCAGCAGCCCGGAATCCCAGACTTCACACCACATGGTCAGCCTTCGCGCCCCAATGAGGAGCCCACAGTCGTCCTGCCGAACGCTCCCTATGGCAGCTACACCGGAGCTGACTTTCCCGCTCCGGCGGGTGTTCCTCCGCTGAACACGAGTCCTGCACCGACGACAGTGATAGAGCGGCCGAGGCGCAGAACCGGGACTTTGATTGCCGGCGCGGCCCTCGCGGCGGTCCTGGGTGCCGGTGCTGGCATCGGCTCGTACGCCTTCCTCGTCAACGACGGCAGCGCCTCACCGGTCACCATCACGAGCGGGGCGGCGCCGCAAAGTCCGGCGCTCAACGGCACTGTGTCCGCGGCCGCCGCAAAGATCGAGCCGTCGTTGGTCACAATTGCCGTCCAGTCAGGTGGCAGCGGCGGAATCGGTAGCGGTGTGGTGCTTGACAAGGACGGCCACATCCTGACCAACAATCACGTGATCGCCGCCGCCGCCCAGGGGGGCGAAATCACCGTCACATTCCACAGTGGCGCGACGGCTACGGCCAAGATCATTGGAACCTCCGAATCGAATGACCTGGCAGTGATCAAAGTCGATGGCGTAAGCGATCTGAATCCGGCCACTTTCGCGAAGTCCAGCGAACTCACTGTGGGCCAGACTGTGGTCGCCGCAGGCGCGCCGCTCGGACTGTCTGAGTCGGTGACGAGTGGCATCGTGTCCAACACGGCTCGGCCGGTGCGTTCGGGCAACAACAACGACGCTGTCTACTTGGCGGTGCAGACCGATGCCGCAATCAACCCGGGCAACTCAGGTGGTCCACTGGTCGACCTCAATGGTGCAGTCGTAGGCATCAACTCCTCGATCGCCAGCACCAGCTCAGGCGCGGACGGCGGCCAGCCAGGCAACATCGGCATCGGCTTCGCCATCCCCTCCGACGTTGCGGCACGGGTCGCGGACGAGCTGATCAACACTGGCAAGTCCACCAATGCCGCTCTCGGCGTGACAGTCGCCGGTTCTGACTCCGAGCTGTCGACTGCGACCGGCGTCTCGCTGCAGGAGGTCGTCAGCGGCGGAGCGGCTGAAAAGGCCGGCCTGCGCGCTGGGGACGTGGTGACCAAGATCAACGATTTTCACACCACCACGCCTGATGGGCTGATTGCCGCTACCCGCTTCTACGCTCCGGGCACGACCGTCTCGGTCACGTTCATCCGCGACGGCGGCTCACCACAGAACGCTGAGGTAACTCTCGGTACCGCCTAACCGCGACCTCGGCCCTCGGCCGAATCGCTTCCCGGCTCGCCCGTTCCCGTACAGGTTGAACGCGCGAGCCGGGGCTCCACGTGCAGGCTGCGCCCTGAGCAAGTCGAAGGGTTGCAGCCTCGCTGACCTACGAAGCTCTATCGCGCCCGGCGCTCCACCCGCTCGACATCGAGGATCGTGACGGAGCGGGGCTCCAGCCGGATCCAGCCGCGGGCCGCGAAGTCGGCCAGGGCCTTGTTGACAGTCTCGCGAGAGGCGCCGACGAGCTGCGCCAGCTCCTCTTGGGTCAGGTCATGGTGTACGTGCATGCCGTCGTCCCGCTTGTCACCGAACCGCTGCGCCAGCTCCAACAGTTGCTTGGCGACCCGACCTGGCACGTCGGAGAAGACCAGGTCAGCGACCACATCATTGGCGCGGCGGAGGCGTGCGGCGAGCTGGCCGAGCAGGCCTTGAGCGACCTCGGGACGGTCGGTCAGCCATGGAATCAGCTCATCGTGCTCCAGGGTCCGCAGTTCACATGCCGTGACCGCGGTAGCGGTGGTCGATCGCGGCCCCGGATCGAAGACGGACAATTCGCCGAACATCTGGCCAGGCCCGAGCACAGCCAGCAGGTTCTCCCGCCCCGCCGATCCGGTGCGGCCCAACTTGATCTTGCCGCTGACCACGATGTAGAGCCGGTCCTCGGAGTCTCCCTCGTGAAAAAGGACGTCACCCTTGTTGAGGTACAGCTTTCCCATGGCAGAGGAGAGCGCGGTCGCGGCTTCGTCTTCCAGTCCGGCAAACAGCGGTGCCTTCTTCAAGACTTCCGGATCCACGCGGTACCTCCCTGATCACGGTACGGCTCTCGATCGCAAGGCTACCGTTGAAAGCTCAGGAACGTCAGGGGCTCGAAGTCGGCTCTGAACGGGTGTCCTGGCGCAGGACACTACTGTGATGGCATGAGTTCGAGCAGGTCAGGCGGCGCTGTTGAGGTGGCTCCGGAAGCCGCGGACCAGGCCGCAACGCTCCCGTACGACAAGTCCCGCACAGCGCTGGTACGCCGTGCCCGCACGATGAACCGCATCCTGGCCGCCACCTATCCCGACGCTCACATCGAGCTCGATTTCAGCAATCCTCTCGAACTTCTCGTTGCCACCATCCTGTCCGCACAGACCACCGACAAGCGGGTCAACTTGATCACGCCGGCGGTCTTCGCGCGCTATCCGGACGCCGCCGCGTACGCTGCCGCCGATCGGGCGGAGCTGGAGGAGCTGATCAAGCCCACGGGCTTCTTTCGGGCCAAGACCGACACACTGATCAAGCTTGGTGCCGCTCTGACCGAGCAGCTTTGGCGGCGAGGTACCCAAGCGCATGAAGGACCTGGTGACTCTCCCAGGCGTCGGCCGCAAGACCGCCAATGTGGTACTCGGCAACGGCTTCGGCATTCCCGGCATCACTGTGGACACCCATTTCGGACGGCTCGTCCGCCGTTTCGGATGGACCGCTGAGACAGACCCGGACAAGGTCGAGGTCGCGGTCGGCGCGCTCTTTCCGCCTAAGGACTGGACCCAGCTGTGCCATAACGTCATCTGGCATGGCCGCCGGCGCTGTCATGCCCGGAACCCAGCGTGCGGCGCATGCCCGATCGCTCACTGGTGCCCCGCGTACGGCGAAGGCGAGACTGATCCGATCAAGGCCGCCAAGCTCGTTCGGGAGCCGCGGGGATGATGAGGGCGCGTCGCCCAATCTCCGGGCGGCTGTGGTCGAAAACTCCGCATTGGTCGGAAATTCGACATCCAGAGGAGGCGCTAGTGGTCGAAAACTCCGCATTGGTCGGAAATCTCGGATTCGAAGGCACTGCGGAAGCTTTCGGTAGCCGCCCCCGCCATACTCGCGGTCATGCTCGCGGGTTGCGCCGGGTCTCCGGTACTCTCCGGGCCGACCGCGCCCGTCGTGTCGCCATCCGAGGCTGAACCGACTCCGGAGTCAACTGCAGATCTTGCGGCAATGAAGAAGGCGGCAGGCATCGCGGATTGTCCAAAGTCCGACCCTGATGTCGCGGCGGTGCCGTCCGGACTGCCCGACGTCGTGTTGCCCTGCCTCGGCGGCGGCCGTGAAGTGCGGCTGGCTGGGCTACGCGGTACGCCGATGATGATCAACATCTGGGCGCAGTGGTGCGAACCCTGCCGAGCGGAAGCGCCCTACATAGCGGAAGTGGCAACGACCAACAAGTCCGATCTGATCATTGTGGGAATCGACCACGCCGACCCGCGACCGGATCTCGCTATCGAGTTCGCGCAACTCTCCAGCTGGACCTACCCGCAAGTCGCTGATCCCGATGTCGTGCTGCGCTCTGCGCTGCAGATCACGGGTCCACCTCAAACCTTTTTCATCCGCCCGGACGGCACCATCGCCTATCGTCACGCCGGACCGTTCAGCTCGGCGCAAGAGATCCGCGACTTGGCGCGGCAGCATCTTGGGGTTAGTCCATGAACGATTCCCCAGTGGAACGACCTGACTGGCTCGACGACCTGACCGACGCCCTGTCCGAGCAGTCCAGGCTGGACCAGGTGGTCGCCATCCGGCCAGGAATCGGTGCCCGGCCTGCAGCAGTGCTGATCTTGATTGGTGACGGCCCCGCAGGCCCGGAGATCATGTTCGTGGAGCGGGCCGCCGGAATGCGTACCCACCCGGGACAGATTGCCTTTCCTGGCGGTGCCGCTGATGTGTTCGATCATGATCTTGCCGACACCGCCCTCCGCGAGGCGGTCGAGGAAACCGGCGTCGACCGGGGCGGTATCGAGGTGCTCGGTGTGCTGCCCCCTGCGTACGTGGAGGTGAGTGGTTTCGACGTCACGGCAGTGATTGCATGGTGGCGCGAGCCTAGCCCAGTGGCTGTGATGGATTCCCGGGAAGCAGCATCGATCGATATCGTGCCGGTCGCCGTACTCACCGATCCCGCGCATCGTGCCCGAGTACGACATCCGTCCGGCTACACCGGCCCTGGGTTCGAGGTGAACGGACATCTCATCTGGGGTTTGACCGCACACCTTCTTGACGGCGTACTCGATCTTGCCGGCTGGCAACAGCCCTGGGATCGGCGTCGGACGATACCGATTCCGGCGCGCTACCTCACCGACTCGAGACCGGACAGCGGAGGACCCGATGCCCACTGATGATCACAAGTCTGAGCTGCTGGCACGGTGGAACGCCACGCTGCCGCGGCAGCAGGAGCTCGGCGAGAACCTGATTACTCGTTACAGCGAACCGCATCGGCGTTACCACACCACCGAGCATCTGCTCCATGCACTGACCATGATCGACCAGCTTGCGGATGATCATGACGTCTTTCTGGTGCAGCTTGCTGCCTGGTTTCACGACGCCGTCTATGCCATCCCAGCCGGCCAGATCAGCAACGAGGAGGCGTCCGCCCGGCTCGCGCTGAGGGAGCTGAGCCGGGTCGGTTTGGAGCAGGAGGACCTGAACCAGATCGCACGGCTGGTCCGGCTGACTGAGACCCATGTGCCCGGACCACGCGATCCAGAGGGCGAGCTGCTGTGCGACGCGGATCTGGCAATCCTCGCATCCGATCCAGCGGACTACGCCAATTACGTGGCGGCCATACGCGAGGAGTACGCGCAGCTGCCGGAGGAGGAATTTCTGGCGGGACGGCTGGCCGTGCTGACTGAACTTGCCGACCGCGAAATCTTCCGTACCGCCAAAGGACGGCAGCTGACCGATGCCGCCCGGATGAACCTAGCTGCCGAGATAGTTGCGCTCAGAGATCGCCTCGGTATCGCTGTGGAAGGATCCGATGTGTGACCTCCGAGCCCACACAGACCGCCGTTGTTCCCGTTGACCGCCTCACCGATTGGTGGAAGTCGGCGGTGGTTTATCAGATCTATCCGCGCTCCTTCGCAGACAGCAATGGCGACGGTATCGGCGACATTCCGGGGATCATCTCGCACCTGGATTACCTGGTTGAGCTCGGGATCGACGTGGTGTGGCTGTCGCCTATCTATGCATCGCCCATGGACGACAACGGCTACGACATCAGCAACTACCAAGACGTCGATCCGATGTTTGGCATGCTCGAGGATCTGGAGCGGCTCATCGCGGGACTGCATGAGCGGGGCATCAAGATCGTGATGGATCTGGTGGTGAACCACACCTCCGATGAGCACCCGTGGTTCATCGAGTCTCGCGATCCAGCCTCAGCCAAGCGAGATTGGTACTGGTGGCGCCCAGCGCGTCCGGGATTTGAACCCGGCAGCGCGGGTGCTGAGCCGACGAACTGGGAGTCGGCGTTCTCCGGGCCTGCGTGGCAGTTCGACGAGCGCAGCGGGGAGTACTACCTGCACCTGTTCAGCCCCAAGCAGCCCGACCTGAACTGGGAGAACCCGGAGGTGCGGCGCGCGGTCTACGACATGATGAACTGGTGGGTTGATCAGGGCGTGGACGGCTTCCGCATGGATGTGATCAACCTCATCTCCAAGCACGAGCTTGTTGATGGTGTGCCGGCACCGGGCCGGACCCTCGTGTCGTGCTTCCTCTTCGCCGCCAATGGTCCGCGGCTCGACGAGTTCCTCGCCGAAATGAACGCCGAGGTGGGTCTCGATGCACGGAACCTGCTCACGGTTGGCGAGATGCCCGGCTCCACGATCGAAACCGCCAGCAGGGCAACCGATCCAGCCAAGCATGAGCTGAACATGGTGTTCACTTTCGAGCACGTGAGTCTTGACAGTCGGCCGGGCGGCAGTGGCAAGTTTGATTTGGCCGAACTTTCCTTGCCGGCGTTGAAAAAGAACCTGAACGAGTGGCAGCTGGGCCTGGCCGATGTCGGCTGGAACTCGCTGTATTGGGACAACCATGATCAACCACGGGCGGTGTCGCGGTTTGGCGACGACAGCCCCCACCATCGTGTGAACTCCGCCAAGACGCTGGCAACTGTGCAACACATGCACAAGGGCACGCCGTACATCTACCAGGGCGAAGAGCTCGGCATGACCAACACCTACTTCAGCACCATTGACCAGTATCGCGACATCGAGTCGCTCAACTACCACGCCGCAGCGCTGAGCCTGGGCATGGAGGTCGAGACCGTACTGCATTCGTTGTCGGTGAAGAGTCGGGACAATGCCCGTACGCCCATGCAGTGGGACGACAGCTCACACGCTGGCTTCACCGCGGGGATTCCCTGGCTGCCGGTCAATCCCAACTACATCACCGTCAATGCAGCAGCCGCAGTTGACGACTCGAACTCGGTGTTCCATCACTTCCGCAAGTTGATCAAGCTCCGTCATGATCATCCCGTGGTCGTGCATGGTCGGTTCGAACTGCTGCTTCCTGATCACGAGCAGATCTGGGCGCTCACCCGGACCCTGGATGATCAAACGCTACTGATGATCGCCAACTGCTCATCCCAGCCGGCGGGTGTGCCGCCCAATGCTGTCCCCGAATTGGCCGGCGCCCAAGTGCTCCTTGCCACTCACGGCGACTCGACATCGCTCGAGCTCGAGCCGTGGGAGTCACGAATCTATCTCCTCGGCTGAGCTGGCCTGCGTGTGCAGGGCGGCGGCGACGTTTCGACGTCGGCCGGCGTGTTGAAGTGACGGGCCCGAGCAATGAACGGCAAAGCGAGCGCTGAGACGGCAGCCGAAAACAAGTACGACACCTGATAGCCCCAGATATCTGCACTCTTGCCCAGCGCAGGTTGTGCCACGATCCCGCCGGCGCTGTTGATGAGTGAGTCAAAGGAGAGAATGGTGGCGCGCTGATGCGAGGGGATCATGCCGTTTAGGTAGGCCTGCCGGATGGGTCCGCCAGCGAAGGCCAGCAGTCCCCAGAGCATGATCAGGACGACGACTGCCCAGAAGTTGCTGGTGAGGCCGATGACTGCCAGGATCACCACGGCCAGTGCTTCCAAGATCAACAGAGCCGAGGTCCGTCGCTTGACGGCTCGGCGGATCCATGGCGTGAGCAGCCCACCGATAATCTGGGCTCCGGCAACGAGCGCCGCCACGAGGCCGGCGATGCCGTACGCCTCTGGATCCCCCCAAAGGTTCAACAGATGCGGCTGCAGGGCGTAATACACATAGATTCCGACACCCCCACTGAACATTCCAGCCAGCATGATGGCTCGGACCGGCGGCACCTTGAGGCCGTGCTCGACCGAACTGTTGATGATCTTCTTCATCTCAGCCACCGGCCGGTCCCCACGCGCGGGCGTAAAACCAAGGTCGCGCATCATGATGAACGCGACGACGAACATTCCGAGCAGGATTGCCACCCGAGCCAGGTACGGCACGCCGAGATTGGTCAGCTGCGCGAGATAACCGCCGGCCACCGAGCCGGCCAGCGTTATTGCCCCGAAGATCACCTGACCGTGGGCGAAGACGCCCTCAAGCTGGCCCTCGAACCTGGTTGCGGTCAATGCATCGACCAGCCAGGCGTCGGTTGCACCAGAGAAGAAGGTGAATCCGAGTCCGAGGAGCGCGGAAACAATCGCCCACCAGACGAATGTCGAACGCGAGCTGCCACAGCAGCACGTAGAGACCTGTCGTCGTCGCCAGAGTGAGCGTCCCGCACAGGAACGAGGCGCGCCGTCCCCAATGGTCCGCGACCACGCCGGTTGGAATCTCGAAAAGCACCATGCCGGCGGTGAAGCAGGCGTTGGCGGCAAAGGCCTCGAAGTTGCTGAGCCCGGCGTCGAGCAGGAATATCGTGTTGATGCCCCAGATCAGCGATGCCGCCAAAGTGTTGCCCGCTGATAGCACGTAGTAAGTGCGGCGGACCGTCTTGGAGGTCTGCTTCACTCACCAGACACTAATTGCGACTTTCAACGAGCGATTACAGACCCGCGAGCCAGTCGAGGATGGCTGTCGTGACCACCGCGGGATCCTCCTCATGCGGGAGATGGCCGACGCCAGGCAGACTGATCAGATCGTGGCGCGCGTCGACCCACTCTTCGGCCGCTGCCATCGCCGGGAGCGGCACCAGTTGATCTTCCTGTCCATGGATCGACAGCAGTGGTACCGCTATCGGCTGCCGGAGAGCCCGTCGGAAATCACGGCCAGTGCTCCGAAACTGGTTGCGAACGAACATCCGCTGGTATTCCAGGGCACAGTGCGGGCTCGGCCACAGCATCAGGGCGTCGCGGTAGTGCCGGGCCTCAGCCGCAGTGAGGAAGCCGGCTCCGTCAGCCGCCCAGCTGCGGAGCAGCTCCTCGATATAGAGCCCGTCGTCGGCCATGATCCGCCGCTCGGGAAACAACGGCAGCTGGAAGTAAGCCAGCGGCGCCATGCTCGCCCGCCACGGGAAGGCCAGCGGATGTGGAGCCGCGACGCTGACCAAGGGCACGGATCGGCGCCGCCGCGTACGCCAGCGCGGCCCACGCAGCCATGCCGCCCCAGTCGTGTCCGACGATGACGCCGCTCGAGAAGCCGAGACTCTTGATCACGCCGGTGACGTCGAAGGCAGTGGTGCGCGGGTCGTACCCGCGTGGCGTCTTGTCGCTCGCCCCGTAGCCGCGTAGGTCCATGGCGGCCGCACTGAAGCGGGCCTCATCCAGCGCAGGAATCTGGTGCCGCCAAGCCCACCAGAACTCACCAAATCCGTGTAGCAGAAGGACGAGCGGTCGGCGCGGACTGAAGTGCTCCCCGAGCGCCACGTGGAATCGGATCCCGTTGGCTGCGATATCTCGATGACGCCATGGCCCATCGAGCAGGATGTCGCGTACGCCGGCCCCAGCCACGTGAGCGGCTCACCCTGCTCGCGTTGATCTGACCGCGGCGACGCTCAGGTGATGGCTTTGGTCTCGACGACCGTGCCCTCGATCTCCGGAGCGTTAGCCGCGGCGATCGCGCGGTTTGCCGCTTCCTTGACCTCGGCCACCGATTGGTTGGCCTGGGCGATGGTCCGCTCCGGGCCCCTGACTCTTCTGACGAACAAGTACCCGATTCCAGCGAGGATGGCCGCGATCAGCAGCAGCGCGACGGCGACGATCAAGAACGCCAGCCACGCTGCCAGGCCTGCTGCAACGAGGCCGAAGGCAGCAGCGAAATAGAGCAGTATGGTCGCGCTGAGTCCAAAGTATCCGGCGGCTCCGAACAGCCCGGCGCCAGTCCCACCGTTCTTGGCGGCAGGGATGAGTTCAACCTTCGCGAGCTCGATCTGGTCCTGTACCAGTAACTTCACGTCCTCGGTGATGTTCTTGATGATGTCGCCGACTGCAAGATCAGCCACGTCCGCTCCTCTCGTCAACGCGAGCCTATCGACCTTCTACAGGCCATTTACCCGAAGATGGCACCCTTCGACACACTCAGCGGTCCTAGTGTGGTCGAGGGAGGACGCGATGTCGGTTGCCGGTGGCTGTCTGATTCGGGAGGCTCAGCCGGGCCTCGATGATGACGCTGTCGCCGCGTTGATGGTGGACTATCTGACCTGGGCCATTGAGCGGCTTGCTTATGACTACGGTGTCGATGAGCCGCCGACACATCCATCGCTCGTTCGGGACGGACTGGTGAATTACCATCCGCCGGTCGGGCGGCTGATCTTGGCTGAGTGCGAGGGACAGCCAGTAGGTGTGGGCGCGATTCGAAGGCTCAGGGCTGGTGTTGTAGAAGTGAAACGTATGTATGTCGCACCAGGCTGGCGAGATCGACATGTAGGGTCTGCGATCCTGGATCGGCTCCTCGACCAAGCACGAGAGATGGGTGCGACCACAGTACTTCTGGACACATGTCGGTTCATGACCGACGCGCAGCGGCTCTATCGCTCACGCGGATTCGTGGAGCGGTCGCCGTACGAGGGCACTGAAATCCCCTCGCGACTTCAACATCTTTGGATCTTCTTCGAGCATCAGGCGCCTCTCGCGCCCGGCAGCTAGTCCGCGGAAGCCTTGGTCGTCGCGAGGTTCTCCTTGATCAAGTCCATCACAGAGGAGTCGGTCAGGGTAGTCACATCGCCTAGCTCCCTGTTCTCGGCGATGTCACGGAGCAACCTGCGCATGATCTTGCCCGATCGGGTCTTGGGCAGCTCCTCGACCACCATGATCTGGCGTGGCTTGGCAATCGCACCGATCTCTTTGGCGACATGAGTCCGCAGCTCCTGCACAATCTCGGCTCCGCCCTCGCCGGCATCGGCACGCAAGATCACGAACGCCACGATCGCCTGCCCCGTCATCGGATCGGTCGCTCCCACGACCGCCGCCTCCGCGACTTTCGGGTGCGACACCAGCGCCGATTCGATCTCTGTTGTGGACATCCGGTGACCAGAAACGTTCATGACGTCGTCGACCCGACCGAGCAGCCAGATGTCGCCATCCTCGTCCTTCTTCGCCCCGTCACCGGCGAAATACATCTCCGGAAACCGTGACCAGTAGTTGTCGATGTAGCGCTGATCATCACCCCAGATGGTGCGCAGCATCGCCGGCCAAGGCTTCGTGATCACCAGATAGCCACCGTGTCCATTGGGCACGGGCGCCGCCTCGTCGTTGACGACCTCGACCTCGACCCCCGGAACAGCCCTCATCGCCGCGCCCGGTTTGCCGACGGTCACTCCCGGCATCGGAGAGATCATCTGCATGCCGGTCTCTGTTTGCCACCAGGTGTCCACGACCGGCGTACGATCACCGCCGATGTAATGCCGGTACCAGACGTACGCCTCAGGGTTGATCGGCTCGCCCACGGTGCCCAGGATGCGCAGCGATGACAGATCGAAGGCCTCGGGAACGTCGGCACCCCACTTCATGAACGTGCGGATCGCCGTCGGTGCACAGTACAAGATCGACACACGGTACTTCTCGATGATCTCCCACCAGCGGCCCTTGTGCGGGGTGTCGGGCGTGCCCTCGTACATCACCGATGTGGTGCCGTTCACGAGCGGGCCGTACACCAGGTAGGAATGCCCAGTCACCCAGCCGATGTCGGCAGCCGTCCAGAAAATGTCTGTCTCTGGCTTCAGGTCGAAGGCTGCCCAGTGGGTGTATGAGACACCGGCCAGGTATCCGCCGGTGGTGTGCAGAATGCCTTTTGGCTTACCGGTGCTGCCGGAGGTGTACATCACGTAGAGCGGGTGTTCGGCCGGGAAGTACTCGCATTCGTGCTCGTCCGACTGCTTGCCGACGAACTCGTGCCACCACAGGTCGCGTCCCTCTTCCATGGGGACGTCCTGCTTGGTCCGCTGGACCACCAGTACCTTGCGCACGTCGCAGCCGTACGCCAGCGCTTCGTCAACAGCCGGCTTCAACGATGACGCGTTGCCGCGGCGGTACCCACCGTCAGCGGTGATCACGACCTGTACGCCGCAGTCGATGACCCGGGAGTAGAGCGCATCTGAGGAGAAGCCGCCGAAAACCACCGTGTGCGGTGCGCCGATTCTGGCGCAGGCCAGCATCGCGACTATTGCTTCGGGAATCATCGGCAGATAGATCGCCACTCGATCGCCAGTCTTCACGCCGAGCTCGATGAGTGCGTTGGCTGCCTGCTTCACCTCACGGGCCAGTTGCGCGTAGGTGATCACACGGGTGTCACCCGGCTCGCCCTCGAAGTAGAAGGCGACGCGGTCGCCGTTGCCGGCCTCAACGTGCCGGTCGAGGCAGTTGTACGCGGCGTTCAGGGTGCCGTCGGCGAACCACTTGGCGAACGGCGGGTTGCTCCAGTCGAGGACTTGGGTTGGCTCAGTCTGCCAGCTCAGCCGCTTAGCCTGCTTGGCCCAGAAACCTTCGAAATCTGCCTCGGCCTCGGCGTAGGTCTCGGCTGTGACATTGGCGTTCGCCGCGAGGTCAGCGGGGGGTGGAAAGCGCCTGTCCTCGTGGAGCAGGTTGTCCAAGGCCTCATCAGTCACGACTAAGTCTCCTCACGAGCATCGATGATCTGGGTCGGGCCAGGCGCCCCGCTTGGGCGTTTTCGGCCCCTCGGCTTCAGCCTACGACGCTCGTTCTGCGTCGACTCGTGGATCTACGGCCTGGGGTAGCACCCGCATCCGTCAGCAACCTATGTTCACGTTGTTTCCTGACGGTCTGCATGGGTTGCAACCTGAGCAGACCGCAGGCAACCTAGGTGAACGCAGCTTTCGTCCCCGGGCACGGCGGCCGGGACTCTCCCGATCAAAGCTTGATCTGGAATACGTCGTCGAAGTCGTCATTGATCACGAGCTTCGAGTGATCAACTTCAGCTCGCCAGCAGGAGGTCTGGAACGGCAACATCAGCGGATCGGGTACCCGCGCGTACTCGTCATAGATGGCTCCAACTTCACGCACCAGCCGGGCTCGCGCGGCAGGATCCAGTCGAGCCACTGGCGGACGCCGCTCGACCATAGAGATAAGCCCATCTCGGGTGATCGGCATCCAATTGCGGAAGTTGCGACGTTCCAGGAGGCCGAAGTAGGGGCTTTCGGCGATCTTGTCGACACTGTCCGCGCCATAATCACCGCGCATGGAGTTCGGGTCTGCCTCACGCATCAAGGCGATCAGGCGCCGTACCCAGGGCACCGTGTCGTCACGCGTGTTGTACGCGATCGCCAGGTAGCCACCCGGTTTGAGGACCCGAGCGATCTCGGTCAGCGCAAGTCCTGGCGCGAAGCGGTGCAGTGTTTGAGCTGCTGTGACAACGTCAAAATGGCAAGACAGGAACGGCAAGGACTCGACCTGGCCGACGACGTGCAGCCGGGTACCGAGCCTGGCCGGGAGATCAGCGACGAGCTCGACCGTTCGATCGATGCAGAAGACTTCGTGACCGGCATCGCGCAGCATCGCAGCAAATCCTCCGCGGCCCGCCCCGAGGTCGAGAACCCGCATGGGTCCTTCGCCGACCATCCAAGCCGGCGCAGCTTCTGGATAAGGATTTCGCCGCGTCGCCATGGTGGAAACTTTAGTGGTGCTCGACCCGCTGGCTGATCTTGCGCACTTCGAGGGCGTGCCGTCCTCGGTAGCGGCTGCTACTGATGCAGTCGATGCGGTGCTGAGGGATCGCGGGCTGCGCAAGATCACCGACGAGGAGCTCAGCCAGGCACTGCTGGCGGGAGCGAGAGCCAACGCCGATCTGACTGACGACCCGGCGCGATGGCAGATTGGCGCTCTCCGGCTATCGGCTGAACTGGCGTCGCTGGCGGCTCTCATCAGGGTCGCGCCGGCGCAGGCGCTTGCTCGGGCGCACGCCCTGGTCGCTCGCGGAGTAGTGCCGGACGGCGACCTCGGCAAGATCGGCTCGGAGCCAGCGATGGCGGCCCGCATGAACAGTCTTGGCGAACTGCTGACGCGCCAGACATCGGCCCCGGCGATCGTCGTCGGAGCCATCGCACATGCCGAGGTCGCCGTCGTTGCGCCCTTTGCAGAGGCCAGCGGCTTGATCGCTCGGGCGGCCGAACACCTGGTGCTGATCGCGGCCGGCCTGGATCCCTACGGAGTGATCGTGGTCGAAGCTGGGCATGCCGAAAGCGGCTCGACCTACCTCGCTGGATTGGATGCGTACGCGGACGGCAGCGTCGATGGGGTCAAGAGTTGGCTGCTGCGTTGCGCGGCCGCGGTCGCTCGCGGCGCTGAGCTTTCGCCGGTTGGAAAGGCGCTCTCCTAGCCATGCGTCCCTGTCGAAGCCTGCGCCGTGCCCTTCGACCACAACATGCTCCTACACGTGACGCGGCGCCCACCGAGGCGGGCGCCGTGCCTTGCACGTCATCACCAAGTGACCAAGCGTGCATCTTTTCAACGTGTTGGCCCAGGGCAAGCCTGAATCGCAACTTCCCGTCGGGGATGGGTGATCGCCGCGTGGGTACTTGGATGCCGTGCCAGGTTCACCGATTCGTCGGTCAAGACTACGTGTGACAGCCGCTGGGACCGTCACCAGGAAAGGCTCCTAGCAGCGCACTCCATCTCGACGATTCGGGTTACCTTGCAGTCCTTTCTACCCCCATCTGGACGCGTTGGAAAGGCCCACCGACCAGCAGAAATCTCGTTGGTTTGATGCCGGGGACGCGCCAACCGGTTGCTCTCAATCAAGATCAACTTGGCTGCCTTGGCGTACGTTGGGCCCTACCACCCGCGCAAACGCTCGGATCTGGGGGCCCGTTTGGCGGGCGTTTCGCAACACACCCGCAGACGAGCCGCAGCCCAAACCGTGGGCGCCGGATGCCGGCCGGATCGCATTGTCCACAAGCTGGAAGTCGCTCGAAGCGTCATCCACAGATTTCGCAGGACGCGGCGCACCCAGGCCCGATCTCAACACACTGCCGACATGGATCCGCACAGGCTCGGCCAAACCAGGGTGGTGGTGGCGATAGCCGATCCCGAGCTGCTCGATCAGGTGTTGTCCGTGACAGCAGTCGTGGGGGTGGAGCCGCTCGTCCTGAGCGAGCCAGGTCAATTGCGTCCGCACTGGGCTTCAGCGTCGATCCTCCTACTCGGCGTCGATCAGGCGGATCGCGTCGCAGCAATGGGGCTGCCGCGTCGCGCCGAGGTCTATCTGCTTGCCGGGGAGAAGACGTCCGCAACGGAGGCACAGCAGTGGTCGATACGACTGGGAGCAGCTGTGATAACCCTGCCAGCGAGTGTCGCTTGGCTGTCGGAGGCGCTGGCCGATTTCGCGGGAACCGGTCGCGTGACCGGCAGCCTCGTCTGCGTGGTGGGCGGTTCCGGTGGGGTCGGCGCTTCGACCCTGGCGGCTGGGCTCGCATTCGTTGCGGCTCGTGCCTCGCGGCGCACGATGCTGATTGATGCAGACTCGCGCTCCGGTGGACTCGACCTGCTGCTGGGGGCGGAACGGACAACCGGCTGGCGCTGGCCACGACTCGCTACTGCGCGCGGGCACCTGGGCGACCTGACCAGGCAGTTACCGACCGCCGAGGGCGTTCATCTGTTGTCCATGGCCCGCGGTGAATCGACGCCGGGCTGGGAGCCTCAGGCAGAGCAACTGAAGTCGGTGCTGCTCTCGGCCATGCGAAGCCATGAGATCACCATCGTCGATCTGCCTCGAGCGCTTGGTGCCGCCGCTCGCGAGACGCTTCGCATAGCCAAGCTGGCCGTGCTCTTAGTCCGTGACGACGTCCGTGGGGTCGCCGCTGGGCGTGAAGTGGTCCGTGAGCTGGAAGTTGAGTGCGATCGCATCGGACTGGTGGTTCGGCGGGGCCGCTCACGCCTGCTCGAGGCGGATCTCGTGGCCACCGGCGTCGGACTGCCGCTGCTGGGATCGTTCGCTGATGACCCGTCGTTGGTCGTGGCCGCAGAGCGAGGCGATCCGCCAGCGCGCGCTGCGCGTAGCTCGCTGGCTCGACTTTCCCGCCAGCTCCTCGGCGATCTGCTGGAGACGCACTCGACCGAACAGAAGCCGCTGGCCAGAGCATGAGCGCCGTTCAGTCTGTAGCTGGGAATCCGGACGTCGAGGACGGAGCATTGGATTTGGTCCGGGATCGCCTCGCCGGACTTGGTCGCCAATACACGCCGGTTGACGTAGCTACTGCCATGCGAGCTGAGGGTCTCATCGTGAGCGACTCAGCTGTACTCGACACCGTGGAGTCGCTGCGGCGGCACAGCGTCGGCGCTGGTCCATTGGAACCGCTGCTCCATGAGCCTGGGGTGACCGACGTGCTGGTGAACGGCTCGAACCAGGTCTTCGTCGATCGCGGTGCTGGGCTCGAGCTGACTGATCTCCGATTTCCTTGCGAAGGGGATGTACGCCGGCTCGCCCAACGCATGGCAGCCTCCGTTGGTCGGCGCCTCGACGATGCGGTGCCTTTCGTTGACGCAAGGATGGCCGACGGAAGCCGGGTGCATGCGGTGCTCGGCACTCTGGCGTCACCAGGCACCTGCATTTCGCTCCGCGTGCCGGCGAACCGGAGCTTCTCACTCGAAGACTGCGTTGCCTCTGGCTCACTGACTCCCGGTACGGCGCAGCTCTTGTCACGCATGATCGAGGCCAAGCTGGCGTTCCTGATCAGCGGTGGAACCGGCTCGGGCAAAACGACCCTGCTCGCCGCGTTGCTGGCGCTGGTCCCGCCACGGGAGCGGATCGTGATCGTGGAGGATTCGAGGGAGCTTGCGCCCAACCATCCGCATGTCGTGCGGATCGAGGGTCGACCCGCGAACACCGAACTCACTGGAGCGATCAGCCTGACTGATTTGGTCCGTCAGTCGCTGCGGATGCGTCCAGATCGGCTCGTGGTCGGCGAGGTACGCGGAGCTGAGATCTGTGACCTGTTGACAGCGATGAATACCGGCCATGAGGGCGGTTGTGGCACCGTCCACGCCAATTCCACGGCCGATATTCCAGCTCGTCTGGAGGCCCTCGCTTCGCTCGGCGGTCTCCCTCGGGCCGCATTGCACGCGCAGCTGGCTTCGGCGCTGGATGCGGTCATCCATGTAGCCCGCGACGACTCCGGGGTGCGCCGCGTGGCGGAGATTTCGATCTTCGTACGCGAGCCACGGAGCGGGCTGGTCCGCAGCGAGTGCGCGGTCCAGTTCCGCCCCGACGGCGGCAGCCTGCTGGGTCCTGGTAGCCGGCGGCTGGAACGGATGCTCGAACGTTGATCATGATCATGACCAGTCTCGGCTGCGCGGTGCTGGCTGCCTTGTTGACGGTACGTCGTCCAGCGGCGCGAAGTCTTCGCGGGCGACTCGCTCAACCAGCGTCTGCGTCCGTCACGGATGCATACGGCAAGAGCCGAATGCTGCGGTGGCGATCATGGACACCTGTCGCAATCTTGATCATCTTGCTGGGCATGATCAGTGCCGCAGGCTATCTAGGAGGCCCGCGGGCCGCCGTACTGGCCACCGCAACGGTGCTGATCATGGGAACTGTCGCGCGGCTGGTTGCTCAGCACCGACGACGAAGATCAGCCCGCCGAGCCCGAGCTGACGTCGCGCAGGCATGCACGGTCCTGGCCTCCTACCTTCGGGTCGGCCAGGTGCCATCCGCTGCGCTGGCTATCGCTGCCGCCGACTGCGAGGTGCTTCGCGAGGGCCATCAGGCACACACCCTCGGCGGGGAGGTCGTACCTGTCTGGCGCCAGCAGGCACAGCGTGCCGGGCACAGAGGCCTTCTGGAGCTGGCGAGGGCCTGGCAGGTCTCGGTGGAGACCGGTGCGCCGATGTCGTCGACGTTGGACCAGGTTGCGACCAGCCTCAGGGCCGACCAGGAGCTGAACAGAGTCGTCAACAGCGAGCTTGCAGCCGCCCGCGCCACCAGCAAGGTGATGGCTGCCCTGCCCCCATGTGGCATCGGCATCGGCTATCTGCTGGGAGGTGATCCAGCGCGCTGGTTGCTGGCCGCGCCTGCCGGCTGGGCATGCCTACTTACCGGAATCTTCCTGGCGTGCGCGGGTGTGCTGTGGATTGAGGCGCTGGCTCGACGCGCCACAGCGGATGGATAAGCCGTGCATTCCACACTGGTCACGCCACCGCAGAGCGGTCTTGACCAACTGTCGCTCACCACCTTGTTGTGCGCCGCGTTCGCTGGGCTCGCGGTCTTTCTGCTGCTGCGGCATCCCGCAGGTCAGCTTCGCCGGATGACGCGCCGTAGATCAAAGCTGGCGGTGGTGGTAGCGCCGATGGTGAGACTGCTTCAGGGGCGGGCAGACGCTCCGCCGCTGATCCGCCGGGTACTGCTGAGCATGATCTGTGTCCTCGCCCTTGGCTTGGCCGCAGCTCGGATCGATAACTGGCTGGGAGGGTTTCTCTGGTTCACGGTGCCAGTAGTCGCCGCGACCGGAGTGCCGCTACTTGGTTGGGTCGAGCCGCGGTCAGCTCGCCGCCGTCGAGCACAGTTGATCACCGAAGTTCCACAGGCGTTGGAGCTGATGGCGGCGTGTCTCGGCGCCGGTCTACCTGCTCGCACAGCGTGCGCTGCGGTTGTGCGAACATTCGACGGTCCTGTGGCCGACGATCTTGGTCAAGTCTTGGCGTTGCTCAAGCTGGGTGTGGGTGATGTAGTCGCCTGGCGGGCTCTGCATGATCATCCGCAGTTGGGCCTTGCGGCCGCGGATCTGGCACGCTCGGTGGAGTCGGGAACCTCCATGGTGCAAGGTCTGCAGCATCACGCCGCCGCGGCTCGCGAGGTACGACGGAGCGAGCTGCAGGTGCTGGCTCGCGCGGTCGGCGTACGTAGCGTGCTGCCACTCATGATGTGCTTCATCCCCTCGTTCCTCTTGCTCGGGATCGTTCCTGCCGTGGTCTCAGCTGTCTTCAACGCGCTCCCATGACGGTGGCTGACGCGGAGATATCCACAGCTGGGCCGGCATTCAAAGCCCTGTCAACAGATTCTCGCCGGACCGCACGATCAGGTTCTTGATCAGGAGACTGCAGACGCATCCGAGCCGATGCCGCACCTAGAGACCGGTGCGCGAGCCCCGAGGAGGGAATCAATGAGTAAGGACATCTCCGTGATAGCGCCAGACGCGGTGATCGAGGCCGCCACACGCTGTCGTGATCAACGGGGCATGGTCAGTGCCGAATGGGCGGTGGGCATCATTGCAGCCGTTGCGATCGCCGGCGTGTTGTTGGGAATCGTGACCAGCGGGCCGGTCCACGATGTCCTGCTCAGATTCATCTTGATGGTGATCCGTTCGTTCTCTGGCTTCATACCGTGAGGCACCGGCGTGCAGAGGTGAGTTGGAAATCGTTGACGTTGCGAATGATCAGGGCGCGCGACGGACGGGGCATGGTGACGGCCGAACTGGCCGTCACGACCCTGGCCGGATTCGCAGTCCTGATCATGATGTGCTGGGGGATCTATCTGGTGGTCACACAACTCCGCTGCGTCGATGCCGCTGCCGCGATAGCGCGTCAGGCAGCTCGCGGGGACACCATCGCGGTCGGCAAGGCCAGGGCCGGTGCCCCCTCAGGCGCCACAACTGTGATCGACAAGAGTTCGAGCATGGTCACCGTGACAGTGCGAGTGAAGGCTCGACCGCTCGGTCGCTGGCTGGTTGCCGTGCCGCTCGAGGCCCGTGCACAGGTGATACCGGAGCCCGCAGCCGGTAGGGCTCCGTGACCCTGCGCAGAGTCGCATGCTCCGAGCGGGGAAGCGCAACAGCGCTGATGGTTGGCATGATGGGCGTCGTCGTTGCGCTCAGCAGTGCCGCCTTGGTGATCGCGGGATACGCCGTCGGCTACCACCGGGCCCGGGCTGCGGCTGACCTCAGCGCATTAAGCGGAGCCGCGGCGTTCCAACAAGACCGCGAGCCGTGCGCCCAGGCGGCGCTGACCGCCAGGCAAAACGGCGCGCGAGTGGTCCGCTGCAACCAGGTGGGCGATGCGGTCGACTTCGTGGTGACTGTGCGGGTCTCGGTCGTTGCGGGTACGCGGATCCCCCACATGCCAAGGACGGTAGCCGCGGAGGCTCATGCCGGTCCGGTGGCCGACGTGTCGTAGCCCTCTCGAAGCTGGCGCCCGCGCCAGATCAGGGTGCCATGACTCCAGATTGCGATGGTGGGGTGATGCTAATGGTCGCCTTGCCTGCGTCCAGATCGATGCCCATCGGAGCGCCACCGCCGTGTGAAGGTCTGACCACGAGCATTTTCTGTCGATCCCGCTCTTCCCGCAGGTGCTTCAGGCCAGGTTGAAAGATCTCGAGAAGCTCATTTCTGAGGTTCATCGTGCGTTATCGCATCCGCCTCATCCAACATCGCCTGCCGTTCAGCTGCCGTCGTCGAGGACTCGCCCTCCACCTCTAGGCTCGACTTCTCCTTGGTGGTGCTGGTCGGTTCAGTCGTGGCGGAGTCACTCGCCGCCGAGGTGTCCGAGGTCTTGGACGTGGTGGAGTCTTCTACCGGGCTGGCCGGAACCTTGTCGCTCGAGGCCTGCAGAGCCTTGATCTCCTTGCGCCGTGCCCGCCCGCGCCGGATGCCTACGCGCAGCAGCAGGAGCCCAACGATAGTGAGTGCCATGGCGATTGCGCCGGTGAGGAAGATGCCAGCGCTGCTCACTTTGACGACGGCTCCGAAGATTGACAAGTCGTAGATGTCTGGATTGCTGACCAGAATCCCGACGGTGAGCACCGCAACAAGAACAAGCAGTATCAAGGCGACCGCGACCATAGCGTCATTATCGCTCTGGGCGTACGCTCAACGCAGCGACGCGACGAGGCGTTTCCCAATCGTCGCCCGCGGGTCCTTCAGGTCGATCCGAGTGTTCGGACCTGGCCGCTGGGCCCGTCGCGATGTGGTCGCGTGTACGCCTCGATAACGAAACCAGTGCCACTTGTGGTTAGACTTCGCGAGCGGCTAAGGGCAGTAGCCGCGAGTGCCGAACGTCTCAGGAGGGCGATCTATGTCCCTACTTCCAGTTCCCTTGGAAGTGACTTCTATTAGCTTGTCGGGAGTCAACCTGACCTACGTTGCAGTGGTCGGCGTCATAGCCTTGATCGCCCTTGTGATGGCCGTGATCTTCCGCCGCGAGGTGCTTGCGGCGGGTGACGGCACACCGAACATGCAGTCGATCGCCCGCGCCGTACAGGAAGGTGCGAGTGCTTATCTCGGTCGCCAGTTCCGCACCCTGAGTGTGTTTGCGGTCGCAGCGTTCTTCCTTCTGCTGCTGCTGCCAGTGCACGCCAGCGCTGACTTCAGCAGCCTGACGTTGCGCATCTGCCGCTCCGTCGCCTTCCTGGCCGGAGCGGTCTTTTCTGCCCTGATCGGTTATCTCGGGATGTGGCTGGCCGTGCGCGCCAACGTACGCGTCGCCGCTGCGGCCCGCAGCGAGGGTCGCGATCCAGCCATGAAGATCGCGTTCCGAACCGGAGCGCACGTCGGCATGGCCACGGTCGGCCTCGGCCTGCTGGGCGCCTCGCTGGTGGTTTTCATCTTCCGTGGCGACGCCCCAACCATCCTTGAAGGCTTTGGTTTCGGGGCGGCAATGCTGGCCATGTTCATGCGCGTCGGCGGCGGCATCTTCACCAAGGCGGCCGATGTGGGCGCCGATCTGGTGGGCAAGGTCGAGCAGAATATCCCCGAAGACGACCCCCGCAACGCCGCGACGATCGCGGACAATGTCGGCGACAACGTCGGCGACTGCGCTGGCATGGCCGCCGATCTGTTCGAGTCCTACGCCGTCATGTTGGTCGCGTCGCTGATCCTCGGCAAGGCGGCCTTCGGTGAGTCCGGCCTGGTGTTCCCGCTGATTGTGCCGGCAATCGGTGTCATCACCGCCATCATCGGTATCTTCCTGACGCGCCCACGAGCAGGCGAAAACGGCCTCAAGACCATCAACCGCTCCTTCTATATCTCAGCTGCCATTTCCGCGGTGCTGGTCGCGATCGCGGCGTTCGCGTACCTGCCCTCCTCCTTCGCTGCACTCGGCATGCCGGATGTGGAGCTCGGACCGATCGATGATCCGCGGATCGTGGCTGTCGGCGCAGTGGTCATCGGCATCGTGCTCGCAGTTCTCATCCTCAGTTTGACCGGCTACTACACCGGCACCGAGGATCGCCCAGTCATAAATGTCGGCAAGACCTCGCTGACTGGCCCGGCGACCGTTGTGCTCGCTGGAATTTCGGTCGGGCTGGAGTCGGCGGTCTACACCGCGATCGTCATCGCGGCAGCTGTGTACGGCGCCTTCCTGCTCGGCGGCTCGGGGGTCGTCGGCCTGTTTGCCATCGCCCTTGCCGGATGCGGGTTGCTCACCACCGTTGGCGTGATCGTCGCGATGGATACCTTCGGCCCGGTCTCCGACAACGCCCAGGGGATTGCCGAGATGTCGGGCGACGTGCACGGCGCGGGCGCCCAGGCGCTGACCGAGCTGGACGCGGTCGGCAACACCACCAAGGCCATCACCAAAGGGATCGCGATTGCCACCGCGGTGCTTGCCGCGACAGCTCTCTTCGGCTCCTACACCGACTCCGTCCGTAGCGTGCTGGCCGAGGGCTACGACAGGTTCATCAACGAAGCCGTGGTCTTCGCGCCGCAGACCCTGGTGGGCCTGATTCTTGGCGCAGCCGTGGTCTTCTTGTTCTCTGGACTGGCGATCAGCGCGGTAGGACGTGCGGCCGGTGCTGTGGTTTTCGAGGTACGGCGTCAGTTCCGCGAGATCCCCGGGATCATGGAAGGCACCGGCAAGCCGGAATACGGCAAGGTCGTCGATATCTGCACCAAGGACTCCTTGCGCGAGCTTGCAACGCCAGGGCTGCTGGCCCTGATGGCCCCGATCGCCGTCGGATTCGGCCTTGGCGCCCCGGCGTTGGCCGGCTACCTTGCAGGTGCCATTGCGGCCGGGACGTTGATGGCGGTCTTCCTGGCCAACTCGGGCGGCGCATGGGACAACGCCAAGAAACTGGTCGAGGACGGCCACCACGGCGGCAAGGGTTCCCTCGCCCACTCCGCAACGGTGATTGGTGACACCGTTGGCGACCCGTTCAAAGACACTGCAGGGCCTGCGATCAACCCGCTGATCAAGGTGATGAACCTGGTCTCGCTGCTGATCGCCCCCGCAGTGGTTGCCATGTCGCCGCTCAGCACCACACCAAGCGCCGTGCGCTACGTCATCGCAGGCATCGCGGTAGTCATCATCGTCATCATGGTGACCATCAGCACCCGCCGGGAGGTGGCAATCGCCAGCGAGCCAGACGAAGAGGCACCTCAGCAACTCGAGGCTCCGGGCCCAGTCGAGGTCCCGATTGAGCAAAGTGAGACAAAGGTTGACAAACTAGCTAAATGAACGACCCCGGTCGTGGGTGCCTACCGGATCCCGCCCGCAAGGCACACTGGATTGCGATGAGTAGCAATTCTTACGGCGACGGTTCAACACGCGGCTTCGACAAACTGCCGCCCGATATGTACCAACCTGACCCAGCGCTGGCTGGGTATCCGCCGCCGCAGCCACCACCGTCAATGGGTCCAATCGGCTACGGGCAGGCAGGGCCGGGTCAGCCGTACGGGCGGATCGGCCCCTACGGTTCACCTGCCTATCCACCCCCGCCACCAGTCCCAACCAGCGCACTTCCCGACGGCCCGCGGCTATACCAGCAGATGCTCCGCGGGCCGCAGTATCGCTGGTGGAAACCGCTGCTCTGCCTCGTCGTGGTGCTGCCGCTGGCGTTGCTCATGATGGGCCTCGCAATCGTGCCGGTGCTCGTCGCCGGTCTCGTCAGCGGAGCGCCCGATCTCGTCGAGTACACCGTCAAGACGACGAGCGATATCGCGAACCTGGGCCCGGTCGGCTTCATCTACCTGAATCTGACGCTCATCGTGCTCATCCCGGCCAGCGGGCTGTCGATCTGGATCGTTCACGGCATTCGGCCAGGGTTCCTGTCCTCCGTCGCAGGTCGAATCCGCTGGCGATGGATGCTGCGCTGCGTAGCGGTCATCCTGCCCCTGTGGGCGGTCTACACCCTGCTAGGTGTGATAGTCGAACCATTCACCTCGCCCCGCCCTGATAATTGGGTGGCGCTGCTGGTCATCGTGGTGCTCATGACGCCACTGCAGGCAGCGGGGGAGGAGTATTTCTTCCGGGGTTGGATCATGCAGAACGTTGGCGCCTGGTTCGCGCGGCCCATGGTGGGGTTGGTCGCATCGCTTGCTGTGTCCGCGGCTGCTTTCTCAACGGCGCATCTCAGTCCGGACCCCTGGGTGCTGGGCACCATCGCCTGTCTCGCAGTGGCTTCCGGAGTGGCGGCCTGGCGGACCGGTGGGCTAGAAGCCGGCATTGCGATGCACGCAATCAACAACGTCTTGACGTTCGGCGTCGTCGTGTTCTACGGAGGGTGGTCACAAGCGTTCGTCGGGACCGACACCACCGGTACTCCGCTAATGCTGGTGCTCGCAGTAGTGGTAAACGGAAGCGCGTTGGCCCTGATCCTGTGGCAGGCCAAACGTGCCCGTCTGCAGCCGTACTACCAGCCGGCGGCTCGGCCAGTCGCTCCGACAAGCGTCCCGCCGGCTCCGGTATATCCCTTCGGCCACTACCCGACGTAGACAGCGGGGAATTCATTTCGAAACGGTGACGTTCACGGCCGTAGTTGATTGCGGGCCGTAGAGTATGCGCGCCGGGGGGCGGCAGCTTGGTTCGTTGGGTCGTGATAACGATCCGATGTTCGGTCGCGCGTGTGATCAGATCGAGAAGAAAGTGAGTAATCGGTGGCAGCGAAGGCAGGGGGCAGGCGGCTCGTGATCGTCGAGTCCCCGACCAAGGCGAACAAGATCGCGAGCTTTCTCGGCGACGGCTACATCGTCGAGTCCAGCCGCGGTCATATTCGCGACCTCCCGACAGGTGCCGCCGAAGTCCCCGCGAAGTACAAGGGTGAGAAGTGGGCTCGTACTGGCGTGAACGTGGACAACGGTTTCGAAGCCCTTTACGTTGTCAACCCGGAGAAGCGGGCGACGATCCGCTCGCTGAAGGATGCACTGGCCGGTGCCGACGAGCTGTTGCTCGCCACTGACGGCGACCGTGAGGGTGAGGCGATTGCCTGGCACCTGCTGCAGGAGCTGAAGCCCAAGGTTCCGGCGAAACGCATGGTCTTCCATGAGATCACCAAGGCCGCCATCGCGGAGGCGGTCGCCAACCCGCGTGATCTTGACGAAGATTTGGTCGATGCCCAGGAGACTCGACGGATCCTTGATCGTCTCTACGGCTACGAGGTCTCGCCGGTGCTGTGGAAGAAGGTCATGCCCCGGCTGTCCGCTGGCCGTGTGCAGTCTGTGGCGACCCGGCTGATCGTTGATCGGGAGCGGGAACGCATCGCCTTCCGCAGCGCCTCCTACTGGGATCTGGACGCGATCCTGGACGCCGGTCCCGATGCTGAACCTCCACTCTTCCCCGCCCGGCTGACCCGGGTTGGGGATCGGCGGGTCGCCCAGGGCCGCGATTTCGACAGCCGCGGTTCCTTGATCACCAGGAACCATGATCAGCTCGTGGTGCTGGACGAGAATCAGGCTCAGGCTCTTGCAGACTCGCTGCGCTCTGCCAGCTTTGAGGTAGACAGTGTCGAGTCCAAGCCGTACAGCCGACGCCCGTACGCACCCTTCCGCACCACAACGATGCAGCAAGAGGCTGGCCGCAAACTCGGATTCACCGCCCAGCGGACAATGTCGGTCGCCCAAGATCTCTACGAGGCTGGGTTCATCACCTATATGCGGACCGACTCGATCACGCTCTCCAGCAGCGCCATCGCCGCGGCGAGGCATCAGGTCCGTCAACTCTTCGGCCCTGATTACCTGCCGGACCAGCCCCGCATCTACACATCCAAGGTCAAGAACGCGCAGGAGGCCCATGAGGCGATCCGGCCTGCGGGCGAGACCTTCCTGACACCAGCCCAAACTGGGCTGACCGGCGATCAGTTCCGGCTTTATGAGCTGATCTGGATGCGCACGATCGCCTCACAGATGAGGGACGCCGAGGGCCTTTCGATTACGGTCAAGATCAACGCCCAACCCACTGATGGCGCAGCTATGCACCTTCGTTGCCTCCGGCCGAACGATCACCTTTTACGGCTTCCTCAAGGCCTACGTGGAATCGGTCGAGGAGACCGATGGCCACACCGACGACGAGCAGACCCGGCTTCCGCACCTCAGTGCGGGGCGACCATTGCGGCCCGAGTCGGTGACCGCGTCAGGGCATGAGACCCGGCCCCCGGCCCGCTATACCGAGCCGTCCCTGGTGGCCAAGCTGGAGGAACTGGAAATTGGCCGGCCCTCGACGTACGCAACGATCATCCGCACGATCACTGCACGGGATTACGTGTTCAAGAGAGGTACGTCACTTGTTCCGACCTGGTTGGCTTTTGCGGTCACGCGGTTGCTCGAGGAGCACTTCCCCAAGCTGGTGGACTATGCCTTCACTGCCGAGATGGAGGAGGTACTGGACCAGATCGCCGATGGGCATGCCGAGCGGCTCAGAGTCTTGACCGACTTCTACTTCGGCAGTGACGACCGTGAGGGACTGCATCGGCTGGTTTCCGAGCTCGGTGAGATCGACGCTCGAAAGCTTTCGACCTTTGAGATCACCGATCTTGACTCCTTGGAAACGGGCGCCCCGAAGATCGTCGTACGGGTCGGCCGCTATGGCACCTACGTGGAGGACGAGGACGGCCGCCGCGCCAACGTCGCTGATGATCTTCCGCCTGACGAACTCACCGTTGATCTTGCTCGGGAGTTGCTGGCGAAGCCGGTGGGCGAGGAGCGAGAGCTGGGTCTGGATCCCGAAACGTCGCGAGTGGTCGTCGCCAAGAACGGCCGTTTTGGCCCGTACGTCACCGAGATCCTCGACGAGGACACGCCGAAGGGCATCAAGCCGCGCACGGGATCGCTGTTCGCTTCGATGAGCGCAGACACCGTCACCCTTGAGCAGGCGCTTCAGTTGATGAGTCTGCCCAGAGTAGTGGGCACCGATGTCGACGGAGTGGAGATCACCGCACAGAACGGCCGGTACGGGCCGTATCTGAAGAAGGGCTCGGACTCGCGCTCCTTGGAGAGCGAAGATCAGATCTTCTCGATCACGCTCGAGGAGGCTCGGGTGATCTACGCCCAACCCAAACAACGCGGCCGGGCGGCGGCCAAACCGCCACTGAAGGAGCTCGGCACCGACCCCGGCTCTGGGCGGCCCATGATCATCAAGGAAGGGCGCTTCGGACCCTACGTCACCGATGGCGAGATCAACGCGACGCTGCGGCGCGGCGACGACATCGAAACGATCACCAGCGAGCGTGCAGCCCAGCTGCTTGCGGAGAAGCGGGCGAAAGGGCCAGCACCCAAGAAGCGCCCGGCCAGGCGCAGACAAGCGACGGCCGCCGCGACCAACTCGTCTCCGAAGCCGGCCGCAAAGAAAGTGGCGGCGAAGACGGCACGAGCGAAAACCGGCTGACACCTTGTTCGGGGCGCTCGCGCATCGCGCTTTGGGTCCGCCTACTTCGTCGTCACTCGCAGACGAAAAAGCGTGTCCGCTCGTTCCTTCTCAGCACGGTGGAGCGCGATTACCGACGCTCACGCCCCGGCTGGCAAGACACCACTAGTGTTCGACCATGGGTAAGAAGAAGCGCCGCCAGGCGAAGGCGCGCAACCACGTCGAGCCGGTGGTTGCCCAGCCCGCTGCGCTTCCTGACCGGTCCGCCACCAATCCTCCGGGGCAGCGCTACTACGACATGCCCTATAGCGCAGCGACCCCGCGCTTGATCAATCCTGATCTTGGTCTGCACCACCTGGTGGCACGGGCTGGCCAAAACGCCGCGTACGATATCTCGGTCACCTTGCTGGACGCGCCTGATCACCGGCTGATCCGATCTGGTGTCCTCCTCGCCCATCGAGTACTGGACGGGCGCGGCGAGTGGTACATCACCGCCCCAGACTGGGAGCCGCTGTTGCCCCAGGATCGGATCGAGCTCATGGGCCATGCCGATCTTCCAGAAGAGCTGGCCGATATGATCCGACCGCTGCGTCGCCGCGCGACACTGGGGCCGGTGGCCGCGCTCACCTGCGATCGGCGGGAATTCGTGCTGCGCGACAACGAAGAATCCACGCTGGCTTTACTGCGTGATGACAGGGTTACCGTACGCCGCGGCGGCTTGACTACCGCGCGCTACCGCGAGGTGTTGATCACCCCAGTCGGGCCTGGACTGAGCGATGAGCAGTCAGCGTGGCTGGACCGGTCCCTCTTACAGGTTGGCGCTACCCAGGTACCGCGTTTTCCGCGGCTGGTCTCTCGGCTGGGCGCTCCTGCGACCGGGCCGACCGACGTACCTGTGCCCGCCCCATTCGATGCGGCCGCATCGTTCAAGAAGTTCGTCTCACAGCTGGTCGCACTACGGTTGCGGCAGATTGTGGAGGCCGATCTCGCCATCCGTGGCGGCGACCTCACTGCCGTTGATCGGCTCGCTGAACAGGCGGCGCGACTGCGGGAGGAGCTCAAGGGACTCTCGGTCGTGCTTGATCCTGATTGGGTCGAGGATCTCTACGACGAGCTCGGCTGGATCAGCCTGGAAGCAAGCTCGCCCAACGCGCAGGGGCACGACCGGCTGACTGCTCGGTTACGCAGCGAGCGCTATCTCACCGTGCTGGAACGGCTCGTTGCCGCCGTCCGCTCACCAAAACTGGCTGATCAGCGCTCAGATCCTGCCGCCGCGGTGCTTGCCGGCCTGGTCTCGATGGCTGTCACACGCATGCGTCGCTGCGCAGATCACCTGAACGTCGATTCCCTGGACGAGGAGTGGGAGGAGGCTTGGCAGGAGATGGGACGCCTCGAGTGGGTGGTTGGTGTGGCGTCTCAGGTGCTCCCGGAAGAGTCGGCCACCATCCAGCAGCATCTCCTCAAGTCTCGGCAGCTGTTGGCGGAGATCCACAACGATCATCATCGCGAGGTCGCAACGTACGAGCGGGTCGCCAATCTCCTTCCCGAGCAGGCCTTTGCTGCTGGTCGCGACTTTGAACGTGAGACGCGGAGGTCGCGCCACGCTCGCCGCGAGTTCGCTGAGTCATGGGCCAAGACCAAAAAGAAGCTTGGCGCATGAGCACAGCGGGCGGGTTCTTTGTCGTTTTCGAGGGCGGTGACGGGGTTGGCAAGACCACGCAGGTTGACCGGCTCTGCGCCTGGCTGGCCAGCGAAGGGCATGAAGCACTGAAGACATTCGAGCCCGGCGACACCACCGTCGGCGCCATGATCCGGCAGATCGTTCTGGACCCGGCAACCGGGGAGATGTCACCTCGTGCGGAGGCATTGCTGTACGCGGCCGACAAGGCACAGCACATCTTCTCGGTGGTGCGGCCTGCGCTCGAGCGAGGTGCAGTGGTGGTGTGCGACCGATATGTCGACTCGATGTTGGCCTACCAGGGGGCCGGCCGCGTACTTGAGCCAGCCGAAGTCGAGCACATTGCCCGCTGGGCAACAGAGGACTTGCGCCCCGATCTCACGGTCGTGCTGGACGCAGAGCTCAGCGTGACCGTGCACGCCAAACGCGAGAAGGATCGGTTGGAATCCGCGGGTGAGGTGTTTCACGAACGGACGCGGCAGTTCTTTCTGAAGCTGGCGCAGCACGATCCCGAGCACTACCTCGTGCTCGACGCGCGCGCGTCCAGAGAAGAGATTGCCGCGCAGGTGGCCGCCCGGGTCGCACTGCTGCTCGCGCCAGCGCGCGGCCGATGACGTCAGTGGGGGATGGCACAGTTGGGCCCGTGACCGCGTCGACCGTTGGGCCTGCGGACGCCAGCCGGACTCTCGGAGGCGTATGGGCCGAGCTGATCGGCCAAGAGACGGCCGTCGCGACGCTGCAGCGAGCGGTGGCTGGCGAGCCGCACGCTATGAGTCACGCTTGGTTGTTCACCGGTCCTCCCGGTTCGGGACGATCGAATGCGGCCCGCGCCTTTGCCGCAGCCCTACAGTGCGGCTTGGGCGGGTGCGGGCGGTGCAGCGCATGCCGAACGTCGTTGTCTGGTGCACACCCCGACGTCACGCTGGTGCGCACCGAACTGCTGTCCATCGGCGTCGACGAGGTGCGTGAGCTGGTACGCCGGTCCGCGATGAGTCCGACTCTGGGACGGTGGCAGGTCATTGTGATCGAGGACGCGGATCGGGTCACCGAACGCGGCGCTGATGCACTGCTGAAGAGTATCGAGGAGCCGGCTCCCCGAATCGTGTGGATCCTGTGTGCTCCGACGGTTGACGATGTGGTGGCGACCATTCGATCGCGATGTCGACTGTTGACGTTGCAGACGCCGAGCATTCCAGCGGTGGCCCGTTTGCTGGAGAGCCGCGATGGGATCGCACCGGAGCTGGCGGCGTACGCAGCGCGGGTGTCGCAGGGACACATCGGTCGGGCGCGGGCGTTGGCCCGGGACGAGGGTGTTCGGGAACGGCGGCAACAGATCTTGCAGATCCCTTTCCAGCTGCATGGGTTGGGAGCCTGCCTGGCTGCCGCGGCCCAGGTGGTAGAGGCGTCCACGGTGGAGGCGGCCGGGGCGACGAGCGAGCTCGACACAAGAGAACGGTCTGCGTTGGAAGAGGCGTTGGGATTCGGCACGAAGGGGGCCAAGCCGCGCCAAGCGCAGGCTGCTATCAAGGAGCTAGAGGAGCAGCAGCGGGCACGAACCAAGCGCCTTCAGCGGGATGCGATTGATCGAACACTCACCGAGCTGACCGGGTTCTATCGCGATGTGCTGAGCCTCCAGACCGGATCAGGGGCGCCGTTGATCAATGAGGACCTGAGGCCGCAGATTGCCCCGCTGGCGCGCAAGTCGACAGCCGAGTCGACGCTGCATCGGATCGACGCGCTGCTTGCTTGCCGCACCGCCCTAGAGGGAAACGTTGCGCCGCTCCTCGCCGTTGAGGCTGCCTTGATCGGCCTGGTCGAAGGATGACGCTCCGTGATGAGGCCGGAGGCCACTGGCCAGAGATGTGGACGCGCAGTGTAGCTGGTTTTCCATCGAAATGTACGGGGTTCATTTTCTGCGAGTTCTTTAGTAATCTGGGCGCCACAGGTTGCCGGAGGGGACGAACCCCCGAGCGTCCTCTCCGACAACCTTCCCAGGCCTGGCTATCAAGCCAGGCCTTTCTTGGTTCTTCTGGCGGGTTCCGCCGTCTGTGGCTCGGATGTCGAAACGCTCGAAGGTCACAAATTGGTATCGCAAAGTGTTGCGTTCCCAAGAAGGTTGCCTTTACGGTGGAAAGCGGCTCGTTTCCGTTTCGTTATCAAACGGGCGGGGGCGGTACGCCAGGGGGAAGGACTCACAGGCATCCGATGTGTCTGCTGAGAGCGCGCGTCCGTCTGCCGAACTCTGCTGGACGGCGCCTCTGCCGGGAACGTCCCGGGCGAAGCGGAGGTGGAGGAACCAGTGGATCTCTCTCACACCAGGGGATGAGAGAGCGTCCCGGGGGGTGAAGCGCTCACAGCGGTGTATCTCTCGCACCGCGTGAGCGCGGGCCCGAGACGGCCCGGAACCAGGTGCCCCACAGGCGTACTCGGGGAAGGATTCGATTCCTACGTTGACATCCACCATCATCAAGCGCGCCGTCGGCGGGAGCGCTGCGCTTGCTCTGTCCTGCGGGATTGGGCTTGCGGGCGCCGCATCTGCCGAGGCAGCGACGACGACCGTGTGGGACCGCGTCGCCAAGTGCGAGAGCGGTGGCAACTGGAAGATCAACACCGGCAATGGTTACTACGGTGGTGTGCAGTTCGCTGCAAGCACCTGGAAGGCGCACGGCGGGAGAACGTACGCCAACCAGGCCCACCAGGCAACCAAGGCGGAACAGATCGCGATCGCACGTCGGGTGCTAGCAGGCCAAGGTCCGGGTGCCTGGCCGACCTGCGGCCGACGTGCGGGACTGACCAAGTCGAACGGCAAAGCGGACAAGCACGCGACACCGGCGACCAACACTGCAGCGTCCAAAACAACCAAGGCGAGCGACTCGAAGAAGAAGATCGCCAAGAAGGCGGCTCCAAAGAAGTACAGTGCTAATGCCAGTAGCAAGACCATTCACGTGAAGCGTGGCGATACACTTCGCAAGATCGCCAAGCGCTACCACGTGAAGGGCGGCTGGAAAGCCTTGTGGAAGCTCAACAAGAAGACGATCAAGAACCCGAACTTGATTTACATCGGCCAGACAATCAAGATCAAATAGATCTGACTGGCGCGGGTGGGACCCTGCCCCCCAGTATGCCCACCCGTGGAAGCCCGGCAGACCCGCATCTGCCGGGCTTCCGGTTCTCTATGGGCAACAGGACTAGCTCAGAGCGCAAGAGGCCAAGCTCGGCTTAGGCTTTGTCCATGGGGAGGGTCATGGCTGTGTCATTCGAACGGTACGGCCGGCTGTACTACCTCGATCCAGGCGACGCCGAATACAGCGTCGGCGATCGGGTTCTGGTGCCAACCGAGTCCGGCCCGGAGGTCGCGGAGTGCGTCTGGGCGCCAGAGTGGGTCGAGGATGACGGGTTCGAAGGGTTGCCGCTGTGTGCTGGCTTGGCCGCTCCTGAGCATCTGGAGCGGGACACAGCGAACCGACGTCGCCGCGCCGAGGCCAAGCTGGTCGCCAAGAGGTTGATCAAGAGGAACGAGCTCCCGATGAAGGTCGTCGCGGTCGACTTCATCGATTCGGGTATCGATTTCGATCAGCTTGTGGTCGTCTACTTCACGGCGCCACATCGGGTTGATTTCCGAGCCTTGGTCAGCGAGCTGGCCCGGAGCCTTCAGGCTCGTATCGATCTGCGGCAGATCGGCTCGCGAGATGCCGCGCGGCTCGTCGGCGGCCTTGGCAACTGCGGACGCGACCTCTGTTGCGCCACGTTTCTGAAGGACTTCGAGCCTGTCAGCCTTCGTATGGCCAAGGTGCAAGATCTTCCGCCGAACCCCTTGAAGATCTCAGGTGCTTGCGGCCGGCTGATGTGTTGCCTGAAGTACGAGCATCCGCTGTACACCGAGTTTGCGCGCACCGCGCCGGCTGTGGGAGAGAAGATTGCGCTGGAGGACGGCGATGGTGTCGTGGTCGGGCACCAGGTGCCGGCTGACTCGGTGGTCATTCGGATGAACGCCAGCGGGGCTACCAGAACATGCTCGCTCGCCGCTGCCTGCGGTGCTCGCCAGCTCTACGCTTCGCGCGAGGCTCCGGCGCAGGTGCCGGCTCCACCGCGGAAGGCACGGATACGCCGCCGCCGTTCCGATGATGGGGAAGACTGAGTTCTCACAGCGTCTCCAGCCGTTGCACCGTTAGTGATCTTGAGACGGAGCCGCGTACCCTCTTCATATGTCCGCCCGCCGCCTGCGTAGCTTGGGCGTCTTGGCGGCGTTGCTTGGTGTGCTGGCGGCGTGTTCGAACGACCCGCAGACTGCACCAGATCAGCAATCGTCGGTAGCCTCACCGTCCGCGACTGCGACACCAACTCCACAGTTGCCGAAGGATGGGCGGCCGCTCCAACCCATCCCGCAGGTGAGACCAGAGGGCTTCACCGAACCACCGCCAGGCACCGGACTGGCGCGCTATCAGAGGCAGCGGCTGGATTGGAAGCAGTGTGGTCATGGGCTCTCGTGTAGCACCATGCTCGCGCCACTGGACTACTCCGACCCTGACGGGACGGCCATCACACTTGCGGTTGCCAAGCGCCCGGCTGCCAGCAGCAGGCGGCTCGGCAGCCTCATCATCAATCCTGGCGGTCCCGGCGGCTCGGGGGTGGGTTACGTCGGCTACTTCAACGCCGCAGGGCTCGAAAGCTACGACATCGTCGGCTGGGACCCACGAGGAGTTGGCCGTTCGACGCCAGTGGTCTGCTATGGCGCCGCTGAGCTTGATCGTTATTTCTCGATGGACAGCTCGCCCGATGATCCGGGGGAATTGCAAGCCAGGATCGACGAACAGATCAAGTTCGGCGAATCCTGTCTCAGCAAATCTGGAGCGTTGCTGGAACACATCTCGACCATGGAGACCGTACGCGATCTTGATCTGCTGCGTGGCCTCCTGGGTGACTCCAAGATCAACTACTTGGGGTCGTCGTACGGCACCAGGATCGGCGCGTTTTATGCGGAACTATTCCCGCAGCGAGTTGGCCGGATGGTTCTCGATGGCGCGGTCAATATCAATTCCAAGTCCAAGATCAATCAAGTGGATGGCTTTGAACGGGCGCTCCACCATTTCGCGGCATGGTGCGTGGAGGAGGGCTGTCGGATTGGCGCTCAGCAGAATGACGTGCTGTCCAAGATCAAGGAATTTCTTGATCGGCTCGATCAGCAGCCGCTGGCAGTGGATGGCGGGCGTACGCTCAGCCAACAGCAGGGCGTCGAGGCGGTCTTCTACGCCATGTACGGCGGGAGGGGTAGCTGGCCGGAGCTGCGAGATGCGCTCACCGCAGCAATCTTCGACGGAGATGGCACCGGGATGCTGCAGCTGGCCGACGCCTCGGATCGACGTGATCGCGATGGCACCTACGGGCAGCTCATGTATGCGTTTCCAGCCATTCGTTGCCTCGACAGCCGGGGCGATAGCGTGCGTGCCGCAGAGAAGAGGCTCGCCGAGGAGTCTCGGCGTGCACCCGTCTTGGGCCGGCTGAATGGTCCCGATCTGGTCTGTCCCTTGTGGCCGGTCAGGCCCGCGCCCAAGCAGCCCGCGGTCGACGCGGCCGGAGCTCCGCCGATCCTGGTTATTGGTACGACGGGCGATCCTGCGACGCCGTATGAGTATGCGGTGGCTATGGCGAACGAACTCAGTTCGGGCGTGCTTGTGACATTCGACGGCGAAGGCCACTTGGCGTACGGGCAAAGTAGTTGCGTCAAGTCGCTGGCCGACGCATATCTGGTCCGTAGTCAAGTGCCGCGGGATGGAACTCGGTGCTGATCAAGCGAACCCCATTTTGACTTCGCCATGCGTTATGCCGCTCGATATAGTTGGCGATCGTGCCGAGCCACCCGGCACCAGCCGCCTTAGCTCAGCTGGCAGAGCGACGCACTCGTAATGCGTAGGTCCGGGGTTCGATTCCCCAAGGCGGCTCCAGGGCGTTATCCCTAGTCAACGGCGGCTTTCCGCCAAGGAGCCACCTTCATCGTCCGGTCCCTCGTCCGGCCGTGCCCCCGTGGTGCCCCCGAGCCGCTGGGCCGCGTCCCACAAATTGCGGTCGATCATGTGCCCGTACAGGTCCATCGTCATGGCAGCTGTGGCGTGCCCCAGTACTCGCTGGACTACTTTCGGATCAGCGCCAGACGCCAGCCACACCGAAGCCGCCGTGTGGCGCAGATCGTGAACGCGCAGCTCGGGCCGCCCAATCGTCGCCTTCGCCTCACGCCAGCTGATCGACCGCTGCCAGTTCGTTTCCCGCAGCGGACCGCCCGCCGGCGCGGCGAAGAGCCATTCACCCGGGCTCTTGCCGGCGCTCCACCGATCCACGATGGGCACCACCACCGGCACCAGCGGGACAGTCCGAGCGCGCTTGTTCTTCAACGTGTCGACGTACAACTCGCCGCCCCCGTTGCTTGCTAGAACCGCCCGTGACAACCGCAGCCCCGGGCCGGGCACCATCACCCGGTCACCCACCTGCAGGCCGGCCAGCTCACCCCACCGAAGGCCTTGCATCGCGAGTACGTAGACCAGCTCCGCATAAGGGCCTCGGCACGCTTGGGCCAGAGCCACCACTTCATCGAGGTCGAGGAACCTGCCCTCGCGCCGCGCCTGCCCCCCGGTCGGAGCTTTCGCCGCCGCGGCAGCATTCACCGTCACTCGGCCGTCCGCCACCGCAAACGACAGGAGAGATCGGAGGGTGGCCAGGGCTCGCGTCGCCGTCGACCGAGCAAGGCCACGTCTCATCAGGTCGCCAAGCCAGCTCGAGACGTCTGCCGTAGTGATCGATGCCACTGGCCGACGCCCGAACCTCGGAGCGATGTAGTTCCGCCACGCCCCGCGGTCACTTTCCAACGTCCGACGTTTCACGGTGCGCCGCGACTCCAGCCACATCTCGGCGACCACACTCAGCGGCACCTGGCCTCGACGCGGGTCCAGCCACTCACCCGCCCTCAACCGCCGCCGTTGATCCTGCTCCCATGCCACCGCATCAGACTTGCGGTCGAACATCCGAGAAGCGACCTCCCGGCCATTTGCTTTGATGCGCGCCCGGTAGCGGACCTTGCCTTCCGGCGTGACCTTCCGTTGGATACTCACCGGGCCGGCGCTTCTCGGTTCGCCTCAAGCCAAGCCGTGAGAGCCTCCTCATCCCAGAGCACTCTCCGCCCGACCTTGATCGCCGGAGCAAACCGGCCTTCCTGCCGCAGCCAACGGACCGTCGGCACGGTCACGCGTAACGACTGGGCGACCTCCTCAATCGTCATGTACATCTTCATGATCTACGTCCTTCCTGGTGGGTTCGGTGGCTGCGGGCTCGGCCTCCCCCGATGCGCAGAGTGGGGCCTTCCGTTCGGCCGTCATGGGCTCGCTGCGCTCGTGTCCTGCGGATTCGCTGCGCTCACCCTTGACTGCCGGTCCTGCGGCCCTGGTTTTGGCTGGTCATCGGGTGAGGCCGAGCCGCGGGCAGCCCCCGGACTAGGTGGGTCGTTCCCCGTTGCCGAGGCACTGTCCACAGCAGCGGCCGCGGTTTTGACCTTGGTCGTATTGAGCGCGCAGCGTGGCCGTTCCGCGACGGCTCGAAGGAGCGTCAGCGTGAAGGTGGTCGGGTCGGGCGGTTCGTCGGTCCACACGTAGCCGGGGAGCCCGTCGGGGCCTTCACCCTGAGGCCGGCGGGAGTTCATGACGCCGACGGACCGTCCGCCAAGCGCCGCACCGAAGCTAGTGCCACCCGCCGAGACCGACCGATCTTCACCGAGTCGAGCTGCTCGGCGTAGAGCAGCTCATACACTCGCGACCGACTGACACTGAGCACGTCTGCGGCCTCCCGCACGGTCAGCAGCAACTTCTCCATCCGATCGTCTCCAGCCTTGTACTGATGCTTCAGTTGGCCACACTGTCCGCCCGAGGTGCCAATAAGGCTCCGACCTGTTGATAACCCCGGGCTGTAGAGCAGCACCTTGCGCCGTCCTCCACACTCCACAGAAGTTGTTTCCGACCGGCTCGGCGGTCACCATTGCAGTTCCAATCTCGACGAGCGGCAACTCCGCCTTGCCTATCGGCGTCGGCTACATGATCGTCAATGAACTTGCTCTCAACCTGGCGGGCTGTGGAATGAAGCCTCATCCCCGCCGACCTTGCCGACCTGATCCACCGAGGTCTCGCAGCCCAACGCGCGCGGAGGGATCCTCGTCTCGCCGAGACTCGAGTGCGTCGAGAACGGTGTAGGCGTTCTCTGCGAAGGGGATGCTGCCGATAGCAAGAAGGAATTAACAGTGACACCTCAGGCGTTCATGGGCAGCACAAGATCATCAGCGATGGCAAGATCATCGCGGTGGCAGCGGGACAAGACAAGAACTCATGACTCTTTGACCCCCAGACATCGGCAGCGTGTCCGAGACTGTCCGCGGACGTCCCATTTCCCTTACAGATAGGGTTTCGGACTTTGGGGATTTCAGCGGACAAACCCTAATGGTGGTCATAAAGGTGGTCAGACGCATAGCTGAACTAACGAATCGAAAGGTTTGAACCAAGATCAAAAACATCCCCACTTCTTTTCGAGAGACCTTACGAGCGCTTCGGGCATCGTGAGGTGCCTATCAGTCCACCGGCCTGATGAGTCGAGATCGAGCCCATTGGTAAGCACCGGTCGACTCGGGGACGATCCGTTTATCGGTCCTTAGGGTTTCGCCCGAGGTGGGATTGTCCGAGGTTCCGCTCGCCAGAGGCTGGGTGACGTGCAAGTCCGCATCTAGCGCTTGGCGGAGGCTGCCAGGGCCGGGGTCAGGTCGTCGTCGCTGTCGAGTGACGATGAGACCAGTCGCCGGACGGAGGCGGAGTCGTCGAGATCGATGGCGGCCTCGGCGAGAGAGGCGCAGCGGGCAAGGTCGAGTGCGCGCGCCCGTGCTTTGACTGGGGGCACTGATTTGGGGGACACGCTTAGTTCGCGGACTCCGAGTCCGAGCAGGACGGGAATCGCAGTGTGGTCGGCGGCGGCTTCTCCGCAGACCGCGACCGGGACCCTGCCGCCCGCGGTGTGACAGACGTGCCGAATAAGTCTGAGCACGCCGGGGTCCAAGGGGTCTGAGAGGGCTGCGACGGCAGCGTTTCCCCGCTCAGCGGCGAGCGTGTATTGGGTCAGGTCGTTTGTTCCGATGCTGATGAAATCTAGGTAGGGGAGGAACGTCGCGATCTTCAGCGCGGCGGCAGGCACCTCGACCATCATGCCGATGCGTAGTCCTTCGGGCAGACCAGCAGGGCCGGCTGCTTCCCCGAGCATGCTACGCGCGTCCCGGATTTCGGCGACGGTTGTCACCATCGGGAACATCACACTGGTTGGCACCCTCCTAGCCACTTGGCAGATGGCTGAGAGCTGCTCGAGCAGCAGGTCCCGACGGTCCAGAGAGAGCCGAATTCCGCGGTGTCCGAGGAACGGATTCTCTTCGACAGGCATTGGCAGGTAGGCCAGCGGCTTGTCTCCACCTACGTCCAGGGTGCGGAACGTGACACGGCGGCCACCCAGGGCGTCAGCGATGGCGAGGTATTCCGCGACCTGCTCCTGGAGGTCGGGGGCCCGATCGCGGTTGAGGAACAGGAATTCCGTACGGACCAGGCCGGCGCTGTCTGCTCCTTCAGCAGCCGCCGCGTGGGCGTCGGCGCGGGAGCCGAGGTTGGCGGCGACCTCGATCCGGGCACCGTCGACGGTGACGGCGGGTTCGCCGGCTGCGGCGCGGTGTTTGCTCTCCTGGGCAGCCATTTCGGCTGCCCGCTGGCTGAAGTGCGCCACTGTGGCGGCCGGCGGGTCGATGACGAGCTCGCCGGTGGCGCCGTCGATGACGACGGTGGTCCCCTCGGCCAAGCTGAGTACGCCGGGTCCTGCCGCGACGAGGGCCGGGATGCCGCGTGAACGGGCGATGATCGCGGCATGTGAGCTTGGGCTGCCGTAGGCGAGGACGATTCCTTGCACCGCGTCGAGGTCGAGTTCGGCGGCTTGCGCGGGGGTCAGTTCCTTGGTTATCAGGATGCCAGGTCCGGTCATGGCGACGGTCGGCGCGCCGGTGAGTGCAGCGAGCACCTGAGTTCCCACGGCCCGTACGTCCTCGGCGCGGGCGCGCAGGTAGGAGTCTGGCAGTTCAGACCATTGCTTCTCGACGACAGCGAGGGCATCGACCCAGGCCGTGACCGCACCGGCTCCGGAGTTGACTCGGTGCTTGATGTCGGCGAGCACTTCGGCGTCGCCGAGGAGCATCAGGTGGGCGTCGAAGATTTGCGCTTCCTGGGGCCCGACCTCCCGGGCGGCGACGGCTCTGATGCGCTCGATCTCCCGACGCACGGCGGCCACCGCCTCGACGACGCGACGCCACTCAGCCGTTGGGCTGCCTGTGAGGCCGGGATGGGCCGGGGGTGCAGGGGAGCGCAGCATCCGGACTGGTCCGATACGGATGCCTGGTGAAGCCGGCAACGGTCCGGCATTCTGCACCTGGACAGGGGTTGGTGCATCATCCAGCGGCTCGTCGAAGTTGCGGGCGGCCAAGGCGAGCAGGTGGTCGATCGCCTCGGGCGCCTGCGGACCCGATGCCGAGATCTCCACCCGATGGCCGTGCAGAGCAGCGAGCGTTGCGACCCGGCTGAGGCTCGCCGCCGGGACTGGGCCGGTTCCGGTGGTCAGATTGCGCAGCCGGACCGAGGCGTCCAGACCGCGCATCTCGCTGACGAGGCGCGCGGCTGGCCGGGCATGCAGTCCGTGGCGGTTGGCGACTGTGAACACCGCCACCACATCCACCGATTCACCAGCAACAGGCGTGGGCGGCGATGTGTCTTCGGGATTGCTCAGTTGAGCGTCTTTGCCCATAAGTGCGCTGTGGGCTTCGGCGGCGACTTCCTTGCGGCCGGCTCCTCCAGCGGCAGCTACGGCCGCGACAACCAATCCTTCGATGAGTGGTGCCGCTGACAGAACGACCCGCTCACGCACCTGTGGGTCATCGAGGAGATCGAGGGCAAGTTCGGCGCTGAGAACCGCGCTGCCGAGGTCCATCAGCACGACGACGCCCGCGGGGCTGTCAACCTCCTCGATTGCCTCTTTGATGCGTACGGCGTCTGTGCCGAGGGTTACCTCGTCCAGGCCTGCGGCCACCGCGATGGGGACCGGGCGGCCGTGCAGCATCTCGGCTGCGAGTGCCACGGCGGCTCGGGCCAGGGCGCGGCTGTGCGAGACAACGACGATGCCGACGAGGCATCTGGACGAATCGTGTTCAGGTGTTGCCATCAGCCTTCCCTCGCCATCTTTCGCTGAACCATTGCCGCGAGTCGTACACCGGATTAGAGCGATGCTTGCGTCGCCGCGGCCATGAGCAGCGCAACCGTGGTGGCGCCCGGGTCCTGGTGCCCGACGCTTCGCTCGCCGAGGTAACTGGCCCGGCCTTTCCGCGCGAGCATTGGCGTGGTCGCGTCGCGCCCGCTCTCCGCTGCGACCAAGGCCAGCTTCAGCGCGTCGGCCTTGTCCAGACCCTCTAAGACAGCGGTGTCGAGTGCGCTCACCGCCGGCGCAAGCGCGTCATACATTGTCTTGTCCCCGGCTTCGGCCTTGCCGCGAGAAACGATGCCTTCTAGGCCAGCGCGCAACGCTGCCGCCAGCTGGGCCAATGAGATCTCCGTATTGTCACCGAAGGACGTCCCGGCCCGGAGGAAGAACGTGCCGAACAAGGGACCGCTGGCGCCGCCAACGGTGGAGACGAGAGTCATGCCGACCTTGTTGAACAGTGCCGCAGCCGTTGCCGGTGTGGTGTCGTCGAGCGCGGCGACGACGGCCCGCATCCCGCGGTCCATGTTTGCGCCGTGGTCGCCGTCGCCGATCGCGGCGTCAAGGTCGGTCAGTAGTTCTTTGTTCTCCGCGACTAGCAGGGCGAAACTTCGGATCCACCTGTCCAGAGCTGCCGTCCCCACCGTTTCGTCCATGTTCAGGCGCCCCATCTCAGTGCCGGAGTCTTCACCGGAGCATCCCAGAGGGAGAGAAGTTCATCCCCGACCTTGAGCAGGGTCACCGACGTGCCGGCCATCTCGAGCGAGGTGATGTAGGAACCGACCAGGGAGCGCGCCACCTGCAGGCCGTGAGCGGTCAGAACCCGATTCACCTCGTTGTACATGACGTAGAGCTCGATGAGCGGTGTGCCACCGAGCCCGTTCACGAACGCGATGACGTTGTCGCCACTGGTGAATGGCAGGTCGGCTAGCACGGGTTCGACGAGCATCTCAGCGATCTCCCGTGCGGTGGCCAGTGGCACGCGTTGACGGCCAGGCTCGCCGTGGATGCCGACTCCTAACTCCATCTCGTTTTCACCAAGGTCGAAGGTGGGCTTGCCGGCTGCCGGAATGGTGCACGAAGAGAGCGCCAGGCCCATGCTTCGACCATTCGCGTTGACCTGGCGGGCGATATCGGCCACCTGCTCCAGGGTCCTGCCCTGTTCGGCTGCGGCGCCGGCGATCTTTTCCACTAGCACGGTGACCCCGACGCCTCGTCGGCCAGCGGTCCAGGTGCTGTCCTGGACGGCGACGTCGTCGTCGGTGACCACGGAGAGGACCTGGGCACCGGTTGCCGCGGCCAGCTCGGCCGCCATGTCGAAGTTCATGACGTCGCCGGTGTAGTTCTTGACCACATGCAGGACACCGGCGCCGCCGTCAACCAGCTTCGTCGCGGCGAGCATCTGGTCGGGTACAGGAGAGGTGAAGACCTCGCCCGCACAGGCCGCATCCAGCATGCCCAGCCCCACGAATCCGCCGTGAAGCGGCTCATGACCCGATCCTCCGCCTGAGATGATCCCCACCTTGTCGGGTCGCGGCGTGTCCCCACGGTAGATGATCTTGTGCTGGTGGTCGACGCGAAGATCCGGATGTGCCGCCTCGATCCCCTGCAGCGCTTCGGCTACGACGTCTTGCGGGTCGTTGATGAGCTTCTTCATGGTGTTGTCTCCTTAGTAGGGTCGAGTGATTGGGTCAGGCCGAGAGTGCGCTGCCGGCTCGACTGCTCATGGTTCACGCCCGGCTGGCTCGATGGTTCGGGGTCAGCAAGGTCAATTCCTTCTGAAGAGATTGCCCGGTCGGCCGGGGTGCGGGCAAGCACGCCGTACAGCAGCGCGGCGGCGACGCCAGCGAGGAGTTCCGCGACGACGTAGACGGGAAGTTGGCTCCACTCCACCTGACCGCCCGCGATCTGCTGGACGAGCATCGGCCCGAAAGTGCGAGCCGGGTTGATTGAGGCCCCCGTTGCGGGAGCCACCGGAATGATGGCCGCGAAAACGACCAAGCCGATCGCGAGACCAGCAAAACCAGCAGCTGCCTTGCGGTGGATCACGCCGAAGATGACAAACACGAGGATGAAGGTGCCGACGAACTCCGCCGTGAACGCCTGGGTCCAGCTGATGGAACTGTACTTGGCGACACCGAGGCCCACGTCGCTGGCCTTCTTACCCAGAACGCCGATGATCGCCGCCGCCCCGAGGACCGCACCGGCCAGCTGCGCCAGGACATATCCGGGCACCTGCCGCCAGGGGAACTTGCCCGACACGGCGAGCCCGAGCGTCACCGCAGGGTTGATGTGGTTGCCGCCGATGTGGCCCAAGGCGTAAACCGTCGCCACGACTACCGTGCCGAACGCCAATGAGATCATGCCCAGATCGGCCATCGTGAACGGCGCATCGCCGTTGACGATGAGCGTAGCCGGGACCGATCCCACGCCGATGAAGACCAGAAACGCGGTCCCGATGAACTCAGCCGCCAACCGCTGCGCCAGCGAACTCTCATCCAGCATGGCCCTACCTCCTTGAATTCTGAAGAAGATTCGATAATGTCGAATGTGCTTCGGAGCATACACACATGATTCACTATGATGCAAGACACATCGGGAAACCTGTGCGCAGAACCGAACCCGAGCAAGGAGGGACACGTGATCCAATCGATCGACCGTGCGATCCGGGTCCTTTTTGCGCTGCAGGGAGCCCGGCGTATGACCCTGTCCGAACTCGCCAGCCGTCTCGAACTGCCGCCCTCGACCGTTCACGGCATCGTCCGTACTCTGGTCGCCCAGGGCATGGTCGTGCAAGAGCACGGTTTCGGCCGCTACCAGCTGGGTCCGGCGGTGCTGCGGCTCGGCAATGTCTACCTCGACACGCTCGAGCTGCGATCCAAGGCCATCCCCTGGGCCGAAGACCTCGCCCGCCGCACCGGTTACTCCGTACGCACCGGCGTGCTACTCCTCGATGACGTGGTGATCATCCATCACGAACCCAGACCGGACGGCAGCCGACAGATGCCCGAGGTGGGCATCGTTATCCCAGCCCACGCAAGCGCCCTGGGCAAAGCCATCCTCGCTTTCGACGACGATGCCGCATCCCGCATGCTCGCGGCGTCGGCCCTGCGGAGCATGACTGGTGAGACTGTCACTTCCCCTGTTGAGCTCAAGGAGGAGCTCGCTGACATCGGCTCCACGGGGCTCGCTCGAGAGCAGGAGGAGGCCGTCCTTGGTGAGTGCGCGATCGCCGGGCCGGTCTTCGACGTGTCCGGCGCGCCAGTGGGAGCCATCGGGTTAGTGGTGCCCTCCGCGAACTGGCCCGTCGACCGAACAACCAGCGACGCCGTCCGCGACGCCGCACGCGCTATCTCAAAAGAACTCGGCGCGATGTCGTGGCCGCCAGCCCGCCGCTAAGCCGTAAAGGATCTCAACCAGCCACGAAGCTGCACTCCGCTTAAACCTTGGCGCCGCCGAGGCGGTGTGCACCTAACAGAGTCTCTCGACATCCCAGGTTCCTCTGTGTTCGTCAAGCGGTCGAAGCGCCGCCCCGGGGTCCGAGCGATGAGTTATCCGAAGAGCTCGCGGCCGGGGTGAGCCAGCCGCGCTGGATCAGAGTCGCCCCGAGTGTCCACCCGGGATCGTCGTTCCTGCCTAACGTTCGTCTCAGATCATCAGCC
>CAVTFS010000013.1:0-29912 GCA_963734005.1 uncultured Actinomycetota bacterium
GGTCCGAGGGCACGGCCCGCTCTAGTCCCGCACCCTGCTCGCTCTCCGCCTGCAGATAGCCAAGCAGGCCGGCGAGCGAGGCATCGCCGTCGACATCGACATACGCCGCGACCGCGTCCAGAAACGCTCCGAGCTGCTCGCGGCGGGAGTTTCGAGCAAACTCTGGCGTGGCCATCAACTCGACATCCAAGCCGATCGTGCTGATCACTCGACGGGTCAGGTCGAGCACGGGCTCGTCGGAGTGGCGGCGCAACCATGCCAGTTCAGCCGAAAGCCGAGCGAACCGCTCTCGAGCCTCCGATGAGTAGGCCGCCTCGCCCGGACTATCCAGGGCGTCCAGCAAGCTGACAACCTCGGTCGGGTCAACATCCGCGACGGCCCGCTCCAACGAGGTGAGGACTGCAGCGCTCCCGAGCTCGTCTTCGGCGTCGGCTGAGTCGCGGGCAGCACGGGCCAGCTCGCCGGCGCGCCGCCCCAACAATGCGAGGTCGCGCGGCCCCACCTGCCACCGAGGTCCGGTCAGGAGCCTGATCAGGTCGGGGTTTGCGGTGACATCGTCGATCAGCCGCAGCGTCGCGGTGATGTCCATGATCTCGGGCAGATGCAGCAGGCCACCAAGGCCAACGATCTCCACCGGCACATCCCGCGCGGTCAACTCTGCATACAACGGCGCGATATCGGCGTTCCGTCGGGTCAGCACCGCGACGTCGGCCCAATGCGACACGTCACCGCCTGCCCGCAGCCCAGCGATCTGGTCCGCCGTCCAGCTGATCTCTTCCGGCCATGTCTCGAAGGTTGCCGCGCGGACTTGCCCCGAGGGCGTCCCCTCGGGGGCACGCAGCAGCCCCAGGCCACCAACGGCAGACTGGGCCGGTACCGTGCTGTCGGCTATCACACTGCCGGTCTCGGTTCGCAGCGGCTGGCTGAGCACGTTTGCGACATCGAGGATGACTCGCCCGCTGCGCCGGTTGACGGTGAGTCCAAAGCGATGAGCCGAGTGCCCATCTACACGGGGAAAGTCGGCGGCGAAGGTCAGGATGTTGCTCGCCGCCGCCCCTCGCCAACCGTAGATCGCCTGGAATGGGTCGCCAACCGCGGTCACCGGATGCCCGCGACCGTCTTTGGCGGTCAGACCGGAGAACAGCCCACGGAGCATGATCGCCTGCGCTGCCGAGGTGTCCTGGTATTCATCGAGCAACACCACCCGGAAGGCAGACCGCATCGCACTCGACACCTGCGGGACCTCGGTGGCGAGCCGGGCCGCAATAGCCATCTGATCAGCAAACTCGACAAGTCCAAGCCGGTGCTTCAAGTCTTGGTAGTCACGTACCAGGCTGGCGAGTTCCAGGCGCTCCTGGCAGGCGATCGTCGCCTTCTTGACGTCGACGTATACGTTGCCGCGATTATTGAGCGGTGCGGACGCCAGGCCGAGGAGCAGGTCGCGTGCGTGCCCGTCGAGATCATCCACGTCGACGAGGTGTTGCTGGAGGTCGGCGTCAAGCCGCAGCACCCGCTCGGTGACTGTTGCCGGCCGCAGTCGTGAGATGAACTCGAAAGGTCCGGCCGCCGCCTTCACCACCCGTGATGCGAGCCGGTATCGGGTGGCGCCGCTGATCATGGTCGGATCGGCCTCGAAACCGAGCCGCAACCCATGCTCGGCGACCAGGCGCGCGGCGTAGGCGTCGTAGGTCATGATCAACTGTTCACCGGATTCATCGACGCCGCGATCTGCGATCAAACCTGCTCGCAGCAGCGCGCTGCGTACTCGGTGCGAGAGCTCCGCAGCTGCCTTGCGAGTGAACGTCAGGCCCAGTACCTCTTCGGGTCGTACGATGCCGGTGCCAACCAGCCAAACAACCCGGGCGGCCATCACCGTAGTTTTGCCCGATCCGGCGCCGGCAATGATGACACCGGGCTCAAGAGGCGCGGTGATGGCATCTAGTTGCTCGGTGGAGAAAGAGATGCCCAGCGCATCCATGAGCTCGCCGGCGTTGCTAAGCCGAGTCCGCGTCGGCTGTGGCTTGAGGGTGTAAACGGTCACCGCACCACCTGTTGGCCAGCGGGCTGCGCAGGACAGCTATTGCGGAATGGACAGTATCGGCAGCCTGGGCCTATGCGGGCCTCGTGATTTTCCCGACGAATGATGTATGCAGCGTCCACCAGCCGCCGATGCACCCAGGTCGGCTGTTCTCCAAGGGCGTCCTCTTCGGTGCCCCGCAACGTCACTGGAAAAGGAACATCATCCAGCGAGGCCTGCTGAAAGGTCTTCGGATGGCCGCTGTCTCCGTCGGGAAGCCGGAGGTACACCAGTTCGGCGCCGCCGGGTCGCGCGCCATCCCCAGCCACCCGAGCAAAGGCACCTTGTTGCACCGCCAGCTGATAGACCCCGAGCTGGTCGTACAACGCCACATCGGCGGCAGTCGGGGCTGTCTTCGACGTCTTGAAGTCCACGATTCGGATCCGGCCGTCGGGATCGCGTTCGACCCGGTCAGCACTGCCGGTGAGATGCACGCGGTCGCTCCCAAGATCAACATTGCACGCGAATTCCACCTCCGTCCCGAGCAGAGTGAGATGCGGCCTCACCTCTTGCCAGGCCACAAAGCGCTCGAGCGCCGACTCGGCCTCCACCCGCTCCACCGCAGACAGCCAGTGCGCGTCGAAGTCCAGCTGGTTCCAGACCGACTCCAGATGGCTGGAAAGCTCGTCATGATCAACTCGGTGGTACGCCCCGTACTCGGCCAGCACATGAACGACCGAGCCGAAGCTTGCGGCGGTCGTACGCACCGACTCGCCGTGGGCCTTGCGCGCCAGGAACCAGTGACGCGGGCAGGCCAGCACGCTTGCCAGCTGGCTGCCGGAAAGGTGGACCGGCTCCTCCGGCGCCACCAGGGGTTGGTCCGCTCGACTCGGCGGACGCATGCCCCACCAGTGCTGCGGTCGGGCGGCCGGGACCAACGGCCGACCGTCGCGATCGGTCGCATCGGCCAGCCGAGCGAGCCGGACGGCGGCCTCCTCCCGAAGGCTGGGCGAGGCCTCCGGGTCGACAGCCATGCTGCGGAGCTCGCCAACCAAAGCTGACAGCGACAGCGGCCGTTGCGGCCGTCCCGGAAGCTCCCGCAGGGGCACGCCGAGCTCGCCAAGGAACCGGGATGGCTGATCGGCCTCCCCCTCGGTGCCCGCAACGGCCGTGACCACGAGCCGCCACTTAGCTCGAGTGCATGCGACGTAGAAGAGCCGACGTTCCTCAGCGATCCGAGTCGCGGTGGGAACCGGCGCCATGACCTCGCGGCGCCCCAGCTGATCGGGTTCCAACAGCGACCCGCGACGGCGTACGTCCGGCCATTTGCCCTCCTGCACGCCTGCAACGATGACCAGATCCCACTCAAGCCCCTTGGCGCGATGGGCGGTCAGCACGCGGACCGCTGCCCCGCGTAACTCTGACTCGCGTAACGGGTCCGCAGGGATCTGTTGGCCTTCGACTTCAGCCAAGAAACCAGTCACGCCGCGGAGACCTGACACCTCTTCGGAGCGAGCGGCGATCTCGAAGAGGGCACAAATTGCGTCCAGATCTCTGTTAGCGCGACGCCCCGTTTCGCCACCTAGCCCGGCCTGTTGTCGGAGCCTTTCCGGCCAAGCCGTCTGTGACCAGAGCAGCCACAGTGCTTCCTCCGCTGTGCTACCGCTGCGGATTGCGTGCTCGCAGCGTCGCAACAGCTGGGCTAGGGCGCGAGCAGCGTCGACCTCCGGACTGGGTGGGCAGTCGTCGAGGAGTTCGTGATGACGCAAGGCGAGGCTCGTCAGCTCGATGGAGGGCCGTGGTAACGCCGTGCCGGCGAGCTCGGCACGCTCGGCCTCCCGGAGGGCGCGTCCCAGACGCCGCGTCGACATACTGTCCATGCCACCGAGCGGTGAGGTGAGCAGGAGCTGTGCCTCCTCACCGGTGGGCGCGCAACCTCGAACTGCGACCTGAAGAGCCAATAGCAGTGGACGCACGGCGGGGTCAGCAGCCAAGGGGATCTCGTCGCCGGCCACTTCGACTGGTACCCCCGCGGCGACCAGTGCCCGGGTCAGCCCGGGGATCATGGTCCGTCCACCGCGGACCAACACCGCCATGTCGGTCCACGGCAAATTGTCGCGGAGATGCGCGCTGCGCAGAATCTCCGCGATATGCTCCGCCTCCGCTCCGCTGCTGCTGCAGGTGAAGACCTCCACTTTTCCCTTGGGAAGTTGGGGATCCGCGGCTGGATAACGGAAGGCCTGGAACACCTCCGCCGGCAGCGTACGTGGCATACCCAACCGGCTGGCCACGCTGCGGCTGGCGGCAAGCAGAACATTGCCGAAGCGCCGTGTCTGGCTCAATGCCACGACCGGCGCGGGCGCTCCGTCCCGAGTACGGAACAGCTCGGGGAAGTCCAAGATCCCGCGCGCCTCGGCGCCGCGAAATGCGTAGATCGACTGGTCGGGATCCCCCACGACGACGACATCCCCGCCGTCACCGGCGATCACCTGCAACAGCCGGACCTGGGCGGGATCGGTGTCTTGGTACTCGTCGACAAAGACACAGCCAATCTCACGGCGCAACGTTGTCACGATCTCGGGCCGGGTCAACAAGATGCGGCAGCGGTGTACCAGTTCGGCGTAATCGAGCACGCCTTCCGCATCCAACACGTCGAGGTACTCGTCGAAGAAGGTTCCGAGGCTCACCCACTCCTCTCGGCCGGTGGCATGTCCTGCCGCGACAACGTCATCAGGGTCCATGCCCAGCTGTCGTGCCTTGGCCAGCACCGCACGAACCTCACTTGCAAACGCCCGGGTAGGGAACGCGCGGGCGAGCGACTCCGGCCACTGGGCGCGCTGAGTTTCCAGGCTCCCGTGAAGTGTCTCCCGGAGCCGGAACTCCTGCTCGGGTCCGGTCAGGAGCCGCAGTGGAGCGCCGAAGCCGTTCGATTCAGCGTCGGCCTCATCACCGAACCGGCGCACCAGCGCGTAGCAAAAGGCGTGGAAGGTCATGGCCATCGGGGTCACTGTGGTACGCCCCAAACGCCCTGCGATCCGGGCGCGTAAATCGGCCGCGGCTTTTCGGGAGAAGGTCAGGACCAGGATGCTGTCGGGCGTGTCGCCGCGGCGTTCAATCCGATCCACCACGCACTCGACCAGGGTTGTCGTCTTGCCGGCACCGGGCCCAGCCAATACCAGCAGCGGCCCCGCCGGATGATCGACAACGGCGCGTTGCGAGGCGTCCAGCACTGGACGTTTGGGCAGCTTCTCCGCCCCCCGAGTCAAGCGGTACATCGCGTGAGTCCTGGTCTAGATGAGATCGGCTCGTACGCAGGTATTGGATCAGAGCTGGCTGACAGATTGGTCCAGTTCGGGCAAGGTCTAAGAAATCGGTCGGTTACGCCATGCCGAGTCGAAGATCGCAACTGCGGCCGCCGCGATCAGTCCGGTGCCGAAGATCAGATCGCCAAACTGAGCGAACGGATCGAAATAGATCGTCGTACTGCCGTCTCGGATCAGGGCCGCGTAGGCCAGAACTGTCATGCTCAGCACATAGTTGGTCAGCACCAACAGCACTCGGGTGGGACGTGGAAAACGACGGCTCTCCTGGTTCGCCCAACCAGAGCCGGTGAAGAGATCCCAGGTCAGACCGAACAGCACCAGCGCCGCCCCAGAGAAACCGAGCACTGCCCCGAGAGGGTCTGAAATGAAGTCACGGTAGGAGAACAGCGCGGACAAGATCAACATCCCGGCAAGAGCCAGCGCACGCTGCGGCGTCAGCTCTCGGCGCAGCAACAAGATCACCACGATGACAACCACCACCGCCGAGGCCACCAGATTGAGTGCGTCCGGATTGATCGGCGCTGGCGTTCGATCGCCGAACAGCAGTTGACGCGCAAGTGCAACCAGCATCACGCCGATCCCGCCCAAAACCAGAGCCCGGCTCGCCTGTCCTCGCCGCGCCGCACGTACCGCGAGGATGAGCAAGACGATGCCGACGAGCACTCGGCTCGGGTCAACGACACGGGTGACGAGCGGCGTGACGTCGAACGATATCCGCGCCGCAGCACCTCCAGGCTCGAGCGAGGCAAGCACCTGAAGGACGGACAAGAAGACCTGAACCGGGAGCGTCACGGCAATCAACGCGGCTGCGATGGCGAAGCCGACTCGACCGAGTTCATCGCCCAGTTCCGACACCACAGGCGTCGATCCCCGGCGCCTGGATAGCCGCAGTAGTACCAGGCCGACCAGAGCAAAAGCGGTCACCAGGGCGGACGCCCACAGCAGCGAGGTCAGGCCATCCACCACTGGGTCTCGTTGTGCAATCAGCCAAACGCACTGCACCGAGCGGATGCAGAGAACCACTACCAAGATCAAGTACGGCCACCCCTGCTTGGCGAACCGCTGGGCGTTCTGGGTGGCCGCCGCCGTCGCTCGTACGGTGACCTCCGCAACTGAGGCACCGGCGAGTGTCGCGGCTGGCAGCGCAAGATAGCCGAGAACGGCTGCCGTCTGCTGCAGGTTGAGGGGATTGAGGTCCGCGCCGTAGATCTTGGCTTCGCGGGTCTCGGCGACACCGATCGTCATCCCCAAACCGATCAACGCCCACATCGCTGCGAACTCCCACCAGACGAAGCCGCGACGCCATCGAATGATCACTAACGCAAGCAACGCCGTCATGAGACAGGCAGCGATCACCGGCCAGCCCGCCCACCCGGCAAGCGACGGACTGCGCAACGACCACGTTCCCATCACCGTGAGCGTGAACAGCAGACCGAGCACCTTGAGCCACCAGGGCCCGTGCTGCGCCGCCGCCATGAGCGAGGCAACTCCGAAGGAGAGCAGCAGTACCAGTGGCCAGACCAGCTGTTCCGGCATACCGAGGCCCGTGCCCGAGACGATCAAAGTGCTGTGTTCGCGGATCAATCCAGAGAAGATCACCAACAAGCCGGCGACGACAAAGACGATGTAGCCCACCAGGACGATCGAGCGGAGCCCGTACGGCCATTCCAGGTCACGGAGCCGTCCCTGTTCGATGGGATCGACCAATGTCTGCCGGTAGAGACCGGTCGCGAACCGAGCAAGTCGGGTAGGACCCTGGCTAGTTATGGGCCGCGTGCCTGCTGAAGCACCTGTGCCTGTCGAAGGGCCTGAGCTGGCTAGCATGCCGGAGCCGCCGGAGCCGAGATCAGCTGACATCTTCTCGGGCCTGGAACGTCCAGTCATTGCTGAATAACAACACGCCTTGCGTGAGAGCAAGTGCTCGTCGGTCCTGTTGCGACAGGGTCAGCGCTGGCAACTCCCAGCGGCTGACGACTGCTCCATCTCTTGCGATCACCCTCGCCTCCGTTGGACCCCAGGCCACAAGATGATCTTGGGTTGCGGTCAGTGCGAGGACTGGCCCCAGGCGCTGGAGAACGACACCTTCGCCGCTCAGAATTACCGATTGGCTCTTGGTCGCCACGACGACTTGACCTGCAAAAGTCACCACGTCCCGCAGCGTCCCGAAGATCGATCTCACCCAGCGGTGACTTCCGGTGGTCGTCCACAAGGCGTGGACCGTCTGATCTTGAATCACAACAACGCTGTCGCCGAGGACGGTGGCAGCAGAGCCCTGCATCTCCCGGTCCCAACGATGCTGACCGCTCCCATCCTCGAAGGCAGTGGTGGTACCGCCGCGGTCCATGATCACAACCAGGCCTGCACCCACCGCAGGTGAGACGTTGACGTCTGAGCCCACGTTGTGCTGCCACAGGACGGTGCCAGTAGAAAGATCAAATCCCCGCATCTCGCCCCCGAGATCAACCAGGACTCCCTCGCCATCACTGATCCTGACCGGCGGGGTCGGGGCAAGATCATCAAGGGACAACTGCCACAAGCGCACGCCGACGTCGGAGTAGGCAACCATCTGGCGGTTGCTCGTCGTCGCGATGATCACATTGCCGAAGGCACTCAGGCTCAGCACGGTGCCACCCGGATGTGCCCGCCAAATTGAGGTCCACTCGGTGAGCGTCTTCGGAGTCGTGGCGACCAGGTCACCCAGCCCGAGGGTTGCCCGGATCACCAGGCCAGACTCGGTCCTGACAGGTGGCGTGATGGCGGACGGTGAACCGACCATGGGACCCTGCCCGAAGGTGGGACTGATCGAGATCGTGGTCATGGATTTGGTGGTCCAGTTTTGCGGCCCCGACCAGCGGATTGGTGCACTGGTAGTGGTCTGGATGCTCGGTTCAGGTGGATCGATGCGGGATGTGACAGCGCGTACGTCGGCGAAGCTTTGGCTCTCGGCTACGACGCCTGCGTGCCGGCACCATGTCTGACCGACCGTTACCACGCGACCGAGTTGGCCTTCCTTCGACAGATAGCGGACCTCTCCAGTCACATTCAGGCAGCCGGTGCTGCCAGCTTCGGCACGTAGTTCGCTGCGATAGTCGAGGGTGTCGCTCGCGGATCCGGCACTGCTCCACTGGCTCCCTACGCGGACGTCCCCGGGCAACAACACCAGGGCGGGGCTGTACACGAAGCCCTCAGACGGCGTACTGACACCCATCAGCTCGACGCCGGTAGTGACTCGGTAGAAACGGATGGTCTGTGCCGTGGCCGCAGGATCATTGATCGCGGTTGTCGTGGTTCGCAGGATCTGAATCGTGTCGCGATCGGCGTAGGCCTCAGCGAGCATCTTGGTGGCGAAGGCGCTGTCGGTGCTGAGCAAGCCTGCCACGCCTGACAGCCGGGCCGACTCAGTAACAGCTAGGCCGACAGTGGTCTTGAGCTCGCGTGTGGTGTCGGTTCGCTCATAGGACACCGCACCATCTGACGGCAGATAGCGGGCGGCTGCGGTAGCTCGGGCAGCAACGCCGACCGAACTGGCCACGAACGCAGTACCGGCGACAAGCGCCGCGACAAGCCCGAAAACGATCAGCGGTCGCCACCATGATCGTTGCGGCGGCTCGGGTGCGGGCCAGGTCGGGTTGACCGCTACGCCACCCAGCGGATCCGCCGGCAGCGTCGACCAGTCCTGTACGGGGAACGGCGACCAGGGTTGGTCGTCGGTATTCAATTGCTCGCTCCGCGTTTGATTGCTCGCTCGGCTCGCTGAGGACTGCGCGCCGCTGCGGATCGCGCTCGGAGCCCGCCGCCGCCGTCGTCGCTGCCAAAGGAAAAACGCCTCCGCTCGCTCCTCCTCCGCGCGGCGGCGCGCGATCCGGTAGGCATGCGAGACAGTATCTAATGGCTCGCTGAGTCAGATGCGGCGGTTGGCGAGCACGGGGATCGCGGCCCTGGCCTGCTCCACCCGGTCAAGATCAAGATCGGCAACCAACATGCCAGGCTCCGCACCCAGCGACCGCAGCACCTCGCCGCGAGGCGAGATAACCGCGCTATAGCCAACCCCGGTTGGTGCGCCGCCATCCAGCGGGACTCCGGCAGCGGCTGGGTCAGCCTGAGCAGCTGCGACCAGGTACGAGGTGCAGTCCAGCGCACGAGCTCGGGTCAGCAGCTGCCACTGTTCGACCTTGCCCGGGCCGGCACCCCAGGATGCGGCTACACAAATCACCTGCGCTCCCAGCTCGGCAAGTCGGGTGTACAAACCAGGAAACCTGACGTCGTAGCACAACGTGAGCCCGACGTTCACGCCTCCTACCGTGATCACCACAGGCTCTGCACCAGGCGCCACTGTTTCGGATTCACGAAAGCCGAAAGCGTCGAACAGGTGGATCTTGTGGTAATGCGCATCGACACCGGGTCCAACAGCGCGCAGCGTGTTGTTGACCCGGCCGTCCGCGCTAGGACTGAACATGCCCGCCGCCACCACGAGCTGCTGCTGCTCTGCAATCTCCCGCAGCTGCTTCGCCCAAGGTCCGTCCACCGGCTCGGCGATCTCGGCCAGCGGCAATCCGAAGCGGCGCATGGTGGCCTCGGGAAAGACCACCAGCTGGGCGCCACTCTCGGCGGCCTCGGCCGTCTGCGTCGCCACCAGTTCCAGGTTCTCCTGGGGGTCTGAGCCGCTGAGGATCTGAGCAACGGCAACCCGCAACGTGCTCATCTCGCATCTCCTAGCTCCAGAGCCATCTCCCACACCAGCACCTCAGCCTCCTCGCGTGCCGCAAGGCCTAGCTGGGCCGAGCCTGACAGCCGAAGCGAGTCTCCCGGTTCCAAGCGCCCGATTGTCTCCACCTCCACCACTCCTCTCGCTAGATAGACGTGCAGCAGATCACCCTGAGGCAGCCTGGACGAAGCCCCGGCCGGAAGGACGCTCACCCAGAGCGTGGAGCCGGCGCTGCCGAGGCTCACCACGGCATCCCGGTGCCCGCCGGAGGCGATCGGCACCCAGTCACCGACAAGATCATCAAGCGCCAGCTCGTGTTGCTGATAGCTCGGTATGGCACCGTATTCGTCGGGTCTGATCCACATCTGGATGAAGTGAACCGGCTCGGCCGGACGGGTCGGATCGATTCGGTAGGCGTCGTTGCGCTCAGCGTGCACGATGCCCGATCCTGCGCTCATCCGCTGCGCCAGTCCGGGATAGATCAGCCCGGAGTTGCCGCGCGAGTCTTCGTGGACGAGTGACCCGGAAAGTACCCAGGTGACAATCTCGGCGTCGCGATGAGGGTGGTCGGGGTAACCGGACCCCACGCGTACCAGGTCGTCATTGTTGACCATGAGGCGACCGAAGGAAACGTTCGTCGGATCGTAGTGATCGCCGAAGGAGAAGCTGTGGTATGTCTCCGCCCCATCAGTCCGGGTGAGAAAACGCTGCTGCGCCCGGTGCAGCTCGATATTCGGGACAGTGACCCTCGACGTGCTCACTGGTTCAGTATCGCGACCCGCTGAAGCATCTGGGGGGTTGGCTCGGCGTACGCTCGCGTCATGCCAACCCGTCCCATCCCTGAACCCATTGCCCCCGGTCAGGAATCGGTCTGGGACTACCCGCGCCCGCCGGTCATTCGAGCCAGCGACGAGGAGATCATCGTGATCTTGGGCGGGGTCGAGATATGTGAAACCCGGACCAGTCTGCGGATGCTGGAGGCGGGGCATGCACCGACCTATTACCTACCTCGTTCGGTCTTCATCGAAGGTTCACTGCGGCCGGCGCACGGGACTTCGTTTTGTGAGTGGAAGGGCCGGGCTGCCTACCTTGATGTGATTGGCGGCAGCAAGATCGCTGCTCGCGGAGCTTGGTATTACCCGCATCCGAACGCCCGCTACGAGGCGATTCGTGATCATGTTGGGATCTATGCCGGTGCCATGGACGAATGCCTGGTCGATGGCGAGCGGGTGGTGCCGCAGGCGGGTGGCTTTTACGGCGGCTGGATCACTTCGACGGTGGCCGGCCCGTTCAAGGGTGGGCCGGGTACCGAGGGATGGTGAGGTCGATGGATGACGACTACACCGAACTCGTACTCACCGTCGTCGAGCAAATACCGCCTGGGCAGGTCGCAACGTACGGAGACATCGCCGAAATCGTTGGTCGCGGAGGACCGCGTCAGGTCGGCCATGTGATGGCACTGTTTGGCGACGGTGTGCCGTGGTGGCGGGTCGTACGCGCTGATGGTCGGCCAGCTCGGCCCCTCGAGGAATACGGCTTGAGACTGCTCAGAGCCGACGACACTCCGCTCAAGGGTGACCGCGTTGACATGGCTCGGGCTCGTTTCCGAATGGACGTCAGGAGGAGCCGAGATCTGGCTCCGTGAAATGCCCTGATCACAACGCGACACGACATTTGACAGGGTTCACATTGCGCTCTGATCTATGACAGGCTAGGGACCGCTGTTGCAAGTGGTCTGTGTGGTCTGTGCTACGCCCCAGAACTTTGCGTGGGCGTGAGGAACGGCCTGGCGTCCAACAGCAGTCGGGACCGTGAGGTGCGGTTTCGAATGCAGATGCTAGGAGATGTTTCATGGCACAGGGAACCGTCAAGTGGTTCAATGCCGAAAAGGGCTACGGCTTCATCGCCGTGGACGGCGGCGGTCCGGACGTTTTCGTCCATTACAGCGCGATCGAGTCGACCGGATTCCGGACGCTCGACGAGGGCCAGCGGGTGGAGTTCCAAACCACCCAGGGACCCAAAGGCCCGCAAGCCGACCAGGTCCACGCGATCTAAGTTCCACCACGACAAACACGAGGCCTCCGTACTGATCCGTACGGAGGCTTCGTGTCGCTCTACGTGCTCTTGATCAAAATCGACGAGCTCACTTACCCCGGGTGACGAAACCTACGTTCACGTACCTTGCTGACGGTCTGCACAGGTTGCAAAGTGTGCAGACCGCACGAAACCTACGTTCACGTAGCTTTCTGACCGAGGGTCCGTCGGAGACCCGAACGAGTGATCAGTAACGAGCGGCGCTGCACGAAGCCGACTGCGTCAGTACGCGGGCTGTGACGGATCGACCTGACTGACCCAGGCACTAACGCCGCCACCGACATGTACGGCGTCGGCGAGCCCTGCTCCGTGGACCAGGGCCAACACTTCTGCGGACCGCACGCCGGTCTTGCAGTAGAGCACCACCTGCTTGTCCTGTGGCAGATCCGCCAGCGCGGCACCGGTCTGGAAGTCACCCTTGGGTATGAGAACCGATCCCGGAATCTGGTTGATGTCCCGCTCGACCTTCTCGCGTACGTCGATCAGGACGAAGTCCTTCTTTCCCGACTCACGCTCAGCGAGCCACTCCTCCAGCTGCTTGACACCGACGGTGTGCCCCGCAACGGCCTCGGCGGCCTCATCGGTGATCGCTCCGCAGAAAGCGTCATAGTCGATCAACTCGGTGACTGTCGGGTTCTCGCCGCAGACTGCGCATTGCGGGTCCTTGCGAACACTCAGCTGACGCCAGCTCATCTCGAGCGCGTCATAGATCTGCAGCCGTCCGATCAGCGGCTCGCCAATACCCGCCAGCAACTTGATTGCCTCGGTCACCTGCGTCGCCCCAATGGACGCGCAGAGCACACCAAGAACGCCACCCTCAGCGCAGCTAGGCACCATGCCCGGCGGTGGAGGTTCTGGGTAGAGGCAGCGATAGCACGGACCATGCTCAGCCCAGAAGACGCTGACCTGGCCGTCGAATCGGTAGATCGAGCCCCACACGTAGGGCTTACCGAGGAGTACCGCGGCATCGTTGACCATGTAGCGGGTCGCGAAGTTGTCGGTGCCGTCGATGATCAGGTCGTATTGGCTGAAGATCTCCAGCACATTGTCGTTGTCCAGTCGAACATCGTGCGTCACGACGTTGACGTACGGGTTCGTCTCAGCGATGGATTCCTTGGCCGACTGGGCCTTGGACTTTCCAATATCGGACTGGCCATGGATGATCTGGCGCTGCAGATTGGACTCGTCAACTGTGTCGAAATCGACGATGCCGAGCGTCCCGACGCCGGCCGCGGCAAGATAGAGCAACGCCGGGCTGCCCAGACCTCCGGCTCCGATCACCAGTACGCGTGCATTCTTCAGCCGCTTCTGGCCGTCCATCCCCACATCGGGGATGATCAAGTGACGGCTGTAACGGCGTACCTCATCGATGCTCAGCTCATCGGCGGGCTCTACCAGCGGCAGCAAGGCCACGGTTCTCCTCCAGTTCAAGGACGCGGCGCTGTACCGCGTGAACAGGCTCTCTCGATCTTGAGAGTAACGCGGCTCGGCCGACTGCTATTCCGGATGATGGGATGGGACACATGGCACCTGCCGGGGACATCGTCACACGAGTGGATGACCGTACCCTGACGCTGACCAACCTCGACAAAGTGCTCTACCCGAGCGTCGGGTTCACCAAGGCAGAGGTGATCGACTATTACGTCCGAATCGCCGCTGTGATGCTGCCCCACATCCGCGACCGGGCGATGACGAGGCTGCGGTTTCCAGATGGGGTCGGCACAGACAGGTTCTCGTTCTATGAAAAGAATGCGCCCATGGGCACGCCGGACTGGGTACGCCGCGTGAATGTCAGCACCAGTGACGGAATCATCGACTACGTCGTCGCCGACGATGAGGCGACGATCGTGTGGCTCGCAAATCTTGCTGCGCTCGAGATGCACGTCCCGCAGTGGACGGTGGGCAGCGCCCAGCCCGTGGACAACATCATCAGCCTCCCGGAGCTGGAACCGCGGCATGGGGAGCCGCTGGCCAACCGCGTGGTGGTCGACTTGGATCCCGGAGCCGGCATGACCATTGTCGAGAGCGCGCGAGCAGCACTGATCGTGGCCGCCAAGATGGCCGAGGACGGCATGATCCCGATCGCGCAAACCTCCGGTAGCAAAGGGATACAGGTCTACGCCGCGATTGCTCCTACCCGTAGCAAGACCGCGTGGAGTTACGTCAAGCAGCTCAACGCTTCCCTACACAAAGCCCAACCAGACTTCTTTGTCTCGACCATGTCGATCGAACAACGGGCCCGCAAGATCTATGTGGATTACAACCAGAACCTGGCCGCACGCAACACCATCGCGCCTTACTCGATGCGAGGTCGGGAACGCCCAGCCGTAGCCACGCCGGTGACCTGGGAGGAGTTGGGCAGCGTACGAGGGCCTCATGATCTTCGCTTCGCCCCGGATGAGGTCGTGGCGAGAGTGGCCGAACATGGAGACCTGGCACGCGACCTGCTCACCCCGGACGCCCCGCCATTGCCCGACGAGGCCTGAACCATGTCTCGGCCTGCTGTGAAGCTGTACTGAACTCCGACCTGGCCGGCTCGATCAGCAGAGTTGCACGGCTAGGGTGAACACGTGACCACCAAGCTGGAGAAGGAGCCGATGGGCAGCCGGGGAACCCGCCTGCCCCGGGATCAACGGCGCGTCCAGCTTCTCGACGCGGCCAATGAGGTCTTCACCTCCAAGGGGTACCACGCGGCAGCTATGGACGACATCGCAGACGCGGCGGGGGTCTCCAAGCCCGTGCTGTATCAGCACTTTCCTTCAAAGCTGGACCTCTACCTGGCGCTCCTGGACCAAAGCTGCGATCGGCTCGTCGAGATCGTCGAGGAAGCGTTGGCCTCAACTGAGGAAAACGCGGATCGGGTGGTCGCCACAGTCGCAGCGTTCTATGAGTTCGTCTCCTCAGACAGCGGTGAATTTCGCTTCGTCTTCGAATCCGACCTGACCGGTGATCGGGCAGTGCAGCAGCGCCTTTCCCACGTTAACGATGAGATCTCCGACGCGATCGCGGACGTCATCGCGGAAGACACTTCGCTGCCTGCCCAGCAAGCCAAGTTGCTTGCGGTCTCGCTCGTCGGTATCGCTCAGGTGAGCGCGCGTTACTGGATCTCCGGCGGTACCTCCACCGTCACACTCGACGAAGCCAAGCAGCTTGTCAGCAGCCTGGCCTGGCGCGGCATCAGTGGTTTCCCACTTACCGAGCACGAGCGCCGGATCTCTCAGCCTTCGTCCTGACAGACGCGTGGGCGGGGGTTGGCACTGCCATGCACTTCCGCGTTTGTGGATCGTCAGACCCGCTCAGTAGAAATGAGTTGGACGATGTCGCCCTCGGTCGGTAACCGTCCGCGGCCGCCACGGCCGGTTGCGCAGATAGCTCCTGCCGCCGCAGCGAAACGGACGCGCTCGGAGGCGTCGAACCCGCGAGCGAGAGCGACCGCGTACGCGCCGTGGAAGACATCTCCGCAGCCGGTGGTGTCGACAACAGGGACCTCAAAGCTCGGCTGGTAGTAACAGTCGGTGCTCGCTGCATCGCGAAACCACACGCCATCGGCGCCGTCGGTAACGACGACGGTGGATCGCCGGTCATTCCAGAGCGCATTCACGATCGCAGCCGGTTCCGATTCAGCTGTCAAGCGGCGCGCAAAAGCCATCGGCAAAACAAGGTGCTGCACTTTTTCCAGTGATGCGGACTCAACCTCCGCCTCGACGTCGGCAACGACGAGCACCCGGTTCACGTCGCTGCCGAGCGCGGTGATAGTGGGAGCCAGGGCGTACGTGTCAAGCAGCACAGTGCGGGACTGGAGTAGTGGTGTCACGTCGTCGCCGGGGAGCAAACCAATCCGTGTCGCGTCGTCATAGGCGATGAAACGATCACCATGCTTGAAGACCACGACAGTAGCTCGGATCGGTCGCGCTTCTGAGTCAGACAGAGCGAATTGCAGGTCCACCCCGTGCGACGCGAGGTCCGCACGGACAAGTGCGCCCTCGCCCCGAGTACTGAGCCGGCCAACGAATGCGACCCTCGCCCCGAGTCCCGCGGCAGCCACCAATGCCGTTGCGACGTTTCCTCCGGGCTGCCGCTCACGCGCCTGGATACGCCCCTTGTCGTCGGCCTGGAAGGCATCTACGTAGAGGAAATCATCGATCGAAACGCAGCCAACCCCAGCCACGTCAAGCTGGTTCACCTCAGGTGCCGCCTCCTCGTTGGGCTGCAGCTAGGGCTTGTTCTGCGGTTCCACTGTCATGGATGACTGCCCGATAGGCAGCCGCGACGCTCTCGATGTCGTCGGTGCCCCAGATATTGCGGCCGACTACCGCACCCACTGCTCCGGCCTTCATGGCTTCCACCGTGAACGCCAACCCTTCCTGGATAGTTTCGGTTCGGGGGCCACCGGCCACTACCACCGGAACCGGTGCTGAAGCGACAATTTCGGCGAACGCGGCTAGGTCGCCCGGATAGCCGACCTTGATTACGTCGACGCCAGTCTCCACCCCGCAGCGGACGGCCCAGGCGATCTCCTCGGGCACAAAGCGGATGACAGGCACTTCGCCGGAGTAGTCCCTCGGATAGATATGCGCGACCACCGGCATCTCGACCTTCGCGGCTGCCGCAACGCTGTCGGTCAGCCAGCGGAGATAGCTGCCCTCGTATGGTCCCCTCACTCCGATGGCAACAGCAAGCGCGTCAGCGCCAAGACGGGCCGCGTCTTCCGGCGTCGCGATCAGCTCACGAACCCGATCATCTGCGGTGAACATGCCAGCCTGAATGATCAAGCTCGACTGCCCGGCAAACCTTCCCCACAGCTGCTTGGCTGAACCCGGCAGCATCGTTACCGAATCCGGCCGCGCTGTCATTACCCGGTCAAGGGCTTGCGGAAGATTATGTAGCCCACCGGCACGAACGTCGCCGTATCCGATGAAGTGGTCAACAGCGATGCCGAACAGCCGCCCAGATGGATGAGAGAACAATCGGCGTAGCCGAATCTGAGTGCCGAGTCCCATGTCGAGGGGTTCCTATCTGTCAGAGTTCTGGTGGATGATCATGTGCGATGAGACGAACGAACTGAGGACACCATGGATCTGCTACTTGGAGTCGATCTTGGAACGACCGCCTGCAAAGTAACCGTTGTTGCCAGCGACCTGACAGTCAGCACCATCTCATCGCCGCCTTACCCGATTTCTGCACCCCATCGCGAATGGGCTGAACAAGATCCGCGTGCCTGGGGCGAAGCCGTAGATGCGACGGTGCAGCGTGCGCTGGACAGCGTGGGTGCCGGCCCGCATGATCATGTGACGTTGTCGATCACCGGACAAATGCACAGCCTGGTGCTGCTGGACGTCGATGGCAACCCGGCACGCCCCGCAATTCTCTGGGCCGATCGCCGGGCCACGGCCGAGTGCACCATGATCGAGAATCGCGTGCCCAATGTCGCAGCCATTACCGGCAATCCGCCCCTTCCTGCGTTTACGCTGCCACAGCTACTGTGGGTTCGACGCCACGAGCCTGACGTTCTGAGTCGCACCTCGTGCGTGTTGCTGCCAAAGGATTACCTTCGATGGCGCTACACCGGACGTGTCGTAACGGACTGGACCGATGCTTCCGGAACCGGAATGCTCGACTCGGCAAAACGGGAATGGTCCAGCACGATACTGTCCGCGCTCGACCTCGATCCTAGGCTTTTACCGCCGGTGGCAGATCCCGTTGCCGACGGCGGTGCTGTCGAAGGAAGTGTCAGGCCGGCGCTCCAAGCGGCCAGAACGGCTGTCGGTGTCGGTGATCAGTTCGCGGAAGCGCTATCTGCAGGCCTCACCCATGCCGGCGATATGGCGATCATCTTGGGCACCTCGGCGGTCGTCTTGGGGGTATCCGACCATCTTGTTCCTGGCTCTTTCTGCCATGCTCAGTCCGATTTATGGCTCCGGCTCGACTCACTTCATGCTGGTGGCAAGAGCCTCCAATGGCTCCGCGACATGTTGGCGCCAGGGCAGAGTCTGGCATCGTTTACCGCAGCCGCCCAGTCAGCACCGCCTGGCGCCCATCGCCTTCTCTTTCTTCCTTTTCTGATGGGAGAACGCGGCGCCCGAGGTGGCGGCGCGCCGGGTGCTTTCGTAGGACTCACCACGGAGCACCGCCCCGCTGATCTCATTCGTGCAGTTCTCGAGGGAGTCGCTTTCGAACTTCGCCGCCTGCAGCAGCGAAGGGGAACTCCGCTGCCGACAGATGTGCTAACGCTGAAAGGAGGCGGCGCACAAAACGAACTGTGGTGCCAAATCGTCAGCGGCATATTCGGAATTCCCTATCGGACCACACAGCGCGACGCGGCCTACGGCGCGGCAATGACTGCTGGAGTCTCGCAGGGATGGTGGTCTGGCTGGCAATCCGTACCAGCTCTGAACGATCCGATAAACGAGTCTGGCCTCGCCGATGTCGAAATTCTGAACGATCGGTACGCGCAGTACTGCGCGGTCGTCGATGCACTGACGCCAGATTCATAGGTTGCCATGATCATCCAGCGCTACCTGACCGTCGGACTCGCCGGGATCACCACGTGAGCACAGTTGGTGTCGATCTCGGCACGAGCGGCGTCCGGGCCGCCGCATACGACGACCGGGGACAGCAGATCGCGACCGCAGCTGGGAGGACGAGTCTCCAGCGGCCTAGGGAGGGCTGGGTCGTCGTCGACGCTGAGGCCGTGCTGGCATCCGCCGAGTCACTCCTGGCCGCCGTAGCCGCAGAGGCCGCCAGCCGGGGTGATCAAGTACGGGCGATCGCCCTCAGCAGCCAGGGAGAGGCCGTCGTCCCGGTCGACCGGCGGGGCCGGGCGCTCAGCCTGGCGCCGGTCAGCATGGACGCCCGCGGCGAGTCTGCGGCGCGGGCGATGAGCGAGCGGTTCGGTGCCGAGCGGGTGCAGCACGTCACCGGCCAACCGCTCAACCGGATGTTCTCTGTCTACAAGATTGCTGCCGGAGACCGTTCCTGGCGTCCTCCCGCCGCCAGCGCCTACCGCGCTCTGAGCGATTTCGTTACCACCCGTTGGGGCGCCGCTCCGGCCATCGACTGGACTTCGGCCGCGCGTACCGGCCTCTTCGACGTAGAAGCTGCGGCCTGGTCCGCCGAGATGGTGGCTGCAGCCGCCGTCGATGCCCCCTGGCTGACCCAGGTTCCGTTCTCCGAGTGTGTAGCTTCTGGCACCAGAATCGGCACCGTCTCGGCTGAGGCTGGCGAGCGGCTTGGGGTTCCAGATGGGACAGCACTGGTGGCCGGCGCACACGACCAGGCTGCCTCCTTTATCGGGGCTGGTGGCAGGGCAGGATCGGTTTCGACTTTCGCGCTGGGCTCCAGTGACTGCCTCACTGTCGAGACGACGCAGCGGCCAGCTGGCATCGCGGGAACCGGTTTCGCCACTTATGCCTGGCGGCCCGCACGCTGGCTCACCCTCGCGGGTACCGCGGCTGGCGGCTGGGCTCTCGACTGGTATGTCGCGCTGACTGGCGTCGCGGATGCCGATGCGTTGTTGTCTGAGTCGTCCCCCGAGCCACCGCCGATCATTGTGCTGCCATACCTGGCTGGATCTGGAACCCTGGACAACGACCCCACCGGACGCGGCGCGGTCATCGGACTGACCCTTGACCTCAACAGAGCTCAGCTCACACGGGCGTTCCTCGAAGCCGCCGGCTATGAGCTCGGCAGCATCGTTCCCGCGCTCACGGCGGCCGGCATACCTGTCGGTCAGGTTCGCGCCGTCGGTGCCGGCGCCGCTAACCCGATCACCCTCGGCATCCGTGCCTCGGCCGCCGGCGTGCCCCTGACCCCCGCCCTCGGCAACGCATCGGCTCGTGGCGCGGCACTCCTTGCCGGCGTTGGCATTGGACTCTTTGACATCGACGACCTTCCGTCGATCACCCTCGGTGCGACCGCTGATCCGGACCCCGACACCGTTGACTGGTACCTGCAGCAACGACGCACCTACCGCGACCTCTACCGCGTCCTCAAGCCCTTCAACCAGGGATTCGAAGTCCACCGCGCGCCCGACAGAGGGCGCAAAAATCTCGCGGAAACCACGAAAGGACAGTCCAGCTATGCCTCTCCAGACGCTCGCCACGACGCTCGCCGCCGCTGAGCGGGGCGGTTATGCCGTCGGCGCGTTCAACGTATCCGACCTCAACCAAGCCATTGCGGTCCTCGACGCAGCCCGGGCCGAAAGATCGCCCGTGATCGTCCAGGCCATCGCGGGGACGAGCGCGTACGGCGACGAAAGCTGGTGGTGGCACATGCTCCGGACCGTCGTAGAGAGCTACACCGACGTGACCGCGACTCTGCACCTGGACCACGGCCGCACCCTGGAAGATTGCGTCCGTGCCATGGATCACGGGTTCACCAGTGTCATGATTGACGCGAGCCGCTCGACCGAGGACGACGAGCCTAACGACTTCGAGTCGAATGTGGCGATCACCAAATCGGTTGTCGACGCCGCTCACGCACGTGGTATCAGTGTCGAGGGTGAGCTCGGCACGATTGGCGGCGCGGAGGCAGGCATCACCGGTGTCGTAGAAGAAATCATCTATGCCGATCCCTCCCAAGCCGAGGAGTTCGTCGTACGGACCGAAGTCGACGCCCTCGCCGTCGCCGTCGGCACCAGCCACGGCTCGGTCAAGTTCACCGACGAGTCTGGTGGTCAGCGGCTCCGGATCAACTTGATTGCCGCGATCAAGAAACGCCTCCCGGACACCGCCCTCGTGCTGCACGGCAGCTCCTCCATCCCGGTTGACGCGGTAGACGCCATCAACAAGCAGGGCGGCTCAGTCACGCCCTCTTACGGCATCGACGCAGCGCAGAAGCAGGCAGGGATTGCGCAGGGAATCCGCAAGATCAATCAGGGCACGGATTCACATCTCGCTTGGACCGCGGCGCTGCGGTCCGAACTCAGCGAACGTCCCGCCGAGGTCGAGCCCAGTTCGGCGATCGCTGCCGCGATGGCCGCCATGACCGAGATCGTCCGCGAGCGGATGCTTGAGTTCGGCTCCGCAGCTCAGGCGCGCTGACTAGCCCTTCTCCAGCGTGGTTGCTCCCGTCATGATCGCCACTGCCTCAGTCGGCGTGTGTGACTTCGGCGTGATCACCCCGGCGCAGCCGCCGAGCCTTGCAATATGGATGCGGTCCGACACCTCGAACACGTTTGGCATGTTGTGGCTGATCAAGATCACCGGTAGACCCTTTTCCTTGATCTGCTGGATGAGATTGAGCACCTGGCCGGTCTCCTTCACCCCCAATGCCGCAGTTGGCTCGTCGAGCACGACGAACTTGCTGGCGAAGGTCGCTGCCCTGGCAACTGCCACGGCCTGCCGCTGACCGCCGGATAGTGTCTCCACGGCCTGCCCCATGTTCTGCACCGTCGCGATGCCGAGGTTGGCCATCGAGGTGCCCGCGGCCTCCTTCATGCCCTTCTTGTCGAGCATGCGCAGCACCGACCCGAGCGGGCCGGAGCGGCGTCGTTCCCGACCTAGGAACATGTTGGCCGAGATGTCCAACGCAGGCGCAACCGCGAGTGTCTGGTAAACGGTCTCGATGCCGGAACCCCGTGCGTCCTGCGGTGTCTTGAAGTGCACCTCGTTGCCGTCCAGAAAGACCTGTCCGGAGTCAGGGATCAAGGCTCCGGTAAGAGCCTTGATCAGCGTCGACTTGCCCGCGCCGTTGTCACCGATCACTGACAGGATCTCGCCCGGAAACAGGTCGATGTCTACACCATCGAGGCCTACGACTCGGCCGAAGGTCTTGATCAAGCCACGGCCCGACAGCACCGTTTCGGACGGGTCGGCGAGTACCGGCGGGTTACCGAGACCGACGGTTCCTTTCTCTTCCTCTGTCAGTTCGCTGCTCGGAGGAGTGGCGGTCATGCCTTCACCTTCCTTATCCACTGGTCGATCGAGACCGCGATGATGACGAGCAACCCGGTGGCGAAGAGGCGCCACTGGTCGTCGACGCCGGCCAAGCTCAGACCTATCCTGAACACCCCCACAATCAAGGCACCAAGGATGGTGCCGACGATGGTGCCCCGACCGCCGAACAGGCTGGTACCGCCGATCACAACGGCGGTGATGCTATCCAGGTTGGCGTCGACGATGGCATTGGGGCTCGCCGTACCCGACCGCCCGATCTGCACCCATCCGGTGATGCCGTAGATCAGGCCCGCCACCGTATAGACGCTCAGCAGAACGCGGTCGACCCGGATACCGACCAGGCGGGCAGCCTCCGCGTCGTCCCCCACTGCGTATACATGCCGGCCCCACGAGGTCTGGCTCAGGATGAACGCCACTATCAATGCCATGATCCCCACGACGATCACACCCGTGGTGATCCGGAGAGGCCCGATAAAGATTGGCGTCCCCGCCCAGAGCATGAGAGGCGGCATCTCGCGCCGACCAACTTGCTGGCCGCCGGAGTAGAGCAGCGCGATCGCGGTAAAGATGCTCAGCGTGCCCAACGTCACGATGAACGGTGGCAGATTGAGCCGCGTGACTAGCGTGCCGTTTACTGCCCCGGCAATAACCCCCGCTGCGATGCCGATCAGCAACGCCAAAAACCCAGGCACGCCATTGTGTGCCGCCAGGTTGGCCATGAGCAGCGAAGACAGAATGGCGATCGCGCCAACCGACAGGTCAATACCCGCTGTCAAGATGACCAGCGTCTGCCCGATTGCGAGAGCCGCGATCACTGACACCTGCTGCAAGATGATGCCGATGGTGGCCGGCTGGATGAAACGCGGATTGATGATCGTGAAGGCGATCACCGAAAGTACCAACACCAACAATGGGCTGATGGATGGATTGGAATGCAGGACATGCTGAATTCGCTGCAGCGGCGACTGCTGCCGCAACGCGAACTGCTCTGCAGCGGTATGTGGTGCCTGCGGTTCGGCTGTAGTTGTCACGTGGGCTTCCTTGCGGTAGGAAATACTCCGGTTTCGCTCGGAGGCGATCTTCGCCCCTCGTGGTGGCTGGCTCCACCACAGGGGGTGGAGCCAGCGCGGTGATTACTTCATGAGCTATTTACCACCCCAGCAGATCTTCTCGGCATCGGCCGCCGTGATGCTGTCCACGCCTTCAACCGGCTTGTCAGTCACAAGCGCAACCCCTGCGTCGACGAAGTCCAGGCCAGGTGAGTTTTGCGGTTTGTCAGCGCCATTGCTGTCGACCATCTTCTTGAGGGTCTCAACGCCCATCTCCGCCATCTTTATCGGGTACTGCTGAGAGGTGGCCCCGATGGTGCCCTCCTTGACCATCGCGATGCCAGGGCTGCAGCCGCCGTCCACGGAAACGACCACGGCGTCCTTGATGCCCGCCGCCTGCAGCGCCTCGACGGCACCCGCGGCAGTTGGCTCGTTGATCGTATAGACAGTATTGATGTCCTTGCTCTTGGACAGGCAATTCTCCATTCCTGTCTTGCCCTCATCCTGAGCACCTTGGCTCGGCTCGTGGCAGACAATCTGGTAGTCGCCGCCTTTGCCGCCGGTGTATTTGCCGGTGGCAGCTTCGTCGCCGTTCTTGGCCTTGTCTTTCGTGTCGATGCCCATGCCAGTGAGGAATCCCTGGTCACGGTTGACGTCAACGGTGACGACCTTGTCGTTGAACGCATCGAGCATGGCGATCGTCGCCTTCTGCCCGTTGAGTGTGCCTGCCGCCCACTGGCCGATCAGGTCACCAGCCTTGAAATTGTCGGTGGCGATGGTGAGGTCAACAGTGTCAGCGGGATCCGGCGGCGTATCCAGAGCGATGACATAGAGGCCTGAGCTCCTGGCGTTCTCGATGGCACTGTTCACACCGGGCCCGTTCGGCGCGATCAAGATGCCCTTGTCGCCACGAGCGACAGCAGCCTCGATCGCCTTCACCTGACCGTCTTCGTCGCCGTCTTTAGCACCTGCGGCCTTGGTGAGAGTCACCCCGTTTTTCGCGGCGGCATTCTCAGCGCCCTGTTGCATGGAGATCCAGAACGGGTTGTTGTTGTCCTTGGTAATCAGGGTGACTGCAACGGGTTCGCCGCCGCCGCCACCTTCAGAAGCCTCGGCTCCCGGGCTGCCGGTCTCGCCGCCACCACCACAGGCGGCGAACATCAGCGATGCCGCCGCAGTCAACGCCAGGGCCGCACCGAGGCGTGTGCCTCTGCGGTTCGGCGGTAGGTACCTCATAGAAAGATCCTTTCGATCGAATGCACCGCCGATCATGACAACGGTGTCAAGCTCATTCTTAAGTCCTTCTCAGGTTTGATGTCAACCCCAGTAGATTAACGAATTCATATATGGTTACGCTGCTTCTCGGAAAGGGGACATCGATGTCAACACCGACTACCGGATCGGCCCCGAGAATGCGGGCGACCATCCGTGACGTTGCGGCATTGGCAGGCGTCGGAACCAAGACCGTGTCGCGCGTTATTAACGACGAGGCCAACGTATCGCCCCAGACCCGAGAGCGGGTCCAACGCGCCGTATCGGCCTTGAATTTCAAGCCGAACCAAGGGGCGGGTGCCTTGCGCCGCGGCGATCGTAAGACACTCACCCTTGGCCTCCTCGTTGATGCCGTGGACAACCCATTCTCAGCATTAATTAACCGTGCTGTCGAGACCGTGGCTTATCGGCGTGACACGGCAGTTCTGGCCGCGAGCTCCGATAACGATCCCGACCGCGAGCGGATCGTGGTCGATGCGTTCACTCGGCGCAGGGTCGATGGACTGATCTTGACCACGGTCGCAGAGGATCAGGGTTACCTTCATGTGGAACGCGAGCAGGGCACGCCGCTGGTCTTCGTCGACCGACCGCCGACCGGACTGCTGGCCGATGCCGTCATCACGAACAACCACGAAGCAACGATCGAAGCGACCCGGCATCTGATCAGTTACGGGCATCGACGGATCGCCCATCTCGGCAACGAGTCTGCAGCATCGACAGCGCGGCAATACGGCTTCACCAGTGCAATGGCCCAAGCGGGACTGGCTGACAGCTCGTTGCAGCTAAGCGGCTTGCGCTCTGAGCGGGAGGTCTATGCCGCCGTGCATGGCCTTGTGCAGCTCGACAGCCCGCCCACGGCGTTGTTCACCTCGCACTACCTGGTAACCCTCGGCGCCATCCGTGCACTTCATGATCTCCAGCTGGAGCAGCGCATCGCCCTGATCAGTTTCGACGACATCGTCTTCGCTGATCTGGTGCGTCCTGCAATCACGGTCATGACACCAGATCCCACCCGGCTCGGCACGATCGCGGCCGAGCGCATCTTCGCGCGGCTCGATGGCGACACCTCACCTCTCCAGACCGTTGTCGTAGCGGCCAAGCTCATCCCCCGCGGTTCTGGCGAGATCCCGCCCTTTAGTAGATAACAGCTGCGAGCGTCGGAAATCGCGCGCCGCCGCACGGAGCCAGGCTGGCGCGCCGCTGTCCTGGACGATCGAGCGAGCAGACACGTCTTTCGTCTGCGAGCAAGTGAGGAAGGCAGCGGCTCACAAGCGGCAGCCTGAGCGAGCGGAGCGAGCAATGTGTACGGAGGGAGCGGAGGCGTTGTTTCCTCCGCGAGCGACAACGACGGCGGCGGATTCCGAGCGCGATGCGCGAGCAGCTTCTCGAAATACACGCACTAGTGTCGACTGAACCGGGTACCTGAAAGGGGTGTCGGCCCATGACCATCTCTGAGATGATCCCGCTCAGTGCGCGTGAAGACTGGACGGTGGAACGCGCCGTAAGGGCCGTCTCGACCAGCTTCACAGGAGTACGTCGGCTGGGCGTTGCGTTCTCCGGCGGCGTCGATTCGTCCCTGTTGCTTGCGCTCGCGACGCAGATCCTTGGCGCCGACCGAGTTGTCGCCCTGCTCGGGGTATCCCCGAGCCTTGCTGCCGAGGAGCGGAGTGCTGCCCACCGGGTCGCGCGCCAGATCGGCGTACAGCTCGTCGAGGTGACGACGCACGAAGGTGATCGTCCGGAGTATCGGGCCAACGGGCCTGATCGGTGTTTCTACTGCAAGGAAGAACTCTTCAGCCGGATCGATGATGGGGTCGCCAAACAGTACGGGCTGGATGCCATTGCGTACGGCGAGAACGCCGACGATGCCCGGCGACCGGACCGACCAGGTGCGAGTGCCGCCGCCAACCACAACGTCCTCCGGCCGCTCGCCGACGCTGGCATGACCAAGCTGGCAGTGCGTACGGTGGCCCGCGCTCTGGGTCTGCAGGTGGCCGACAAGCCTGCTGCGCCTTGCCTCGCGTCGCGGATTCCGCACCACCATGTGGTCACGCCGACCAAGCTCAGCCAGATCGACCGCGCCGAGTCCGCGTTGCGGCAGCTGGGATTCGCGGAGCTGAGAGTTCGACACCACGACGACATTGCGCGGATCGAGCTGCCTCCGCCGGATCTGATTCGAGCGGTCAGCGATCCGCTTCGTACGAAGGTGCTGGACGCCGTACGAGGTGCCGGCTTCAGATTTGTCGCGGTGGATGTCGGCGGGATTCAGTCCGGCGCCTTCACCCTGCCGCTCGTCAGTCCTGATCATGAATGAATCCGCGAGTACCGGGGCATCGCTCGAGGCGTTCGCCAAGCTCGATCACGACCGGACCAAGCGACGGGGCTACCCGGAGGCGATCTATTGCGAAGGAAAGACGCCTGAACAGATCGGCATGATCGCTGCCGCTGTTCGTGATCAACCACACGTGACCTTGTTCACTCGAGCTAACAAGCAGCACGCGGCAGCCATCCTGGCGGAGCTTCCCGGCATCTTTCATGATCAAGAGGCAGGCCTGCTGGCCTGGCCGGCCGATCCGCCGGCCGCCAGTGGCGGCCTCGTCGTCGTGCTCGCCGCCGGAACCTCAGATATGCCTGTGGCCAAGGAGGCGCAGCTCACGGCCTGCTACCTGGGACGGTCCACCGAACTTGTTGTCGATGTCGGCGTCGCGGGCCTCCATCGGGTCCTGGGCCGGATCGACCTGCTGCGGCGGGCACGGGTGGTGGTCGTAGCTGCAGGGATGGATGGCGCTCTTCCTAGTGTTGTGGCGGGCCTGATCGAAGCGCCGGTGGTGGCGTTGCCCACCTCGGTGGGATACGGCGCGGCCTTTGAAGGGTTGGCCGCGCTTCTGGCGATGCTCAACGCGTGCGCTCCCGGCGTGGCGGTGGTGAACATCGACAACGGCTATGGCGCTGGTCACCTGGCGGCCCAGATCGCGGCGCCATGAATAGCTCACGCCACGCCTGGATCGATGCCTCCGCCGGGGTCGCGGGCGACATGTTGCTGGGTGCACTGATCGACGCCGGGGCGAATTTGGCGGCTGTGCAGGAGGCAATCGACGCCGTGATCGCTGACTCGGTGAGGCTGGCATCGACACCGGTGACCCGAGCCGGACAGCATGCCAGCCGGATATCGGTAGAGGTGATCGCCCACGACGTTCCGGTGCGCGCGTGGCGAGCGGTCAAGGACCTCATTGCCAAGGCGAATCTTGCGGCCCCGATCCGCGATCGGGCGCTGGCGACCTTCGGCCGGCTTGCCGAGGCCGAGGTGAGAGTCCACAACCTGCCGCCAGAGGAAGTGCACTTCCATGAGGTCGGCGCACTCGACTCCATTGCCGACATCGTGGGAGTCGCAGCCGCCCTGCACTCCCTGGAGATCGACAGCATCAGCGCGAGTGCTGTGGCGGTCGGATCCGGTCGAGTCCGAGGCGCCCACGGTGATATGGGTGTGCCGGTACCAGCCGTTGTAGAGCTAGCTGCAGGATGGAAGATTTTCGCCGGCGGCTCAGGCGAACTCACGACACCAACCGGCATGGCATTGTTATCTGCCCTGACCGAGCGCTGCGAAGGCCTGCCGCTGCTCACCTTGCAGGCTTCTGGGGCTGGCGCCGGCACCCGAGATACGCCCGGCCGCCCGAACCTCACCCGCGTACTCATCGGTGAACGAGTCACGCACCCCGATGACCATCTGTCGGAGGCAGATGTGCTGATCGAGGCCAATGTCGACGATCTGGACCCTCGACTCTGGCCTGGGGTACTCACCAGCTTGATCAGAGCCGGAGCCGCCGACGCATGGCTGGTTCCGATCATCATGAAGAAAGGTCGACCCGCGCATACGGTCAGCGTTCTGGCGCGGCCCGATCAGGCAGCCGATCTTCGATACCTGCTCTTGGCCCTGACGAGCACCATCGGTGTGCGGGAGACCAGAGTGCGCAAGACGGCCCTGCCACGGGGATGGGTCGATTTGATCATCGCCGGCAGCTGCATATCAATCAAGATCGCGCATCACCACGGCACGATCTGGCAAGTCACGCCCGAGTTCGATGATCTTGAGCGGGCCGCGGATGAGCAGGACCTCTCTCCTATCACCGTGCTCGAGCAGGCCATGGCAGCCGCCCTAGCAGCAGGTCTGGTGGCCGGTGCGCCGATACCAAGCGGACTGCGCACGACCCGGCGCTAGCTCTCAGCTGTGCGTTCCCCATCACAGGTCAAGACGCACACGACCGCGCACCTGAGGAAGACCACGCATATCGTGATCGTTTCTCTGAGCTCCAGTTGCGGCGACAGCCGTCGAGTAGGCTCGTCAGAGCCCAAATCGCGACCAGCTTGCGATAGAAACGCAACGCCCAAAGCCTGCGCCAGAGAGAGAAGTCGATGACCGAGCCAACGTCGTCCGCCGCCGCCGCCGCACCGGCGCCGCTCACCCCGCCCGAGGGCACTCCGCTGACGCGACCGCGCCGGCCGCGCCGCCACAAGTCGTGGCCACTCAGGCTCCCGCCATGGCTCCACAGGTAGACCCAGCAATGGTTCCACAGCTCGACAGCAAGGTTGACGGCTTCTTGAGCGCTTGATGAACGCTCAGACGCGTTCACCTGAGTTCGCCCACAAGCAGCCAACGTTCGCGCCATGGAGACGCCGACATTCGTCGGTCTGCCGAGACCTCGAACCGGCTGCTGCAGACTCCGGTACGAGCGCTCAAGGAGGGCAGTAGCCGAAGGATCCAAGGTTGGCAACACTCTGCTTGAACTTCGGCGCACTGTCGAGGACTTGGACCCGAGCCGGGCGACCGGGGTGCGCAAGTTTCTCGGGGTGATCCCGTTCGGCGACAAGGTCACGGATTACTTCCGGCGCTACGAGTCCGCCCAGGGCCACTTGAACGGGATTCTGCACGCTCTACGCAACGGCAGGACGAGCTGACCAAGGACAACGTCGCGCTCAACCTGGAGAAGCAGAACCTCTGGGGTGCCATGGGGCGCCTGAACGCCTACATCTACGTCGCCGAGCGGCTAGACGCGCGGCTCGCCGCCACCATCGCACAGCTGGAGATCTCCGACCCCGAGCGGGCAAAGGCGCTGAGCCAGGACGTATTGTTCTACGTCCGTCAAAAGCACCAAGACCTGCTGACCCAGCTCGCGGGATCAATCCAGAGCTATCTCGCCATCGACATCATCATCAAGAACAACATTGAGCTGATCAAGGGTGTCGACCGGGCTTCGACCACAACAATCTCTGCTCTCCGTACGGCGGTGATCGTGGCACAGGCCCTTGGAAATCAGAGATTGGTTCTCGATCAGATCACCGCTCTCAACACCACGACCTCCGACCTGATCCAGCGCACTTCGGAGATGATGCGTGACAACTCCGCGCAAATCCAGCAGCAGGCAGCATCTGCCACGATCGGGCTTCCTCAGCTGCAGGCCGCGTTCCAGAACATCTACGCCACGATGGATTCCATCGACAACTTCAAGCTTCAGGCGCTGGACAGCATGGCAGCCACCATCGGCACCTTGGAGACGGAGG
>CAVTFS010000014.1:0-281940 GCA_963734005.1 uncultured Actinomycetota bacterium
ACGCGTCGATCAAGTTGTCTTCGGTCGCGTCGAGTCTGAAGACGGTGTCGGCTCGGGCGATCCTGACCGCGATGGTCAACGGCGAATCGGATCCATTGCGGCTGGCCGATCTGGCGAAGGGTCGGATGCGGCGCAAGATTCCCGATCTGGCCCAGGCGTTGACCGGACACTTCGACGCCAACCATGCCCGGTTAGCCCGGTCGATGCTTCGTCGGTTGGACCTGGTCGAGCAGGCCCTGGCCGAGCTGGACGCGGTGATCGCCGAGGCGTGCCAGCCGTGGCGGCACCAAATCGAGCTGCTGCAAACCATTCCGGGCGTCGGGGCGAAAGTCGCGGAAACAATTGTCGCTGAGACCGGCGCCGACATGACCCGGTTCCCGACCGCCGCCCATTTGGCTGCCTGGGCGGGCGTGGCACCGGCGATGAACGAGTCCGCCGGAAGACAGAGCCCGGCCGGGAAGCGGCACGGCAACAAGTGGTTGACCGCGATGCTGGTCGAGGCCGCCGGCTCGGTAGGCCGGATGCACGGCAAGAACTATCTGGCCGCCCAGCACGCCCGACTGACCAGGCGGCGCGGGATGGGCCGGGCTCAGGTCGCGGTCGCGCACTCCATCTTGGTTGCGTCCTACTGGATGCTGAAACGCGACGAGCCCTACCACGACCTGGGCGCCGACTGGCACAGCCGCCGCACCGACGAAGCGCACACCCGACGGCTGATAGCGCAGCTCGAACGTCTCGGTCACACGGTGATCATCGACCCAGCCGCCTAACCATCGGTTCCTGCTGAAGCGTCGAGTCCGCGCCCGACGCTGCCCCAGCCTGCCCTGTGGCCGGGTATTCACGGGTCTGTGTGGCACAGCGGATCTTGAAATCGGCCGGGGGTACGTGAAGCAGCTCCAGATCGTCTGGCATGGCCGCTCAATGCCTGGTCTGTGGCTTGGGTCTGGTGAGGCTCTCTAGCGAGGAGATGTCGAGTGACGAGTCATCGGTCGATGAGGCAAGTGGCGCGGCGGTCGGCGTTGGATGCCCAGGCGGCACTGCGCAAGGAACGTGCCGACCGGGAACGCCGGCTCGAAGGTCTTGGTCGCCGTGCTGACCGCGCTCGGTGAACGCGACGGAGCGGTCCGCGACACGGAGAGGCGCGCCGGGGATGCGCTGCAGACAGTGACCTCAGAGGAGGGCCTGTCGCTGCGGCAGGCGGTTGATTGGTGGGGCAGTGGCGCCCTTACGGTGCGGGAGGTGTCTCGGCTACGGCAACTCGCGCGCGACCCGCCAGGCGGCAGCGGCCGATGAGCGCCCGACACGTGCACCGCCTGGCCATTCGAACAGCGATCAGGCGGCCACCCCTGGTCGGCGCTGCGGCCGCGGCGCTCTGCATCCAGCTGGACGGCCGTGGGAAGATGATGCGTTCAACCGAACGGGCGATGCTCACGGCATGATCAGAGCCACTCAGCGGCACGAAATCCGGGCCGGACACGATTCCCCTGGGCTTCGTTGAGCTTCTCACTCGAAGATTGCGTTGTCTCCGGCTCATTGACTCCCGGCACGGCGCAGCTGCTGTCACGCATGATCGAGGCCAAGCTGGCATTCCTGATCAGCGGTGGAACCGGCTCAGGCAAACCAACCCTGCGGTTAAGACATTACTAGGATGGCGGATCGCGGCAGGTTCCGGATGGCCGCAGCGCACGCTATCTGCGGCAAATCCGGGCACATGATGCCGCCCTTGTCGCGGCAGAATGGCGGCATGACCGAGCACAGCGCGGACTACACCCGCGCCCTGGACAACGCCGAGAAGATCCTCGGCTTCAGCTTGGCGCCGTTCGTCGATCCACGGCCGGCGGAACCCGCCAACGCCTACGACTTCACTCGGATCGCCACCGAGCATGCTTTCAACGATGCGTGGCCTCGCGGCGAACACCTCGACCTTCGAACTCGCGCCCTCATCTCGGTCACCATCACGGCGAGCCTCGGCGTCCTTGAGCCGCTCCGAGGTCAGCTGCGCATCGCCTTGAACAACGGTGTGACCAAGGAGGAGATCGTCGAGGCGTTCATTCAAATGGCCGTCTACGCGGGCGTTGCTCGGGCATTCGACAGCTACGCAGTGGCGCGTGAAGTCTTCGCCGAATTCGAGTAGTCGTTGGTGGGCGGGCCGGACGATAAGACCCGCTCCCGGACTTCTCAGGCTCGTCTCCGCGCGGCCATCAGGGTCGTCGGGGTCACTACTTGGCGAGCACGAGATCGTGGGCGACATCCGCACGGATTTCGTCATGAGCGGGCGTTTCCACCCGTCCGGCGGCACGACGACAGCCAAAGCGACCCTGCGGTTAAGACACTACTAGGATGGGGGATCGCGGCAGGTTCCGGATGGCCGCAGCGCACGCTATCTGCGGCATGTCCGGGCGACGCCTGGCGGCGGATGCGGTGGGCCATCGGTGCCGTGCCGGTCAGGAGTCCTCGGAGGCCAGTGCAGTGATCGCGGCGACCTCCTCGTGGGTGAGCTGGATGCGTGCGGCGGCCAGGTTCTCTCTCAAGTGCTGCACGCTCGTCGTGCCGGGTATCGGCAGCGCATTGGGCGTGCGGTGAAGCTGCCAGGCCAGAGCGATCTGCTGCGGGGTGGCGTCGTGCTTGACGGCGATCGGGCCTATGACCGCGTGGAACGGGATGCCCTCCTCCCCGCTCGGGACCTTGCCGGGGTGCCAGGGCGAAAAAACGATGCCGTGCTCCTCCGCCACCGCGCGCACGGCACCGAGGCGGACGGAGACGTTGTAGTGCACTGTGACCGCGGCGATGTCCGTGATGCTCATCGCGGTGCGGAGCTGGTCGGCGCTGAGATTGGACAGGCCGATGTGGCGGATGAGCCCGTCGGCCTTCATCCCAGCCAGGCTCTCGATGGCCTCCTCGAAGGGCACGTCGGTGAACGTGGACTGGTGGAGGTAGTAGAGGTCAATGTGCTCTAGTCCGAGCCGGCGCATGCTCATGTAGGCGGCCTGACGCAGATACCACTTATTGCCGAGGGAGGTCATGTCGGTGTACTCGGGGCCACCGCGCAGGTTGCCGCCCTTGGTGGCGATCACCAGGTTCGCTGGATAGGGGTGCAGGGCCTCGCGGATCAGCTCCTCGTTGGAGTGAGGCCCGTACACGTCGGCGGTGTCGATGAACGTCACGCCTTCGGCGACGACCTCGCGCAGCAGGGCGATGCCCTTGTCGTGGTCGGGGTACTCACCCCAGACCTTCGGGCCGGTGAGTTGCATCGCGCCGTAGCCGATGTTCCCGACGGTGAGGTCGCCGCCGATGGTGACGGTGCCGGGGGTCGTGGTGTCTGTACTCATGATTCCTTCTTGGAGTTCGAGGTGGTCGACCCGCCTCCGGAGCGAGCTGGCTCTAAGATCGACACCAGCCGAGCCTAGGCGCGGCGCATGTCCTGTTGCCGCGGGCTCCGCTCGCGCTGGTCGCGTTTGATCACCAGCACTGCGGGATCAGGATGAACATCGCACGATCTCCCAGGACCCGTAACCGTGTGAGCTATGGACGCTCGGCAACCACGATCACACACGCGCTGAAGACGGTCGAGCCCTCTTCAGCAGCGAAGAACCTTGGATCATCCCTGACGACGACCGATACCGGGTACACACACGAGGGCTAACTTCCGCTCATCGGGATGAGCGGGCGTTTCCACCTGTGGGACGTTTCCACCCGTCCGGCGTCAACGGCTCGGGCAAGACGACGCTGCGGTTAAGACATGACTAGATGGCGAATCGCGGTAGTTCCGGTGGCCGCCGCCTTTCGTGAGGCGTGCCAGCCAGCCCCCGCGCGGAGCGAGGCGCCATCGTCGAGCTGCGTTGCGTGGCGGGTGATGGAACCGCCGCTACGGCTCGGGTGACACTGGCCCGCTCAGGTCTTCGAGCGGGACCTGGACCTGCAGCGTGGTGCCGTTGCCGGCGGGGCTGGTGACCTGCAGCGTGCCGCCGAGCGCTTCGATGCGGTCGCGGAGCCCGAGCAGTCCGGACCCCTGGCCGGGGTCGGCTCCCCCGATCCCGTCGTCGCGGATCACCAACCGCAAGACCGCGTCGTGGGCGTGGAGCTCGACAGTCACGACGGACGCGCGCGCGTGCTTGGCGGCGTTGGTCAACGCCTCCGACACCACGTAGTACGCCGCCACCTCGACCGGCCCTGGCAGCCGTCGCTGCGACGTGCACGTCGAGCTCGACCGGTACCGCCGAACGGCGCCGCAGCGCAGCGAGCGCCGGCCCCAGGCCGTGCTCGGACAAGATCGCGGGGTGAATGCCGTGGGCGATCTCCTGCAGCTCGTCGAACACGCTCACCAGCTCCTCGGCAACCCGCGCCAACACGCCCTCGAGCTCGCCGAGCTGCGGCGGCACGGTCGCCTGTGCCGCGCGCACCTCCAACCCGAGCGAGACCAGCCGCTGCTGGATGCCGTCGTGCAGATCGCGCTCGATCCGCCTGCGCGTCTCATCGGCGGCGGCGACGATCCGCGCTCGCGAGGCCATCAGCTCGGCGCGGCTGTCCGCGTTCGCGATCGCCGTCGCCACCAGCTCCGTGAAGGAGGCCAGGCGCGCCTCGGTGTCCGCCGGCAGCGGCTGCTCCGGCCGCGAGCGCGCGGTTATCACACCCCAGAGGCGGCCCTCGACGATGACCGGCGTCCCGACGCCTGAGCCGACCCCGCGCTCGCGGGCTGCGACACCGAGCGGTCCGGAGGCATCGGCAGGGTTGTCGATCCGGGCCGGACGGCCGGTCACGAAAACGAGCGTGGCGATGTTGTTCCCCCCAAGGCTCCACCGGCGGCCAACGGGAACGGGGCGGACTGTCCTGCCCCAGCCGGCGACGGTGGTGATCGCGCCGCCGGGCTCGTAGCGGCCCAGGTGCGCGTGATCGGCTGAAAGCAGCCGGCCGACCTCCTCGGTGACCGCCGCGAACACCTGCTCCGACGCCACCCCACGCGCCACCAGCGTCGCGATCCGCCGCAACGCCACCTGCTCCTCGGCCAGCACACGCGACCCCTCACCGCTCAACCGCGCTCGCCACCCCCTCGCGACCGCACGCCACACGCAAGAACGCCGCCACCACCGGCTCCCGCACGGGTCGCTGCGGCGGGAACCAGCCGGGTGGCGCCGCCGCGAACGGCCAACGCCGCGCGCCTGCTGCTCGCCGACGCGTCCCGGCCTCCCACAAGCACAGTTCAGCAGGCATCATCGACTCCCACAAGCGCGCAAGAACGCTCGCTCATCGGCATGAGCGGGCGTTTCCACCTGTGGGACGTTTCCACCCGTCCGGCGTCAACGGCTCGGGCAAGACGACTCTGCTGGCCGCACTGTTGGCGCTGGTGCCGCCACAGGAGCGGATCGTGATCGTCGAGGATTCGAGGGAGCTCGCGCCCAACCATCCGCATGTCGTGCGAATCGAGGGCCGGCCTGCCAACACCGAGCTGACTGGAGCGATCAGCCTGACTGATCTGGTCCGTCAGTCGCTGCGCATGCGTCCCGACCGGCTCGTGGTCGGCGAGGTCCGTGGCGCCGAGATCTGTGACCTGTTGACGGCGATGAATACCGGCCACGAGGGCGGTTGTGGCACGGTCCACGCCAATTCCACGGCCGATATTCCCGCTCGTTTGGAGGCCCTGGCTGCGCTCGGCGGGCTTCCTCGCCCGGCATTGCACGCGCAGCTGGCCGCGGCGCTGGATGCGGTAATCCATGTAGCTCGCGATGACTCGGGTTCGCGCCGCGTGGCCGAGATTGCGATCTTCGTACGCGAGCCGCGGAGCGGGCTGGTCCGCAGCGAGTGCGCCGTCCAGTTCCGCCCTGACGGCGGCAGCGTACTGGGTCCGGGTGGCCGGCAGCTGGAGCGGATGCTCAAACGTTGATCATGATCATGACGAGTCTTGGCTGCGCTGTGCTGGCTGTATTGCTGGCGGTACGCCGTCCAGCCGCGCGAAGTCTTCACAGCCGACTCGCGCCACCAGCGGCTGCCGCCGCCACAGATGTTTACGGCCAGGGCCGAACGCCGTCGCGGCGATCATGGACGATTTTGACAATCTTGATCATGCTGCTGGGCCTGATCAATGCCGCGGGCTATCTCGGAGGATCGCGGGCCGCCGTACTCGCCACCGCAGCGGTGCTGATCATCGGAACCGTCACCCGACTAGTGGCTCAATACCGACGACGAAGATCCGCCCGGCAGGCCCGAGCTGACGTCGCGCACGCGTGCACGGCCTTGGCCTCCTACCTTCGGGTCGGCCAGGTGCCATCTGCTGCGCTGCCCATTGCCGCAGCCGACTGTGATGTGCTTCGCGAGGGCCAACAGGCACACACACCCTCGGCGGGAACGTGGCAGCTGTATGGCGCCAGCAGGCACAGCGTGTCGGGCACAGAGGCCTACTCGAGCTGGCGCGTGCCTGGCAGATCTCGATGGTGCAAGGTTTGCGACATCACGCTGCCGCGGCTCGCGACGTGCGACGGAGCGAGCGGCAGGTCCTGGCTCGGGCGGTCGGCGTGCGGACGATCAGATTTTGATATATAGGAGCCTCCGGTCAGCCCTAGCTCCCGATCCTGCCCATCCGCCGCTGCTGATGCTCTCTGCAGTCCGTGCACGCGCAGCCGTGCACGTACGCGGCGTTGGTGCCGTGCTGGAGATCGTCTCGGCGGGCTGCCATTAGGGCGGCCTCGAGCACAGCTGACCACTCCTGGTCGGTCTTCGTGAGCCCCCACACTTGCTGTGAGGTTAGACCGAGCTCTCTAACCACCGTCCTAAACGGAATGCCCGCATATAGGCCCTTGAGCAGCCGCTGTCTGACTTTGGCGGGGAGCCGTGCCTGGGCTGTGGCTCTCCGCCCGCTCCTTTGCGCGTCAGCGTGGGCCTCACTGCAGGGCGAGCATCTACGCCGCTCGTCCATCGCGCACGCGTGCCGTGCCCTAATCTCGCCCTCACGCGCGCCAGGCTAGCGACACCAGCACCGCCCACTCTGACCCTCCCACGCGGACAGAGTTCGATTAGACAGAGGCGCCAATTGCTATGACGAACGTCAGATTGATCCTCGCCCGGCGTGTTCGTTGACCGCGCAACCGCACACCCCTAAAGTTCGGCTCGGCGCCGACCGCGGTGGCGGCGCAAAACGGGGGAGGAAAGGAAACCTATGAGTAAGAAGTCGTTGTTCGTCGGCCTGCTTTTCGCGGCGGTTCTGACGGGGGCGAACGCGACCGCTGCGTTCGCCGGTGAAATCACAGGCAACGGGAAGGACACCGCAGGCCCGGCTAATGCGAACTCGATCTGTGTCTTCTCCGGAAAGAACGACGACCCAGAGGGCCTCGATCCCGAAAACGGCCCCGGCGGGGTCTCACAGTCCTACGGCCAGGAAAACAAGCTGGGGCTGGTCGACCCTCATACGTTCAATCCTGGAGATGCGTGCCGCGGTGGGAGCAACTTCGCCCGGCAGAAGTAGTCCTACCGAGCACAAGACCCCCGGGTGAAATTCCTCGGGGGTCTTTGTTTCCCTTCGAGCAGGCGCATTGCCGCACCCATCTGGTCACCGCTCCCCTTTGCGTGACCTTTCGCCCCTCACAAAGCCCACCCGTGTCCAGCGTTCTAGCTCACCCCGGTGGCTAAATCAGGATGTTGCCGCTGGGGATCTCGAAGCCGCGTACATCGAAAGTCTCTGTTGCCGGCTCCGTCGAGGGTAGAGGTTGATCGCCAGCCAGCTCCCGCATCAGAGGAAAGACCATGTCAGTGTTGGCGCGGTCGCAATGCTCTTTGGACTCCCAGACTTCCACCACCTGGAAGCCGTCGGTCGTAGCTCGCCCGATGTGCACCAGCAAGCCATCGAAGGCGCCGAACCGCCTGAGAATCTCGCCATGCACCGCGTCGTACATCTCGACGGGTGCTGGGACGGTGGTGATGACCCCGTACATCCCTGCAACCTCCTTATTGGTCTTGGTTCAGCCCTTAAAGGCCCGCATAAAGGTGCTATTCAGCGACGGCGACGTAATCGGTCGTAATGTCGTTTTCCGAGTGGATTGTGCTATACCTCTCCCATTTCTCCATTGCCGCCGCTGTTTCTGGGTGCTGTTCAAGGAACCGAGTGAACTCATCCGACTGCTCGCCTGGTCCGGGGAAGTACCGATCACGTGCATACAGGGTCTCGATCTCGTGGAGCACGAGATATTTTCCACCGCGTGCTCCCCGATCACCCCTTAGAAGATGGGTCTTCCATCCCGGAAGCTTGAGCGTCGGTGCGAGCTCTTCGGCGAAAAACCGCTCATAATCCTCAGGCTCGACTCCTGGCTGCAGCTCGATTTCGTGCATACCGAACACCTTTGGCATGACAAAAACCTCTCCACTTCGAAGAACCGGCTAGGTCATGCTTAATGGTTACCAACGGATCGATGCAAGACGTTCGATCATAAAGGCGATCAGGAGGACGGTGCGGCATGTCGCGCTCCGAGAGTCTGAGAGCGATTTTTGGGCGAGTCGCCTGTCATGCCGCATGCAGGCAGTAGAGTGCCACGGGATATCGCGGACACCACGGGGGAGCACATGCGAAAAGTTCTGCTCACTGTCATTGGCGGTCTGCTGGCGGCGGCGTTGCTCGCTTCGCCAGCACACGCGGCGAGGCCAGTCGTGGTGGAGGATGTTCGTTTTGACGGAACCACCGCTGTCGATCCAGACCTGAGCGCCGCCTGCGGTTTCGACGTATCTGTGTCGACGACAGGGCACTTCCGAGCGATGGTCTACTTTGAGAAGGACGGGACGACCCCCCGGCTGGAAACCGGACATCCGAGCTTGAAGGACACCTTGACGAGCCCGTACGGGTCAATCGAGACCTCGGATCGCGGCTTGGACAAGATCTCGGTCAACCCTGATGGCACGCTCCTAGTCTTCGGCACCGGCATCCACCTGAAGGTCAAAGGCCAGGTGTACGCGATCGGTCTTTGGCGGCTGACCTTCGACCCTGAGACCGGTGAAATCCTCAATCAGGAGTACCACGGCAGGTTCGATGTGCTGCAGCCGGAGATCATCGATGCCATCTGTTCGCTTCTTGGGCCTGCTGGAGCCTAATCCTCGGCCCGCACCGGAGAGAGGTCACCCTATCGGCTCGCACATCTTGCCGTACGGGTGAGGACTTGATTACGGCGGGAGCGCAAGCAGTTTGTGGGTGGAGTCGAGCGCTCAAGGCGCTAAAACGTTGGTAAACGCAACACGTGTCCACTAGGGATCGAGCGTGCTCTCGACGAGCTACGGACCGACCCGAGCGCATTGCCAGTGGACCGCTTCGGTAAGCAGGAGAAGGTCTACTCGACCAAGGCAGTCGAGATCGTCGTCCGGTTCTTCCGGCTGTCGCCGACCTACGTCGTTGGCGAGAACGCGCGTCGTGCTTGGCGGCGCGCCGATCGCTGGCTTCATCAACTCGGGCGCCCGGCTTCGGGAACGGCTCGATGAAAAGGCCGGTAAATACGATCTCCACGGCAAGCTATTCGCAATCGTCGTCGGAGTGAGGGACCCTATGTGCGACATCAGCGAGGTATATGAGGCCCTCGTCGGCGGCGAGGAGGTCTTCATCGCCACGCTCCAGAGCCAGCGCAAGTGCGATGGTTTCTTCGGCATCTGGGGCCACCGCCGTGATGGCAAACACCAGCAGGTGTCTGCCGTGTTCTCAGTGCACGAGTGGTACCCCGGTGGGCCGTACCGGCCCCGCATCACTCGGTTCGACAACCCGATGGCCGCAACGCCGTTCGCCGACGATGGGCTGCCCTACAGCGGGCGGTGGGGCGTGACCGACCGAGGTGCGACGTATGTTCGCGCGGACTGGCTTGTCCCGCCGGTCGCGCCGGTCCTGGTACGCGAGCAGTAGCGGTTCATAGCCGTCGATCGCTGCGAATCTGCACCGGGCCCAATCTCTACAAGTTCATTACTGACCACATCGAGAAGGGGGATCAGCTCCTCCTCAGAGACGGAACCGGCAACGACACGTTGGTGTACCTGCAGTAGCTGCAAGCCAGATCAGCCTGGCCTCGATTGGCGAGGAGCAATCCGCTCAGCCCGGTTCTTGCTCGACCTGGTGGTGAGGGTCGCTCTGGCCCGCCATTCGATCTCGACCAGGGGCGGCGGCTGGCCGGAGGGTTCGAGCAGCCGGATACTGAGTTGGCTGCCGTCGGACAGGTTGACACCGGCGAACAGCGTAGGGTCGCGTGGCCATTGGATTCTGTCGAGAAGTCAGGCTGTGCCGGTGTAGTCGACCGACTGGGGAAACTGGTTGAGCTGGATCGGGAACCACGAGGTGTTGCTAGCGGCGTCCGTCAGCTTGAGCCACAGGATGTTGGTCCTTGGGTCGTACTTCCACAGCGTCGGCGCGGGGTTGTAGGTCCTGGCGTCCAGCGTGTTGAGGTTCGACATCGGTGATCTTGCTCCTTACTGGTCACTGGCTCGGCTTGCGGTCGAACGCGCCCGCCTTGATCATCCCGGCGATTTGGGGCGGCGTATCGTTGGCTGGCTCACCTTCTGGCTCGGCGATCTCAGCCTCGACGATCTCCTCCGACTCGTCGTCGGGGTCGATCACTCGCTCCTCGATAGCTGGCTGAGCCGACTCGGGCTTGGGGGCCACACGGTCGGCGACGCGCTCAGACCCTGGGGACGATCTTGACCCGCGCCTCGTGCACCGCCTTGAGCCGCTCAGCCTCTTGCTGGGGATCTTGGTACGGGATGGCGCGGATGGTGTAGTGGCGCCTGCCGTCGACGATCTTGTGGGGATGTGGAGCGATGATGATCTTGTCGACCAGCAGTTCGGTGAGCGCGCGCCTGTCCTCTGCCGACAGGTCCTCCCAGGCCAGTGACGGGTCCGGTAGCTCCGGCATGGCCGCCTCGCTGGCGAGCCGGTTGTGCTCACGAGCTAGCTGATCATGTGCTGCGTCGATCTCCGCCGTCACCTCTCGAAACGTCTTGGCGTCGACCTCTCCGCGTAGTTTCATCCGGAGCGCCTCGTTCTTCTGCTCCTGCAGGTGGCGCATCTCGTCGGTGATCTCTCTGATGCGCGCCATCCTTTCGTCGTCTGACTGCGCGATCTTGATGGCTTCTGGGTTCCGCCACTGGTCGATGACGTAGCCCTCGACATACGCCTCCAGAGGCTCGGCCACGATGCGCACACGGGCTGGGCAGAAGGGGTTCTCGTCCTTGCGGCAGCCGTAGCCGCGACCCTGCCTCGGCGCGATCGCGGTCGTCATCTTCCCGCCGCACGACGCGCAGTAGACCAGGCCGACCAGCGGGTGCACACGGGGCCTGCCAAAGTTCTCGCGTCGCCGACTCGGGTCATCCAGGAGTCCGACTAACCGATCATGGGTGGCGCGGTCGATGATCGCTGGCCACGCCGCGTCGCCGACCACTTCGCCGTTGTGCTCGCGCAGTCCCGCAATCCTGGGCGAGACCAGCATTCGGCGCAGCGTCGACCCTGCCCATCTTCCGCCCCCGACCGGTTTGATGCCGCGATCGTTGAAGTCGAAGGCGATGCTGCGGATGCTCTCGCCGCGCAGCACTCGGGTAGCGGCCTCCTTGATCGCCTCGGCCTCGGCTGGCTCGATCTCCTCGCCGATGATCCGATACCTCCGTCTCCCACCCTCGCCCAGATCGTGGCGGATGATCTTGTAGCCGAACGGCCTCGACCCGCCGCCGGTTCGCTTGCCAGCTCTGGCGTTGCGCTCGACTGCGTCTTTCACGCGCTGGCTTCTGATCGCTGACTCATACCAAGATCGACCGGTCTCCATGAAGCCGTAGAACCCGCCGCTCGCCGTGGAGAGGTCCAGCTCGCCGCCCGTGTACAGGCTGATCTTGATCTTAGCCTTGCCGCAGACCTGCATGAGCCGCGCGAAGTCATCTGGGTTGCGCGTCAGCCGGTCATGGTGCCGCGGCGATAAGCACATCCGCCTGCCCTCCGCCGAGGAACTTGATCATCTCTTCGAAGCCGGGTCTGAGCTCGCCTGTGTAGCCGGATCGTCCCTCGTCCTTGAAGACGCGCACCACCTCCCAGCCCATGCGCTCGGCGTACAGACGATCGGATTTTGATATATAAGAGCCTCCGGTCAGCCCGAGCTCCCGATCCTGCCCATGTGCCTCTGCTGATGCTCTCTGCAGTCCTTGCACGCGCAGCCGTGCACGTACGCGGCGTTGGTGCCGCCGACGGGACGCAGAAGGACGCCATCGAACGGGGCGGTTCGATCGAGGTGTTTCCAGACGCGCACCTGGCGAAGGGCCGCGCCGAGTACATCCAGGGCGTTCCTAAGAACAGTGGTTTAGGCGCAGAGTACGACTACCTACACGGACCTGTTCTGGTGCGGGTCACGGGTAACCTCAGCTCAAGCAGGGCACAGGACTACGAGCGGGCACTCGGCTGACGGGGCGCAGACGTCGATCAATGAACGCCTTCTCGCATCAGCAGCGCGCGCGGACCGTGGCTTGCGACCAGGCGCGTGCACCCTGCGCAGTCGGCACCACGTCACCGTTGAGGTCTCGGGCGATGGCGTAGGTGGTCTTGCGCTCCGTGTGCTCCCCGCACCTCGCCTGCGTCGAGCGCGCTCGAACCCTCCAACAGGTAGGTTCGGCGCCGTGAGGCGAGGCTGGAAGATCGTGATCGGGGTGCTTACCGCGATCGTCGTGCTGGTCGTCGTCAACACGATCGTGACCGATCGCGATACCGAGCCGGCAAAGGCCGACGGCGGGCGGATCATCGACCTGCCGGGCGGCGACCTTCAGGTGCGCGAGGACGGTCCCGCGAACGACTCGCCGATCGTCTTGATCCACGGCTGGGCGGCCTCGAGCGACTGGTTCGACCGGATCACGCCGCTGCTCGCCACGGGCCATCACGTCGTCCGCGTGGACCTGCTCGGCCACGGCGGCTCGGCAAAGCCGCGCAATGGCTACACGATGGAGGAGCAGGCGGACCGCGTCGCGCTCGCGCTCGACCGGCTTGGCGTGCGCAGGGCGCTCGTCGCCGGCCACTCGACCGGCGGCGAGGTCGCGATAGCGCTCGCCGCCCGCCATCCGGGGCTCGCTCGCCGCCTCGCGATCATCGACACCGAGCCGGACGAGAAGTATGTCCCCTCCGACACCCTCGGCGACCTGAGTGTGACGCCCGTGATCGGCGAGACGATGAAGCGACTCGCCACCGACGGCACGATCCGCGACGGCCTCGGCCAGGCGTTCGAGAAGGGCTTCGACGTCCCGGATCAGTTCGTGAAGGACTTCAACAAGCTCACCTACACCGCCTACAAGGACACCTCCGACGAGTCGGCCGACTACGTCGACGAGGGCCACTTCGCCCGCGACCTGCGCGCGGTGAAGGTGCCGAAGTTCGTGATCTTCGGCAAGGACGACCGGCTCGTTATGCCGGCCGCCGCCGAGACGTACCATCGCGAGTTCGGCCTACCCGTCCGGCTCGTCGCCGGTGCGGGCCACTCGCCGATGGTCGAGCAGCCGGCCGAGACGGCGCGGCTCCTCTTGGCCCTCGAGCGCGAGCGTTCGCGCTAGCCGTTCGCGGCCCCTGATGGCGCTCTCGACCTGGTCGCGATGTGTCATGCTCTCTCCTTCTAATGCTCTGGCGCGGACCCGTCCCCAGAATTTTTTCCTGTGTGTGCGCTGCGCCGACTAGCGCCACTGACAGTTGGTCAGGCGAGGCCGACTTGCCTGAGGAACGTCCCGTTGTCCCAGAACAAGTACTCCTGTTGCTGACCGGGTCAAGAAAATTCTCGGCACTGGAGCGCGCGGCAGGTGGTGCATCGTCAGTCGTCCCATACCCGGCCTGGAACCCGCTCCTTAACCTCCTGGAGTAGCCAACTGTTACCATCCGGATCGCTGAATGAGGCATATGTGCGGTAGGAGCGACGTTGCGGTTCCGGGCCCGGAGCGAGTCCTGACTCGTCGCGGTGGAACAGCTCGCTGACCTCGACGCCGCGTCTGATGAGGTCCTCACGCGCCGCATCGATATCGGAGACGACCAGCTCCAAGCGTTGAGCCGATCCAGGCGCGGCAGTGGTGAGACCCGTCCCAAACGAAATCGAGCACTCCGAACGCGGTGGCGTAAACTGGATCCCTCGGAACTCGCCCCAGCGGATGTCGCCGTCGAAGCGCCATCCGAGACTCTGATAGAAGCCCTTTGCCCTGTCAACATCGGAGACTGGCAATGTCACAACCTCGAGTTTCATGTCGATCGTTCCGACTTCCGAAGCCTCCATCGACGCTCCGCCTGTTGCGCCAGTGCCGCTCATACTGACCTCCCTTGTCCGATCTGCTTTCCCAGCACTGTGTCGCTTTAACGGATCCGTCGCGCCTGTGGAAGTCCCTAGTCGGTGCCCTGGGGATCGCCCGCAGGTCAAGAAAATCTGGGCACCGGGGGCGCGCGAAGCTCCCCGCCGACGTTCCGCGTACGTTGACACCATGAGCGATCAGGAAACGTCAGCGAGAGAGACGACGTGGACCAGTGAGGCTGCGGAGAAGTGGCTCTCTCGGGTCGACGAGCTCGAAAAGGCGGCGGCGCCAGTCCGCGATCTGCTTCTGGAGCGGGCGAATCTGCAGCCGGGAGAGCGGGTGCTGGACGTGGGATGCGGCTCAGGGCCGTCGACAGCGGCGGCAGCCGAGGCGGTGCGTCCGCACGGGGTGGTCACCGGCATCGATATCGCAGCGCCCATGATTGCGGCGGCTCGACAACGCCTGAGAGGCCCTGGAATCGAGTGGATTGTCGGTGACGCCGAGAGCTATCCGCTGCCTCAAGCGCATTACGACGTGATCATCTCTCAATTCGGCCTCATGTTCTTCACGGACAATGCAGGAGCCTTCGCGAATCTAGCTCGGGCTTGTCGAGCAGGAGGTCGGCTGATTGGCATTGTCTGGCCCACGAGGGACAAGATCAGCATGTTCACCTACTTGTTCAGCAGCGTGCGCCAGACCTTGGATCGGCTGCGCATCCCGTATCAGGAGCCGGCGCTAGATTTTGGGCCGTTCTCGCTCGGTGACGCCCGATATGTCGAATGGCTATTAAGCGACAACGGTTGGACCGGCGTACGGGTAGAGCCAGTAGAGCGACCCATGACCATGGTGGGGACGCACACATCTTCAGACCAACAGTCGACAGCGGAATGGCTGCGGATGGGCCCTGCCAATGCGCTGCTGGAGGGGCAACCCGAGGAGGTATATGCGGAGGCCGCGAAGGATTGGCTCCAGGCTGTGAAGGAACGCCTCACAGACCAAGAACTTCGGTTCAATGTGCTGCTGCACGTGATCACCGCCAAACGTCCTTGAGTCCAGACCGCTCCGAGCCTGCGGCGTGCACACGCACGGGCAGGTCCTCGGCTTTCCTACGCGCTCCATAACGGGCAATCTGAGCGCCGTGAACTCACACAGCATCGCGGACCTAGTTCGTCGTTTCTACGAGGGCTGGAACAACGGGTCGATCGACTTCGCAGACTTGGTCGCCGAAGACATCGTGAACCACCAACCCGAGGCGGAGCCCGAGCAAGGACGACAACGCTTCGAGGAAGCGGTCAAAGGTGTCATGCGAGCGGTGCCCGACTCGCAGTGGACAGTCTCGGATCTGTTGGCTGATGGTGACCGGGTCGCGGCGCGCACGACCTGGTCGGGCACCTATCAAGCGCCGGAGTTCCGGGGGGTAACGGTCCCTGGGCCAGCGCGATTCGCGGTCGAGCATGTCCACATCTACCGGATCTCCGACGGAAAGATGATCGAGCATTGGGTTGTGCGCGACGACCTAACAATGTTGCGCCAACTCGGCGCGATTCCGACGCGTACGTCTTAACTGGCCCCGTGTCGGCATCTACCGGATCTCCGACGTCAAGCGGCGGTTGCGGAACAGCCCACGGCGGGAACCGCACGACGCGGGCCACCACGTCGCCTGGCGTCGATCTTGGTCTGCCGAGCGTGACGCCGTTCTCCTTCTTGACCTGCAGCGCATCGCGGGTACGCATCCTGATGAAGTCGCGCTCCAGCTCGGCAAACGCGACGGCCATGTCCGCCAATGGCCTTGCCCATCGCTGTACGGTTTTCGATGCCCATCTCGGCGACGATTAGCCGTCAGTCCTGCACCGTGACGAACTGGCCGACATTGTCTTCGGCCTGATTCTCGACCAGTGATGTCACCCACGCATACTCCTGGGACTGACCGAAGCCGGTCTTCAGCAGCCGGGCACGTTCCCCGCACTGTTGTCCTCGTTTCCACCAGCCGAGGCTCCATCGCCTGCAGGCTCGCGAGGCTTGGAGGTCTGCTGGTCCGATCCCGACGGTTTCCCGGCACATCTGAAAAGAAGGAGAACTAGTGCGGGGCAGGCGATGCCAGAGCGATGGAGCATGGATAACTTCCCGTGACAAATCTGAGCTGAGATGTTAACGAACCGCAACCTCACAGCCAGGCGGGCTCCAGGCCGAGTCGCCACCGCTACTCCACTTGCTTCCAGGCGATAGGAGCAGCGTGTGGCGTCGGTGCGTCGAACCGACCGACCAGTGCCCGGCGCCCGTTGCCGGGGAAGCCGGGGGCGGCGTAGTGTCGCAGCGTTAACCAGGGGCTCGCGGAGGAGGAATCGATGGGTGCAGCCGAAGACGTGGCCCTTGTGCGGCGCGGCTATGAGGCCTTTAACACGGGCGACATGGACACGCTCACCGAGCTCTTCGAGGAGGGCGCGTCGTGGCACACGCCGGGGCGCGGCTCGTTGGCCGGCGACCACGAAGGCCGTGATGCCACGTTTGCCTACTTCGCCCAGTTGGGAGGGCAGACCGGAGGGACCTTCCGGGCCGAGTTGCAGCACTTGGCTGGAGACGGTGACGGCTGCGTCATCGCCCTTCATCACAACAGCGGGGACCGAGCCAGCAAGCACCTGGACGTTGACTGCTGCATCGTCTTCGAACTCAACGATGGCCGGATAACCGACGGCCGGGAGCACTTTGGCGACCTCTACGCCTGGGATGAGTTCTGGTCGTAGCCGCGCCGTCGCGGCGAGCCCGGGCAGGTCATGCCGGGCATCCTCGCCGGTCGAACCGAAGCGGCTGAGTCGCCATGCATCAACCCGTCATCTTCCTTCCCGGAATCATCGCACCGGCCGCCATTCGCTACGGGCCACTCGTAGAGCGGCTTGCAAGTGTCAACGTTCTGGTGCGCGATCTCGCCGTGTATGACACGAACGAACCGCCGGCCGACTTCTCGGTCGCCACCGAACTCGATGCTCTTGACCGAGCTGCCAACGCCGCAGGCTTCGAACGCTTCCACCTCTACGGCCACTCAGGAGGCGGAGCCGTCGCCCTCGGATATGCGGCGGCACGCGGGGATCGGCTCACGAGCCTCGCGGTCGACGAGCCCGCGTCAGATTTCACGCCCGAGGGCAACGAGGTGTACGGCTGGCCGGAGTTCGACAAGGCTCTGACGCTTCCGCCGGCAGAAGCAATGAACGCATTTATGCGACTGCAGGTCGCCCAAGACGTACAGCTGCCCGAGCCTCCCGTAGGGCCGCCGCCGGCGTGGATGGCCATGCGTCCCGCTGGAATCCGAGCGTTCGTGCCGCGCTCCGCGAGCACCGGATCGCGCATGCGAGGTTCACCACTCCGGTCTATTTCAGCCGTGGATCTCGAACTCATCCGCGCTGGGCGGCGATGCAGGAACGCCTCGGCCTTCTCTTCCCGGACTTCACGGGAGAGGTCTTCGATGGACTCCATCACCTCAACACGTCGCATCAAGCAGAGCCCGGCCGGGTTGCGCTGGTTCTGCTGAATTTCTGGGAAAGGGCCGAAGGACTCGCTCTGGATGGTTAGTGGGCGGGCATAGGCGAGCCCAGCCAAGGAGCCGAGACTGGCGGCCTAGAAGCGTCGGAGCCGATCGACGATCGCTTGGTTGGCTCGCGTACTCGGTGCAGACGGCCGTCAACGGTGGCTCCGGGCTGTTGATTTCGCCCCGCGAGCGGCTCGCATCCATGACTTGTCGTTGTCATTCGTCGTTGGTCGGGCCTGCTCGCTTGCTCTACAGCAGCCGGTGGTAACTTCGCGAAAAGGTGCCTAGGCGGTGGGGGTCAGACGGATGTCAGACATAACTGTCGAGCGGTCGGCGAGCGGGGTCAGCGTTGGGCCGCTGCGTGAGCAGGTGCGAGGCTCGGTGCTCACCGGCGATGACGCAGGCTACGACGAGGTGCGCGCTGTCCACAACGGGATGTTCAGCAAGTGGCCCCTCGCCGTGCTCCGCGCTGAGCAGGTAGCTGACGTCATTGCGGGCGTGAACTTCGCCCGCGACAACGGGCTCGAGCTGTCCATCCGGAACGGCGGACACAGCGGGCCCGGGTTTGGCACCAACGACAGTGGTCTGGTGATCGACATGACACCGATGCGTACCGTACATGTCGACCCACGGAACAAGACGGCCCGCGCTGACGCCGGCGCCACCTTGGGCGACTTCAACCACGCAACTCACGCATTCGGACTGGCGACAACGGGCGGCATCATCTCAACCACCGGCATCACCGGCCTGACCCTCGGGGGCGGTATCGGCTACCTGTCGCGGGCATGCGGACTTTCCATCGACAACCTCCTCTCCGCCGATGTGGTCACGGCGGATGGGAAGTTCCTCACAGCCAGCGCACGCGAAAACGAGGACCTGTTCTGGGGTCTGCGCGGCGGCGGCGGGAACTTCGGCGTGGTGACCTCGCTGGAATACCGGCTGCACGATGTGGACCAGGTGTTCGCCGGTCCGATCTTCTACAACCTGGAAGACGCCGCCTCGCTGCTCAGCATGTTCGACGAGTTCATCCAAGACGCGCCAGAGCAGTTCGGCGGTTTCCCCGGTTTCCAGATCGCCCCGCCCCTGCCCTTCATCCCAGAAGACCGGCACGGTGACACACTCGCCTTGGCCGTGGTGCATTGGGCCGGTCCGCTCGACCAAGCCCAAAAAGTCCTTCAGCCCTTCTGGGATGTCGCTCCCATCGTTGCCAACGGGACCGGACCGCTCCCCTACCCGGCACTGAACTCAGCCTTCGACGCCCTCTATCCGAAGGGCATCCGTGCCTACTGGAAGGGTGCCTTCGTCAAGGAGCTTCCGGACGAAGCCATCGCCGTTCACGTAGAGCATGGATCCAAGGTTCCCGAAGTGAGCGCCACCATGCACCTGTACCCCATCAATGGCGCTTGTCACCGCGTCGGACCCACAGACACTGCCTTTGCCTACCGCGACGCCAGGTACGGCATGGTCTTCCTCGCTTCATGGACTGACCCCAGCAAGGACGCCGAGCGCATTCAGTGGGTACGCGACTACTACCAGGCGCTAACCCCGTACTCAGAGCCCGGTGGCTACATCAACTTCATGCAAGACGACGATTACGACAAGATCCAGGACAACTACGGCCAGAACTACGACCGCCTGGTCCAAGTCAAGCGTGCCTACGATCCCGGCAACCTCTTCCACATCAACCAGAACATCACACCCTAAGGACCAACGAATCCGCCGGGCCGATCCGTCGCCAGCCGATAAATAGGACCATCTCCTTGGGGACTGCGCCGTACGGTTCACGCGTTAGCCAGGAGGTAGCCATGAGGGAGTCCTGGGAGATTCTGACTGCGGGGCCACCGGATGCGGCGCGGTCGGTTCTGCTCTTGCCGGGCGGGGCCATGGCGGCTCGGTCGTTCAACCTTGTGATGGCTGAGCCGGAAGTTTCTCCTCTTCGCTTGGTCGCCACAACCCTGCCGGGCATGGCCGGCGCGCCGCTCTCCGGGGACGTGTCCATACCGGGACTCGCGCGTCGCGCTGGCGAGCTGGCCAAGCAGAATGGTTGCGACGTGGTCGTGGGCTTTTCGCACGGCGCCACGGTGGCCCTGGACATGGTGCTGTCTGGGCACTTCCACGGCCCAGTGGTGCTTCTCGGGATAAGCCTGACGACTCCGGATGAGGCTGGGTTCTTCCGCAGCGTGGTGCGGGCATCAGAGAAGGTCGGCGTGTGGCCGATGGCCATGCTGCTCCGACTAATGCCCCTGATGGCCAGGTCCGCGAAGACCACTGAGATGCACAAGCAGGAGCTTCTCGACGACATCAAGAAGAACAAGGCGAGCGATGCGGTCCGGGTGAGCAGCGCGTACCTCGACTACATCGCCGCAGACCGAGACCCGGCCGCCCGGCTTGCCGAATCGGGCAACCTGGCGTGGGTGGTCCACGCCGAGAAGGGAGACGGTGGCCTCACCGACGCCGAGCGCGCCACACTCGAGGCCGCTCCCAACGTGACCGTGGTGAAGATCCCTGGTGCGGTGTTCTTCCTACCGGACGAGGCTCCGCAGCAAACCGCTGAGCTGATCGCCAGCGCCGTGGCGCAGGCGACCTGACGACTTGGCCGCCCGCCGCCTAGATGACCTACAAGAGGTCGGTTGTGGCCTTGCAACCGGATCCGGCAACCCCGAGGGGTCTGCCCGACTTAGCAAGAGCGCGCCGCTGTCGCGGCGGAATGACGTAGACCGGTAATGAGGACGACCGCGCCATCGACAATCGGCTCGCACTGACTGCCCGATCTCAGTACGCTTTCGACGCGGTCTTGCTCTACTGCAGGTGTTGCGGCGGACCTCTGGCGTTCGAAGCCCCGGACACGCTGACCTTGCCGGGCGCGCCTTACAAGCGAGGGGTCGCTGGTGTCTGAATCGGCGGCTGTACCAGCGACGGATCCAAACGGACGCTGCCGCGACGCAACCGTACCCACGCGGCTATCAGCAATAAGCCCACGACCAACGCCGCCGTTCCCAGCAGCCCGCCCTCCACGGTGAAAGGCCATCCCGTCCACAGCCTCGCTGCGGAATCACCTTCCACGACGACGAGAACGCCACCCGTTCGTTATTAGCTCGCGACGTGGCACCTTGATCAGGAGGAGGTACACACACCGCCGAGCCACATCGGCGGACAGCCGACAGTGAACAGCGACGGGAACACGATGTTCAAGACGACGCCCGCGACCAGGAAAGGCAGCGTGACCAGCCCGATTCGGTCTCCGCTGCCGACGAGCGCCCTGATATTCATGTCGACCTCCAAGCGCGCTCAACTAGAACACTTCGGTGCATGAGAGTTTGCGAGGAAGTCAAGGATTAGCCGCACCGCCGAACAACTCAGCTCGCGGCGCTACGCGCTCGCATAACGCTGCCGACCAGTCACACCTCCGCCGACCCAGTGCCCGATGTCGAAGATAAAGCCGAGGACCACAAAGATCCATCCCCAACCGGCCAATCCGCCGGTAACCGGGTTGTAGGCAAGGACGTAGAACAGGGTCGCATAGGGAAAGACGATCAGCCCGAGGAGCGGGATGAGGAAGCCGCTGAATGCACGGTCCACCCAGTTCGTGAAAATCCAGACCAGCACGAGCGCGACTCTTGGCGCGACCCCGGCAAGCAGTGCGAGCAGACACCCCATCCGCCGACCTTTCTCTCCGGCCCACGGTGTGAGCCTGTCACAAGGCCCACGCTGTGAGCCTGTCTACAAGACATTGTGGAAGCGCTCGCGCCGGCCAGACTCACCCACTGCGGGTGAACGTGCCAACGCGCGTCAAGCACGACCGCCGCAGCTCGCTTCTGTTGCTGACCAGGTCAAAATTTTGGGCACCGGGGCCGTTGGGAGCCTCAACCCAGGCCAACAGACCCGTACGGCCGGGCCAGTTCGGTTTGAGCCTGGGACAGCCCTCGGACCACGGGCACCCAGGTGGCGAAGGCCAGGACGCCAAGCACCGCCGCGACGTCTCCAGGGCGGGGACCACGCCCTGGTGGACCGGAACGTCATTTCCCATGATTCCGTCCAAGAACACCCTATTCGCGTACGCGTTCCCGGCCACGTTGTATGCAATCCACAGCACCCACCAAAGGCTGGTGTCTCGGTAGCGGCCGCGCGGACCGACTGCGGCAACACTCGAGGTGATCCGCCAGCTGTCGTCGACGATCTGCTTCGGGAACCACAGCCCGACGATCGGTACCCACCACCCCAGCCAAGCCCAGACAGCCGACCGGCGAACCCGATCCGGAGCGATCAGCATGGCGTTCTCCCGGGCGCGGGAAAGCCAGAGCGAGCCGACAATCCACAGCGGCAGGAGCACCATGCCGCCGCCGAGGAAGTCGACCCGTCGCGCACAACCCAATGCTCGATCATCTTTCCGTCGGAGATCCGGTAGATGTGGACATGCTCGACCGCGAATCGCGCTGGCCCAGGGACCGTTACCCCCCGGAACTCCGGCGCTTGATAGGTGCCCGACCCACACTAGCGACGCCAGCCCTTCACCTGGATTCCATTCAGCGGGTCCATGTTCACTCGCGTGACGGTTATGGCGACGACCTTTGCAGCCCAATCAGGCCGACGCCTCCATGTTCTTCGTCACGACCTCCATGGTGCGGCCCAGCTCCTCGGTTGGGCTGAACTCGACCACCTCTGTGCCCGCGTACAGGATCGGCGTGTGTCCTGGGCCCACGAAGTAGGCGTCGCCCGCCTCGAACAGCTCCTCGTTGCCGCCCGAGCGGAAACCGACCTTCCCCCGGATCACATAGCCCATGTGCTCACACTGGCACTCGTCGTTCGGGAGCCCCCTGAAGAACGGGGCGAGGTCCGCGTCCTGTGAGTACGCCTCGAAGCCGACCGTCCAGCCGCCCTCGAAGTGTTCGAAATGGCCCTCGTAGCCCTCGACCGTCTCGTGCTCGGAAGTGGTCTCCTTGGATGCCTTGGGCATGACTTCCTCCTCTGTTGTTTCCCCGAGCATCGCGCGCGGAGCGCACTAGCAGTAGGGGCAAACGCCCTATTCGGCGGTGTTGCTGACCAGGTCAAGAAAATTCTGGGATCGGGGACCGTGCGGCTAGATCTGGATTACAGCATCGCAGGAAACGGTTGTGTTAGCCGGTTGACGCTACCTACGCCGCTGACATCTGCAGTGCGTCCGCAATGCGCTGGCCGCTCTTGATTAGGGCGAGGTCGCTGAACCTCGGGCCTAGGAGGCAGAGACCGGCTGGGATCCCGTCGACCCGGAGCGCTGGCACAGAGAGTGCGGGATAGCCGCCGATCCCGGCCAGGCAGGTCAGCCGCAACGTGCAGGTCCGAACGTTGTCGATCAGCTCAGCATCGGCATCCAGCCGGGGAGCGGTGGTGGCCGTGGAGGGGAGCAGCAGCGCCCGTCCGGCGAGCGCAGCGTCCAGGCTCGCCCTGATTTGCTCGAGTCCGGCGATGGCCCCTCGGTGCTGGTCGGTTGTCACAGAGGCTGCGTGCGCAAAGCGGGCGGCGATCTCCGGACCCAGGCAACCCGGGTGGCGGAGAACCCAGTCACCATGCACTTGCCAGGCCTCCGCGGCCTGCATCGTCCGGAACAGGGCGGCAGCTTCAGTGAGATCTGGCAGCTGCACCCGGTCCGGTGGCGGAAACCTTCTGGCCTCTACAAGCCGCTCCACGGAGGTGCTGAATGCATCGCGTACACCAGGGGATATCTCAGCCTGTGTGGCGGGAGCGATCGCGACCTCGGCGGGGATGTGGACCTGGCGGGAGTCGTCGAGCGAAGCTGCCGCGGCCCGGACGAGAACTCCGGGACTTCGGATAAGCCAGCCCACGGCGTCGAAGCTCGGTGCCAATGGCAGCAGGCCGGAGGTGTCTATCGCCCCGTGGGTGGCGCGCAGGCCCCACAGACCCTGGTAGGACGCCGGCACTCGGATTGATCCGGCGGTGTCGGTGCCGAGGCCGATCGAGGCTTGGCCGGACGCGACTGCGCTCGCCGGTCCACTTGAGGAACCGCCCGGGATCGAGCCCGGAGAAGCAACGTTGACTGGCGCTCCGTAGTGGGAGTTTCGGCCGGCGATGCTGTAGGCGAACTCATCAGTCTGGGCTATCCCAAGCACGTCAGCGCCAGCGGCGAGCAGGCTGGCGGCGGCCGGCGCAGTGGTTGCAGCAGGTCGGGACTCCGCCAGGTATGCCGGGTTGCCTGCACCTACGGCGAAGCCCGCAACTTCGAACAGATCCTTTACGGCGACCGACTCTCCTCGGAGCGGACCGGATGCGGCTCCGGCGACCAGTGGACTGCCCAACAACCGCCAAATGGACCGGTCAACCGTCACTCGAAATCCTTAGCCGGATCCGGGGTGCACGCCTTTGCACCATCTGTTCATCTGTTCCCGGTTCCCCATGGGAGGCCCTTCCGGAGGCAGTTAACTTCAATCTGGCATGACAATCAGGGGCAGTGCCCTGAACGCGACATATTTGGCCTGAGCCTTAACCAGTTCGGCGAGTTCGGCCGCTCGGCACGGACCGGGTGCCCAGAATTTCTTGACCTGGTCCGGGGGCAAGATCGGGATGTCTATCAGAGGCCCTGGACCACCGAACCGCTGTGCAGCGTGCCGACCTGGACCCGGCCACTCCAGTCCATGAAGGCCGGGAGGTCCTGCCAGCCCTCGATCGCCAGCCGCCAGTGTTCGGGCACGCCGGCGGGTGTTTCGTAGATCTCGTTGAGGACGAAGATCGTGTTGCCGGTCGGCTCCGAGTTCGGGTCGACCGGATTCGACAGCTCCGGGCCCTTCGAGATCTTCTAGGACAATAGGGCTGTGTCGCCTTCACGTGGGTGTCCCGTCATCCAGTCGGCGTGGCTTTCGAAGATTCGGTCACCTTCTGCCACGTCCTCGGGACCGACTGTCCACATGACGACGATGTTGGTCTTACCAACGTCAGACATAATTCCTCCGCTCCTATCTTGGTGACGCGGCCCCGCAAGCGCCCCCGAGTAGTGAGCCGCAGCGAGCCTCCATGGTTCGCCAATTTCCTACCTATCACAGCCTTTTTCCACAGAGCAATTCACCGGACGTTTTACCGTACGTTACCCAGGGCTAGCCCACAGGAGACGAAAGGTAGGCTCACGGGAGACGCACAGAATTGTGCAGAAATCCGCACAGAATTTACAGAAAGCGACTTAGACCACCATTTCTCGGGACTAAGGTCCCGAATTTCGGGACTTTAGTCCCGAATTTCGGCTGCGCCGGTGATCAAGACCCTGGCGCGCGCGAGGCCCCGACCCGGGGCACAGAATCGGACCCGGAGCCCAAAAATCTCTTCGCGCGAAATCTGTTGATTGTGTGCTCAGACTCTGGGGACGATCTTGACCCGCGCCTCGTGCACCGCCTTGAGCCGTTCAGCCTCTTGCTGGGGATCTTGGTACGGGATGGCGCGGATGGTGTAGTGGCGCCTGCCGTCGACGATCTTGTGGGGATGTGGAGCGATGATGATCTTGTCGACCAGCAGTTCGGTGAGCGCGCGCCTGTCCTCTGCCGACAGGTCCTCCCAGGCCAGTGAAGGGTCCGGTAGCTGCGGCATGGCCGCCTCGCTGGCGAGCCGGTTGTGCTCACGAGCTAGCTGATCATGTGCTGCATCGATCTCCGCCGTCACCTCTCGAAACGTCTTGGCGTCGACCTCGCCGCGTAGTTTCATCCGGAGCGCCTCGTTCTTCTGCTCCTGCAGGTGGCGCATCTCGTCAGTGACCTCTCTCATGCGCGCCATCCTTTCGTCGTCTGACTGAGCGATCTTGATGGCTTCTGGGTTCCGCCACTGGTCGATGACGTAGCCCTCGACATACGCCTCCAGAGGCTCGGCCACGATGCGCACACGGGCTGGGCAGAAGGAGCTCTCGTCCTTGCGGCAGCCGTAGCCGCGTCCCTGCCTCGGCGCGATCGCGGTCGTCATCTTTCCGCCGCACGACGCGCAGTAGACCAGGCCGACCAGCGGGTGCACACGGGGCCTGCCAAAGTTCTCGCGTCGCCGACTCGGGTCGTCCAGGAGTCCGGCTAACCGATCATGGGTGGCGCGGTCGATGATCGCTGGCCACGCCGCGTCGCCGACCACTTCGCCGTTGTGCTCGCGCAGTCCGGCAATCCTGGGGATACCAGGATTCGGCGCAGCGTCGACCCTGCCTATCTTCCGCCCCCGACCGGTTTGATGCCGTGATCGTTGAAGTCGAAGGCGATGCTGCGGATGCTCTCGCCGCGCAGCACTCGGGTGCCGGCCACCTTGATCGCGTCGGCCTCGGCGGGCTCGATCTCCTCGCCGATGATCCGATACTCCGTCTCGCACCCTCACCCAGATCGTGGCGGATGATCTTGTAGCCGAACGGCCTCGACCCGCCGCCGCTTCGCTTGCCAGCTCTGGCGTTCCGCTCGACCGCGTCTTTCACTCGCTGGCTCCTGATCGCTGACTCGTACCACGACCTGCCGGTCTCCATGAAGCCGTAAAACCCGCCGCTGGCGGTGGACAGATCCAGCTCGCCGCCCGTGTAGAGGCTGATCTTGATCTTAGATCGCTCGAGATTTTTCATCAGGCGCCCGAAGTCGTCGGGGTTGCGTGTCAGCCGGTCGTGGTGCCGCGCGATCAAGACCTGCACGTCGCCCCTGCTGAGCAACGTCAGCATGTCCTCGAAGCCGGGCCTAACCTCGCCCGTGAAGCCAGACCTGGTGCGCGGCTCCGCGGGTAGTTGCCGACATTGCTCGATTTGCGCCTCCGCGCCACTCGACCATGACAATGCACGAGGTGAACTGGGCGCACTTGGAGAGCTTAGGTGTCATTCTGCAGGCGAAGCCCTCGCAACGAGAAGGTGGGCTTGACGACGACGCTGATTACCAGACTGCTTACCAATCAGCTCGCACAGTCGCGGTCAACGGCGGACGCGGGTGACCAATCGCCAGCCTCAGGGCGGGTCCACCACACAGGCCGACTGTCGATGGCATGGAAGAAGTCAGGGGTTCGAGTCCCCTAAGCTCCACGGCAAAAGTGCTAGTCAAAGCATATTTGATCTTGAGAGACGCATGATCGCCCCATGCGACCGAGGGGCATCCGAGGCTAACGGGCGCAGTTCCGCCTCGATCAGCCGCCTCTAGTCACCATTACGGGCGTCAGGCGAGTTGCCAACACGTCAACTGTCGTAGTCGCACGTGACCGTTCTCCTTTGTCCGAGCCAGGTTCCTGTCCGTCGCCCGTCGAATTCGGCGATGAGATTCGTGCAGATTTCTAGCGCTTGGCGGGCGCATCGCTCTGTGAACTGGGTGAGGAGTTTGCGGCCTTGAGGATTGCCTGCCTGGATGAATTTGACCGCCTCACGTTGGATGTCGGGGAGTTCTTCGGCCCAGCGTTGCTGTAGCGGGTCGAACGCTTGGCGCACCTGGGGCTGCCGGTCGTTGAACATCCAGGCTCGCTCGTCTCCTGTGACGTGGTCGAGGAGCCTTTGGAATTGCCACCAGTAGGACTGCGCGTCGTAGCTAGCCGTTGCTACGTCCTCGGGCCGCTCGGCTACGACGGTCGCTCCGGGAAGAGCCAGGGCATTCGGCACGCTGGCGGCCGCCGGGAAGATCGGGAGGTAGACGCTCGTGCATGGTGTGGCGGCCGCCCACCACAGGTGTGAGAGCTGGTCGGGAGCGTCGGACATGAGCATGATCGCGGAGCTGGCGGTGTTTCCCCAGGTGAATCCCGCGGGGGAGTCGTGCATGCACAGTGTCATCAGGTCGGGCAGCGCCGCGGTGAAGTAGGGCCCTCCGAGGAAGGTGTCCTCGTAATGATCGCGTAGCACACGTGTTGCTTGGTCGAATGCGATCTTGCCGTGACGGGCGGCGTCGGCCAGCAGGTGCCGCGAGCGTTGCAGTCGGACGTGGGATACCTGCAGTGGTGTGCCCGGGTCGGTGTAGGCACGGGCGAAGTCGAATGGCCGGTTCTCGCTGGCGGGCCACCAGCCGGCCTCGATGGCGTGGTCGATGAGATCTTGGCTGGCCTGGTTCCATTCGGTGCGGATTGTGGGCTGGTTGGAGATGGCGTAGGTTCCGGTGCGTATCACGCGTGCTGCCCACCGATGACCGGAGGTCTCGATCACCCAGGCTTCGCGGGGGTCGGCTACAAGATACGAGTTGTCATAGGCGCCCTGCTCGATCGGGCGGCCGGGAACGCCGGATCCCCACTGGCCGTGTGCGGCGACCAACTCAGTGATGGTGCTGACGGCCTCCTGCGCTGTGGTTGCGCGTTCGAGTCCGAGCCGGACTAGTTCCATCCCGAGTAGCCCCGCCGGCGGTGGCCGGCCGTGACGGGATTGGGTGACGTGCTCGGCGAGGTCGCGGGTGAACAGTGCTTCGTTGCCTATGCCGACACCCCACTCATTGAGTCCGAGCTCGTGCCCCCAGCACCAATATGGTGAGCCACCGAGGTGCGCCCAGCTTTGCCGGACATCGGGAATTTCGAGGTAGGCCAAACGCAGTGAGGAGGTGGCGCTCGATTGTCGGCGTGGCCAGTAGCGCAGTGGTTGGCATTCTCTGGCGGGCCGGTCACTGTTCTTGGCCAGCAGCATGGAGCCGTCCGCGGTTACGTCGGGCAGCGCGACGAAGGTGTCGCAACTCCACGGACGCTTTGCTGCGAGCGTCGGTAATCGCGCGCCCGCCGTGCTGAGCCAGGCTGGCGCCATAGCGCCGGCCTCAACGAGCGGAGCGAGCAATGGACACGGCGGGAGGCGCTTTTCCTCTGCGAACGACGACGAAGTAGGCGGATCCAAAGCGCGCGATGCGCGAGCAGCTCGAATGTGGAGTGGCGGAGTCGGCACGAATGTTGGAGTCATGGGGTGATCACGTTCTCCTCGAGGTGCGCATACGGCGGCAGTCGTAGCAGCGGCCGGTGGTGGCAGCCAGGTGGTGCGAGGGTATTTGCCCACGGGCATGACCTGCAGCGCAGCATTCGCTCGTCCCTCAGCCCTTAACGCCGCCCCCGAAAGCGAACGCGCCGCCCAGCCTGCGGCTCAGCACCAGGTACAGCAGCACCGAGGGCAATGAGTAGAGCAGCGAATATGCCGCGAGCTGTCCGTAGACCACCTGCCCGTACTGGCCGAAGAAGGTATAGATCGTCACTGACATCGGCTGTTTCTCCGGGGTCAGGAGCAGGATGAACGGAACGAAGAAGTTCCCCCACAGCCCGATGAAGGTGTATATCGCGACAACCGACAGACCTGGTCCCATCAGTGGCATCACGATTCGCAAAAGTCCGCCCATCGGACTCGCCCCGTCCGTCCAGGCCGCCTCCTCGAGCTCGATCGGGACGCCATCCATGAAGTTCTTTGTCAACCAGATCGAGATCGGTAGGGCCGTCGTCGCCATGAACACCGTGGTGGCGGGTATCGAGTCGTCAAGCGCCAGCTGGACGAACAGCCCGTACACCGGCACCATGATCGCGGTGATCGGCAGGCCGGTGGAGAACAAGATGGTGACCAGGAACGGCCGCTTGAGTCGCGAGCGGTAGCGCGACAGCGGGTAGGCGGCCAGTGTCGCGCACACCATCGTGATCAAGGTCCCGCCGACGCACAGGATGGCACCGTTGAGCAGCGGGATGTACGTCGTCTCCGGCGTCATCACTGCCTTGAAGTTGTCGAGCGTGAACGGGTGCGGCCACATGATGCGGATGCCCTGGTTCGGATCGCCGTTGACGGCCGCCAAGATCACCCACAGCAGCGGGATCACGAAGGCTGCTGCCAGTACCAGCAAGATCAAGCTGGCCAACAGCCGGCCCGACAGCCGTGGTCGTCTGCGGCGCCTGATACGAGTGACTGGTGGGGCGGCGGTGCCCGCCTGGGCGGTGACCGCGGCCGTCACCGGACCGGCTCCGACTTGCTGAGGATGCGGAGATAGATGACCGAGAAGATCCCGCCGATCACCAGCAGCAGCAGGGCGATCGCCGTCCCGTACCCGAGATCGGCCGAGACGAAGGCCACGTTGTAAGCGAACAAAGGCAGGGTCATGCTCTTCTCACTGGGGCCGCCCTTGGTCATGGTATAGATCAGCCCGAATACCGAGAGGGTCTGCAGGGTGATCAACATGAGGTTGGTTGCGATGGTGCGCCGGACCAGGGGAATGGTGATGGAGATGAGCAGGCGGAAGCGGCCGGCGCCGTCGACCAGCGCAGCCTCCTCAAGATCGCGCGGCACCTCCGAGAGTGCCGCGGAGTAAACCAGCATAGAGAACGCCGTGCCGCGCCATATGTTGGCGATCGAGACGGCGATAATCGGCGTAGTGTAGAGCCAGTTCTGCGGTGGAAGGTGGAAGAAGCCGGTGACAGTGTTCCAGGAGCCGTCCGGCCCCAGCACGGCCTGCCATAGATAGGCGGCGACGACCTCAGGCAGCACCCAGGCGCCGATCACTACCGCAGACGTGAGCGCTCGCGCGACGGCGTGACCAGACCGCATCAACAACGCCAGCACCATACCCAACACGTTTTGGCCGATGATCGCCGAAACCAACGTGAACACCACTGTGAGCCAGACCGAGTTGTAGAACGCGGGATCGGAGAACGCCCGGGTGAAGTTGGCGAAGCCGATGAACTGGGTCCCGACCTGCCCCGTGAGGGCCATGTTGGTGAAGGCGGCGTAGATGCAGTACGCGATCGGTCCGGCCAGGAACACGGCGAGCAGCACCACGGACGGCACGATCGGTAGACCGCGCAGCAGCGTCCGCCGGGTCCGGCCTCCGGGAGGCGCCGTGGGGCGGACCTCGGCCCAGGTCGCAGCCATCAAATCGTGGTGGTCTTGTCTTGACCGACGATCTGTCGGACGCCGTCGGCGTAGAACTTCGCGGCCGCGTCCGGTGTCGCGGTCTTGGTGATCACCTTCTCCGTTGCTTGCTGGAGCAGGAGCGAGATCTTGGCGTACTCGGCGTAGGCCGGCCGATAAATCGTGCTCTCCACCAGGTTGGAGAAGAACTCGTTCGTCGGGTTGGCTTTCAGGTAGCTGGGATCCTTGGCTACATCGGTCCGGACGGGGATTTGAACGTTCTTGATGTCGTACTCCAGCTCACCCTCCTTAGAGGTGAGCATCTTGATGAACTCCCAGGCGGCGTTGGCGTTCTGGGCGTTCTTCGGAATCGCCCAAGTCCAGCCGCCGGACATCGTCACCTTGCCGCTGCCTTCACCGTTCTGGGTTGGCATGTACGCGTTTCCGAGAGTGGCATGCCACTCCGGCCACGGCGAGGCACCGCTGGGCAGCCAGTTGCTCGACAACCAGCTGCCGTCGAGGTCGATGGCCAGCTTCTGCTGCGGCAGCAGCTCCTGGGCGACCGTGTTGGTCCAGGTCGGCGCGAGCGCCTGCTGCGGCGTCGGTCCGAGGTCTTGGCTCCAGACCTGCTGGTAGGCGGTCAGTGCATCGGTGAACGCCTTGGAGTCGACCACCCATTTCTGACTCTGCTTGTCGAACAGGGTTCCAGTCGGGATGCCGTAGAGGAGCATCTCGAAGCCCTGCATCGAGGCCGCCTCTCCGACGCCGGTGCCGGCGTAGACGTTCAGCGGGATGACGCCGGACACCTTCTGCTTGATCGTCTGGGCTGCGGTGATGATGTCGTTCCAGCTCTTCGGCTGCCAATCCGTCGGCAGGCCCGCCTTCTCGAAGATCTTCTTGTTGAACCACAGCGCGCGAACGTCGGTGCCGTCGGGGATCCCGTACGTCTTGCCGTCCAGCGCCTGCGCCGCGGTCTTCGCGGTCTCCTTGAACTGGCTCCAGTCAGGCCAGCTGCTGATCCGGTCGTCCAGCGCGGTCAGGTAGCCGGCGGAGATGTCGGAGTTGATCAGGAACGTGTCCTCATAGCACATGTCCGGCGCGGTACGAGGCGAGCGCATCGACAGCTGCAGCTTGGTGTAGTAGTCGTTCTCTGATGCGGTGATCGGCTGCAGCTTCACCGTCGCCTGCGGATGGGCGGCAGTGAACTTCTTCGCCCACTCGTTAAGGAAGTTCGCCTGGATCTTCGAGTTGCCGAACTGCTGGTAGGTTACCTTGACCTCTCCAGTAATCTCGCCGCTGCTGCTCGCCGAGGCAGCAGGAGCGGTGCTGGATCCGCTATTGCCGCACGCGGCCAAGCCGACGGCGGCTCCCAATCCTGCGGCGGTCAGGATGAACTCACGTCTGCGCACGTCTCTCCTTCGGGGCCGGCCTGACTGTGATTCGTCGGGGCGAGGCAGCGCCCAATTCTGCTAGCGGCCTCTGCCGTCGCCTGGCGCCTCGATTTCATCGAATCCAGCACAGCAAGCCTTTGTCAAGGAATGCTGGATACCTATTGAGTCTCGTTTGAGTTTGGTCTCGTTGAGCGCACGGACGGCTGCTGGACAAGATCGGCAACGATTATGTCACCTCGATAGAGTTATTCGTCATTGAGCGTGCGGTACGCTCCTGCCGTCGGTCACCACTCCCGACCCTCACCGTGTCCGCGGATCGGAAGGAGCCCGAAATGGGGCGCGGCTCCAACCTCAGCCGGCTGGGCGACTTCAACCAGACCGTGGTGTTCGACGCCATCCGCCAGACCGCGGGTGGGATAAGCCGGATCGAGCTGGTCGCAGAGACCGGTCTCACCGCACAGACTGTGAGCAACATCGTCCGCCGCCTGCTGGCCCAGGAGCTCATCGTGGAGAGCGGTCGGGTGCAGTCGGCCGTTCGTGGCAAGCCGAGAACCTTGCTGCGGGTGAAGCCATCAGCCAAGTTCGCAGTCGGCGTCCACGTCGACCCGGCGACCTTGACCTACGTCCTGATCGACATCGAGGGAAGGGTCCGTCAGTACGCTCGCCGCCGCACCCTGGAGGCCCGCCGGCCGGAGCAGGTGGTAGCCGCCATCGCTGATCAAGTGACCCAGCTAGTCACGACCGCCGGGATCGAGCCGGCGGCAGTGCTCGGCCTTGGGGTCGCTGCGCCTGGGCCGCTCGACGTGGTCGAGGGCGTGCTGCTGGATCCTCCCCAGTTGGCCGGTTGGGAAAAGGTCCGACTCCGCGCTGACCTGCATGCCGCCACCGGCCTGCACGTGCTGGTGGACAAGGATGTAACGGCTGCGGCCACCGGCGAACGCTGGGCTCAAGAGGGCGCCCGGCACCACTATGTCTTCTGCTATCTGGGCTCCGGGGTGGGAGCCGGGGTGGTGATGGACGACGTCGTGCTCCGGGGGGCCAGCAACAACATCGGTGAGATCGGCAACATCCTCGTCGACCCAGGAGCCGAGGACCTTGGGGTTGGCCAGCCAGGCACGCTGGCCGCGGCGTGCCTTCCCCGGGCCCTGGTAGCGCGGGCCGCCCGACGTGGCTTGATCACCAGCACCGTGTCCCCCGACGACTTCGTGGCCGTCGACGAGGTCTTCACGACGCTTTGCGAGCGGGCATACGCCAGCGAGGCTGCCTGCATGCAGCTGATCGACGAGGCGGCGACCGCGCTGGCCGCCGGGCTAGCGGTGCTGGTGAACGCCCTCGACGTCGATCGGGTGGTGCTCGGGGGCCCAATCTGGTCGCGGATCAGCAGTCGGATCTTGGCCGTCTTGCCCGAATTGATCCAGCCGCAGCTCGTGGCCGCTCGGCAGCCGCTAATCGTCGAGGGCTCCGCGGTCGGCGAGCACGTCGCCGCTCAGGGTGCAGCGGCTCTAGTCCTCGACCATTTCCTCTCCCCGCGGCCGGCCGTATTGCTCATGGACTGACTGCGGTGGTCAAGTCCAGTTGTTTGAATTAATCTGAGTTGGGCCCGTGCCCCGACGCCGACGAGGACCTCATGCACGATGACCGGCGATTACTCGAAGCCCGCCTGAACCGTTTCGTCCGCGACCATGTGGAACCAGCCATTTACCAGGCCAGCGCTGCACTGGCGCTCACCGCCTGGCGCGTGCCCGGCGAGCCAGTTTCCTTTGCAGATGCGGCCCGGCAGAACTTCACGTTGATCGACATTGGGGCGGTTTGGGGCGCGCCGTGGAGCACGCTCTGGATCCATGCCGTCGGCGAGGTGCCGGCGGACTGGTTGGACGTGGCGGCGACCAAGCCCGAGGTGGTGATCGACCTCGGCTTCACCGCGGCCGCCGGCTTCCAGGCTGAAGCGCTCGCGTATCGGGCGGACGGAAGCATCATCAAAGCAGTCTCACCGTTCAACAACTACCTCCCAGTTACGCCGGGAGAACCCGTCGAGTTCTACCTCGAGGCCGCGGCCAACCCCGACGTCGCGAACACCGGCTTTATGCCGACTCCCAACGGGGATCCCGCTACCGCAATCGACACACCCATGTACCTGATCAAGAAGCTCGCCCTGGCCCTCCGGAACGTACAAGTGTGGGAGCTGCGCGCCGACATCTGGACGTTGTCGGGACTGATGCACGAGCTGCCGTTGGGCTCCAGTCGGCGGGCCGAGATCTTGTTCGCGTTGCAACGAGCAATCGACGTCACGGACCCGGACGACGTCGCGGGGACCGCGGTGACCGCCCGCCAGGAGCTGACGGAGGCACTCTCCCGGCCAGCGTCGGCCAGCGCGCACCGGGTCGTCGCCGTTGGGCACGCGCACATCGATAGTGCCTGGCTGTGGCCCGTACGGGAGACGATCCGCAAGTGCGCACGCACTTTTTCCAACGTGATCCAGCTCGCGGACGCCGACCCGACGTTCAAGTTCGCCTGTTCCTCAGCGCAGCAATACGCCTGGGTCAAGCAGTACTACCCCGAGCTGTTCGACAAGATCACCGAGAAGGTCCGCGTCGGCCAGTTCGTACCCGTCGGCGGGATGTGGGTCGAATCAGACACCAACATGCCAGGCGGGGAGGCGCTGGCCCGCCAGTTCGTCGCCGGCAAGGGATTCTTCCTCGAGAACTTCGGGATCGAGACCGAGGAGGTCTGGCTACCGGACTCCTTCGGTTACTCCGCGGCACTCCCCCAGATCGTCCGCGCTTCGGGCTCGCGGTGGTTCCTCACCCAGAAAATCTCCTGGAACCAGATCAACACGATGCCGCACCACACGTTCTGGTGGGAGGGCATTGACGGCAGTCGAGTGTTCACCCACTTCCCGCCGGCGGACACCTACAACGCCACCCTCTCAGGTGCCGAGCTAGCGCGGGGCGAGCGGCAGTACCGGGAGAAGGGGCGCGGCACCACCTCGCTCCTGCTGTTCGGATATGGCGACGGCGGCGGCGGGCCCAACCGGGACATGCTGGCTGCGGCGCATCGGCTGTGGTCATTGGAGGGATCACCGACGCTACGGATCGACTCACCGGCCGCCTTCTTCAGCGAGGCCGAGGCGGAGTATCCCGACGCGCCGGTCTGGCGTGGGGAGATGTACCTCGAGCTTCACCGCGGGACCTACACCAGCCAGGCTCGGACCAAGCAGGGCAACCGCCGTAGTGAACACCTGCTGCGAGAGGCCGAGCTCTGGAGCGCCACCGCCACGTTACGGGTCGGCAATCGTTACCCCGCCACCGAACTGAAGCAGCTGTGGGAGCTCGTCCTCCTCCAGCAGTTCCACGACATCTTGCCTGGCAGTTCCATCGCCTGGGTGCACTCCGACGCCGAGCGTAACTATGCAGCTATCGCGGAGCGGGCGGAGAAGATCATTGACGCGGCCGTCCGGGCGCTGGTGGGCGAGGGAGACCGTCTGCTGGCGGTGAACGCCGCCCCGCATGCCAGGGCCGGCGTCCCCGCGCTGGGTATCGGGCTGCCCGTCAACAGAGGCCGTGAGGTGGAGGCCGAGGAGGGCGACGGCGGCTTCACCTTGGACAACGGACTCCTTCGGGTAGTGATCACTTCGGCTGGACAGCTCGCGTCACTAATCGACTCCGTCACCGGCCGGGATGCCATCGCCCCGGGTGACCGAGGCAACCGGCTGCAGCTGCACCGGGACATCCCCAATGAATGGGACGCCTGGGATATTGACGCGCACTACCGACGCACCGTGCAGGAGATCGACGGGGTCGAGGAGATTCGGCTGGAGAGCAAGCCGGAGGAGGCGGCAGTCGTGGTCGTGCGGTCCTTCGGAGCGTCGCGGATCGAACAGCGGCTGGCGCTAGCGGCCGGGTCGCCGTCGCTGGAGATCACTAACACCATCGACTGGCATGAGCAGCAGAAGCTTCTCAAGCTCGGCTTCGAGCTGGACGTGCACGCGGACCGCTCGGCGGCGGAGATCCAGTTCGGGCATGTTTTCCGTCCGACCCACACCAACACCTCCTGGGAATTCGCGCGGTTCGAGATCTGTGGGCATCGGTTCCTGCATCTCGGTGAGCCCGGCTACGGCGTGGCCGTCACCAACGACTCGACGTACGGCCACGATGTCAGCCGGCGCACTCGCACGGACGGCGGCACCACCACGACCGTACGAGAATCGCTGCTACGGGCGCCGCTTTACCCCGACCCGCGCGCCGACCAGGGCCGGCATGTGCTGCGGACTACCGTGCGGCCCGGTGCCGGCCTGGCGCAAGCAGTGGAAGAGGGCTACCGGACGAACTTGCCGCTGCGGCACGTGGCCGGCGACCACCCGGTGGCGCCGCTCGTCACGGTCAGCAACCCCGCCGTCGTGGTTGAGGCCGTCAAGCTCGCCGAGGACGGCAGCGGCGACCTGGTGGTCCGGCTCTACGAGTCGCTGGGCGGCCGGGCGCGGGCCACGGTCACCGCCGACGCGGAGGTTGGGTCGGTGAATGCGACGGATCTGCTGGAGCGGCCTCTGCCCGAGGGTGCCGCCAGCGACGGTCCGTCTATCGACCTCGAGCTGAGGCCGTTCCAGCTGGTCACGTTGCGCTTCCGCCGCTGAGGGCGAGTAGCTACCGCTCGGTCATGTCGTAGCCCGGCGGCAGCTCGTCGACTGGAGACCTTGGGGCGCATGGGCCACGTGAGGCCACTTGTCGCCGTTCGATTAAGCCAAAAGGGCATCTAAGCATTCTCCACCTCGTGCCCTTTGCATTCTGTGAGTAGTGACAGCCAGAAACTGAAGTTCGAGTCGCCCAAGGTCACCTGCTAGAAGATTTACACCAGTAACGTAGAATACGACTGAATTTTGACCAATTCGAACAGCAGCCTAAATTCAAGAATCGCAGTAATGCACACAAATCGTCCTGATCTCGATGCACCACTGCGCCAGCGACAGTTAATCGATTCGGGAAAGATGTTGAGTCATAGCTAGACCAACTGCCTCCTGTACTAGCCGAGCTGGCTACACGCTGGAAAATACAGCTAGGCGAGCTGATTCCCGAGGTCACATGTCTGTTGTAGTGAAGTGCCTCTTGCTTGACGGACGTCCTGGCGTTTTGAAAATATGTCCCGACCGAGGGCGCCTAGCAAAAGAGGCCGACGCCCTCCAAAAGTGGCATACCGTCCATGTACCTTCGGTCCTCGCGGTCGATGTGAAAGTTGGAGCCTTGGTGATCGAGGCTATCGAGCCAGGAACTACCGTCCAAGAATTATCGACCTACCCAGCTCAAGATGTTGCTGTAATTTTGACGGGGTTGCATGGCCACGGAGTACCAGACCCTTCGTATCCTAAATTGAAGCAACGAGTTGAGTATCTGTTCGACGTGTGGAAGCGGCATCGCCAGCGGCAACCAGAGCTGATTGACGTCGTCACGCCCGAGCTTTACGAAAGGGGAAGGCTATTAGCCTTACGGCTTGCCGAGCAGGCCGCCCCCATGGTTCTCCTTCATGGAGACTTGAACCCGGGCAGCGTTCTCTACGGTGGTAACGATCGGGGCCTAGTAGCCATCGACCCGGCTCCCTGCATTGGCGACGCCGCATTTGACGCGGTTGATCTACTCATGTGGCAGATTCATGAAGTCAGCACCGTCGAGAAAAGATCACAACTACTTGCTGCCGCGCTCGTACTCGAATAGTGATCGTCTAATCCTAGAGCGTGGCCGTTTTCGTGCGCGACGCGGCACGACGGTTGGTAACCGTATCTCCGGCGAACCAATAATCGTTGAACCAGATGTTGTCTTCGCCTGCAGATTCCTGCCAGTAGGCACCTCGCGATGAGACCTCGAAATAATCATCATATTGGAGATCAGTGACGGTGCTCGCCGTGTCTGGCTTGAAGTCAACTGAGCCGACACTGATAGTGAATCTCGCCGCCGTGCACAGAGTCGACCCCACTCGGCTGAAGGTGCGCAGCATGTTTGAGGGGGTACGTCGGAGGGAAGTGCGGCGGTTTGAGACATCACAGGATTTAGAGGCGGTGTAGACGAGGCCGCGTACCGTGATGATTTAGCAGCTTATTTGACAGCAAGCGCGACGCTAGAGATGAGTCTCTCAGCAGTAAGGGCCAAACGGGCGCCGCCGACCGTAGGACCCGCTTGCAGGCGTTTGGTCTGTTTCCGCCCCGGAAGTGTGATGATGATGATCGTGCTTATCGAGACGAGTTTGGACCGGTGGACGACGATGATCCGGAGTACCGGCGTGGTCGGCATGGTCACGATCGTGCTGCTGTTTACATCGCTCATTGCGTCTTCATCTGGAGAACCGCCGTTCATAGCCACCGCCGAGCAGGCTCGGGAATACTTCGTCAACCTCAGCGGGGGTTTGGCACAGGCCATGATGGCGGTGACCAGCCTGTCGGCAATTGGCCTGATCTGGTTCGTCATTGGGCTGTGCCTGCTGTTCGGCCGGGCGGAGGGGAGTCCGCCGTGGCGGTCAGCGGTCGCGCTGGTGTCTGGGGTCTTGCTGCCTGCGTACTTGCTGCTCGACTCGAGCTGGAGCGTCGCTTCTTTCGGCGCTAGTGATCTTGATCTGGCGGTGGCGAGTTACGCGTTCGACACCGCCAGTCTTGGGCTGGCCAACATTTGGCTGGCTATGGGCAGCTTTGCGGTGTGCTGCGGTTGGGTCATCTTGTCGACCCGCCTGGTCGGTCGTTGGCTTGGCTGGTGGGGGATCGCTAGCGGGGTCGGGCTCGCAATCTGCCGGTTTTTCTGGACGTTAGAGCTCTGGTATTTGCCGTACATCGGCTTCTGGATCTGGATGATCATCATCTGCATCCAGTTCGTGCGAAAGCCGGGCGCTGTGCTTAGGGCGGCCGAAGGGCGGGCTGGCCAGGCCGCTGAACTGTCCTGATCGCCGTCACCCGTGCGCGGCAAGAGCGGCCGCTTGGCTCTCCGCTGCCGCGTTCGGCGGATTCACGGTGCCGGTATCGGTTTACCTTGCTGAAGCGTGGCTCACTCCCGTCGTTCTCGGCCTCTTCGACCTGCACAGCGGCCCATGGGTGGGCGCCGGTCCGACCAGCGCACTCTCGTCGTAATGCGATGAGTTATCTGCCAGTCACGGGAGCTACAGCAGGGTTCATCTGAGTGCTTGTGATCAGAAACGACCGCTCAGGGTCCGCATTGGAGGACGAGGCCCAGATGCGCTATTTCGCCTCCACTATCGACCAGCGCCCCCTGGTAGACCGGCCATCGGAGCGAAGGCGGCGCTGAGTGGAGGATCTTGTGGATGGGCGAGGTTAGGCGGGTTGGATGTGTCGACGGACACGCCGAGCGAGACGAAACTGTGCCGCAGCTCTCGTGGTGTCCATTCCTCCGCTTGGAGCCCAGCGTGCTCGGGCACCTGGCGGAAGGCACGCCGAACGTTGGCTGCATCGACAGGGGTGCCGAGTCGCGTCGTGAAGACGAGATCATTGTCGGGCCATCGTGCCGCGTTGCGCATGCGACTCTGGGTCTGCCAGCGTCTGTGCGCTCGAAGCGCGACTACGCATTCGTTCGGGAGTTCAAGGGTGCGCCGGGACAGTCGCGTCTTGGTGTCACCGCCTTCTCGCACCGATCGCCATAGCTGTACGCTCGGCGGCTCACCGTCGAGGTCTGTATGGCTCCAAGTCAGCGCCCGCAACTCCTCGGTCCGCGCGCCGGTGAGCAACGAAACCACGATGTAGGCGTGCATGCTCGGGTCTTTCTTCGCGGCCGTGTGCAGATCCGCGGCCTGCGTTAGCGTGAGCGACTTCGACGGGCCGCCGGCGGTCCCACGGGGAACATCACAAAGCAGTGCCACATTGCGCTTCACTAGGTCGCGCGCCTGCGCACGGCGGATGGACTGTCGCAAGATAGAGAGGACGCGGTGCAGGGTGTCGGTACTGAGCGTCTTGGCCTTGGTGGCTAGCCACTCGTCTACCTCTTCGGCCGATAGCCGCGCCAGCTTCCGTGCTCCAGCGCCGGGATTTCGTAGCGGCCAAGATCTAAGGGCAGCAAGCCGACTCCGGAACTCGGGATCCCGTCACGTGAAGTGGGGGGTGTCCGATCATGGGCGGAGCAGAAGGCGATTGGAGCGCTGGGTCAGGACCTCCTGTCGTCGTCGCCGTCCCTGACTTGGGTCAGGAAGACCATTTCCTTGCCCGGACGATCAGGGGCATCGCGTACGTCGAGGACGTTGAACTCGTAGCGGCTAAGGTCACGCTCGAGCTCGTTGCGTTCGCGGAAGCGCAAGGTCGAGGTAGATCGCATGATCTCCTCGCCGATGGCGGTCGATCCCTCAAAGGTCACGAGGGGGAGCGCGACCTCGGTCACGGTACATGACACGACGGCCGCACGGCCGTCTGGCATGGCGACCGGGGACGGCGCGAGGTTCCAGGTCTCCCAGTCTCGGACCTCGGATCGTCGGGTCTCGAAGACGAACCAGCCGCCGGGACGTAGACATGTTCGGATAGCGTGCAGGGTGGCGTACCAGTCCTCCTCAGAGACGAAGACCTGCGCCACGTTACCCGTCATTACGGCAAGGTCGGCGGCCGCCTCGAGGCCGACGAGGGAGGTGGCGTCGCCGTGGACCCACGTCACGAGCTCGGCGTTTGGCTTGGCCCGGGCAACGTCCAGAGAGGCTCCAGCAGGGTCAACGCCGGTGACGGAGAATCCCAGTTCGGCGAGCCGGACAGCGAGTGAACCGGTCCCGCAGCCGACGTCGACTACGCGATGAGCCTCGACCTCGTCCGCGATCGTCACATAGGCCTCGAGGTCGCTCCGGTCGTTGTTGAAGACGTCGTACAGGACGGCTTGTCGCGGGTCAGAGAAGGTAGCGTCGGGTTCTCGCACCGTTGAATGCTAGGAGCCACCCCTGCTATCTGCACGCGGGTTTCGTGAGGGCGAGTCGGAACTTAGGGTGTCCATCGGCGATGAGGGCGTCGTCCTGTCGTCATTCCTGAGCTTCGCGCAGGCTGGTCTGTGTGCCATTGCTGTCAGCGGCGAACGATTCTGAGACTTACCCACGAGTTCGAGACGGGTGAGACAGAGGTGCGCTTCAGCAGCGGACTCTGAGACTTAGGCTGTAGGGATTCGAGTCCCCTAAGCTCCTGTGCAACTGACGAAGGCCCATGGGTGTGAACGGGTCATACCGCCGACGCGTGCTCTGAGGGCTTCTGCTCGCGGCAGGACCCGGATGTGCTCGGTTCAAGGCAGCAGTGGAAGGCTGTGTACGAGCTTGCTGACCCGGTTGCGCGGTCCGACCAGGCTGATGGCGTGGTAGTCGATGGTCTCCGCGGTGGACATATTGGCCAGGTACTCGGCGTAGACACGAGTCTCCTGAGCCTGTGCGGGCATGTCAGCGATGAAGGTGTCGTCTGCAGCTGTCGCCTTGGCCCGGATGGCTGAGATCTTCTCGCTGGTCGCCATCAGAATGGTGCAACCTGCCCACGGCAGGCCGGCATGGATGGAGTGATCTCGGTCCAGCGCGTCTGGTCCAAGCAGTCCAGCGACCGCTGCTGAGGTGGCCGCTGCCACGCAGACCGCTGCGTTCATTGCGCGTCCGGGTGGGAGGCCCTGGTCGACGATGACGACCCATTTGAGAGGTGCGTTTCGGGTTGGTTCGTCGAGCAGGATGTCTTCGGGGTGGAAGCCGATGCGGCTGGGTTGGTTGTTCAAGGTGACATCCAGATCTCTGACGGAAGGACGGGAACAGCCTAGAACTCTATCCAGTAACTCGGGCGATAGAGAACTTCGGCGAACATAGTTCGGCTACAGTGGCCGAATGGATGGTTTGGACGAACTTGATGCGGCGATTGTGCGTGAACTGCAACGCGATGCGCGGCGGACCAACCGTGACATCGCTAGCGCCGTAGGCGTCTCCCCATCCACGGCTCTTGAACGCACGCGTGCTCTTCGCCGGCGAGGGGTGATCAAGGGCGCGCTTCTCGACGTGGACCTCTCCGCGATCGGCCGACCAGTTCAGGCACTCATCGCCGTACGAGTCCGACCCCCGACCCGGCGCAACATCGAGGCCTTCCGAGACTGGGCCAGGCAGCTGCCGGAAACCGTTGGCGTGTTCGTAACTGCCGGTACCGAGGACTTCCTCGTCCACGTCGCGGTACCAGACAACAACAGCCTCTACGAGTTCGTCATCGACAAGCTGACCGCAAGAACCGACATTGCCGATGTACGGACCTCAGTGATCTATGAACACATCAAGACCCGCCTACAGCCATTGACCGGATGAGGATCCGAGCCAGGCCTCGACCCATCGACCCTGCCCAGGAGATTAGGTACATCACCCTGATGAGTGGAGGTCCTCAATGTGGCAATTGAGGACGGCTGCTGTCGGGTCGATGCATCGAACCGTCGCGCTGAAGGTTTGAGCTACGGAGCAACCCTTCGCCACCGTCAGGTGCGCCTTGAAGAGATGCAACTTCTGAGCCACTCGTACGCCCTCCTCTCATGCTGAATTTCGACCGTAGATGCTCCCGACTTCCCACCGTTCCCTTGCGGGCGTTTCAGCGGACGGGCCTTGCGGGCTCCTGGCTTGTGGCCGGGGTGGAACTGGGGTCCCGAGGACGGGTGCCGCTGGGCGGTCCCGCTACGGTGCCATTGTCACCGCGACAGGAGAGACGTTTGAACGAAGTAGATCCGATCGCCGCTGCCTCACACCTGCGTCTGGTGTGGCCGCAGTGGCAGGGGGCTGGTACCGAGAGCGTTCGCTCGCTGGCTGCTGAGTTTCCCTTCGATATCGCTCGGCGCGGCTACTCGGTTGGTACGAAGTGCTGCAAGCGGTGCTGCCTGAGCATGATGGCCCGACCGCTGTGGTGCCTGTGGAGATGGGCGATATCGGGCTGGAGGAGCGTGACGGCATCGAAGCGAAGGCCGCGGTGCTTCAGCAGCTGCGCGGCGCGCTGGCGATCATCTCCGAACACGAACCTGCGCGCATCACCACGGTTGGCGGCGAGTGCTCGGTAAGCATGGCGCCGTTGTCGTACCTGATCAACAAGTACGGCGATGACCTGGCGATCTGCTGGATCGATTCCCACCCTGACTTGGGCACCGGTGAGACCGCTTATCCGGGCTTCCACGCCATGGTTGTCTCCGCGCTCACCGGTCACGGCGACCCGGAGCTTCTTGAGATGCTGCCGGCCACGACTACTGCCGATCGGGTCGCGCTGGTCGGCATGCATGACTGGACCGACCGGACGCTGCCGGCAATCGCCGACGAGTGGGGTTTGAGGGTGTTCAGCCCTGAGTCGCTACGGTCAACCAGTGCGCCGCTGCTCGCCTGGCTGGGCGACAGCGGCGCCACGAAGGTGGCCATCCACTTTGACGTCGACACGATCGACGCGGACGAGATCCAGCTGGGTCTGGGCGCCGATCGCGGTGGCCTCACCACTTCGGAAACGCGCCGCGTGGTCGCCGACATCGAGGGTGCGGCCGAGGTTGTCGCCCTCACCATCGCCGAGTTCATACCTCGTCAGGTGATGCACCTGCAGCAGCTCCTCGCCGGATTTCCGCTGCTCGGTCCGAGAGCTTGAGCAGACTCCGCACGACAGCCGACCCTTGATGCCACCCGGGCTGTCGCACCGGAAACGGCGGCTTCTCGCCAGTTTGCGCGCCCGCTCGAGGGTCCTCTCGCAGTGATCGCTGGTCAGGAGCGAGGTGCTCGGGGTTCGGCCTCTTGAACGGCAAGTGACGCGGTCCGGCCGGCCAACGGGTCAGCAGACCGTCCTTCAGCGGGTTCCCTTTTGAGAGCGCGCGTATCAGCCGACGTTCGCTCGATGAGTTGTCCCGTAGGCCGCCCACAGGGATCCGGAACTCATCTCTTGGTCGAGAACGTGCCAGAGGCAACGGCTATCCGGTGGTCCTCGTCACGACTGTCGCAACCGCCGGCGGGACGTGGCAAGTGCCAGACCGGTCGGCGAACAGCGTGTGCGCAGCCCTTGTCAAGAAGGGGCCCCTGCTGATTACGGGAATGTCCCGGGTCCGTCAGGCGGTACGCGCTGGCTAGCATCTCTGACTGATCGAGCGTGCGATCTTCATCGACGGCACGAGTGCGGTGGGCAATGCTGCCCGGTGCCCCGGATGGGTGGAAGCGTCCCCGCATAGGTGGAGACGTCCACTCACGCCGAGTAGCGGCTGTGATCTGGGCATGCGTTACTCGGTCAGGAAGTCGGCATGCCGATGGGCTACCTTCCATTCGCCGCCCTCGCGGCGATACACCTGGGTGGCCCGCAAGGTGAAACTGCGCGGTTGACCGTCGAAGGAGTTCGAGATGTGCTCAAGGCCAGCTGTATAGGCCATATCACCCACCACGTCATACGCCTGCAATTCGAACGTGAACGATGTGCAGTCGGAGAAACTCCTCTCGAGGAAAGTGAAGGCTTCGTCCACTTCATGCCTGCCATAGGCGTTGCGCCAGGCACCCAGGACGCTCACCGGCTCGTTGCGGGACCACAGCGCCCGGCGTGGGCCCGCGTCGCCGTTGTGTACAGCGCGCTCCGCTTCGTATAGTGCGGAGTTGACCCAAGCTAGGAGGTCGTCCCGGTCAGCCATGTCCTCAGCATGCTCTTGGCCCAGCGGTTTGCACAGGCCTGACAGCCGAGTCTGCTCGGAGCATGGACGAACGGTCCGCATCTGCTGCAATCCACGCGGCCCTGGAGACCTCTTAACCTGAGGCCGCAAGAGCCACTTCTGTACGCGTTCTCGGGCACGCGCTCGCTGAACGTCGAAGTCGCGCCCGGACTAATCGACATGGACCTTATCGGGTTGGTGGGCCGGCACCGCCCGACGATCCGGTCGGTTGGTCGTCTGTCACTTGATCGCGGCGGACGACGTGGTCCCAAGTAGCCTGCGCCGCTGGCAGCAGGAGCAGGGACCGGAAGAGCTGCCGAGGTTTCTGGGCAGTTCTGCACTCTTGAGGTAACACTCGCCGTCGCCAACCTCGACGACTTCCGAATCGAGCCCGGCTACGGCAGCCCTGCGACGGTTGCGGAGCAGATCTGCGCCGCCGCCGTTTCTTAGACCTGGGACTGAGCCGGTTGCCGTTCCGCTTGCGGCACCCTGCCGGCGTGGCCCGTATCGGTAACATCAAGCCGACAAGCGGACGGTTGCTGTGTTCCACCAGATGTGGTCTGCCAGCGCGTGGTGCAGGGTGCGGCGTCCCGCCGGTGCTAGCCCCGGTCTTTCATGACACATTCTGATTTCGGTTGTTGTTGATCTTGGGATTCGCGGCCGACTGTTTCTGGGGTGGACGTGGCGGCTCTCCGGGTCGCGCCCGGGGCGGTTCTCCGATGGTTCCTCAGCTGGTGGCGGACAGGTGGTGCCCGCGGGTCAGGTGGGTGCGGGGATGATCATGATCCGATGGAACGCTTCGAGGATCTGGCCGGCCCAGGGCCAGTGGCGCGGCAGCCGGAGCTGGCGGCGCCGGCCACTGCGGCTCAGCCGGGCGGGAACGTGCAGCATCTTGAACCGCAGCAGCTTCGGCTCGACGACGGCCAGGTCACCGGTCAGGGCGAGCAGCCGCAGCCAGGCGGTCAGGTCGGCGGCGAGGGCGACGAGCTGCAGCCAGGCCTGGTTGATGGCGTATTCCCGTGACGGGAACCGGCCCAGGCCGGTGTCTTTGGCGGCCTTGATCCGGTCCTCGACCCGGGCGTGGGCCCGGTGCCGGGCTTCCAGGAACGCCAGCTGTCCGACCCGGGTGTTGGTGGCGAAGGCTTGGTAGCGCCAGCCGTCAGCCTCTTCCAGCAGCGATAGCTGCGCGCCGGGGTGCGGTCGTTCGCGGCGGACAATGACCCGCATCCCGGCCGGCCAGCGGTGCAGATCGAGCAGTCCGGTGACCTCGGCGACCTCAGCGCCCTCGCGGATCTCACCGTCGGAGGTGATCGCCGGCGTCCACACCTGTTCCGGAATGGTGGTGATGGCGCTGGTCAGCGCCGTGTTCTTGGTGGGGAAGCCGACCGAGTACTCCAGCCGGCGGCCGCGGACCTGGGCTTGCTCGGTGAGCCAGTCCAACAGCTCATGGCTGGCGCCGGCCCCGTCGGCACGAACCAGCAGGTGCCGGCGATGACTGGCTGGGATCTGGGCGACCGCCCGGCCCAGCACGTCGATGTGGTCCCCGGCGTGGTTACTGCCGGCGTTGCCCGGCCGCAGGCTGATCGCCAGCAGCTCGGTGGTGTTGTCGCACCACACGCCGATCGGGTGGAAACCGAACCCGCCCTTGAATGTCGCGGCGGCCTGCTCCTTCTCCGAGTGCGCGGTGACCAGCGTGGCGTCGACGTCCAACACCACCACCTCGCCCAGATCGATGCCGGCGACCTTCGACGCCGGCGGCTGGGACAGCAGACTCCACACGTGGCGCCGGACCTTGGCACGAACCTTCTCGACTCGACCAAGCGCGGCCGGGCTGGCCTCATTCAAGCTCCGCCATACCGTCGGCGCCGACGCGACCGGACCGAGCAGAGGCGATTGGTGCCGCAGCGTGTCGATGTCGGAGATCGCCTCACCACCCGCGGTGAGCATCGTGGCAACATCCACCCACACCCGACCCCGATCATGGACCGGAGAGAACCACCGCCGCGACAAAGCTGTCGACAGCCTGTGGGTGAGGCCGACTCGATCCGCCAGCAGTCGCACCGACACGGCCCCAGCCAGCGGCACGATGCCATCACCGTCAGCGGTGACTGACAACCCCGCGACCACGAAGTACCCTTCACCTGGAAAGTGCTCCTCACCTTGGCCGAACGAGACCTTAGACAAGCCTCATTCTCCCAAGCCAGGAGCACTTTTCAGTTGATCAACACCGCTTCAAGCAGCCCGTCATGAACGGACTGGGCTAGCAGGTAGAGCAGGGCGGCCCGCAGTATCGCGAGTACCTGGGTACGAATAGAACGCGCTATTCAGCGACGGCGAGGTAATCGGTCGTAATGTCGTTTTCCGAGTGGATTATGCTATACCTCTCCCATTTCTCCATTGCCGCCGCTGTTTCTGGGTGCTGTTCAAGGAACCGAGTGAACTCCTCCGACTGCTCGCCTGGTCCGGGGAAGTACCGATCACGTGCATCCAGGCTCTCGATCTCGTGGAGCACGAGATACTTTCCACCGCGTGCTCCCCGATCACCCCTTAGAAGATGGGTCTTCCATCCCGGAAGCTTGAGCGTCGGTGCGAGCTCTTCGGCGAAAAACCGCTCATACTCCTCAGGCTCGACTCCTGGCTGCAGCTCGATTTCGTGCATACCGAACACCTTTGGCATGGCAGGTCCTCTCCACTCTTGACGAATCACCTATCTCATTTGCTAATGGTTGCCACTAGATCGAGGCAAGAGATTCCAAGGACGGTGACAGCAAATCCGCGCACGAGGCTATGCCTCCGCTGGGCGTCATCCCAAGGCGGACGGTGTGCACGTGGGCGGATCTCACGGCAGTGATCGGGTTTCACCCGAACCTGAGGCCATTGCAGCGTCATAAGGGGGTCCTCTCACGGCGACGCGTTCTCGCAGGACGGACGGCTTACGAACGCAGTCGTAGTGCAGTCAACGCCGCTCGCCGGGGTACGTGTTGGCAGGCGCCCAAGCTAGACGGGAGTTGCTTCGAGACGCATCCGTGAGCAGCTGCCCCGCTGGCTCGGGTGGCGCTCAGTGTGCGCGAGGGGGTGGTGGGCTCCAGTCGCCGTTGAGTGCCGCGCTGGTCGGCCAATAGGCGCGTACGAACAGCGAGAACTCATCTTGGGGAGCGGGTGGCCAGTTGGCGATCTTGTCGCTGTCTGGTGGCTGGTGCTGCACATAGATCGTGAGGGTGCCATCGGCGCCGTAGGCGAGGTCTCTGTTCTTGGTGCCAATCGAGAAGTGGTTGTGATCGTTGGGCGCGAAGAAGTGGTGCTTGTCGTACAGCGTGAGCGACCAGAACCCCTTCACGGGTGGTAGCTGGTCGGCCGGGAAGGTGACGGTGTACGTCTCCTTGCCGGTCAGATGGGTGCCGTCCGGAGCAAGGTCGGTGAAGAAGTAGGCCAACTCCTCTGGCCGATTGGCGAAGATGTTGGCCTTGGCGCAGCAGGCACGCGTTATGCAGTCGGTACCAAACCTTGCAGCGTTGTCGAGTGTGCCCCCAGCCATTGCCGGCGCTGACGCCTTCGTTGCTGTACGCGAACACGGACCGATCAGATCATGGTCGGCTTCCACGGCGACGGCGCCAAAGTACAAGAAGTCCGCGTCGCCCACGCGATGGCGGTGCTGGTGGAATCCCTCGGGGAATATGACGGCCGCCTTCCGGTGGACAGCTTCGCCTGAGGCTACTCGTACGGCTTGGCGGCCTTTCGGTCATCGCTCCGTTCGCCGGTCGAGCGGCAGCGCTGCCAGGACGAGCACAGCGGCGACGGCGAATGCGGCAGGGTAGCCGGCGGTGGCCGCGACCATGCCGATGCCGATCGCACCCGCACCCCAGCCGAGGTCGTAGGCCGCGTTCCAGGCCGCGCTGACCGCTTCACTTCCCTGCCACCGCCGGCCCCCCGAGGCGGATGTCGTTCATGATTGATCTTGTTGCTCTGTTGATATGCGTTGCGTATCCCACCAAGAGTTCATTCCCCCGTACCGGATGACGCCGTCTGCCGCCTCAGTCAAGACCCCGACGTCGTCCGGTCAGGGGTCCGCTAGAGGGAGGGGTCGTGTCAACGGCCACTGCCAGCTGCACCTGCATAGCCCGAGTCGGCATCCGCCAGACTGTCGTACGTGACCGTGGACGACACTGAGAGCCGGCGAGACAGTGGGCATGGTGTGGACGGGGCCCTCGAGCGCTTGGCTACGTACGGGACCCTGGCGCCGGGTCGCCGCAACCATCATCAGCTCGACGGGCTCGAAGGCCGCTGGTTGAAGGGCCACGTCGACGGAATGCTCGTCGACGCTGGCTGGGGCGCCAGTCTTGGCTACCCGGCACTGGTTCTTGGCCCCGCCGGCTCGGCGATCGGTGTCGACATCTTTGAGTCGGTCGACCTGCCGGCTCACTGGGCACGTCTGGACACCTTCGAGGGACCTGGCTACGAGCGCATCGTGACCACCGTTCACATGCCCACAGGAGACGTCGACGCGTCTATCTACGTACTGGTGCAGGTCCAGGGCTGAGGCTGGTCGAGCTTGCCTCTTTAGGCCGTCCCCTAGTCTCCATCGTTCCCGCCCCGCTCAACGGTCTGCTTGCGGCACGACGGGCAGTCTCGATTGGCCGCCGTCGCGAGAGTGCCTCGACGGGCGGCGAGGAGCGTAGATTTCGGGCATGACTGCGAGCCGACGGTGGCCTTGGCGGTTCCTGCTTGTGGTCGTGATGGTGCTGATGTTCGCAGCCTGCTCGGCCTCACCTGTGGGGCAACACGATCCGAGTCCGACGACGCAGGGTTCGGCCGCTCCGCCGGACTATCGCCAGCTGGGCGAGTCGATCGAGGAGGCGATCGTATCGGGATCGGTCGCCTTGGACACCATCGGAGCGGTGTTGATCAATGCAGACGGTCAGACCGTGCTCACGCACTATCGCAACGGCCGGAAACCGGATAAGACGTTGCACGTGTACTCGGTGACCAAAAGCGTCACATCGGCGCTGATCGGGATCGCCCTCGACGAGAAGCTCATCAAAGAGCTCGACTTACCCCTCGGCGAGCTGCTGCCGCGCCATCGAGCCCAAATAACCGGCGACATGGCTCGGGTGACGCTGCGGCAGCTGATGACCATGTCGGCCGGCTTCCAGGACGATGACTCCCCTCCCTCCCCATTTGGCGACGCGATCCGGCAGGATAGCGACGCAGTCGCCTTCATCCTGAAACTCGGGCTGGTGAGCCCTCCAGGTGAGACCTTCGCCTACTCCAACAGCTCCGCCCACCTGGTGAGCGCGGTCCTCGCCCAGGCTCTCAGGCAAGCGGACGGGTCGAACCCGCCGACGGTGCTCGACTACGCGACGGAGAAGCTGTTCAAGCCGCTCGGCATCGACACGCGCAACGCCTACACGGCCCGATTCCGGCCCGACGATCCCACACCGTTCGAGAATGCCGGCTTCGGATGGGCCACCGACGCCCAGGCGATCAACATCGGCGCCGGCAACCTGCGGCTCCGACCCGCCGACATGCTCAAGTTTGGACAGCTCTACCTCGACCACGGCAAGTGGCATGGCAAACAGCTCATTCCCGAGAAATGGGTAGCGGCTTCGGTCGCGCCAAGCCCCGCCAGCAGCCAGTACGGGTTGATGTGGTGGCTAGAAACGACCCCCAGCGGCGATTCGGCGTACGCGGCGAGGGGAATCGGCGGCCAGCTGATCGTTGTCGTTCCCGAGCATCGACTAGTCGTCGCGGTCGCCTCCCAACCCACCAAGGACTACGCCACGGACTCCGACGATGTGTTCGCTCTCGTCTCCGACGTCATCTTGACGACGTTCCACTGAGGCAACAGCAGGATCCGATCACCAACTTCAAAGAGCGGACCAGCTCAACTCAGGGCCGGTGGGACTGACAGTTGAACAGCGATCCGACTGGTCGCTGCGACGTCCCGCAGCCCGGTCGTCATCCGACATGTCTGCGGGTTGCGGCACGGAATCGAAGGCGGAGTGGTCTGCTGTGCGGTGCAGGGGTGCCGCCTGGCTGGTCATCGTTGGGCGAGGACGGCGGCGACGGCGTGGTGTAGGAGCTGATCGCTGACCGGTTCGCCATCGAAGAGGGCGCGGAACACGATCGGTGCCAGGAGTTGGGTGGTGACATCGCTGGCGTCGGTATGCGGTGTGGATTCGCCGTTGCTTGCGGCCTTGCTCAGGGCATGGTGCAGCCGACGGGTGATTGCTTGAAGCCACCGTTGCAACTGGGTGCGGGCCTCGGGGTCCCACTGGGCGGTCTGGACGAGCGTGGCGGTGACTTGGCGTACGGCCGGCACGGTGAGTTCGTCCGCCAGCCGGCGGAGCTGCTCGGTCAGCCAGCCGGGCAGGTCATGGTCGAAGTCGGTGAAGAAGGGGAGCGGGACCTGGCTCATCGCCTCGGACAGCAGGGCCGCTGGGTCGGGCCAGTGCCGGTACACGGTCGCCCGGCCGACGCCGGCCTCGGCGGCCACCCGCAGGTGGGTGACCGCAGCCGGGCCCTCCTGCTGCAGCAGCCGCCGGGCAGCGTCGAGTACGGCGCTGCGGGACCGGATTGCGCGCGGGTCCTCGGTACGTGGCGTCGTGCTCACCTCGACATCTTATGAGACGACTTGACTCAGAGTTAGATATGAGACAAGATGTCTCAGAATTGTCGTAGAGGAGTAGCGGTGAGAATTGCAATATTCGGAGGCACGGGAGGCACCGGCCGGGAGGTGGTGCGGCAGGCGCTCGAGGCCGGTCACGAGGTGAGCGTGCTCGTTCGCAGCCAGGCGTCGGCTGACACGCTCGGTAGCCACGAACGCCTCATCACCGTGCTGGGTCGTCTGGAGGAGCCGGGCGACGTCGATGCAGTGGTGCACGGCGCCGCTGCGGTGGTCAGCGCCTTGGGGGCCACGACGAACGGTCCGACCACGGTCTGCGCCGACGGGGTGCGGGCGATTCTGCAGGCGATGCGCCGCCACGGGGTGCGCCGGCTGCTCGTGGTCAGTGCCCATGGCGTGGCCGAGTCGCACGACCACTCCGCCTACGTACGCGTGGTGTGGGCGCTGCGCGGGCACCGGATGCGGGACAAGGAGGTTATGGAAGATTTGATCGCCGGCGCCGATATCGCCGCGACAGTCGTCCGCGTCCCGGCCCTTAGCGACGGCCCGCGCACCGGACGCTGCCTGACTGGGACCGACCTGCGGGTACGGGTCACCGACTCGGTGTCGCGAGCGGACGTCGCCGACTTCCTGCTCGCCGCCGCAGTCACCAGTGCCTACGTGGGGCAGCACCCGCGGATCGTCGGGCGACCGCGGCTGCATCGCCGGGCCGAGCCGGCCACCGCGCCCCGCCCGGTGGCGCAGGCACCGCTGACCGGCCGGGTGGCCGTAGTCACTGGCGCCACCGGCGGCATGGGCGCGATGATTGCCACCGATCTAGCGCGGCGCGGGGCCACGGTCGTGCTCGCCGCCCGTTCCGACGCCGCCGGCCGCGACCTCGCCATGCGCATCACCGCGCGCACGGGCAACCCCAGGGTGGAGGTGCTGACCGTGGATCTCGCCGACCAGACGTCCATCCGGCGCGCGGTGGCTGAGTTCCAGGAGCGGCACGACGCCTTGCACCTGTTGGTGAACAACGCCGGGCAGCACGTCTACGAACGCCGCTTGAGCCGCGACGGCATGGAAATGAACCTCGCGGTCAACCACCTCGGCTGGTTCCTGCTCACCAACTTGCTGCTCGACGTGATCCGAGCCAGCGCCCCGGCCCGGATCGTCAACGTCGCCTCGCAGGCGATCGCCGACGCCCGTACTCTCACCATGGTCGGTCGACCCCGCCCCGCGGTCCTCGACCTCGACGACCTGCAGTCCGCTCGCGACTACCAACCCATGACGGCCTACGCCCGGGCCAAGCTGGCCATGGTCATGGGCACCTATACCCTGGCCCGCCGGCTGCAGGGCAGCCGCGTCACGGTCAACGCCCTGCACCCCGGACTGGTGGCCACCAACATCGTCCGTGGGTTCGGCGTGCCTCGCCTCCTGCTGCCCGTCCTCCTCGCAGCCACCAGGCTGTTCATGACCACCCCTGAGATGGGCGCCCGCGCGGCGATCCACCTCGCCACTGACCCCGACCTGGCCACGGTGAATGGGCAGTACTTCGTCGACGGCAAGCCGTCCCGCAGCCCCGCTCGCTCCTACGACCACCAGCTCCAGGAAAAGTTGTGGAGCCTCAGCGCCTCGCTCACCAGACTGACGCCCGTCCAGTAGCGGAGAACGATCAGGTAGAACAAGAACACGACTACCGAGCCGATCACAACCAGGTAGGCCATGGCCGCCCACGTCTCGGGGCGGCGCGGGAGCACGATCGGTTCGTCCGAAACGAGTGCCGCTGTGAGCAGCACAGCCGCTCCGGTCGTCATGCCGATGCCGTTCATGGTCACGGGTTGCACGAGTGGAAGCGTCGTACCAGCACCAGGGCTTGCGCAAAGCAGATGGCGCGGCGTCCTCTGGGCTGGGACGTCCGCATCACAAGCGCTTTGGTGCGCTGCCAGGCGCGCGAACTACGTGTCCAAGACGGAATCGGGGATCCTCGACGACCTGCAATCGCTCGGGCGCTGGCTCGCTACGTGCATCGCGAGCTAGTGTGCGGAGCAGTGAGTGAGACCGAACTCAGCCGCCGCGCCGGTCCGACCGGAAGCCAGCTGGCCGTTCTGGCCCGCCCGCGATCCTGACACCGAAGGAGTTGCGCTTGGCTCCTCCTGAAGGCCACCGTGCCGACGCTTTGGCCCACTGCCAACCCCAGGACGAACGACACATCGTCGCCCGTCACCACCCGCCGAATACCGACTCAGCAAGGAGTGCACCATGACCTCCACCTACTACGCCCCCCACGGCGGTCTTCCCGATCAGCATCAGCTCTTGACCGATCGCGCCATGTTCACCGAGGCCTATGCGGTCATCCCGCGCGGCACGATGAGCGACATCGTCACCAGTTATCTGCCGAACTGGACCGAGACGAGGCTCTGGGTGCTGGCCCGCCCCCTGTCCGGCTTCGCCGAGACCTTCTCTCAGTACATCGTCGAGGTATCCTCCGGCGGCGGCAGCGACCTGCCGGAGGACAATCCCGAGGCGGAAGGAGTGCTCTTCGTGGTCGACGGCCAGATGATGTTGACGATCGGCGACGAAGAACACAAGCTCGTGAGCGGCGGCTACGCGTTCTTGCCGCCAGGAGCACGCTGGAAGCTGCACAACCCCGGCCCCGACCCCCTCCGCTTCCACTGGATCAGGAAGGCTTATCAGAAGGTCGACGGCCTCGAGGTGCCGCCGCCTTTTGTCACCAACGAGCGTGACGTCGAACCCATCCCGATGCCAGACACCGATGGCGCCTGGGTGACCTCCCGTTTCGTTGACCCGGCCGACCTGCGCCATGACATGCACGTCAACATCGTCACGTTCCGGCCCGGTGGGGTGATCCCGTTCGCGGAGACGCATGTAATGGAGCACGGGCTCTACGTGCTGGAGGGCAAGGCGGTCTACCGACTCAACACCGACTGGGTAGAGGTGCAGGCCGGCGACTTCATGTGGCTGCGGGCGTTCTGCCCCCAGGCTTGCTATGCCGGCGGCCCTGGACTCTTCCGATACCTCCTCTATAAGGACGTCAACCGGCACATGCCGCTGACCCGGCAGCTCGTGTAGGAATTAAAACGCCGGGAGTCAGTACCCGGGCAGGACACCAGATCTGGGCGAGCTGCCGACTGAATTTGAGCTCAACAGGCTGCCCAAGGTGGTTCCCTGCGTGCCGGAGATCATGAAATGAAGGTCAGCGGCTGAGCCGCCAGGCGAAGCGCGGTTCGACTGCCCGGCAGGCGACGGCCATCAGACGGCTCAGTCCTTCGCCTTCACGCCGCCCCGGCGCTCCAGCGTCTCCTTCAGGTAGCCCATGTTCTTCTTCTCTTGGCGCTGGAAGTTCAGGCGGAAGAGCGGGTAGGCGAGCCGGAACAAGCCGTGCGGGGTTGGCTCGAACTCCGCGGTGAGCCGGGTCCCTTCCGGCACGGGATTGAGCGTGCAAGTGAAGAGCAGCTCGATCGGTCCGCCGTTGTGCACCGACCACGCTCGCGGCCGGTCGAAGGCCACCGTCTCGAGCTCGACGCGCGGACCGGCCTTCCACTTCGCCCGGTACCTCGTGCCGAGCCCCACCGGGCCGTCGGTGAGCTTGACCATCTCCTGGCACGCCGGGTTCCACTCGAGCTCGGAACGGTGGTCGGAGAGGAAGTCGAACGCCTCTTCCGGCGTGCACCGCATCACCACGGAGTTCCGTATCACCGTCACTGCGACATACCGCCTTACTAGAGGTTTCACTAGTGGTTCCTCTAGTAGAATCCAGCACGTGGTTGGCGTCAAGACCTCGTCTCGCGCGGAGAAGGCCCGGGCGACTCGTAGGAGGATGATCGACAGCGCGCGCGAACTCTTCGTCACGCAGGGGTACGCCGCCACGACGATGGACCAGATCGCCGTCGGGGCCGGGGTCGCTGTGCAGACGGTCTACTACACGTTCAAGACCAAGGGCGCCCTGCTCGCCGAGGTCGTGGAGGTCACTGCGGCCGGCGAGGATGATCCGGTGCCCGTCTTCCAGCGTCCCTGGTGGCAGGAGATGATGCGCTCGACCTCGCCCCAACGGGTACTCGCGATAGTCGTCGAGTACGGCACCGCGATCTACGAGCGCGTCGCCGGCCTGTGGCCAGCAGTCGGAGCGGCGTCGGCGGCCGACCCGCAGGTCGAGGAGTACTGGCGGGGCGTCACTGCCGGCCGCCGCGCGGGCCAGCTGGCCATGGTGATGCGCTGCGCCGAGCTTGGCGGCCTGCGGCCGGATCTGGGTGTGGACCGCGCGACGGACCTCGTCGTCGCGCTCGTCGGGCACGACGTTTATCGGGGCCTGGTCGTCGAGGCGGGCTGGCCCGTGCGTGAGTACAAGGCATGGCTGTTCGCGACGCTCACCCAGCAGCTCCTCGGCCGGAAGCCCGATGCACGAGCGACGCGTGGCATGTCCTTCGCTGACCGCTGAACCACGGCACTGGCGCAGTCAGATCCCCGCACTCCGTCGCACCCGTCACGGCCCCGATCCGGGCCATCAGGACGTACGGGAATGGTGTCAGTCACCAGCGGGTGGCACGAAGTGGAAGTAGGTCTTGATCTCCTGGAAGTCCGCGAGACCACGGGCGGCGCGCAGGCGGCCGATGCCGCTTTGCTTGTAGCCGCCCTCTTCGAAGCCATTGTTGATCGCGAACGACGGGTTGGTCCAAACCGTTCCGGCGTTGGTCTGGCGGCTCACGCGGCGGGCGCGGTCGACGTCGCGGGTGAACACGGCTGGCTAAGCCGAACTCGGTCGAGTTAGCTCGGTGGATGCGTCTTTCTCGTCGTCGAAGACCTCGAATGTGGCGACCGGCCCGAAGATTTCTTGCTGGATGATCGGCGCGTTGAGGTCCTCGACTTCGATCAGGCTGGGCCGGTAGAAGGCGCCGACGGCTAGCGGTCCGTGGGTAACGGATCCCGCCGCGGACGATTGACCTTGGCGTAGCTGGCCGAGTCGCGGCCGCGATGTTCGTCGACGCGGCGCTTCCGCATCCCGGCTGCGGCTGGCGGGCGTCGGTGCTGAGGGATTTGGCCGAGGAGATCGGGTCCGGAGCTGGGAACCCATTTTGGCCCGGCCCTAGAACGGTGTTTCTCCGGTCAGGCGCCGTAGCAAGCAGCGTAACGTGGCATGTGGCCGCGAAGATGGCCTTGAGGGCATATGCGCACGCGTGTCTCATGTGTCGGGTTCTACTTTCTCTGCACGTTGATGTCTCCGGTGATTCTGGTCGGCTACCTCGTGTGGGTGGGCAAGTTGTTTGCCGCAGGACGCACGGGTGTGTCCGTGACGGCGCAGGGCCCGTTGTCTGCCCGGTTCTCCGAGCACAACTTCGGGACACGGCAGGACGAGGCAGCGGATCGGCTGATGCGGGCCCTGCCCGGTGTCCCGCGCCTGGGGCTGCGCCTGACGACTGGTCCGGTGCTGCTGGCGCACCGGGTCACCGGGTACGTGCCGCGCGCTTTCCGATACCCCTTCGAGGGCGATGTGCTCCCTCAGTACGAGGCCTCGGCGCGCATCTGGTTTTTCGACGCCGCGGTCGACCGGCACCTACCCGACGTCGCGCAGTTTGTCATCCTCGGTGCGGGTTTCGACACCCGCGCCTACCGGCTACCGAGCGATACCCGGGTGCGGGTGTTCGAGGTTGATTCTCCACAAACGCAGATGGTCAAGCGCGAGACACTGCAGAAGGTTGGCATAGATTCCAGCGCGGTCACATTCGTTGCGGCGGACTTCGAGAAGGACGACTGGTTGGCCTGCCTGGCCGCGGCGGGATTTGCCCCTGGCGAGCGAACGCTGTTCCTATGGGAAGGCGTGACCATGTACCTCACCCGGGAGGCCGTCGAAGATTCCTTGCGGAAAATCGCTTCGACGGTGCAGGGGAGCGTGGTGACGTTTGACTATTTCACCACCGAAGCCCTTGAGTCACGGGCCCTCTATTGGCGTTACGGGAGGGCCGCCACAAGGTCTACGGGAGAAACGCTGAAGTTTGGCGTCGATAGCACCCCACCCTCCCGCGAACGGCTGGCCGAACTGCTCCGATCCTGTGGGCTGTCACTTGCCGATCAGCGTACCCTCGGCGACGACACACCGACTCGGCGTGCCTGGGGCGGGTTCGCGACCGCGACAGCGGAAGAGTCGTCGGCCTACCTCTGAGCTACTTCGTGATTGATGGCCGATTGGCGCAGCCGATGCGAGTCGGGCGGTGATATTGACCGCATCACCGAGCGCCCTGACGTCGTCGACTGTTGTGCGCAGCCCGGTCGCCCCAACGAATGCCACGCCGGTATGGGCAGCCGTTCCTAAGTCGTGGGGGATGAGCGGTAAGCAGCAGCAATTGACGTGTCAACGATGCCGTCATGAGTCTGAACGCCCGCGCAGGTGCAACGCTCCGGCCGGGAACAGTCAAAGGGCTACGTCGGCAACAAGCCGTGACCTACGTCCAGCAGTCTGTTGGCAAGTGAGCATAGGCGGGCACGTTAAGGACCGAGCAATGAGACCATTTCGGCACCGACCCGCAGGTATCAGCGACTGGCGAAATGATCAGTGCGCCCTCGTTTCGAAGAGCTTGTTACTTGATGTATCCCGTTGAGCGTTGCGCTTGCGGAAGACGGCGGCGCGGGGGTACTTGGTTTCTCGAATTGAGACGTGGCGTACACCGCTCGCGCGGTCTACTGGTGTCGTCCCACTCGGAGGACGTGGAGATCGTCATCGTTGCCATCTTCCAGGCGAGACCGGAGGATCCGAGACAGGGCGAAAGCCATGCAGGCCAGAAAGCCGGGATCCACTCGAGAGGGGAACGCGTGATGAAGGCAATCGTCTACGGCGGGCCGGGCAACAAGGCGTGGGAGGACGTTCCCGAGCCGGGCATTCAGGACCCGACCGACGCGATCGTGAAAGTGGAGTGCACGACGATCTGCGGGACCGACCTGCACATCCTGAAGGGCGACGTACCCGCCGTGACCGAGGGCCGCATACTCGGCCACGAGGGCGTCGGAGTTGTGACGGAGGTCGGGCCGTCGTGCACCAATGTGACGGTCGGCGACCGGGTGATCATCTCGTGCATCAGCAAGTGCATGGAGTGTGAGTACTGCAAGGCAGGACTCACGTCTCACTGCCAGACGCTGGGCGGGATCGGGTGGATCTTCGGACATCTCATCGACGGGACGCAGGCCGAGTATGTCCGAGTGCCATACGCGGACAACGGGCTTATCCCGCTCCCCGACACCGTCACTGCCGAACAAGGCACGATGCTCAGCGACATCCTGCCGACCGGCTACGAGATCGGGGTGCTCAACGGGACGGTGAAACAGGGCGACGTCGTCGCAGTAGTCGGCGTCGGTCCGGTCGGCTTGGCGGCCGTGATGACCGCGTCCTCGCAGGGAGCATCGAAGGTGATCGCAGTCGACGGCAACAAGTTCCGGCTCGAGGCGTCACGGGAGTTCGGCGCAACTGAGACCGTCGACGCAAGTGGCGACGACCTCGTCGCCGAGTTGAGGAGGCTCAGCCGCGACGGTCTCGGTGTTGATGTGGCGATCGAGGCGGTCGGGATCCCGGCGACCTTCGGTCTGGCACTCGACTCGATCCGGCCGGGCGGCCACGTGGCCAACATCGGAGTGCACGGAGAGGGTGTGCAGTTTCCGATCGAGCGTGACTGGATCAACAACATCACCGTCACGACCGGGCTGGTCAACGCGACGACCACTCCCGAGCTGCTAGACAAGATCACGAGCGGTGCGATCGACCCGGCGAAGTTCGTCACTCACCGCTTCACTTTCGACCAGTTCCTGGGGGCATACGACACGTTCGCGGACGCGGCCAAGCAACGGGCCCTGAAGGTGATCATCAGCAACGCGGGCTGACGACGCAATGGATGGCCGGGTGGTTGATCTCGATCTCGACCTCGCGTACCCGCTGATTGCGCCGATCCGCAAGGATCCCTTGCGGGACGGGCACTGAAGAGTCCTTCAAGCGATACAGCGGAGAAAATCGGTGAGGTGTGGCGGTGGTGCTGCCGACCTAGACGCTTTCGTCGCCGTGCGTCGGCGTCGGCGCCTAGTCGTTGAGGACGAGTCGCTCGATGGCGTCAGCGAGCCACGTCTCGTAGCGGTCGTAGGACCATCCGAGGTGCTCGGTGAGGATTTGGGCGACGTGGGGGCTGTAGAGCACAAGCAGGCTGGCGGCCGCGTCGTCGGGGCTGAGGCGGAGCCCGCCGTCGCCGGCGAGCAGGGTTGCGGCATCGATCATTTCCGCCCGACGCCGGGCGATCATCGCCCGGTTGAGCTCGGCGAAGTCGGGGTCGACCGCCGCAGCGTCGGAGGTGATCTTGAAGACTGGGAGGAGGCGCTCGGTGATCTTGCGACTGAGCGCCGCGTCCAACTGGGCACGACGGCGGGCACTGGGCTCGGCTCGGATCGCCTGTGCCTCGGGGCGCTCGGTCACCGCTGCTGGGTCGTCGTCCCCGGTGATCGCGTTCTCGACCAGCTCGATGACGAGCTGGCGCTTGTTTCCGAACACCGCGTAGACGGTCTGGAGGGACGCCGGCTTCCTCGGCGATCGCGCGGATGCTGGTGGCGCCGTAACCGTTGGCGACGAAGAGCCGCTGTGCCGCCTCCAGGATCGCCCGGCGTGTCGCCTTGGCCTGTTCCTTTCGCTTGGGGGACACGTAGGTCCGAGTCCCGGCCGAGCCAGCCCTTGACATCTCCGGCATATCCGTAGAGTATCACTCTAACGATTAGAGTTCTGCTCTATCCAAAGAAGTCGCGAGATGTCCGTCAAGACCATCGCCGTTGTCGGCGCTACAGGAGCCACCGCCGGTGGACTCGCCCGCGCGATCCTGTCCGATCCCGACGGCGGCTACGCCTGCCGGGCCATCACCCGGGATCCCGCGTCGGCGGCGGCCCGCGCGCTGTCCGAGCAGGGTGCCACAGTGGTCAGGGCTGACCTGGACGACTACGACAGCCTGGTGGGCGCCTTTGACGGCGCGTACGGCGCGTTCTGCATGACCAACTTCTTCGAGCACTTCTCCGCCGAGCAGGAGGCGGAGCAGGCGGCAAACCAGGCGCGCGCGGCGGCCGTCGCCGGGGTGAGCCACGCAATCTGGTCGACCGCCGAGGACACCCGCAGGTGGTACTCGCTCGAGGACGACACGCTGCCGACACTGCACGGCGGCTACAAGGTGCCGAACTGGGACGGCAAGGGCGCGGGCGACCGCTTCTTCGCCGCGGCCGGTGTCCCCACCACCTACCTGTTGACACCGTTCCACTGGGAGGCGTTCGTCTTCGGGCTCGGCGCGCCGCAACCGGGCCCAGACGGTGTGCGCACCCTCGCCATACCGCTTGGCGAGGCGCGGCTGCCGGGCATCACCGCCGAAGACATCGGCCGCTGCGCCTACCCCATCTTCAAGGACCCGGCACGGTTCGTGGGCGAGAGGGTCGGCATCGCGGGTGAGCATACGACCGGCAACCAGCTGGCCGCGGGGCTCTCGGACGTGTTCGGCGAGCCGGTGCGCTACCAGCACGTGCCGGCTGAGGTCTTCAGAGAACTTCCGTTCCCCGGCGCCGACCTCGCCGCGAACATGTTCCAATTCGTTGCCGAGGACAACGGCTACGGCACGCGCCGCGACGTCGCACTCGCCAGGTCACTGAACCCTTCCCTGGTGGGCTTCACCGAGTGGGTCGCGGCGACACGCGGTCGCGTGCCGGTCCAGGTCTGAACGCTCACGGCGGAAGACTCGAGACACATGTCGTGAGGGTGGGTCGCTTCGTCGGCAGCGCGGTGCGAGCTGCATGATGCCTTGGGGTCGGCTGACCCGGGCCCGGAGATTGAGGATCGTTGGCACGCTCGATGCGGATCGACGAGGTGTGACGCGTCTGGAAATCCTGGTGGCCGATGTCGAGAACCCCCGTCGGCCACGTCCCTGGAGTGGATCGGCAAGACGAGTAACTGGAGGATGGATCTCATGTCACAGGCACGACGCTTCGACCATGTCGGCATCACCGTCGCGGACCTCGACACGGTGGCGGCGTTCTTCGTCGGGCTCGGTTTCGAGGTCGAGGGGCGGACGTTCGTGGAGGGCGAGTTTCTGGACACTGTGATCGGCATTCCTGACTCCCGGACTGAGATCGTCATGCTGCGGCCGCCCGACGGAGGTACCCGGCTGGAGCTGTCGAGCTTCGTCCGGCCCGACCACGAGCCGGGGTCACCGGCGGCGATGGCCAACGAGCTGGGGCTGCGCAACGTGGCCTTCGAGGTCGACGACCTGCAGGCCGCCGTCGACCGGCTGGCCGCGGACGGCTACGGGCTGGTCGGCGGCATCGGCGAGTACGAGCACATCTGGCGGATGGCCTACGTGCGCGGACCGGAGGGGATCATCGTGTCCCTGGCCGAGCGCATCGGCTGACGCCGCCGTCGATGCGGGATCAGCCGGCGTCAGGCGCCGGGCCGCTCCTGCTGTCCCTATGGTGACCCGTACTCGGTCAGCCCGACACGGATCCAACGGATGCCGCACGATGACTCGGCTACCACCGCAGGACGTGACGCCACCCCCGGATCCGATGAGTGGAGGGGAGCGTGCCGTGCTCGATCACTGCAAGAACCCGGGGGTCCCCATGTGACACGAAAAGACAGATGAGGCCGATGGTCAACTTGGTATGGTGCCGAGGCTGTTGGTGCTGCACCGCTTGGAGTTCCAGGGCAGCGTTGCAGGGAGAGGGTAGGCGCGACGATGCAGGGGTCAGCGGTCCCCCGTGCGGTGGCTGCGGCCAAGTCGACCGCCTCATCACTTGGCCTGACAGCCGATGAGGCGATCGTTCTTCATGACTCGAACAAGCTCACCCTGCGTCTGCTGCCTTGTGACGTCCTGGCCCGGGTGGCACCTGTACCGCATCAGGTCGCACAGTTCGAACTCAAGCTTGCTCAGCAGCTCCTCGAATCCGGATGTCCTGTGGCTGCTCTTGAGCCTCGAGTGGAGCCACGCGTCTATGAGCGGGAGGGCTTCGTGGTCACGCTGTGGACCTATTACGAGCCAGTGACACGTCGAGAGGTCTCACCAGCCGACTACGCCAATGCGCTCGCGCAGCTCCATGCCGGCATGCGCAAGCTCGATGTTGCGACGCCGCACTTCACGGATCGCGTCGATCAGGCCCAACAGCTCGTGGCGAGCCGCGACGACACGCCGGCGCTCGCCGACGCGGACCGGGAGCTGCTCCGCGACACGTTACGAGGCCTGGGACGTGGCATCGGCGAACGCGGCGGTGTCGAGCAGCTGTTGCACGGCGAGCCGCACCCGGGCAACGTGCTCACCACGAAGAACGGGCTGCTGTTCATCGACCTCGAGACGTGTTGCCGTGGGCCTGTGGAATTCGACCTCGCCCATGCGCCCGAAGAAGTCAGCGAGCACTATCCGGGTGTCAATCGTGGCTTGCTGCGCGAGTGCCGGATCCTCGTGCTGGCGATGATCACAACGTGGCGCTGGGACCGAGGCGACCAACTCCCAAACGGGCGCCAGCTCGGCACAGAGTGGCTCAGCCAGATCCGAGCAGCGCTCGAACGCAATGGGCTGGATACCCATGGCTGATCACCAGCCTTCGAGATGGAATAAACGCCACGACGCCGTCTGGTCGAAGGACGCGACTGGATTGACCAAGCTAAGAACCTGGACAAGGTCTCGACGCCCATAGCGAGATGGGCCACTCATATGCTCTCAGGCAAGCTTATTTCGTGACGATCTCACCCGCCCCCGGTGAGGCAGCGGCCGGGCCGTGGCGCGTTGCGTCTGTTCGCGAGCTTGTTCGCTTGCTAGTTGACGCTGCCGACCCTCCGGCCGGCCGGCCTTGGGTGGTCGGGGTTGATGGGCGCAGCGGCGGAGGAAAGTCGACGCTTGCCGCGAAACTTCATGTTGCCGTGTCGGCCTAAGCGGTGATCCACAGACGACATCGCCTGGCACCACTCCAGGTTCGACTGGAGCGAACTGCTGGCCAGGAGCGTGCTGCAGCCGATCCGCAACGGTCAACCCGTGGGCTATCGCCCGCCGGGATGGGAGTCGCATGGACGGACGGGGGCGATCGAGGTTCCGACAGGGCTCGACCTTGTGATCATCGAAGGCGTAGGCGCTGGGCGACGCGAGCTCGCCCACCTGCTCGACGTAGTGGTGTGGGTGCAGTCGGATTATGCGGAGGCTGAACGCCGCGGCATGGCCCGCGACGTGGCATCCAGCGTCAACGGCGATCGGGTAGCGGCGGCCTCGTTCTGGCACTCCTGGATGGCTGAGGAATTGCCGTTCCTGGAGCACCAACGGCCCTGGGAGCGAGCAGCGGTCATCGTCGCCGGAACGCCACTCCTGGCCCACAGCGATCGCCAAGTCGTCCTCGCGCTGCCTCTTGGCGGCCACTACACCCCTAGCAGCCCCAGCGCATGACGCTGCAGACCCTCGGTGGCTGTCCACGGCGCCTGGTTTTATCACCAGGACGTGCAGCAGTGCAGATACCGGTCGGCTTGCGACACACATTTACCGCTGGTTCCGCGTGAGCTAGACGACGATGCTGACCAGGCGTCCGGGCACCACGATGATCTTGCGCGGTGCGGCCCCGGCGAGCAGCTCAATCACGCGGGGATGTTGTAGCGCCGCGTGCTGGAGGGCAGCCGGCTCGGCGTCGGCTGGCAGGCGCAGCCGGGCCCGCACCTTCCCGTTGACCTGCACCGGGTACTCAAGCTGCTCGGCGGTGATCAGCGCCGGGTTGGCGGTCGGGAAGGCGGCGTAGGCCAGCGACTCGACGTGGCCCAGCCGGGCCCACAGCTCCTCGGCGATGTGCGGGGTGAAGGGGGCGATCATCAGCACTAGCGGCTCGACGACTTCGCGCGGTGAACCGGTGTCGGCCGCTATCCCGGTCAGATGGTTGTTGAGCGTGATCAGCTTGGCCACCGCGGTGTTGAACCGGAGGTCTGTGAGGTCCTCTCGCACCCCCGCGATCGTCCGATGGAGCAGCCGGCGGGTGGTGTCGTCGGCGGGCCGCTCGTGCACCCGCAGCGCTCCGGTCTGCTCGTCGACCAGGTTGCGCCACAGCCGTTGCAGGAACCGGAACATGCCCACTACCGCGCGGGTCTCCCAGGGCCGTGACACATCCAGCGGTGCCATCGACATCTCGTATAGCCGGAAAGTGTCCGCGCCGTACTCGGCGTACAGCTCGTCGGGATTGACCGAGTTCTTGAGGCTCTTGCCCATCTTGCCGAACTCGCGCACCACCGGCTGTCCGTGCCAGCGGAAGCCGTCCTCGGTCTCGGTGACCTCGGCAGCTTCCACGATCTGGCCGCGCTGATCCCGGTAGGCGTATGCCTGGATGTAGCCCTGGTTGTAGAGGCGGCGGTACGGCTCCCAGGAGCTGACGTGGCCGAGGTCGTAGAGGACCTTGTGCCAGAACCGGGCGTACAGCAGGTGCAGCACCGCGTGTTCGACGCCACCCACGTACAGGTCCACCCCGCCCGGATCCCCCGGATTTCGCGGCCCCATCCAGTACCGCTCCACCTCCGGGTCGCAGAAGGCGGCTTCGTTGATCGGGTCGAGATAGCGCAGCTCGTACCAGCACGAGCCGGCCCACTGGGGCATCACGTTCAGCTCCCGCCGGTAGCGCCGCGGGCCGTCACCCAAGTCGAGCTCAACGGTGACCCAGTCTTCCGCCCGCGCCAGCGGTGGCACCGGCTCCGAGATCTCGTCGTCTGGATCCAACGCCGCCGACCGGAAGTCGGGCAAGTCCGGCAGCTCCACGGGGAGCTGGTCGGCGGGCACGGCCCGCGGGTGACCGTCCTCGTCGTAGACGATCGGGAACGGCTCACCCCAATAGCGCTGCCGCGAAAACAGCCAGTCCCGCAGCTTGTAGGTCACCGCCGGCTCGCCGGCGTGGTGCTCGGTCAGCCAGCCGGTGATCGCCTGCTTGGCCGCGGCAACGTCGAGCCCATCGAGGAAGCCGGAGTTGATTGCCGGCCCGTCTCCGGTGTACGCCCGCCCCTCGAAGCCTTCGGGAGGCTGGACCGTACGGACGATCGGCAGGTCGAACGCCTCCGCGAACTCCCAGTCCCGCTCGTCCTGGCCGGGCACCCCCATGATCGCCCCAGTTCCATAGCCCATCAGCACGTAATCGGCGACGAACACCGGGATCGAGGCGCCGGTGGCCGGGTTGGTGGCCACCGCGCCGGTGGCCACGCCCGTCTTCGCCCGGCTCTCCTGGCGCTCCCGGTCGGTCTTGGAGGCGGCGGCTTGCCGGTACCCGGCAACCGCCTCAGCGGGACTGTCGGCCCCTCCCCGCCAACTTTGCGGGATGTCGGGCGGCCAGATCGGCGGCAGCAGCGCGTCGACCAGCGGGTGCTCCGGTGCCAGCACCATGAAGGTGGCGCCGAACACGGTGTCGGGTCGGGTTGTGAAGACCTCGATGGGGCCCGCCGACGTCGGGAACCGGATCCTGGCCCCGTCGCTGCGCCCGATCCAGTTGCGTTGCATGGTCTTGATCGATTCCGGCCACGCCAGGGCATCGAGGTCGTCCAGCAGTCGGTCGGCGTATGCGGTGATGCGCAGCATCCACTGCCGCATAGTGCGGCGGAACACCGGGAAGTTGCCGATGTCGCTTCGCCCATCGGCAGTGACCTCCTCATTGGCCAGCACCGTGCCGAGCCCAGGGCACCAGTTGACCGGGCCGTCGGCCAGGTACGCGAGCCGATGGCCATCGATGACCGCCTGCTGCTCCGCCCCCGACAGGTCCGCCCACGCCCGGCCGTCGGGGGTCGGCCGCCGGCCGGTCGCCAGCTCATCGACCAGCTCCGCGATCGGCCGGGCTCGGCCGGCGTCGGGGTCGTACCAGGCCTCGAAGATCTGGGCGAAGATCCACTGGGTCCAGCGATAGTACGCCGGTTCGGTGGTGGCGACGCTGCGGCGCGGGTCATGGGCCAGACCCAGCCGGCGGAGCTGGCGACGGTAATTGGCGATGTTGGCCTCAGTGGTGGATCCGGGGATGCTGCCCCCGCTGCACCGCGTACTGCTCAGCCGGCAGACCGAACGCATCGAAACCCAGAGTGTGCAAGACATTCCACCCGGCCATCCGGTGGTAGCGGCCATACACGTCGGTGCCGATGTAACCGAGCGGATGCCCGACATGCAACCCATACGCCGACGGGTAAGGGAACATGTCCAACAGATAGAGCTTCGGCCGGTCGCCGAGGCCGACACCGCCGGCAAGGGCCCCGACCGGATTCGCGGTCTCAAAGGTGCCCTCGGCCTCCCAGCGATCCTGCCATCGATGCTCCAGCTCGGCAGCGAGCACCGCGGTGTAGCGGTACGGCGGCACGCTGCCAGCGTCCGGGGATACCACCCGGTCAACCTACCGGTCGATCCGCGATCGCTAGTCCCAGTCAGACCTACGATTCCGGATGATCCGGTCCCCCGCTCCCGATCCCCGGCCCGTCGCGTGAATCCAGTGCCGCAAGCGGGTCGGCTAGCGGACATCACGCGGCAGTTCGTTCTAATCACTGCGGCACCTAGCCACTGATGTTCTCAGGGCTTCGGTTTCGTGTGGCTTGTTCAAAGTCCCCGCGGATTGGAGAGGTGTCGTAGATGATGTGGAGGTTGGCGATCAGCCCGTCTTCAGTCAGCTCGGCGATGTCGACGACTGTGAATGGAGCCGGCGTACCGTCGGGCGAGTACCCAGGCGAAGTCGAACCAGAACGCAACCGCCTCCCTGTCGTCGCGGAAGACGCGCCGGAGTGTGAGCTTTGCTTCGGCGGTGTCGGCAAATAGCGTCGGATAGAACTGCCGCGCGGGCACAGAGCCGTAGAGGGGGGAGTGCACGATCCCGTCGGGTGCGAAGAGGGCCAGAACACGCTCGGCGTCGCCGACCTCAAGCGCTGCGAGATACTCATCGATCAGTTCCATTGCGACACGCTAATAGCAGATGCTGTGTTGGTCGTTGCCGTGATCGCGGGCTCCGACATGACGACATAGCATGCCCATGCCGACCATGAAGAGCCGGGAAAGTGGCGGTATTGCCGTCGTATCCGCGAGCCGGTCGTCATATCGACCGTGCATCCGCCACGGTAGGCGTTCTCAGTACGTCTCGTTGCGGGACCTCGGCAAACGCACACTATCAGCGGCAGATGAGCGCGTTTCTCCCTCGAAGCGCGAACTGGTCTAGGGAGGTTTCAGAGCAGGCCATACGTGCGAGGATGCCGATGCGGCTGCGCTATCGAATCGATTGACCGAAGCCCTTGGAATTCGTCATCCGATCTTGTCCGCGCCAATGGCGTACGCCGCCGGCGGCGCGTTAGCCGCGGCCGTTACGCGGTCAGGCGGTCTCGGGCTCATCGGCGGTGGGTACGGCAACGCGAAATTGATAGATGAGCAGTTCGCAGCAGCCCAGGGCGAGCGGGTGGGTATTGGGTTCATCACGTGGTCGGTGGCACGAAATCCGGATCTCCTGACAGATGCGCTGATGCGCAGGCCAGCCGCAGTGATGCTGTTCGTTTGGCGACCCAAGCGAGTCTGCCGCACAAATCCACGCATCTGGTGCGGTCCTGATTTGCCAATGCCAGAACCTGAAGCATCTGCAAGAGGCCATGGAGGCGAAGGCCGAGATTGTGGTCGCGCAAGGCAGCGAGGCCGGCGGGCACGGGGCAACGCGCAGCACCTTCGCCCTCGTACCGGAGGTCGCCGATGTTCTCGCCCGGGAGTCGCCCGGCACGATGCTGTTGGCAGCGGGCGGGGTCGCTGACGGACGGGGGCTGGCGGCAGCTTTGGCCCTCGGAGCCGATGGCGTTCTCGTGGGCACCCGCCTGTGTGCAGCCGACGAATCGCTCGTGAAGCCATTGCACAGAAAAGCGCTCGTCGACTCAACCGGCGATGCGACGGTCCGCACCCACGTTGCCGACATCGTTCGTGGTTTGCCGTGGCCGGAGGAATTCACAGCTCGCGTACAGCGCAACCGCTTCGTTGACCGCTGGCATGGACGCGAGCCCGAACTCGCGCGGGAGGCGGGTGTTGAAGGCCCCCGCTACCTGCAGGCCTTCGCCGACGGCGACCCAGATGAGACTGCTGTGTGGTTCGGTGAAGCCGCCGGCCTCATTGACTCCACCGAACCGGTCGCAACGATCATCAACCGAATGGTCGAGACCGCGGAGCGGCATATCGGCGGCTAATGGACTGGTGCGCGATCGGCGGCAGATCCGGACTCTCGGACCTCACGTCCCGCAGGAGCGCGCGGCCGAGATGGCGGCCCGAACGCTCGCCCTTCCTGACGCTCAGAGCGTCGAGGATCTCACCGCGCTGCTGACCTCGGCGGGGGAGCGCTGAGGTCGAGACAGTTACCGCTCCCGGACTGCGTAGGTCAGGTGCGTCACCCTTGGGGAGGGCTCCGCGCGGACCGGCTCCAGGGCCACGCGGCCCGCGTCCACGCCATCGAACAGGCGGATTCCGGAGCCGAACAGCACGGGTGACAGCGCGATCGAGAACTCGTCGATCAGGCCGGCGTTCACGTACTCCAGGATCGTTGCGCCGCCGCCCGCGATGCGGACGTCTCGGTCGCCGGCGGCCTCGCGGGCCTGGTCGAGCGCGGTCTCGATGCCGTCGTTGACGAAGTGGAAGGTGGTCCCACCCGGCCGCTCCCAGGGGTCACGCTTCTCGTGCGTCACGACGAACACCGGCGTGTGGAACGGCGCCTCCTCCGGCCACGCCCGCTCGCCGGCGTCGAACATGCGCTTGCCCATCACGCTCGCGCCGGTGCGCTCGAACGTCTCCCGCACGATGTCGTTGTCGCGCCCTTCCTCGCCACCCTCGCCAAGCTTCAGGTTCTCCCGGAGGAACCGCTGCGGGAATATCCACTGCTGCAGCTCCATCCACTGCTGCCCCATCAAGTCCTCGAGGGACTCGGGCGCGATGAAACCGTCCAGCGACATCGATACGCTGAAGAACACCTTTCCGGCCATCAGCCCTCCGCTCCCTTCCGAACGATCTCGGTGACGTAGGCAGCGAGGTTGCTCAGGGTCTGCCGGCCGCCCTCGATCGCGTGGTACTTCTCGACCGCCTCGTCGCGCAGCTCCTTGGTGGGGAACACCGTGCGCATCTCGATCCGGGTCGCCGCGCCGTCGGGCGCGAACGTGAGGACCGACTCGAAGGCGTTCGGGTCGCCGCGGGACTCACCGTGGAGCAACGCGATCCGCTCCGGCGGGACGATCTCGGTCCAGGAAATCCACTCGGTGTAGTCCGTCCCGTCCGGTCCGTGCATCACGAAATCCCACTCCCCGCCGACGCGGAACTCGAACGCCCGCGTGGTGGTGGTGAACCCCTCCGGTCCCCACCACCGCGACAGGTGCCGCACCTCGGTGAACGCCTCGAACACCAGCTCCCGTGGGGCGTCGATGACCCGGGAGATCACGATCTCGCGGTCGGCCGTCGCGGACTGCGCCGGCGTTCCTTGTCCCGTCGCGCTCATCAGCTACTCCTCCTGCCTTGCCTGCTTGAGGTCCTGCACGTACTCGTCCAGCCGGTCGAAGCTTTCGTTCCAGAACCGCTCGAACCCACCGGTCCACTCGTGGACGGGTCGCAGCCCGCGGGCGTCAAGGCCGTACAGGCGCTGCTTGCCTGCCTTGCGGTCCCGCACCAGCCCGACCTCCCGGAGCACCCGCAGGTGTTTGGATGCCCCCGGCTGGGTCATCCCCAGCTCCTGGGCCAACTCGGTCACCGGCCGCTCACCCGCCCGCAGCAGCACCAGGATCTCCCGGCGCTGCGGCTCGGCGATCGCGTTGAAGACGTCCGACGTCGTCGCTGCTCGTGCTATGGGGCAATCATATGCCGATATCGGCATGCGTCAAGCTGGAGGAATCAGCTCTGATCCACCGAGCCGGCTCGGGTGTGTGAGCGTGGTGTAGAACGAGAATGCCTGATGAACTGCGCGATGCATGCGAGGCCCGCTCATCGGCATGAGCGACCTCATCGCGGCAGATCCGGATGTGCCGGATGGGTTCCACCTGGGCGCGTCCCGCGCGACGATCTCTCCGGGCGGAATGGTGCTCGGCGTCTTGACTCTCTTCGATGCGAGCAGCTATCAGCGATGAAGGCTCCGGACTGCTGCCGGTGATGTGTTCTAGCTAGTGATGAGTTGTCGCACCCGCACCCGTCACACCTACGACGGGACACGATGAGACGGAAGGATGACGCGATGAGTGCGGACACGCGGTTGGAGGAGCTGGGCGTGAACGGGCTGGGTGAGGTCGACGAGCCGGCGTTTTCGGGGCTGGTGGAGCGGCACCGGCGGGAGCTGCACGTGCACTGCTACCGGATGCTCGGGTCGTTCGAGGACGCCGAGGACACCGTGCAGGAGACGTTCCTCCGTGCCTGGCGGCGGCGGGAGACCTTCGAGGGGCGGTCGACGTTCCGGGCCTGGCTGTACCGGATCGCCACCAACGCCTGCCTGGACCTGCTCGCCAAGCGCCGCCCGGAGCCCGCGACCGGCGGCGAAGTGCCGTGGCTGCAGCCCTACCCGGACCGGCTGCTCGACGAGCTGCCCGCGGGCGACGCGGACGAGCCGGAGACCGTCGCCGTCGCGCGGGAGACGATCGAGCTGGCGTATCTGGTCGCGGTCCAGCACCTCGCGCCGCGGCCGCGGGCCGTACTGATCCTGCGGGACGTGCTCGGCTGGCCGGCGAAGGACGTCGCGGAGCTCCTCGGGGACTCCGTCAACTCCGTGAACAGCGCGTTGCAGCGTGGCCGCGCCGGCATGCGGGAGCACCTGCCCGGCGAGCGGCAGGACTGGACCGGCGGCGAGGAGGACGCAGGGACGCGCGAGCTGGTGCGCCGCTATACCGACGCCAGCGTGGCCACGGACGTCGACGGGCTCGCCGCCCTGTTGCGGGACGACGTCCGCTGCTCGATGCCGCCCACGCCGGGCCTGTACGTCGGCCGCGACACGGTGGTGAACAGTTGGGTCGAGGATGGTTTCGAGGGCATGAAGGGCCTGCGCGGCGTCCTCACCTCCGTGAACCGGCAGCCTGCCGTCGCCTTCTACCTCTGGCGGAAGCGCGAGGACGCGTACCTGCCATTGACGATCGACGTCCTGCGCGTCACCGGCGGGGCGATCACCGAGATCGTCACATTCCACGACGACCAGTTCCCGCGGCTCGGGCTGCCGGAGCGCCTGCCGGCGGACGGCACGGAGTAGTCCAGTGCGGACGCTCGCGTTGCGGGGTGGCGCGCGTGTCACGGTGGTCGCGGCGGAGTGGTGCGACGCGTTCGGCGTCGTCACCCGCGGGCGGGTGCAGCTGGAGCTGCGCGACGGCGAGCCCGGGCCGGTCCTCGGACGCGACGCCGGGTTCTGGCTCCGCGGCACCGGCGTCGGCGCCCTGCGGAACCCCGGCCGTCGCACGGCGAGGGTGCGCATCGTCACCCCAGGCCAGGACCTTCACGTGCCAGTCAACACACCCCGCACGTCAGCTACCGAATGACGGAGGAACGACATGAACAGCATGAATGACACCGGGCTCGTCGCAGGCCCGGCATCGGGCCAGACCAGCCACACCCACCGACTCCGCGGGCTCGCCGGCGCCGGCTTCATTGCCACGCTCGCAGCGATGGTGGCCACCACCCTGGCCGCTGCGCTTGCCCAGGCCGTTGGCGTCGACTTCGAGGTCCCCGATGGTGGCGAGAGGATCCCGTTGTCCGGGTTCGCCGTGGTGACCGGCTTCTTCTCGGTCGTGGGCATCGTCATTGCCGCCGCTCTTCTTCGTTGGAGCGCTCGCCCCGCCGAGCGATTCGTGTGGACGGCAGTGTCGTTGACCGCGATCTCGTGGGTTCCGCCCCTCCTCTCCGGGGCAAACCCCGCCACCATCACCACCCTCCTCGGGCTACACCTCGTCGCAGCGACGGTGATGATCCCCACCCTGGCGCGGAGCCTCCGCACCCGGACCGATTGACGAACCACCCACGGGAAACAAGGCACGTAGGTGCGCCAGCGGAGGGTCGACCGTCCCGATGAACCCGTCCGGTCGAAATCTTCAGATCGGGGGGCGGCAATCGGGATGCCACAGATTAAGCCTTCCGAGGGCACAAGCGCTGTGCCCCTGGCGAGCAGTGGGCGAACGACTCGCTGGAAGCGATGCACGGATCTCGGCATGAGCGACCTCATCGCGGCAAGAGCGGACGTTCGCGTCTTGCACCGGCAGTCAAGTCGTGGGCTCTTGGGCGGCGTCGAGGGCGGTGTACGCGGTGGGTCGTCGTGCGGCAACGAGAGCCATCGGAGACTCTCCCGCATACCGCACGACCTCGCGGGTCAGGTGACTCTGATCGGCGTATCCGTGCCGGGCTGCGACCTCGGCCACCGGCAGCCGGCCGAGGTCGGCGCAGGCGTTGACGAACCGCACGACTCCCACCGCCGCCTTCGGGGTAATCCCGACCTGTTCGGAGAACCGGGTCGTCACATGGCGGTGGCTCCAGCCGCTTCGATCGACGAGGTCGCTCACGCGTACTCTCCCACCGCTGGCCTCGACCTGGCCCCACATCCAGTCCACGAAGTCGTCAGGTTCGCGTCCATGTGAGGCCAGCTCAAGAAGGGCATCGGCCACCAGCCCGAACCGCTCTCGCCACGACGGCGCGGATCCGAGCCGGTCGGCGAAACTGTCACCTAGTCCCGGTACGACCTCATCGACGCTGACGACCCGGCAAGCGAGCTCGCGGCCCGGCACGCCGAGGACGCGCTGCACGCCGAGCGGCGTCAGGTAGACCTGAACGCAATCCTGTCCCTCCTCGAACCGGGTAGTCACGTGACCGGGCATGAACCCGGCAACGAATGAGCGGTAGGTGCCGGCACCCTGCCCGGCGGACAGCGACACGATGTCCAGGGGACCGCCCCAGGAGAGCACGAGCGGGACCAGGCCCCCGGCCGGTTGGCGCCGGACGACTTCACCCGGAGCGCTCTCGCTGATGCCGACCACTCCTGCGACCAAGCCAGCGAGCGCGGGATGGCTGGCACCCCGGATCAGGTCAATCGTGTGTGTTGCCACACCAGCAGTATCGTCCGGTCGATTTTCTTCAAGCCGCCGCCGCTGCGGAGCTGTCACGATCGGACGGCGAAAGGGGACCAAGATGCGCACGTTGAACGCAGTCGAATTCCTGACCGTCGACGGTGTCATGCAGGGGTTGGGCTCGCCGGACGAAGACACCGAGGGCGGATTCACGCACGGTGGCTGGGGGACCCGGTTCACAGAGGGCATCGACCCCTCCGACAACCTGGGCGGGACCTCGGCGTACCTGTTCGGCCGGAAGACCTATCAGAAGATGGCCGCATTCTGGCCCCGACAGCCGGACACCAATCCGATCGCCGCGCACATGAACGCGACTCCGAAGTTCGTCGCGACGCGCACGCTCACCTCACTCGATTGGGAAGGTACAGAGGTGCTCGGCGGTGACCTCGAGACCAGCGTTCGAAAGCTCAAAGCAGAGGCCGAGGGCGGGATCACCATCCTCGGCAGCGGGGTCCTGGTCCACGAGCTGATGCAGCTCCACCTCGTCGACGGGCTCCGCCTGTTCGTGCACCCGCTGCTCCTCGGCACGGGCAAGCGACTATTCCGCGAACTCCCCGAGCCGCGTTCCCTGCACCTCGTCAGTGTGGACTCGACCCCGCTCGGATCGATCGCGATCAACTACACGATCGACGCCTAGCTTCCTACTCGACCAGCGGCAGATCCGTCGAATCGTGGCATGACCGGCTGGGGCAGCCCTGGCCGGGAGCGACCCGAACAGGACCCGAGCAGGCCAGCCGGTCGACACGTTGCCGGTGCACGAACTCGCAACAGGGACGCGGGTTGTCGCTCAGCGACGGCTAGTTGATGTCAAACTCGTTTCCTTCGGGGTCGGTCAGCGCGACCGCGTACTGTCCAGGCCCTCCTCGACGTTCGTGTGCAGTCGCGTTGCACCGAGGGACACGAGCCGCGCCGCCTCGGCCTCGACCCTCTCGCGCCTGGTGTCGAGTGACACATCCCGGCCACCGCTGGCGTTCACGTCGATGTGGATGCGGTTCTTGATCGACTTCTTCTCGGGGACGATCTGGAACCAGATGCGCGGACCCTCACCGTTCGGATCCTCGATTCTGTCGGGGCCCGTGCCAAGCTCGTCCTCGGGCACACCGATCGACCTGTAGAAGTCGTCCCACGAGTCGAAGCCGGACGGCGGTGGTGCGATGACATACTGCAACGCCTCGGCCCAGAAGTGCGCGAGCAGTCCGGGTGACGTGCAGTCGATCACCAGTTGGTACGACGGCCATCTGATACCTCCAGGAACGTTGGGGGAATCAGGCTGGCACGCCCGGTTGAGTCCACCGGAACCCACTCGCTCATCGGCACTTGATGCTTCTGCGGTGGGTCCGTGGGCCGAATTGCCTCGCGGAGGGTCCCCATTTTGAGGTAGCCAAGTACCGCAAGCCGGTCGACTTACGAAGCTGCTCTCCTGGGCTATGACCCGCGATCCGGCACATCCAGTGTGCGCCCGAGTGCCTCAAGGACTAGCTGAGCGACAACCTCCGGGTGCCGGAAGATAATGAAGTGGTCGGTGTTTATCACGCGAATATCGTCTAGATGGTCCCGGGCCCACTTGCGATCAACCTCGGGCAGCAGGTTGTCCCTGTCTCCGATAAGCACGCTCGTGGGTGTGGTCTCCCAGGCCGCTTCCGGTCGGGCTCCGAGCGTGGCTCGGGTTACGGGGCGCCGTGGATGGTCACGGAAGTGCCTGCGGATCTCAGCTGGGAAAGTCGTTCCGTCGCCTTCGTTCAACCAGTACTCGTTGTCGGGCACGAATCTTCCGTCGGTGAGGACGAGTACGTGCGGGTCGGCGTCGATCCAGCCAAGATGTTCGGCAGGAAAGCCGGCGGGTCGCGGTATGTCGTTGACGTAGATCAACCGAGACACCGACGCGTCCCCGGTTGCCGCCACGCCAATGACACTGCCGCCATACGACCAGCCCACCGCAGCAACTGGCGGCGCGCAGGCTCGTATGGCGTTGCGAACTTCAGCAGCATCCTCGACAAGTCCAGCCATCGGAGTGCGGTGGGAGGGCAAATCTGGCGTGATTACCTGGACCTGTGCGTCCTCCAACGGGCGCCGCACCCAGCGCCAGTCGTCTGGATTTCCCCACAGACCGTGGACTAGCACGGCACCGCCATGGAACCAGCCGGACCCGGGAGGCACCTGATGACGGCACCGCCCACGATGGCAACAAGTCGACGGCTCGCCCAGCCCAGCTGGATCCGCTAGCCAGTGGAAGGGCAACTTGATCTTGTTTCGTACAACCGTTCAGCCGCAGTCGCCACAGTGTTTACGACGGAGGACAGCCCGAACGCGGACGCTGTTCGGGCCAGACTTGGTGAATTTGTGCGGTGCGCGGCCAGCTCTGCCACCTCTCGACGCTGGGGGCCTCGTGCATCAAGCCGTTGGACTAACCGCCCGATGCGAGCGTCCGGAACCCGGGGGGCCCCTACTGACCGATGCCGGCGCTGATGGCGCGGACGGCGAATGTCGGCAAATGGCGGAAGTCCTAGACGTGGGTCTTCTAGGTGGGTGCGATGGTGCGAGTGACAACCCAGCGGTGCGGAGAGATCGGTCGGCTGCGAATGAAGCCGTGGTGTTCGAAGGCGGCCATCGGGCCAGTGTGCAGGTAGGACCCAGACAGCTTGCGGTCGTCAGTCTCTTCGGGGTATCCCTCCACGGTCCCGCCGCCATGTTCGGCGATAAGGGTCAGTGCCCCACCCAGCGCTGCGGCGCCGACTCCGCGACCGCGATGCCCTCTGTCCGTGAAGAAGCAGGTGATCCGCCAATCGGGAAGGGCCGCGAGGCCTGACTCGTAACGATGCCTGCTCTTGATCTCGGGTAGCTCGTCGGGCGACCCGAACTGGCACCAGCCCACACAGTGGTCGCCGTCGAAGACGAGCGCAGCATGTGTGCGGCCCTCGCGTACGCGCTCTTCCTTGTCCGCACGGTTCTGTGCATCCGTGCGTCCCTTGCCGAGCTTGACGTGGAAGCCCATACACCAACATCCGCCCCATACCCCGTTGTTGGCATCTACCAGGTCAGCGAACGCAGGCCAGGTTTCAACGTTGAGCGGCCGGACGGCGAGCGAGCCGCCGATCGACGCGAACTCGTTCTTCGCCATGTGGGGATTCAACCGCACGAGGATCGACCGGGGACGTGCTGGGTGACAGGCACCATCGCAGACCGGTCCGCCTACGGCTACGCCGGCTGCCCCGTAGAGCCGACGCGATATGGAACGGCTGACTTCACTGAACCTGTCAAACTGGGATTGACCGAGGTTAAGGTTTGAGCTCGGTCACTGGACCTGAGGGCGTGGTGCTGCTCGGTGTCCAGACCGCGGTTCCATCGCGGCCGGGCGGCCGCGGTTCCATCGCGGCCGGGCGCCGCTTGCGCGGGGTTTCGACGGGTACTACCCCAGCTGGTCGCGGCGTGTCAGGTAGGCGGTCTCGGCGGTGTTGCCCGGTTGAGGGCGATGATCGGCGAGGGGTCGAGGCGGACGAGCTGGTCTTAGAAGGCGACGACCTGCAACCAGTCGGTGTCGCGTACATCGCGGGCGGAGGTGTGCACGGCGTTGATCGCGGCGAGGATCTGGTAGCGACCCGGAGCCACCCCGGCGGCCTGGCGCTCGCGCACCAACCGAAGACCCTCCGAGACCAGCGCCGCGTCCCAGGCCCCACGGTCCTGCTCGTCGAGGGGGACCAGTTCGCCGCTGGCCGAAACCCGGGCGGTGCGGCGGGCCTCGATGAGGAGCATCAGCGCCAGCAGCCCGGCCACCTCACCGTCCTCCAGCACGAGGGCACGGATCAGGCGAGTGAGCCGGATCGCCTCGGCGGTCAGGTCGTGACGGACGGGATCGGTGTCGGGGCCGGTCGCCAGGTAGCCCTCGTTGAAAACGAGGAAGAGAACGGCGAGTACGCCGGAGACGCGTGCCGGCAGATCCTCCGCGGACGGCACCCGATAAGGAATGCGAGCCGCCTTGATCTTGGCCTTCGCGCGGGTGATCCGCTGCCCCATGGCGGTCTCCTGCACCAGGAAAGCACGAGCGATCTCAGACACCGTCAGACCGCCGACCATGCGCAACGTCAGCGCCACGCGGGTCTCCATCGCGAGCGCAGGGTGACAGCAGGTGAAGATCAGCCGGAGCCGCTCGTCGTCGATGGCGCCGAGAGGCTCGGGCGGGTCGTCGTCGTAGACCATCTGAGCCTCCTTCTGCTTGTCGTCGCGCTTGTTCTCGCGCCGGATCCGATCGATGGCCTTGCGGTTGGCGGTGGTGGTCAGCCAGGCGCCGGGATTGGGGGGCACACCCTCGGCCGGCCACCGCTCGACGACGGTCGCGAACGCCTCGGCCGCCGCCTCCTCGGCGATGTCGAGGTCACCGAAACGCCTGGTCAGGGCGGCGACCACCTGGGCCCACTCCTCGTGGTGGGCTTGGGTGATCGCCTCCCGGACGTCGACCACGCTCACAGGAACGGCCGCACCTCGACCTTCCGATTACAGGCATTCGACCCCTCGGTGGCGAGCTTGAGCGCCACGTCGAGGTCGGAGGCCTCGATGATCCAGAAGTCGGCGAGGTACTTCTCGGTTCCAACGTGGGTGTCACCTACGTCACGTGCTTCAGTCGGGGTACTGCGGGCGCCCGTGGGGCCGGTAGACCTGGATCGTTATGCCCTTCGAGTCGGCTCGCGAGTCGACCAGGTCTAGTGCTGTGTCCGGGCCGGTGTCGGGGAACAGCCGTGTGCCTTGGCCGAGGATCACCGGGACGATGAGCAGGGTGATCTCGTCGACGAGGTCGTTTTCGAGCAGCCATCGGATCAGGGCGCCGCTGCCGTGTACCTGCAGCTCACCTGCCGGCTTGGCTTTTAGCTCGCCGATGGCAGCCGCGAGGTCACCGGAGAGGACGGTGGTGTTCGCCCAGCGCGGTTCGGTGAGCGTGGTCGATGCGAGGTACTTGGGCTTGGTGTTCAAGGCAGCTGCGATCTGGTGGTTGCCCGGATCTTCCGCCGCGGCGCGAGCCCGCTGCTCTGCGCCCCAGTAGCCGGCGAAGAGCTCGTAGGTCCGTCGGCCGAACAGGAACGCGTCGGCGCGCTGGTAGGTCTGGTTGATCAACGTCATGGTCTGGTTGTCGCCCAACCCCAGGGCCCATCCGCCGCGCTCGAATCCGTTTCGGCGGTCCTCATCCGACGCGCCGCCGTTTCCCTGCATCACTCCATCGACGGTGACTTGCGTCATGGTCGTCAGTTTCATGATCGTCGTTCCCTTCTCGTTGGGTTTGTCCCATTGGGCCGCCCCTCGTGGGCGGCCGCTCACCCCTGCTACGAACACCTCTGTCCCGATCCGACACCGCCTCCCCGATTTCTTTCGAGGACTTTCTGGTACGCCGGTTGTGAGCTATCCGACAGCGAGCGATGACCAGCCATCCCGGTACCGTCCCGGCACTCATCCGAGCAGCAGCGCGATAGCAAGGGGCTCGCCTAGCGGAACGCCGCAGCAGTGACCGGTGCGGCGTTCCCGCACGCGGGTTCAGAGGAGCACTGAGCGCAGTCCATCAGGCGCACAATTGCGTCCGCATCGATCCTTGCCGGCAAGATGTCGTGGCAGCGTTGACCGCATCGCTGATCCGCGCAATCGACGGCAGGAGAGCAGCACCCGACGCGAGGACCGATGAGTTCCGGGTCGTATTCGGTCTTTGTATACGGTAGGTCGGTGCCCTCTATGGGCGGCCGTACAGAGAGGAAGCTACCCATGGCACACGTGATCTGCGACATGTCCATCTCGCTCGACGGGTACGTCACCGGCCCGAATGACAGCCGCGAGAACCCGTTCGGCGATGGAGCTGACATGCTGCACGACTGGATATTCGACGCGGCGACCGACGACGACCGGGCCATCCTGCAGGAGATGCTCGACGGCGTCGGCGCGGTCGTGATGGGTCGCAAGTCGTTCGACAAGAATGAGGGCGACGGCGGTTGGGGTGACGGCGGACCTGTCGGTGATACACCGTGCTTCGTGGTCACGCATCACAAACCCACTACGGCGCACCCGACTGTGTACACGTTCGTCACCGACGGTGTGGCCAGCGCGATCGAGCAGGCCAAGAACGCAGCAGGCGACAAGGTCGTCGGCCTGCACGGCGCGACCGTCATGCAGCAGGCCCTCCCGCTCGGCTTGGTCGATGAGATCCGCGTGCACGTGATCCCGGTCCTGCTGGGTGGCGGCACACCGCTGTCCAGCACGCTGGACTCGTCGATCAACCTCGAACGTACCCAGGCGATGGTGACCCCGGCTGCGACGCACCTCGGGTTTCGCGTGGTCGGGTAAGCCGCAGCCCGAGATCAGCAGCCATCCCCGCGGTGCTGCCAGCCAAACAGATCGACCAACTGGCAGCGAGATTGGGACGTCATCGAAAGAGTTGCAGCGACGCAGAACGCGTCTGCAAGCGGGTCCGCGATCGGGCAACGGGCGGATCAGGAGTCACTGCCGTGCCCTGTGGTCAGGTGGGAAGCTCCCTTGACCTGGCACCTCGCGGGCGGCCGTTACCGGGCGTCACCGAGCGGCGAGGCAAGCCATGACGCGGAGTCATCCGAACACATCCGATCGAAGAACCGGTATAGCGTCTCGGTCTTCGCCGCAGGACCGACCGCGTAGCAGGCTTCCCCAACCCCAACGCGACCCGGGCCTCAATGTGAGCAGCGTTGCCAGCTGGCATCACCATGACGAACCGACGCGCGGCCCGCTGTGCCGCCATGTCCTCCGGATGTTCTTTCCGCGCGGCGGACCCCGTTCATCCCCAGCTGCCGCCCTAGGCACCTCATCCGCCCGCGGCGGCCTCGGCCTCCCAGCGCAGCACGTCGCCCGGCTGGCACTCGAGCACCTCGCAGAGCGCGGCGAGTGTCGCGAAGCGCACCGCCTTGGCGCGGCCGTTCTTGAGCACCGCCAAATTGGCGGGCGTGATCCCTACGCGGTCCGCGAGCTCGCCCACGGACATCTTCCGCCTGGCCAGCATCACGTCGATGTCGACGGCGATCGGCATCAAATCACCTCGTCCAACTCGGCCTGCATCTGCGCCGCTTCGACGTCGCGCGCGACGGCCTGGGCAAGCAGCATCCGCAGCACAAGCACGAGGAGAGCGACCCCCAGAATGGCCACGCCAACCCCGCCCATGATGACGGTGACGCCCGGGTCGGCCCGCTGGCCCGGCGCATTAAGGACCGTGGCCGCGAACCACACGAGGGCAGCCGCCACGATCGCGCCGATCACGACGTCCACGTACTGGAAGGCGGCGTGGGAGAACACGGTTCCGCGTCGCACCATCGTCACCAGCCGCCATACGCAGACCAGGGCGACCTGGACCGACACCATGCCCAGGATCGTGATCACGCGCAGCGGGGTCAGCGGGAGCGATCCGTCCTCCGGGTCGGTGGCCAACGCCCACACCATCAATGCCTGAACGAACACGGTGCCGGCGAGCACCACCACGAGCACGGCGCGCAGCGCACCCACTGTCAGCTTCCCCATGGCCCATCCTTTCGTCGAATTGCGATGGGAATCTATCGAATTTCGACAGGTGAAGCAAGGGTTGGTACGGCGGGTGGGCGGCGAGCTTCGAGCCGTGGCGGGACGCCGCCGCCCCTCCCATGGCGTGGCGTTCGCGCGAACTTCCTACGACGCATAAACGCTCTGCTAGCGTCTTCGAATCCAGAAAATAGGTGACGGGGCCCGCTGCTGACTCAGCCCGCCGCCCACAGAAGGGTCCGATTGCGGTGATCGACCGAGCATCCGGGCTAGGCCGTCTAGAGAGCGGCCAAGCTCGACCACGCCGCCGGCGAGTCCATACGGTGCTGTGGGCACCCGGCGGCGGCCGCGTCGATCTCGACGAGCCTGGTGATACACCACAGTCTCGAACCCTTCCGGCCCCAGTGCGTTGGAAATGTTGCCCTGCTGGCTTGCGCTTGGGCGGGCTTGAGAGGGTAAATTTCGACCCGCACTACGAGGCCCCCTACGGAGAACGCCCTTGTCGTCCAACACCGCCTTGTCTCGCCGCATTCACAGTGCCGGTAACAGGCACGTCCTCCTTAATCTAACCGTGATCCCCGTTCTCGGACTCGTCCTCGCTTTTTCGGCTTGCGGATCCTCTTCACCGAACTCAAGCGACACTCCAAGCAGCAGCCCCACGACCAGCTCGAAGGGCCCAAATACCAAGGCCGACTGCTCCTCGCAGGCGATCCTGTCGGCCCTGCCGGGCGGTGCGACCATGCAGGAGTTCACCTGCGCAAAGGTCGGCGACACCGAGTGGGCGGCTGCGCGTGTTAGCCCGGGCGACACTGTCTTTTTCTTGCAGTGGAACGGAACCAAATGGAACGCCCAGGACTCCCAGAGCATCTGCGGCACCGCATCGGCGGGCCTGCCCCAGTCGCTCCTGTCCTACTGCGAGGCGGCCCCGTCCTCGTCTCCCACGTCAACGTCGCCGACGACGCCGGCTACCGCGGCTTGCACGTCCGAGGCGATTCTTGCCGCGCTCCCGGCCGGCGCTACGATGCAGAAGTTCACCTGCGCCGACGTCGGTGGCAAGTTGTGGGCCGCTGCGCGTGTTAGCCCGGGCGATACTGTCTTCTTCTTGCGGTGGAACGGAACCAAATGGAACGCCCAGGACTCCCAGAGCATCTGCGGCACCGCATCGGCGGGCCTGCCCCAGTCGCTCCTGTCCTACTGCAAGGCGGCCCCGTCCTCGTCGCCGACGACGCCGGCCACCGCGGCTTGCACGTCCGAGGCGATTCTTGCCGCGCTCCCGGCCGGCGCTACGATGCAGGAGTTCACCTGCGCCGACGTCGGTGGCAAGTTGTGGGCCGCTGCGCGTGTTAGCCCGGGCGACACTGTCTTCTTCTTGCGGTGGAACGGCACCAAATGGAACGCCCAGGACTCCCAGAGCATCTGCGGCACCGCATCGGCGGGCCTGCCCCAGTCGCTCCTGTCCTACTGCAAATAGCCCTGGTGAGCGGATGGTCCTCCGACAACGCCCGATTCGCTAGGCTCCTCGAAGCCCAACCCTGCCCTTCCCTTTCTGGAAGATTGAGTACAGCCGAAGGCCGGGGCGCGCGGCTGCCCCCACCGGATGCGGCAGTTTGATCCGGAAGGAGCGATTGCGCGAGTTTCGGCGTCGGGTTTGGGCAGCAATGAAGGCCAGAGGCAGGGAGCTGAGGTGTCTGACCGCATCCAAGAAGTGGCCGAGCGCGCGAACGTGCCCGAGGACTTTGTGCGACAGCTGGTCGCGGCTGACGCGCTGCCCGGCGAGGAGGGCGAGTTGGAGCTCGCCGGGGCGGTCCGGCGTGTCCGGTTGCTGCGGTCTTGGACGGCGGCGGGGCTTTCGGTCGAGACGATCCTTACGCTGGTTAATCGCGGCGCCTTATCGCTGGCGTTCCTGGATGCGCCGGTGATGGATTTGCCCGAGCGCCTGGACTACTCCTATGAGCAGCTTGCCGCCGACCATGGGGTGCCGGTGAGCTTCCTACAGGCGCTCCACCAATCGCTCGGCTTCGCTCCTCCGGAACCCGGCGACAGGGCTGGCGAGGATGACGCGGCCATGTTGGAGGTGGCGAGGTTGTTCCGCGGCGCGGGAGCAGCCGACGACGCCACCCTGCGGCTGCTGGCCGTGTACGCCGACAACCTGCGCCGCATCGCCAAGGCCGAGGCAGATTACTACGAGGCCAATGTTGAGCGCCGCCTCCGCGCTAAAGGACTAGACGAGCGTCAGCTGATTGAGATCGGCACCCAGCTCGGCGACCGGGTCATCGGGTTGCTGGAGCGGGCGCTTTTGATGGTCTACCGCCGCCGTCGCGAGCACGTCTGGACCGAGCACGCCATCAACCACGTCGAGGAGGCACTTGAGGGCTCGGGTCTCCAACAACGAGTGCCACAGCCACCGGCCATCTGCTTTGTCGACCTGACCGGCTACACCCACCTAACCGAGGAGCGCGGCGACGAGGCCGCCGCACGGGTCGCGGGTCGCCTGGTCGCGCTGGTGAACGACATCTCGCGGCGTCGAGGGGGCCGGCCCGTCAGATGGCTCGGGGACGGTGGGATGTTCTATTTCAGGGAGCCCGGGACAGCCGTGGTTGCTGGCCTCGACTTGGTTGAGCGTGCCCCTGCGGTCGATCTGCCACCAGCTCATGTGGGCATCCACACTGGCCCTGTCATCTCACAGGACGGAGACGTCTACGGAAGGACAGTGAACCTGGCGGCTCGGATCGCGTCTTATGCACAGGCTGGGCAGGTGGTGGTGAGCCAGGACACGGCGCAGCACTCCGCCGACCCCCAGGTGTGGTTCGACCCGCTCGGAGCGGTCGAGCTCAAGGGCGTCGCCGAGCCCCTGCCGCTCTACGAGGCCTACCGCAGGTCTTAGGGCGTCGAACACAGGGTCGCTCGACATCAGGGATTCGGGTGGAGGTGTATAGGTCTGCGCCAGCGAGGCTGTAGACGGAGATGCCGTTCAGATGCGAATTGCCAGTTAGGAGCCTCGTCACAACAGTCCAAGCACGCATAATCGCTATCCCTTCATTAGCCACAGTTGTTGTATGCGGCGGTACTGCACTGCCCCGCTTTCTCACTGGCTGGGCTAGCAGGCAACGTGGGCAATCTCTGACACGTGGACCTGCCCTAATATGCGGCAAAGCCAAGTTTCGCCGAAGCGAGAGGGATGTCATGCCTGCTGCCTATGACCCGTACAGAGACATCCGTCGCCAAGAAGCCGAAAGAGAAAGGGCTAGGAAGGCCGCCGAACGCGCCCGCAAGGCAGCTGAGGCCGAGAGGAAGGCAGCTCATCAGGATGCACGCAAAGATGAGGTGGCTCGCGTTAACTCAGATCTTGCACAGCGCGTCGAGCAGCTTAATTCCTTTTTAATGGCTGGCCTGCCGGCAACGGCGGAGCCGAATTTATCGGAGCTTCGTGTGTTTGCCTCGGCGCCACTTGTGGACCTTGGGGATCTTGGTCGCGCATTATCGGAACCCAGATGGGAGGATTTCGCTCCGCCGCCACCGAGCTTCTGGCGGCGAAACTTCTCGAAGGCAGCCCTAGCTGATGAGGAGCACAGACGACGTATTGCCTTCAATGCCGCCCGCCTGGATCACGCGGTGCGTGAATCGGCTCGGCAGCGTGAAGTCGACCTGCAGATGCGGCAGCATGAGGCAGAGTTCATGCGATCAAAGGAGGCTGCTGAACGGACTAATGCAGACATAGACGACCTCACGCAACGCTTCAGTACCCGAGAGAAGTCCGCCGTGGAGAAGTATTGCTCACTCATCCTCTCCTTGATTCCTTGGCCGGTGGATTTTCCGAATAGTGCTGAAGTTACATTTGATCCGAGAAACGAGAACCTTGTTGTCGAGCTCGAGCTGCCGCCTCCAAGCTGTATCCCTGATATCAAGAGTGTTAAATATGTTGCTGCGCGCGACGAGATTTCGAAAACTGCGCGTCCTCAGCGTGAGCTCTCCCAGTTGTATGGGAAAGTGGTCGCGCAGTTCTGCTTGCTTGCAATACGAGCGCTGCTGAACGCTGACGGTCGGCTATGCCAGGTGTCGCTGAACGGGCGAGTTCGTCACATCAATCGCCAAACAGGGCATGAAGAGCGGCCACACATCATTAGTGTGCTCGTAGACCGAGACAGTTTCAGTACTCTCGTTCTAGACCGTGTCCAACCCGATGAATGCCTGAAGTATCTGAGGGCTCTGGTCGCCGCACCCCTTCGAGTTGGTACCCGTTGAGCCCTTGGTCGACTTCGATAAGTCTCGACTCGCTTTCGTTGAAGGCCTTAACATGATCTCGCATCTGGATGCTCGTCCGGACCTTATGGAATTGTCGCCGACCGAATTCGAGCATCTGATTCGAGAACTCTTTGATGCTGACCCAACTATCGAATCAGTTGAAAGTCTCGTCACTCGTCCGAGCAATGACGGAGGGATTGATGGGGTTATATACGTGAAGCAGCCTCTTGGGCGCAGTATGACCGCCGTTCAAGTGAAGCAGTATGCTCGAAGCAGGGCATTGGGCCCAGCTCATGTGCGAGAACTAATTGGCGCCATGCACGAGTCGAAGGCTGGCAACGGCCTGCTTGTGACTACTTCAAGCTTTACGCGTATCGCGACCTTGAACGCCCAAGAATTTGGACGCATACAGCTGATTAATGGTAACAATCTCGTGCACCTCTTCAAGCAGCACCTTAAGAAGGACGTCCTCATAGGAGATAGGCCGTCTGCGAAATGAGGCCAACGGGTCCTTAGGTCCAGCTGCCGGTAGACCGAGAACGTGAGCTGTCTGCTGCCGACCTGGAGTATTCGGACCTCCGCGGTCAGTACCTCTACGGTTGCGCTACTTGCGGTCATCTGTTTTCGTCCTTTCTGTTCACCTATCGAGCTGGCCGTATTCCCTAGACCTACATGCCTGTCATCGGTCGCATCTTCGAAGAGAGTGAAAAGGCAACGGACATCAGGACTGCGGTCGTTGCGTACGACCGGTGCTGAACGTCGATCGGTCGTTTGCCAGCGATTGCGACCTCACGTTGCCGGCATAGCTCCGCGTTATGCCCGGCGGTCCGCAGATGTTGTGCCGAGGCCGGATCACGGCCAGCGGGTATCCGGATCACGGCCAGTGGGTATCGATCAATCATGAGATCCCGAGCTGGCGCGGCGGAGGCTCGGATCGGCACCCGCAACCCCGGATGCCGCCAGACCATCGACAACGCCTTCCGCCAGGCCGCAGTCTTGCCAACCTACGTCTTCCGTTCCGACGACACCCCGACCATCCAGGTCGGCGGCGGCATCAACTTCATCCGGTCGATCTCGTACTGGCCGGTGTCTTGTCGTACCCGCTGCGCGTGGCGCCGCGCGTCCTTCGCTTCTACAACGACTTCGTCAAGGCGGCTCCGGATGAGCTGTCCACAGCCGCGTCGCTCGCACGGACTCCTAGCGGGGAGCCGAGCAGTTCCACAGCCACCCTGTCGCAGACGAGCGGGGCGCTTCCCGGAGCGACCTCGGCGATGAATAGGGAGAGTGCCTTTGGGATGCCGGGCAGCAGGGCAGGATGAAGCGTGTGGAGGTACTGGGTAGCCGCATTCTGCTGCGTCCGTCGGAGCCGGAGCGAAGCCGACGATTCTACCGGGACACGTTGGGGCTGGCGGTCTATCGAGAGTTTGGCCACCAGAATGACCCTGGCCTTGTGTTCTTTCTTGGCGGCGGCTTCCTCGAGGTTAGTGGCCGGTCGGCCCATGCACCCGGGAACGGCTTGGCCCTTTGGATCCAAGTGCGTGACGTCGAAGCGGAGCGTCGGAGGCTGCTGGCCGCGGGAGTATCGGTGGTGCGTGGCCCGCAGCAGGAGCCCTGGGGGCTGGTGGAGATGTGGATCGAGGATCCGGACGGCGTTCGAATTGTTCTGGTCGAGGTTCCCTACAACCACCCGCTGCGCCGCGATAAGCGGTGATCGTTCGCCGAATCTCGCTCAGGACGTGTGCCGGTGAGCGTTCGGCCTGCACATATCCCTGCGGAATCATCTCGTGAGTGGAGTTGATGACGACCCGGCTGCGCTTGCGTGATTTCGAGCTTGGGGACTATCAGGCTGTACACGCGTTCGCCACCGACCTCGCCGTTGTGAGATATGTCGAATGGGGCCCGAACACTCCGGAGGAGACTGAGGCGTTCCTTCGCGAGGCGAGAGCGGGTGCCGACGTCTCACCCCGTCGGCGCTATGCGACTTGCGGTAGTTGTCCAGTCCGATGCGGAGAGGCTGATCGGGTCGATCGAGCTTCGGGTGGTCAGCTGTGAGCACCACCGGGGCGAGATTGGTTATGTACTGGCGCGCGAGTCGTGGGGGCTTGGTTATGCAACCGAGGCCACTCGCCGCCTACTCGCCTTTGGTTTCAACGAACTGGGCTTGCACAAGATCTCCGCTACCTGTGACCCCGGGAATCGCGCTTCAGTCGCGGTCCTGACGAAGAACGGTATGCACCAGGAGGGACTTCTTCGCGAGCACGTCTATGCCCAGAGCCAGTGGCGAGACCGACTCCTCCCGAGCGTCATCGGCTGAATGGTGAGGAATAGCGGCACCTTCGGTTGACCTGACTTCGAGAACGTTGTCGCATGACCTTCGGCTCACGGTACGTGTGCTTCTCGCCTTGAGGTTGTCCAGAGCGCTTCAATAGCCGAGTGGGGGAGCAACAGCCGTCGGTTGGAGGGCGGGCTCGATCAGGGCGCCGTCCGCCGCGGTGAGGTGGTCTACCGCTGGAGCGGGCCGTGAACGCCAGCGGTGCGCCATCTGCTGAACTACCTTGCCCATCAGGGGTTTTGGGGGGCGCCGCGGCCGGTGCCTTCGGGCTCTGAGGACGTGGATGCGGTCACCTATTTGGTCGGGCAGGTACGGCACACTGCTCACTCCCGATGAGGTGATCGCCCGCGTCGGTGTGCTCATCGATGATCAGATCCAGTTGATGCGCCAGTACGCGTCCGGTGGCGATGCGACCTACCAGCGGATGTTGGAGCACGGGAGCGCACGACCTTGAGATCGCGCGGCGAGAACTTCTCGAGGTGTAGCAGTTTCGCTAGAGGTTGGGTTAGGCACACCCGGGCGCACCGCCGTAGGCAACGGATGGCAGCTTCCCTGTCCATCCAGCGATGTTCCTGACGGCACTCTCTTATGGTTACCAGGGCGAGCGCCCTCGATCATGCCGACCCGACTTGGGCCAAACTAGTGCGCATCTTCGGCGTGGATCGCGGTGAGTGCATGGCGGATGTCTTCGGGTAGCGGGTCTTCTGCGGTCAGGATGTGGCTGCCGGTGTTGATCTTGACGGTGCGGTGGCGACGCAGGCTGCGGACGAACTTCTTGATCGTCCAGCCGGTCCGGGCCTCGATCCGGTGGGAGATCGCCAAGGCGGCGAACACGACGGCGAGGTGGGCGTCGATGGATTCGCGTTTGTGGTGGTAGACGGGCCGGGCTCGCAGGTCGTGTTTGGACATCCGGAAGGCGTGCTCGATGCGCCACAGCTGATGGTAGGCGCCGATCACCCAGGCCGGTTCGGCGTCGAGGTTGGTGATGTAGGGCTTCCAGCCGGCCAGCGCACGAGCCCTCGTTTCCAGGTCGCGGTTGACGGTGCGGGTGCCACCGGTGAGAGTGACGAAACGGTTCCGTTTGATCGGCGCCTGCCCGGCGACGGCCTTATCGGCCTTGGCCACCTGCTGGTCGATACCGTGCAGCGTCCGCCGGGCCCGGTCGGCCTTGTACTGGTAGAAGGTCGCGCGGCGCCGCTGATCAGCCTTGGGGCCCATGATCACGGGCTGGGTGAGCACCATGCCGTCGGCCGGTTCCGTATTGGGATGCTTCCGTCGCCACTGGCCGATCACGTACGGCACCTCGGGCAGCTTCCCGCCGATGACGAAGCTGCAGCCGGCGTCCTCGAGGTCGGCGAGATTGGCCTCACTCAGCATGCCGGCGTCGGCGATCACGGTCACCTCGGCGATCCCGTGCGCGGCCACGAACCGCTGCACCAGCGGGATCATCGTCTTCGTTTCGGCTCGGTTGCCTTCGAACGCATCGATCATCAACGGCATCCCCGTTGCGTCGGTGAGCAGCCCGACGGTGATCTGCGGGTCGAGGCGGCGTTCCTTGGAGAACCCCGGCTCGCGGAACCCATCCCCGGTATCGGTCTCGAACCACAGCGTCGTCACGTCGTACAGCACCAACGCCGACGGTCCTAGCGCAGCGGCGGCCGCGCACGCCCCGGACAGCCGGTCCCGCCAGTCCGGCCGGGCATACCTGGGCAGTCGACGCTTCACCGTCCGATACGACAGCGCCCGCACCCCCGCCTCGGCCAGAACCCGCGCGGCGTCCTGCTTACTGGTCGGTTCGATGATCCGGGCGGTCACCAACTGCTCGAACACCACATCCCCACGGCAGGCCTTGTCGAGCCCGAGCTGGCGATACACCGCGGCGATCGCGTCCAGCAGCCGACCCATCCGCGACGAGGTGATCTCCAACGACACCGGCTCCTGCTTGGCCGAAACGCCGAACGGCAGTTCGTCCTGGCCGTCGGCGATCCGCTGCGCCGCGACCGCCTTCAACACCTCCACCTCGGCGTCGGTGTGGGCCGATCCAAAATGCTCGATGTCACGTGATCCACGCCGTGACTTCCACACCACTTGGACAGCGACCGCCCCCGACGAGGTCCGCACCGTCCGCACATACGCCACCGGCATACCCTCCACGACCCGCCGCTAGTGCACAACTTCCGAGCTCGGAAACCGCGAATCACCTAGCCGGAGCGATGATCATCTCTGCGAGCTCGTCAACGTGGCCCAAGTCGGGTTCCTGACGGCACTCTCTTATGGTTACCAGGGCGAGCGCCCTCGATCATGCCGATGGCAAACGTCTTGCTTTCCGTTCGCGGGGTTTGAGGTCCCCACCTGCACGACTACTCGACCGTCACGTTGACAGCTGACTGGGGCGCACTCGACGGCGACGACATCAGAAGTTGTACGAGGCCGGCAGTCAGGAACAGCAACGCGCCGAGGATCAGGAAACTCACTGATGGCCCGGTGAGTGAGATCAGCACCGATGGCAGCAGCGCGCCGAGCAGCCCGGCTGAGACCATCGCGGCGTCGGTCAGCCCGAGAGAGAACGCGCGAAGGTGATCAGGAACGGCGCGCTGAAGCACGTCGGTACTGATGCACTCGACCACAGTGGCCGTGGCACCCGTCACTGCCAGCGGCGCAGCGGCGACGGCGACCCCCGGCGCGAAACCAGCTATCGCCAGTCCGGCGCCACCGGCCAGCAGCGAGCTTCGCAATCCGAGCACCGCCTGAAGCAACGGCGCCGCAAGCGAGCCGAAGCCGAGGGCCGCGGTAGCGATCCCGAAGCCACGTTCGCCACTGCCCCACGAACTCTCGCTGAGCGGCAGTAATCCGATCGAGGCAGCGCTCACCACCAGATTGATCACCACGACGACACTGATGACGAGCGGAACACCACGGCATTGCAGCACGGTCCGGATCCGCCCACGATCGGCGGGCACAACGACCCGGGCGATCGGTCCGGTTCTTACCCGGGCGAGCAGCGCTAGGGCCATCAGAGTGACTACCGCACTTGCCGGTATTGCCCACTCTTGGCCGCCAACCCCCACCAACAAGCCACCCAGTGCCGGACCAACGACGAAGGCACTGACTTCAGCGGTGACCAGGAAACTGGTGAGCTGTGACGAGCGACGCCCCGCGAGACTCGGCATGGCGGCAGCAGCTGCCGGATAGGCCGGTGTGCCCACGGCAACGGTGATGACCGCCAGCCCAACGGCCACGACAAGCTCTTGCATTTGGAGTGCCAGGGCACTGCCGGCGAGCAGCGCGACTCTCAGCGCCGTCGAGGACCGAATCACGGTGCTGCGTCGCACTCGGTCGGCCAGCATGCCGCTGAAGGCCGACAGGACAACGTAGGGGAGCATCCGCAGTGCTCCGGTGACGCCTAACAAGAGATCGCTGTGCGTAGTCGACCACACTGCTGCCAACAAAGCGGGCCAAGGCATGGACATCGCCGTTGCGGCCATCGCGTGGGAGATGACCAGGCGGGTACCGGCAGATGGCTTCGTCACGACAAACCTCCGTGCTCCCGAGCGCGACAGATTGTCGGCAGCGGTGCGAATCCGTTGAAGCCGACAGTCGAATAGCTCGTCGTGTACGCGCCGGCCGAACCGAACACAATCCGGTCACCCTCGCGAAGGCTCAGCGGTAGCATCACGGGCGCCTTCTCATAGAGCACGTCAACGCTGTCGCATGTCGGCCCAGCAAGCACCGCAGGCCCGAGTTCTGATTCGTCTTGCTCGGTGTAGAGCCGGTATCGGATGGCTTCTCCAAGGGTCTCCACCAAGCCGGTGTAGACACCGGCGTCGACGTAGATCCAGCGCCGTCCGCCGCGCCAACTCACCCCCACCACCTCGCTGGTCAGCCACCCCGCATCGCCCACGACGCCACGCCCTGGCTCGATGATCAACTCCGGAGGATCGCTGCCGAAACGGTGCTCCAGTGCGCCAAAGATGGTGTCCCGGTAGACGCCAAGGCTCGGAAAGCTGCCCTCGTGGGCTGCGGGCAGACCCCCACCAATGTCCAGTACGCGAAGATCGATTCCGATTTTCCGCAGCCGGCCGAAGGCCCAGGAGGCCGACGCAATGGGCGCCTGCCAGCGGCTGGGATCACGTTGCTGAGATCCGACGTGGAAGGCGATGCCCACAGCCTCTAGCCCCAAGTCCGCCGCCTGCCGAAGCAGAGCTACAGCCTCCTGCGGAGCACAACCAAACTTGCCGGACAGCGGCCAATCGGACCCCTCGCCGCTCGTGCCGATTCGTATCAGTACCTCAGATCCCGGCGCGGCGACAGCCAACTTTGCGATCTCGCCATCGCTGTCAGCAACAAATCGCCGCACTCCCGCCTGCCGGGCCGCCGCGATGTCGGAGGTTCGTTTCACGGGGTTGGAATAGAGCAGGTCCGTCGGAGCGGCTCCGGCACTCAAGCAGGCCTGCACCTCACCTGGGCTGGATACATCAAATCGGCTCCCAGCTCGAACCAGCGCCTCCAACAGGATCGGATGCGGGTTGGCCTTCACCGCGTAGTGGACACTGCCGGAGCCAAAAGCGGCCGAAATGAGCGCAAACCGCTCCACCGCGCGATCGATGTCGAGCACCAGGTGCGGCGTCTGGTAACCCGCAGAGCTCGCACCGCCGAAAACAAGATCGGGGGTCACCAGACCCATGTCCAGCGAAGTCATAACCGGCTCCTTCTACACCTGACCGGAGACTCCACGCGGGCCGCAAATACACAGAGAGTGCGAGCTAATCGAGTAGCGAAGAGGAATGAGCTCGCACTCCAGAAGCTTCCAAGACAGCTGCTTCTGCGCTGCAACCTCGCAAATCACACAGTCGCGAGTGGGCTCTTGTCGGTCACGATTGGTTACCCATGCGACATCAGCGAGCACCAAGGCCCGCTCGGCTTGGGACCAAGTTTGATTCCGCGCTCAATCATTGGTCCGCCGCAGGATCGAGCTTCTGTGCCTCGACCGCTCAGCGCGGCTAGTGGTGGTCGAGCTGAAGTGCACCGAGGACGGCGGCCACAATGGAACTCCAGGTGCTTAGGTACGCCGCCGTGGTCTCGGTGATGACCTTTGACAAGTTGGTGTCGATCTATGCCCGCTACCTCAAGGTCCTGGGCGAGGAGGATCAGGAAACGTCGTCGCTGTGTGCCTCACGGCGCCGCCGCGACTCGGTATCGGCAGCCATCGAGAACAAGCCGCTGCACGGAACTGCGGTCGGCGCCGATCCGCCACACGAGGACGGGTAGTCACGGTTCGAGTGAGACGGTCGCTTGTCAGCACTCCCGGGGGCGGTCACGCAATCTTTGCGATCAACTTTGCGAGCGGCGAGGTCAACGTCGAATTGATCGCGAATCGCATTGGCGGCCCGCTGGACACCGTGGGCGGTCTTTCGCGGTCGGACACCGTCCTCGACGCGACAACCACGATCCGCTCCCGCGGGAATCTCTACAAAAGGGGGAGTGACGCCCCGCCTGGCAGATCATCGGTAGAAGTCACGTGCAGGACCCTGGCCAGGCGCGTCCGCCAACTCAGCTAGAGCGCATTCGCGAAACGACCGGGATCGAGAGATTTCAGCGCGGCATCGTCGCGCTCGGTGGCCGACGATTCAGCAGCGATGGCGGCACCAGCTCGGACAACGAGGTTGAGCTCGACCTCCTCCACCTCAGGCTCGACCGAAGGACGAGGCCGCAGACTTCCTGTTCGCGGGGCCCTATCCCTCGACCAGTTCTCGGCCAGCGATGAGAACACGGTGCGCGTTCGTGTACGAAAGACGACCCGGAAGCGGCCTCCGCGAGAACCTCTACGCCAACAGCGCGGGCTTCGGTACCAGGAGCCGGCTTACCTTTGTCGACACTCTTGCCGCGTCCATCCACAACAACGAAAAATCGATCCTGCTCCTCCGGCCGAGTTCTTCGAACACGGCAGCTAATAGGCAGACGAGGCTTTGAGGGTGGATGAAGCAATCGGGCGTCATCCAGCGCAGCCGCGATCCGCGGCTTGATGGGGGTTGACCGGCGATGTTCCAGGTCGCGAGGGGCAGGGATTCTGGATCGGCGCGCGTTCCGGCCAAGGGAAGAAGCATCAGCTCACGTCACGAGAGAACCTTGGCGAAGCTGTCGGCGCCTTCGCGAAACAACGTTTCCTGAAACTGGGCCCCGAGCAGTCGTACCACTGACCGTTCGGCGGCTTGTGGGAGCCCCCGGTAAGCGTTGAGCAGGTCGGCTTCACGCTCAGAGTTGACGTGGGCGTCGATTGCAGTGATCACGCGAGGCGCGCACCCGGCCCACTCGCCTTGAGGAAGACTTCTTGGGAGTGGTTTGGAGGGGTGATGCTGTGCTGTACCAGGAGGCGGAGTTCTGCGATACTTCAGCCGAAACCGGCCTTGCTCCGCCAGTCGGTAATGCAGCATGGTGGGGCTCATGGCGACCAAACAGATGGGCCGGGGGATCGTCTTAGCGTGTCAAGGAGGCGGTAGTCACACCGCTTTTACGGCTGGTGTGCTTGAGGAATTTTTGGCCCATGATGATCGGGATATCCGGGCACTGAGCGGCACGTCGGGTGGTGCAGTATGTGCCTTTCTGGCCTGGTCGGGGCTGCTCATAGGTGGGAAGAAGGGTCGAGGCGTCGGTATCGCCCGATTGGAACGGTATTGGGACAAGGTACAAACGCATGGCGTCATGGAGACATTCCAGGACGCCATTGTGATCAATACGCTTCGCGGAATGGGCAGCCTTGGCCTCGTGTTGGAGTTCAGTCCGTATCTGAATGTCTTTGAAGCAAGCCGCGACTTCAAAAAGTTGATCGAGGATGTCGTGCGGTTCGATGAGATCAGCGTCTCCTCCACTGCGCCGCGGCTGCTGATCAGCGCCGCGGATGTAAAAACCGGTGAGTTCCGAATTTTCCGAAGCCACGCGATCGATGATGAGCCCGCCGACGATATCACCAGCGATGTGATCCTGGCTTCGGCGGCGGTACCCACCCTGTTTCGAGCCGTTCATCTGGGCGGGCACGTGTATTGGGATGGGCTGTTTGCGCAGAATCCTCCTGTTCGGGATCTTCCGGACGCCGCCCGAGGCGAAGGTGAGGGTCGACCTCCACCCAACGAGATCTGGGTGATTATGATCAATCCCCAGCGGCAAGAACGCGAGCCGAAGCGAATGGACGACATTCGAGACCGTCGCAACGAGCTTGCGGCCAACATCTCGTTCCAACAGGAGATATTTTTCATCGGCAAGATTAATGAGCTGGCTGCGCGGGATTTGCTGACCGATGAGGCGAAGAAGAAGTATCACCCGATCAAGATCCGGGCTATCACTATGTCCGATGACGTGGCCGCAGGCCTGGACTATGAATCCAAGCTGAGTCGAGACCCGTCACAGCTCAGGCAGCTTAAAGAACACGGTAAAGACCGCGCGAAGAGCTTTCTGACCGACCTGGCAAAACCAGATGCCGATGACCGTACCGCGCTCTTATCCAGAGACATCTGGGGCCGCGTGAGAGATCGGAACTGGACACCGCTGTACCGACCCCATATCGAGTTGTGACACTCGCAGTCGCTGACGGGCGAGTGGAGGGGTCAACGGTCGAGGCTCGCGAATCTGTTCAGCCCGTATGCGACCCAGTTCTGCGGAAACGCATCCCGATAGCCGGTCCGCTTCCCGGACGTGTCGATCTATTCGCGCCGGCCTCACTCGACACCTGAACGACGCCGATGTTGAGGTGCATCAAGATGTACGTCTGATTGGCGCGCGCCCGAGGAGGATCTTCTGTCGCATCTGCATGTCTGCTAGAAATGTCCGGGTTTGATTGCCTCGCTCGCCAGGCTCGCTCGGCGCGGATCGCGCTTTGAAGCCCGCCGCCGTCGTCGTCGCTCGCGGAGGAAAGAACGCCTCCGCTCCCTCCTTCTCCGAGCGGCGGGGGCGCGATCCGGTCATCGCTGCCTTTCGCGGACGGAGGTCCAGCGGCCGTACTCTGACGTCGGCGAAGCTGACGCAGCTGCTGACACCGCTGCGACCACAGTGACCGACCGATGGAGGACTGACCAATGGCGCCCCGCTTCCGCGTAACCTACGCGACGCTCTCAGCCGACAATGACGACCTGCACACCGCCTACGAGCAGGGTCTGCAGATCGCCCGGTCCTGGTTCGGGAGCACCCTGCCGGTCTACGTGGGCGGGGAGAGCCGCACGACCGGCGAGACCTTCGAGGTCCGCAGCCCCGTCGACACCTCCATCGTGCTGTGCCGGGTGCATTCGGCCACCCCTGCGGACGTTGCTGATGCCGTCGCGGCTGCCCGTCTGGCCGCCGGCTCTTGGGCGGCGACGCCATGGCAGGAGCGCGTGACGCTGCTACGCGGCGCAGCCGACCTGATCAGCGAGCGGTCGAACGAGCTGGCCGCGCTGATGAGCATGGAGGTCGGCAAGAACCGGCTGGAGGCCCTCGGCGACGTCGAGGAGTCGGCCGACCTGATCCGCTACTACTGCACCCAGCTGGAGAGCCACGACGGCTTCTCCTTCGCGATGGACACCATCGCCGAGCACGAGACCACGCGGAGCGTGCTGCGCCCGTATGGGGTCTGGGGAGTCATTAGCCCGTTCAACTTCCCGATGGCCCTGGCGGCCGGTCCCGCAGGTGGCGCCCTCGCGGCTGGGAACACCGTGGTCCTCAAGCCGAGCCCACAGGGCTCGTTCTCCGCAGCCAAGCTCTACGAGTGCTTGCGCGACGCGGGGCTGCCGGCCGGCGTCCTGCACGTGGTGCCCGGTGGCGACGAGGTCGGTCAGGCGCTGGTGTCGAACCCGGACGTCGACGGGTTGACGTTCACCGGGTCCTATGCCGTGGGCATGTCCATCTATCGGAGATTTGCGACCAGCTACCCCAAGCCAGTTGTCTGCGAGATGGGTGGCAAGAACCCGACAATCGTGTCCCGCAAGGCCGATCTGGATCTCGCGGCAGCAGGCATTGTCCGGTCGGCCTTCGGATTCTCGGGCCAGAAGTGCTCGGCCTGCTCGCGGGTCTACGTCGAGCGCGACCTGTACGAACCCCTGCTCGAAGCGCTCACCGAGCGCGCAACCGCCCTCGTCGTGGGCGACCCTACCGAACGTTCGGTATTCGTTGGCCCGGTCATCGACGATGCCGCGGTGAAACGGTTCGAGAACGCGGTGGCGCACGCGCGACAGCGAGGACGGGTCGTCACTGGAGGCGAGGTGATCGGCAAGAGCACGAGCGGCGCCGCAGGTCACTACGTCGCGCCGACTGTGGTCGCAGACCTGCCGGTCGACGACGACCTCTTCCGTGACGAGCTCTTCGTGCCGTTCCTCGCCGTGGCCCCGGTCGACTCCATCGACGAGGCGCTGACACTGGCCAACGACACCGAGCTGGGGCTGACGGCGGGGTTCTTCTCAGCCGACGACGCCGAAGTCGATGAATTCCTCAATCGCATCGAAGCGGGCGTGGTGTACGTGAACCGCGCTGCCGGAGCCACCACCGGTGCATGGCCCGGGGTGCAACCCTTCGGTGGTTGGAAGGGTTCCGGAACATCGGGCAAGGCCGGAGGCGGTCTGTACTACGTCCAGCAATTCATGCGTGAGCAGTCCCGAACGGTCGTGGCGAAGTGACAGCCGACGTGAGCCAGAACGCGTCCTGGCTGTCGCCGGATCGGCCGGTTCCCGACATCCGGACAGCTCTGCCAGGCCCGAAGGCGCGGGCGGTGCTGGAGCGCGACGCTGCGGTGACCAGCCCGTCCTTGCCGCGCGTCTACCCCTTGGTGCCGAACCGGGCCAGCGGGTCCGTCGTGGAGGACGCGGACGGCAATCTATTCCTGGACTTCAATGCCGGGATCGCGGTGACCTCCACCGGGCACTGTCACCCGCGGGTGGTCGAGGCTGTTCGTAGCCAGGCTGAGCAGCTCCTGCATTACTCCGCGAGCGACTTCTACCTGCCGATCTACTCGCAGATGTGCGAAGCCTTGACTGCGGTGCTGCCCATCTCCGGGCACAAGAGGGTCTTCCTGACCAACTCCGGGGCGGAGGCGGTCGAAGGCGCCATGAAGCTCACCCGGTACGCGACGGGCCGACCCTACATCATCAGCTTCTTCGGCGCCTTCCACGGCCGCACCTACGGCGCGGTCAGCCTGACAGCTTCGAAAGCCAAGTACCACAAGGGATTCGCGCCGTTGCTCCCCGGCATCCTGCACGCCCCCTACGCGTTCAGCCAGCGCGATCCTGAGACGGGCAAGCGCACCCATGACGAGGAAGCGACGTTCGACTATCTCGAGAACACGCTGTTCCGCTACCAGGTGCCGCCGACTGAGGTCGCGGCAATCTTCCTCGAGCCAGTGCAGGGAGAGGGCGGCTACATCGTGCCGCCGGCGTCGTGGGTCCAGCGGCTGCGCGCGCTGTGCGACAAGTACGGGATCCTGCTCGTCGCCGATGAGGTGCAGTCCGGGATGGGGCGCACCGGAAAGATGTGGGCGATCGAGCTCGCCGACGTCGAGCCGGACATCCTGATCAGCGCCAAGGGCATTGCGTCGGGCCTGCCGCTTGGAGCCTTCGCCGCTAAGGCAGAGCTGATGGAGCGTTGGGGTGCGGGCGCCCACGGCTCGACCTACGGCGGGAGTCCCGTGCCCTGTGCGGCCGGGCTGGCCACCCTCGAGACGATCGCTGCCGAGAACCTCACCGACAACGCCACGAAGGTCGGGGAGGAGCTGCTCTCGGGCCTGGGTGAGCTGCCTACTCGGTTCCCCCGTACCGTCACGGACGTGCGCGGGGTCGGGCTGATGATCGGCGTCGAGTTCCGGACTGGCGAGCAGGCCGAGGCTGTGCAGCAGCAGGCCTTCGAGCACGGGCTCCTGGTCCTGGAGTGCGGTGAGAGCACCATCCGGATGTCTCCACCGTTGGTGGTCACCCTCGAGCAGGCCCACACGGCTCTGCGGATCTTCGGCGACTCGGTGGCAGCGGTCGCGGAGTGAGCCGCCACGTCTTCTCCCGCGGGGGCGAAGGCCTGCCGGTCGCGGTCCGGGGGAGTGGCGCGGAGATCTTCGATACCGACGGTCGGCGCTATCTGGACGGCTCTGGTGGCGCGATCGTGGTCGGTGTCGGCCACGGCGTGGACTCGGTTTCCGATGCGATTGCTGAGCAAGCTCGCCGGATCGCTTACGCCCACGGGACTATGTTCACCACCGATGTTCTGGAGGCCTATGCCGACGAGCTGGCGCCGCTGCTGCCCCTGGAATCGCCCCGGATCTACCCGGTATCCGGAGGCAGCGAGGCCGTCGAGACGGCACTGAAGATGGCTCGTGCCTACCACCTGGCCCGAGGCGAGGACCGATATCTGGTCATCGGGCGCGACGGCGCCTACCACGGCAACACTCGCGGCGCCCTCGACGTGTCCGGCCGGGCCGGGCTTCGCGCGCCCTATTTGCCCTGGCTCGGGTCGGCACTGCACACGACGGCACCATACGAGTACCGCTGTCCGTTCCCCGAAACTCATCCGGAGGGGTGCGGCGAGCGGCATGCCCAAGTCCTTGATGAGCTCATCGTCGAACACGGTGCCGGGCGGGTGGCGGCATTCATCGCCGAGCCGGTCTCTGGTGCGGGGCTGGGGGCCTGCGTGCCGCCAGCGGACTATTGGCCGGCTGTCGAACGGGTGTGCCGCATCCACGGTGTGTTGCTCATCGTCGATGAGGTCATGACCGGCTTCGGGCGTACCGGTGCCTGGTTCGCCTCCGAGCACTGGGGCGTGCAACCCGATTTGATGGTGTTGGCCAAGGGCGCTGCCTCCGGCTACTGGCCGCTGGGGTTGGCCGTCGCCAGCGACGACGTCCACAAGACGATCATGACCGGTGGCTTCATGCACGGGTTCACCTACTCCCACCACGGCGTGGGGGCGGCCGCGGGCCGTGCTGTGCTGGCAGTTTTGAAGCAACTCGATCTCGTTCAGGCGGCACGGGATCGAGGCGCCCAGCTCGACGCGGCCCTGCGCGGCGAGCTCGGGAACCACCCAGCGGTCGGCGACATCCGTGGTCTGGGGCTGCTGCGCGGGATCGAGCTGGTGTCCGACCGACAGACTCGGGCCGCGTTCGCCCGCTCGGACCGCGTGGTCGAGCGCGTCGTCGCTGCAGGCATGGCGCGCGGGGTCCTGCTCTACTCCTCGACCGGGTGCGCCGACGGGCGTGACGGAGACCTTGTGCTCCTCGGCCCGCCTCTGATCATCACAGAGGCGGAGACTGACGAACTCGCGAGCTTGACGGCGGCAGCCATCAAGGACGTCCTCGGCTGATGCATCACGTCAGCGGCCATGTATCTAATCGCCAGGTCATCTCCTCCTAGCGGAAGGTGACGGTGAAGTGGAGGCTTGCACGCGCTTCGCCGTCGCCGGTTGGGAGACACCGACGCGCCGCACGGGAAGGTCAGCCAAGGTTCGCAGGATGGGCCAACTTTCCTTCAGCCCGGCGGCCTGAGACGGGGTCGCCCAGCGCTCTGTTCGCCGCTCGAAAGGAACACGCGTGGGACGTTCAGCACTGAGCTTGCTCGCGAGTCTGTCCTGCGTCTGTGTGCTGGGCGCCGGTTGTGGGAGCATGCAGTCGCCCGGCAGCGAGGCGTCCAGCGGCGTACCCAGCAACTCCATTCCGAGCTCATCCCCGATCAAGCCGAAGCCGGCAGCCGACTCCGACTTCGATCCGAAGAACTTCAACCACCCGCTCGAGATCACCAATCAGTACTTCCCGATGGCCGCGGGGACCCGGCTGCATTGGAAGGGTCACGCCTTCGACGAGGATGACGGCAGCCGAATTGAGCGGCAGATCGATTTCACAGTCAGTGACCTGACCAAGGTGATTGACGGAGTGCAGACCCGCGTGGCGTTGGAGCGCGACTACAGCGATGGGGAGATGGAGGAGGTCGAGCTCACCTACTACGCCCAGGATGACTCTGGGACGGTCTGGTATTTCGGCGAGTACTCCGAGGAGCTCGACAACGGTAAGATCGACGATTCGCCGGCCTGGCTGGGTGGCCAGCAGAAGGCGCGGCCGGGCATCACCATGCAGGCCCAGCCCGCCACGGGCACCAAGGACTACGCCGAGGGCTGGGGTCCGGCGGTGGAGTGGAATGACCGCGCCAAGGTCGATCAGGTGGGTATCTCGAACTGCGTGCCAACAGGCTGCTACCACGACGTCGTGGTGATCGCCGAGTTCAACCCCGATGAGCCCGGGAAGACTCAACTCAAGTACTACGCGCCAGGTGTCGGCGGTATCCGCACCGGCTGGCGCGGCAAGAACGAGAAAGAGCGCGAGGAGCTGGGGCTGACGTCGCAGGCCACGTTAAGTGACGCGGAACTGGCTAGCGTAGACAAGGCAATGTTGGCTGAGGAGAAGCGGGCCTATTCGCGGCGCCCGCAGGTGTTCGGGCCGACCGCGCGCATGGAGAAGGGCTGAGCCGACCCTGGGCGCTGGAGCTACCGAGCCAGATTCGCTTGGCCGAGCTCCACTCTGGTGCCGAGTTCGGCGCATCATTCCACTGGCACCTGCTCGACCCCGGCGTCGAGTGCATATTAGTAGCGCGCGATAAGGCGACATCGCTGCTCGTCGCAGTCAGGATGTTCCCATGGAGGCACGGCTGATCTCGCCGGCGGGCGCGGCATCGTTGTCGATGACGGAGATACGTGATGCCGCCGCTCGGGATGGCGGCACGCTATGGCTGGACTTCGACCACACCGATGAGGACAGCATGGAGCTGCTCGGTGAACTGATTGATGTCAGGCCGAGCGACATCCAGGAGTGCCACAACCGGTCTCCGGTGCCGAAGATGCGCTTCTACGCCGACCACCACTTCAGCGCGATCAATGGACTCGCCCGCGGCTCCGACGGACGCCTGTATTTCCATCCGCTGAAGCTCTTCCTAACTCCCACGACGTTGGTCACCGTGCTCGGCCCGACGAGTTCGTCGTTGACATCGGAGATCGCGCGGCGCGAGCTCGCTGCTGTGCGTCAGCGGCTCGACAGCGGCCAGCTTCGTCCGGCCAGTTCGTTCGAGCTCGTCGCCGCGATTCGGGCCGAAGAGATGCGGACGCACGAGGATCTGATCACCGAGTCCTCGGCCCGTGTCGCGCAGCTGGAACGTGACGTTTCACAAAAGGATCCGGTGAAAGCCGAAGCGTTGTTGCAAGACCTGTTCGATCTCCGCCACGACCTCGAAGCGATCCGTACCAGTGCCGCCCAGGCCGCAGAGTCCTTCGCGAACTTGATCGAGACCATGGACCTGCAGGAAGGATTGATGCAGACGGACCTGCGCCGGGTGCGAAACTCGCAGCAGGGCTTCCGTCACCTGCAGCACACGGCTGATCTCGAGCGCGAGTACCTGCAGGAAATGATCGACCTGTTCCAAACGCGCGTGTCCACCGAGCTCAATCGCTTCGTACGCAAGGTGACTGCTTGGGGGTCGATTGGCATTGCCTGGACGGTGATCGTCGGTCTGTACGGGATGAACTTCGCCCACATGCCGGAGCTCGGCTGGCGATGGGGTTATCCGGCCGTGCTCGTGCTGATGCTCATAGTCGGCGTCCTCCTGGCGTTGCTGTTCCGGCGGCGAGGTTGGCTCTGATCAGGCTGGCCTGCCGGGATCACGCGAGGGGCGAGGCATGGGCGGAGATGCCGTTCCGGGGGATGGGTCGCAGTCAGGTTGCCTCTTCCGATGATCATGGGGAGTCGAGCCTGGTGCGGAGTCCATGACCGATGCAGAGCGCGTTTTTAGGACGGTCCTTACTCTTGCTCCATGGACCCCACGGGGGCTGGACGACTGCGCGGTTTCCGCGCGCCCGGCGCCGACGTGGCCGGACGCAGCGCATCGTCCGCGGCTCCAGCACAGCCCGAGGCTTCCGGATCGGCGCAACCGCCCACGGAGCGAGTAGACGGGCGGGTCCGACGGGGCACCGGTTGGCGCTGGGCCGTCTCAGCCGCGGGCGTTCTCGTCGTCGCCATGGTGATCATCGCCGCGCTGGCGTTCAGGCTCGGGTCCGGCTCCGCCACCTCGGCCAACCGGCCATCGCCGACCCCGACCCCGGAGGCGACGGCGACCCCGCTGCCGGTCACCGATGTGTACCGCCAGGTCGTACCGTCGGTGGTGCTGATCACCACCTCGAAGGGCTCGCTCGGGTCCGGCGTGATCGTCACCGACACCGGCACGGTGCTCACCGCCCACCACGTCATCTCCGGACGGCGGTGGCATCTCGATCCTGTTCGCCGACGGCACCAAGGCAGCCGCGACGGTCGCCTCCGCAGACCCGAAGATCGACATCGCCACGCTGACTCCGAAGAAGCTCCCGGAGGTCGTGGTTCCGGCAATCCTCGGCGGAGGTGTCGCCGTCGGCTCGGACGTGGTGGCCATCGGCAACCCGCTGGGGCTGCGGGACAGCACGACCACCGGCATCGTTTCCGGTCTGAACCGCACGACAAAGACCAAGGCGGGCTCCTTGTCCGGGCTGATCCAGTTCGACGCCGCCGTGAACCCGGGCAGCTCCGGCGGTCCGCTGCTGAACTCCCAGGGACTCGTCGTCGGCGTCGTCGTGTCGATCGCCGACCCCGGAGACGACGAAGCGTTCGCCGGGATCGGGTTCGCCGTCCCGATCGGCACCGCGCTGGCGGCCGGGCAAGGGCCGGGCGGGGGGCCGCGGCTGTGAACCGGACGCATTGTCGCAAGGGGGTCGACCTGAACCGCCGGGCGTGGCCTTTGACACTGCTCTGCGACACGCCCCAGTCCTGAGTACGTCGAACGATCGAGGGAAGGTGATGCCATGACGCCGAACCCGCTCGAGCCGGTGTTGTTCGAGGTCAAGCGCACGATCGTCGGTCAGGACGTGCTGCTCGAACGGATGGCGATCGCCATGCTGGCCGGCGGTCACCTGCTCGTCGAGGGCGTGCCGGGGCTGGCCAAGACCCTCGCGGTCAAGTCGCTGGCCGGCGCGATCGGCGGGCAGTTCCAGCGGATCCAGTTCACCCCCGATCTGGTGCCGGCCGACCTCGTCGGGACGAGGGTCTACCACCAGCGGTCCGGCGAGTTCGAGGTGTCGCTGGGGCCGGTGTTCACCAACCTGCTGCTGGCGGACGAGATCAACCGTGCCCCGGCCAAGGTGCAGAGTGCGCTGCTGGAGGTGATGCAGGAGCGGCAGGTGACCATCGGGCGGGAGACGTTCGGCGTTCCGGAGCCGTTCCTGGTGATGGCGACCCAGAACCCGATCGAGTCCGACGGCACCTATCCGCTGCCCGAGGCTCAGGTCGACCGATTCATGATGAAGGTCGTGGTGGGTTATCCGACTTCGCCGGAGGAGCACGCGATCGTCGAGCGGGCTCTGCTCCCGCCCGGTCCGCCGCAGGTGATGCTGACCCCGGAGGATCTGATCCGGATGCGGGACGAGCGTCGAGCAGGTCTACGTCGACCCCGCCGATCGTCGACTACGCCGTACGGCTCGTCGCGGCCACCCGGTCGCCGGGCGGGGTCGGCCAAGGCGACCTGGAGCGGTACGTGACCTATGGGGCGAGCCCGCGGGCCACGATCGCGCTCGTCCTGGGCGGCCGGGCGCTGGCGTTCCTGCGCGGCCGGGACTACGTGCTGCCCAACGACGTCGACGAGATGGCCCTCGACGTGCTGCGGCACCGGATCGTGCTGTCGTACGAGGCGCTGGCCGACGACCTCGACGCCGACACCATCCTCATCCGCGTCCTGCGCGCCGTGCCGTGCCGGACGTGGTGCTGCAGCCATGATCCCTGAATCAGCAGGGGGGACGACCCCCCTGACCCCCCGAAAATGATTACGGCGACCGACCGCCTGCTCCACCGGCTGGAGTGGCGGGTCGTGCGCCGGCTCGACGGGCGCATCCAGGGCGGGTATCGCACGCCGCGGCGGGGGAGTGGCCTCGACTTCGCCGGGTTGCCGGCCGTACGTCGAAGGCGACGACGCCCGGCACATCGACTGGAATGTCACCGCCCGGCTCGACGAACCGCAGGTGCGCGAGTTCAACGAGGACCGCGAGCTGACCACCTGGCTGGTCCTCGACCGATCGGCGTCCATGGTGGTCGGCGGCCCGGGCCGCGGAAAGCAGGACGTGCTCGCCGAACTCGCCCTCGTCCTGGCCCGGCTGCTCGGCCGAAACGGCAACCGGGTCGGCGCCGTCCTCTACGACACGGCTGCGGCCGTCACGGCATCGTCCCGCCCGGCACCGGACGCGACCAGGCGCTGCGGATCGGACGGGAACTCGACCGCGCAACTCGACTCCCGGGCGGCGGCCACCACGGACCTCGCCGCGATGCTCGACACCGTCGCGTCGCTGGCCCGGCGCTGCCTGGTCGTGGTGATCTCGGACTTCATCGGCACGGGTGAGTGGGAACGTCCGCTCATCCGGCTCGCGCACCGGAACGACGTCGTCGCGTTGCGGGTGGTCGACGGCGCGGACGACGCGCTCCCCGAGGTCGGTCTGATCGTGGTCGAGGACGCCGAGACCGGCGAGCAGCTTCTCGTCGATTCCGGCGATCCGTGGTTCCGCGCCAGGTTCCGCGACGGGGTCGACGAGCGGGAGGCCGGACTTCGGTCCGGCATGCGCCGGGCCGGGGTGCCGCTGCACCGGGTCGACACCGGCAGCGATCTCGTCGAGACGCTGCTGGCGGTCATCGCCGAGACCCAGCGGAGGCGCTGATGAGCTCCGAGCGTCGGGTAGCGAGGGGCCCGATCGCGACTGGACGACCAAGCGCGGCACCCCGGCCTACCGTGGTCTGTCGCGCCCGCAGGTGGCGCGCGCGTGGAGGAAGGCGGGATCTTCAGGCCCCGAGCGGGCGCGAGGAGCAGGAAGGATGAGCCTCTCCTACCCGCCGCTGCTCGTCCTCGGCCTGCTGGTCGCCGCCGCGCTGATCGTCGGCGCCGTGCTCGCGGGCCGGCGCCGGTCCGCCGCCCTCGCCGCCGCGGGGGTCTCGGTGGCCGGCCGGCGCAACGGCCCGCTCGGGCTGTGGCTCTCCCTGGGCGGGGTCGTGCTGCTGGCGGTTGCCGTGGCCGGGCCGGCCGCTGCGCTGCCGGTCGGCCGCAGCGCCGGCACGGTCATCCTGGCGATGGACGTGTCCAACAGCATGAGCGCCGACGACGTCGCGCCGAACCGGCTGGCGGCCGCGCAGCAGGCCGCATTGGCGTTCATCGACGCCCAGCCCGACACCGTCGACATCGGCGTGGTCGGGTTCGACCAGGGTGCGCTGACCACGTCACTGCCCAGTGCGGATCGCGCCGCGGCGAAGGCGGCGGTGCAGAACCTGCGGATCTCCGGGGGGACGTCGCTCGCCGCGGCCATCCTCGGCTCGCTGAGCGCGATCACCGGCAGGTCGGTCACGATCGGCGAGGACGGCGAGCTGCCCGACCTCGGGCACTGGGGCTCGGCCACCATCGTGCTGATCTCCGACGGCGAGGACCAGGGCGGCAGCAGCGACGCGGTGACGGCGGCCGCGACGATCGCCCAGAACTCCGGCGTGCACATCGAGACGGTCGGCGTGGGCACGGCCGACGGAGCAACCGTCGAGATCGACGGATACCAGCTGCATACGGCCCTCGACGCCGAGCAGTTGACCGCGATCGCGCAGACCACCGGCGGCCACTACCACCCCGCCTCCGACGCGGAGCAGCTCGACGACATCGCGTCCACCATCGACCTCCGGCTGACGGTGGCCAAGCAGGACGTACCGCTGGCCGGCGGCTTCATCGCCGTGGCGCTCGCGCTGCTGGCCGTCGGCGCGCTGCTCACCGGCGTACGGACAGGAAGGCTGCTGTGAATTGGGCAAGGGGGACGACCCCCTTGAACCCCCGAAAGGCGTGAGACTGATGACGTTCAGCTGGCCGTGGGCGCTGTTGTCGCTGCTGATCATCCCGATCCTCTGCGGAAGTCATCTGGTTGTTGCGGCGGCGTCGGCGGCGCGCGGCGGTGCGGGTGACCTCGATCGCCCTGGTACGGGCCGCGCTGCCCGCCCGTACGCGGTGGACCCGGCTCATCCCGACCCTGTTGCTCCTCCTCGGCTTCGCCACGCTCGGCGTCGGGGCGGCGCGGCCGCAGGCGACCGTGCCGGTGCCGTCCAACTCCACGACGATCATGCTGGCGATGGACGTCTCCGGATCCATGTGCTCCACCGATGTGGAACCCAACCGGCTCACCGTCGCCCAGCAGGCGGCCGTCTCCTTCATCGAGTCCCAGGACGGCGAGACCAAGATCGGTCTCGTCGCCTTCGCGGGCGTCGCGGGTCTGCAGGTGCCGCCGACCACCGACAAGGAGGCGTTGATCGAGGCGATCGACAACTTCACCACGGCCCGCGGTACGGCGATCGGTTCGGCGATCCTCACCTCGATCGACGGCATCGCTGCGATCAACCCGACCGTGGCCCCCACCGGGGTCGATGCGGAATCAGCTCAGCGGTCGGGATACGCGGCGGACGTGATCGTCGTGCTGACCGACGGCGCGAACACCCAGGGCGTCGAACCGGCGACCGCCGCCGAATCGGCGGCCGTCCGGGGCTTAAGGGTGTTCACCATCGGGTTCGGCACGACCACCCCCTCGCGGATGGCCTGCACCGGCCAGCAGGCCGGCGGATGGGCCGGCGGCGGTCCGCGCGGCGGTTTCGGTGGTGGCGGGGGCCGCAATCCGCGGGTCATCGACGAGGCCACCCTGCAGGCCGTCGCCGAGATCACCGGCGGCCAGTACTACAAGGCCGAGAGTGCCGACCAGCTGCAGGAGGCGCTGGGTGATCTGCCCGGCCAGGTGACGGTGGTGAACAAGCACGTCGACATCGCGTCGTGGTTTGCCGGCGCCGGGGGATTGCTCGTTGCGGTCGCCATCGGGCTCTCGCTGTGGTGGAACCGGGTACGCGCGCCGCGTTTGGGACGCTGAGACCCTGCCATACTCGGGCTCGGCCCGGCGGTGTGGCGGCGCATGTCTGGCGCCTCGCGCTCAGAGCGTGTCTCACGTGGCTGCATTGCGGAGTTGCTCGTAGCAGGTGAGTGTGGCGGCAAGGCGGTGCTAATCCGTCGCGCCGGCGAGCCGGGCTGCCAGCGTCCTGACGTGCTCGACAAGCTCCGGGGGTTCGTGCACCTGGAAGTCGAACCCTTTGGTTGTCACGTAGATGGCCAACTCGTCCAGCGAGTTGGACCCGGCCCGCAGGGTGCAGCTGTGCTCGTCGATCGGCTCCAGCGCTCCGGTGGTGGGGGCGATCCGCTCCGCCGCAGTCTCGGCGCTGACGCGCAGGGTGAATCGGGCCTGGTAGCGGTAGGCCGACGTGGAGATCGCCCGCGAGGTGTAGCCGCTGATATCGGGGTCTGGCGGGGTGCGCGGGGTGAACCGGGGGCCGGTGGGCGTGCGCGGGTCCAGGCGGTCCACGCGGTAGGTGCGCCAGTCCTTGCGGTCGACGTCCCAGCCGATGAGGTACCACCGCCGGCCCGCGTGCACCAGCAGGTGCGGCTCGGTCGTGCGGATGCTGCTGGTTCCGTCGTGGGTGCGGTAGTCGAAGCGCAGGCGCAGCGAGTCGCGGCAGGCGGCGGCGATGGCGATGAGGGTGCTGGGGTCCACGGTGGGGCCGGGGTTGGCCATCGGCACCGTCACCGACCGCAGGGCGTTGATCCGGTGGCGCAGGCGGGACGGCAGTACCTGTTCAAGCTTGGCCAGGGCCCGTACTGAGGTCTCCTCGATGCCGGTGATCGAACCGCCAGCGGCCGTGCGCAGGCCCATCGCGACCGCGACGGCTTCGTCGTCGTCGAGCAGCAGCGGCGGCAGGTCCGCGCCGGCACCCAGCCGGTAGCCAGCGGTGCCCGCAGTGGCCAGCACGGGGTAGCCGAGGCCGCGCAGCCGGTCGATATCGCGACGCACGGTGCGCGGAGTGATCTCCAGTCGCTCGGCCAGTTCGGCGCCGGACCAGTCGCGTCGGGTCTGCAGGAGCGAGAGCAGTCGCAGCAGCCGTGCCGAGGTATCCCACATGGTTTGAAGTCTGCCATTGACCTAGGACCGAACCTGACCTAACTGGCTTCTAGAGTTATCGGCATGGGGAACAACAGCGAGATCCGGCCCTTCACCATCGACATTCCCCAGGCTGACCTGGACGACCTGCGGGACCGGCTCGCCAGAACCCGGTGGGCCGCGGACCTGCCTGATGTCGGCTGGAGCCGCGGGGTGCCGGTGAGCTACCTCAAAGGGCTGGCCGAGTACTGGCGCGATGGCTACGACTGGCGTGTCTACGAGCGGGAGCTGAACAAGTACCCGCAGTTCACCACCCAGATCGACGGGCAGAACATCCACTTCCTGCACGTGCACTCGCCCGAGCCGGACGCGCTGCCGCTGATCCTGATCCACGGCTGGCCCGGCTCGATCGTGGAGTTCCTGAACGTCATCGGCCCGCTGACCGACCCCAGGGCACATGGCGGCGACCCGGCGGACGCGTTCGACCTGGTGATCCCGTCGATCCCCGGCAGCGGGTTCTCCGGGCCGACCGGCGAGGCAGGCTGGGACACCAACCGGGTGACCAGGGCGTTCGCTGAGCTGATGAACCGGCTCGGCTACGACCGCTACGGTGCGCAGGGCGGCGACACCGGCGCGGTCATCTCTCCGGGGCTGGGTCGGCTCAACCCCGACAAGGTCGTGGGCGTGCACGCGAACGGCCTCTCCGCGTTCACCGAGGTCAACCCGGACGAGGTGGGGGAGCTGACCGAGGCCGAACGTGCGCGGCTGGAGCACCTGGAGTACCTGAGGACCGAGCAGTCCGGCTACGTGATGATCCAGATCAGCCGGCCGCAGACCCTGGCGCACGGGCTGCACGAGTCCCCAGTCGGGCAGCTGGCCTGGATCGTGGAGAAGTTCAAGGAGTGGACCGATCCGGCCGCCGAATTGCCCGAGGACGCGGTGGACCGGGATCTGTTGCTCACCAACGTGATGCTGTATTGGCTGACCGGCACCGCCGGGTCCTCGGCCAACAGCTACTACGAGGCCGCGCATTCCGCAGCTTGGGGCGCGAGTGAGCGTTCCACGGTGCCGACCGGGGTCGCGGTGTTCCCCCTGGATGTGTCGATCCGGCGCACGATCGAGCTCGAACACACCGTCGTGCACTGGTCCGAATTCGGCCGCGGCGGCCACTTCGCAGCCATGGAGGCCCCCGACCTGCTCGTCGGCGACGTCCGGGAGTTCTTCAGCAAGCTGCGCTGAAACCACCGGTGCTCAGGCTCAGCGAACGACTCGGATCGGCATGATCAGCGGCTCCTGGGCCGCGGCTGCCGCAGCACCGCCCGTGGTGGCCGTGACGGCCACCAGCTCTTGTCGTCGAGCAGGGTCATCAGCGCCGACAGGATCATGATCGTTTCTTGTGGATTCGGGCCGGCGGATCTACCTCGTTCCGCAGAAGCCTGGTCGGCTTTGTCACTTTGCCTGCATGGACGTAGAGCGTGGACTAGAGTCGCCCTTGCTAGTGGCTCAGATCACACGAGATGACTGCCACTTAGCAAGAACCCTGAGGGTTATTCATCTCGCGAGGTGTTGATCATGGTGATCGCTCGCCAAGGATCAACTCGTCGCCCAGCGCGCGCAGGCGCTCGAGCAGGTTGAGGTGATCGGTATGCAGCAGGTCGAACGTTCCAACGGTGCTGCTATCGATGTGGTGATTGCCTGGGTCGATGGACAGGATCCAAAGCACCGCGCCAAGCGCAAGCGGTATCTCGCCGATCCGGGCGGCGATGCCAAGCCCGAGCGGTCCTCCCGCGATGAGCGGCGCTTTTCGGACAATGACGAGATCCGCTTCTGCCTGCGCTCGATCCGCAACTACGCGCCCTGGGTCCGCACGATCTGGCTGGTGACCGATGATCAGGTTCCGGCGGCGATCGATCGCGGGACGGCTGAGCAAGAGAACATCCGCATTGTTGATCACCGCGAGATCTTCCGCGGCTATGAGCAGTTGCTGCCCACCTTCAACTCGCGGGCCATCGAAACCATGATGTGGCGCATCGAGGGTCTGGCCGATCGCTTCGTGTACTTCAACGACGACATGATGTTGGTCGGCCCGGTGGAGCCCACGGACTTCTTTTCACACGAGGGCAAAGTCATGCTGCGGGGCCGGTGGAGCAGCTGGGACAAGCAGCTCAAAAGGGGGAACAGCTTCAACGGCGGCGGCAAGCTGTTGGGCGCCGAGATGCTGGGCTACACACCGGAGCTTTTCTTTTCGTCGAACCACATGAACTATCCGATGCTGCGACCGGCGATGGAAGAGCTGTTTGAGGAGTTCCGGCCCGCCTTCCTTACCAATGCCGCGTACCGGTTCCGTAATCGCAAGCAGTTCTGGCCGATCTCGGCACATGATCACATGTTGCTCAACTCGGGCCGGGCACGGGTGGTGAAGCCCCGCGACTCCGCGCATTTCTCGGTGCACTACTGCCTGAAGGCGAGCCCGGACGCCCTCGAAGCGCGGCTTAAGCAGCTTGCCGACGGCACCACGCGTTTTGCCTGCATCAATTATCTCGAGGCGATCATCGCCAAGGTGCCCGATGCGATGAGCTATCTGTCGACGGCGACTGGGCCTGCCGCGCCCTTCGAAAAGCCACGTACAGAGGCGTACGCTTCACGCCCGCGAAAGCGGCCGTTTGCCAGCCTCGGATCGACCTTGGTGGAGAGTGTGCGCGATATGTTCGCAAAACGGGGCAACGGCCGCGATGAGAAACCAGCTTCAGCGGTCAGCTCGGCAGCCGGGGCCCATTCTGCTGGTGGAGCCAACCTGGCAGCGGACTCCAGCTCGGCGGCGCGCTACCCCGCGGTCAGGGTTGTACGGCGGCGTGGCATGGCGACCAGCGGTCGTGACGAATTGACCCCTACTGGGTGAAGACGCCTCGCCGACTCTCACCAGCTTGCCGCTCCGGCGACATGTTCACCGTCCAGTCCGCATAGGCGCACGTCGCAAGACCCTAGGCCGCGGCGAGGCACAGGGTGTCCCCACTGGCGGGCGCGCCGCGACCCCTCCTACTGATCAGTAGGTCCACGCCGCGCACGTTCGGTGCGCAGGTACACCGACAGGTTGACTAGAGCGAGGGTCGCCGCCGCGATAGCGCCCGCCCACCAGTACCAGCCGCCCTCCGTCACGGCGGCCACGATCAAGCCCGCGGCCAGCAAGACTTCCATACCGGCGAGCCCAAGTGGCCACCACCGCGGGAACAATCCTGTGCTCACGCTTGGAGCGTATCCGGCTAATTTGGGCCCAACCTGGGCCCAGCGCCGTGACCTATGCACGGTCGGTGCGTTCGATCGTCACGCGAAAGTCGTGATCTTGTTGTTCGATCAGCTTCATCGTGTTGTCGAACCGTCCGATTCGGACGATGCCATTCCAGTAACCGACGTCGCCGTAGTAGAACACCAAATCGCCCGACCGTTGGTAGTAGCCGATATCGCTGATGTCCGGGTCATCTCCTTCTGGCACGCCTTGCATGGACAGCGGCCGGGGAAGTTTCGCGATCTTCTCAACCTTGTTGAAATCCCTGAAGGTCAAGGTGAGCGGCAGTTGTGCGGCGAGGTCCCGTGCGGTGCCGTTGTCGGCCAGTCGTGCGGTGAGCACGGTGTCGCCGAAGGTGACTTTGATCGGCGTCTCACCTAGCGGCGGCTCTGTTGAGGGTCTTGGGGACATCGTTGCTTGGGTTCTGGCTGGAGACGGCGCGGGTGGCTCGCTTGAGCATGCGGCGGCCATGATCGCGGCGAGCGCCAGCGGGGAAGTCAGCTTAATCCTGGCCACCGACTCGTTGCTTCGGGGGGCTTCTTCACGGCAGCGCCACACGTGTCCGTCGGGTGAGTGTTTCGAGGAGCCTGTCCTGGAAGTTGTCGTCGCTCGCTGCGACGGCTGCAGCCTGGCGGCGTCGGTGGTACCAGCATGCGCCACTCACTGTGGCTTCGGGCTCGTCGCTTGTTGCGAGCCAGACCTGTGTGAGGTGCCCGAGTTCGAGATCGTCGGGAGCGCTCGGGCCCCCCATTCGGGTCGGCACCCAGCCTGGATCGACGGCGTTGCTGTGGACCCGGGGCCATCGACGGGCAACTGCGAACGCGAGGGCTGTGACGAACAGCTTGCTGTCGCAGTAGGCCTGGATTCCGTTCCATCGCCGCGCGGTCCAATCGATGTCGTGCAGGCTGGCGTCTCCGGTGAGGTGCATGCCACTGGTCAGGTAGATCAGCCGGTCGGGACGCTCGACCAGGGCGGTCAAAAGATATGGTGCGAGCGCGTTCACGGCGAGTGTGCGTGGATGGCCTTCGGGCGTGGGGAATCGTTGCTGATCGGCGTACACGCCGGCGTTGTGGATGATCGCGTCCATCCGGCCGAGCCCGTTGACCTGATCGGCGAGAGCTCGCGTCTCCTGTTCACTGTCAAGATCACCGATGACGACCTCGGCTCCCAGTCCAATTAGTTTGCTCAAACTCCCGGACCGCTGGGAATTGCGGGCGTGCACGACGACCTGGTGACCCAGCCTGATCAAGGTCTCTGCAGCCGCCCGGCCCAGTCCCTCAGTTGAACCGGTGACGAAGATGCGGGCCATGCCAACTCCTCCTTCGGTGCCTCTGTGTTTGTCAAGCGGTTGGCTTGGTCGTCGTAGAGTCGTGGTTGGCGGGTCTGGGAAGTGACTTGTCCGAAGAGCTGGTGGTTGGGGTTGAGCCAGCCGCGCTGGATTGCAGAGCCGTCCCCAGATGTCCTCCCAGGCTCGCCGCTTGCCGTCGTTCGTCGGTGATCATGACGCGCCAAAGGTGGTCGGCGAGGCGTCTCTTCAGGCAGCGTGCGGCCTCGCGTGGTGTCTTTCCCTCGGCGATCTTGGTTCGGTAGTAGAGGTTGCTGCGGCTGCCCGACATGCGGATCTGGGTGATCGCAATGGTGTGAAGGGCGGAGTTGAGTTGCCGATCCCCGTGGCGTGAGAGACGGTGCCGGGACTTCTCCGCGCTGGCAATCTCCACAGGGGCCGCACCGGCGTAGTTGGCGAAAGCTGACGCGGTGGGGAAGCGGCTGGCGCGACCGGTCCGACTGATCAACCGGCCAGCCATGATGGGCCCCACGCCGACGACTTCGGTGAGCGTACTTCCCGCGGCGGCCACGAGTCGGGCGATGGCTTCGGCGTTCGTCTTCAGCTGGCTATCGAGAGTGCGGATCTCGCTGACGAGGTCTTTGGCGACTGCCTTGCGAGCCTGCTCCACCGCTCCGTGGGGGCGAATCGTGCGGAGCGGGGCGGCTGCGGTGGTAGCGGACAGATCCCGAGGTGCGCCGCCGGCGATGAGGGCGCGCAGGAGAGCGTGGAGCTGGTTGACGGCGCGGACCCGGGACTGCGCCAGATTGACCCGTCGCTCGTCGAGCACGGCCATGGCGTCGGTGTAGCCTTCGGCCTCCAACGGGCGGGCATCGCCTTGGAGCGCGGCGACGCAGGCGGCGGCGCCAGCGTCAATGCGGTCGTTCTTGCGCCCGCCGCGCGAAAGCTGGCGCACCCGCGCGGTCGCGGTCGTGGACACGTCGACGACGTCTTCGCCGCGGGCGAGCAACCAAGACGTGAGGTGGCGGCCGAGACCTTCGGCGTTCTCCACTGCCCAGCGCCGCTGCGGCCACTGTCGCGCCCAGGTGAGCATGCGGCGGTACTCGCCTGGCGTCGCGTCGATCCGAATCGAGGCAACTTCGTGGTTGGCGTCCGGGGCGATCGCCGTCGCGGTGTGGGTGCTCTTGTGCGGGTCGATACCGATCAGCATCATCGGAGACGGTCCCTTTCTGTTGGGTCGGGTAAAGGGATCCGCGGCTGACAATCCGACTTCGAGATATCCCTTCACCAGTGCCTCGTCATCACGCCTCTGTTGAGTCAAGCCGCGAACGGGCACCGGGCGGGCGACACACCGAAGGCGAGCCAGCCAAGAGGCGGCAGAAAGTACTCGAGTCAGCCCGCCTGGTGTCCTACGAGACGCTACGGGCAGCTGACCCGACGACGCCATCGCTACACCACATACAAGTCGGAAGTAGTGTCAGGCCGCTCTGCCATGAGCATTGTGGGCCAACCTCGCGGGCGCGCGCCTCGGCGAAGCCCGCCCACGGGGTGCGCTGGTCACCGACATGATCGCCAAAAGGTGAGCTCGACATGACCGAAGCCGTCGCCAACCAACCGATCGCCCGACTCGGCCGGGCCGACGAGATCGCCGCGTCAGTGCTGTGGCTGTGCAGTCCCGGAGCCAGTTTCGTCGTCGGGGTCGCCCTACCTGTGGACGGCGGCTACACCGCACGCTGATCAGTCGAACCCGCGTCGCGCCTATCAGCGGCAACCGCTGGGCCCTGCTCGGCGGAGCACCACTCCGGACGAAGGGCGAGTATCGAAGATACGGAGCGGTCGTAAGACGGTCTGGCATCAACGTCGTACATCTCGGTTGGGGGAACGCCAGTCGGGCTTTCGGTGCCTGCAACTGACCTGCCCATGCTAGGTCCGCTTCCGTAGCGCAACGGAGTCGTTGTGGCGGCATTCGCGGGGGGTAGCATGAGAGACGCTGTACTAGACAGCCGGTCTGGGGCCGGAGCCGCCGTTCACGCACACGCCGCGACTCCACGAGCACGATGCTGCCGCCCAGGCAGATCCGGGACTTTGATTGATTGGTCCCACGTAATGACAACCATCCTGACCCCCACCGGCACCCGCGAACACCCGGATCCGGACCCATCAGCGGCACTGCGATCGTCTGAGGCGCCTTCGCAATCCAGCGCGCCGGCGTCAACCATCCGTGACAGGGCAGGCAGTTCCTTTACTGCGTTGACCCGCAGCATCCACGAGATGGGACTGATGCGCCGCCGCTACGGCTACTACTGGGCCAAGCTAATCGGTGCCATTCTCATTCTGGCCGCCTGGGTCGTCGGTTTCATCCTGATCGGCGACAGCTGGTGGCAGCTCGCCAACGCCGGAGTCCTCGCAGTTCTGATGACCCAGATCGCGTTCTTAGGCCATGACGCCGCGCACCGACAGATATTCAAATCCGGACGGTGGAACGACTGGGTCAGCATGATCATCGCGAACCTGCTGGTCGGGATGAGCTACGGCTGGTGGCAAAGCAAACACAACCGCCACCACGCGAACCCGAACAAAGAGGGAGCCGATCCCGATATCGCCCTCGCGGCGATCGCGATGACGCCGGCCCGAGCGACCAGACACCGCAGCCGGCTGATGAGGTGGCTGGTGGCCCATCAGGGCTGGTACTTTTTCCCGATCCTGCTGCTCGAAGGCATCTCGTTGCACAAGGACGGGATCAGCCGCATCATCAGCCGGAGCAAGATCCAGCGTCGCTGGGTCGAGATCAGCTTCATCACCTTCCGACTCGCAGGATTCGCTGCTCTGGTCTTCCTCGTGCTTCCCCCGGAGAAAGCGGTCGCGTTCCTCGCTGTCGAGTTGGCCGTCTTCGGCCTGTACATGGGCTCATCATTCGCGCCCAACCACATCGGCATGCCGCTGGTATCGGCCAAGCTGAAGCTGGACTTCCTACGCCGCCAAGTCCTGATGAGCCGCAACATCAGCGGCGGACCGCTGATCTCCGTCTTCATGGGTGGGCTGAACTACCAGATCGAGCACCACCTGTTCCCCTCCATGGCGCGACCCTACCTACGTAAAGCGCAGCCGCTCGTTGCCGCCTACTGCGCAGCCCAAGGCGTCCCCTACACCCGCACCACGCTCTGGCAGTCCTACCGCATCGTCATCGGCTACCTCAACAGCGTCGGACTCCGCGGCAAAGACCCCTTCCTGTGCCCAATGGTTGCTCAACGCCGCGCCCTCTAAACCTGCCTACAGTGCGGGACTCGGGTACCACGCGGTCGGCCAACGTCAAACCGGCTGCGACGATCCTCAGTGAGTCAGAAGATCAAGATCGGGCCGGGCTGTTGTCGCACTGGGATGATGACGGCGGAACGGATCGCACTTACTAGCGTGCGCCGGAACCCTGTAGGCGCGGCTTACGCCTAATGTTTGAGCACAGGGGTTAGCACGGGCCGCTTCGCTGTAAGTCCGGAGCCCTGTGGGGTCCGCCGGATGCCCCTGCCGAGCCATGGCGCGAAGTACCGTCGAGCCCATTCGACGTCCGCGGCGAGGTGTTCACGAGTCCGCAACCGTTGCGGCGCCTCAGGGAATGGCTCGGCCCACGACTCGTCGGCGCCCTCGATGCCGAGCCGCCAGGCCATGGCGGCCGCCACGCGCTCGTGGCCAAGTTCGTTGCCGTGCAATCGGTCCTCTGAGAACAGGCGGGGGTCCTGGATGATCGGATAGTGCTGGAAGTCCATGACTAGCACGCCGTACCGCTCAGCCTCCTCTCGGATGATGTCGTTGAAATGGAGCATCCGACTGCGGAATCGCCGGCCGAAGGGGTTTATCGAGGACGGATCGGGCATGGTGAAGGTCACCACCGTGCAGTCCCGCGACCGCGCCTCGCCGAAGATCGCGGCCAGGTCGGCTCTGATCCCGGCAAAGTCGCAGGTAACCGACAGCATGTCGTTGGGCCCGCCGAAGATCGAGAATAGATCGGGCTGCATCGCCATAGCCGCGTCGAACTGTGTGGTGCGGATCTCGGTTAGGCGCAGGCTGCGCACGCCCAAGTTGGCGTAGTCCAGCGGCTCGGCTTGGGCGTTGGCGATGATCTCGGCCAGCCGGTCCGCCCAGCCGCGGTAACCGCTCTCGCCATCCGGGTCCTCGAGCCCTTCGGTGCTCGAGTCGCCGATCGCCACATAACGCCGGAAAGTCCTCACCTACCGATTCTCCCGCTGGAGCAAGGACCTCGGTAACCGGCATGGGATTTGCACAGAGGATTGAGGCAATACCCGATGCCAGCGCGGGAATGCGTGTCGATCCAGGCGCAACCCCAGAACCGCTGCAATGCGGCCGCAAAGAGTTTGCCAGCCGTACCGGTCTTTTGTCCGGAAGGCATTCGCAGCTGCGAGAGGACCGGTGATGACGAACACCGGCACTGGCCGGCGTCAGCCCGGAGTGAGAACCACCTTGCCGATGTTGCGCCGCGCGGCGAGGAAGCGGTGGGCGTCACCGGCCCTGCTGAAGGGGAAGACCTTGGCAACAACGGGCGCCAACTTTCCGGCCTCCAGGTCGGTCAGCAGCGGCGCGGTGATCCTGTGCATGTCACCCTCCCGGCGCCACCAGCTGAGCAGATGGAGAGTGAACACTCCGCGGTTCTGGTTCAGCAGGCGGCCGGCGTTCCACCAGGGCATGGTCGAAGTTGGCAGCCGGAGCAAGCTGGTCACGGCGGAGCGAAGGTTGCGGCCGTCTTCGTTGACAGCGTCGGAAAGGCCGTAGATGATCAGTCGGCCGCCCGGCCGCAAGATCCGGTAGTCCTTGCGGAACGAGGCGGGTCCCATCGCGTCCATCACGACGTCTACCCCTTCCCCGTCGGTGAGCCTCCGGACCTCGGCCTTGAAGTCTTGGCTGCGGTAGTCGATCGGATGATGCACACCCTGCCCGGAGATGGCAGCGTGCTTTGCCGCCGATGCGGTCCCGAAGATCTCTGCGCCGACGTTGCGGGCAACCTGCGTCGCGGCGATCCCCACGCCACCAGCGGCTGAATGAATCAAGACCCGGTCCCGCTCCCGAAGGCCGCCCATGATCATCAGTGCCGCATACGCGGTCCCGTAGCTGACACAGAAGGCCGCACCCTCCTCGAAGCTGAGATGGTCCGGCATCGGCATGACATCCCTGGCGCGGGCGGTTGCGACTTCGGCTTGACCGCCAAACTGCGTCCCTGCCATCACTCGCTGCCCGACGACCAGCCCGCTGACATCCGGGCCGATGGTCTCGACCTCGCCGGCGACCTCATAGCCCAAGACGCACGGCCGTTTCGGTGTGGCGGGATATAGGCCGACTCTCGCTATGGTGTCGGCGAAGTTGACGCCGGCTGCTCGCACGGTGATCCGTACCTCACCCGCTCCGACCGCCGGATCGGGCCAGTCCTGGACCTGGAGCACGTCCGGCCCGCCGGTACGGGTCAGGACCACTGCCTTCATTACCGGGAATCTACTCGTGGGGCGTCACCTGTGACACAGAACCGCCTGCTTAACGCCAGCCATCGCAGCAGATGGCGGCCGACATCCCGCCTCTGGTTGAGGAGGAACGAGCCGACATACGCTCCTCGTCGGCGAGCGAGGACGAAGTAGCCGGCTTCCCGGCGCGATCCGCAGCGTGCGGCAGCGAGCAATCAGACACGGCGCGACGTGTGAAGCGGCTCCTAATGTTCAGCGAACAGACAGATCCCGAACGAGTGAGGCAATTCGAGTGGCGTGGTCGGCTGCGGCTGCCAGGCTGCGACCGTCGCTGGCCGTGCGCAGGGCAACAAGCGCCTCGTCCACCGTTCTGGCTTGGTCGCGATCTAGAGGAAGCCGCTCGCGTATCCACTCCAACGCTGCCACCTCACCGGTCACCCTCGGGTACGAGCCCGCAGCGGCAGCCACCCGGAGCTGCTGGGTGTGCTGGTGAAAACGGGCAACCTCGATCTCTTCAGGCGGCAGGTAGCGAGCCTCGAGATCGATAACGGACTGTGCCACTTCGACGCTTGCCTGCTCGGCCGCGCGGACCGAGCGAGCGCCGACTGCCGTCTGCAGCGTCTTTAACGACGTGTGAAGCAGTGCCATGACGCGCGGGGGCTGCTGAGTCTGATCAAGCGCAGCGACCTGCCGTGCAATGCGCGCAACCGATGTGCGTGCGGTCGGCCAGTCCTCAGCCCTCACGTACTCGAGCGTTCCCCAGGCAGCTGTCAGAGCCCTCCTGATCTCGACCGGCGCCCCGCCGGATTGGGCGTCAGTGGGTGCAGCTGCGGCCATTGCCTCAAGGTCGGCACCATCGGCAGTCAAGAACTCGCCGTAGCCAGGGGCGAGCGTTTTCAGCGAGTGTCCGCCTGAGACTCCGAGCTCGTCCACCACAATGGCACCTCGCACCGCTCCGTTCGGACCCTGGACGGTCTGCTCGACCTTCACCACGGTCAGCTCCTCGAAGACGATGCCGATGACGTTCTCGACGCGGAACACGTCCCCGAGCTGGGGCTTGGCTGGCATGATCATCGCGGGCGGTCCGTCTCGACCGGCCAACCAGGTGCCCTCGGTGAAGGCCGCGGACCCGTTGACGTAGTCAATGACGTCCTCGCCGAAATACCACACCGAGCCGTCGTCAGCCTGGGCGTAGCGATCAAGGGCAACCTCTGTGATGGTGCCGTCAAGGTAGGCCACATATTGCGACTGCACGACAGGGATCTTGGTGCCGTACCAGCCGACGACACCGGTACTCGGCAAGGTGGTTGTCTCCGACCGGAACGGCTTGCCGTCGACCCTGCCGACCTGGATCACCGAACGAAGCTGGCTGACTGGGAACAGCGGGTTGGTGATCATCGTCGGATTTGAGAAGGTCGGTCGCTGGAGATCGACACGTTTGCCGGTCGGCGCACACCCTCGCCCGCTAGACGTCCCACATTCGGTGATCGGCCATTTGTCGGACCGATCGGGCCCCGGCGTCGCGGGGTTAGCCGCGGCATGGTCCAGCGTGTCCCCAGAAACCAGACCGAACGATCCGAGGCCGATCAGCGCAACGACCGTAAGCACGGCTTGCGACCGCCGCGCTCCTCGCTGGCCTTGTCTGTTCTGCATCGCCATCTCCCTGTCCTCCCTCTTGCGGTCGGGCACGTCCCGATGACGCGACGCTAAGAGGCCGAAATGAGATGGGAATGAGGACTCGGCAGCCACAGGCGGATTGTTGTCGCAGCCTTGGCAGTGATCCAGACCCGACCACCGTGGGCCAGCGCGACTGCTCGCACCAAAGCCAGGCCTACACCTGCGCCACCCTCGCCGCGCGCGGATCCGGCACGGCTGAATCGTTCAAACGCCCGATCCATAAAGCCGACGGGAAATCCAAGCCCCTGGTGCAGCGAATCCTGACATGGAGATTTCTGCGGCCCCGGAGCCGCATCGTGAGAATCGCCGGTCCGATCACGGTGCCCGCAGACTGCAGCACCGCCCCCGAGCCGTCGAGCAGTTGGACGAAGCTCTCCTCCGGATCCTATACGGCCACGGCGGCGAGGCTGGTGCCCTCGTGATAGGCGTTCAGCGCGGCCGCATTCCGAGCGTGCAAGTTGTTGTCTACCTGATCATGCAGGTCGGCTCGGAGTCGGAGTGCGACGAACAGCGCGGCCGCTTGCAGTACAAGGAGCATCGCCGCGGCGAATGCGACGGTAAGACGGACGGTGATCGGTAGCCTTTTCATCCGCCGCCGTCACATCGCAGCCGGTAACCGAGACCGCGGATGGTCTCGAGCGACCGTACGCCGAACGGCCGGTCAATCTTCTCCCGGAGATAGCGGATGTACACCTCGATGACATTGGAGTGGTACTCATGGCCGATGTCCCAGGCCGCGTCCAGTAGCTGGCTATGACCGAGGACCTGGCCGGGACTGCGCATGAAGGCCTCGAGCAGCGCAAACTCGCGAGTGGAAAGCCGAATCTCTTGCTCTCCTCGCCATACCTGCGCCGAGGCCGGATCGAGACGGAGCGAACCGACCGTGATGATCACCGGTCGTTCTGCCGGATCGCGACGAGCGAGGGCGCGGAGCCGAGCCAGCAACTCACCGAAGGCGAAAGGCTTGGTGAGATAGTCATCGGCGCCTGCGTCGAGTCCGCGAATCCGATCATCGACCGCCACGCGCGCGGTAACCATAATGATCGGCGTCCAGTCGCCCGAGCTGCGAAGGTGACGACAGGTCTCGAAACCGTCCGCATCCGGCAGCATGACGTCCAGCACGACGACGTGGTACGCCGTGTCCGCGAGCATCGCGCAGGCGTCGCGCGATGTGCTTGCCACGTCGCCGATCACGTTGACGGCGCGCAGCGACCTTCTGATTGCGGCCGCCATGGGTGCGTCGTCCTCGACGACCAGCACGCGCATACCCGGAAGGTACGCAGCATCACATGAGAGCCCTATGAAATCCTCGACCACTTTTGGTCGGCAGGCTAGAGCGGATCTCGCGCCGGACTCGTCTGTCGGGAAGCGCCGCCAGCCCGCACGCAACAGCGCAAGTGATCCGAGTTTCCACCGCTGACCTGACCGGTTGGCTCAGCAGATAGAGACCCGAACTTGGCCGTGAGATTTGGGTAAGCGAGCGCGTGTCGCGTGTTGCCAGGAGCGTGTCCTGCCATGCTGTGAGCAAGCTAGAAAGGAATCTTCCTGATGTCCGCTACGTTGCCTCCGAACACCGCTGCCGGCTTTTCCGGCCTTGCCAAGAGGATCTGGATCTTCGCCATTATCCGTGGAGTTCTTGCGATCATTTTCGGCCTCATCGCCTTGCTCTCCCCGATCGCCACCGCAATCGCCCTGGCCATCGTGATCGGCATCTATGCCATCGTCAACGGCGTCTTCGACATTATCGAGGCGATCCGGCATCGAGGGTCGTCCTCGATGGTGCTCGGCATCGTGCTGGGCGCAGTCAGCATTCTGTTCGGGATTCTTGTTCTCGTCTGGCCGGGCATGAGCTTGGCGATCCTGGTGATCATAATCGGCGTCTGGGCCATCATCATTGGCATCCTCCAAATCATGTCTTCGGTCCGACATCGGGCCGTTCCCAACAGCGGATGGGTCTGGGGCGTGATCGGCGGCGCGCTGTCTATCCTGTTCGGCATCCTGGTACTCGTCTGGCCCGGCACCGGCCTGGTCACCATCATCTGGATCATCGGCATCTGGGCCATTGTCTGGGGCATCACCCTCATCGTCCTGGGCGTCCAGCTCCGGAAGGCCGCCCGTGCCAACGAGGCTGGTGCTTCTCCGACCCCTTGACGCTTGCGGGGCGCCAAGTTGCGTGCGAAGACGAGATCGTTGTCGGGCGATCGTGCCACGTTGCGCAGGGGACTCTGGGTCCGCCAGCAATTGCTCGGTCTGTCGGTTCTTCGGCTCATGCACGTCCCAAGGCCGGCACGGCTTTCAGTGTCGTCGCGCTGCTTCATTCGTCTTGGCGAGTCAGAGGCTCGCGATGCTGTTGCCGATCATGACAACTCCGATCACGAGCAGAAGCAGAACCATGATCGTCACATTGTTCTCCAGCAGCCACTCCCGTAGCCTCTCGAACCGATCGCGCATTCGCTCCGGCGCCACGAGGTGGGCGACAACCGGTACCGCCACGGTCGATGTGGCGATCGCCGTGAACACAACGATCACGACTGACGCCTCACCGACGCTGAGCCCGGCTTCTCCGACGATGAGACCGGCCGAAAGAGCAAGCAACAGGTTCTTCGGAACCACCGCCGACAACAACAGGCCGAGCACGAGCGCCCTGCCCGGCATCATCGAGTCAACTCCCGCCATCCACTTCGGCAACTCAGCCCGGTCGCCTCTTGCAGGCCGCCCTCGCCACTGTCTCAGCGCCAACACGACGAGGAGCACACCAACCACCATGTTGATCGCAGGGGCCACCAGTGACGACCCGCCAGAATCTTGGGTCGGCAGCAGGCCAGCTAGCAACGTGAAGAGTGCAACAGCACCCCCGACCCCGACCACGCACCCCACCAATAGGCCCACGGTCCTACTCTTCGCCTTCGGCGACAACAACATGAGGAACGTCGTGATGATCGTGGTGATGCTGATCGCGATTGCGACTGCGAGGGGAAGCAGCTCACCGCTCGCGGTAACCATGCGTATCAGGTGCTCTCGGAGGATCGCGGAAGCCAGCCCGCTGCCAGTGAGCATTCCCCCCTTGGCCCGCAGAGGCCACCGCTCATGGTCACCTTTGCCCCGAGCGCGCGGGTACCCCGATGTTTGGCACCTCCAGCCTCGACATCTGCTGACACGGTCGGAATCGTAGCCATACTGTCTCGACTGGTCCGAGCACATCCCTCTTCAGGGTCCGCACCAGCCGAGAAATCATCGGAGATCCGATCCGGAGCGTCACCCGGTCACAGCCAAACCGCTGGGTGGACTCGAACGGTGCGCAATGGCCCCATCTCAAAGGAGAAAGCTGAGACAAACACATTGTTGAGGAATTCCAAATCCCTGCCGTCGATCTTGCTGTCCGGTTGCACATCCGACAGGTAGAGCGGTCAAAAAACGGGATCGGGCAGCGCCCAAAGGCCACTCGTACGGATTCCAGCCATATTCCCAAAAGCGGTCCGCGGCCGTAGGCTTCGCTTCACACCGGAATAATTTTGATCAGACCAATGCAACTCTGATGAGCACAAGTTGAGTCCGTCCCCAGCGCTGTAAGTCTGACGGAGCTGTATCTGGCTGGGTCATCGGTCTGGCCGACCCGGATGGGCGGTTGGCTTTACCGGTAAGCCTGGCTCTCCACCGAAGGAGATGGGTTCGGATGTCGTTGAAGAAGCTGCCGCTGATCGACAAAAATATGGTCGTTCCGTTCTGGTTGTTGACCAGCTGCTTTGTCGTGTGGGGGCTGGCCCAGGACCTGACCGCCCCAATGGTCACCGCCTTCAAGGGCATCTTCACGATGAGCACCTTCGAGGCGTCGCTGGTCCAGTTTGCCTACTTCGGGGCCTACTTCTGCCTAGCTCTTCCCACCGCGTTCCTCAACGAGCGGTTCGGCTACAAGGTGGGCGTCCTGACCGGCCTCGGCCTCGCCGCGATCGGGGCGTTCGGGTTCTACCCCGCGGCCAAGTCGCTGACCTTCGGCGTCTTCCTCATTGCTCTGTTCATCCTGGCCGCCGGTCTTTCCGTTCTGGAGACCTCCGCCAACCCGTTCGCCATCGCGATGGGTCCGGAGGCCACTGCGACCAGGCGGCTCAACTTGGCGCAGTCGTTCAACCCGCTCGGAACCAACCTCGGTGTCCTGCTGGCCGCCGTCCTCGTCTTGCCGAAGATGAACCCGGCCACGCCTGAACAGCGAGCCACAATGCCGCACGACCAGCTGGTCACGATCCAGACCGGCGAGCTCAACGCAATCATGAACCCCTACCTGGGTCTGGCGGTCGCGCTGGTCATCATCTGGATTGGCCTTTTCATAAAGAAGGTTCCCAGAAGCCACGAGGAGGTTGCCTCGGACAGCCACCACATGCACTTCGGCGATACCGTCCGCCGGCTGCACCACAACCACCACTGGCGCTACGGGGTCCTCGCCCAATTCTTCAACGTCGGAGCCCAGGTCTGCACCTGGACCTACCTTGTGCTCTATGTCGCAGAGGTGGTCCCTGGTGGCACCGCGGTCCAGGGTGCCTATTTCCTGCAGGTCAGCCTGATCCTCTTCTTCATCTCCCGGTTCGTCATGACCTGGCTGATGGGCTACGTCAGGGCCACGAAGCTGCTTGCGATCATGGCCAGCCTCGCCATTCTGCTCTGTCTCTACGCCGCGTTCTTCCCCGGCCTGTCCGGGGCGTGGGCGCTCGTCGGAGTGTCCGCCTGCCTGTCGCTGATGTTCCCCACGATCTACGGGGTGGCGCTGCACGGTCTCGGGGTGGACACCAAATTCGCAGCCGCCGGCCTGGTCATGGCGATAGTAGGTGGCGCCATCATGCCGCCGATCCAGGGCCTGCTGAGCGACCAGTGGGGCGTCGCGCCGGCCTTCGTCGTGGCCGCGGTCTGCTACGTGGGTGTATTGGTCTACGCCATCTACGACCTCAGGTCGAAGGATCGGTTCGCCGACATTCCGGAGGAAGAGCCGAAGATCTCGATGGCCGGCCACTGAGACGGTGCGCACTTACCTTCCGGGTGGTCACGCGCTGGAGCTTCGGCCTCGATGGCTTATCCGGCTGACTAGACCGTGAGCCGAGGGCCGGGGTTTCATATCCGGAGGGAATCCGCAGGAATCTAGGCTTTCTCGGCGATCAGATCGTCCACCTCGGCTGCTGTCGGCGGCTGCGGGCCCTGCCGGGAGCAGACGATTGAGGCAGCCGCCGCGCCGCGTTCCAAGGAAGCTGCGAGCCCGAGCTGGAGATTCACATAGCCATCCAAAAAGCCCGCCATGAACGTATCGCCGGCACCGACCGTATCGATCACCTTGGTGGGGAAGCCCGGGACTCGTGTGATGTTTCCGCCTGGCTCGACGGCCGCTCCACCACCGGGCCCGAGTGTGATCACCGCAAGCCCCAAGCCGTACTCTTCGACCCAACGTCCCGCCAGCTCAACTGGATCGCTGTCACTTTCGCCGCCGCCACTGGCGGCCTTGGCGAGGAACTTGATGTCCTCGTCGCTTGCTTTGACGATCCCTCGACGTCGACCGACCACACGGAGCCAGGGCTGCACCTTGCTCCAATAGACATCGGGATCGGTGATCACGGTCGGTCGCACGTTGATGTCGTATGAGACCCCCGACCTAACGTCACGCATCCAATCGAGCAGCACCTCCGCACCCGGACTCACGACGCAGGACAACGACGCAATATGCAGCCAGTCCTCGCTGATCAGTTCCGGCAGATCGTCAACCTGCCAGCCGAAGTTTGCCGTCTCGTTGAAGTGGAACGTGTAGCTCGCCACACCCTCTTCATCCAGACTCACGACCGCAATCGAGGTGGCCTGTGAGGCCTCGGTGGCAAGGTCGAGCGTGACGTTTGCTTCGAGGATGTGCTGGCGCAGCTGACGACCGAAGGCGTCTCTGGAGATCCGACCCAGGAAATGCGTGTCGCATCCGAGCTTGCCGAGGGCGACCGCGGAGTTCATCGGTCCGCCGGCCGACAATGCCAGCCACGTCGAGCTGAACGAGTCGCTGATGGCTGTATCGGACTGGACAAGATCAATCAGAGCCTCTCCACACACAACGAACCGACTCATGCGCACAATCTAGTGGTTGTTGCTAGTGGTTGTTGCATCCCGGTGGTGAGCCGCTAGCCGGCAGTAACGGCAGCTCAGCCTGCAACTCCGTCTGCCCGTGATCTCCCATTTGATGCCACAGCGAGGTAGGAAGGCCCCGTTCGCTGACCCGATTCACGCGTAAACCCAGCCCCGTCATCGCAGTTCTGCCAGAACCACGACAGAACTACAGGTGAGAAAAAAATTACGAACACTGGTCACGAAACCGTCTCCCGCCGAGACGCAATGACTTGTCCGCGTGGACTCCCGGTCGCCGTCGTTCGCTACCGGCGAGGTCACGCCACGAGCGCGGCTACTCCCGGTAGGGCCAGCCAGGACAAGATGACAGCAACATAAAGAATTCGCTCGGCTTCCGTCTTCCCGATCTTGGGATGCCACGGCCCGAACCACACTGGTGGGGGGCTTGGCCTGCCGAGCCGATGACCCTGCCGGGACGGTATGCCCAGATCGCTTTCGAGGTGTTCGACTTGAGAGTTGAGGTACGAGCAGAATTGGCTGTTACGGACCTCCCAGCGATATATCGCGAAAGTCACGATCGCGCCAAAGACACCAATAAAACCCCCCAGGATAGCGGCCTCCATCCGCGACCGACCGGCACCCCCAAAGAGTACGGTAAGGATGCTCGCTCCGGATACGAGAGGGATCAGACCGAGCAGCTTCAGACTAATGTCATCAGTGAATCGGATATCCGCACACATCTCTCTGTAGCGGCCCTCAACGGTGAGAAGCTGTGTCGTCTGATTACCCTCTTCGGTAAGCGCCATGTGGAGATCATGCGCCCCACATCCCAAATGTGCCAGTCTCGACCCGCCGAGTTGGCGCACCTAAGCATGCGTCATGGCAGGACGTTCGCGATCCGCTCATGTGGAGTCGGAGACTCGGTCTCGCGGAACTGTCGCTTATGGATAAATACAGAGCGACAATGATCATGTGAGGAGAACCCCCGCACTTCTGATCGGACTGGCGTTGATAGTTCTGGCTCTGGTACTGCTGTGGCTAGCGTGACGGCATCGAAACGCTCACCGGCGAAACAGTCGCGACGCCACGGAGCGGTACTTAAAGTCCCTGAACATCCCCCAACATCCTCTCCACATCATCCCGTGACGGCGCCCAATGAGGACCGGCAATGTTTCCGTTTTCCTGGTTCCACCACCAGTCCCGGTTCCAGGCAAACGTTGCCGCCCAAGGGACAGGCACCGGCTCAGACCGCAACAAGGCCTCCCGGCTCACACGGTCCTTACTGTCACTGATCATGACTTCCCCCGGTATCCGTTGACGCTTGTGACTACTCATCTTTCGGATGACCTTGGGATGCTCCCTGATACCTGTCACGCAGCGAAGGCGGCTGAATGTGCGCAAGGTGACAACTGCGCTGTTACGGCGAGCACAGCCAGGCCAGGGGCCGGCGGCTCAGTCGCCGCCGCCGATAATCATGGGGAGCAGCTCCAGCACCAAGAACAGCAACACCTGGTACAGGTCGGGTGCTGGCAGAGAGATGGGCCTCGTGATCACGGCTCTTCGAGAACCACAGCCGGACCGGACCGATCGACTTCGACTTCCTGAACAGCCACATCATCGTGAACCGGTCCTGCAGTTTCAGCCAGCGGAGATCGCCCGCTTTCCTCCGAAGCACCTGATCACTCGATCGGATCTCGCTTTCGGTAGTGGTTTGGTCTCCAGGGCCGTCGGGAGCTGCTACTCCTGGCGGCCCACCTATTCATGTATGGGTCGTGCTAATTGCTAATTGATCTTGGTTCTCACCTCCTGGTGTGGCATTGTGTGTGCACTTTGCGGTGATCTCTGGTACTCGGCCGTATCCGGGAGTCCGTTAAGAGGCCGTTTCCCACGCTCAGCACGGCACCAGCGAGCACGGGCAGAAACAGCTCAATACGGGCTGCTCGTGATCAAGAGACATGCAATTGGTCCTGCGTTCACGGATGATCGGCTGTGGCAAGGAGCATGGTGAGGAACGGTCGAGCATGATAGGAAGTCGAATGTGCCCATGATTTTGTACGCCGAGTTCACCGCCAAACCGGCCTCGGAGTCTCAGGTTGAGACGCTCATCTCCGGCCTGGCCGAGAAGGTGCGACGCGAGCCCGGCAACTCTGAGTTCACCGTCTACCGAGAACGCGATAATCCGCGCAAGTTCTTCGTCTTCGAGCAATATCTGGATGAGGCCAGTTTCGATGCCCACATCAGTGCCGAGTACGGCCTGATCTTCAACCAGCAGCTCAGCAGCCTCATTGAAGAGGGCGAGTCACAGCTCACCTGGCTCACGAGATTCGACCCACACTGACGTCAGGTCACTCGGCAGTCGTTGAGGCGCCACTGGTCAGGGACTCATGGTGGGCCACTGGGTGACACAGCCACTGGGTGACACGGCAGATCGCCATGCGTGGCAATCACGCTGTACGCGTGCTGCAAAGGCAGCTGGATGGACGCTGGGTACGACCTGCGTAGCGACTCATAGCTGAATCCCAACGACGTAGCGGAACTGTGGGGCAATCGCACGAGTCTGCACGTCCCCGAATGCGGCCGCCCAGAACTGCGTCGGGGGAGTAGCGTCGGCGCCGTGGTGGACATGCCGCCGGAACCAGATGAGGTCCGCACGGCCGAGGTGATCGGGTCATTGTGCCTCGCCACCGACCTTGCTATTGGGCTGCCCTTCGAGCATGGGTTGCAGAGCACCTTGGTCGCGATGCGCCTTGCTGAGCGGATGGGCGTGGACGCTGCGGTGGCGACCCAGACGTACTACGGCTGCCTTTTGTTCTGGGCGGGTTGCACCACCGATGCGGAGATCTCCTCGGCGTTGTTCCCCGACGGGGCCTTGCTGGAGTACTTCAACCCGGTCATGTTCGGGTCGCCGGCCGAGACCTTGGTGGGGATCATGAAGGCATTGGCCGACCCGGACAGCCCTCGTCTGATTCGCGCGGTGCAGGGTGCTGCCCGGCTCCCTGGGGCGGTCCGCGGCCATCAAAGGCACATCGTGGCCATGTGCGAGGTCGCCGAGATGCTCTGCGACAGACTTGGAATGCGGAGGGACGTCAGCGACCTCTTTCGGTTCTTCACCGCGCGGTGGGACGGTGAGGGTACCCCGCGCGGATTCGGCGGTGAGCAACTGCCGGCTGCGCTGCGGATCGTTCATGTTGCCCGCGACGCCACGTTCCAGCGCCTGCTTGGCGGCACCGATCACGTCCTGAGGGTGATGCAGGATCGGTCAGGGAGGGCGTTCGACCCTGACGTTGTGATGGCTCTGTCGGAGGGCATACCGGACATCTTGGCGTTTGATGACTCAGGCCCTGTGTGGTCGGAGATGCTTGCGCGGGAACCGGGGGAGATGCTCATGCTCTACGGAGACGAGGTCGACCGCGCGCTCGCCGCAATGGGCGACTTCGCCGATCTCATCTCGTCGTACTTCATCGGGCATTCGGCAGCCGTCGCGCAGCTAGCTGAAGCCGCCGCCGCGCGACTCGACCTGGCACCCCGCGATGTGGTGGCGGTTCGACGTGCGGCCCTGGTCCACGACCTCGGCCGGGTAGCTGTCGGTACGTCGGTCTGGAACAAGCCGACGGCTCTCACCGCTGACGAGTGGGAGCACGTGCGGCTGCACCCCTATCACACCGAGAGGGTGCTCTCGCGATCCCCGGCCTTGATCAAGCTGGGCTCGATCGCCGGCGCTCACCACGAGAGACTCGATGGGAGCGGCTACCACCGGGGTGTGACAGCCCCCAGCCTGGCGATGCCGGCAAGGCTGCTGGCGGTGGCGGATGCCTACCGCACGATGATCGAGCCGCGGCCTCATCGCGCAGCCAGATCTCCAGAGGAGGCCGCTCGGGCGCTGGGTGAGGCCGCTAGTGCCGGCCAGATCGACCCGGACGCGGTGGCCGCCGTCTTGGAGGCTACGGGGACAGCAGTGCCGAAGATGGCCCGCCCAGCTGGACTCACCGACCGGGAGGCGCAGGTCATCTCAATGGTGGCGAAGGGCCTGCAGACGAAACAGGTCGGCCATCGACTTGGGATCTCTGCCAAAACCGCTGACCGTCACCTGCAGAACGCCTATGCCAAGATCGGCGTCTCGACCCGGGCAGCCGCCGCGCTGTTCGCCATGCAGCACGGCCTCGCGTCCTGGGGAGAACTCCCGATACCGGATGCAGGCCACCGTTCTTAGCGTCGACCTCAGACGCACCGCAATCCGAGCGGGTGCTGAAACCCGGAGGCCGTCATGGCAGTCAACCGTGAGACACGAGGAGCCGTCGCGCCCGCCGCAACCCGCCAGGGGTCCGCATTAGCAGCTATGGCCTGGGCGGGCATCGTCGGCCCGATCCTCTTCACCGTGGCGTTCTTGGTGCAGGAGGCGCTACGGCGCGACGAGTTCAGTCCTGTAGCTGAACCGATAAGCGCGCTGGAAGCGGGCCCGAACGGGTGGGTCCAACAGGTGAACTTCCTGGTGTTCGGGCTGCTGACCATGGCGTATGCCATCGGGTTGCATCGAGGGATGGGTCCAGCGCGGGGCGGGTGGGCCGGACCTGCGCTGCTCTTCCTCACCGGGATCGGTGCCTTGGTGTCCGGCCTCTTCCCGCTGCGCGAAGATGCTGCCGGCATCACCTACGACCCGGGCGGTCACCTCGTCGGGGGAATGATCTTCTTCCTGGGGAGCCCTGCGGCGCTCATCGTCCTGTCACGTCGTATGCGGCATGACCCCTCATGGCGTGGCTTGGCGCCGTACACGCTCTGCTCGGGTCTCGTCCTGCTCGCTCTCGCCGCAGTCGGGATGGTGTTCGTCAACCCGGACGCCGCGCGGTTCCACGACTGGGCAGGCCTGTACCAAAGAATCTTGGTCGTCGCGGTGCTCTTCCCGTGCCGGATCGCCCTCGGCGTACGGCTGCTCTCGATCACCCGAACCCTTCACGAGACCTCCGGCGCACGGCCGGAAGCACGGTAATCCTGAGCTGCACTTAGTGATGCGCCGAATCACAGTTCATTGCTTCTCAGTACCTTGCGCTCTGGAGATGATCTCTTCGATCACTGCCGACTTGGCGTCGGCGTAGTCCTGGATGTAGTCCCACCGTCGGGCAGCAAGCTCACGCTTGGTGCGTTCGTACGCCTCACGCTCTTCGGATCGGCTGCGCAGCCGGTCGCGGAAAAGCAGCATGCGCTCCACCTCGGAGCTCCCGACAGTAAACACGTGCACCTGTACATCCGGGTCATGATCGCGCAGCAGCCGGTGCTCGTACCAGTCGGGCTCCCGGAATTGGAGCACGTAGCCCGCAGCCTCCAAGTCGGGTAGATATCCGGCCTCATCCGATGAGTCGATTACCGTCAGCACGATGTCGATCACCGGTTTGGCTGCAATCCCCGGCACCGAGGTCGACCCGACGTGCTCCACCAGCACCGCCCGTGAGCCAAGGGCCGCGCTAATGCGCTCCTCCTCGCGGGCGTACTGCGCTGCCCAGTCCGAATCAGGATCGGCCAGCCGGATTGGCCCATCGGCACGCACCGGCGGCTGCAAATACTCCGGCTGTGGTTGTTCGGACATGGCGCTCAGTATCGCAAATATCAAATCCTTGCGCGCTCCGCGGCATTGCCCTACTTCTGCTTCAACCCATTCACGACCTTGCACCGCAAACCGTGTGCGCTCGACAACAGCTACGTATTTCTTGGTCGTAGCATCAACCGGCTCGCCGAGTAGATTTTGAGGATATGTGGGGCGTTGACGAGCCTTACTGCTGATCTATTGGCAACGACGATCGGTATCCCATTTTGCGCTGCAGCACGCAACATTGATGCCAGTGCCTGATCGCGATTGTGACCGTGATAGACCTGATATCGATTTGGCGTGGAAGGCCAAGAAACGTCATCACCATGAGGACTGCCACTGTTTATTGTGCGCACCGACAGACGTTACCGAGCCCGACGAATTTGCTTGTCGATCCCTGCCATTGAATCGGACATGCCGTGTCTAGTGTCCTGGAAGGGAAATCTCTTGACGCTTCGCGGCGCCCAGGCACGCACCTCGCGGCGTTCTCCTCGGTCGGGATACGACCCGGTATCCCTCCCTCGTCGGCCTTGCGATGCACGCACCTGAACGTCGCCAAGCGCCAAGGAACTTCCCTTCCAGGGCACTAGAACCAGCCGCGGCGCTTGAAGAAGATCACCAGGATCGCAACGGTCACAATCTCAATCCCGATTCCGAACCCGACGAACGCTGGCCAGCCGGCGATGTTCTGCACCATCCAGCCGAAGTTCTGGCCGAAGAAACCGGTGATGAACGTAAGCGGCAGGAAGATGGTCGCGATCACCGCCAGCTGCTTCATCACGACGTTGAGTCGGTTGGAGACGGTCGAGAGAAACACGTCCATCGAGCTGGTCAGCAGGTCGCGGTAGGTGTCAATCAGATCGCTGATTCGGATCAGGTGGTCGTAGATGTCACGGAAGTAGCGTTCTGCCTCGGTTGTCATTCCGGGCAGCTCGGCGACACCGCCCAGCAGACTCGCAAACAGATCCCGCTGGGGGGTCACCGCTTTTCGCATGCCGACCAGTAGCCGCTTCATCGCGAAGATCTCCTGCAGCTGCTCGTCGCTCGCGTGCAGAAAGGTCTGGTTCTCAAGCTCGTCGATCCGGTCATCGAAGTCAGCGAGTATCGGGAAAAAGCTGTCTACCAGGGCGTCGATGATCCGGTAGAGCACTAACGCCGGGTCCTCGATCGGTGCCCTGCGCTTCTCGTAGCGATGGCGCACCTCGGTGAAGGCTGGGGCCTCGTCCCGGTGGACGGTAATGAGGAAGCGTTCAGAGTAGAAGCAGTGCACCTCGACAAGCCGGTCCTCATCGGGTACCGCGCCGCAGACGACCAGGAAGACAAAGTCGTCATAGTCCTCCAGCTTGGCCCGTTGGCCGAAGTGCTCCGAATCCTCGAGGGCTAGCGGATGGAAGTGGAAGACATCGCGCAGTACGGCGAAGTCTTCTTTCCGCGGTTGGGGTAGGTCGATCCAGAAGAAGCTGCCGCTCGCGAGCAGGCGCTCGACATTGTTGCGGCTGAGATCCAGCTCGCCGAACTCTTTCTCATGAACGACATGACAAATTGAGGCAGCATGGACGGTCTGGTCGCCAATACCGTTGTTTGGGCCCTCACCGCTCCCGGCAATGCTGCGGATTCCCGTTGTCGAGTCGTCGGCCATCGGCACGATCGTATGCCAGATGGTCATAGTTGAGGGCGGACGAAAGTGCCCAGGGCTTGCCGCCACGCGTGATCCGACGCTCCAGGCCGACATCGACGCCGGTCCTGCAAGCCATGGCCGGACGGAGCGGTGGCGGGTGAGACGCCTGCTCGTTCCATCCGCAGCCCTCCTCTGGGGACTGCAGTTCGCGTTCCTGAACTACGACGCTATCTGCGTCCCAACCGCGATGGGAGGGCCTGTCATTACCAGGATCAAGAAGGACCCTGTTTTGCAGGCGGCCTGAGGCAAGTTTCAGACTGAAGTCAACTGCAATCATGGTGCTTGGGCGCGAGATTGACAGGAGCGACGATTGAAGGTCACCGTCGTAGGAGGCGGCTCAACGTACACACCCGAGCTGGTCGACGGGATTGCGCGGCTGCAACACCTGTTCGGTGTCGATGAGCTGGTGCTGACCGATCCGGCTGAGGAGCGGCTCGCTCTCGTCGCCGGAGTCTCACAGCGCATCTTCGCCAAGTACGGGTATTCCGGAGACATCACCTTCACGACTGATCTTGACCAGGCGGTGGCAGATGCCGCAGTCGTCCTCCTCCAGCTGAGGGTTGGCGGCCAGGCGGCACGCGCAGTCGACGAGAGCCTGCCTCTGAAGTGTGGCTGCGTCGGCCAGGAAACCACTGGTGCCGGCGGACTGGCCAAGGCCCTGCGTACCGTGCCGGTGATCTTGGAGATCGCTGACCGGGTCTCGCGACTTGCCGCCAAAGACGCCTGGATCATCGACTTCACCAATCCGGTCGGTATCGTCACCCGCGCCCTGCTCGATCATGATCACCGCGCAGTCGGGCTCTGCAACGTGGCGATCGGCAATCAACGGACAGCCGCGGCCCTGCTCGGCGTCGAGCCCGCCCGAGTTGCACTTGATCATGTTGGGCTCAATCACCTGACCTGGACTCGCCAAGTGCTGGTCGACGGCCAAGATCAGTTGCCCGAGCTGCTTGCGACGTCAGCGGACGCTCTGGCCGGTCGTTCCGGCCTGCCGGCTGAGTTGCTGCGACGCCTGGCGGTGTGGCCCTCGTACTACCTTCGCTACTTCTATGAACATGATCACGTCGTCGAGCAGCAGCGGGTGCAGCCGCTCCCGGGCCGAGGAGGTGGCCGAGATTGAGCGGCAGCTGCTGGAGATCTATGCCGATCCAGCGGTCGACGAGAAACCCGCTCTGCTGCAACAGCGTGGCGGTGCCTACTACTCCGAGGCTGCGGTGGATCTGATGGCGTCCCTGATCACCGATCGTGGAGATGTGCAAGTGGTCAACCTGCGCAATCACGGCACGCTGCCATTCCTCGCTGATCAGGTGGTCGTTGAGGTGCCGGCGCGGGTCGGCAAACATGGGCCGCAGCCACAGACCCCAACGCCGCTCGAGCCACTCCTCGCCGGTCTCATAGCCCACGTTTCGGCGTACGAGGAACTGGCGTTGGACGCTGCTATTCGCGGCGGGCGGGAGCGCGTGTTCCGGGCATTGCTGGCCCACCCTCTCATCGGCCAACACGACCTCGCCGACAAGTTGACCGACTTGCTGATTGCCGCCAATCGTGATCACCTGCGGTGGGCGGCGTGACTGCTGCGGTGCTCGCGATCGACGGGGGCAACAGCAAGACCGACGTCTGCCTGATCTCTGACGATGGCCGGCTACTGGGATACGCCCGTGGGGCGGGGTCCAACCACCAGATCGTCGGCCTCGACGCCGCATTCGACGTGATCGCTGCCCTGGTCGTCGAGGCAGCCACCGAGGCTGGAGTCGACGGCCCCTCCGCGCTCGCCCAGCGGGCTGCGGTTTACCTCGCAGGCGCCGACTTCCCAAGAGAGGTCGAGATGTTGCTCGCGCGGGTTTCACTCGCCGGGTGGGCGCAAGAAGTGTCACTGGACAACGACACGTTTGCCCTGCTCCGTGCTGGCACAGCTGCGTCCAACCGGATCGCGGTGGTCTGCGGCGCGGGTATCAATTGTGTGGGAGTCTCCGCGGCAGATGAGGTACTGCGCTTTCCATCGGTCGGCGCCATCTCGGGGGATTGGGGTGGCGGCGCCACGCTTGGCACTGAGGCGCTCTTTCTCGCAGTGCGTGCGGAGGACGGCCGTGGGCAGCCAACCGCACTGCGCGAGGCGATCATGCAACACTTCGGCACCGCATCTGTGGTAGACGTGACCGCGGCACTGCACTTCGGTGAGATGCCGCGCAGCCGGATCTATGAATTGGTCCCAGTGTTGCTGCGGGTCGCCGCTGCGGGGCGACGAACCGGCCAGGTCCGTGGTGAAGCGGTTGGCGGAGGAGGTGTTCTTGCTTGCGTGGGCCGCAATCGACAGGCTCAATCTGCGGGATCAGTCAACCGATGTGGTGCTGGGAGGCGGAGTGCTCGCTGCACGACATCCGCTACTGATGGAGGAAGTCTCGCGGCGTTTCGAGGCACGTGCCCCGCGTGCCAACTTGCTGGTCGTCGATGACCCGCCGGTGGTCGGCGCTGCGCTTCTGGGACTGGATGCGCTCGGCGCCTCACCAGATGCGGAGACCGCCGCTCGGGCTGCACTGCTTGTCCGCACTCGTACGGCGCGCTCGCTCGGAAGTGCGGCGCGCTGATCATGATCAGATGCCTCGCGAGTTAGGTGGCTGGCCGACAATGCGCGCTGATCTTGTCGAAGCGCGGATGAATGGAGGAACTGCCCTTCGACCCGGTCTGATTGAGTACGCTTCGGTCAATCGATGACGGAGTACGGGGAATGTCGGCTGAGACGGTAGAAGGTGGCGCTTCCCATCCAGTCGAGCGCACGTGGCTGCTGCCAGTTTCGCTTCGTCGTGTGCTGCTGCTTGCACCACCACTGTTGCTCGCGGCTCTCGAGGTCCTCCATCCTCAACCGCGGATGAACGTGCAGGCGCTTATGGACGCGTCGACGTGGTTTGCCATTTTCCACGCCATCCAGCTCGTGCTCGTTGGTCTGGTCGCCGTCTCCGTGCTGCTGCTAGCGGACAGCTTCGGGCGCGCAACTGCGTGGGCCACGCGCCTTGGTATCGGCCTATTCCTGGTCTTCTTCAGCGCTTATGACACGCTTGCCGGGATAGGTACGGGGCTGGCGATGCGAAGCGCAAGGACCTTGCCGGCAGCGCAACAAGAGGGTGTCTTTCTTGTCGTCAAGGACTGGCCGGGTCTGGCTATGCCCTTCGCACTCAGCATCGTCGGAACTCTCGGATGGGTAATCGCCGTCGGTTCGCTGGCTCTATCGGCTCGCCGCCAAGCAGCGCCCCGACGCGAATGGGTGCTGCTGGGCCTTGCGGCGATCTTCTTATTGGGTGGACACCCGTTTCCATGGGGAACCCTGGCCTTCGGATGCTTCTTCCTTGCAGCCCTGTTCCACGAATGGAGGGCGGATCGAGCCGTTGTCGCGCGGTAGCCGGGCCTCAGAGGTCAGGACACGGGCATCGGAGTCGAGACGGTTGGGATGTCTTCCGACGTTTGCTTGCGCTGGGTACGGGAGAGATCTGCTGGGCCAGCAAACCAGACGACAACGGCGGCGGCCATGATCAGCAGCGCGGTGAAGATCAAGAACGGCTGGATCATGTCGATTCCGAGCGGCGCGAGCAGGAGAGTGACGGGCAGGTTGGCGGTGGCGTGGAGGAGAACGACGAGGAGCAGGCTTCCGCCGGTGCTGTTGTAGATCCACGCAAGCAACACGGACATGGCGATGGCGGAGAGGACGAATGCCGGGAAAAGGATGATCGGATGCGATTCGTTGCCGGTCAGCCAGAGCGGCAGGTGATAGCACCCCCAGAGCGGTCCAAGAATGAGCGCTGCGGCTAATGCGCTGTGGCCGTCCTGCAGATGCGGCAGAGCGAATCCCCGCCAGCCGAGCTCTTCGCCAAACGCACTGCCTGGAAAGATCGAGAAGACGAACGTGACGAGTACAGCGATCATTGAGGAGTCGACTGTTGGGGCTCGGCCGCCGAGCACGATGCTTATGCCGACGCCGAGTGGAACCAGCAACGGCACGGCAAGCACCACGGCGTACCAGCGAAGTCCGACGCGCCACTTCACCAGACGACCGAGGAACCTACGTACGCCACGCTTACCGTGCAGCATGGCGACCAACACGATGGCGACCGTTGAAGGCACTAAGGAGCCCAACAGGCCCAGGATGAATGCGACCGCCGGAGGCAGGCTGGCCCGGAAGATGACCAGCGGGGCCCAGAGGCACCATGCGGCTAGGTAGGTCAGCACGAAGAAGCACGTCAGCGGGTGCTGTTGTACCAGGTTGGATCTCCGCGACTGCGCTGCGCTTGAAGATCGAATCGACATCAGCACTCCTCAGATCGGAGCAACCCGCTGCTGGTCGCGCCAGATTGGGTTCCAGACTAGAACGCTATGGCTTGACCGAGCGGCGTCAGATGCTCCTGCGATTGTCAGAACGGACTGCCAAGGATGTCGGCCAGGAACCCGACGATGCGGCGGGCGTAGCGCTCGTCTGGGTCACGGTCGGGGTTGTGATCGGCGACGCTCACTCCTGCCAGCAACGGGGAGGCGAGTAGCGGGACCATCAGTGCGGACAGGTCATGCCAAACCAGCCCGCGGGGTTGGGGGTAAGTGACGGAGGGCAGGACGTTCGCGTCGAGGACGTCCAGGTCCAGGTGCAGCCAGGCCCGATCGACCGCGCCGGCCAGGCGCCGCTCCGCCTCTTGACCGACCGGAGCTGCACCGAGCTCGGCGATGGTGGTGGCATCAACGTGGAACAGGTCCGCAGGTAGAAAGCCGAGCTCCTCGGCGATGTCGGCGTCGTCCTCAGCTCGGCGGTGTCCAAGCAGGACGACGTCACGGGCGGCGACCAGCGGTGGCTGGACGAGGTCGACCAGCCCAGCCGGCCCGTGGCCGGTCGCTATGGCCAGCTCCATGTCTGCGCCTTCACCAGTGGGTGAAGTGCTCCCGTCGTAGAAGTCCGCGTGGCCGTCGAGGAACCACAGACCGATCCGGCTCTGGTGCTGGTCGCGCACCGCAGCGAGGATGCCCAGCAGGATTGTGCAGTCCCCGCCTACAACCAGCGGCCGAGCACCGGACCTCAGCAGCGCCCGCAGCGTGCTGCGCAGTACCTGAGATGCGCGGACCAGATCGCTGAAGCCGATTACCCCGGTGACGGGGTCACGGGTTGAGTCGCTCAGGACCGTGTCGGCGTCCCCGGCGTCCCCTGCACCCAAGGCCCCGACCAGACCCGCCGCACGCAGCGCACCAGGAGCGTGCCGCTCGCCGCGGCCGGCGCCGGAGGAATCCAGGGGAGCTCCCATCAGCGTCCACCGCCCAGCAGATGTCACTCCAGCGCCTCGGTCCCGACTTGTTGGCTTCCCGTCTGTCGAGGAATATTAGGGCGGCGGCCGTGGATGGTCGTGTCGAGGACCCTCGACGACATCGCTGCCCGCCAGGCGAAGGAGCCCCCGTCGCCAAATGACTCAGTCGAGGCGCCCATGGAGCTGACCTGCGACGTGCTGGTTGTTGGAGGCGGCTGTGGCGGCGTGGCGGCCGCGCTCGCGGCGAGCGACCTCGGTCATCAGGTTGTGCTGACCGAGCCCGGGAGCTGGTTGGGTGGTCAACTGACCAGCCAAGCGGTCCCGCCGGATGAGCATCCGTGGGTGGAACGCACTGGTGTCACGGCCAGATACCGCTAGCTGCGCGACGCGGTTCGGGCGCCCTACAAGCGGACGAGACAGCTGACCGAGAAGGCTATTCGCGACCCGCTGTTCAATCCCGGGGCAGCGTGGGTGAGCAATCTCAGCGCGGAGCCTGTGATCTTTCGCGAGGTCCTGGACGACCTCGTAGGCCGGGCTCAAGCTCAAGGCCTGCTCCGCTGCCTGATGCGACAACGACCAGTGGAGGCGGTGACGGAGCGCGACCAGGTCAGAGCAGTGACCCTCGAGGATCTGCAGACCGGTAGCCAGGTGATCATCACATCTCGCTACGTCCTCGACGCCACAGAGGAAGGCGATTGCTGCCGTTGAGCGGCTGCGAGTCCGTCGTGGGTGCGGAGTCCGCCGCGATTACCGGTGAGCCGCACGCCCTCGGCGGCCCGGCAGATCCGCTGGACCAGCAGGCGATCACCTGGTGCGCCGCCTTGGAATGGCGGCCGGGCGAAGATCACACCATTGACCAGCCCGAAGCGTACGAGTTCTGGCGAGGCTATCGGGCCAATTTCTGGCCGGGACCTCAACTGGGATGGACAACCCCAGAACCCGAGACGGGGCTGCCATTGAGCCGCCCGCTGTTCTCCCAATACGGTGAGCAGGACCTGTGGACGTTCCGTCGGATCCGGTATGGCGGTCACTACACCGATCAGGTGTCAGATGTGACGCTGATCAACTGGCCGCAGGTTGATTACTGGCTCACCCCGCTGGTCGGGGTCACCGATGCAGAGCGGAAAGTCTCCCTGACGAAGGCTCGTGAACTAGCCCTCTGTTTTGTGTATTGGTTGCAGACCGACGCACCCCGCCCGGACCGGCGAGCGGGATATCCGGGGATGCGGTTGTGTCCTGATGCGCTCGGAACCCAAGACGGACTTGCGGCGGCCGCGTACGTGCGCGAAAGCCGCGGCTGAATTCACTGTCTCGGAGACGCACATAGGTGTGGAGGCCCGTCCAGGTGCTGATCGCGCCGCGGCTTTTCCCGACACTGTCGGCGTCGGCAGCTACCGGATCGACCTTCATCCCAGCACGGCGGGACGCGGTTACCTTGACATCGCGACCTATCCGTTTCAGGTCCCATTGGGCGCCTTGCTTCCGCAGAGGTTGGACAACCTGCTGGCGTCGGGCAAATGTCGGTAGGGCTGCGAGCGTCGGAAATCGCGCGCCGACGCACGGATGAGGAGGGAGCGGAGGCGTTCTTCCTCTGCGAGCGACGACGACGGCGGCGGATTCGAAGCGCGATGCGCGAGCAGCGCACAAAAGGGGGTGTCACTCATGTGACCAATGGCTGCTACCGACTTCACCCGGTCGAATGGAACGTAGGTGAGGCCGCTGGTGCCCTGGCCGCGTTCAGCGTCAACAATCGAGTGAGCCCACGGGCGGTACGCAGCAACCCGGCCTTACTCGCTGACTTCCAGCGCACGCTTGTCTCGATGGGTGTCCAGCTGCACTGGCCTGCCGAGATTCAGACCAAGGTGCGGTAAGTCACTCGGTGCAGTATCGGGAGTACGCGACGCCGCCGCGGAAGCTCTGCGTCTCGAGCAGCCTCAGTCTCCGAAGCTCGAATCCGTCCGGAAAAAGCCGGCGGCCCCGGCCCTGCACAACGGGGTAGACAAATAACCGATACTCATCCACCAGACCTGCATTGATCAAGGTGTGGCACAACGTGATGCTTCCGGTCACTACGATGTCCAGCCCCTGCTGCTCCTTCAACGCCTGTACTTGCTGAACGGGATCTCCCGAGAGGACAGTGGTGTTCTCCCACTGGGGATCTGTGATGGTCGAGGACACCACGTACTTGGGGACCTCGTTCAGATATTTTGTGATGCCACTCGTGTCATCCGACTGCTTCGGCCAATAGCTGCGCAGATCCTCGAACGTACGACGGCCAGTAAGGAGCGCGTCACTTCGGCGGTCCTGCCGGTGCAGCTCCTCAAGTAGATCTGACTGGTCGCCTTGTCCCTGAGGGTCAAACCAGTCTCCCAGCATCTCGATCGAGCCGTCGACCGTGATGTTCTGGGTAACGACGAGTGCACGCACTACATCTCCTTGGACGATCGCATGTTTTCGCTTTCTCTCGATCAGACTTGCTCCTGCTGGCGAAATCATCGGGGAAGCCGCTCCGTGTGTTGCGGTCGCCAGGGTAATACGGCGAGCATGGCGCCGTGACAAAGCCGCAGCACCGCGCCGACAGATTCATCCGTCCAGGGACTGACCCGCGGGAGGGAGGTGTGTCACTCGGCGACGAGCGTGCCACGCTGACCGAATATCTGCGCGGCCAGCGCCTCACGTTACAGCTCAAGTGCGAGGGTCTGGATGCCACTCAGCTCGCCCGCCGTGCAGTTGAGCCGTCAACGATGTCGCTGCTTGGTCTGGTGCGGCACCTGGCCGAAGTCGAACGCAAATGGTTCCGGCAACGGTTTGCGGGCCAGGGCGTACCCAATCGGTATCAGTCCGAAGCTGAGCCTGACGGCGACTTCGATGGTGCCGTCGGGGATCCGGCGGTCGTGGGTGAAGCCTGGTCCGCATGGCAGGACGAGGTCGCGTTTGCCGAACAGTTCGCCAGGGAGACTGACTTGGACTTCGTTGGTCGTGATGGCGCGGGCCAACCGATCTCACTGCGGGAGCTTCTGGTCCACATGATCGAGGAGTACGCCCGGCACAACGGCCACGCCGACCTGCTACGTGAGCGTATCGACGGGCGCGTCGGTCAGTAGGGGAGTGCTTGCCTGCGGATGCCTCGCGCGAAACACTCTGATTGCGATGGCCGTCACGCAAACTTCCTGATCTTCTCCGGCAGATCACGTGCCTGCTGCTCAATCGGGTCTTCTATTGCCCGACCGGCCAATGCTCGATCTTCAACTCACGCATCGGGAAATCCTTCGGATTGCCAGTTGCCAGGGTTGCGTCGTTCACCATTGCCGCAGCTGCAACCAGACAATCAGCTTGATATAACGACACCCCCCGAGCTGAGAAGGTGCGGCGCCAGGTTGCCGCTTGCCAGGCAGCGCTGGAATCCACCGGTAATACAACTAGCCCGCTGAACAGCCGGCGAGCGTATTTCGTCTCGCTGGGCCGGAGTCCGCGCACGATCTCTTCGACGTTGATAGCTGTTGTTGCTGGCACGTCGCCGGCATGGCGTAGCGCCCGCACCCGGCCGACGACAGGTCGCCCTCGGAGGAAGTCGATCAAGACGGTTGAGTCAAGAACGCAGAGCATGATCAACCAGCACGACGCACGTCAGCTCGACGCTGCTGGTGGACCCATCCGGCGGGGTCGTCGTCCCATTCGTGGCGCTCGTTCGCGAGGGCGCCTGCCGCGGTTTCGATATCCGACCAGCGAAGCTCCTGACGAACAGCGCGCTCGATCGCCGAGCGCACGAAGGCGCTCCGCCCTCGGGGTCCACTCAACCTGTCGACCTGAGCTACCAGAGCGTCGTCCAACTCTATGTGCATTCGCATGTGCAGAGATTAGCACATAGGATGAGGCCGGTGCTGGGCAAGCACCGCGGGCGGATGTCGACGACTTGGCCGGCTTCACCGACTCCATGTGGCCGCTCCGCGGTTTCAGCTGGCTCAGAAACCCAGCGCGTCGAGTGGGTCTATATCGACCCACTGGAGTGAAGTTCCTGGGATTCGCCAGTCGAATGCGGAATCGACCTGACGGTTGTCGTTGCGCCTCTAAGTTGAAGGGCGTACCGGGCGAAGCAGAAGCACGACACCCAGAGCAGCCACCCAGAGTCCCCAACCGCTGCTCCCAATGAGGCCGGCGAGGTCGAACACGGGAAAGCCGGGGAGAGCCGTTGCCAGGATGTCTCCCTGATTGAACAGATAGAGCACGCTAACGATCAGGCCCAGGACGCCGAGCCAACGAGGCAGCACCCGACTGCGGATGATGATGATGCTGAGAGTGACCGACCAGCCGATCCCCAGCAGTTGGCCGAGGTGCTCCCCGAGAAGAGCACCACCGAACTGGTGTTGTGCAAGCCATGCAGCCGCCAAAGCGGTTCGATTTGCTGCATCGCCCGCTTCATACATCTGTGCCAGCGGCGGCACCACGAACACCCAACGCAGGAAGCCGACGAGAGCAAGTACGACCGAGATGGCGCCGGCGAAGGTCGCAACCCAGAGTGCTGCGTCATCACGCCGCCCAAGCACAGTCGGCAGCAGCAGGATCGGCACGACCAAGATGGCGTATGTCCATGCCGTAGCGAACCAAGTCCATACCAAGCTCGGACCACCAGCTGCGAACCTGGTGAGCACAACATCGGCAGGCTCCCGGAGTATGTCCGGCCAGTCGAATGTCGACGACAAGATGGTCGCCGCGGTGGCGAACGTGAGAGCACCAATCAAGAACAGAGCGCCGGTGACACGTCGCAGGGCGGCGCCACTGCTTTCGGTCGTCACAGTGTGCCGCCTCTCAGGAGCTAGTCACAAATGACTCAAATTCACCTTGTCACGCGCCTGGAGTTCTAAAGCCAGCGACTCGCAGGGAAGGCGAAGGGAAGGTCGCATTCCTACGGTCGGTGATGCGAAGAAAGGCACTCACCGAAGGAGGACTCAGAATGACTGCCACCATGCAGAAGCTGCCTCGCAACGGGGTTGACGTTCCCACGCTGTTCACCACCATCGACGCGGTGAAAGGATCCCCAGAACTCGCCCGGTTCCAATTCCGGGCAAGCAACGAATGGATCAGCGGTACCCACAGCCGCTCCTTGATCCAGGGCTTCTACGGCGCCGGGCAGGAGGACACGACACGTGCGGTCCCGTTCACATACGACGCCGACCATCCTGCAGTTCTGGTCGGATCGAACCGGGGGCCGACGCCCGTCGAGTTCCTGCTGCACGCCATCGCCGCGTGTCTCACCGCAGGCCTGGCGAACATCGCATCCGCCCGGGGGATCACGCTGCACCGCGTTTCTTCGACAGTCGAGGGCGACATCGACTTGCTCGGCGTCCTCGGTCTGTCCGGTGCAGTACGCAACGGCTACCGGCAGATCCGGGTGCACTTCGAGGTTGCGGGGGATGCCTCACCCGCGCAGCTGGTAGCGCTCGTTGAGCAATCGCGCAGCCGCTCCGCCGCGTACGACGTGCTCGTCAACGGAACTGATGTGCAGATCGATGTCAGCACTTCGTGATCTGCGACGGCAGCCGGCGCCATCCGGCGGCTGGGACGTGATCATCATCGGCGCCCGGGTCGCGGGCGCCTCCACCGCGTTGCTCCTCGCCCGCGCCGGCCTGCACGTGCTGGTCGTGGATCGAGCACGCCGCGGCTCAGACACGCTGTCGACGCATGCACTTATGCGCGGCGGCGTCTTGCAACTGTGGCGCTGGGGGCTGGCCGACCGCATCGTGGCGGCCGGCACGCCCCCGGTGCGCCGAGTCACCTTTCATTACGGCGCGGAATCATTGCCGATCACCTTGAAGTCGTACGCGGGCGTCGACGCCCTCTACGCGCCACGTCGCACCGTCCTCGATGCACTACTTGTCGACGCTGCCGAGGAAACCGGTGCGCACTTTCGCTTCGGCCTGGCCATGACCGACCTGGTACACATGGAGCCGGACGCGTCGTTAGCGTGGTGCTGCGTGATCATGCTGGAAGCACCTGGACCGAGCTTGCACAACTCGTCATAGGCGCGGACGGACGCGACTCTCTCGTGGCCGACCTGGCCGCCGCACCCAGCCTGGCGGTGGGCGCCCACCGCGGCGCGTACGCCTACGGGTACTGGCGTGCTGCCGACCTCGACGGTTACCACTGGTATTACTGGCCTGGTCTGTCGGCCGGGGTCATCCCCACAAACGACGGACTCGCATGCGTGTTCGTCGGCGGCTCTCCGGCAACGCTTGCCGAGGCGATGCGAAACCGCAGCCCGGGCGACGCGCAGCGCAGTCTGTTGGCGCGACTCGACGGCCGGCTCGCCAATCTCGTTGCCGCACCGCCGGTCGGCTCGGTACGGGTCTTCCGCGGTATGCCGGCACAACTGCGTCGTCCCTACGGAGCTGGCTGGGCGCTGGTGGGAGATGCGGGTTGGTGGAAGGATCCGCTCTCCAACCATGGCATCACCGACGCCTTGCGAGACGCGGAACTGCTCGCTGCAGCGGTCGTCCCTGGACTGGCATCTGAACGGGCCGCCGCGATCGCGCTCGCCGGCTATCAGGCGCAGCGCGACCGCACTGCCGTGGCGATCCACGGCACCGTCGACCGCCTGGCGTCTCACGAGTGGGACCTCGAGGAGGTGCGCGGGCTGCTGCGTGAGCTGTCCTCAGTGATGGCGGATGAGGTTGAGGCGATACTCAACTTCGACGCAGCGCTGGCGCATACCGCTTGAGCAACCTATCTGCGAGGGAGTAGCACAGCTACATTCAGCAATGGAGGAGCGATGCGCGTCGAGATCGACCTATTGCGAGAGTTCGCCGTTCGGGTCGACGGCCGAGCCGTCGCAGCCGCAGACTGGCGCCGCCGGCAGGCAGCTGCGCTGGTCAAGCTTCTCGCGCTGGAGCCACGCCGTACGCTGCATCGCGAGCAGGTCATCGACGCGCTGTGGCCGGACATCCCAGTAGCGGAGGCCGCGCCGCGGCTGCATAAAGCAGCGCACTATGCCCGGCGCTCGCTGGGTGATTCCCGCGCCTTGGTTTTGGACGGAAACACCGTATCCCTGTTTCCGGACGCTGAAGTGATCATCGACGCCGAGGTGTTCGAACGCAGGGCCCAGGACGCTCTCGCTGTCGTGGGCTCCTCTCACGATGATCCCGACAGATTCTCCTCGGCTGCAACCGCAGCAGAACTGTGGACCGGAGATCTCTTGCCGGACGATCCGTATGAGCCCTGGTTGGAAGCGCCCCGTGATCGGCTAAGGCAGCTGCACCATGAGATGCTGCGCCGCTCGGGCCGTTGGAGTGATCTTGCGCGCGCGGAGCCATCCGACGAAGAAGCCAGCCTTGCCGTAGCGCGTCGGCTCGCCGAGATCGGTGATCGGCGAGGCGCACTCCGACAGCTGGAGCGGCTGGAACGTGCGCTGCGAGCCGGACTCGGCATTACGCCGGGTCCAGCCGCGGTCTCGCTGCGCGCCGAATTGCTCGCCCTCGATTCCCCGCATACCAGGCCGCGGCCGCGGGCGGCGGCGCCGTTGGGTCGCGATCGCGAGCTCAGCCGCATTGATCGGTTGATCACCGTGGCGACGGCGGGCGAAGGGCGGACGCTCTTCCTGTCAGGACCCGCCGGCATTGGAAAAACCACCCTGCTGCGCTGGCTCGACCGGCGCGCCGAAGAGCGCGGGCTGCGGGTAGGTCTTGGCACGGCCGCCGCCATCGAGGGCGCCTGGCCGTACGCCCCGGTGTTAGAAGCACTCGCGGATCTGTGCCGCCGCTACCCGGCATTGCTCGACGGTCTGGCAGATGACTACCGCGTCGAGATTGAGGGAGCGCTACACGGCACATCTCCGGAGTGGGACGGTGATAGCCGCCACCAGCGGCTGTTCGTCAGCGTTGCGGAGCTGCTGCGACTCGCATCCTCCGCGGATGGCGCCGTCCTCGTCGTTGATGATGCTCACGATGCCGACGAGGCCAGCCTGCGGTTGCTCCACTATCTGTCCCGCCTGGCAGTCGGCGAACGGATCATGATCGTGGTTGCCCACCGACCTTGGCCGCTGAGGCCGGCGATGGAGGCTATGCGCCGCAGCCTGATCGGTCGCGGCACGTCGGTTTCGTTGAACCTGGGTCCCTTGGCGGATGACGACGTCCGACGGCTGGCGAGCCGAGCCGTGAGAGACGATGACGTGCTGTTGGAACGGGTGGTGAAGCTGGCCGGCGGTAACCCGTTTGCGGCTGTGGAACTCGCTCGCACCGCTGGAGCTGCCGACGACCGCCCCAGTCCGATGGGAGCGCTGGTGCTCCGGGGCCTCAGCGCCGACGCCACCGCTGCTCTGACCCGGGTCGCGGTACTCGGTGCCGCGTTCGACACCGACGAGTACGTCGCCATGTCCGGGATGGGTGAGGCGCCGGCATACGCGATGCTTGAGGAGGCGCAAGCCGTTGGCGCAATCGAGCGGACTGGTGCCGGCTACCGCTTTCGGCATTCACTGGTACGCGACGCTCTTCTCGATGGGCTGCCGCCCCACCGGCTATTGCCGCTGCACCGTGAGGCAGCCAGGGCGCTGAGCGATCTCGGCGCGTCCCCAGCGCGGATCGGCCACCACATGTTGCAGGCCGGCGACGTCAGCGACGCCGCACCTTATCTGCTGCAGGCCGCCCGCACCGACGCCGCCATCGGGGCGTACCGCGACGCGCTGACACTGATCGACACTGTCCGGGACGATGTCACAGAGCCAGTACGCGGGCCGTTGCTTGCGCTGCGCGCGGACATGCTCCTGGCCACTGGAGACGCCGGAGCTGTCGTCGCCTATCGCGAGGCGCTGAGTGTGACCAACGACTCGACTGAGCGGCGACGGCTGCTCCCGGGGCTGACCCGGGCAGCCACGCTGGCGGGCGATTACGCGAGTGCGGCGGCAGCTCTCGACGGCCTAGAGCCTGACGGCTCGGCTGACGACATCGCATTGCTGCTTGCCCGTGGCAACCTGGCCTACTTCACCGGCGACCTCACGACGGCCGAGGCCGCCACCGATGAGGCGCGCCGACGGATGGGGGTTCCCGACCCGGGTGATTGGCGGATGTACGAATTGATTACGCTGCAAGGCTTGCTGGCGCATCTGCGGGGAGAGTGGTTCACCACGCTCGCGGTCGAGTTGCGTGCCGGCGCAGGGCGGCCCGAGCTTGCGCGATCGCTGTTCGACAGCCACCTGTGCGTCGGGGAGTACGTGCTCTACGGGCCCACACCGTACGCCGAGGTGCTGGCCCTGGCTGACACCCTGCGTGAATCGGCGCGGCGGTCAGGCGTACTTCGGGCCGTTGCCTTCGCCACGGCGTTACGCGGCGAGGCGGCTCTGCTTTCCGGCGACCTCGCTCTTGCTGAGACGGAGCTCATCGAGGCCACCGAATTGCACCGTGATATCGGCTCCACCGCGGGCGAAGGACATAGCCTTGAGCGGCTTGCTGAGGTGCGCTTGGCCCAGGGTGATCGGCTGGAAGCCATGCGCCTGCTGCATCGCGCCCTCCCGCTAGCCCGGTGGTCGGCAACCGCGCAGCATCTGTTGCACCGCGTCTACGGAACGATGATCCGGGCAGCAAGGGATCTGGACAGCGCCCGCGCCATCGTGGACCAGGCCGCGGCAACGCTCGCCCAGGAAGATTCATGCCCGCTCTGTTCGATCATGCTCGCGGTGCCGGCGGCGGTTGCTTGCGCGGACGCCGGCGATCTCGACGATGCGCACCGATACCTCGCGGATGCGGAGCGGTCCGCCGCGCTTTGGAAGGGCAGCTCGTGGCAGGCAGCGATCACTGAAGCACGCGCACATCTGGATCGTGCGGAAGGCGACGCGGACGCCGCACGTGCTCGGCTTCTTGAGGCAGCCGAGCTGTTCGCCGCCGCTGGCCAGCCTCTCGACGCAGACCGCTGCCTGGCCTGACAGTCGCCGGATCAGCGGCACGAGGAAGCCGCTGGGAATCCCCGAGGAAGGCCGCGCCCATAGCTTGATCGGTGGAGGTGACCCCTCGTGGTGGAGCTGCTGGCATGGTGCGGCGCTATGCTCTCCTGTCTGCTCGCTATTCCTCAGGCCATCCGTGTGTTGCGCGCGGAGGGCCTGGACGGCGTCGCCGCCGCTACCTACTGGATCGTCCTGAGTAATGCGGCAGTCTGGTCCGCCTGGTCTCTGCTGACCGGCGAGCACGCCGCCGGTGCGCCGGCCTTGGTTAACGGTCCCGCTGCCATCCTCATCTTGCGCCGCTTGGCCGCCGACCGTCGCAAACCGCCGGGCAAGTCAAATAGCGGCTTGCGCGTACGGCCGCCCAGCAATGCGCTTGGGAATGCGTCGGCCTCGTGTGGCGTAATCGCGAGCCCGGTGGCTGGAGAGGGCAAGCAGCACCATGACGCTGAGACCGACAGTTGGCAGGCTCGTCGCCAGGGTGACCGCCTCCGATCCGTTGGCATTCCCGACGAATGCCGTGGTGGCCGTCACAACGCATGACAGCATCAGCAAAATCCGGGCCCAGTTGCGACCGAAGAACACGGCCACCGCCAGTCCGACGTCGACCAGGCCAATGATGCCGACCAGGCTTCCCGCCAGGATCAGAGCTGGACGGCCGCCCTCGATAGTCACGCCCTCTAGCTCCTGCAAGTACTGGACAGGTAGCAGCAGCAGGAGCAGCGCAATAGGCAAGAAAGCCAATCCGCGGAAGAATGCCACCCCTGCCCCGAAGACGATCTGAGCGGGTCGCTTGTCCCGGCTGTCGGTATGTTCAACCACGGCGATATCGGGCACCTCGACCGGTCGTACGTCGATGATGGGCAGGTTGCCGTCGGTAATGATCAAATCACCGCCGCCATTTCGGCTGTGGTAGCCGGTGGAGAAGTCTTCGATCACCTCCACCTCTACCTCCGGTGACGCACCGCTGACCGTCTCGACAATGTAGTCGCGCTCGATGTCGGTGTTCTCTTCGATCTTGTGGGTTACCTGCAGGGTGAACAAGGACAGTCCGACACTCTTGTCGTACGTCCCTGCCGCGAGCCAGTCAACGGCGTACCCACCGGGAAGGAGCCAGCCTTCGGGACAGCGCCAGAACCGTACGTGGTGCCGCTTCGACGGACTGCCCGCGACCTCTTGTTGGTAAGCGAAGTCCTGCTGGCGGTCAAACAGATTCAGCGGACTCACCGGCGCCTCGGCATAACTGCGCCGGCGTAGTGTCGAGGTCAAGATCTTCCTCCCGCTGCTCAGGCTCAGGTCATCGGCCCTGGTCCAGCCGGCTCGCGTCATGGCGGCATGAACCTGCGCCTCATGACCACGCAGCGCCAGGTTGATCGGATCCCCGAGTAGGCCATCACTGGTCCGGGCTCGGCCAATGAAATACCCAGGGACATAGACCCGGGTCAACATGCGGTGCAGCCTCGGCAGCAACAGATAGGTGAGGAGCACCCAGAACACGATGAGCAACAGCAGTGGCCAACCGGGCTGGATGCTTTCCCGAAACACCAGATAGGCCAGCCAGATGGTCGCCAGACCGGCGAAGGCGAACAGCAGCCCATCCACTATGTCCAGCAACGAGGGTCGCCGCTCACGGCTGCGCCGGATCGCCATGAACTCATTGTGGTCGAAGGGCAGATTTTGCGATATCCCGAGAAGCGCGACAACGATCGTTATCCAGCCTCGAGAATTGGGGCTGGACGGATCGACGATGACCGAGCACGCTGTCATCCAGACAATCCGAACTGGGGGTAGGCAATGGCGCTTGAAACGACGTATCGCCGAAGCGTTGAATTCTGGAAAGGCACCGTCTTGGAGGTGTCTGACGACTGGTCCAAGCCGACACCGTGCACCGACTGGAACGTACGAACGCTCGTCAATCACGTTGTCGGGGAAGATCGCTGGACGAGGCCATTGGTGGAGGGCCAAACCATCGCCGAAGTAGGAGACGCATTCGACGGTGATCTGCTGGGAGAGAACCCGAAGGGGTCGGCGAGGGCTGCAGCCGACGAGGCTCTGACCGCAGTCGCCGAAAGGCTGCCGGCAGGCGGAAAGGTACATCTCTCCTACGGAGAAGAAGACATCGCCGAGTACATCAGCCAACTGGTTGCCGACCACCTGATACACGGCTGGGACTTGGCCGTCGCCACCGGTCAGAATCGCAACCTCGACCCGGAACTGGTCGAGGAGGTCGCGGAGTGGTTTCGGAATCGCGAGGAGATGTACCGCTCAGGAGGGGCGATCGCCGCCCGGCCAGAGTCTGCCGCTGGCGGAAGCCCTCAAGCCGACCTGCTCATTGCATTCGGGCGCAATCCCGACTGGACGCCGCCATCATCAGCGAGCGGAGCGAGCAATCAGACTCAGGATGCGTAGGCGCTGATCCCGAGCAGCTGATCAACGGTGGTAAAGCGATAACCACGATCGGCCAGCCGATCGATCAAAGGGCCAACGGCAGCAACGCTCTCGCTGCGGGGACCACCGCGGGCCTCCACGCCATCGTGGAAGATCAAGATCGTTCCCGGCCGCGTGAGCCTTGCGGCCGATTTGGCCAGCGTGGCGGCGGCCGGCTGAAAGATCTCCAGAGGATGGGCGAAGGTTCCTGACACCACCTGAAGTTCGTGTTGCTGCAGAGTGCCCAACACCCAGGGCCAGTGGCAAAGCCATGGCGGACGATACAGCGCAGGCGTCAGGCCTGTGATCGAATAGAACACCTCCTGGGAGCGGATGATCTCGATCTCCTGCCGCGGCTGCTTGATATAGCGGGTGAACGAATGGCTATAGCTGTGGTTGCCCAGCACATGACCGCTCTCGACGACCCGCCGCGTGCTCGACGGAAAGCGTTGCGCACAACGCCCGACCTGAAAGAAAGTCGCCTTGACGTCATACCGATCCAGGGTGTTGAGCAGCTGTGAAGTGTAGGGTTCGTTGGGCCCGTCATCGAAGCTGAGTGCGACGACTTTCTCCTCTGTCTCCGCCGCGTACGGGAACGGGCCGAAGATCTGCGAGCGGGGCCGGAAACCGGTCCAGTACGCTACGGCGCCAAGGGCTGAAACACCGACCGCCGTGACTCGCGCTGCTGCAGAGAGCCAACTCATGGGCCGTGCCAGAAGTTGGCCAGACCGTCGAATGCCGCTGGCCCGGCAACTGTCGCGAAACCGAGCGAGGTGAGTCCGACGACCAAGATCCCCAACACCACTCGGCGGCGGACCAGAACAGGTGAGAAGGACCGCCGTTCCTGCCGGAAAGCCGGTGCCATCCCGAACGCCTGCCGCTGCGACAACCGGTTCAGCCAATAAGCCAGCACGTAATACACCAGGAAGGTCACAAAGAAGTTGTAAAGCAGCCCACGCTGTAACCGGCGCGCCGAGGTGGTCACGACGTTCTGCCGGTCCCAGCTGACCTCGCCGCGTCGCCGCAGCCGGCGCAATAGATCAAGCTCATCGCCGCCCTGGGTCAGCTTGAGGTCGTAACCGGGAAACGCGGTGCGCCGGATCGCGAAGTTGGTCGCGCTCACATAAAAGACGAATCCGGTCAATGCATAGATGGCGGCAACAAACCCGAATAGCAACGTCGGGTAGGCCTTCGCCCACCATGAGGGGTTCTTGTAGCGGCAGGGACCGGCCACAGCGACGACCCCTACTGACTCCGCGAAGCGAGCGTCGATGGTCCGCAGCCAGTCTCGCGGCTGGGTGGTGTCGGCATCAGTGGAGATGATGATCTCCCCCCTGGCGCAGTCAACCCCGCGCTGTCGGGCCGCGCACACTCCCTGTCGCGGCTCCTGCACCACGCGCACGCCGTGCCGGGCGGCGATAGCTGCCGTGTCGTCGCGACTGTTGTTGTCGACGACGATCACCTCGTACGTGCCGTCGTAATCCTGGTGCAGCAACGAATCGAGTGCCTGGCCGAGGTACGCCGCTTCGTTGTACGCGGGAACGATGACTGAGAACCGCATCTGATCGCGCGGCTGTTGCATCGACACTCCTTAACCGATTACCCCCGCATCCGCGCAGTGGCGAGTCGACCCCCGTGGTGCGAAGCCAGCCAACACTTTAGGGGAACCGACTCCCCGCCGCCGGAGGTCTGGCGATCACGTGGAGATAAGGGCTGGATCAGATCCAACTTCTGAACCACATGCGTGACAGCCATTGCGGATAGAGCAAGAGTTCGTCGGTAAGAATCGGATAGATATAGGCGAAATTGGCGGCCACCAGGGCAACAAATGCCCCGATGACGATGGCGCCGACCATTCGTCGGTCGCCGGCGCGCGCGTCGCCGAGGATCCATCCGGCACACATGGCTATAGCCATCACGGAAAACGGGATGATCGCGATCGCGTAGAAAAAGAACAACGGACGCGACTGGAACGCAAACCAGGGCAACCAGCTGCTCAGCACACCGACCACCGGAACGCCGAAACGCCAATCCCGGCCTCCCACCCACAAGATCGCAGCGGCCACAAGCGCGAATATCGCAACCCACCATAGTGCGGGCGTCCCAACACCGCTGATTACGCGAATGCAGTTATCGGGTCCAAGGCAGCCGTCGGTGCCTGGTTTGATGTTGTTCACCGCGTCGATCCCGATTGGCCGAGCCACGATCAGCCAGCCGGCCGGGTCAGCGCGGTAAGTGTGCTGCGCCTGATTGATGAAGTCGCCGGTATGGAAGTTCCAGATGTCGTACTGGTAATGCAGTAGAGAGGCAAGCGGCTTGCCGAGCCACTGCACAATGGGGTTTTCCGGATGCTGGGCCCCCCAATCGCGGTCGTAACCTCCGCTGGTCAGCAACCAGCCGGACCATGTGGCGACGTAGACAAGCAGGCTGACGACGACCAGGGACAAGAAGGCCGGGATACCGTCCCGAACGATGGCGAGCTTGGCCCGTGCTCCGGCCCCGGCCAGCCGTCGCGCTCCCATGTCCCATGCCAGCGACAGCAGTGCGAATGCGGCGAGCGGGTACAGCGCGTTCCATTTGCTGCCGAGTGCCAGACCGAAGCAGACGCCAGCGGCGATTCGCCAGGGACGCACTATCAGGGCCGGGCCGAATCGGCCGGCAAGATCAGGAATCTCGCGTTGCTCCAGATATCGAGCCAGGCGGTTTCGGAACCATTCGCGGTCCGCGACCAGGCAGGCAACAGCGGCCACCACGAAGAACGCGAGAAAGATGTCGAGCAGAGCGGTACGCGACATCACGAATTCGAGCCCATCGAAGGTGAGCAAGTATCCCGGCGAGGCCGCCGATCAAGGTCGACTTGGAGACCCGACGAACCAGCCTGATGGTGACCATGATCAGCAGCGTGCCGAACACCAGGGAGGCAAACCGCCATCCAAAGGAGTTCATGCCGAACAGGTACTCTCCGCCCGCGATCAGCCATTTGCCCAGCGGAGGATGCACGACGAATGCGGCGGTGTCCTGCATCACATCCACGTTGCCGGTGATGATCTTGGAGTTGGCGTTGCTCGGCCAGTTGCGTTCGTAGCCGAACTTCAGCAGGGAGTATGCGTCTTTGGCGTAGTAGGTCTCGTCGAAGACCAGCTTGTTGGGATACCCGAGGTTGACGACACGGATCACGAAAGCAATCGCGCCGATGATCAGTGTCACGATCCAGCCATTCAGCCGGTCGCTGGGCATCTCGACCCGCAGGCGTTCAATCGTCGTCGGCGGGTTGATCGGCCGTTCCGGCAGGATGCGATGCGGCGCGGAGCCGGGAGTGATCGCAGCGGTCGGCGCTACGAACCCAGTTTCAGGCTCGAGGACTTGGCGCGTCACTCGCCCATCGTAGGTGGAGCGCTCGCCCAGACTGCGCCAGCGACCAGCCTCCGTCGCCCTCGGTTTGCAACCTACGTGCACGTAGGTTTCTCGCGGTCTGCACGGGTTCCCAACCAGTGCAGACCGTAAGCAACCTGGGTTTACGTAGGAATCCGACAGCGTGATCTGGGAGGCTGAGGCGGTGGCGCACGAGGGCTCAGCCGGGGTAGTGGTGCTCGCTGCGACGCCGATCGGCGACGTCACGGACGCGTCGCCGCGGCTGGTGGCTGAGCTGACCAATGCCGATGTGATTGCGGCCGAGGACACCCGCCGTTTGCGGCGGCTGCTGGCGCGGCTAGGAGTCGAGACGGGCGCGCGGATCATGTCGTACTTCGAGGGAAACGAGGCGAGGCGTACCGAGGAGCTGGTACGCGCACTGGGTGAGGGAGCTCGAGTCGTCGTCGTCAGTGACGCAGGAATGCCGTCGGTGTCCGACCCGGGGTATCGCCTCGTCACCGCCGCTGTGGCAGGTGGGTTCCGGGTCACTGCGGTACCCGGCCCATCGGCCGTGCTTGCCGCATTGGCCGTCTCCGGGCTTCCGGTTGACCGCTTCTGTTTTGAAGGCTTCCTGCCGCGGAAGGCCGCCGAGCGTGCCCGGCGGCTCGGCCAGCTGGCGACAGAGCCGCGCACCATGATCTTTTTCGAGGCCCCGCACCGAACGTCCGCGACGCTCTCAGCGATGGCGGTCGCCTTTGGAGCCGATCGTCGCGGTGCAGTCTGCCGTGAGCTCACCAAAACCTATGAAGAAATCCGCCGCGGGTCGCTGCAGGAGCTTACGGAGTGGGCGGGGTCCGAAGTGCGAGGAGAGGTGACTCTGGTCATTGGCGGCGCGACCCAGCCGACTGCAGATTTGGAGACGGCAGCCGAGGCGGCGCTCGACCTGGCCGCTGGCGGGATGAAACTGAGGGCTGCGGCGGCACAGGTGGCGCGAGAGCAGGGCTTGGCAAAGAACGCTCTCTACGAGCTCGCCCTGAAAATGCGGCGCCCACGGCATCGCTCGACGGCTTCCACAGACAAAATGCCCCGCTGATGATGCATATCCAGGGGATGCGACAGTTGGCGCGTGGAGTTGCCTGCTCTGCCTGACCCACTGCCGGCACCAGTGGTGGACTCGCATTGCCACCTCGACTCCACGCGGGCCAAGTCGGGCCTCGAACCCGAGGATGCGTTACGGATGGCCGCCGAAGTCGGCGTCACAAGAATCGTCCAAATCGGATGTGATCCGGAAGGCTGCCGCTGGGCAGTCCAGGCTGCCGAGCGCTGGCCATCAGTGATCGCCGGCGTTGCGATTCATCCAAACGATGCCGCGCGCATGGGACCGGACCTGATGCCAGGCCTTGAACTGGTGGAGGCGTTGGCCGAGCATCTGCGCGTAAGAGCCGTCGGGGAGACCGGGCTGGATTACTACAGAACAACCGATGCTGCTGGCCAGGCCGTGCAGCGGGACGCATTTGCGGCGCACATCGCCTTCGCCAAGGCCTTCGACAAAACCCTCGTCGTCCATGATCGCGACGCTCACGACGACATTCTTGACGTGCTCGACTCCGAGGGCCCGCCGGCGCGCATCGTGATGCATTGCTTCTCCGGCGATGATGACTTCGCTCGAGCCTGCCTGAACCGCGGGGCGCTACCTCTCCTTTGCCGGCACGGTCACGTTCAAGGCCAATGATCAACTGCGCGACGCGCTGGCCTTGGTTCCTCTGGATCGAGTACTCGTCGAGACCGACGCGCCTTACCTCACCCCGATGCCGTTTCGAGGGAAGCCGAACGCGTCCTATCTGATCCCGCACACGGCCCGCTTCCTTGCCACCACCCTCGACATCGAATTGGAGCGCATGTGCCAAGCGCTCAATGACAATGCCGATGCCGCCTTCGGCGGGAGCTGGTAGCGGATGGAGTTCCGGGACGTGCTGCGCCGGCGCCGGATGATCCGCTCGTACCAGGAAGATCGGCAGGTGCCGGCCGACGCGCTTGATGCCATTCTCGGCGCGGCGCTGCGCGCACCCTCGGCCGGATTCACGCAGGGCGTCTCGCTGCTGGTGCTGAGCTCGGCCACGGAGCGCGGAGACCTTCTGGCAGGCCGCGGCGGAGGGCCGACAGCACATGGCTCCGCGGCATGCGGACCGCACCGGTCCTCGTTCTGGTCTGGACCAGCGAGGAGGCCTACCTCGATCGCTACGCCGAGCCTGACAAGGGCTGGACCGACCGCGATCCGGCGCGCTGGTCGGCGCCGTACTGGTTCGTCGACGCCGGAATGGCAAGCATGGCGGCACTGCTATCGGCGGTCGACCACGATCTCGGTGCCTGTTTCTTCGGCATCCCCACCGACCGGATCGCCGCCGTACGCGAAGCCTTCGGGGTGCCACCGAATCAGCTGAGCGTCGGTGTCATCAGCCTCGGATACCCGGTCCCGGCGCCGGCAATCGGCTCACCGACACGCCGCCCACGTAGAGGTCCGTCGGAGCTCATTCATCGCGGCACTTGGTAACACGTAATCCGGTCGTGTCTCAGATGAGTGGGCGAATCGCCGCGGCTTCCGTTATAATTTTGTGACACATTCGGGCTGAACACCGGCCGCGAAGACATTGAGGTCCAGATCACCGACCGGACCGACTCGGGGGAAATGCTGTGCGCAAGATCATCCCTGTGGTCGCCGCAGGAGCGACCACACTAGTCCTGGCCGGAACAACCTTCGGCTACGCAAATCTCAACAAGACCGTGACGCTCTCGATTGACGGGCAGACTACGCAGGTTCGCACTAGCGCGGACACCGTGAGCGCTCTGCTGTCGAGCAAGGAAATCGAAGTCACCAGCCACGATGTGGTAGCTCCGAACTTGGATGCCAAAGTCGAGGACGGCACCCGGGTTGCCGTCAAGTTCGGGCGGCAGGTCACCTTCACCGTCGATGGGGCAAAGCAGACCATCTGGACCACGGCAACCACGGTCAACGATGCGCTCGATGCACTTGGCATGGACCTTGCTGGCGCGGAGCTGTCAGCCAGCCGCAGCTCAGGCATCGGACGGCAAGGCTTGGCCATCATCATCGCGACGGAGAAGCGAATCGTCATCATCGATGCCGGCAAGAAGCGCACCATCACCACCACCGGTCAGACGCTGGCCGAGGCCCTCGCGGCAGCCAAGATCACAGTCGACAATGACGACAAGCTGAGCGCGGACCCGAACACGCGTCTGCGCGATGGCGCAAAGTTCCGCTTCATCCGGGTTGACATCAGCGCCAAGACCAAGAAGGTCAAGGTCGACTACAGCACAGACCGCAAGAAGTCGAGCAAGCTGAAGAAGGGCGTCACCAAGATCGACACACCAGGTGTTCGCTGGCGTACGTGCGGTGACCTACAAGATCGTCCGGCATAACGGCGAGATCGTGGACCGCGCCAAGATCAAATCTAAATTGATCAAGAAGCCGGTGACCGAGGTGGTCTTGGTCGGAACCAAGACTGTCAAGAAGAGCTCGGGTTCCAACGGCTCCAGCACTCCATCGGGCAGTGTCTGGGACAAGCTCGCTCAGTGCGAGTCCGGTGGCAACTGGTCGATCAACACAGGCAATGGCTACTACGGCGGTCTGCAATTCAGCCTCAGCACCTGGCGCGCGTACGGCGGCTCAGGCTATCCGCACAAAGCGAGCCGCGAGGAGCAGATTCGCATAGCCAAGAAGGTCCAGGCCTCCGACGGTTGGGGAGCGTGGCCTGCGTGCACAGCGAAGCTGGGGTTGCGTTAGCGCGGTGGCGAGCGAGCTGCTCGATCCCACTGCCGTACGTGAGCTGGCGGGCCAACTGGGGTTGCGGCCGAGTAAGCAGCGCGGACAGAACTTCGTCACCGACGCCAACACCGTACGAAGAATCGTTGCCGCGGCCCGGCTCACAGAGAACGACGTCGTCCTCGAGGTTGGGCCTGGACTCGGGTCGCTGACCCTCGGCCTGCTCCAGGCTGCCCGGCACGTGATCGCGATTGAGATCGATGACCTGCTGGCGGCACAGCTACCTCAGACGGTCGCGGCGCGGCTGCCGGAGCGGGCTGCTGCGCTGACGGTGATCAACGCAGATGCACTCCGGGTCGACACCGTGCCCGAGCCGCCCACAGCCGTCGTTGCCAACCTTCCGTACAACGTCGCGGTGCCGGTGCTGCTGCACCTGCTCGCCAGATTCGACAGTTGGGGTCGTGGCCTCGTCATGGTGCAGGCCGAGGTGGCTGACCGGCTGGCTGCCGGACCCGGATCGAAGACCTACGGCGTGCCGTCGGTCAAGGTGGCCTGGTACGCCGCGGCCAGCAGAGTTGGCACGGTGTCGCCGACCGTCTTTTGGCCGGTGCCGAACGTCGAGTCTGGCCTGGTAGCCATCAACCGACGCCCAGCGCCGGAGACATCCGCAACCCGCGAACAGGTGTTTGCGGTCATCGATGCGGCATTCGGCCAGCGACGCAAGATGCTGCGCTCGGCCCTGGCCGGCCTGGCCGGATCCTCAGCAGCCGCCAGTGCCGCCGTGGCCGGAGCGGGACTGGACCCGAAAACCCGCGGCGAGACGTTGGACGTGACCGACTTCGCGCGGATCGCAGAGCAGGTTTTTGGTCCGTAGATAGCCTCACACTCATGGCCACATCTCCGTCACGGACTGCTACCGGCGTACGGGTGCGGGTGCCGGCCAAGATCAATCTCGCCCTCAAGGTGGGCGCTCGTCGCGCCGATGGCTACCACCCGCTGGCCACTGTGTACCAGGCGGTCTCCGTCTACGACGAGGTGCACGCTGCGTGGGCCGATCCGGATGAGTTCGATGTTGCGGTCAGCGGCGAAGGTGCCGATCTGGTACCGCTCGATGACTCGAACCTCGCTATACGCGCCGCCAAGCTACTGGCGCGTACCCATGCGCCGAACGATTCCCTCGGTGCGAGTCTGTCGATCAAGAAATCCATTCCAGTGGCCGGTGGGTTGGCCGGCGGCTCGGCCAATGGTGCGGCCGCCCTGCTGGCATGCGCGGTCCTCTGGGACCTCGACGTCACCGCCGACGGGATGAGGGCACTGGCGGCGGAGCTCGGCAGTGACGTGCCTTTTGCATTGCTTGGTGGGACCGCCGTCGGCAGCGGGCGGGGCGAGGAAGTGGCGCCGGCGCTAGCCCAAGGTAGCTACCACTGGGTGCTGGCCTTTGGCTACCACGGGCTGTCCACGGCGGCGGTCTATCGCCGGTTCGATGAGCTGAACCCCAACGCAGCAGCGCCCGAAGTGCCCGCCGATCTGATGAATGCTCTGCGCAGCGGTGATCCGAGACTCCTTGCTCAGGCGCTCAGCAACGATCTAGAGCCTGCCGCGCTGGACCTGCAGCCGCGGTTGCGCACCGTGCTGCAAACCGGGCTCGAGTATGGCGCTTTGGGCGCCCTGGTGTCTGGGTCAGGTCCCACATGCGCCTTCCTGGTCGGCGACGAGTCCGCGGCGATCGACCTCTCGGTGTCGCTCAGTGCTGAAGGAGTGTGCCGGGCGGTCCGGCGCGCCACGGGTCCAGTCATCGGAGCCCGGGTGGTCACCTAGCTGGATGGTTCGCGGCCGGCGCCGTGGCGGGCAAGAAGCAGTCGCAAGCTTCGCGTGAGCTGATCATGTTCGGTGACGTCCAACGCGGCCAAGATCCCACGCTCAGCCGCCAGCAGCTCCGCCATGGCAGCATCCACCGCATCCTTGCCAGCCAGGCTCAGCTGCACCAGAACACCACGCCGGTCATCGGGATGATCATGTCTGGTGACCAGCCCGCGCGCGGCTAGCCGGTCCACCCGGTTGGTCATCGTTCCCGAGGTGACCAGGGTCTCCCGCAGCAGCTGACCTGGCGAGAGCCGGTACGGCGGCCCCGAGCGTCGTAGGGCCGCCAGTACGTCGAACTCCCAGGACTCCAGATCGTGAGCGCTGAACGCATTCGCTCGAATTCGGTCCAGGTGACGGGCCAGCCGGCTGATGCGGGACAAGCACCTCCATAGGCGCAACGTCCAGGTCCGGACGTTCACGACGCCAGGCCTCGACGATGGTGTCGACCTCGTCCCGGGTCCGCTGGCCGGTCACACCGGGAGTCTAGATGGCTGCGAGCGTCGGAAATCGCGCGCCGCCGCACGGAGCCAGGCTGGCGCGCCGCTGTCCTGGACGAACGAGCGAGCAGACACGTTCCTCGTCTGCGAAGCGAGTGAGGAAGGCAGCGGCTCACAAGCGCCAGCCTCAGCGAGCGTAGCGAGCAATGCAAACGGAGCGAGCGGAGGCGTTCTTCCTCTGCGAGCGACGACGACGGCGGCGGATTCAAAGCGCGATGCGCGAGCAGCCCAAAAGTCTGTGAAGAGTCTTGACGTCGAGAATTACCGGAATGGTCGCTGACGCAGAGCCATCCGGTTCACTTTCTGGAGGATTGACGTACAGCCGAGGAACACCGCGGTTGTGGCCTAGCGCTGGCCGAGGCCCACGTCGGTGCGCGGCATCGTCGATGCCAGCGCGATGATGCCGACGCAGAGCAACGCAGGCACGGCCATCGTGTGATGGATGCCAAGCAGATTGACCAGGACGCCCACGAAAGCCGGACCCACCAAAAATGCGGCGTAGCCGAAGGTCACGACCACGGCGAGTGCTCGGCCCCCGCCGATGTGCCCGGAAAGCGCGTAGACCTGTGGTGCGATCATGCCAACGCCAAAGCCCACCAGCGCCCAGCCGAGGAGCAACAGCGGCAGGCTGCTCACCACCGTGACGGTCAGATAGCCAAGTGCCGCGCAGAGGCCACCGAAGCGTACGACCGCTCGCCGACCGAAGCGGGTAACCAGCGGGTCGCCCAGCAACCGGATCACGACCATGAAGGCGCTCACGGCAATCAGGCCCAGCGCGCCCGTGGTCGGGTCGACGCCGGCGACATCGGTGACATGGAGGGATGACCAGTCGAGGGCTGTGCCCTCGGCGAGACCAAACGCAAGGGCCATGGCAGCCAGCACCCAGGCCACCGTGGGAATCCGAGTCCGTACGCCGTCCACAGTGTGATGCACCACCGCCGCCTCCGGGGTGATCTTGAGCAGGACGCCTAGCCCCACAAGCGCCAGCACCGCAATTGAGATCGACAGCGGCGTGACGACTTCACCACCCTTGAGCCCTAGCACGGTGGCGAGCAGCAGGACAGCTCCTGCCCCGATGAAGTTGCCGATCGACCAGAAGGCGTGGAAGAAGCTCATGATCGGTCGTTGCCGCGCTGCCTCCACTTGGACGCCCATCGCGTTCATTGCAACATCCATGGCCCCATTGCCAAGCCCAATGAAGAATGCTGCCGATGATCGCAACTAAATAGATCTGCGCCAGCCCGATAGTGATCATCCCGGCGATGAGGAGCGGGACGGCAGCCAAAGTGACCTCACGGGCGCCGATGGCGTCGGCCAGCCGGCCACCGATCTGCATCGAGAGAATAGCCGCAGCGCCAGCAGAGAAGAGCATGATCGCGATCTGGGTTGCGTCCAAGCCGAGTTTGTCACGGAGCGATGGGAGCGAGCCGCCGAAACCGCCTATCACCGAGCCATTGACGACGAACATCAACGTCACCGCGACAGCAGCGACTCGGGCCGAAAGCTTGTTTGTGACAGGAGCAGATGTGGTCATTCGGGTTTCTGTATCGATTTAGTAGAAGGCTTTACTCTACGCAGAATCGCTCCTGATCGCAAAGTGATGCGTCCTGAGCTAGTCCGCAGATGTGCAGTGAGCTTGTCGAGGGCGCAATGTTCTACAACCGCTGATGCACCCCGAGCAGGCAATGCGTACGCTTGGCTCTGGCCGATCCAAGGGTTGGTCAGGTGTGGGGTGAAGCGATCTGGATTCGAAACCGGGCTCGCAAGCGAGCTACGGATGGGAGGATTGACCGGGCCCCACATTCCCCGGTTGGTCTGTCGGCAGGGCCCGCCTGACTTTGAATCAGGACTAGCGACGTAGGTTCGACTCCTACCCGGGGAGCGGAGCGTCACTCAGCTAGTAAGGAGCCAGCTGTTGTCTGTCCACTCCGACCAAGCTCCGAGCCCGGTCGCGGCTGTTGTGATTCTGGCTGCCGGTGAGGGGACGCGGATGAAATCCTCGCGTTCCAAATTGCTCCACGAGATCGCGGGGCATTCGATGCTGAGTTACGCGGTGACAGCCGCGACGACGGTACAGCCGGAGCACATCGTGGTGGTGGTTGGACACCTCCGTGATCAGGTGGAGGCCCACCTCGCCGAGATCGCTCCCCATGTGCTGACCGCGGTCCAAGAGGAGCAGCTCGGGACCGGTCACGCGGTTCGGGTCGCGCTCGGCCAGCTTGCCGAGCTCACTGGCGACGTAATCGTCACCATGGGAGACGTGCCCATGCTCACCGGCGAGACGCTTGCCGCGTTGCTCCTGGAGCACCGACGGCATAGCGCGGCCGCGACCGTGCTGACTGCAGAAGTGCCCGACCCGACCGGGTACGGACGGATTTTGCGTGACACCGAAGGCATGATCATCGGCATTGTCGAGCATCGTGACGCCGATGACACCGAGCTGGAAATCACCGAGATCAACTCGGGCATCTACGTCTTCGACGCGGCAACACTGCGGTCCGCACTCACCGAGCTGGCGCCCTCCAATGATCAAGGTGAGTTGTACCTGACTGACGTGCTGCCCGTGGTGCGCGAGGCCGGCAAGCCGGTGGGCGCGTACTTCATCGACGACGTGTGGCAGACCGAGGGGATCAACGATCGGATCCAGCTCTCCCGTATGAACGCTGAGCTCAACCGGCGAATCCTGCAGCGCTGGATGCGCGAGGGAGTGACAGTGATCGATCCAGCATCCACCTGGGTCCACGCCTCAGTCGATCTAGCACCTGATGTGATCTTGCTACCCGGTACATCCCTGGAGGGCGCCACGTCGGTGGCGGCCGGAGCGCGGATCGGTCCCGATACCACGCTGATCGACGTAGAGGTCGGGGAGAACGCAGTGGTCACGCGTACCCAGGCCTCGCTGAGCGTGATCGGCCCCGGCGCGAACGTTGGCCCGTTCGCCCATCTTCGGCCTGGTACCACGCTCGGTGCTGGCGGCAAGATCGGCACTTTTGTCGAGACGAAGAACGCTCGCATGGGAGCCAGAGCGAAGGCCCCACATCTCAGCTATCTGGGCGACGCCGTGATCGGCGAAGGCGCGAACATCGGCGCGGGTGTGATCTTCGCCAACTACGACGGTCTGACCAAATCGACAAGCACGGTTGGGGCGCACTCCTTCGTCGGCAGCAACTCCGTTCTGGCCGCACCAGTCGAGGTGGCCGACGGCGCATACATTGCAGCGGGTTCGACCATCACGGGTGACGTCGGGCCGGGTGATCTTGCGGTGAGCCGCAGCCGGCAGCGCAACGTGCCGGGCTGGGTGGCGCGAAAGCGGCCAGGTACCAAGACTGCGCAGGCCGCGGAGGCAGCGCAAGAGCAGAAGGAGCCGTCGTGAGCGGTCTCAAGCGCCCGAACGAGAAACACTTGATGCTGTTCTCGGGTCGGGCTCATCCCGATCTTGCCAACGAGGTGGCCGCGCTCATGAACGTCGAGCTCGTGCCGACTCGCGCGATCACGTACGCCAACTCCGAGATCTATGTCCGGTTCGACGAGTCGGTCCGCGGCTGCGACGCCTTCGTGATCCAGAGCCATACCGCTCCAGTCAACGAGTGGACGATGGAGCAGCTGATCATGGTCGATGCGCTGAAGCGCGCATCCGCCAAGCGGATCACCGTTGTCGCACCGTTTTATCCCTATGCACGGCAGGACAAGAAGCACCGGGGCCGCGAGCCCATCTCCGCGCGTCTCATCGCGGATCTGTACCGCACAGCTGGCGCCCACCGGATCATGTCGGTGGATCTGCACGCTGCGCAGATCCAGGGTTTCTTCGATGGGCCGGTTGATCATCTGTGGGCGCTACCGGTGCTGTCTGACTACTTGTCGACCAAGTACGACACCTCCGAGATGACTGTGGTCTCGCCCGATGCGGGCCGGGTGCGGCTAGCCGACATGTGGACTGACAGGCTGAGCTCCTCACTGGCGATCATCCACAAGCGGCGCGATCCGAACCTGGCCAACACGGTCGCCATCCATGAGGTCGTCGGCGAGGTGGAAGGTCGGGTCTGCCTCCTCGTCGACGACATGATCGACACCGCGGGCACGATCTGTCAGGCGGCGGACGCATTGAAGGCCCGCGGCGCGAAGGCGGTGATCGCGGCTGCTACTCATCCGGTTCTGTCTGGGCCTGCGGTTGATCGGCTGAAGGCCACGGACTTCGAAGAAGTGATCGTCACGAACACGTTGCCTATTCCAGAGGAACGTCGCTTCGACACCCTCACCGTGCTGTCGATCGCTCCCTTGATCGCGCGGGCCATCCGGGAGGTCTTCGAGGAGGGCTCGGTCACCAGCCTCTTCAACGGTCAGGCGTAGTTGTCTGGGCCTGTCTCGCGCAATGTTTGATTGCTCGCTCCGCTCGCGAGGCTCGCGCTCTGAAGCCGCTGCCTTCCTCTCTCACTCGCAGACGAAAGGCGCGTCTGCTCGTTCGTTCGTCCAGGACAGCGGCGCGCGATCCTGGCGCGCTTTGATCCGCCCACTTCGTCGTCGTTCGCTGACGAAAGAGCGTGTCCACTCGCTCCTCCTCGCCACGGCGGCGCGCGAAAGACAACGGTCGCAGACTCACGAATACCTCTGGTTTCAGAGTCAGTTAGCGACTATTGGCCCTTGTCGGCTAAGGTTGAGCGGTTGCCTCGGCGAGGGTCGCAGGACCGTAATCGACTAGGTCGAACGAGCTGCGTCTCCCTCGCTGAGTCGTGATCGAGAATGCTGACGTTAGATCCGAGGAGTTCGTTCGTGCCCGAGGTAAAGCTCACAGCCGAATTGCGCACCGAGTTCGGCAAGGGCGCCGCCCGCCGGATCCGTCGCGCCCACAAAGTACCCGCGGTGTTGTACGGCCACGGCACTGCCCCTATCCATATTTCCCTGCCCGGTCACGAGACCCTGCTCGCGCTGCGCACCGCAAACGCACTGCTGTCTATCGAGGTCAACGGGAGTTCCCAGCTCGCATTGCCCAAACAGGTCCAGCGGGACCCGCTGAAGCACACCATCGAGCATGTCGACCTGGTCATCGTGCGACGTGGCGAGAAGGTCACTGTCGATGTGCCCGTGCATGTCGAGGGCGAGGCCGGCCCCGAGTCTCTCGTTGTGGTTGATCACAACAGCATCCCGATCGAGGCCGAGGCGACCCAAATCCCCCAGCAGATCGTTGTTTCCGTCGAGGGGCTGCCTGCTGGTACCCAGATCTTGGCTCGTGACCTCCAGCTGCCCTCGGGTTCGACTGTTGATCTTGATCCGGAGACCTTGATCGTCAATATCACCAACGCGCAGACTGCCGAGGCCCTCGAAGCCGAGCTAGCCGAGGCCGAGGCGGAGGCGGGCATCGAGCCGACGGTGACTGCACCAGCCGAGCCAAGCGAGGACGAGGCGTTGTCCGAGTCCGAGAGTGCCTAGCTGGCAGCTGCGTCTGCCGTGAGCTCATGGCTGGTCGTCGGGCTCGGCAACCCCGGTCCGGCCTTTGCATCTCAGCGACACAACGTCGGCTACCGCGTCGCCGAAGAACTGGCACGCCGCATGGGTGTGCGCTTCAGTGCCAAGCGCGGGATGCGTGCGGAGGTCGCAGAAGGCAGAATCGGGCCGCCCGGGGACGACGGGTCGCGGCTCGTAGTGGCGAAATCTCGTACGTTCATGAACGAGACCGGTGCGGCCGTCAGTCGATTGCTCTCCTACTACAAGCTGCAGCCGGACCAGATGATCGCGGTACACGATGAGCTCGACATCGACCCCGGCCAATTGCGGGTGAAGTTCGGTGGCGGCGACAACGGCCACAATGGGCTCCGATCCATCCGCCAATCCCTGGGTACTGGGGACTTTTTCCGGGTACGGATCGGCGTTGGCCGTCCGTCTGGTCGGCAGGATCCTGCCGATTTCCTCCTCAGCAACTTTCCTGCCAGCGCTCGGGAGGACGTTGAGGTTGAGATCAGCCGGGCAGCGGATGCGGTCGAATCACTGGTTCTGGTCGGTCTCGACCGGACCCAGAGCACCTTCAACAGCTGACTCGAGCTGATTCGAGCTCGTTGACCTGCTCCAGTTCGTCCGGAAACCTACGTGCACGTTGGTTGCATGCGCTCTGCACAGTCTGCAAGGTGTGCAGACCGTCAGAAAACTGTGCAGACCCGTGGGTGACTTGGCGGCGCGCGATTTTGCCGACGCTCGCAGCTCCTAGACTCCTCCCCTGTGACCGAGTACCGAGCTCACTTCGACGCCGACGTTCAATTTGTCAATGGCGGCCGGCTGACCGCCGAGGGATTCCGGCTCGATCTTCCGGGTCCGGATCTTTCGGACGAGCGGGTCGCCGAGCTGTTCATCCAGCACCTGGGTCTGGCGCTGGTCGGCGAGGTAGAGCTTCGGTCAGTCGAGGTCGTCGAAGAAGCACATAAGGGTTCTCGGGGCATTGCCACAACCCCGACGGCCGGGTCGCGTGGCCAGCTCGTCGATCTCAGCCACACCATCAGTGCTGGCCTGGTGACCTACCCGGGCATCCCAGCGCCCTCCGTTCGCCCGCACCTGACAAGGGCAGAATCGCGTTCCCATTACGCCGAGGGCACCGAGTTCGCAATCGATGTGATCACTTTGGCTGGCAATACCGGGACCTACCTGGACAGCCCTTACCACCGTTATCCGGATGGCGCTGATCTTGCTGATCTTGAGCTGGAGACGCTGGTGGACCTGCAGATTCAGCTGTTCCGGCTGACGGATGCAACAGAGCGGGGGATTGCAGCTTCGGTCTTCTACGATCGCGCACTCCAGGGAACGGCGGTGCTCCTGCACACCGGCTGGGATCGACACTTCGGCACTCCCGCGTACGCCGCTGGTGCGCCTTACCTGAGCGGTGACGCCGCGGCGTACTTGATCAATGCGGGCGTTGTTCTCGTCGGCATCGACTCGATCAACATCGACGATGCGGAGACCAGCCGGGAACGTCCAGCGCATTCTCTACTCTTGGCGGCCGGCGTTCACGTTGTCGAACACCTCACGAATCTGGCCTCTGTGCCGCCCACCGGCGCCCGATTTACCGCAGTGCCACCGAAGGTCCGCGAATTCGGGACGTTCCCGGTCCGCGCCTTCGCCCGCCTGCCCTAAGGGCTTAGACGTCGACGCCTAAGTACCGGATCCGATCAACCTTGCGGGGGGATGCCATTCTCGACTATCTCCCAGTGGCCGTCTCGCAGCACGTCGTAGGTCCGGAAGGCACACAGCACGCCCCTGGAATGCATCGGGTCGGGCGAATCCATCAGCGGAAGTGGAGATGCGGGGCGGTCGAGTTGCCGGTGTGGCCGACGCGACCAAGCATGTCGCCGTTCCGCACGGCCTGGCCCGGCGCGACCGCAACCGAACCGGGAGCCAGGTGGGCAAAAGCGGCAAAGACGTCGCCACGCCGCATGATCACGTGATTGCCGAGGAGCGACGGCAGGCGGTCGGGGCTGAACGTCACGGCATTCTTGAAGGCGAGGACTGGCTCGCGCAACGGATGGATCCACTCTCTCTCGGCGGCACCATCGGCGGCGCGGACGATCTCGCCATCGAACGGTGCGTGGATCTCGGCTCCCCAGGCGTAGCAGTCGCGAGTCGGTACGCCGATGAAGAATCCGCGGACGATCCCGGCGGGGTGGTACCGGAGCCCGTGCCGCGCGTCGACCATGATCAGGTCGTAAGCGAATCGCTGGCCGAGCATGTCGGTGCCGTGACTCGGGATGCGATCGCCGGGCGTGTTGACGGCCACCCACCGTTCACCCCGGAGGGGGAAGTCGACGACGACCGCTCCGTCGAGCTCGTTGGGCATGAGTTTCATGCTAGGAGCCGCCAAGGCTGCAAGGAGAGCGATACAACCCGCAGTCGATCGGCCGCTCGCCAAGCCCGGTAGCCTCTCTGGGTGACCCTCACGGGACTCGTCGATCTCTTCTGCACCGAACCCACCATCATCGAGACCATCGGTGACGCGCGGGCTTGGCGACTGCCGGTGCTCGACGTCACGGCGCCGGCGCCGATGCGGCCGCTCATCGCCGCCGCCCTGAGCGCCTCAACCGAGCGTGGTGGTGCCAGCCGCCCGGTGCTGCTGGTCAGTTCGACTTTCCGGGAGGCAGAGGAGCTGACAGCCGCGTTGCAGTCCCTGATCGGCGAGGAAGCAGTCGCGTACTACCCGGCGTGGGAGACGCTGCCGCACGAGCGGCTGAGCCCTGGCTCCGATACCGTCGGCCGCCGTCTTGAGCTGTTACGTCGACTTGCGGGCAACAGCGATGTTCCGGCGCCGCGGATCGTGGTTGCGCCAGTGCGAAGCGTCTTGCAACCCCAGGTCAAAGGGCTTGGCAACCTGCAGACCGATACGCCTCGCGGTCGGCGAGGATATCGACCTGACCGACCTGGCGGTGGCCCTGGTAGCTGCGGCGTACACGCGCGTGGACCTGGTCGAGCGGCGTGGTGAGTTCGCCGTACGCGGCGGCATCGTCGACGTCTTTCCACCGACGGAGGAGCACCCGGTACGCGTTGACTTCTTTGGTGACACCGTCGAAGAAATTCACTATTTCTCCGTCGCCGACCAACGATCCAGCGACATCGCGCTGACCGAGATCACTGCATCGCCCTGTCGCGAGCTGCTGCTGACCGACGACGTACGCGCCCGCGCAGCTGCGCTCGCCGAAAGACATCCCGAACTGATCGAGATGCTCGACAAGATCGCCCAGGGACATCCTGTGGACGGCATGGAGGCACTGTCGCCGGTGCTGGTGGACGGTATGGAGCTGCTGATCGATCTGCTGCCGACCGACACTCACGTGCTTATTTGCGATCCTGAGCTGGTTCGCGGCCGGGCGATCGAGCTGGTCAAGACCAGCGAGGAATTCCTGCATGCGTCCTGGGCAGCCGCAGCAGGTGGCGGGAAGGCACCGATCGACCTGGGTGCGTCGTCCTACCAGCCGCTCGCCGAGGTTCGCGCCATGGCACTCGCCCGCGGTATGGCGTGGTGGACACTCTCGCCGTTCAGCGCGGGACCGGTTGATGATCTTTCGACAGGCTCAGGGCACAGTTCGACCGAACACAAGGAGCCCATTCGGACCGAGGATGGAGAGATCATCGATCTCTCCGATCGTGTCAGCGGGCCCGGCGTTGAGTCGCGAACCGTGCTCGGTCAGGTCGGCGAGACCTATCGCGGCGACACGGAAGCGGCAGTCAACGAAATCACCAAACGGGTTCGTGACAGCTGGCGCGTGGTGGTCATGGCCGAGGGCCAGGGTACCGCAGACCGGATCGCTGAAGTGCTGAGTGAACATGCCGTGCCGCTACGCAGCCTGGCCGCGCTGAATGAGCCCCCCGTCCCGAGTCTTGCCACCGTCGTCACCGGCCAGCTCAGTCATGGTTTCGTGGCTGACGAGATCCGGCTTGCGGTCTTTACTGCGGCTGATCTCTCCGGCCAGCGGGCGTCAGACAAGGCCAGCCGGAGGCTGCCCGCGCGTCGCAAGAATCAGATCGACCCACTCGAGCTCGCCTTCGGGGACCCTGTAGTCCACAGTCAGCACGGGGTCGGCCGCTATGTCGAGATGGCGCAACGGACGGTAGCCGGCGCGACACGGGAGTACTTGGTGATCGAGTACGCGCCGTCCAGGCGCGGCCAGCCCGGTGACCGGCTCTATGTACCGATGGACTCTCTTGATCAAGTGACCCGCTACGTCGGCGGCGAGAACCCGACCCTGGACAGGCTGGGCGGTGCTGACTGGGCCAAGCGCAAGGGGCGGGCGCGTAGGGCGGTGCGTGAGATCGCGGCCGAATTGATCAAGCTGTACGCGGCGCGACAGGCCACCCGGGGCCACGCGTTCTCCCCCGACACGACCTGGCAACGAGAGCTGGAGGACGCGTTCGCCTACGTTGAAACCCCGGACCAGCTCGGAGCGATCGAAGACGTCAAGCGGGACATGGAACAGATTGTGCCGATGGATCGGCTGATCTGCGGAGACGTCGGCTACGGCAAGACCGAGATCGCCGTACGCGCGGCATTCAAGGCTGTGCAGGACGGCAAGCAGGTGGCCATGCTGGTTCCGACCACCTTGCTCGTGCAGCAGCACTACGCCACCTTTGCGGACCGCTATGCAGGCTTTCCGGTCAACGTTGCGCCGCTCAGCCGGTTCGCCTCTGAAGCTGAGGCGAGGGCAACCATCGAAGGTCTCGCCGACGGCAGGGTCGACGTCGTGGTCGGTACCCACCGGCTGTTGTCGGGCGAAGTCACCTTCAAGGACCTGGGTCTTGTCGTGATTGATGAGGAGCAACGCTTCGGTGTCGAACACAAGGAACAACTCAAGCGGCTCCGCACCCACGTCGACGTGTTGGCCATGTCAGCCACCCCGATCCCGCGAACTTTGGAGATGGCGATCACCGGCATTCGGGAGATGAGCACGATCGCGACTCCGCCTGAAGAGCGTCATCCGGTGCTCACCTTCGCCGGACCGTACGACGAGGCTCAAGTGACCGCAGCCATCCGGCGCGAGCTGCTGCGCGAAGGTCAGGTGTTCTACGTGCACAACCGAGTCCAGAGCATCGACAAGGCAGCGCGCCGAATTGCGGACCTGGTGCCGGAGGCGCGAGTGGTCACGGCACATGGCCAGATGAGCGAACAGCGGCTGGAACAGGTCATGACCGATTTCTGGGAGCGCCGGGCCGACGTGCTGGTCTGCACCACGATCGTCGAAGCAGGCCTCGACATCTCGACTGCCAATACGCTGCTGATCGAACGTTCCGACCTGCTCGGTCTCTCGCAGCTGCACCAGCTGCGCGGCCGGGTCGGCCGCGGTCGTGAGCGCGGCTACGCCTATTTCCTCTACCCACCCGACAAGCCACTGACCGAGACCGCCTACGACCGCATCACCACCATCGCAACCCACAGTGACCTTGGTTCGAGCATGGCCATCGCGATGAAGGACCTGGAGCTTCGTGGCGCGGGCAACTTGCTGGGTGGTCAGCAGTCAGGTCATATCGCCGATGTCGGTTTTGATCTCTATATCCAACTAGTGGGCGAGGCGGTCGCGGAGTTCCGTGGCCAGGAGGCCGAGCCGGAACCCGAGGTGCGAATCGAGCTGCCCGTCGACGCGCATCTGCCCACCGACTACATCGAGTCCGAGCGGCTGCGGCTGGAGATGTACAAGCGGCTCGCCGAGGTTCGTGGCGAGGCCGACGTCAAGGCCGTGGAGGCCGAGCTGCACGACCGTTACGGGACGCCACCAGCCGAGGTCCTCAACCTCATCGAGGTGGCAAGGTTCCGGCTGCGGCCCGATCCGCCGGGCTGACGGAGATCGTCGGGCAGGGTCGGTTCATCCGCCTCGGCTCCGCACACCTCGCGGAGTCACGGGTCCTGCGGCTGCAGCGGCTCTATCCGCGCAGTGTGGTCAAGGATGCGGTCGGTTCAGTGCTCGTACCACGGCCCACGAGCTCCACGGACCCGGGCCAGCCGCTGAAGGACGCCGACCTGCTGAACTGGGCGTCTGAGCTAATCAGAGAGATCTTCACAGACTCGTGAGATCCACGACCGCTGACCCAGCGTCTGAGCTGTCCGCTTACCGGCCGGATCGGCTGCAAAACGCGCGATCCGCGCCCGCGATGTTCGCGCCGCCGATCTGCAGGAGAAGCCGACGAAACGCCTCAAGATCAGAGCTGATTCTCCGAAAATGATCGTTTCGTCGGATCGGACGAAGACGGCGGCTCCCCGGCGAGCATCGCTGCGAGCGGAGCGAGCCATTGGACACAGCGAGCGCAGCGAGCGGAGCAATCAAACGCGTAGGATCACCTGCGGTAGTCGTTTCCTGGGAGCGTGACGCGCGAACAGGAAGTCAATCATGAGGGACGGTCAATGAGGTTTCTCGCTCGCCGCGGGCGGGCCGCGGTACGCGCCGCGGCGCTCGTCGGTGTGGTATTGGTCACTCTGTTTGCGGCCGGTTGCGCCAAGGCTGACCCCAGTGTTGTGGCGTACGTGGGTACCTCGAAGATCACCGACCAGCAGGTGGACGACGCGGTTGAAGGAGTGTCCACCATCCTGGAAGAGGGCCAAACGGTGTCTCGTGGGGCCATCGTCAACGCCCTGATCCACGGGGCCATTGCGGAGCAGATCGCTGCTGCCAACAAGATCACAATCACTGACGGCGAGCGTGACGCGCTGATCAAGAACAGCAACCTGGCTGGCCTGCTCAACGTACCCAAGGCTCGACCCGTCGCGTACGACGTGGCCGACCAGCAGATTGTTTCGAACAAGATCGGTAGTGCGGCCTATCTGGCAGCAGTCGGTGAGCAGCAGGTCACGCTCAACCCGCGCTTTGGTGTGCTGGATCCCAACCAGAAAACGATCATCGCCGATAAGTCGGCATCCCTCGCCGAGCCAGCGCCCACCCCCTCGCCATAGTGTCGCTACCAGAGCTTGAGCGACTCGTCTCAGTGGTGGCGCGGCTGCGCCGCGAGTGTCCGTGGGACGCCCAGCAGACCCATCGCTCGCTGGTGCAGTACCTGATCGAGGAGACTGCCGAGACGATCGAAGCCATTGAGGCCGGGGACCAAGATCATCTTCGAGAGGAGCTCGGTGATCTGTTGCTCCAGGTGCTCTTCCACGCAGAGATCGCCAGCGAGCAGGCGAGCGGCTTCACGGTAGAGGAGGTCGCTCACGATATCGCTGACAAGCTCATCTCCAGACACCCTTACGTCTTCGCGACCGCCGAGGTGCCCGCTGACCTGCACTACACCTGGGAGCAGCGCAAAGCGGCCGAAAAGGGCCGTACCTCGGCACTGCAGGGCATCCCGGAGCAGCTCTCCGCTCTGGCCCGAGCAAACAAGATCATCAGCCGAGCACGATCTCGGCGTCTGGACCTCGTGCTACCCGACGACCCGACCACCGCGGACGAGGTCGGCGCGCAGATCGTCGTGTTGGCCGCCCGCGCCCAAGCCGTCGGTATTGACCCTGAACAGGCGCTTCGCGATGCCGTACGGGCCCTGGAAGCCAGGGTTCGGGATGCCGAATCCGCGCCCAACGAAGAGTCTCCGGTCTAGAGATAGGGCACTATCCTGTGGGCATGTCGGAGCCACCCAACCAACGGCCGACGCCCGAGGCGTACCCGCCACACACATATCCGCCTCAGAACTACCCTCCCCAGAACTATCCCCCTCAGGGTTACCCGCCTCAGAACTACCCGTCCCAGAACCCGCAGAATCAGCCGTACCCCTTGAATCCCGCTGCGCCCTATCCGGTGCAACCGCACTATCGGCTCCCGCACCAGCCGAGCGAGGAGTTGCGGCGCGACGCTGAGGCTGCGTTGGCGGCACGGATGGAACTAGGGCCCGAATACACCGAATATGTCGCCGCCAGCCTGGCGGAGCGGGTTGAGGACCTCGCGGAGGTGCGCGCCGCAGAGCTCCGGCAGCAAGCCGAACAGGCCAATCGGGCGCAGGCGGCCGAGAACGCTGGCCGCGGCCGGCAGCTTGCGCTGGCCATCGTCTCCATGGTGATGGGTATCCCGATCACAGCAATCAGCGCCAGCGAGGTCGATCCGAGCATCATCGGAGTAGCCGTTTCCTGGGCGGGCATCGTCGGAGTGAACTGGGTCCACGCGCGGTCATTACGCAAGCGGAAATAGCGCGTTTCGCGAGCAGCCGCGCGCCGGACGATTCTGGCACTCGCGCGTGCGGCGCCGCGCTCTGAGCGCTGATGCGCCGATAGGCTGAGGCCACAAATAGGTTCGTGTGCCCGGGTGCGTGGAATTTCGGCGATTCGGGACAACATCGGAAGGGCGGCGCTGTGGCGAGCATCGAGTTCATAGGCGCGCGAGAAATTCTCGATTCCCGCGGCAACCCGACCGTCGAGGTCGAGGTCATCCTGGACGACGGCTCTGAGGGCCGGGCCGCTGTTCCCTCGGGTGCGTCCACTGGGGCGTTCGAGGCTGTCGAGCTGCGTGATGGTGAGGCTCGATATGGCGGAAAGGGCGTCAGTAAGGCCGTACTGGGCGTGATCGACCAGCTGGGACCTGAGCTCATTGGGTACGAGGCCAGCGAGCAGCGGCTGGTGGACCAGGCAATGCTGGACCTGGATGGTACGGACAACAAGTCCAAGATCGGCGCGAATGCCATCCTCGGGGTCTCGCTGGCGGTAGCACATGCGGCTGCGCACTCAGCCGATCTGCCGCTCTACCGCTACGTCGGTGGGCCCAACGCGCACCTGCTGCCGGTGCCCATGATGAATATCGTCAACGGCGGAGCACATGCTGACTCCGACGTCGACGTTCAGGAATTCATGATCGCCCCGATTGGTGCCTCCACGTTCCGGGACGCCCTTGAGATGGGCGCGATTGTCTATCACTCGCTCAAATCGGTATTGAAGAAGCAGGGACTCGCGACCGGCCTTGGTGACGAGGGTGGCTTCGCCCCCAACCTGCCAGCCAACGTGGCCGCGCTCGAGCTGATCTCAACGGCAGTGCAGTCAGCCGGCCTCACGCTGGGCAGTGACATCGCGCTCGCACTGGATGTCGCCAGCACCGAGTTCTTCGACGCCGGGACCTACACCTTTGAGGGCAAAACACTGTCCGCCGACGACATGACCGGCATCTACGAGCAGTGGATCACCGACTTCCCGATCGTCTCGATCGAGGACCCGTTGGCCGAAGACGACTGGGCCGGCTGGAGTGCGCTGGTCAGCAAGATCGGCGACAAGATCCAAGTGGTCGGGGACGACTTGTTCGTGACGAACGTGACCAGGTTGCAGCGTGGTATCACCGAGAAGGCGGCCAGCGCCCTGCTGGTCAAGGTCAATCAGATCGGCTCACTGACTGAGACTCTCGACGCGGTCGATCTGGCGCACCGGGCCGGCTTCCATTGCATGATGAGCCACCGTTCCGGCGAGACCGAGGACACGACGATCGCCGATCTTGCTGTGGCGACCAACTGCGGCCAGATCAAGTCGGGTGCTCCGGCGCGTACCGACCGGGTAGCCAAGTACAACCAGCTGCTGCGGATCGAAGAAGATCTCGACGACGCGGCCCGCTACGCCGGCGCCTCGGCATTTCCGAGGTTCAAGGCCTGAGGCAGTGCCATCCGGTCCGCGGCCGACCTCCCGCCCAGGCGCAGGGCCCGGACGGGGAAAGCCGCGAGCCCACAACCAGGCACGCAGACCGTCCACGTCAGCGCGTACATCGAAGGTAGAGACATCGCGACCAGAAGAATCCGCTGGTCCGCTGTTGCGCCGCGGTTCGAGCGTGACCGCACGCGCGATAGCGCTGGCGGTGGTGGTGGTGATCTTGACGATCTCGTACGCGACCTCGTTGCGGATCTACTTTGCCCAGGCCCACGAGATCGGTGCGACGAAAGCTGAGATTGCCGAGCGTCAACAGCGGATTCGTGAACTGCAGGGCGATTTGGCTCGCTGGGATGATCAGGCGTATGTGAGGACTCAGGCCAGGGAGCGGCTGGGCTGGGTCGTGCCGGGGGAGACCGGCTACACCGTCGTTGATGCCGACGGTAAGCCACTCGGTGGCGGAGCAGCGATTAGCGCAGAGACGGCGCCGGATGAGCCGGCGCGGGACGCCTGGTGGTCCAAGCTGTGGGGCTCGGTAGAGGCCGCGGATCAACCGGCGCCGGTCAAGACGAAGGCTGAGGAAAAGACGATCACCGTCAAGACGAAGCCCCGTTGAGAATCTGCGCTCGGCCTGTCGAAGGATGTGCCCTGAGCCGGTCTAAGCGCACAAGGCAACACATTGTCGCTCAGCGATCAGTGCTGGGCGGCGAGGAAGGCATCGACCGCTTCGGCCGTGGGCAAGCTTGGGCTCGCTCCGCGCACCGTGACCGCCAGCGCGCCAGCGGCGAGGCCCCGTTGTAGCGCCTCGGGAAGCGAGGCACCACGAGCCAGGCTCGCGCCGAGTGCGCCGGTGAATGCATCACCCGCCGCGGTGGTGTCGACCGGCGTTGCTGGGAAAGCCGGATATTCCTCGAGGCCATCGGGGGCTAGAACTATGGCGCCGCGCTCACCGCGGGTGATCATCGCGATGGTGGCACCGCGGTCGAGGAACCAGCGCGCTGCCTGTTCAGCCGAACTCAGATCTGTGACAGAAATGCCGGTCAGTACCTCCGCCTCGAGCTCGTTTGGCTTGATCACCGAGACGCCCCGCCATATCGCAGCGGGAATGACTTGCGCAGGTGCTGGGTCCAGCACCAATCGCAGGTCGCATGCTTGACAGACCTCAGCCACTCGCTCCACAACCGAAAGTGGAATTTCCAGTTGCACGAGGACAACGGAGACCTGATCACGCAATGCTCTGAGCGAGGCCTCGACATCGTCGGGGATCAGCCTGTGGTTGGCGTTCGGAATGATCATGATGTCGTTCTGGGCGGAGCGCGCATCGACGCGGATATGCGCGATGCCAGTCGCGCCCTCCATGATGCGTACCGCGCTGACGTCCACACCCTCGTCGGCGAGCGCGCCCAATGTGAGGTCGCGGAACATGTCCTCGCCCACTGCGCCGATCATGTAGGTGGGCGCGCTCGCGCGTACGGCAGCTATCGCTTGATTGGCGCCCTTTCCGCCCAGCACCAGTGAAAAGTCGCTGCCGATGACCGTCTCACCCGGTCGTGGCAGCGGCGAGCCGAAGGCCGCCAGGTCTGCGTTGATGCTGCCTACGACCGCCACACCGCTGCGATCATCCATGTCCCAATTTTGTGCGCTGCTCGCGCAATCGCGCGTGGAACCCACCTACTTCGTCGTCGCTCGCAGAGGAAAGAACGCCTCCGCTCACTCCTCCTCAGCACGGCGGCGCGCGATTTCCCGACGCTCGCAGCACGAGCGATCGCGCGGACTTCACCGACTGGGAGGATTACGACTGTGCTCGAGCCCATGACCTCTGCCGATGAGTCCACTGTCGCGGCGCAGTTGGAGCGACTGCCGCGCGGTGTGGTGGGCATCGCGTACCGCTGTCCTTGCGGCAAGCCAGCTGTCGTGGTTACCCGACCCCGGCTGGCCGACGGCACACCATTCCCGACGATGTACTACCTGACCTGCCCGCGGGCGGTAGCAGAGTGCTCCTCGCTAGAGTCGCAAGGCGTGATGGCCGAGATGAACCGACGGCTGAAGCATGATCATGATCTTGCCCTCGCGTACCACGGCGCACACGAGCGGTATCTGGCCGACCGGGAACGGCTCGATTCGGTGCCGGAGATCGCGGGTACCAGCGCGGGAGGGATGCCCGATCGGGTGAAATGTCTCCATGCGCTGGCGGCCCACGCGCTCGCTGCCGGAGCCGGAGTCAACCCGCTCGGTGATGAGGCGGTGCGGGCCTTGGGCGCGTTCTGGATTCGCCCATGCTTGGAAGAGTCCTCATGACGCGGGTTGCCGCCATCGATTGCGGAACGAATTCCATTCGTCTGTTGATCGCCGAACCCGACGGCGCAGGTGGTCTGAAGGATCTGGAGAGACGGCTAGAGGTGGTACGGCTCGGCCAGGCCGTCGACGCCACTGGTGAGTTTCATCCCGCCGCCCTGCAGCGTACGTTCGCAGCAGTCGACGAGTACGCGGAATTGATCAAGAAAGCCGATGTGCCTGTCGAGAACGTGCACTTCGTGGCAACCTCGGCTACTCGCGATGTCAAGAACCGTGACAGCTTCTTCGCCGGCATCAAGGAGCGACTCGGAGTGCTGCCCGATGTGATCAGCGGGGAGACCGAGGCGCGCCTGTCCTTCAATGGGGCCCTCAGCCGAGTCACTCCGAGAGGCGAGCCAGTCTTGGTCATGGACATCGGCGGCGGCTCGACCGAACTGATCACTGGGAGCGCTGCTGGACAGGTGCATAGCGCAATCTCGCTCGACGTTGGATCGGTACGGGTCACCGAACGGTTCTTGAAACAGAATCCCGTTGCAGACGTTGATCTTGCGCGAGCGGCTGCGTACGTGGACGAGCTGCTGGCGGGCAGTGGGGTGGATTTCGGCTCGATCGGAACCTGGATTGGAGTCGCAGGCACTGTGACGACGCTGGCTGGCGTGTATTTGCGGCTCGAGCGGTACGACCGTGAGCGGGTGCACGGTGCGCTTATCCCACTGCCATCAGTGGAGGAGTTGCTCCATCGACTGGCCGCGATGACGGTTGACCAGATCCGGGCGCTGCCGTCCATGCACCCTGGGCGGGCGGATGTGATCACCGGGGGTGCTCTGGTCGAGGTCCGAATCGCGGCGCGCATGAACGTGGAGGACCTGATCGTCAGCGAGTCGGACATTCTCGACGGGATTGCCTTGCAGCTCATCGACCGGTGACACAATGCCGCGATGACCTCTCTCGCCGTCACAGTCGTCGGTCACGACCGGCCTGGCATTATCGCGCAGGCTGCCGAGGTGCTGTCGGAATGCGGCATGAACCTCGAGGACTCCTCGATGACGCTGTTGCGCGGTCATTTCGCAATGACTCTGATCTGCGCAGGCGAGGCCGACGCTGACCAGGTCGAGACTGCGCTGCAACCGCTCGTGAACGGCTCACTGGATGTCACCGTTCGTGAGGTCCCCGAGGAGCCGGACCTGCCTGCGCTGGGGTCCACATACCTGGTGACCGTCCATGGTGCGGACCGGCTCGGGATTGTCGCGCGGCTGGCCAGTGTGATCGCCGAGGCCGGCGGCAACATCACCGATCTGACCACCCGCCTCTCGGGAACGCTCTACGTATTGCTGGCCGAAGTGGATCTACCACGCTCAGCCGACGTTGCGGCGCTGCAGGCTCGACTCGTCGGAGTGTCTGCCGAATTGGGCGTGGACACCAGCATGCGACTGATCGAGAACGACGAGCTGTGAGTCTGACGCTGCCGACTTTGCCTGACGGCCGGGTGCTGGATGTGGTCCAAGCGCCAAGCCACGTGCTCTCGGTTTCCGGATCGCCTGTCGACCCTGCCGATCCTGTGGTGGTTCAGCTCTGCGCCGATCTCGTTGCGACCATGCGCATCTCTCCTGGCTGTGTTGGTCTCGCCGCGCCTCAGGTCGGGGTGTCGGCGAAAGCCTTCTGTGTCGACGTCTCCGCCCATCCGAAGACCCGGACCACGCACGGCCTGATCGTGCTCGTGAACGCCGAAATCGTGGAGGCCAGCCGCAATGAGAAGGCTCGCGAGGGCTGCATGTCGGTACCCGAGCTCACAGGCGACGTGAAGCGGCCAACCAAGATCATTGTGGCCGGTCTGTTGCCGCTGAGCGGCGAGCGGGTGCTGATCACCACCGATGCGTTCGAGGCTCGTGCGCTGCAGCATGAGATCGACCACTGCGCCGGCTTGCTGTTCCTCGACCGAGTAGTTGGTGCGCACGCCGTCTACCCACGAAAGGTCTATCTCCAGCCGCCCGACGCCGGCGGCTCGTGAGGCGTTTGAGGGTCGGACATCCAGGACTCTTGGACCTGTGGTCAGGTGGCCGGCGCAGGTAAGGTCGGGCATCGATGAACGATCCGGCCTCTGGTCGGTGGCCGTTTCGGCCCGGCGCCAATCGGCCCAGAGCCCCGCGCAATGGCCGCGGCCCCGCCGTGAGCGGGCAGCGCCGAACCCTGACCAGCGCGCTTGCGCAGCACGCCGCACGGGTGCGCTCCAACCGCACCCTGCTCGCAAGTGTCGGGAAAGCCTTGTTGCTCACTTTGCTAGCTGCACTGGCTGCGGTGCCGTTCGCGGTCGTCTGGGGAATCAGCCACGCGCAAGTGGACGACTATCTCGGGCCGCATCGGGTGAACTTCGCAAGCAACTTCCGAGGTGAGATCGAGCTCAACCTCGGACCGATTGGCAATGCCTACCTCGCGAGTCCGGTACGTCCGATCGGCCTTCAGATCACAGTCGGCGGTGTCGGTACCGCTGCAGAGAATCTCAACTCGTTGTTCTCGGAGCAGACGCTGATCGCCTACACCAGCCTGTACGCCGAGCCGGAGGAGGCTCTATCCGGCATCGTCGAGCGTTTGGCCGGCGATGCTGTGCGGGAAGGCCTCAAGGCTGAGGCAGTTCTGCTGCTGGCTGTCGCAATCTGGTGGCTCCGGCGGCAGCTCGTGCCGCCGCGCGTCGTGACACGGGTGACCAGGCGACGCGCTGCCGCGATCTACGTGACCGTCCTCGCGCTGGTCATCGGATCCATCCTGGTACCTGAGAAACCAAAGGATCCGCGGTATCCCGTCGCAATCGCGGACGGAGGGCGTTTCTCATCCCTGACAGTCGACAGTGTGCTGCTGGCTGACGTACTGGACCGCGGGATCAAGGGCATCAGGCTGCTGAGCGAACGTCAGCAGCGCGCAGTGAGGACCTACATTGGCTCGGCAGCTGCCAGCCTGTCAGACCAGCTCGATGCTTTGCCGAGTCCGAGCTCGGACGAAACGATGATCATGGGTTTCAGTGATCTGCACTGCAACCAGGCGATGACGGAGCTGATAGGTCGGCTGGCCCACGTTACTCAGCCGTCCTTGGTCCTGAGCTCCGGCGACGACACCGTCAATGGGACTGCCGCTGAGCGCGGATGCGTACGCCGGGAGGCAGGCATCCCACCTGCGGTTCCCTTCCTGGTAGCGACCGGAAACCACGACTCCGACGTGACCGAGGCCCAGATGAGGAATGTGGGGATGACAGTCCTTGATGGCCAAGTCGTCCAGGCCGCAGGGTTGAGCGTACTTGGCGACGACGACCCAGAGCACAACGTCCCCTTCAGCGTCGAGCGCGTCCAAGATCGGCCGGAAAGCGAGGAAGAGTTGGCGCAACGGCTGATCGATGTCGCCCGCGACAAGCACACTGACGTACTGCTGGTCCACCAGCCCATCGCCGCGCGGGTGATTATGGACACGCCCAATCCGCCGGCTCCCTTGGTGCTTTGGGGTCACTTCCATGCTCAATCCGGCCCCTGGGTGATCATGCATGACGACGGGTCGTGGACTGTCGGCATGCAGGAGGGCACTGCAGGTGGGGTTCGCGAGCCGACGTTCACATCCTTCAGCACGCCGTTCTCCCCGCCGCTGATCAGCGCCGACGTCTACTTCTACTTCCGGGACAACGCCACTGGTCTCATTACTGCAGTGCAGCCGGTGCACTTCCGACCGGATGGCAAGGCAGTCATCGACGACCGTATTCCTACCGGTGATCTAACAAAATTGCCGCCGGAAACGCGGAAGAAGCTGGACGGAGCTTCGTCGCCTCCGAGCACGGAGGCGTCTCGCTGAGCCGAGCGCGCGGCTAGGATCACACAGGCCACGATGGCTGGCCCCCGTAGCCCAAATGGCAGAGGCAGGCGGCTTAAACCCGCTCCAGCATGGGTTCGAATCCCATCGGGGGCACTGTGTTGAATTGCTCGCTCCGCTCGCGCGGATCGCGCTCTGGAACCCGCCGACTTCGTCGTCGTTCGGGGACGAGAGGCATGTCCCCTCACTCCTCCTCAGCACGGCGGCGCGCGATCCGAGGTTGAATCCCGTTGATTGCTCGCTCCGCTCGCTGAGGATTGCGCTTGAAGCCGCTGCCTTCCTCACTCGCTCGCAGACGAAGAACGTTGTCTGCTCACTCGCTCGTCCAGGCAGCGGCGCGCAATCCTAGTCGCGCGGATCGCGCTCGAGAGTCCGCCGACTTCATCGTCGCTCGCAGACGATGAAGCGTGTTTGCTCGCTCCTCCTCAGCTCGGCGGCGCGCGATCCGAGATTGAATTGCTCGCTCCGCGTTTGATTTACTCGCTCCGCTCGCTGAGGGTTGCGCTGCCTTCCTCACTCCTCGCGACGGAAGAGCGTTTCTGCTCGCTCGCTCGTCCAGGAGCGGCGCGCAATCCGTCTGCGGATCGCGCAGAGTCCGCCGACGTCGATGTTCCGACAGAGTTCCCTCACCCGCTGGCCGTCTTGAGAGGAGCAGGTCGGCGCGGATCGTTGAGTCCGCGCAAAGCTCACAGCTGTTTCAAAGCCGGAAGAAACGGCTGGTGCCCGGCGTTTCAGTAGACTGATTAGTGCGCCAACCGAGGCGCATGACCAGGAGGACACATTTATGTTGCGCAGTTCGAACCCGATCCTCTCTAAACAGGACGCGTTCACACCCGCAGCACCGCAATACAACCAGAACCCTTACAACCAAACGCCGGCCGGCTATCCGCAGTATCCCGGCTCCCCGCAGGCACCGGTGGGGTCGCTCGAAGGGCGGATGACCTTTGATGACGTCGTCACCAAGACAGCGGTCACTATGGGCGTGCTCATCATCACTGCCGCCCTGGCGTGGAGGTTCGTACCTGACGCGCTCTACTTCCCGGCACTGATCGGGTCGGGGCTGATCGGTTTCATCCTTGTGATGGTCGTCGCGTTCCGGCATAAGGTCTCGCCCCCTTTGGTGCTGTTGTACGCCGGCATCGAGGGCATCTTTATCGGCATGATCAGCAAGGTGTTCGAGAGTCTCTACGACGGCATCGTCGTTCAGGCCGTGATCGGCACCTTCGCTGCAGCTGCGGTGACATTGGCGGCGTACAAGTTCTTCAACATTCGCGTCACGCCGATGTTCCGCAAGGTCGTGATCATCGCGACGATCTCGTTTGCGGTTGCCTTGCTGATCAACTTCCTGCTTTCCCTCTTCGGTGTCAATCTCGGCTTGGTGGACGGCGGTACCGGTGCCGTCAGCATTCTGGCCGTCGTCTTCTCCCTGATCGGCGCCTCACTCGCGGTACTGAATCTGGTGCTTGACTTCGACTACATCGAGCAGGGTGTCGCCATGGGCGCGCCAGCGAGTGAATCGTGGCGGGGCGCATTCGGGCTGACCGTGACCATGGTCTGGTTGTACGTCGAGATCCTGCGGCTGCTCTCCTACATTCGCAGGTAGCCCACGGATCGTAGCTGGTTCGCTGGCCGATCGTTCAAACTTGAGGGCCGCGCTTCCGACGGGAAGCCGCGGCCCTCACTCGCTCCGCCCAGTGGCACATCGTGGTCGTCAGCTACTGCGCCGTAAAGTCGTGCGCGTGGAGTACGTCAACTCGCTCATCGATCTCGTCGGGCATACCCCGCTGCTCCGGCTCTCCCGGGTCACTGATGGCGCAAAACCGCTGATCCTGGCCAAAGTTGAGTATCTGAATCCTGGCGGCTCGGTCAAGGATCGGATCGCGCTCAAGATGATCGAGGCCGCGGAGCAAGAGGGCAAGATCAAGACCGGCGGCACGATCGTCGAGCCCACAAGTGGCAATACCGGAGTGGGCCTGGCCATGGTCGCGCAGGCCAAAGGCTACGCCTGCGTGTTTGTCTGCCCCGACAAGGTGAGCGAGGACAAGCGCAATGTCCTGACTGCGTACGGCGCACGAGTTGTCGTCTGCCCGACCGCCGTCGAGCCAGAACACCCTGACTCCTACTACTCGGTTTCGGACCGGCTCGTCCGCGAGATCGAGGGAGCCTGGAAGCCTGACCAATACAGCAACCCGAACAATCCGGCAAGCCACTACGAGACCACGGGTCCAGAGATCTGGGAGCAGACCGATGGCAAGATCACTCACTTCGTTAGCGGGATCGGCACTGGCGGCACGATCAGCGGAGCCGGTCGTTACCTGAAAGAGGTCTCCGATGGCCGGGTCAAGATCATTGGCGCCGACCCGTCCGGTTCGGTGTACTCAGGTGGGACCGGTCGGCCCTACCTGGTTGAAGGAGTTGGCGAGGACTTCTGGCCGGTCAATTACGACCCCACCGTTTGCGACCGGGTAATTGAGGTGTCGGACGCCGACTCCTTCGTAATGGCGCGACGGCTGGCACGTGAGGAGGCGCTACTAGTCGGTGGGTCCTCCGGGATGGCCGCCGCGGCCGCCATCCGACTGGCGCATGAGCTCGACGATCCTGAAGCGGTGATCGTTGTGCTGTTGCCCGATTCCGGCCGCGGCTACCTCACCAAGGTCTTCAGCGACGCCTGGCTCACCCGATATGGCTTTGCGCCCCGACCCGACCAACGCGTGCGAGTCGTCGGCGACGTGCTGCGCGAGAAGTCGGGTGACTTGCCGTCGTTGGTACACACGCATCCCAACGAGACGATCGCCGAAGCCGTCGCGATCATGCGGGAATACGGCGTGAGTCAGATGCCCGTAGTGCGTGCGGAGCCGCCGGTCATGGCCGCCGAAGTCGTCGGTTCGGTCAGCGAACGCGGACTACTCGCTGAGCTGTTTGGTCACCGCGTGCGACCGGCGGATGCGGTCGCAGGCGTGATGGAGGAGCCGCTCCCGATGCTCGGGGTGACCGAGCCGGTCGCCGAGGCGGTCGCATTGCTGAGAACGTGCGATGCGTTGCTGGTTCTGGACGATGGCAAGCCCGTAGGGGTGCTGACCCGGCAAGATCTGCTCAGCGACGTCAATATCCGTTAGCCATCGGGTACATCAGCAGTGAGCGCCGCGCGATGCGCGAGGAGTTCGAAACTAAAAGGAGTCCTCGATTAGCTCCGACAGCAATAGCCGCCAGTTCTGGGTCCACGACACGGAACGCCAGGATTCCAGTGGCACCCACTGGGCAGATTCGGTCGTGCCACCCTGATCCAGCACGACTGGCTCCGTCGGATGCGGGCAGCTCGCCCGATAGACCAGGCGTACTGCGTGGAAATCCTCGATTGTCCCGTACGGGCTACGCCCCACCCAGTGGGAGGTCTGCACCCTGACGAGCTCACCCAGGATGATCTCCTGGGAGGTTTCTTCGGCGACCTCTCGGAGTACGGCCGAGGTCGGCGGCTCGTGATCATCAAGCCCGCCGCCTGGCATGCCCCATCGCCCGGTGACGGCAGTTCGGCCGGAGTACTCGGTGGCGAGCAGGCCTCGGCTCGAGATGACCACTGCATACGCCGCAAAGCGCTGCCTGACAGTCGGTCGTCCGCCGTCGCCAAGCACCAGCCCGGACTCGCGTCCTTGCCGGCCTACGCGGGGACGCGGCTCGTCGACTACCGGACGTACCAGCAAGCGGAGGATCAGTTCGCCCGAGCTGGCGCGGGTGGCATCGATGGGACGGACGATGAGGTAGCCGCGATCAAATGCGAGCACGTCCGGATCGGCGCCGTGATCGAGGATCACCTCGAACGCGTGCGCACCGTCCTGCGTGACACCGACGACCAGCACGTGGTCATCATTCCGCAAAGGCTGCGAGCGTCGGGAATCGCGCGCCGCCGCACCGAGAAGGAGCGAGCAGAGGCGCTCTTCCCCTTTGCGAGCGACGACGACGGCGGCGGATTCCTCGCGCGATGCGCGAGCAACCCCAAATCAAAAGTGGTGCTTCAGGTGCGGCCGTCGACGTAGCGCTGGACTGTCGGGCCCACTTCGGCCACCAGGTCCTCTGTCTGGCGGTTCACCAAGACCGGCAGCCGCAAGACGTAGCGGCCGATCACCAGCCCCAGAATCTGAGAGGCAACCAGACCCGCTCGCCTGTTCGCCTCCTCCAGTGAAAGGTCGTCGCGAGGCAGCACATGACCGACGACTTCGAGGGTGAGGAACTCGCCGACCGAGAGAGTCAGGGCCGGATCTGTCAGCGTGGTGCGGATCGCGGCGACCAGTGATGGCTGAAGCTCGGAGTCCCAGACTCCCAGGACACTCCTGACGAGTCGTTCACCAAGACCGCCCCTACCCCCAGCGGCGACCTCCTCGAGCATTCGCGGCAGTCCAAGCGGAAGCGCGACCGTGGCGAGAAAGAGCTGTTGCTTGCTCTCGAAATAGTGGTGTATCAACGCCGCATCGACTCCGGCTTCGGCAGCGATTGCACGCATCGACGCACCTGCGAAACCCTTGGCCGCGAATGCATGCCGTGCAGCCGTAATGATCTGACCGCGAGTGTCCTGGTTGCCCGGCCGCCGGCCAACTCTGGGCTCTCGCTGGTCGGCCACTGTTCCTCCTCGACGCAGACTTCGGACAACATCGCCGCGGGACTCCAAGTCTGACAGTCCCTCAGTAGGCTCCGGTAGCGTTGGGCGCCGTGCGGACCCAACGAGCGTCTCAATGATCGACGCACTGGCATACGTCGTGATCGCGCTCGCCGCTGTTGGCGTGATCTGGGGCCTGGTGACTGCACTGATCAACAGGCCGCCAGGTAAGGCGCAGCTGCTCTTCGCTGCGGGACTTGAGATTGTCATCCTTGTCCAGTCAATCATCGCCGCTGCCAGGCTGGCGGCAGGTTTCCGCCCGGTCGAGCTGGCGACCACGATTGGCTATCTGATCGGCATCGTGATCTTGATCCCGATTGCGTGGTTTTGGGCCAACGCCGAGCGCAGCCGCTTCTCGGGCATCGTGCTGGCGGTCGCCGCACTCGCGGTTCTCGCCATGACTCTGCGCCTGCTCGTGCTCTGGACGCCGGTCGCATGACAGGTGTCCCAACTCAGCCGACGGGCTCCACTACTCGTAAGACCAACAGCGGCGCGGGCCGTGTTCTGGTCGCGGTTTACGGCATTTTCGCTCTTGCCGCGACCGCCCGAGCGAGCGTCCAGCTTCTGACGAAGTTCGAGCAGGCACCTCTGGCGTACCTGCTATCCGCGCTTGCCGGACTGATCTACATCGTCGCGACGATCACGCTCGCACGTGGCACTCGCGCCTCCCGCCGACTGGCATTGGTCGCGATCATCATCGAGCTTGTGGGCGTGATTACCGTCGGAACGCTTAGCGTCGTCGACCCGGAAGCCTTCCCCCGGGCCACAGTCTGGTCGGTGTTCGGGATCGGCTACGGCTTCGTTCCGCTGGTGCTGCCGATCTTGGGGCTGGCTTGGCTGTGGCGCACCAAGCCCGTCACTCACTGACGACAAGATCATCAGGCGCGAAGACTCGCAACTCGACATCGTTTGCGAAGTGCACGGGCCACATGGAGAGGGCGAGGTGATCCGCTGCCGAAGTGAGGTAGCGGGCCCAGCTCCGATCCGCATCATCCATCGGGTTGCGGCCGGGGCGGGTCAGCAGCATGGCCACAGATCCGCCGGCGCCGGTCCTACCGACAATGTGCCGGCACATCTCCAGAAGTGCACCGCACGTCTTGCCGTCTGCCCAGCGGGGGATCTCATCGATCTGCGTGAGCCGTGGGCTCATCATGCCGTCGGGCTCAACGAACGCAATCCAGAGCAGTGGCCGGTCGAACCCGACTGGGCCCATCAGAGCCCGCCACCGAAGGCGTAGGTCTTTGGCGTTGCGAATGGCAGGCATCTCGTGCGGAGGCCCCAGAGTCGGAGTATTTGCCATATGCCAAACCTCGCGGGAGTCGCAGCGACCGCGCATCAAAGTCAGTTCGTTGTGCCCAGAATCTGTGGATATCCAGCGCCAGTACTGCCTCATACTGGCGTTTGGTTCTCGTTGCGAGAAGGCTAGCTGGTTGCAGGAATCAGGTCCGAGTACTCAGGATGCCGCTCCATCCAGCCCCTGATGAAGGGGCAGAGTGGACGTACGTATAAGCCGCGAGCACGCGCGTCGTCCAGGGCGTACCGCGCGATCGCGGTGCCTACGCCCCGACCTTCATATTCCTCGGCTACCACGGTGTGAAGGAAGACGATGGTGTCCGGTGTCAGCTCGTACTCGGAGACGCCTGCGAGCACTCCGTCGACCCGCGCTTCATAGCGGCTTGCCATCGTGTTGTCGGTGACTACCACGGTCATAGTTGCCCACTGTGCCAGAGCCACCGTTAGCCGACCGATGGAGGCGTCGATCGGCAGACGTGACTCTCTGCCGGCTAGGCCGACCCTCCGTGCATCATCGAAATCGTGAGGCGCAATGTCCGCGCTTTTCTTCTGTGGTGGTGGTGGTCATAGTCCGCACCTCGCTGAGAGGGGGCCGTACTTGACCGGCGGGGCGGGAGGAAGCGTGCGGGAACCTATCGGCATTGAACGCCCGCGGCTATGCTGCCGATCAAGGCGGGCACCCCTGTTGCTCGCGGGCGGAGAGACGTGAAGTACAACGAGGGAGCCCAGCTCGACCCGTCGCAAATGGGCGGCGGTCGCGGTGGCAGCGGCGGCAAGATCGCGATAGGCGGCGGCGCCGGACTGATCGTTTTGCTGCTCGCCCTGCTCTTCGGCTTGAATCCTGGCGACATCCTCGGCGGCGCTCAGCCGGCGGGGCCGGAGCAGTCTGCTAATCCGAGCCAGTTCGCCCAGTGCACGCGGGGCTCGGACATCAACACCGACCGCGATTGCCGGTTCGTCGCATACACGAACTCGATCCAGGACTACTGGAACGACACAGTGCAGGGCTATCAGGAAATCCAGGTTCAGACCTTCACCGGCAGCATCAATACGGCGTGTGGACATGCCACTTCAGCGGTCGGGCCCTTCTATTGCCCAGCCGACACCACGGTCTATCTCGATCTTGACTTTTTCGATCAGCTGACTGGCCAGCTCGGCGCGCAAGGCGGCGACGCAGCTGAGGCGTATGTCCTCGCCCACGAGTTCGGCCATCACATCCAGAACTTGACCGGCACCATGCAACGGGTGCAGAGCAGCGGTCCCGGGACCGGGCCGAGGTCGCCGGCTGTGCGGCTGGAATTGCAGGCCGACTGTTATGCCGGCGTCTGGTTCAGGCACGCGACGGAGGATCCCCAGAGTCCAATCAGTGAAGTCACCCAGGAGGATCTCGCCCGAGCAGTGGACGCGGCGCAAGCTGTTGGCGACGATCGGATCCAGGAGAAAATGCAGGGCCAGGTCTCGCCGGAAAACTGGACCCACGGTTCAGCCGCCATGCGGCGTCAATGGCTCGCTCACGGCTTCAACACCGGTGACCCGAACAAGTGCGACACGTTCGCCAGGAACGCGCTCAACTGAGCCCTGCACCCCTCCGAACTGAAGGAGAGTGGAAAGTGTCACCGCGTTCTGTCGTGGTCACCGGTGCATCGAGCGGCATCGGGCGGGCGACCGTCCTGGAGTTGGTGAGTGCGGGGTTCCACGTGTTCGGAACGGTACGTCGAGAGACCGATGCGGAAGGGCTGCGGCGCCAGTTTCCTGAGGTCGTCACCCCTTTGATCATGGATCTGCTCGACGAAGATTCGGTGCGCGCTGCCGGGGAGGTGGTCAAGGCAGCCGGACCGTTGTTCGGTCTGGTCAACAATGCGGGCGCCGCATTTCCGGGGCCGCTAGAGCTCATTCCGATCGAGGTCTTCCGGCGCCAACTAGAGGTCAATCTGACGGCTCAGTTGCTCGTGACGCAAGTGATGTTGCCGGCATTGCGGCACTCAGCCGAAACGACCGACGATGCTCGGATCATCATGATCGGATCCATCGGCGGTCGGATCGCCGGTCCCATGCTGGGCGCTTACAGTGCCGCCAAGCATGGCTTGGTCGGGCTCAGCGGCTCGTTGCGCGCAGAGCTAGCACCCTCCAAGATCAAAGTTATGCTGATCGAACCCGGAGCGATCGCGACGCCAATCTGGAATCGCGGCAGAGCCACCGGAGACGAACTGCAATCAGTTAACCCGGAGGCGTGGGCACGCTATGCCAGCCAGATCGAGGCGGGGAGAGAGCTGGCACGGCGGGGTGCCACCTCGGGCCTCGATCCGGCGGTTCCGGCCAAGATCATCCTGGAAGCGCTGCAGAACGAGAGTCCTGCGCCGCGGCAAGTGGTCGGCCGGGATGCCAAAGTGGCAGCGGCAATGGTCCGGGTGCTGCCATTCCGAGCGCTCTACCGCCTCCTCGGTGCGCGCGCGAGAGTCAGATCCTGACCGCCCGGTCTTAGTTGCAGGTGACTCCCGTGGCGTGCATGGGGCAATAGCCGTACGGGTTCTTGTCCAGGTATTGCTGGTGGTAGTCCTCCGCGTAGTAGAACTCGCCTGCCGGCGCAATCTCGGTGGTGATCCGCCCATAGCCGGCCCGGTTGAACGCCTTCTGGAACTCATCGCGTACTCGCTCAGCCGTTGCCTGCTGCTCGGGTGAGGTCGTGTAAATCGCCGACCGGTATTGCGTCCCGACGTCGTTGCCCTGACGCATGCCCTGTGTCGGGTCATGGTCCTCGAAGAAGATCTTGAGCAGCTTCTCGTAGCTGATCTTGGCAGGGTCGTAGCTCACCTTCACGATCTCGGTGTGGCCGGTACGAGCGCTGCATACCTCCTCGTACGTGGGGTTGGGCGTGAAGCCACCCGCATAACCGACAGCTGTGTTGGTGACTCCGGGCGTCTTCCAGAACAACTTCTCGGCACCCCAGAAGCAACCGAGGGCAAAGTAGGCCACCTCAGAGCCTTCCGGCACCTTCTGCACCGGGATTCCGAAGATGTCGTGGAAAGTGGGATTGACCAGAATGGATGAGCTCCGGCCTGGGAGCGCCTTCTCGGGCTCAACAAGGTTTGTCTTCGTGCGCGAGAACAACATGTGATTCAGTCTGCCTTCCTGCATTACCGCTCGGTACGGTCATGCATTTATGTAACGCTGACCCGGCAGTCACATGTTCCAGCGCGAATGCGCGGAGCTTGTGTGAATGTGCGCTGAGCTTGTTGAAGCGCCGGAGGTGCCGTTCGACAGGGTGCATACGGCGCGAGCGGCGAACAAATGACGCGTACGCTGGCCTCTTGTGACAGATACGCAAGGCTTCTCGACTCGGGCGATTCACGCGGGTCAGGAACCGGACTCCGCGGTCGGCTCAGTGGTGCCACCGATCTATGCCACGTCGACGTTCATCCAGGACAAGGTAGGGGAGGCGCGTGGCGGTTACGAATACTCGCGCTCTTCCAACCCGACGCGTACGGCCCTCGAAGAGTGCCTGGCGTCACTCGAGGGCGGCAGGCACGGGTTGGTATTCGCCAGCGGCTTGGCGGCCGAAGACACATTGCTGCGCACCATCGCCTCGCCGGGCAGCCATTTCGTGGTGCCGGACGACGCCTACGGCGGCACCTATCGATTGTTCGTGCGGGTGCACCAGCGCTGGGGTGTGGCAGCCGATCCGGCGCATCTGACCAACCTTGACTCCGTCGCCGCAGCCATCACCCCGGGTGAGACCAAGGCGGTGTGGATCGAGACCCCCACCAACCCATTGCTCAATATTGCTGACATTGCCGCGATTGTGGATTTGGCGCATTCGGCCGGGGCTCTGGTGGTGGTCGACAACACGTTTGCCACGCCGTACCTCCAACAGCCGCTGGAGCTGGGTGCGGACATCGTCGTGCACTCGACCACCAAGTACTGCGGCGGCCACTCAGACGTCATCGGAGGTGCGCTGGTACTCAACGACGACGACTTGGCTGAGCAACTGAGGTTTCACCAGAACGCCATCGGCGGTGTGGCGAGCCCGTTCGACAGCTGGCTCATACTCCGCGGCCTGCGGACGTTGGCGGTGCGGATGGAAAAACACTGCGACAACGCCGAGCTGGTAGCGGCCTTCCTTGACGGTCATCCGCGGATCGCCCAGGTGTACTTCCCCGGGCTTGACGCCCATCCAGGGCATGACCTGGCCAAGCGACAGATGCGCCGGTATGGCGGCATGGTCAGCTTCCGTGTGGTCGGTGGCGAACAGGCGGCGCTGCGGGTCTGCGAAGGCACCTCAGTGATCATCTTGGGCGAGTCGCTCGGCGGCGTTGAGTCCTTGATCGAGCATCCCGGGAGGATGACGCATCTCTCAGTGGCCGGTACTCAGTTGGAGGTGCCGAGCGACCTGATCCGGCTCAGCGTGGGCATCGAGGATGCTGAGGATCTAATCGCCGATCTGGACAGCGCCCTTGCCTGAACCTGAAACGGATCACCGGTGCGTCTTTAGGGACGCGCATCGAGCACTTTCGAACCCGCTGGTGTTGCAAAGTCAGGGGTTCTTTCGAGCGCCCAGTCGACCGGCTCCCCTCCCGCCCGCTCCAATAGGTCGTTGGCACGGCTGAAAGGCCGCGACCCGAAGAACCCGGCTGCCGCCGACAAGGGGGAGGGGTGAGCGCTCGCCAGGTAGGGGACTGAGCCGAGCATCGGTATCAGTGATTGCGCGTCACGCCCCCACAAGATCGCCACCAGTGGGCCACCTCGAGTGACGAGCGCTTCGATCGCCTGTTGTGTCACCTGCTCCCAGCCCTTGCCTCGGTGGGATCCGGAGCGACCAGGCTGCACGGTCAGCACTCGGTTCAGCAGTAGGACACCTTGCTGGAACCACGGGGTGAGATCGCCGCTGGCTGCCGGACGGATGCCGAGATCGGTCTGCAGCTCGGCATAGATGTTCTGCAGCGACCGTGGAATCGGCCGGACGTGCGAGGCAACCGAGAACGACAAACCCACCGGATGCCCTGGCGTGGGGTAGGGATCTTGTCCCACGATCAGGACCTTTACCTGGCTCAGCGGGCGACTGAAAGCGCGCAGCACGTGATCACCGGCTGGCAGGTAGCTCCGGCCTGCTGCCAGCTCGGCTCGTAAGAATCTCCCCATCGCTGTAATCGTCGCTGCGGCGGGCTGCAACGCGTCGGCCCAATCTGGGCTTACCAGCTCACTCAACGGACGCGGACTCATGCCTATCCCCCTTTGATGGCCCCTCCTTGGACGGTGCTGCCTGACCGCGCGGCATCCGCCAGGCGAGTGCGGCTGCCACGAGCATCAAGGCGGCTCCGACCCCGAATGCGGCCGGGTATGACAAGGTGTCAGCCAGTACGCCGGCGACCAGCGGGCCAATGATCGCTCCGATATCAGAACACATCGAGAAGAGCGCCACAGCCGTTCCGCCGTGACTTCCCGCTGCATCACCGACGGCTGCGGCGGGAGCAGTGCCCAAGAAGGCTGAGGCGACGCCGTACAGGCAAAGCACGACGATCAGTAGCCAGATGTTCGGTGCGAACGGGACCGCCATGATCGAGACCGCCGCAAGGGTGCCACCGAGGATCATGGCCGGGCGCCGCCCAACTGTGTCGGTAAAGCGGCCGGCCGGACCGACGGCGACAGTTTGCGCCACGGCGGCGATAGCAAAGGCGATGCCGGTCCACGTGGCCGGCCGATGCAGTAGCTCCACTATCAGTACCGGAATCAGAGAGGAACGAACCCCGAAAGAGGTCCAACCCTGGGCGAGGTTGCTGAAGCAGGCCGCCTGATAGCGGGCGTCATGTACCACCACGCGAAACGGCACGGTCGACGCGGCGGTCTCTTCGGGCTTCGCACTCCGACGCCGCAGCAGCAGCAATCCCGCCATTCCGGCGACCACTAGTGTCCCGGCATAGAAGAAGAAGGGGGCCGTGAGCGAGATGGCCGCCAACGCGCCGCCAACAGCGGGCCCGGTAATCCCGCCGATCAGGAACCCGGCCTGGAAAAACCCCGCGGCACGACCTCTTAGGCCGGCTTCGACCGAGGTAAGCAGCAAGGTGAAGGCCGAGACGGTGAACATTGCCGAGCCGATTCCGCCGACGCCACGGAGGATCAACAGTTGGAGGTAGCTGCGCGAGATGCCGGCCAAGCCGCTCGAGATCGCCACGATGAAGATTCCTGTGGCCATGATGATCCGCTCGCTGAGGATCTTGATCAGCCACCCGCAGAAAGGGCTGGAGATCAGGCGCATCAGCGCGAACGCGGAGATGACCGCACCGACTTCGGTATTTCCAACGCCAAAGCTCCGCGCGAACACTGGTAGCACGGGTACCAGTACCCCGAAGCCCACCGCGACGCAAAACGCCACGAGGCCCAGCACGTAGACCTCACGAGGGAGGGAGCGCCGCCCCCCGACCCATGCCCGCGCGGCTCCCAGCCTGCCCACCGGGACAGTCTGCCAGGGGTAATAGGGTTGGGACCTTGGGATCACACCCAGGAGGGGCCGAATGGGATCATCTGCTCGGAACGGGCCGCGGGCTTCGGCACGCCGGACGCGCCGCACGCTGCCGGTGTTGCCTGCCGATCCGGCCGGAAATGATCACGCGGCCCCACCGACTCCGGAGCCGGCGCCGCAGGCCGAGGCTGCGGCGGCCACTACTAAGACAGCTGAGTTTGACGCAACTGTGCCTCGCGGCCTGCAGGTTGCGGCGGCCTGGTCCTGGCGGGTGATCCTCGTGGTCATCCTGCTGTCGGGGATTGCCTGGCTGGTGCGCTATCTCTCCGAGGTCTTCATCCCAATTGCGGTCGCGATCCTGCTGACTGCGCTCATGTTGCCGGTCGCCGACGCGCTCAAGAAAGGGAGATGGGGGTTGCCGAGAGCAGCTGCGACGGCAATTACGGTGATTGGCGCGGTCGCCTTGATCGTCGGCGCGCTGATCCTGATTGGCGGTCAGATCGCTGGGCAGGGCTCGGAGCTGTCGAACAACGTGGTGAACGGCTTCAACAAGCTAAGCGAGTGGCTGAACAATGGCCCACTGACGGAGTGGCTCCGCAATGGCCCGCTGCATATAAACGCCGCCTGGCTGGACTCCTCGACCTGGGTAACCAGAATCACCGACTTTCTGAGGGAGAGCGGTAGCACGATCGCGACCTATGCTGCCGAATTCGGTGCCCAGGTCGGACATTTCATTGCTGGCTTCGCTCTGGCCCTATTCGCCCTTTTCTACTTCATCTACGACGGCCGTGGCATCTTCACCTTCTTGCTGAAGTTCTTCCCGCGGACTTCGCGAGATCGGGTGGATCAGGCCGCAATCAGAGGCTGGCGATCGCTGTCCTCATACGTGCGGGCGACAATTCTGGTCGCGCTGTTCGACAGCATCGGTGTGCTCATCGTCGCGCTGATACTGGGTGTGCCGGTTGCTCCAGCACTGGCGGCGCTCGTCTTCATCGGCGCCTTCATCCCAATCGTCGGGGCGCTGATCTCGGGTTTCGTTGCCGTCCTCGTCGCCCTGGTGGCCCTTGGCTGGGTCCAGGCGCTGATCATGCTTGGCGGCGTCATCCTGGTGATGCAGATTGAGGGCCATGTGCTGCAGCCGTTCCTGCTGGGACGGGCAGTGAAGTTGCATCCGTTGGCTGTGCTGATCTCGATCGCGATCGGCATAATCGTCGGCGGGATTGTGGGAGCGTTGTTGGCTGTACCGCTCTTGGCCTTCACCAAGTCGTTCGTACTATCTCTGGCCGGGGGAGCGGAGCCACCCCTAGGCAAGATGCATCCACCGGCTTTGCCTCTGCATCGCCGTTCAGCGCCGGGAGCAGCTGAGGCCAAGCCCTAGAAAGCCGGGGCCCTAGAGCGCAGAGCCCTTCTTGTACTTGGCGTAGGACATGTTCCAGTCGGAATAGCCGTTGCCGTATTCCATTCCGCGGCTGCTGCCAGTGGTGACCACCGGGTCCCCGATCAGGGTGCGGTTGAACAACCAGGCTGCATTCGCCGTGCTCATTCCGACGCACCCGTGGCTGGCGTTGCTTCGGCCAAAGTACCCGGCGTTCCACGGCGCAGCATGGAGAAACTCGCCCGAGGAGGTGATCCGCATCGCGTACCTCACTCTGAGGCTGTAGTGCTCCCGGGCACCGATCATCGTATTGGTCATCTTGGTGACGTAGAGCTTGTCCATGATCAGCTTGGTGCCGCTTCTGGTCTGCCATCCGGGCTTTCCGCCGCTGACATAGATGGTGCGGGCGAGTTTGCCGTTGCGATACACCCTGGCGACGTCTGAGGACAGGTTGATCCTGGTGATCTGCGATCTTCCGACGGTGAAGTTGGTCTTCGCCGAATTCTGGCCATAGACGCCGCCGCCGGCGTGTAGGCCATTGATATCGGCTGTCACGGATACCTTGGTGCCCGGCTTCCAGAATTTCTTGGGCCGGTACCGCACCTCTGTGCTGGAGTACCAGTGCCATGTGCCTAGCTGAGCCGGGGAGGACTTGACGTGCAGGTTCTTCTCGAACTCACGTTTGTTCTTTACCGGAACATCGAATCTCAAGACCACTGGCATCCCTATTCCCACATGGCTGCCCTTGAGGGGATAGATCGTCGGGTAGGTCTGCTGATCCAGCGTCAACTTTTGCGTACGGAAAGTCGAAGTGTTGGTGTTGGGCTGGTTAACCCAGTTCCTGCCTACAGAGATCAACTTGTACGCGGCACCTGGCTCGAGCCGATCGCTGGCTGTCCAGCTGGTGCGATCCTTGCTGATCTTTCCCCGCGACCGTGCCCTGCTGCTTACGGCCCTGACGATCAGTGTTGGCGTAGGACAGTTTGACCTTCGTCAGGGTCCCCCAGTCGGATTTGACGGTGACCAAGGTGTTGATCTTGACGTTGCTTGCGCCATCCTTGACGTTGGACTTGAAGGTGACCGGATCGGGCTTTGGCATTGGCATGGGTGACGGCTCGATCGAGGCAGACGGGTCCGGCTGCTGTGAGCTAATCGCTGCTGGGTCGGCGGGGCTACCCCCGCAGGCGGCCAGAGTGATTGCCAGCAAGACTGCTCCGGCAGCCCCGCACAACCTGCGCATTCTCCTGGTCGGCATCAGCATCCCTACGTCTGACAGCTTGAAACAAACCGACTGAGTAACCAATGTGCCATCCCAAGGTGGCGTTCTCATAATTGGGCCTAATGTGTCATCGAGGCCAGCTCTGAGTCAGCCGACGCGCTGGTCGTTGCAGAATCGGAATGCTGGCCACGCCCTCTCAGCGGCTTCTCACGCATGGTGAGGGCGATGACGAAGGCCACCGCCATGAACGGGACCGCTACCAAGAACACATCATCCATGGAGCGGGTGAACGCTTCGAGCACCAAGCTCTTGATCGGTTCCGGAAGAGCTTGGATCGCAGTCACATCGTTGGTGTTGACCTGTCCGGCCGCTCCGTGACCCGCGGCTCCCACGATCTCGCTCAGGTAGTGCTTGAGCCGGATGTTCAAGATGGCGCCGAGTAGCGCGGTGCCGATGGCAGCGCCCATGGAACGGAAGAAGGTCACGGAGGCGGTGGCCACACCCATATTCCGCCGATCGACGCTGTTCTGTACGGCGGTGACCACAACCTGCATGGTGAAACCAAGGCCCATGCCGAATGCGTACATGATCAACGCCAGCACGTAATACGGAGTGTCGACCTGGAGCCTCGAGAACGCGAAGAGCGCTGATCCGACTACCAGCGCACCGGTAATCGGCATCCACTTATAGCGGCCGGTACGCGCCATGATCTGTCCGCCCCCAATGGATGTAGTGAAGATGCCGATGACAAGAGGCAAGATGGCGAGCCCGGAGTGAGTCGCGCTCAGCCCCTTGACGGCCTGCAGGTAGATCGGCAGGAAGATCAAGCCGCCGAACATGCCGATACCCATGAGAAACGCGAAGCTGATGTTGGAGGTAAAGGTCCAATGCTTGAAGAGTTCCAGAGGGATGATGGGCTCCTCGGCCCGGGACTCGACGAGCACGAAGATCACCGCGAGTCCGACAGCCCCGACCAGGAGCCAAATGCCGGTCGCTGAGGTCCAGCCCTTATCCGGACCTGCCCAACTGAGATACAGCACGAGGCTGGTGACCGAGCCGACGATGGTCGCCGCCCCGAGGTAGTCGACCGAGGCTTGGCGGCGTACCTGATGCAGCTTGAGGGCCATTGAGGTGACGACCAGCGCAGCTCCGCCGATCGGAATGTTGATGAAGAAGATCCATTCCCAGCCGAGGTTGTCGGTGAACCAGCCACCGAGCAGCGGACCGGCTACCGACGAGACGCCGAACACCGCAGCGAAGAGTCCTTGATACTTGCCTCGCTCACGAGGGGGGATGACGTCACCGATGACCGCGAGTGCCAGTGACATGAGGCCGCCGGCGCCGAGGCCCTGAACGGCTCGGCCCGCGATCATGACATTGATTCCCGAGACGCTCAGGAAGTCGGCGATCTCGGGGGAGAAGCCACAGATCAGCGAGCCGATCAAGAAGACGACGATCGCGGCTTGGAAGATTGGCCGACGGCCGCGCAGGTCTGAGATCTTCCCCCAAAGCGGCGTGGCGGCAGTCGAGGTCAGCAGGTACGCGGTGACGACCCACGAGAGCTTGTCGAGCCCGCCCAACTCGGAGGTGATCTTGGGCAAGGCAACAGCGACAATGCTCTGGTCCAGAGCGGCAAGGAACATGCCGGCCATCAAGCCGCCCATGACGACGAGAATCTGGCGATGGCTCAGGTAGTCACCGCTAGGGCTGGAGCTGACGGCCGGCGTGCTTGCTCCCGGCACGGCCGGTTCAGCCGCGGCTGTCGCCGTGCCCTCGGCCGATCCGGTCGGGGACTCATCCTCGCTCAGCGCGCGACGCGGCTGGCTCGTGGTCATGCTCTCTCCATGGTCTGGGTCAGAGCCTCGACATCGGCGGCGAAGCGTGTGAGTAGCCGGTCAAGTTGATCGAGATCACGGGGATCCCATGACTCCAGGGACTTCTCGAGCAGAACGCGGCGGACGCGCAGCGCGGCCTCGATTCGGTCAGCGCCCGCGTCGCTCAGCTTGACGCGTTGGGCGCGCCCGTCGACTGGATCAGGTGTCCGCTCGATCAGCCCGGCACTATGCAGTTGGGCGACATGCCTGGAAACGGTGGACGCATCCAGGTTTGCGCAGACGGCCAGGTCGGTGACGCGTAGCGGTCCGGATGCTGAGAGGGACTTCAGCAGCCAAAATGAGCCGGTGTCCAGCGTCTCGCCCTGACCTCGTTGCCGCATCAGTCGCACGATGCCCATTAAGGCGTGCATGAGAGAGTCCACCGAAGCGGCACGTGAGGAGGACGGCGAGTCCGCAGAAACTTGCATGCATCAAACATATAACTACTTGCATGCTACACACAATTAGTATCGCCTCGCTGCCGGCCGGCTGACGAAACCTACGTTCACGTAGGTTCCTGTCAGTCAGCATGGGTTGCAACCTGTGCAGACCGCCAGCAAGGTGTGCAGACCTGGCCCAGCCGTCCTTAGGCGACGTCCTTGTGTCACAATCCTCCTCTTGGGATGGGGGAATAGCCCCAAGCAGCCCTGAAAATAGAAAACCAGCCTTCTGTTTTGGAAAGATCCGGTTTACATTCGCGACATGACTACTCCAGACATGAAAGCGATCCTCGAGGAACTTGCCGCAGGACGCATTGACGCCGGCGAGGCGGCTCGGCGGATCGACGCCCTCAAGGCGTCCGAGTCGACATCAGAGACGACGCCACCTGAACCAACCAACGAGGAACTGGCTGGATCGCGGGCTGACTCCGATCCCTGGGCAGCCGCCACAGATCGTCCGCAGGCCGGCTACGATCCCACAACCACCCCACAGGACGAGGCCTCAGCCGAAGAGCCGGCAGACACAAAGCCGGTCAATGTTGGCGGGGTCGAACGGATCTCGGTCCGGGCGGTTGGGCGACGCGTTCGCATTCTCGGGGAAACCTCAGTGGCTACGTTGTCTGCCGACGGGCCGCATGTGCTGCGTCGTAACGGCTCAGTCCTCGAGGTCTCCAGCGATGGCGAGTTGGGTGCCTCACTCGATGGGTTCAGCATTCTGCGAAGTGCCCCACGTAGTCTCGATGACTTTCGTGCCCTGGGGCTCGGCAAGGAACTCTTCCTTCGTGTCAACCCAAATGTCATCGTCGATGTCGAAGTGACTGCGGGCAGCCTGAACACCGAGCGAGTGCCCCACCTCGGAAAGGTTCGGGTCACGGCCGGAGCTGCCAAGCTGCTGGACGTCGCCGAGATCAACGATGCTCTGGTCCAGGCCGGGCAGGCAACGATCAAGGGCACGATCAAGACCGGCCGGAACCGGGTCCGCGCCGAGTCCGGGACGCTTTCCATCCACCTGACCGATGACTCCAACGTCACTGTCACCGGCGAAGCCCAGCTCGGCAAGATCAGCTGGGCGGGCGGTCATAGCGGCGCCGGCGATGAGGTCGTGATGGGCAGTGGCAGTGCAAGGCTCGACATCGAGGTCGTCATGGGTCATGCCCAGGTTCATGTCGGCTCCGACCTGACCAGCGAAGCGGGTGTCGGGTGACACAGCGGTCACGCAGGCCGCAGGAACCAATTGGTCACCGCGCACCGAGCGAATGCCCGGTGTGCGGTGACCAGCTCGCCGTCATCCGGCTGGGTTGCGCCTCGTGTGGCACGGAACTCGCTGGCGTCTTCCGCTCCTGTGAATTCTGTGCCCTCAACGAAAAGGAAACGGAGATGCTCCGTGTCTTTCTCTCGTCTCGGGGCAATCTCCGAGAGGTGGAGAAGCATCTTGGCGTCTCCTATCCCACCGCGCGGCTGCGTTTCGCCGAGTTGCTGGAGAAGCTCGGCCTTGGCGAGACAGCGGAACCCGAGCGCACATTGACCAGGGAGCAGATTCTTTCCGAGGTAGCCTCCGGGGCGCTGACACCAGCCGAGGCTCAGGAACTGATCAGTCAGCTTCAGTAGGGCGCTGGTTGAGGTCAGGCGACCCTCAACCAACTCAGCCGCGAAATGCCTCGACTTTCACGACGGTGACGTTGATCGAGCGACCGTTCGGGGCGACGTAAGAGACCGCATCGCCCGTCTTTTTGCCGAGAATGGCTGAGCCCAGCGGCGACTGCGGGCTATAGACATTGGTGGAGTCGACGCTGTCGTCGAGTCCGAGCAACTCCCTTGACCCAAGCAGGAATGTGTCCGTATCGGACTCGTCTCCATCGAAAGCGATCGTCACCTGCGTCCCAGGTGCGACCTCGTCAGTGTTCGCAGGAGCCTCGCCGACTTGGGCTCGATTGAGCATGTCGATGAGCTGGCGAATCCGGGCCTCCTGATGAGCCTGCTCCTCACGCGCGGCGTGGTAGCCCCCGTTCTCACTGAGGTCACCTTCCTCGCGCGCCGCTGCGATCTTCGCGGACACAGCAGTACGTCCTGGCCCAGAGAGGTGATCCAGCTCCATCGTGAGCTTGTCGTACGCCTCCTGGGTCAGCCAGATCGCCTGGGCGGAGTTTTCAGACATCCCCCAAGGTTATCAAGGGCAGAACAACTCAATTCAGCTCACAGTGCACCCTTTGACCACAACTGTGGTGGCTCTCCGAAGTGTGGTGAGCACAAAATTCACATCGACAATCCGGTCCCGACTGGCCGCAATCGGAACCTGCTGCTCGCCAACCGGCTGGAAATCCGCAGCTTGAGCCAGCACCCGGCAGGTCGCAGGGACCGACGGATCCCGCCGCTCGACAGTGAGGGTGACGAAGACCGAGGTATCAGAGTCAATACGAAAGGCTTGGATGTGCGCTGCGACGGCTGGCCGGGAATGCAACAGCGCCGTCCAGACCAGCCATGTCATCGCAATGACCACGCCGACGCCGATCAAACCCAGAAGCAGCGGACGGGGCATCCGCGACTTTGGATAGCGGCGGCGGAGCCGCTCGGCAGCATCGGTCACGTCGATAACCTATGTGGCGCCTCTTGCGCACGTTGTGCGAGCAGCAAGGCCAAACAAAACCGTCTCGGTAAACGGGAGGCAGCAGCGATGGCGGTGAGGCTGGTGGCAGCATGACGATCATGTCCCGCCCCGCGCTTCGTGTCGACGATCAGGGCGATCGCCTGAGGCTGCTACACGTGCACGCCCATCCCGACGACGAGTCAAGTAAAGGCGCGGCGACGACGGCGAAGTACGTGGCGGAGGGGGTAGACGTTGTCGTCGCAACCTGTACCGGGGGTGAGCGCGGCTCGATCCTCAACCCGGCGATGGACCGACCCGACATCCTGGCCAACATCGCCAAGATTCGGCGTCAAGAAATGGATCGGGCCAGAGAGATCCTAGGAATCAAACAGGTGTGGCTCGGCTACGTCGATTCGGGTCTACCCGAAGGTGATGATCAGCAGCTACCCGAGGGTTGTTTCGCGCGCATCGACCCCGCTGCGGCCGCGGCCCCATTGGTCGAGCTGATCCGGTCGTTCCGCCCGCATGTGATGACCACGTACGACGAGAACGGCGGCTATCCGCATCCGGATCACATCATGTGCCACAAGATCAGCGTTGCGGCATTTGAGGCGGCGGCTGACCCTGACGCGTACCCGGACCGTGGCCCGCCCTGGCAGCCGCTCAAGCTCTATTACTCGTTTACCTCCAACCGCGAGCGGACAGTGGCGCTGCATCAGGCGATGATCGCCCGCGGCCTCGAGTCGCCGTACGCAGAGCGGCTTCGTGACTGGCCTGAGGACCCCGAGCATGCGGCGCGTATCACGACACGGGTGTCCTGTGCCGAGTATTTCCCCATCCGCGACCACGCACTCCTGGCACACGCGACGCAGGTTGATCCGGATGGGCCGTGGTTTGCCGTGCCCCTCGCGGTGCACATGTCAGCCTGGCCAACCGAGGAATGGGAGCTGGTACGCAGCCAGGTTGACTCGAGCATTCCCGAGGACGATTTGTTCGCGGGAATCGCGGTACCGCTGGCGAGTAGAGTTTCAGCATGATCCTCCTCGACGTGGACCCGAACGTGGTCAAGCCGGGTTGGACGCCCCTCCTCGTCGTGCTCCTCCTGGGGATCGCGATGGTCTTCTTGTACCTGAGCATGCGGAAGCAGTTCCGTAAGATCCGCACGTCGGAGGACGAGGCATCAGACGATGCCGAGGACTCCGCCTCAGAGCAGCCCCCTCGTACCCAAAGCTGAGGCCAGCCGCCAGCTAGGCGGAACGGGCCGCATAGGGTCGGAGGATGACAGGCGGCAACCGCCTCGCCTCGGCGACAAGCCCATACCTGCTGCAACACGCCGAAAATCCAGTGCACTGGTGGCCCTGGTCGGACGACGCTTTTGACGCGGCTGCCGAACGACAGGTCCCGGTCTTCCTTTCCGTCGGATACGCAGCGTGCCACTGGTGCCACGTGATGGCACATGAGTCCTTCGAGGACCAACAAACGGCTGCCCTGATCAACGAGCACTTCGTCGCGATCAAGGTCGATCGCGAGGAACGCCCGGATGTCGACGCGGTCTACATGCAAGCCACCCAAGCGTTGACCGGGCAGGGTGGCTGGCCGATGAGCGTGTTTCTGACGCCTGACCGCAAGCCGTTCTACGCCGGAACCTATTTCCCGCCCACGCCACGACATGGCCTGCCGTCCTTACAACAGGTGTTGCAGGCAATCACGGTCGCCTGGCGGGACCGGCAGGCAGAGATTCTCGACAGTGCCTCGGAGATTGCTCGCCAACTGTCGATGCAGCAAACACCGGGCGGCTCGGAGATGCCGACCGCAGCCGAGTGCGCGGAGTCGATCTTGCTGCTACAACGCGAGTTCGACCCGACGTACGGCGGCTTCGGCCGGGCCCCTAAGTTCCCACCGTCGATGGTGCTCGAGGCATTGCTTCGCGATGGCGGCGAAGCAGCGATGCTGATGGCTGGACGGACGCTCGAGGCCATGGCGCGAGGAGGCATCTACGACCAGATAGGTGGCGGCTTCTCTCGCTACAGCGTGGACGCGGGGTGGGTGGTGCCGCACTTCGAGAAGATGCTCTACGACAACGCCTTGCTCCTTGGTGTGTACGCCCACTGGTGGCGTCGGACGCGCAACCCGCTGGCCGAGCGCATTGTCACCGAGACGGTGGCCTGGCTGGAGCGCGAGATGCGAACCGAACAGGGCGCGTTCGCGGCGAGCCTTGATGCCGACTCGAAGGATGATCATGGTGAGCTCCGCGAGGGTGCCTACTACGTCTGGAACCGTGATCAACTCGCAGCAGCGCTCGGTGAAGTGGACGCGGCCTGGGCGGCCGAGGTCTTCTCGGTAACACCGACAGGAACGTTCGAGCATGGTGCCTCGACCCTGCAACTACAGTCAGATCATGATCAAGTCCGGCTGGCAGACGTTCGCGAACGGCTCCGGGTCGCGCGCGACCAACGCTCTCGTCCCGGGCGCGACGACAAGGTTGTTGCCGCTTGGAACGCGTTGCTGGTGGATGCGCTGGTGCAGGCCGCCATGATCTTCGCTCGTCCGGAGTGGCTGCAGATTGCGACTGAGGCAGCCGAACACGTCTGGCAGTTGCACTGGCGAGAAGGCCGGCTACGCCGAACCTCTCGCGATGGCGTCGCCGGAGAAGCATTCGGCATCCTCGAGGACTACGCGGCGTTTGCCCTTGCTGCCGTACGGCTGGCGGCGGTCCATGCAGAACCCCTTTGGCTGAGCCGCGCGGAGCAACTGCTCGACGTGATCATGAAGCAGTTCGACGACACTGCTGGCGGGTTCTTCGACACTGCCGCCGATGCCGAACAGCTTTATGCCCGACCCCAGGATCCGACTGACAACGCCACCCCGTCCGGCCTGAGCGCGGCTGTCCATGCGCTGCGACTGATGGCTGAGCTGACGGGGGAGGATCGCTACGCCGCCCGTGCCGACCGAGCAGCCGCGAGCGCCAGCGAGTTGGTCCGGCGGGCACCCAGGTTTGCTGGCTGGCTGCTCGCCGACGCAATCAGCCAGACATCGCGGCGCAGGCCGGTTCAGGTCGCCGTGGTTGGACCCGACGATGCCGCTCGAGCCGAGCTGGTCCTGCTCGCCCACCAGCTTGCACCGGCCGGATCAGTCGTCGTGGCTGGCAGGCCAGACCAGCCGGGCCTCGCCCTGCTGGCGGACCGGCCGCTGATCAACAGCCGCCCGACGGCATACGTTTGCCGGCACTTTGTGTGCCGGCTGCCCGTCACTTCCGTCGACCATTTGGCCAGCCAGTTCGCAATCCGTACTCGACACTTCACCAGCTCGTGAGCATAGCTCGCGCGAACAGCTCTCAACGTTGATCAGATTCAGCGTGCATAATGATCATGAGATCGCGATGCAGTGGCAACGAAACCGGCGATCGTGCCGGCGTGAAAGATCTCGTGGAAGCCGAACCAGGAAGGGGAGGGGTTGGGACGCTTTCGGGCGTAGACCACCGCGCCGAGGGTGTAGCAGATGCCGCCCGCCGTTATCAAGATCAGCACTGCCAGCCCTGCAGCGTGATAGAACGCTCCAAGCCAGCCAAGCGCGGTCCAGCCCATGACGATATAGAGCACTGTGTAAAGCCAGCGCGGCGCCGATAGCCAGAACAGTCGGAAGAACAACCCACCCACGGCGGCAGCCCAGACGACAGCGAGCAAGATCACCCGGGAAGCACCGTCGAGCAAGATCAACGCTAGCGGTGTATAGGTTGCCGCGATGAAGACAAAGATGTTGGCGTGGTCCATCCTGCGGAGCACCGCATGGCCGCGCGCTCCCCAAGTTCCGCGATGGTAGATACCACTTGTGCCGAAGAGGAGCACGGACGCGGCCAAAAAGACTGACCCTCCGACCACCCCCGCAGGTGTCGACGCCAGGCATATGAGCACGATTCCGGCGGCTAAGGCGAGAGGTGCCATGCCGGCATGCAGCCAACCACGAAGCCGCGGCTTGACTACGGTCAGCACTTCGGTCAGCGGAGCATCGGTGTCGTCTTCGCGGCTCTGTTGCGAGGGTCGGCCTTCGCCCAGATGAACTGTCGGCACGCTTGGCCCTTTGAATGAATTAGCCGATGTTGCTGCTCGGTAGTTCAGAGTAGGGGATCGGATCACGAACACCAACACTGCGGCGAGGCGGACTTGCCGACCGCCCCGGGATACGCTGCCAGTTGTGGCACGTCTCGACCGGTTGCGCGAGTTCGTGGACCGCCTGCATCCGTCGGGTCTGCTCTATGCGACTTATGAGCATCGGCTCATTGCCGAGCTCGACCCCAAGAGACTGCCACGGCATGTCGCTGTGCTAGCTGACGGCAATCGACGCTGGGCGCGTACTAACGCTCCGGATCAACCGCTCGTCGCGGGCTACCAGGCCGGCGCCGACAAACTCAAAGAGTTCGTGGAGTGGTGCGATGAGATCGGAATCCCGATCGTCACGTTGTGGGTGCTCTCGACTGACAACTTCTCGCGCGCCAAACGTGAAGAGATCGAGCCGCTGCTCGGAGTGATCGAGCACATGGTGAGCGACTTGGCGGCGACCAGGCGTTGGCAAGTGCATCCCGTCGGGGCGCTGGATCTGTTGCCGGCTCAGTCCGCCAAGCGGCTCAAGATGGCCGATCACGATACCGCCGACATCAACGGCATGTTGGTCAACATCGCCGTCTCGTACGGCGGGCGGCATGAGTTGCGCGACGCTGTACGTTCCCTACTTGCCGAGCATGCCGAGAACGGCACCTCTATCGACGAACTCGCCCAGACCCTCGACATCGAGCACATTGCCGAGCACCTCTACACCAAGGGCCAGCCCGACCCGGACCTGATCATCAGGACGTCTGGTGAGCAGCGGTTGTCGGGGTTCTTGATGTGGCAATCGGCACACAGTGAGTTCTACTTCTGTGAGGCGCTATGGCCTGACTTCCGGAAGGTGGACTTCATCCGCGCGCTGCGCTCGTATGGGCAGCGGGAGCGCCGCTTCGGTCACTGACGCCGCCCCAGGCAGCGATCAAGGCCGGCTTCGGTGTTCGATCGGCTGGAATGATTCCTCTCCCGATGAGTGGGTAAAGTCCGGCCAATGGGCGTGGACCGGCCCGCGCCCAGTCGAGGGAGGTCCAGATGTCGACCGTCAGCCCCATCCCCGCCGCGACAGCCCCGTCATCGGTGCGCAAGGTAATCGTTGCCAGCCTGATCGGCACCTCACTGGAGTGGTACGACTTTTTCATCTACGGCACCGCTGCGGCTCTGATTTTCAACCAGCTCTTCTTTCCGACCTTCGAGCCGCTGGTTGGCACGCTGCTCGCCTTCACCACCTACGCCGTCGGCTTTATCGCCCGGCCACTGGGCGGGTTGGTCTTCGGCCACTACGGCGACCGGATCGGCCGCAAGAACGTCTTGGTAGTGACCTTGCTGCTGATGGGCATTGCCACCTTCGCCATCGGCCTGCTGCCGACCTATGCCACCATCGGCGTCTGGGCCCCGATCCTGCTGGTCGCGCTGCGCTTCCTGCAGGGTCTCGGCCTCGGCGGCGAGTGGGGCGGTGCGGTGTTGATGACCCTGGAGTCCGGCGACCCGAACCGCCGTGGTCTGAACGCCAGCTGGCCACAGGTCGGTGTCCCTCTCGGACTGCTGCTGGCCAACGGGGTCCTCTCGCTGATGGGCGTGCTGACCGACGAGCCGGCGTTCTTGAGCTGGGGCTGGCGGGTGCCATTCCTGCTCAGCGGCCTGTTGGTGCTCGTGGGTCTGTGGATCCGGATGACGATCGCGGAGAGCCCGCTGTTCCGTGAAGTTGAGGAGTCCCACACCAAGGTTGGGGCGCCGATCATGGAGGTCCTGCGCAGCTACCCCAAGCAGGTGCTGCTCGCCGTCGGCGCGCGCGTCGGCGTCGACGTCGCCTTCTACACGTTCGTGCTGTTCGTCACCACCTACGTCGCCACCTATCTCAAGCTTCCCCGGAACTACGCCCTGAACGCCGTGCTCATTGCCGCCGCCGTCCAGGTCGCACTGATCCCGTTCTTCGGCAACCTGTCCGACCGGCTGGGCCGCCGGCCGGTCTACTTGGCCGGGGCGATCGGCGCAGCGGTGTGGGTCTTCGTCTTCTTCGCGCTGCAGGACACGGGCCAGTTCGCGCTGATCGTGCTGGCCGTCGTGGTCGCGCTCGTCTTCCATGCCGCGATGTACGGGCCGCAGGCGGCGTTCATCTCAGAGATGTTCCCGACCAGGGTTCGATACACCGGCGCCTCGATGGGCTACCAGCTGGCCGGCATCATCGGTGGGGCGCTCGCGCCGATTATCTCCGTGGCTCTGCTGGACCGCTTCGACACCTCGATCGCCGTGTCCGTGTACGCGGTCGCCATGCTGCTCGTGACGATCATCTGCGTGCTGCTGGCACCCGAGACGTCGAAGATCGATCTGCACGCCGACCCTGCGAAGCAGCAGACGAGGACCCCGTGAGCGCCCCGCCCGCGGCACCCGTCGTCGACCTCAACAGCGACCTCGGCGAGGGGTTCGGGATCTGGACCCTTGGTGATGACGACGCCTTGCTGGACATCATCACCAGCGCCAACGTCGCCTGCGGCTTCCATGCCGGCGACCCCAACATCCTGCGCCGAGTCTGCGAGGTAGCCGTTAGCCGCGGTGTCGCGATCGGTGCTCAGGTGAGCTACCGGGACCTGGCCGGCTTTGGCCGCCGCAGCATCGACATCGATGCGGCGAGCCTGACCAATGACGTGATCTACCAGATCGCGGCGTTGGATGGGTTCTCCAGAATCGCCGGGTCGCGCGTGCGTTATGTCAAGCCGCACGGGGCCCTCTACAACCGAACGGTGCACGATGAGCACCAGGCAGCGGCCGTTGTAGCCGCGGTTGTCGCGTACGACCCCACGCTCCCGCTGCTGGGGCTGCCGGGGTCGGCGCTGCTGCGGCATGCCGAGCGCGCCGGCTTGAGCGCGGTGACCGAGGCCTTCGCGGATCGCGGCTACACCGCCCAGGCCACCCTCGTGCCTCGCTCGCAACCAGGTGCGCTGCTGGATGACCCGTCGGCAGTCGCGCAGCGGATGGTACAGATGTTGCTCACCGGCCGGCTGCGCTCGGTGGATGGCGTGGACGTCGGCGTTTCCGCGCGCTCGATCTGCGTCCACGGTGATTCTCCCGGCGCCGTAGCGATGGCGGTAGCTGTGCGAAAGGCGCTGGCTGAGGCGGGGGTCGAAATCCGATCCTTTGCACCATGACTGAGCACCGCACCTTACTGACCTGCGGCGAGCACGCAGTGTTGGTCGAGGTCGGCGGACTCGACCAGGTGCTCGCGTTCGCCCATGCCGTACGAGAGGCCGTTGCGGCCGGGACACCCGGATTCACCGACATTATCGACATCGTCCCGGCCGCTACCACCGTCCTGGTCGTAGTCGCGGAGAAGGCCGGCATCGCGACGCTGCGTCAAGCTCTGGCCACCCTGCCGGTGGCCGCAGCCGAGGACGTGGCGGCAAGCGATCAGGTGATCGAGATCGCGGTGCGCTATGACGGGCCTGACCTGACCGAGGTTGCCGAGCTCACCGGGCTGAGCATCCGGGAGGTCATCGCCGCCCACACCGGAACTGACTGGCGGGTCGCCTTCGGTGGCTTCGCGCCCGGCTTCGCGTACCTGAGCTGGGGTGACCAACGACTCGCGGTGCCCCGTCGCAAGGAACCACGCACCTCCGTGCCATCCGGCTCTGTGGCCCTGGCGGGCGATTTCAGTGCCATCTATCCCCGAGCCTCCCCTGGCGGTTGGCAGCTGATCGGCCGTACCGACGTCGTCGTCTTCGATATCGACCGGGATCCACCTGCACTGCTGCAACCCGACGCGGTAGTGCGCTTCGTCGAGGCGTCCGGAGCAGGCGATGAGCACTGATCGCGCGCTGGAGGTGCTGGCCACGGGGCCGCTCGCCTTGGTGCAAGACCTCGGGCGCGTCGGCTTTGCGGCGGTCGGCGTCGGCCGCTCTGGGGCTGCCGACAGGGATGCGTTTCGGCTGGGCGCCCGGCTGCTTGCCCAGTCGTACGCCGCGGCCGCACTCGAGGTCACCTTGGGCAGCTTGTCGGTGCGAGCCCGCGGCGATGTGATGCTGGCGTTGACTGGAGCTCCGGCTCCGGCTGACGTCGACGGTCGCGGCGTCGGCTACTGCGGACCGTTCGCTCTGCGCGACGGTCAGATCCTCACGCTGGGTACGCCGCGGGTTGGGCTTCGCACGTACGTCTCGGTCCGTGGTGGGATCAACGTGCCGCCGGTACTCGGGTCGCGCGCTACGGACACTTTGTCCGGTCTGGGACCCGAACCGGTACGGCCCGGCGACCTCCTGCCCGTCGGGCCGCCGCCAGCCGACTTCCCCAACGTTGACCAGGCCCCAACGGCCGCACTGTCGGGCGAGACTCTCCTCCTGCACGCGCTGCCAGGCCCGCGAGACGACTGGCTCGCCGACTCGTCCGCGCTTGCCGGGACGCAGTGGACAGCCTCCAGTCGCAGCGACCGCGTCGGGATGCGCCTGGACGGTGAGCCGCTGCAGTACCACGTCTCGAGGATGGGGAAAGAGTTGCCCAGCGAGGGCGTCGTTCGCGGCTCGATCCAGGTTCCGCCTGGCGGCGAGCCTGTCGTCTTCCTTGCCGATCATCCGGTGACGGGGGGATACCCGGTCGTCGCAGTCGTAGTCGATGACGACATCGATCGGGCGGCGCAGGCGGTTCCCGGGCAGCAGATTCGGATCGCTCTCCGCGAGGCGTCTGCTTGAGGCATAGGGGCACTTTCGCTCCACACTGCCTGAAAATTGCCCAAGGGTTAGGTTGCCAACACGTGAAACAGCTGCGAGCGGCCGCGGATTCAGCGCGAGCAGCTCCAAAAAAAATCGCGGCGTGGCTCTCGCGTTGGACCCACCTGCCGACGTACCGTCAAGGTGCGGAACGCAATACGCGATCCGCCTGGGAGGCGATGCATGCACCGTCACTCGACGCGGGGCGAACCGGCGCAGCTCAGTGCTGGTCATCCATCCCGGCCAAACACGTAACGGTGGGGCCGGGCGCGGATCGCGTACGGCCCCCAAGAAGGGCAGTCCTGTGTCTTCTTCATCAAGCCGTCGCACCTACGTGATCGACACCTCCGTCCTGCTCAGCGACCCGCACGCAATGCGGCGTTTCGACGAGCACGATGTCGTGCTTCCTGTTGTGGTGATCAGCGAGCTTGAGGGCAAGCGCCACCACAGCGAGTTGGGCTACTTCGCACGCACGGCCCTGCGCCACCTCGACGAACTCCGGACGATTCACCGCCGCCTGGATGCCCCCGTACCGGTGAACAATCTCGGGGGCACTATTCGTGTCGAACTGAACCATGCTGATCCAGCGGCGCTGCCGGACGGCTTTCGGCTCGGCGACAACGACTCGCGCATTCTGGCGGTTGCTCTGAACCTCGCTGCCGAAGGGTGCGCAGTCACCTTGGTCTCCAAGGACCTGCCCATGAGGGTCAAGGCGTCGGCCGTCGGTCTCAAGGCCGAGGAGTACCGGGCCGAGCTAGCTGTCGAAACCGAGTGGACGGGGATGAGCGAGATCGAGGTCGACGGCAGCGATATCGACCTTCTCTACGACCAGGGATCCATCGAGCTCGACGAGGCTCGTGACCTGCCTTGTCATACAGGCGTCGTGCTGCTCAGTGGCAGCGCATCGGCCCTCGGCCGTGTCATGCCGAGCAAGGAGGTCAAGCTGATCAAGGCTGACCGAGATGTCTTTGGGATTCATGGCCGCTCGGCGGAGCAGCGAGTCGCTCTGGATCTGTTGCTGGATCCGTCCATCGGCATCATCTCTCTCGGCGGCCGCGCCGGTACCGGCAAGTCCGCCCTCGCATTGTGCGCAGGACTTGAGGCCGTCCTAGAACGTCAGCAGCACTCGAAGGTCGTGGTCTTCCGTCCGCTGTACGCGGTTGGCGGCCAAGAGCTCGGCTACCTGCCGGGTACCGAGGGGGAGAAGATGGCGCCGTGGGCGCAGGCCGTCTTCGACACCCTGGGTGCGCTCACCACGAAAATGGTCATTGAAGAGGTGTTGGCACGTGGGCTGCTCGAGGTGCTGCCCCTCACTCATATTCGGGGCCGTTCTCTGCACGACTCGTTCGTTGTTGTCGACGAGGCGCAGTCCCTGGAGCGAAATGTGCTTCTCACCGTGCTCAGTCGAATCGGGCAGGGCTCGCGTGTAGTCCTCACCCACGACGTGGGACAGCGCGACAACCTGCGGGTCGGCCGGCACGACGGTGTCGTCGCTGTCGTAGAGAAACTGAAGGGTCACCCACTCTTTGCCCACGTCACGTTGAACCGTTCGGAGCGCTCGCCAATCGCAGCCCTCGTGACCGAGATGTTAGAAGACATCGCTGTCTGACGGCCTACAGACCGAATTGAATATACAAAAAGTCTCAGAATGATTTCATTTGGGTAACGACGTATGGCATCCTATGGGCTGTGCGTCGACTCGCTCAGCATGCCATAGTCGGGGTTGGCTTCTCAGCGTTTGTCGCAACATCAGCCGTCGCCGGCCTGAGCAGCCCCGCCGAACAAACCTCCGCGATCGCGGTACCTGCCCCCATCGTTGAGATCTCCCCGCCATCGGCGGCGTCAGCCGCTGATGAGCTCGGCGCTGAACGTGCGGCGGCCAAGGTACGTACCAATCGCGAGCTTACGAGAGCCCAGGTGGTTGCGGCTAAACAAGCGGCCAAGCGGGCCAAGTCCTTGGGTAAGCAGACCAAGGCGATCGCAGCCGAACACGCCAGGATCAAGGCTGAGATCGCGGCCGCTGCGAAGAAGGCGGCCGAGGAGAAGGCCGCCCGCGCGCGAGCGCTTGCCAATCGTGGCTACGAGCCGGGGGTCACTGATCCCAAAGAGATCGCCCGGCAGATCTTGAAGAACAAGTTTGGTTACGGCTCTAGCCAGTTCGGTTGCTTCAACAACATCATCATGCGCGAGAGCAAGTGGGACATAAACGCCACCAACCCGAGCTCTGGGGCGTACGGCATCCCTCAAGCTTTGCCCGGCTCGAAGATGGCCAGCGAAGGCAGCGACTGGCGGACCAATCCTGCAACCCAGATCATCTGGGGCATCAAATACATGAAGGGCCGGTACGGCAGTCCATGTGCTGCATGGAGTTTCAAGTCATCCCACGGTTGGTACTGACGGCGTCATGAACCATTGATCGACTAGCTCAGCGCAGATCTACCGGCACTCTCAGACCGGCCGTCGGGTCATAGCCAGAACGTCGAGAGCCGCATCAAGTTGCTCCTCGGTGAGGGCGCCGTTGGCGACATAGCCGTTCTCGATGACGACCTCCCGGATGGTCTTTCCTTCCTTGAGGGCCTCCTTGGCGACCGCGGCGGCGTTCTCGTAGCCGATGTAGCGGTTCAGCGGCGTGACGATCGACGGTGAGGACTCGGCAAGTCTTCTGCAGTGCTCGACGTTTGCCCGGATTCCCGCCACGCATTTGTCGGCGAGCAGCCGGGTCACATTGGCCAACAGTTGGATCGACTCCAGCAGGTTACGCGCGATGACTGGAAGCATCACGTTGAGCTCGAAGTGGCCGCTCGCACCCGCGAACGCGACGGCGGCGTCGTTGCCGATCACCTGCGCACACACCATCAACGTCGCCTCGCAGATGACCGGATTGACCTTGCCCGGCATGATCGAGGAGCCCGGCTGGAGGTCAGGTAGCGAGATCTCGCCGAGCCCGGCGCGAGGGCCTGAGCCCATCCAGCGCAAGTCGTTGGCGATCTTGTAGAGGCTAACCGCGATTGTCCGCAATACGCCCGAGACCTCGACCAGTGCGTCCTGGGCGCTCTGCGCCTCGAAATGATTACGTGCCTCGGTCAATGGCAGACCGGTCTTGTCGGCGATCAAGTTGATCACAGATTCGGCGAAGCCTGGCGGGGTGTTGATTCCGGTGCCGACCGCGGTCCCGCCAAGCGCCAGCTCAGCGACTCTCGGCAAGGCTGCATCCACCCGCTCCGAGCCATAACGAACCTGGGCGGCGTAACCTCCGAACTCCTGGCCGAGGGTTACCGGAGTGGCGTCCATCAAGTGGGTACGACCAGACTTGACCACCTCGGCGAACTCTGTGGCCTTCTGGCTGAGCGCTGCTTCCAGATGATGCAACGCCGGTAGCAGGGTATAGACCAGGTGGAAAGTCGCCGCAATGTGAATGGCGCTGGGAAAAACATCGTTGCTCGACTGTGACGCATTGACGTGATCATTCGGGTGCACAGCAACGCCCAGCTGGGCTGTGGCGAGGGAAGCGATCACCTCATTGGCGTTCATGTTGCTCGAGGTGCCCGACCCGGTCTGGAAGACATCGAGCGGAAACTCGCCATCATGGTGGTTAGCTGCGACCTCGCTCGCGGCCTTCGCGATCACGTCGGCGTACTCCTGGCTCAAGACGCCGAGCGTGGCATTGGTCTTGGCGGCCGCCTCCTTGATCAACCCGAGGGCGGCGATCAACTCCGAGTTGATCGGAATGCCGGAGATCGGAAAGTTCTCAACGGCGCGCTGAGTCTGGGCCTTCCACAAGGCTTTGGCTGGGACCTTTACCTCGCCCATCGTGTCGCGCTCGATGCGATGCTCGGCCGCATCAGTTTGCTGTGTCATGGGCACATTCTTGCCTAGGGCAGCGAAGAGACTCCTTCGGCCTGGACACCGTATAGATCGCATATTGAAAGCTGCGCTCGCCACGGGAAACTTCGCTGAGGTGTTCGTATGTGCAGGGCGCGATTCTCTGCAGGGCAGCACGCAGCGCCGGTGCAGGACCTTGGCACCAGATCGCGAGAGTGCCCTCGACGGCCAGCTGTGCGTACGCCGCGCGGAGACCAGCCTCGGTATAGAGCGCCTGGTTCTCAGCATGGATCAAGAAGTCGGGCCCGTTGTCGATGTCGAGCACGATTGCATCCCATGGCCCGATCGGCCAATCGCTGTAACCCTCGATTACGAGCCGGACGTCTGTGGTGTGGAGACGGACCCGGGGATCAGACGCCACAGCGGTTAGGGTCGCTGTCACTCCTCGGTACGCCCAGTCGATTAGGCACTGCTCGATCTCCACGACATCGATCACATCGACGTCTTTCGCGCAGATTGCGACGACGGTGTAGCCCAGACCCAACCCGCCAACCAGGACCCGCCGGGCACGGCCGCTCGGCAGTGCGAGCTCGCCGAGCATGCGTTCCGTGGAGCTTTCGCTGCTGTCCATGGCGAAGGCGCCATTGATGATCAACTCATCAACACAGCGCCCAGCAGCAAGCCGGCGCCGTAATACGACATCGCCTCGCGACCCGATCTGGCGAGCGATCGTCTGGATCGTTTCCATCAGCGAATAGTGTCCTCGCCTGCCGAGATCGGTGAGCGTTTGCCCGGTCTGTGAAGATAAGGACGTGGCGCGTACGACGAGACAGGCGACACCGGGCGACATGATCCGTTCGCTCGCTCTGATCTTGATTCCGCTTGTGGTGATCACGATCATCTTCACCAACACGCCGGATGACCATCCTGTCAAGGAGGTCGACTGGAAGCCAGTCCTAGCCACAGCGCAGAAGGAGGCTCCTTTCGAGGTCCTTGCGCCCGCTAACCTTCCCGAGGGCTGGCGGGCCACGCGTGTGAATTGGGTCCCACAGGGAGAGCCGTATCTCAACGGCGAGGCGTCGCCCCGCAACCAGTGGCAGATCGGTGTCCTCAGCCCAGATGACGTCTACATCGATCTCAATCAGGGCGACGCGCGGCCTCAAGAGCTGGTCGATCAGCAGTCCCGGGAGGGTACGCCCGACGGAACGAGCGTTGTCGCCGGTCAGACCTGGGAACGGTTGGTCAGCCCTGATGGCCGCACCAGGTCGCTGGTGCTGCGCGGCCCTGGTTCCACCACGATCGTGTCCGCCGACCTGCCCTACGAAGCGTTGGAGGCGTACGCCTCCACCTTGTCCACCAGCAAGTAGGTCAGGCCTGCTCGGCTGCTGCCTGGTCCCTCGTTCGAGTGGCTTCGATCTTCGCCTTGGCGCCATCAAGCCACTGCTGGCAGATGGAGGCCAGCTGTTCCCCGCGCTCCCAGAGGGCTAGCGAGTCTTCGAGCGGGACGCCGCCCGACTCGAGCCGCTGGACTATGACGACGAGCTCGTCGCGTGCCTGCTCGTAGCTGAGAACCTCGGGTTCGGCCGCCGAATCCGTCATGCCCCTCCTCGCGGTTTCAGCTCGAGCACCTCGACCATCAGCTGCCCGTCTGCCAGCTGAGCTAGAAGATTGTCTGCTGCGTCGACCTGATCGACCGATCGAACCGCCGTGCCGTTCTCGTGCAGCAGGATGGTGTAGCCGCGCTCGAGCGTGGCCTGCGGCGACATCGCGCGCACCCGGGCCAAGTGGTGGCCGATCACGGCAGATTCGCGTTCGATGGTTGATCCAATCGCACGATCGGCACGATGTCGAAGCTCGGCCAACTGCTCGTACCGCCGCCCGAATGTTGCGGTCGGATCCATGAGCACGGGCCGGGAGCGCAAAGCGTCGAGGAGCTCCTGCTGGCGGCCGACCAGCCCGAGCATCGCCTGGATCATCCGATGCCGAGTCTGCTGCACTCGGGCCTTTTCGTCGGCGACATCGGGCACAATCCGCTTCGCGGCATCGGTTGGTGTCGAGGCGCGGTAGTCGGCAACCAGGTCGAGGATCGGGCTGTCTGTCTCGTGTCCGATGGCGCTTACCACCGGCGTACGGGCGGCGGCAACGGCGCGAATCAGGCCTTCGTCCGAGAAGGGGAGCAGGTCCTCGACTGACCCGCCGCCGCGGGCAATAACGATGACTTCGACCTCCGGCCGCCGATCCAGATACTGCACCGCGGCGACGAGCTGCTCGCACGCCTGCGGTCCCTGGACAAGGGCGTACCGGGTGATGATCCGTACCGCCGGCCAGCGTCGCCGGGCATTCTCCATGACGTCGCGCTCCGCTGCACTGCCCTCTCCGGTGACGAGCCCAACCGCTCGCGGCAGGAACGGCAGCGACTTCTTCAGCGACCGGTCGAAGAGTCCCTCCGCCTGGAGCAGGCGCTTGGTCTGCTCGAGCCGGGCGAGCAGCTGTCCCTCGCCTATCGGAGTGATGGCATCGCAGGCGAAGACGAATCGGCCGGAACTCTCGTAGAACGTGGGCTTGATCCGCGCCACGACGGTCGCCCCTTCGGTCAAAGGTCCAGCCGCGTCGAGGGTGATCGGTGAGGCGGTCACCGACACCGAAACCTCGGCGAGCTTGTCGCGAAGAGTCAGGAAGATCGTTCGTGTGCCCGAGCGGCGGTTGATCTCAATCAGCTGAGCCTCGACCCAGACCGCGCCGAGCTTCTCTACCCAACCGCGCACCGCGCGTGCGATTACCCGTAATGGTTGCGGGTGCTCGGGTGATGATTCCAGGGCCACGCCGCGAGCGTAGTACCGCAGTCCTGTCACGCGCTGGTCGAATCCAGTAGCCGGCTGCAGCACCTACACTGACCGGGTGACTGAGACGGCCCAGGCAGCAACTGCATCGAGCCGCCCGAAGCAGGTCGTGCTGGCGGCTCCCCGGGGATACTGCGCGGGTGTGGATCGTGCAGTGATCACAGTCGAGAAAGCGCTGGAGACGTACGGGCCACCGATCTATGTCCGCAAGCAGATCGTCCACAACCGGCACGTGGTGGAGAACCTGGAGGACCGAGGCGCCGTCTTCGTCGAGGAGCTTGAGGAGGTTCCGGAAGGCTCGACGGTGGTGTTCTCGGCGCATGGGGTGTCTCCAGCAGTCCAATTGGAGGCCAAAGCCCGAGGACTCAAAGCCATTGATGCGACTTGTCCGCTGGTCACCAAGGTGCACCACGAGGCGAAAAGGTTCGCGAAGGACGATCTCGAGATCTTGTTGATCGGGCACGCCGGACACGAGGAAGTGGAGGGCACCACCGGTGAGGCGCCCGAGCACATCACGCTGGTGCAGTCGCCTGCTGATGTCGATGAGCTGGAGGTTCGCGATCCGTCACGACTTGCCTGGCTCAGCCAGACCACGCTGAGCGTTGACGAGACCCTGGAGACGGTCAATCGCCTCCGCGAGAGGTTCCCTCACTTGAAGGATCCGCCGAGCGATGACATCTGCTATGCCACCCAGAACCGGCAACTCGCGATAAAACAGATCGCTGCCAAGAGTGACCTTGTGATCGTGGTGGGCTCGGCAAACTCATCCAACTCCGTGCGCCTGGTAGAGGTGGCGCTCGAGGCGGGGGCCAAGGCGGCCTATCGGATCGACAACGCAACCGAAATTGATCCCGCATGGCTGGCGGGTGTTGACTCGGTAGGGGTGACGAGTGGAGCCTCCGTGCCGGACGATCTCGTACAGGGCGTGTTGGATTACCTGGTCAATCAGGGCTTCCCCGTCGCCCGCGAGGAACGGCTGACGGAGGAATCATTGGTCTTCGCGCTGCCGCCAGAGCTGCGTAAGGATCTCCGCAAGGGCGCCAATTTTGATTGAGCTGCTCGCGCAATCGCGCGGGGAGTCCGCCTACTTCGTCGTCGCTCGCAGAGGAAGAACGCCTCCGCTCGCTCCTCCTCAGCACGCCGGCGCGCGATTTCCCGACGCTCGCAGCTAATGATTAGGTCAGGACGACTGGGCCGTTTGATCAGGCTCAGGAGACGAACTCTCCTCGATCAGCTCAGACAGATCCGGGTCAGCTCTGTACAGCTCAGCTGCCTCTGGCATGGCGGCAGAGCGGCGTCGGCTACCGCGGCCAACCATGGGCTCAACCTGGACCGCGTCATCGACCAGTTCAGTGGCCTGGATCTGGCGTACGGTGTCGTCGATCTGGGTCGGTCCCGGCAGCTCTTTCTCGCTGACTTTGAGGTCGCGGAACTTACGTGCGCGGACCAGTACAGTGCCTTCCACGGTGGCGATGGTCTCGTTGTAGGCGTTCACCGAACTACGCAGCGCCCGACCTAGTTTGTCGAAGCGGTTCCCCAGCAGCCCGAGCTTCTCGTGTAGCTCGCGACCGAGTCTGAACACTTCGGCCGCACTCTCGGCCAGAGCCGCCTCCCTCCAGCCGTACGCCACTGCGCGCAGCATTCCGATCAAGGTCGTCGGTGTGGCCAAGACGACGTCGCGCGCCGCCGCGTAGTCGTAGAGGCCTGGAATTTGATCAAGAGCGGTGGCGAAGAACATCTCGTTCGGCAGGAAGAGCACGACGAACTCCGGCGTCTCCGCGGCCTTCCAGTATTGCTTGGAGGAGAGCTGATCGATATGTGTCCGGACGTTCCGTGCGTAGCGCGACAACGCCTCTGCCTTGACCTGCGGGTCCTCGGTCTCGGCGGCTTCCAGGAAAGCGTTGAGCGGGACCTTGGCATCCACGAAAAGGTGCTTTCCGCCGGACAGGTTGACGCGCATGTCTGGTCGCAATAGGCGATCATCGGCCCTGGTGGTGAACTGCAGATCGAAATCGCAGCGTTCGATCATGCCCGCCAGCTCGGCCACTCGCTTGAGTTGTGTCTCTCCCCACGAGCCGCGGATCTGGGGCTTGCGCAAGGCGGTCACCAAGGCAGCGGTCTCACGGCGTAGGGTTTCGCCGGTCTGCTGGACATGGCGGACCTGAGCGCGCAGCTCTGCTGACATGGCGACGCGCTCTTTCTCAACCTCGGTAAGCCGGGCATTGAACTTATCGAGGCTTTCGCGAACCGGGGTCATCAGCTGTTCAGTTGCCTTGAGCCGAACCTCTGCCTGGGCATCGGCAGTCTGTCCCTGGCGGTCAAGCGTCTCGGTCGACAGCACCCGGAACTGGTTGATCATCGACTCCCGGTCGACGGCAATCTCCCTGGCTCGGTCGAGTGCGGCGTCGCGCTGTGCGATTGCCCTGGCGACATCGGCCGAGACCTCCGCGGCCTTGGCTTGCGCGGCCGCCACTTCACTGCGGGCCTCCGCCACATCAGTGCGGGCCCGGGCTGCTTCTGCTCGCACCTGCGCGGCTTCCGCGCGTGCCGTTGCCGCGTCGCTATGTGATTGCGCGATCAACATCTGAGTGTGTGCCGTGTCGGACTGCTGTCGGGCACGCGCGATCGCCCAGCCGGCGATGCTCCCGAGCGGGAGTCCCACCACCAGGCCACAGATCAGCGCAGTGACCGTGACACCATCCATGAATGAGATCTTGCCGGGGCGGGAGGACAAAACGTCGGAGGCGGCTCCGCGAACCACCGCATCCGCACGCAGATCGGCGTGTCAGCGGTTGTCACTTAGGTTGGAACCATGTCTTCCGAGCTTGATCATGTTGCCGACTTGGCCGCCTTTGTGGAAGCGTCGCCCTCCTCGCACCACGCGGCCGCGGAAGGTGCCCGCCGGCTGGCCGCAGTGGGCTTTGCCGCTCAGGAGGAGACGGACGAGTGGAACTCTGAACCAGGCGGCCATTACGTGCTACGCGACGGTGCGCTGATCGCGTGGCGGATCCCCGAGAGCTCACGACCATTCATGCCGGTCCGGATCCTCGGCTCGCACACTGATGCCACTGGCTTCACGCTTAAGCCACGGCCCGACTTGGCCGGATCTGGCTGGCAGCAGGTCGGAATAGAGATCTACGGCGCCCCGTTGCTCAACTCCTGGCTGGACCGCGAGCTCGGACTGGCGGGTCGGCTGGTGCTTAGCGACGGGGGCACCCAGCTGGTGCGTACAGAGGCGATCATGCGGATACCCCAACTGGCCATCCATCTTGATCGCAGTGTGAACGACGAGGGCCTCAAGCTCGACAAGCAGCTGCACACTGCACCGGTCTGGAGTGTTGGCCATCCGGGTATTCATGTTCTTGATCACGTGGCGAATGCTGCTGGCTGCTCAGCCGGCGACATTGATGGCTACGACCTAAGGGTGTACGACACCGCACGCCCTGCGGTCTTCGGACCTCATCAGGAGTTCTTGGCCTCTGCCCGACTGGACAACCTGAGCAGCATGCATGCGAGCATCGCGGCCGTGATCAACTCTGCCGAAAGCGATGTCATCCAGATGATCGCGGCTTTTGATCATGAGGAGTTGGGAAGTGCCTCTCGCAGCGGCGCCGCTGGTCCGTTGCTCGCCGATATCTTGGCCCGGATCTCCGCCGGCCTGGGCGCAACGCTCGACCAGCGGCATCGATCTCTCGCGGAGTCGTTCTGTCTATCAGCCGACACCGGTCACGCCATTCATCCCAACTATCCCGGCCGGCATGATCCCGCCAACCAGCCTCTGCTCAATTCGGGTCCGCTGCTCAAGATCAACGCGAACCAGCGCTACGCCACCGACGGTCGCGGTGCGGCGCTGTGGCGGCGCATCTGCCGCAAGACCGCCATTCCGACGCAGGAGTTCGTTTCCAACAATGCGATGCCGTGCGGCTCGACGATTGGTCCGCTGACAGCCACCAGGCTCGGCATTGCCACGATCGACGTAGGCATACCTACGCTCTCGATGCACTCGGCCCGTGAACTGCTCGGCACCGATGACCCGCTCGCCCTGACTCGCGCGATGGAAGCCTTTCTCGCGGCTGACATCTGAACACGTCTTAGGCTTGTCGCCCGTGGCACTCACGATCGGCATCGTCGGGCTTCCAAACGCAGGCAAGTCAACGCTATTCAACGCCCTGACTCGTCAGGTCGTACTGGCTGCCAGCTACCCGTTTGCCACGATCGATCCCAACATCGGAGTGGTGGGGGTGCCCGACCCGCGGCTGGCAGTCCTAGCGGAGCTCCTCCATTCCGCTCGCACGGTGCCAGCGACCGTGAGCTTTGTCGACATAGCCGGAATCGTTCGGGGTGCCAGCAAAGGCGAGGGAATGGGTAACGCTTTTCTGTCTCACATACGTGAGGCGGATGCGATCTGCCAAGTGACACGAGTGTTCGACGATCCGGATGTGACTCACGTCGATGGCGCCGTCAATCCGGCCAGCGACATCGAGACCATCGAGACCGAGCTGATCTTGGCCGACCTGCAGACGGTGGAGAAGGTGCTGCCGCGGCTGGAGAAGGAAGCCAAGATCAACAAAGACAAGCTCGCAGCGCTTGCGGCCGTCAAGCAGGCTCAGGAGGTGCTTGACGCCGGACGTACGATCTTCGCTGCCGGCCTAGACCGCGGACCGCTACGTGATCTTTTCCTGCTCACGGCAAAGCCGTTCCTCTATGTCTTCAATTGCGATTCCGACGAGCTGGCCAATGAACCGCTCAAGCAGCGCCTCCGCGCCCTGGTCGCGCCGGCCGAAGCGATCTTTCTCGATGCCAAGATCGAGTCCGAGTTGGTCGAGATGGAGCCCGAAGAGACGCGGGAATTCCTTGCCGAGATGGGCATTGCAGAACCGGGCTTGGATGTCTTGGCCCGCGTCGGCTTCGACACGCTCGGTCTGCAGACCTTCCTGACCGCGGGTCCGAAAGAGTCCCGAGCCTGGACCATTCGCAAGGGTGCTACGGCTCCAGAGGCCGCAGGCGTTATTCATACCGATTTCCAGAAGGGCTTTATCAGGGCCGAGATCGTCTCGTTCGATGATCTTGTGGCGGCAGGATCGATGCAGAACGCCCGCGCCCGAGGCAAGGTACGGCTCGAAGGAAAGGATTACCTGATGGCCGACGGCGATGTTGTCGAGTTCCGATTCGCTCCGACATAACAGTTATGTGCTCTGAGCCCGTCGAAGGGCACCAGTTGCGAGCTCTCAGATCTTGGTCCAGGCCTCGCTAAGTACGTGGCGCAGAATTTGCTCCATCTCGTCGAACTCCGCCTGACCACAGATCAGTGGCGGAGCGACCTGGACAACGGGATCGCCGCGATCATCGATGCGGCAATAGAGACCGTTCTCAAACGTCGCGCCTGCGATGTAGCCGCGCAACACCCGTTCGACCTCAGCCGCATCCAACGACTGCTTGGTCGCCTTGTCCTTCACCAGCTCGACGGCATAGAAGTACCCGTCCCCGCGCACGTCACCAACGATCGGCAGATCGTAAAGCCGTTCCAGTGTCTGCCGGAAAGCATTCTCTTGGCGAAGTACGTTGCCAAGCAGGTCCTCGCGTTCAAAAAGATCAAGGTTAGCCAGCGCAACCGCGCAGGACACCGGGTGCCCGCCAAATGTGTAGCCGTGTGGGAACGTGGTGTTGCCTTGAGCAAACGGTTCGAAGATGGCGTCGGAGATGATCGCGGCTCCCAGCGGCGAGTAGCCCGACGTGAGCCCTTTGGCGCTGGTGATGATGTCGGGCTGATAGCCGTACTTCTGCGCGCCGAACATCGTGCCTAGCCGCCCGTACGCGCAGATCACCTCGTCGGAGACCAGCAGCACGTCGTAGGTATCACAGATCTGCCGCAGCCGTTCGAAGTAACCCGGTGGGGCCGGAATGCAGCCACCAGCGTTCTGTACCGGCTCAACAAAGACAGCCGCAACGCTGTCGGGCCCCTCGTGGAGGATCGCCTCCTCGACCCTATTGGCTGCCCACAGCGCGAACTGCTTCTCGTCGCCGCCCACCTCGTCTGGCGCGCGGTAGAAGTTGGTGTTTGGCACCCGAGCGTTGCCAGGTACCAGTGGCTCGAAGGGCAGCCTGAAACCGGGAACCCCGGTGATCGACAGCGCACCGTGTGGCGTGCCGTGGTACGCGACGGCGCGAGAGATCACCTTGGTCTTGGACGGCTTTCCGATGAGCTTGAAGTACTGCTTGATCACCTTCCAAGCTGTTTCGACTGATTCGCCGCCACCGCAAGAGAAGAACACCTTGTTCAGGTCGCCGGGTGCCTCTGCCGCGAGCCGATCAGCCAATTCGATTGCGGTCGGATGTGCAAAGGACCAGATGGGAAAGAAGGCCAATTTGCGCGCCTGGGCGGCCATGGCGTCGACTAGCTCCACGCGTCCGTGCCCGGCCTGCACGACGAACAGGCCAGAAAGGGCATCCAAATATTTCCGGCCATTCGTGTCCCAGATGTATGCACCCTCGCCGCGTTCAATTGTCGGAACCGGCTTATTGGCAAAGCTCGACATCCGGGTGAAGTGCATCCAGAGGTGCTCCGCAGCGTTGCCCTGACCGACGGGCGGAGTCGGGTTTTGTTCGGTGATCATGCTCTCTATGGTCATCGGTACCCCTTCGTCGTCCATATCAGCGACTCTGTCCTCGTCCTGGATCAGGAGGATCTGGAAGGTTCACAGCGTCTGCCGATGATCATCATCTCGCGCTTCATCTTGTGAGTTGTAATGACCCTGGCCGCCGCGACAAGACTAGCCGTGACGCGAACTTGGGTGGGCACCTCACAGTGCGGTCGCGCCCTGATCACAATCATGTTGCGTGTAGTCCGGTGCTAGGCGAGAAGTCTTGTGGGTATTAGTTTGGTGGCCTAGAACTGCTTCGTTCCGTGGGGAGCTTTTACATTTCCCCACGTCAGCGGATTGACCCGCCCACTGTGGCGCACATAGGAGGAGGACATCGGGATGCGTGGACGAACTCGCGGGATGGCGCTTGCGGCTGTCACGTCGATCGCTCTGGTTGCGACAGCGTGTGGCGGGGGCGGTACGGCGTCAGAGCCGGGGGCCAGTCAGCCCGCTGGCCAGGCCGGCGGGGAGATCTCGGTTCGGAGCGGTACCCCGCAGAACCCGCTGATTCCCGGGAACTCACAGGAGCAGAACGGCAACAACATACTGGACGCCATCACGGCCAAGCTTGTGCACTTCAACACAGACACAGCTGCCCCGGAGCTGGATATCGCCCAGTCGATCGAGACCAAGGACAACCAGAACTTCACCGTCAAGCTCAAGCCGGGCTACAAGTTCCATGACGGCACTGAGGTCAAGGCCAAGAACTTCGTGGATGCCTGGAACTGGAACGCCCAAGGCGCGAATGGCTACCTCAACTCGTACTTTTTCGCGCCGATCCAGGGGTTCGATGATCTGCAGTGCGGGACAGACGCCAAGGGCAATCCCGATTGCGAAGGCAAGCCGGCGAAGGCTAAGGAGATGAGCGGGCTCAAGGTGGTAAACGATCACACGTTCACCATCAAGACGAGCTCCAAGGTGTCTAACCTGCCGGTCCGTCTGGGCTACCTCGGCTTTGCACCATATCCGGACTCGTTCTTCTCCGATCCGAAGGCGTACGGCGAGAAGCCGATCGGGGCCGGACCGTTCAAGCTGGACAGCAAGACAGACACCGAGGTGGTGGTTTCCAAGTTCGCGGACTACTCGGGGCAATACAAACCGAACGTGGACAAGGTGACCTTCCGGTTCTACAACGACGAGGGGGCCGCTTACAACGATGTCGTGGCCAACAATCTCGACTTCACCGACCTGATTCCGAGCGACCGGCTCACCGACGATCTGTACAAGTCCGAGCTCGAGGGTCGCAACGCCCAGCGAGAGTCCGGCATCATCGCGTCCACCGACTTCAGTCCGATCGATGACAACCTGAAAAACCTCGATCTCCGCCACGCCATCTCGATGGCTATCGACCGGGATCTGATCAACAAACAGATCTTCAATGGCACTCGCCCGCCGCTGGACGGCTGGGTGTCCCCGGTGGTGGACGGCTTTAAGGCAGGCGCTTGCGGTGAGTGGTGCACGTTCAACCCGACCAAAGCCAAGGAGCTTTACGAGAAGTCCGGCGGCTACCCGGGCACCCTGACTCTGGCGGTGAACGGTGACGGCGGTCACAAGCCGTGGGCTGACGCTGCCTGCAACTCGATCAAGAACACCCTGGGTCTGGAGTGCATCACCAAGGTGACCCCGGACTTCGCCACCCTGCGCAACCAGCTGGTGAAGAAAGAGCTCAAGGGCCTCTTCCGGGCGGGCTGGCAGATGGACTACCCGTCGATCGAGAACTTCCTTGCGCCGATCTACCAGACCGGGGCAGGGGCGAACGACAGCGGATACAGCAACCCGAAGTTCGACGCCAAGCTGAAGGAGGCCGCCGCGGCGCCAACTCTCGACGAGGCCAACAAGCTGTACCAGGAGGCCGAGGCCATCATTGCTGCCGACTTCCCGTCGATGCCGATGTGGAGCTACGCGGTGACCGTCGGCTACTCGGATCGTGTGAGCGACGTCAAGATCACTCCGTTCGGATGGATCGACCTGGACTCCATCAAGGTGAAGTAAGAAAGTTCGATGGACAGATGAAGGTTCGGCCCGCTAGTCACTGACCGGCGGGCCGAACTATGTTGAGCACTAGCTGCTGAGAGCTCGGCCGATCGGGGCCGGTTTCGGCCGATCCGAGACGGTGCGCCGTCCTCGGATCTGCGAGAGGAGTGGCGCATGGGCAAGTACATCGTGCGGCGCCTGCTGCAGATGATCCCGGTCATCATCGGGGCAACATTCCTGATCTTTGTCATGGTGTTCGCCTTGCCTGGCGATCCCGCTCAAGGGCGGTGCGGCGAGCGGCCCTGCCCGCCAAGCTACGTGGCCGCCTTCAACAAGGAGTACAACCTCGACAAGCCCCTGGTGGTCCAGTACCTCCTCTATATGGGCAATGTGCTTCATGGTGACCTGGGCAAGACGTTCTATGGAAACTCTGTCGCCCACGAACTGGCCATTCGCTTCCCGACCACAATCAAGCTGGCTGTGATGGCGATCATCGTGGAGATTGTGATCGGAATCTCCGCGGGGATACTCGCCGGGATTCGGCGAGGAAGGTTCGCTGACAGCTTGGTCACTGTCAGCACGCTGCTCGTCATCTCCATACCCGTCTTCGTGATCGGCAGCTTGGCCCAGCTCATCTTCGGGGTGCGGCTGGGCTGGTTCCCGGTAACCGCGATCAAAGGGACCACCTACGAGTTGATCTTGCCGGCGTTCGTCTTGGCGTCGCTCTCGCTGGCGTACGTGGCCAGGTTGATGCGTACCAACCTGGTGGAGAACCTGCGAGCCGACTACGTCCGCACGGCGAAGGCCAAGGGTCTCAGCAACGCGCGCACCGTTGGCGTTCACACGTTACGGAACTCGCTGATCCCGGTGATCACCTACATCGGCATCGACCTCGGCGCGCTGATGGGCGGCGCCATCATCACAGAGCGAATTTTCAACATCAACGGTGTCGGCAATTTCCTGTATCGAAGTATCCATCAAAAAGATGGCGTGGCCGTGGTCGGGACGATCACCATCCTGGTGCTGATCTTCCTGCTGGCCAACCTCGTCGTCGACATTCTGTACGGCGTTCTGGATCCAAGGATCTCCAATGACTGACCTCAGAGGCGAGCCCGCCGATCTCTCGAGCGAGCCCATTGTTCCGCTGCAGGTCGATGCAGCCAGCGGGCCTGAACAAGTGATATCCGAGAAGGCATTGGAGACAGGTAGCCGCTCACTGGGCGCGAACGCGTGGCGCGATCTCCGCCGCCGTCCAATGTTTTGGATCTCTTTGGCTTTGATCGTGATCTTTCTGGTGATGGCGATCTTCCCGCAGCTGTTCACCAGCAAGGACCCCGCTTTCGCTGACTTGTCGAAGGCGCGTCAAAAACCATCACCGGAGGCCGTGTTCGGCTATGACCAGCAGGGGTACGACGTGTACGCGCGAACTGTCTACGGCGCCCGAGCCTCGCTCAGCGTCGGCATTCTGGCTACGGCGTTCAGCCTGATCTTCGGGTCGGTGGTCGGGATCATTGCCGGCTATCGCGGCGGTTGGCTCGACTCGGTGATCGGACGATTTGCGGAGATCTTCCTGGCGATCCCGCTCCTGCTCGGTGGAATCTTGTTCCTGTACACCTTCCCCAATGACCTCGATACTCCTTTCTCGATTGCAGTCGGCAAGGTTGCCCTGGTCATCGCCATTCTTGCCTGGCCAACCATCACACGGCTGATGCGCTCGAGCGTGCTGCAGGTCAAGCCGAACGACTATGTCCAAGCCGCGCGAGCACTAGGTGCCTCGCCAATGCGGATTATCACCTCCCATATCCTCCCGAACTCACTCGCTTCGGTGATCGTTGTCTCCACAATCAACCTCGGCGTCTTCATCGCCGCCGAGGCCTCGCTGTCCTACCTTGGTGTCGGTCTGCAGCCGCCAGTGATCTCCTGGGGCAACATGATCTCCGACGCCTCTGGGCTCGGACTGATCCGGGTTGCCCCGCACATGTTGCTGTTCCCCAGCCTGTTCCTCTCCCTGACGGTGCTGTCCTTCATCATGCTGGGCGACGTCGTCCGGGACGCCATCGATCCGAGACTGCGCTGAGGAGGCCTGCCATGACGCTATCAGTCGGATCCGATGCGAAGGCCGACGTCGAGATCCTCGATACTCAGGGGGCGTGGCAGCCGGTCGATGGCCTGCTGCTAGAGGTCGACCGCCTGCAGGTTGAGTTCCGCACGCGTGACGGGGTAGCCAAAGCCATTAATGGCGTCTCGTTCGAGCTTCACGAGGGCGAGACGCTGGCCATTCTCGGTGAGTCGGGATCAGGCAAGTCGGTGACCGCGCAGGCCATCATGGGAATCCTGGACTCCCCGCCCGGGTTCGTTACCGGCGGCGAAGTGCGCTATTGCGGGCAGAATATCCTCGCCATGAGCGACGAACAGAGGCGCCGGATCCGCGGCCCGGAGATCTCGATGGTCTTCCAGGACGCGCTGTCCGCACTCAACCCCGTCTTTTCCGTGGGTTGGCAGATAGCCGAGATGTTCCGCAAGCACCGCGGCATGAACAAATCTGACGCGCAAGCACAGGCCATACGGCTCATGCAACGGGTGCAGATCCCGGGGGCTGCCCAGCGTGTGAAGGCCTATCCGCATCAGTTCTCCGGCGGTATGCGGCAGCGCATCATGATCGCCATGGCGATTGCTCTTGATCCAGCCGTGCTGATTGCCGACGAGCCGACCACCGCACTGGACGTGACCGTGCAAGCCCAGATCATGCAGCTTCTGAAGGACCTGCAGGAGGAGCGCAAGATGGGCCTCATCCTGATCACTCACGACCTCGGCGTAGTGGCCGACGTGGCGGATCGGATCGCTGTCATGTACGCCGGCCGCATTGTTGAGCAGGCTGACGCCTTTGAACTGTACGCGCAGCCTGCCCATCCCTACACCAAGGGCCTTCTCGACTCGATCCCTCGACTTGATCAGAAGGGCGACACACTCTCCGCGATTGGCGGCCTGCCGCCCAACCTAATGAACATCCCGCCTGGATGCCCGTTCAATCCGCGCTGCCATTACGCCCACGACATCTGCCGGGCGGACCCACCGCCGCCGCTGAGGGAGGTTGCTCGGCACAGGCTTGCCGCTTGCCACTTCTCCGAGCTGTTGCTGACTCACAGCCAAAAGCTTGAGGTCACCCAGACCACGGAGGAAGTGGAGGCGCATCTGGAGCTCGGACTGGAGTATCCGGTCGCCGCTCGAGGGCTTGATCACGAGCAAGATGTTGAGCGAGGAGATGAGCCTCAATGAGCCGCGAGGTGGTGCTCAAGGCCGAGAACCTCGTCAAGTACTACCCGATTAAGGCCGGCGTGCTGCGGCGTACGGTCGGGCAGGTCAAGGCAGTCGATGGGGTCTCCTTCGAGCTCTACAAGGGCGAGACACTCGGCATCGTTGGAGAATCCGGCTGCGGAAAGTCGACTCTCGGTCGGATGCTGATGCGGCTAGAGGAGCCGACCGCCGGCAAGCTCACGTTCGACGGGGTGGACGTCTACTCCCAGAAGGGCGGGGATATGCGCCGGCTCCGGCGGGATATCCAGATCGTCTTTCAGGATCCCTACACTTCGCTCAACCCGCGCATGACGGTCGGAGACATCGTCGGCGAGCCGTTTGAGATCCATCGTGAGGTGGTGCCGAAGGGCGGCCGCCGCCGGAGGGTAGAGGAACTGCTCGATCTGGTCGGTCTCAACCCCGAGCACATCAACCGCTACCCCCATCAGTTCTCCGGCGGGCAGCGCCAGCGGATCGGCATTGCCCGCGGTGTGGCGCTCAACCCGAAGGTCATCGTCTGCGACGAGCCGGTTTCGGCGCTTGACGTCTCTGTTCAGGCACAGGTAGTAAATCTGCTCGAGAAGCTGCAGAACGAGCTGGGCCTGGCGTACGTCTTCATCGCCCACGACTTGTCGGTGGTCCGGCACATCTCGGATCGGGTCGGGGTGATGTACCTGGGCAAGCTTGTGGAGCTCGGAGACGAGGATCAGATCTACTCCCGGCCGACCCACCCGTACACGCAAGCTCTGCTGTCGGCCGTGCCGTTGCCCGATCCCACGATGCGCAAGATGCGGGAGCAGATCGTGCTGACCGGCGACGTGCCGAGCCCGGCTAATCCCCCGGTCGCATGCCGGTTCCATACCCGTTGCTGGAAGGCGCAGGAGATCTGCAGCATCGACGAGCCACCGCTCATCGAGCGTCCCGACGGCGAGTCCGCACACCTTTCCGCTTGTCACTTCGCTGAGCCTCGGATAATCCTCTGATCTTGACCGACGCCGAAGAGGTCTCCCTGGTCATCCACGAGGCGGCCGTGCCATGCGACATAGGGTGGGGCCGTGACTTCTGATGCGACGTCGGAGCCCGCCCGGCGGCTCATGTTGGTCCACGCCCATCCCGATGACGAGACGATCGGCAACGGGGTGACGATGGCCAAGTACGTGTCCGAGGGCGCGGCTGTTTGTCTGGTGACCTGCACGCTGGGCGAGGAGGGCGAGGTACTGGTCGACGATCTCGCGCATCTGGCCCCCGACCAGAATGACGACCTCGGCGCGCACCGGCTTGGCGAACTGAAACTGGCCATGGAGATCCTCGGCGTCACCGACTTCATCCGACTGGGCGGTGACTTCCGCTACCGGGATTCCGGCATGGCGTACGCCGCGGATGGTCGCGCCACCGCCCGCGATGTGCTCCGCGAAGCCATCTTTTGGACTGCAGACCTACTGGAGGCTGCAAACGAGTTGGTGCCAGTGATCCGCGACCGGCGCCCACAGGTCCTTATCAGCTATAACGAAGTCGGCGGCTACGGTCACCCTGATCACGTCCAGGCTCATCGGGTTGCCACGTACGCCACCCAGTTGGCCGGGGTAGCGTCCTACCGCCGTGACCTCGGAGAGCCCTGGACTGTGGCTCGAGTGTTTTGGTCGACGATGAGCAAAAGCCAGATGATTGCCGGCATGGAAGCGCTCAGGGAGGCGGGTGACACCGAGACCTTCAAGGGTTTCGATCCCGACGGTCCGCTGGCGCCGCTGATCTCTGACGACGCAGACATTGCGGTCCAGATTGACGGGTTGCCCTGGGTAGCACAGAAGATTGCCGCCATGCGGGCCTACGCCACCCAGATCACGCCGGACGGCCCATTCTTCGCTGGCGCCGACGTGCTCGGCGAGGCGCGTTGGGCTCGCGAGCACTACCGCCTCGCGGCCGGCGTCCCCCTTCCAGAGGGCGAGGGTTGGGCCGACGACCTGTTCGCCGGGCTGAGTTCGTGCTCGTGACGAGCGCGAGCTTTCCGGAGGCGTCCTCGAACGCGGCGAGAGCATCGGACCTGACCTTCGGCGTACGCGGCTCGTCCGATGCGTTGCGCCACGTGATGGGCCACTTCGCCTCGGGTGTCGCCATTGCGACGGCGCTACATCGCGGCATCAAGCACGCGATGACGGCGACGGCGGTGTGCTCTGTCTCCCTGGAGCCACCTTTGGTTCTGGTCTGCGTCAGCAAATCAAGCCGTTTCCATGCCGCGATCACCAAGGCCAAGCACTGGTGCCTGTCGCTGCTGACCGTTGACCAGGAGGGACTCGCCAGGCATTTCTCAAATCGCGGACGCGACCTGCTCAGCCAATTTGACCGTGTTCCGCATACCCCCAGCCCTCTCAGCGGGACCCCACTCATCGACGGCGCTCTCGCTTGGCTCGAATGCACGACCTATGGCATGCACGACGGTGGTGATCACACCATTGTGGTCGGCCAGCTCGTCCGGGCCAGCGGTCTGCCATCTGACGACGACCCTGACGCACCGCCTCCATTGACGTACTATCGGGGGGCGTATTCCTAGGGCGTGAGCGGCAACGAATCGCGTGAACGCCCCAAAAAGGCGGGCGCGAGCGTCGTAAGGGGAGGAGCGACGGGATAACGCGACCGGGACGACGACATCGTGGGTGAGCGCGATGCGCGTACGCCGACACAGTTAGTGCCATCCGATCCGAGGTAGCTGTTCGTGACCACCCAAACGCCAAGATGGGACGTTGAGCCCGATGACGCGGTCATCGAGGAATCTGCTGGTCCGGCAGATAAGCAGTCCGCAGGCGGGCTGCCTGGCGGACGGATCAAGTGGCTGCTGGTCGCCGCGGTTGCCGGCGGCGTACTGGTTCTACTGGGAATCCTCTACGTGGCTGGTTACCTCGTCGCGGGCGACAAGGTCCCCAAGAAGGTGCAGATCTCAGGCGTGGCCGTCGGCGGCCTCAGCCGATCGGAGGCCATTCAGAAGCTGTCCGTGGAGCTTGGCGCTAGGGCAGCTGAGCCACTCCATCTGACTGTCGGAGAAAAGGACGCCCAGCTCAAGCCGGCCGATGCCGGCCTTGCGGTCGACTATGCCAAGAGTGTCGAAGCGGCCGGCGGAGGCAAGAGCCTGAACCCTGTGCGCATCTTCAAGACGCTGACCGGTGGATCACCCATCGATGCAGTGGTGGTAGTCGACCAGGCCAAACTTCAGGCAGCAGTCGGAAATGCTGCCAAGACCTTCGACCATCCACCTGTCGATGCCGCGGTGGCATACAAAGGTACGAAGATCAAGCAGAAGCAGGCCCGAGAAGGAACGGCGCTTCAGCAAAACGCTGCGGCGGCGACGATCACGAGCAGTTTCCTGAAGATCACGGGGCCTATTGCGTTGCCGGCTGATATCACTCAGCCGGCGATCACCAACGATGAGGCCGACAAAGTGGTCGCGGACTTCGCCAAGCCCGCGGTCTCCGCCCCCATCAAGGTCAATGTCAGCGGTGCCGGATCCTTCGAACTCAGCCCGAGAATGCTGGCGGGCTCGATCTCCTTCCTTCCCCGAGACGGCAATCTTGTTCCCGCACTCGATAGCAAGAAGTTGCGGCGGAACGCTGATCCGGCCATCGACAGAGTGGAGTTTGTTGAGCCGAGAAACGCCACGGTACGACTGGTGAACGGCAAGCCAAAGGTGATTCCCGCGGTCAATGGGACGACCGTCGCGGCCGATGACCTGAAGAAAGCGGTCGAACCGGTGTTGATCAAACCAGCTGCCGAGCGGACAGTAAGCGTGCAGCGCACGGGCGCCAAAGCGACTTTCTCCACAGCGGATGCCAGGAAGCTCGGCATCAAGCAGGTTACGGGCCAGTTCACGACCCACTTCCCCTACCTCCCGTACCGCAACATCAATATCGGCCGGGCGGCGGCTCTGATCAACGGCACTGTGCTCAAGCCGGGGGAAATCTTCTCCTTGAACCAGATTATGGGGGAGCGGACCAAGGCCAACGGCTTCACGAAGGGCTTCATCATCAAAGACGGCAGATTTATCAAGGATCTAGGTGGTGGCGTTTCTCAAAGTGCGACAACCACGTTCAACGCCATGTTCTTCGCCGGGCTCAAGGACGTTGAGCACAAACCACACGGTCTCTTCATCGATCGCTACCCGCCAGGTCGGGAAGCAACTGTCGCCTGGCCCAGCCTCGACCTCAAGTTCCAGAACGACACGAAGTACGGCGTTCTCGTACAGGCCTACATCGTCAAGGGCACACCGAGCCGCAGCGGATCGATCACGGTGAGGATGTGGTCGACCAAGACCTACGACAAGGTGGCGGCGACCCGTCCAGTCAAATCAAACTTCACAACCGGACGCGAAATTAAGGACGACTCGAAGGATTGCCAGCCGACGAGCCCAGTGCGGGGTTTTGATGTCCGCTACCAGCGGTTGTTCTATCAGGACGGCTCTGTGGCACGCCGGGAGAACTTCTTCTGGCGCTACGCACCGACCAACCGCGTCACCTGTGAGAAGCCGAAGAGTCGTTGAATTCCGCGAAGCGGTGGAATGCCGTCAGCAGGTAGGAGCTAGGTAGCGGTAAGCGTGGTGATGGACGAAGCCCAGCTTGGTGTACGCGGCAATGGCAGGTTCGTTCACTGTCGCCACCTGCAGGTACGCGTAGCGGGCGGCCCGGCGAGCTGCCCAATGTCCAAGGGCAACCGTCATCGCCGCCGCAAGGCCGCGCCGGCGATGGTCAGGACGGGTCCAGATCGAGGCCAGTCCTAGCCAGTCGCCGTGCTGGTGACCTCGGGCAATAGCGACGAGCTCGGAGTGATCATCCGGCCCCTGGCCGGCAATAGCCGCGAAAGCTCGGGGACGGTTGCCTTCCAAGATCATCCGGACAATGGCTGGATCGGCGGAGTTCGGCCGACTTTGCTGATACATCTGCACCCATTCCGGCTCTAGTTCATCGGTGATCGTCACCGCACGCGCGGCCGGCCGATCCGCCAGGAAGTCGGCTAGACGGCTGACGAGAACCGCTGTCGGCTGGTCGATGCCCTCCATCCCAAACGCCGTAACGCGTGTTCCTCAGCCGAGCCGTCGATCACTTGCGCCATAGGAGCGATGTCGTGCGCGACCGCGAAGCCGATGATCTGCTCAGCAGCCTGCTCGATCGGCACCCCAGGATCACCGACCGCATGGCATGAGTTGGCGCGGCGAGTAAAGCCACCTGCTGCTCGGAGGGTCCACTCGCCCAACGACGCATGCCACGCCAACCAGCCTGGCAGTGCGTGCTGCTGCAGTTCGCGGGCTGAGATCCGCCGAGGATCGGGCCCACCGGCCGCCGCGGGGGCACGCCGGGCGGCAATGATCATGGACCGCTCGATCACCTGCGCGGCATCGATCGTCACAAGCCGTACCGAGGCTGGATCCAGGACATCGATCCAGCCAATGACATCAGTCGCTGAACCGTCAGGCAGCCTGTATCTCACCACCCACCGCTCGCCAAGGAGCGCCGTGGCCAGCGGGTCGCCGCTTCGACCAGCCACCAGACCCGCCTTTCGAAGATGGACCTTAGTAATCATTGCTACCGAGACGCGTGATACTAGGCAATGAGGATCGCGTTGCTCGCCGGGGGCGACGACGCACATAGCAAATCAAGGAGCGACATTCTGTGACGTACGTCATTGCTCAGCCATGTGTGGACCTGAAGGACGGTGCCTGCGTCGAGGAATGCCCGGTCGACTGCATATATGAGGGTAGGCGGATGCTCTACATCCACCCTGACGAATGCGTCGACTGCGGCGCGTGCGAGCCGGTGTGCCCGGTAGAGGCGATCTTCTACGAGGACGACACCCCAGACGAGTGGAAGGAGTACTACAACGCCAATGTTGACTTCTTCTCCGACCTCGGTTCCCCGGGCGGCGCTGCCAAGCTCGGTCTCATTGAGAAAGATCATCCGTTGATCGAAAGCTTGCCCCCGCAAGAGCACGACGAGTGACCGCTGGGCCGTGTTGACGGGGGTTCCGGCGCGACGCAGCAGACCAGTGCCGTGTCTCCTAGGCATCTTCACGTTTGGCGTCGTTCAGGCACGTACCCCGCGGCGTTCTTCGCGGTGGGCATACGACCCGGTATGCCTCCCTTGTCGGCTTGGCGATGCCTGAACGACAAACGCAAAGGAACCTAGACACGACACTGGCGTCGAGGCTTCCCGATTTCCCCTGGGACACGATTGCGGCTGCGAAAGCGACCGCTGAGGCGCATCCAGGCGGGATCGTCGATCTGTCAGTCGGAACGCCGGTCGATCCCACACCGGAGCTGGCGATGCGGGCGTTGTCCCGCTCGGCTGACAGTCCCGGATACCCGTTCACGGCCGGCACGGCCGCCTTGCGTCAGGCAATTGTGTCCTACTTGACAGCGGCGGTGGGAGGCTGAGGAGCTTGCTCCCGATGCCACCTTGCCGGTCATCGGTACGAAAGAACTGGTTGCGTGGCTGCCGACGTTGCTCGGGCTCGGTCCCGATGATCTTGTGATCTATCCGACCATGGCCTATCCGACCTACCTGGTGGGTGCCACAATCGCTGGCTGCCGCGCAATCGCCTGTGACGATCCCGACGAGCTGGGTGATGCCCGGCCGGCGCTGGTGTGGATCAATTCACCGGCAAATCCGACTGGTCGAATCCTCGGTGCCGGCGCGCTCAAGACTTGGGTGAACTGGACCCGTGAGCGTGGATCACTGCTTGCCTCCGACGAGTGCTACGGAGAGTTCGGTTGGGAGTCCGAGCCGATCTCGGTGCTGCATCCATCGATCAATGGAGGTCGCCACAGCGGCCTGCTCGCGGTGTACTCGCTCTCCAAACGCTCCAATCTGGCCGGCTACCGCGCTGGCTTCGTCGCCGGTGATCGAAACGTCGTGGCGGACCTGCTCGCGGTTCGCAAGCATGCGGGGATGCTGGTACCTCGCCCGGTTCAGGAGGCGATGATCGACCTGCTCGGTGATCATGATCACGTTGAGCTGCAGCGGGCACGGTATCTCAGGCGCCGGACTCTGCTGCGACCAGCGCTGCAGGCGGCTGGCTTCCGGATCGAGCACTCGGAGGGGGCCATTTACTTGTGGGCCACCCGTGATGAGGACTGCCACGCTTCGGTTGACTACCTGGCCCGGATGGGCATCTTGGTCGCGCCGGGGGACTTCTACGGCGTCGCCGCGACCAGGCACGTACGCGTCGCCCTCACGGCAACCGATGAGCGCGTCGCGGCGGGCGCTGCACGTCTCCTGGCCGCTCGGATTCTTGACTCGCCCTCTGGCTGAAACCTACGTTCACCTTGCTTTCTGACGGTCTGCACGGGTTGCTACCTGTGCAGACCGACCGCAACCTAGGTTTACGCAGGTTGCGTCACCTCAGCGAACCGTGATCTCGACGCGTTCGTTCTTGAGCCTGGGAGTGACCTCCTGCCAGTCGGGAAGGTTGAAGTCCTGGGTTTGCCAGGACTGGTTTCTGATCTTCACCGTGGTTACGCCGTACAGGTTGGCATTGGCCACGGCAAAGTGGGCGTACGCCCATGCCCGCCGGCCGCTCTCGGCACGAATGGTGATCACTGATCCGTCCGCGGAGTCATCGATGTTGCCAAACGTCTGCTGCAGAGAACTGCGCAATTCCTTGGCATCTCCTGGCGTGCCGCTGCGGTCCAGGCAGCTAAAACCAGCGGACGACTGACCGGTCAGCGCGCTGGCCAATACACGGGCGTCAGTCTCATGATCACGATAGGCCTCTGGATGGGCGCTGAGCTGCACCTTTTGGGCGACCTCGTTGATGTCGGCGCTCTCCCAGTCCTTGATCTTGACGAGAGCGTCGTAGAACTTCCCTGTCGCATAGTAAGGATCCATCAGCTGTTGCTTGCTGCCCCAACCCTGCGAGGGGCGTTGCTGGAAGAGGCCAACCGAGTCGCGATCGCCGTAGTTGAGGTTGCGGATACCGGTTTCCTGATAGGCCGTGGCAAGGGCGATCGAGGCAGCACGAGGTGGCAGACCCCGACGTACCGCCACCCCCGCAATGATGGAGGCAAAATGGGCCTGTTCGAGGTCGACCACAGTGGATCTGTTGTTGGCGGTTGCCACACATCGTTGTTGCCCCGGCACCGGCTCTGTCAGGTTTCGGGCACGGAGCCACCAGAAGGCTCCGACGCCGGCCGCAATCACCAGGGCTAACGCGACGGCGAGGCACCCAAGAGTTCGGGCTGTTTCGGATGGCAAATGCGCTCAGTTCGCGTGTAGCTCGGCGTTCAACTCAACTCGGCCACGTTGCCGAGGACGCATCTCGACAGCACCGGTTACCGAATTTCGTATGAACAGCAGCCCATCTTCACCGGACAAGGTACGGGCCTTGACCACCTCGCCGTCCGCGAGCGTGACCTTGGTACCTGACGTGATGTACAGGCCGGCTTCGACAATGCAATCGTCGCCGAGTGCGATGCCGATACCAGCGTTGGCGCCGAGAAGGCAACGCTCGCCAATCGAGATGACCTCCGTGCCACCGCCGGACAAAGTCCCCATGATCGACGCCCCACCGCCCACATCGGAATCGCGCCCAACCACCACGCCCGCCGAGATTCGCCCCTCCACCATAGATGTCGCCGAGCGTGCCGGCATTGAAGTTCACGAAGCCCTCATGCATCACAGTCGTACCCTCGGCGAGGTGAGCGCCCAACCGGACTCGGTCGGCGTCGGCGACGCGAACCCCTGTCGGAACCACGTAGTCGACCATGCGGGGAAACTTGTCCACCCCAAAGATGGTGAGATGTCCGCCACGAGCGCGTAGCCGCGTGCGAACCCCTTCGAATCCCTCGATGGCACAGGGACCGGCGGAGGTCCATACGACGTTGGGGAGTGACCCAAAGATGCCGTCCAGGTTGAGGCCGAGCGGCCTCACTAACCGATGGCTGAGGAGGTGCAGCCTCAAATAGGCGTCGGAGGTGCCTGCAGGTGGCACATCGAGATCGATTTCGACCAGGACAATCTCGGTGCGGACTTCGCGAGCCTCGTCGTCGATGACTGCCGAAATGATCGCTGCCGGAGCTGCACTGTCGTCAGCTATGCCAAGCCGAGGCGACGGGAAGTACGTGTCCAGCACCTGACCCGAGGCATGGATCGATGCGAGACCCCAGCCCCAGGCGGCACGCAAGGGAGCAGTAGCGGCGTCAGTCATGGGCCCGAGCCTACCGACGCTGTAAGGTGCGGCTCGTGTCTGCGCCTCTGGACCTGGACGGCGATGTCGTCGAACTGCTGCGAGCATTGATCGACATCGAGTCGGTGAGTGGGCACGAGGCTGAGATCGCCGACCGAGTGGAGCGGGCACTGCGCGGATATGGCCACCTCAAGGTGCTCCGGGACGGAAACGTCGTCCTCGCTGGAACCGAACTCGATCGATCCGAGCGGGTAGTGATTGCCGGTCACCTGGACACCGTGCCGATTGCGGGCAACCTGCCATCGTGGATCACACACGACAGTGCGGGCCGAAAGATCATCTGGGGTCGCGGGGCGTGCGACATGAAGGGGGGCATTGCAGTCCAGTTGTCGGTTGCCGCCGCGGTTGCCACGCCGCAGCGGGACGTCACGTGGGTGTTCTACGACAACGAAGAAGTCGAGGAGTACCGCAACGGTCTTAACCGGATTTCGCGGGAGCATCCCGGCTACCTGAGAGGCGACTTCGCGGTGCTCTGCGAGCCGACCAGCGCGCGCATCGAGGGCGGCTGCCAGGGGTCAATGCAGCTGCAGGTGGAGCTGCGAGGGCTTGGCCGCACACTCTGCGCGCTCCTGGATGGGCCACAACGCTATTCACGATGCGGGCGGTCTGCTGCAGCGTTTGGCCTCATATCAACCACGGCAGATCGAGGTCGATGGGCTGACCTACCGGGAAGGGCTGAACGCAGTCACGATCAGTGGCGGAATTGCCGGAAATGTGATCCCTGATAGATGTGTGGTCGAGATCAACTACCGATTCGCACCCGACAAATCCCCGGCCGAGGCCGAGGCGTACGTGCGGGAGGTCCTTGACGGCTATCCCATTCACGTCACCGACGTAGCCGCCGGCGCCCGACCCGGCCTCGATCAGCCGGCTGCGGCGGAGTTCCTCCGCGCGGTCGGCGGTCAGGCGAGCGCGAAGTTGGGTTGGACTGATGTCGCGCGCTTCAGTGCGATGGGTGTCCCCGCAGTCAACTTCGGTCCGGGCGATCCCAGCAAGGCCCACGCCGACGACGAGTTTTGCCCGGCAGACGACGTCGTTGCCTGCCGTGATGCCCTCATCCGCTGGCTGAGCTAAGTCTCAGGGCGCCGATACGGATGCGCGAGGAGACATGCCACTGGCCTCGCCAGTGAGAGGGTGGCCTCGTGGAGGAACCCAGACACTGGCGTTGGCAAGGCCCCGTGGTACGCGCGGAGCAAACTGCAATGCCCTCGACTACCGACCAGCAGCTACTGGAAAGTCGCGGCCCCACTGACTGGGTGCACACCGATCCCTGGCGAGTGCTGCGGATCACGTCGGAATTCATTGACGGCTTCGGGACATTGGCCGAGCTCGGTCCGGCAGTCAGCATCTTCGGATCTGCCCGCACGCCTCGTGATCACCCGATGTACGCCACTGCTGAGTACCTCGCCGCGCAGCTTGCTCGCGCCGGACTCGCTGTCATCACCGGCGGCGGTCCCGGGATCATGGAGGCCGCAAATAAAGGCGCGGCCGAGGCTGGTGGGGTTTCGGTCGGCCTCAGAATCGAGTTGCCGTTCGAGTCCGGCCTCAACCCCTACGTCAACCTCGGCATCAACTTCCGCTATTTCTTTGCGCGCAAGACGATGTTCGTCAAGTACGCCGGGGGCTTCGTCGTGCTGCCGGGTGGTTTCGGCACCCTTGATGAGCTGTTCGAGGCGCTGACGCTCGTTCAGACAAAGAAGGTGACCTCATTCCCCGTGGTTCTGTTCGACAGCAGCTACTGGAGCGGGTTGGTCGAGTGGTTGAAGAGCGTTGCAGTCGAGCGGGGCAGCATTTCGGCCACTGACCTCGAGACGTTTACGATCACCGACGATGCCGACGAGGCGGTGGCCCTGATACGGGCGAGCCAACCGATGCTCACCCCGCCCCGCCGTCCTGAGTAACTCAGCTGCGAGCGTCGGAAATCGCGCGCCCGCCGCACGGAGAAGGACGAGCGAGGCGCTTTTCCTCTGCGAGCGACGACGACGGCGGCGGATCCAAAGCGCGCGATGCGCGAGCAGCTAGAGAAGTGCAGCTGCGAGCGTCGGAAATTGGCGCGCGATGCGCGAGCAGCTGGAAAGTGCAGCGTGAAAGCATTCACGGTATGGAGTGGTTCATCGCCGTCGTCGCCGTCGCGGCATTGGGCGTGGCGGCGATGGCGGCTGCGGGAGGAATGGGACAGATGAGCAGGGATCCCGTCGATGACACGTACCGGCAGGATCTGCCTAGCGGTGGCGCCCTAACCGCGGAGGAGCTGAAGAACGTTCGGTTCGGGGTCACACTGCGCGGATACGCGATGGCCCAGGTGGACGACCTGCTCGACCGGCTAGCGGGCGAGATCGCCGAGCGGGACGCCTTGATTGCCGAGTTGGCTGAGGGCGCCACAGTTCGGCAGCGACTCCAGGAGTCGACGGCATCGGCCCGCGCGGCCGAGCAGTCGACCCCACACGACTCGGTGGGAGCAGTGGGCACCCCAGCATCCCCAGAGCTACCCCCATCCGCAGTCGACGATCGTCAGTCTGGTCAGTGACACGACCGAGGTGAGCATTCGACTGGAGGTCTCGGCCGAAGTCGATGCACCGGTGACTACGGTTTGGGATGTGCTCGTCGACTGGGGCGGTCAGTCTCGCTGGATTCCGCTGACGACAGTCCGCGTCACCACTGACCGCCAGGTCGGTCTTGGCGTACGAGCCGAGGCGCTGTCCGGCGTCTGGCTTGGCCGAATCCCGTTTGGGCTGTTGGACCGCTTCATCGTTACCGGTTGGTCTGCGGCCGCCAGCGATACTGCAGAGCTGGAGATTATGCATCTTGGTCCCTACTTCACCGGTGAGGGTGTCTTCCGGCTCACAGGGCACGACGGGAGGACCACGGTGGCATGCACCGAGGTCTTCTCCGTTCCCGGCGGCCGGCTGGTTGAGTGGCTCGTCCGGCTCGTACAGCCGGCCCTGCGCGCCGGTTTTGCAAGGAGCCTACGAACGCTAGCCGCGATCGTTGAAGCACGATGATCACTGGAGCTCTGCCCGGTCCGGACGGCCGCTTGCGCTGCCCGTGGGCGCTTTCGGTCCCTGAGTACCTCGCCTACCACGACAACGAGTGGGGCCAACCAGTCAGCACTGTGCAGGGGCTGTACGAACGGATGACGCTGGAGGCCTTCCAGTCCGGCCTGTCGTGGATCACGATTCTCCGCAAGCGAGAGAACTTTCAGCGAGCCTTTGCCGACTTTCAGCCCGCACTAGTGGCCGCCTTTACCGAGGATGACATCGAGCGGTTGCTGAGCGATCCAGGGATTGTCCGAAACCGCGCCAAGATCATGGCGGCAATCAACAACGCACGGCTGGTTGCCGATCTTGGCTCGAGGTTTGCCGAGCTGGTTCTCAGCTATCGGGTGATTGGACGGCCCCGTCCGACTGCGGGGGAGTGGCGTGCGACCTCGCCCGAGTCAGTCGGAATGGCCCGAGAGCTCAAAAGGCTTGGCTTCCGTTTCGTCGGACCGACCACGGCGTACGCGACCATGCAAGCGATCGGCCTGGTTGATGATCATGTGCGCGGCTGCTTTGCGCCACCGCCGGTCTGGCCGGACTAGGTCCGCGCCCATGGCACCGGCCGGCTCGCAATGGTCTACAGGCCGGTGATTCGAGCCGTCCCAGCCAATTGACCCGACTCTGCCTCCGACTAGGTGGTACGGAATAATTGAGCCGGCAAGTTGCCAGATCACTACAGGATGAGGATGCGCGATGGCTGCAATGAAACCGCGGACGGGTGACGGCCCTATGGAAGTCACCAAGGAGGGACGTGGGATCGTTATGCGGGTTCCGCTCGAGGGAGGCGGCCGGCTCGTTGTGGAACTCAACGCCGACGAGGCGGCCGAGCTCGCGGGCGCACTGAAAGAGGTCGTTGGATAGATCGACAGTTGACGGCACAAGGGCCTGGTCACCACGACTGGGTCCTTTTGCTTGCTCCAAGTGAAAGGCGATGTTGCTGATGCACCCGAACTGCGATGCCGTGAACGCGATTCTGCAGGCCGCCGGACTGCCCGGTCGCGTCCGCATGCTCGATCAGGCGGTCACCACGGCACGGGCCGCCGCACAACAGCTGGGATGTCCAGTGGGAGCCATCGCGAACTCGCTGATCTTCGAATCTTTCATAGTTGCGAGCGTCGGCATGCACGAGCAGCTCAAAGAGACTGATGCCGGAACGCCACTGTTGATCATGACCAGTGGCGCCCATCGAGTGGACATGACCACGGTCGGAGAGCAGCTTGGGGTAAAGCTCCGTCGCGCCTCGCCGGCATTCGTACGCGAATACACCGGCCAGCCGATCGGAGGTGTCGCGCCGGTCGGCCATCCAAGGCCCGTCCGCACCATCGTTGACCGTGCGCTCGCTGACTTCGACGAGCTGTGGGCCGCCGGCGGCATCCCACACGCTGTCTTTCCCTTGACATATGCCGAACTCCTCATGCTCACAGGCGGTGTGGAGGCCGACGTCGGCAACGAGTAGGTAGCGCCTTGTCAGTCGCGAGCGTCAGGGCCTGACCCAGTGAAACCTCACAGGGAGAACTCCTTGAGGATGGTCAGGACCTCCTCGTCACTTAGTTGCCGGAAGTCCTCGTACGCGCCCCCGACCGCGATGAACGGCTCGGGAGTCGAGGGACAGATGACGCGGTCTGCCACTGATCGCAGTGCCTGCACGGCCTGGCGAGCTCCGACTGGAACTGCCACCACGACCGCTGCCGGTCTGTGGGTTCGGACGGCGGCGACTGCCGCCAGCATCGTGGAGCCTGTCGCCAGGCCATCGTCCACGAGAATGACCGTCGCATCAGCAATATCCAATTCGGCGGAGGGAAAGAGACTCGCGCGTCGCTCCAGCTCAAGCCGCTCGCGGTTCCGGGCGACCTCGAACGCCTGACTGCTGATCTGCAGTCCGTCGATGATCTCCTGGTTGCGGAATTCTGCGATCTCTCCACCGACCATGGCCAAAGCTCCCATGGCGAGCTCACTGCGTCCTGGCACACCAATCTTGCGCACCAAGATCATCCCGAGCGGAGCGTTCAGCCGAGCAGCTACCTCGGCGGCAACGGGTAGCCCGCCGCGTGGCAACGCCAGCACGACTGGTTTGCCCAATGCGGCATCGGTAACCAGGACCTCGGCGAGTGCCCGTCCGGCGGTAGTGCGATTGGCGTAGCGGGTGGCTGCCCTGCGCCGCCGTATCACCGTTTTGCCTAGCTCTTGTGACCCTCAAGCGCGCGGCGGTAGACATCAACGGTCTCGGCTGCGATCTTGGACCAGTCGAATTCCTCGATGCAGCGCTGCCGTCCCGCCAGCCCGAACTGCCGAGCCTTTTCGGGATCCCTCGTTAGCGAGTTGATCTTGGCTGCGAAGTCTTCCTCAAAGGCGGCTACGGCGGCGGGGTCGTCGGCTTGCATTGGGTCGTATGGCACGAGATAGCCGGTCACACCGTCCACCACCACCTCAGGAATACCGCCCACGGCCGTGGCGACAACGGCAATCTCACAGGCCATAGCCTCGAGGTTGACGATGCCCAACGGCTCATACACCGAAGGGCAGGCGAACACCGTCGCGTGTGAGAGCACCTGGCGTACCTGCGCCCGCGGCAGCATCTCCTCGATCCACAAGACATTCCCGCGGGTGGACTGAAGGTGGGCGAAGGCATCACCAATCTGCTGGGCGATTTCAGGCGTGTCGGGGGCGCCTGCGAGCAACACCACCTGAGTGTCCGGATCGAACTCTTCGGCTGCGCGCACTAGGTGAATGAGGCCCTTCTGACGGGTGATCCGTCCTACGAAGACCACCGAGGGCTTGTCAAGATCAACACCTAGCCCGGTGACGACGTCGGTGCCCGGATCCGGCTTGAATTCCTGGGTGTCAATGCCGTTCTTGACGACGTGCACTTTGTCGGGGTCGAGGTCGGTGTAGGAGTCCAGGGTGTCTTTGCGCATTCCGGCGCTGACTGCGATGACTGCATCCGCCGCCTCGAAGGCTGTTTTCTCGGCCCACGACGAGAGCCGGTAGCCACCGCCAAGCTGCTCGGCCTTCCAGGGACGGTGCGGTTCCAGTGAATGTGCTGAAACGACGTGCGGAATGTCGTGGAATAGGCCGGCAAGGTGGCCGGCCAAGTTGGCATACCAGGTGTGCGAATGAACCAAATCCACTTGAGGGATGGCGGCCACCATCGACAAATCAGCGCCGAACACCCGGAGTGCGGGGTTGGCACCTTCCGGGTAGTTCTCGGGATGCGCGGTTGCACCTTCGCGGGGCTCGCCCATGCATTGCACGTCGACATCGATGAGCTTGCGCAACTGCGGCACCAGCTGGCCGACATGCACGCCGGCACCGCCGTAGATGAAGGGCGGGTACTCCCGAGTCAGCAACGAGATGGACAGTCGATCAGTGTCTGCCAGCGCCATAGTTGGCATCGTTCCACAGCGCCCGCAATGTTGACCACAACATGACCCAGAACGGTGCTCCCGATGCCCGGTATGGGCTAGGTTCAACTCATGCGTGCGCGTCCAAGGGTTCTGGCGATCGTACTGGCCGGCGGCGAAGGAAAACGGCTGATGCCATTGACCATGGACAGAGCGAAGCCAGCGGTTCCCTTCGGTGGCACGTATCGCTTGATCGACTTCGTGTTGTCGAACTTGGCCAACGCGGAGATGCGGCAGATCGCGGTGTTGACGCAGTACAAGTCGCATTCACTCGACAAGCACATCTCCTTGACGTGGCGCATGTCGACCATGCTCGGCAACTACGTCACTCCCGTGCCGGCGCAGCAGCGACTCGGACCAAGGTGGTACCAGGGCAGCGCTGACGCGATCTACCAGTCGATGAACTTGATCCGCGACGAGGAGCCGGCCTACGTCGTCGTTTTCGGTGCTGACAACATCTATCGGATGGACGTCCATCAGATGCTTGAGGCGCATATCGATGGTGGGCTCGGCTGCACGGTGGCCGGCATCCGCGTGCCCCGAAGTCAAGCCAGCGCATTCGGAGTGATCGACGCCGCAGCCGACAACAAGATCAAGGAGTTTCTCGAGAAGCCGGCTGAGCCGCCCGGCCTGCTGGACGATCCTGAAGCCTCGTTCGCCTCGATGGGCAACTACATCTTTACCGCCGGCGCGCTGATCGAGGCGCTGATCGCAGACGCTGAAAACGAAAACTCTCGCCACGACATGGGCGGCGATATCATCCCGAGCTTCGTGAGTCGTGGTGATGGGCAGGTTTATGACTTCACTGCCAACGAAGTTCCCGGCTCAACCGAACGCGACAAGGCTTACTGGCGCGATGTCGGGACGCTCGACGCGTACCACGAAGCGCACATGGACCTCGTCTCAGTGGACCCCATGTTCAACCTCTACAACCTCGACTGGCCGATCTGGACCTATCCGGTGCAGATGCCCGGCGCCAAGTTCAGTATGGAAGGCGTCTCCCGGGACTCCATCGTCAGCCCCGGATGCGTCGTGGCAGGCGGGTCCATCGAGAATTCTGTGCTCTCGCCCAACGTCAAGGTACATGAGGATGGGCAGGTCGATCATTCGGTGATCTTGTCCCACACCACCATCGGGCGTGGTGCAGTGATACACCGGGCGATCTTGGACAAGCACGTCACAGTCGAGGAGGGTGCAAAGGTCGGGGTCGATGTAGAAGCCGATGAAGCCCGCGGCTTCTACATCTCAGAGGGCGGCATTACTGTTGTTGCCAAGGGCGTCACGGTAGCGGCGACATGAGTGCTCCTGCCTCAGGATTGGGGGGCCAGGAGGCAGGCAAACCTGAAGGTGGAACATTCGGGGTCGATGCTCCTACGGTTCCGGCGGTGCTGGGGGCCGCCGCACTGCTTCTGACAGTTGTGGGGTGCGTGCTGATGATCACGCATGGTTTCGTAGCGGGTCTGGTGACGTTGATCTTCGCGTCGTTCTTCGGATTGTGTGCGTTCAGCCATCTGTATACGACGCTGCAAGGGAAGTTCGTCTGGTGGGCCGACCTGCTCGACGAGGCCCGCCTAAATGGAAACGAGTACGCAGTTGATCTTGGCTGTGGCCGGGGTGCGGTCCTGATCAGCCTAGCCAAACGGTTGACGACTGGACGAGTCTCGGGCATCGATGTGTGGTGTCGCCGGGGCCAGTCGGGTAATGACATCGAGGCGACCAAACACAATGCACGCGCCTGCGGGGTGGAGGATCGTGTGGAGCTCAACACCGGCAATATCACGACGCTGCCATATCACGACGCCCAGTTCGATCTTGTTGTTTCAAGCCTTGCCATTCACAACCTCAGGGCTCGTGAGGATCGGCGACAAGTGATCAGTGAGGCGGTTCGGGTGCTGGAACCTGGCGGCAAGATCATCATCGCTGACATCAGTCACACCGAGGAATACGCGGATTGGCTCACCGAGGCCGGGATGGAATCGGTCACCTTGCAAGACTTGGGCGTCCGCGGTTGGTGGAGTGGACCGTGGGTGCCCACGAGCGCTGTGACTGCGAGCCGGCCAGGTCGACCGAGCCTGAGCGCCTAGCCTCTCAGCCGGTCCAACGCTGCCGGCGACTCGTTATCGCATCACTATCTCTTGACAGCGACGAGCAGCCCGTCCCCGACTGGAAGCAGCGACGGCACGAGGTCCTCGTTGTCCCTGACAGCAGTCAGCGCGTTGCGGACCGCCTCAGTCTCCTTGTCGATGTTGCTTCCGTCGGCCGTTCGGTCGTGCCACAAGGCATTGTCCAGAGCGATTACTCCGCCGTGCCGGAGCAGCCGCAGACCTTGCTCGACGTACTCGGCATACTCAACCTTGTCTGCGTCGATGAAGACCATGTCGTACCCGCCGTCACTCAACCTGGGCAACACGCTGAGCGCGGGCCCCGCGATGAGCCGAAACCGCTGCGTGGGAATGCCGACGGCAAGAAAAGCGGCACGAGCAGCCTGCTGATGCTCCGGCTCGATGTCTACGCTGGTCAAGACTCCATCGGGCTGCATTCCTGCGAACAGTGCCAGACCGGAGACACCCGAGCCAGTGCCGACCTCGACAACCGCCTTGGCTTGGACCACCCTGGCCAGAAACGTCAATGCGCTAGCAGATCCGCGACCGATCGGTGCAACTCCAAGCTGCCTCGCCTTCTGTCGCGCCTCCGCCGCTTGATCCGACTCATCGACAAAATCCTCGGCGAACGCCCACGATCCCGGTTTGGGCGCGGCTTTGAGCGAGGTCTTGACAACGGAGAGATTCACGAATCTCACCCTATCGAAACGCCCGCTGGCGGAACCCTACGATGACGGCATGAGCCATACCGTCGTCGCCGAGCTCGTCGCGGCCGTCATGAAGGTCGAGGTCGAGGTGGGCCAGAAAGTGACGGCTGACGACGCGGTGGTGATCTTGGAATCGATGAAGATGGAGATTCCGGTGCTCGCCGACGTGGCGGGGTCGGTCTCAGAGATCGTGGTTTCGGCAGGTGATGTGGTCAACGACGGCGATCCGCTGGTCGTGATCAAGGTGCTCTAAGATGGCGGGCATGTCGACCACACCTTTTGGCCGGGTGCTGACGGCCATGGTGACTCCATTCGCGGCGGATGGATCTGTGGACCTCGACGCGGCGGCTGGACTCGCCAGCTATCTGGTCGACGAGATGGGCAACGACGGGCTCGTTATCAGCGGTACTACCGGGGAGTCGCCAACCACCTCGGATGCCGAGAAGGCCGATTTGCTGCGTGTAGTGCTCGACGCCGTTGGCGGCCGAGCGACGATCCTTGCAGGCGTCGGCACCTTCAACACTGAGCACACTCTGGATTTGGCGGCTACCGCGGCGAAGCTGGGCGCAGACGGCCTTCTGGTCGTCACGCCCTACTATTCCAAGCCGCCGCAGGCCGGGATCTTGGAGCACTTCCGGCGGGTCGCGGGTTCCACCGACGTGCCGCTGATGGTGTACGACATTCCAGGTCGTGCCGCTGTAGCAATCGCGACCGACACGATGCTGCGACTGGCCGAACATCCGCGGATCATTGGCGTCAAGGATGCGAAGGGAGACCTTACGGCCTCCGCGCGGGTCATCGCTCAGACCGAGCTGGCGTACTACTCGGGCGACGATGCCATGACGCTGCCACTGCTGTCGGTTGGTGCTGTGGGAGTGGTCGGCACCTCAACGCACTTCAGCGCAGTCGGGACGCGTCAGATGATCGAGGCCTACCTTGCCGGTGACGTCGCTACGGCGCTCCATCTCCATCAGCAGCTGTTACCGATCTACACCGGAATCTTCGCAACCCAAGGATGCATTCTGGTCAAGGCAGGACTTAAGCTGCTCGGCCATGACGTGGGAGGCCTGAGGTCTCCACTTATCGAGGCCACACACGCAGAGGTCGAGGGTCTGCGTTCCGCCATGGCGGCGGCTGGCCTGAAGACAGGCGAGTCGGTCTCGACTGGCTGAGCGTCTGGTCACATTGGAGTTCAGAACTCCGGCACCGGTCCGAGTTTGCTCTGCGAGCGTAGAAAATGTGTAATGGAACGCGTTCGGACCTCACGGCGTTGGGAAATTGTGAGGCAAGACACGGTCGCGCACAGCCAAATGCCAGGGTTCATTCAGGGCATTGCCAGGATGACACGCAACAATGAGGCGTTCAGGCTGTACCTGCTCGGTCGTGCCGAACACCATAGGGAGGTCAAACCGATGGCGCAGTGGCCCGCCCCTGATCCTCAGGCTTGGCAGCCCCCTGCGCCCGCAAGCCCGGCGTCGCAATCTGATGAGTCGTGGACTCCGCCGACATGGGAAGAGCTGGTACGGGACCACGGAGCTCGTGTCTACCGGTTGGCCTATCGGCTGACTGGCAATCCGCATGACGCCGAAGACCTCACACAGGACGTGTTTGTCCGTGTGTTCCGTTCGCTGCACAGGTTCCAGCCCGGGACGTTCGAGGGCTGGCTTCACCGCATCACGACCAACCTGTTCCTCGACGGCGCCCGGCGTCGGCAGAAGATCCGTTTCGACGGCCTGGGTGAAGGGTCCGCTGAGCGCTTGCCCAGTGCCTGGCCGAGTCCGTCCGAGCAGCTGGCTGACGCCGACCTCGATCACGATGTGGCTGCTGCGCTCTCAGCCTTACCTCCGGAGTTTCGCGCGGCTGTCGTGCTATGCGATATCGAGGGCCTCAGCTACGAGGAGATCAGCGAGGTTCTTGACATCAAGATCGGAACGGTCCGGAGCCGAATCCACCGTGGACGGGCTCAACTGCGGGCCGCGTTGGCGCACCGCCAGCCGACCGGGGAGCGGATGCGCTATCTGGGTGTTGAGGTAGAGGCGGGCGACGGCTCCGACGGTGTAAGTTCCAAACTCGGGAGTCTGGAGCCAGCGAGGTCGGCGTGAGAAAAGCGCCCTGCGCTGATCTGGCCGAGCTGCGATCAGCGTTCGTCGACGGGGCATTGAACGACCCGGACCGCGAGCGCTTGCTCAAGCACCTGGTCGATTGTGCCAACTGCCGCCTGGACGTCGAGGACCTGCGTGCCGTACGCAATCTCCTGAACCAGACCAAGGATGAACCGGGCCCAACCCCGAGCGACCTATCTTTCCGCTTGGCTTCTATTGCAGGTTCGCAGTCGGTCTCACCTTTGTGGATCAGGCCGTTCCGGCGAATCCAACCATCCCACCCCTCCCGAATCGGCGGCCTGCCAAGCCACCGCCGCGTCGTCAGGTTGCGGATCGGCGCCACCGCGATAGCACTTGGAGCGACGGTGACCGCGATGGGGGTCATCGGGTACGCCGGGGCGCCCAGTCTCCCGGCAATTGGCGACCCGACTGAGGAGGCTCAAGCGGCATTTACGTCAAGTCTTGGACAGTTTCCCCTCGCCAGCGACGCCCTCAACGCGGTCATACTGACCGACTCACGGGACCTCTCCGCCAACCTGTTGCCCCGGCTCGCGGGTCCGTCGGTAGCCACTGGGACAACATTGACCGCGGCGGAAGCGCAAGCAATGATGCAGCGCGCCGCGGATGCCGCCCATTCGGTCAGCTACTCCGGCCGGCAGTCGTTCCTGGCCTACCGGAACGGTGGCGCCATCGTCGCGCAAGTCGACGTGGACGCGCGTGCGGGCCAAGGCAGTCAGGTGATGGTGAACAACCAGACCGGCCAGCAGCTACTCAAAGGATTCACGCCCGCGCTGATCTCATCGCGAGTTGTCGATGACGAGCTGCTCGACCTGCTCGAGCGCAACTACCGTCTCAGTGGGACGCGCGGATCAAATGTCGCCAGTCGCACCGCGACAGTGGTCGCGGCCACGCGGGGTGATAGCCGCTCCGTGGCGGCTCGCTGGTGGATCGACGACGCCACCGGCCTCGTGCTCTGGCAAGAGACCTATGACGAGAACGGATCAGTCGACCTGTCGTTCGGATTCACCTCAGTGACGCTCAGCCGCGCGCACAGCATTCTGCAACATCTGCCGCCCCGGTTAGCAGTGCCACGGACCAGCACGTCGCTCACGATCTCATCAGCAGCGGAACTGAACGCCTCGGGATGGTCATGCTTCCGGCATCTGGCTGGCCTGTCGCTGGTGCGGATACGTAGCGACCGCGTAGGCAATCCGGGCACGGTGCACCTGGTCTACAGTGACGGCCTCAGCACCGTCAGTGTCTTCCAGCAACGAGGCCAGTTGACCGCGGTGCCGGAGGGTTCCGACTGGGACGACGCGCTGCGAGCCCACGTCCGCCGAGGTGCCTCGGGCGTTGCGACCTGGCAATCCGGCGAGACTGTCTTCACTGTCGTCACCGACGGTAGCCCAGACCTGCTCACAGAGGCCGTCACGTCGCTGCCTCATGATCGGGCGATGGCGCAGACTACGCTTGACCGCATCAATGCTGGATGGGCGAGGATTCTGGCCGATGTGAAGGGCTAGTACGTGGTGGATGAGGACCGTCCGACGAGTCACGCCGAAGGCGATCCGTCTGACTCTCGCTACTTCGGTCCTTTTGGCGAGCCACCGTCCACGCCTTCAGTCGAGCAAAGCTTCCCCTCCCAGCCGGGTCCTGGGTTTGCCTCGTACGACGCGATCTGGCCGCCACCACTGGGCCAACCCGAACTGGCCGAAGGCCCGCCAGGTGGAGTGCCGACTTCAGCGACCACGGCGATGGTGCCTGTGGGGCAGACGAGTCGCCGTCGTCCCCGTTCGGCTTCCCTCATCGCGGTTGCTGCCCTCACTGCTCTGGTGATCGGCGGCGCGGCCGGCTACGGCGGTGCCACACTCGCCCGGCGGTCCGAGGCGCCGGCAGTGACCACAGCCAGCCCTTCGGCGCTTCCAGGCGTGACGCGTACGCCCGTGCCGCCAGCACCTCCGGGCGCGAACACTGTGGAGGTGGCCAAACGAGTGCTGCCCGCAACAGTGATGATCCAGGCCGGTCGAGGAACTGGATCCGGGTTCTTGATCGACAGGGACGGCCGCATTGTGACCAATAATCACGTGGTCGCCGACGCGACTGAAGGGTCGAGGATTCGCGTCATTTTTTCCGATGGTCGGCGGTTGAACGCTGTGCTGGTAGGACGCAGCCCTTCCTACGACATCGCCGTCATCCGGGTGAGCGGAGTCGCGTCGCTGCAGCCTGTCGAGCTTGGTGACTCCGACCAAATCCAAGTCGGCGAGTCGGTGATCGCCGTCGGTTCGCCGCTCGGGCTGCCCGGTACCGTCACTCAGGGCATTATCTCGGCTCGTAATCGTCCGGTAATGGTTTCCGAAGGCGCCGCCGCCGACTCGCCGACAGCGTACATCAATGCCATTCAGACCGACGCCTCCATAAATCCGGGGAACTCCGGAGGCCCGCTCGTCGATGCGGGAGGGCGCGTGATCGGAGTCAACTCAGCGATTCTGACGTTCGCGGCAAGCCGCAATATCGGGCTCGGCTTCGCGATTCCGATCAACCAGGCGGCCACGGTCGCCGACTTGTTGATCAAGAACGGCAAGGCGACCTACCCCGTGATCGGTGCCAATGTGCAAGACGTCTCATCGGGCGTTGAGCTGAGCGCGGTCGACGCCCAAGGTCCCGCCGGCAAGGCTGGCCTGAAAGTCGGCGACCTGATCACCAAGATGGACGGTCAAGCGGTCGACACCATGGAGGAGTTGATCGTCATCATTCGCACCCGACGGCCCGGCGATGTCGTGGTCTTGGACTACACTCGCGGGTCGACACCAGGCCAGGTCCGAGTCACCCTGGGTAGCAGGGAGGGCTGATCATGGCGCCCCTGTTGCTGGACATCAATGCGCCCGAGTTCGTACTGTTACTGGTCCTCGCGGTGATTTTGTTCGGCCCTGAGCGACTGCCAGATCTGGCTAGGAAGGCTGCCCGGGTACTGCGCTACCTGAGGACCGTGGCTGGCTCTGCCCAGCAGCAGCTGAGCAAGGAGCTTGGACCTGGATTTGAGAACGTCGATTTTCGTGACCTCAACCCCAAGACGTTCGTGCAGAAGCACCTGCTCGACGATGTGGAGCCGATCATCGCCGATGTGAAGTCCGAAGTCGCCGACCTTGGTAAGGCCTTCAACCGCTCGGCCACGGACGTCCCCGAGACGAACAACTCCACCAAGGATCGCAGCCCAGGGGGCCCAGAGGACGTCGTGGCTGGGGCAACTCCAGCACGCGCGGTCACCCCCTTTGATCTTGAAGCGACCTGACCTGCTTGCTCAGCGTTCCTACTGCTCGCGAGTCGCGCGCTGTGTTTGATTGCTCGCTCCGCTCGCTGCGATGTGCGCTGGGTTGCCGCCGTCTTCGTCGGATCTGGCGGAACGGAGAAGCGTTGTTCCGCCATCTCCTCCTCCAGATCGGCGGCGCGAACATCGCGAATCTGCCGACTTCGTCGTCGCTCGCAGAGAAATAGCACCTCTGCTCGCTCACTCGTCAGGACAGCGGCGCGCCAGCCTGGCTCAGCACGGCAGGCGCGCGATTTATCGACGCTCGCAGCTAGTCAGCGCCCAGCGGGCGTAATGCCGAGCTGCTTGCCGAGCAGCCCGCGGCCGCGTTTGACGAACGTCTCGGCTAGCGAGTTGAGAGCACGTGCGGCGGGCTCGTCAGGGCCGACCTCGACCAGCGGAACACCGGCGTCACCGGAAGCACGGAGCTGCGGGTCAAGCGGAATCTGTGCGAGTAGCGACACGGGATAGCCGAGCCGGGTGCTGAGGGCTCGCGCGACCTCCGCGCCGCCGCCGGTCCCGAAAATGTAGTGCGTGTGCTCTTTCCCGCAGTGAGGACAAGTGGTCACCAGGTGCGACATGTTCTCCACTACCCCGATCACGCGCTGGTTCAACATCGATGCCATCGTTCCGGCACGCTCGGCAACCTCCGCCGCGGCCGCCTGAGGCGTCGTGACCACCAATACCTCGGCATTGGGCACCTTCTGGCCGAGTGAGATGGCCACGTCGCCCGTTCCAGGCGGCAGGTCAAGGAGCAGGAAGTCTAGGTCGCCCCAATAGACGTCGCTCAGCATCTGGGTGAGCGCGCGATCCAGGATCGGGCCGCGCCAGGCCACCACCTGATCACGACGCGGCTTGAGCATACCGATCGAGATGACCTTGAGCCCGTTGGTTGGTACTGGCATGATCATGTCCTCAACCGCGGTTGGTCGCGAGTCGGCCACGCCGAGCATTGCTGGCACCGAATGTCCGTAGATATCGGCATCGAGAACGCCGACGCTGCGCCCGCGGGCTGCAAGCGCCTTGGCGAGGTTCACCGTGACAGACGACTTTCCGACGCCACCTTTCCCCGAGGCGACCGCGATCACTTGGGTGAGCGAATCCGGCCGGGCGAACGGAATCTCGCGTTCAGCCTGCCCGCCCTTGAGCAGCTCCCGCAACGCTCCTCGCTGCTCATCGGACATCACGCCCAGCTCGACATCGACTGCCGACACTCCCGTCACCCCGAGTACCGCAGCGGTGACATCGCGGTTGAGCGTGTCACGGAGCGGGCACCCAGCCACGGTCAGCAGGATCCGGACGTGTACCCGACCAGTGACGTCCACCTCGATGCCGTCGACCATGCCGAGATCAGTTATCGGCCGGCGAATCTCTGGATCGTCGACTCGGTGCAGTGCCGCGCGGATCTGCGGCACCCGGGGATCTTCAAGAGTGGACGTTGTGGAGTCTCCGTTGGATTGCGGGTCGTGCATACTCCCAGCGTAGGTGAGTTTTGGGTGCTGCTTTGTTTTTTGAGCTGCTCGGGCAAATCGCGCTGTGTTTGATTACCCGCTCCGCTCGCCGCGGCTGGCGCTCGTGCGCCAGCCTGGCTCCGTACGGCGGCGCGATTCCCGACGCTCGCAGCTATGCCACGTCTTCTGACTCGAGCTCAGCAAGGATGGCGCGCAAGTCCGCCCTGAGCTCTGAGCGTAGGTAGTCGCGGGTGGCGAGCTCGCCGACCGACATGCGCAGGCCGGCAATCTCGCGGGCCAGAAAGTCCATGTCAGCTCGGCTTTGTGCTGCCTGCTCGCGGTCTTGTTCCAAGGCAACCCGGTCCCGGGCCTCCTGGCGGTTCTGAGCGAGCAAGATCAGCGGAGCGGCGTACGAGGCTTGCAGCGACAAAACCAGGGTCAAGAAAATGAACGGGTATGGGTCGAAGCGGGGCCGGGGTGGACCAACGGGCAGATTCCAGAGCAGCCAGAGAATGATGACGACCGTCATTCCGAACAGGAACCGCGCTGTCCCCATGAATCGAGCAAAGCCCTCAGCAAACTTGCCGAAGGCGTCCCGGTCCACCTTGATCGTTGGAATTGTTGACCGCTTGCGCCTGCCCGGCATGTCCAGTCGCTCGGCCTCCCGAACAGCCCTAGCCATGCGAGATCACCCCCGCCTCCGGCGGCTGATGCGCCGATACCGCATCCAGCTCGATGCCTCGCCAGTCCTCAGGCAACATGTGATCAAGCACGTCGTCCACCGTGATCGCTCCGATCAAGCGATGATCAGCATCAACGACAGGAGCGTTCACCAGGTTGTAGGTTGCAAAATAGCGGCTGACTTCATGCAGGTTCGCTTGGTCGGTCAGGGTCTCCAACTCGGTGTCGATGAGGGCTGAGACGAGTGTGGAGGGTGGCTCTCGGAGCAGCCGCTGGAAGTGCACCGCGCCGACGAAGCGACCGGTCGGAGTCTCCAAGGGCGGCCGGCAGACGTAGACCATGCAGGCCAACGCAGGCGTCAGCTCTGCCTCCCGGATCCGAGCGAGGGCGTCGGCGACAGTCGCATCCGGCGGCAGGATCACGGGTTCCGGGGTCATCATCCCGCCGGCAGTGGACTCGGCGTAGACGAGCAGCCGCCGAACGTCCTTGGCTTCCTCAGGCTCCATGCGCTCGAGTAGCACTTGAGCCATCTCAGGGGCGAGTTCGGCGATCAGGTCAGCGGCGTCATCCGGATCCATTTCCTCCAAGATGTCCGCCGCACGCTCGGTGTCGAGCTCGGAGATCAGTTGGACCTGTTCGTCCTCCGGCAGCTCCTCCAAGGCGTCGGCCAACTTGTGATCATCGAGTGCGGAAGCTACCTCGGCTCGGCGCTCGCGCGACATCTCGTGCAGTTCCCGCGCGATGTCGGCCGCCTTCATGTCTTGCATCTGAGCCAGCAGCTGGTCGGTACCTTGACCTCGCTCGAGGCCGAGAAGCGTGATCGTGGACCAGTCCACGATGGTGACGTGACCTCGCCTACCGAAGCGGCGGCGGCTTCCGACCTCCCGTAGCGCCACCTGCGAGAGCTCCCAGTCGTGAGAACGCACAGGTTGCATTGCGACGTCGAATATCACCGCCGGCCCTGGATGGTCGATGCGTTCCACCGTGAGGTCGAACAGGTCGTCGATCACCAACATCTCGGATTCGCGGCGTTCGAAGCGGCGCGTGTTGACCACCCCGGAAATGACCACCGCAAACCCGTCGATGCTCCGCACGCGGGCCATTGGTATGAAGATCCGGTGGCGCGCAAACAGCTCGACAACAAGGCCCTTTACTCGGGGGGCACGGCCTGCCGTGCGACGCAGCACCACAACGTCGCGCACCTTGCCCACCTGGTCCCCGGCACTGTCGAGGACTGGCAGGCCCCGGATTCGTGAGATGAAGACCGAGGTCGCGCTCGCTGCCACGCCTCGATTATCACAGCCCGACGGCGCCCGGCGAGCTGCGAGCGTCGGCATTGCGCGAGCAGCTCCAAAAGAATCGTGGACGGCAAACCCGTACAGGTGTGCCTTTTCTGAGTCAGCGTGGACGGTTGCCACTCCTTGCAGCCGGTGCCACATCCTGACGTCCATGATCAGGTCAGCTAGGGTCGGGGATATGGCTGCAGCCAGTGCGATCAGCTTCAAGGATCTTTGCATCGATGCCGTCAATCCGGAGGTGCTCTCGACTTTCTGGGCCGCGGCGCTCGGCCTTCGAGCCGAGCCGAGCGGCTCCGACGTCAGGCTGGTTGACGATGTCCCCGAGCACACCCTATGGGTCAACCAGGTGCCGGAGCCGCGGACCGTCAAGCAGCGCGTCCACCTCGACGTTGACGTGTCGGCCGTCTCCGATCTGACCGACCTTGGCGCGGTGATCATTGATGACACGCAATCGTGGACGGTGCTGGCCGATCCTGAGGGCGGTGAGTTCTGTGCTTTTGTCCGGGAGGCCGAGTCGTTACCTGACTATCGCGTGAACGAGGTGGTCGTCGACGCTACGGATCCGATCTCCATCGCGGCCTGGTGGGCGGAGCGCTACGCCGCCAACGTCTGTCATGATGAGGACCGCGCCTTTTCCTGGATCGATCAGGCTCCCGGGATGCCGTGGGCAATGGTGTTCCAATGGGTTCCCGAACCCAAGACCGTGAAGAACCGCATGCACTGGGATATCTGGGGGGAGACCGATGATTTCCTGGCGGCAGGTGCCCAGCTGATTCGTGGACGCGACGACGAAATCGGCTGGGACGTGCTGGCCGATCCCGAAGGTAACGAATTCTGTGTGTTCACCAGGCTTGAGATCTGAGAAGTCAGCGAGTCGGCCGGCGCAGAGCGCCAACGAGTAGATTGGGAGCCGATTTCAGGAGGACACCATGGCAATTTCGCCGCGGCAGTTCGGCTCGGCCTTTGAGCTGCAGTTCCCCCAGTCGGTTGGGATCTACAGCAGCTACGCCGACGCGCAGAAGGCGGTTGACTTCCTGGCGGACCAGAAGTTCGAGGTGCAGAACCTGGCCATCGTGGGTACCGACCTCAAGTCGGTCGAGCGGGTGCTCGGCCGGCGCAACTGGGGCACCGTGATTACCCAGGGCTTGCAGTCAGGAATCTCCACCGGCCTCCTCGTCGGTCTCGTAGTGTTGATCTTCGCCAGACCGTCAAGCATTCTGCTGCTCTTGCTGGTTTCGCTCGCGATCGGCATGTCGCTCGGTGTGGGATTCAACGCGGTGGCGTACGCGATGAGCCGTGGCCGGCGAGACTTCACATCAGTGACTCAGACGATCGCCACGAAGTATGAAGTGCTGTGCGAGCACAAGGTCGCCGCTCAGGCGCGGGAGATGCTGCAGGCGATGCCCGGCGCCCGCGCAGCGCAATTTGAATAAGCGTCACTCGCGCACGCGCGCTGAGAGCCGACTCGTTGGTCGCTCTTCGCGAGACGAAAAGCGTGTCCCGCTTATCACTCCTGCACTCGTCGGCGCACGCTCCGACGCTCGCGCCGCGGTTGAATAAGGCGTCGCTCGCGCACGCGCGCTGTGTTCGATTGCTCGCTCCGCTCGCTGCGATGTTCGTAGGTCGCCGCCGTCTTCGTCGGACCTGGTGAACGCTCAGAACCTGAAGGCTCGCTCCCTCAGGGACTGCGTTTCACCATCTCCTTCAGATCGGCGGCACGAACGCCGCGAGCCGACTCCTTCGCCGATCGCGACGCATGGACCTGCCGTTAGGGGCGTGCCCAGATGGTTGACATCCAGGCTTCGACGTCGGCGCTGCTTCGGGGGAGCATCGCCGTGAGATTCTCATTCCCTTCCGCGGTGATCAGGATGTCGTCCTCGATCCGCACGCCGATGCCTCGTAGGGCGTCCGGCACCAGCTCGTCTTCGGGCTTGAGGTACAGCCCTGGTTCGACCGTGATGATCATGCCCGGCTGAAGGATGCCCTCGCGGTAATTTTCGACCCGGGCCCGCGCGCAATCATGTACGTCGATACCAAGGTGATGTGAGGTGCCATGCACCATCCATCGCCGGTGCTGGCCGCCCTGCTCATTGAGTGACTCCTCCACGCTGACGGGCAGCAACCCCCAGGCGTCCAGGTGTCGAGCGATCACCGCGGTAGCTGCCTTGTGTACGTCAGAAAACTGTGCCCCGGGCTCCGCTGCGGCAATCCCCGCCTGCTGCGCCTCCAAGACAGCGTCGTAGACCATCCGCTGTTCATTACTGAAGGTTCCATTGATGGGCAGCGTACGTGTGACATCTGCTGTGTAAAGGGAATCGAGCTCGATGCCGGCGTCCAGAAGAAGCATCTCGCCTTCACCGAGCCCGCCATCGTTGCGGATCCAGTGCAGGGTGCAGGCATGCTCGCCCGCGGCAGCGATGGTGTCATAGCCGACGGCGTTGCCGACATGGCGAGCATGTAGACCGAAGATTCCCTCGATCCAGCGTTCGCCGCGACCACGCCTGACTGCCTCGGGAATGCCTGCCACGACAGCCTCGAATGCCGCCGCCGTATGACGGCAGGCTTCACGCATCTCGCCAATCTCGTAGGCGTCCTTGATCAGCCGCAGTTCGCTGACGGCCACGGCGAATTCATGATCGGACTCTTCGCTCGTGGGCCGCTCTCGATCAACTTCCGTGAGCGGACGCGAACCGTGGATCTCATCGATCACCTTCCGGATCTCATGATCGAGATCAGCCGGGAGGACTCGCAGCGAGATGGTGTCGCCGTTCTTGCGTAGCTGTTCGGGCAGGTCCGAGATCGTCGCACACGGAATGTCACAGAGCGCGCTCATCTCCTCCAGGGATGGCCGTCGGCCCACCCATAGCTCGCCGAATCGGCTGTCGGCATAGAACTCCTCGGAGTCGCGCGAAGCAGGCGGCTTGAAATAGAGCGTGGCGTCGTGACCAGAGTCGGTCGGCTCCAACACCAATACCGCGTCCGGCTCGCGATCGGTGCCGAGACCGGTCAGGTGGGCGAACGCCGAGTGTGGACGGAACCGGTAGTCGGTGTCGTTCGAGCGGACTCTGAGTCCGCCCGCGGGAATGACGAGCCGCTCGCCGGGAAACTGAGCGCTGACCTGTTCACGGCGACGCCGAGCCCAGACGGCGGCCGGAAGTTGATCCGGGAGGCGTGTCGGGTACGGCGCCCAGCGCTCGACGATGAACTTCTTGAAGGCGTCCGAAAACGGTATCTGGCGGTTCGGCAGCTCGGGCGGACGGTCGCTCACGCGTGCCATTCTTGCACTCCGGCATCGCCGGAATCTGAACCCTTTCGACGCTCCGGCCACCCTAGAAAGCCAGCAAATGCGGCTGGCGCAGCGATAGCGTGAACCGCATGCCGACGCGCCTCTTCCTGGTCCGACACGGCGAGACCGAATGGAGCCGATCGGGCCGGCACACCTCGATCACCGACTTGCCGCTCACCGAGAATGGCAAGAAGCTGGCCAGCGCTCTGAAGGGGCATCTGTCGCCCCAGGATTTCCAGCTGATCCTCAGCAGTCCTCGGAGGCGAGCCCGCGAGACCGCGGAGCTGGCTGGGTTCGTTGGAGCGTACGAACCGCAGATCGACAATGACCTCGCCGAATGGTTCTACGGCGACTATGAGGGCAAGACCAGCCATGAGATCTGGAAGACGGTTCCGGGCTGGACCATATGGAGCGGTGACGTTCCCGGTGGGGAGACGGCTACCGAGGTTGCCAGCCGGCTCGACCGCATAGTCGCTCGGGTCCGCGGATCGGGCGTCGATCGAGCGATCTGCTTCGGTCACGGCCATGCGCTCCGGGCGCTAACGATGCGGTGGCTCGGATTCAATCTGAAGCTTGGCGTGCACTTTCCGCTCGACACGGGCACAGTCTCTGTGGTGGGTGAGGACAGAGGCGCGCCAGCGCTCGAACGGTGGAACGCCCGGCCGTAGTTGGGCCCCGACCCGAAGCTGAAGCGTGACGTTGTGGCGATTATGCGCCGAACGACCCAAGACCGGCGGATCTCACACCTGTATCTGGTGCCTGGCCTGCCAACTCTGTTCTCTGTAAACCTGTGGTCGGCGAAAGGAATCCCCCGGATGGACTTTGTAGAGGACACGCTGGCAGATCCCCGTCCGGATGCGCTCGCGGCGCTCGACTTGCCGCGCCGTCAGCGCTATCACCCTTCACCTGACTCGTGGCAGGACGAGGTTGTTTATTTCCTGCTGGTCGATCGGTTCAGTGATGGCGCCGAGAGCACCCGACCGCTACTCGATCGGACGAAACTGGCGGGCGCGCGCCCGATGCAGACCAACGGAGAGCCGTGGCGATGGGACATCTGGTCGGTGTCGGGGAGCGACCGCTACCAGGGCGGCACCTTGGCAGGTGTCACCAGCAAACTCGACTACCTCCAAGCCCTGGGCGTTACGACGGTCTGGTTGAGTCCGATCTTTCGGCAGCGCGGTCATCTCGACAGCTACCACGGCTACGGGGTACAGGACTTTCTTGAGGTCGATTCCAGATTCGGCAGCCGCGATGATCTTGTAGAGCTGGTCGCGCAGGCACATCAGCGTGGACTCCGGGTGCTGCTCGACGTGATCTTCAACCACTCGGGTGCGAATTGGCTGTATCCACCCGGCACTCCAGGGGGTGAGTCCAAGGCGGCCTATACCAGCGGCCAGTATCCGTTCGGAGAATGGCGCGGCGACCAGGGCCAGGCGATCATGACAATCGCCGGCGGCGAGGACGGAGTGTGGCCGAGCGAGTTCCAGGATCCAGACCGCTATACCCGAGCCGGCACGGGAAGCCTCGACGCCAGCAAGTTTCCCGACGTCGATCACGCCGAGTTTCGCCGCACCGACTTTGAAGATCTGCGTGACTTCGCCCTCGATGCGTCCGGAACGTTGACCTTTCTGGCGCGTGCGTACATGTATTGGATCGCGCTCACCGACTGCGACGGCTTCCGAATCGACACGGTCAAGCACGTCAGTTACGAGCAGGCGAGGAACTTTTGCGGGGCGATCAAGGAGTTCGCGATCAACCTCGGCAAGCGGGATTTCTTCCTCGTCGGTGAGGTTCCAGACGATGACTTTGCCAGCCGCTACCTCAGTGCTGTGGGGCGTAACTTGAACGCGACACTTGATATCAGCGGCGGCCGGCTGGCCCTCCGAGACCTGTCCCGAGGGCTGAGTGATCCGAGTCGCTACTTCAGTGGCTTTGATGTGGGATCGGCTCCGCTTGGCTCCCATCGCAACTTGGGCGACAAACTGATGTCAGTGCTTGATGATCATGATCATGTCTACGGCGAGAAGCTGCGGTTTGCGACCCGTTCCGTGAATGATCATCAGACGACGGCGGCCACAGCTCTCCAGTTGCTCACCCTTGGGATTCCATGCCTCTACTACGGAACTGAGCAAGGGTTTGCCGGTCCGGAGGAAGCGGAAAGATCATGGCTGCCTGGCTGGGGCGGTCATGATCGTTACCTTCGGGAAGCAATGTTTGGGCCACGCTTTCCACGGGCCCCTGGCCGCGCGGGAGTTCCAGGCTTTGGTGGCGGAAACGGACTTGATCATGAGCTGCCGGGGTTCGGGCCATTCGGCACGGCCGGTGCCCATTGCTTCGACGCGAGCCACCCGCTCTACCTCCGCACCGCGGCGATCACGGCCGCTCGCGCCGATTTCCCCGTGCTGCGCTTTGGCCGGCAATACCTGCGACCAGTCTCGGTTTTCGGCGAGCCGTTCGGGCCCGAGCGGGCCGGCGAGCTGTTTGGGTGGTCACGAATCCTGAGCGACGAGGAGGCGCTCTGCGTCATCAACCCAAGCGGGCTCGCGGCTCGGGGTGCGGATGTGCTGGTCGATGCGCAACTCAGCCCGCCGGGTTCGACGCTCACCGTAATCCTGAACTCGGCCCAGACCGGCGGCGTGGCTTCGCCCGCTCATCGCGTAGGCAGTCAGGTGCCGGTACGTGGCAGCGCATCCGGCGCCGCGTACATCGAAATCCGGAACGTCGGTCCGAGCGAGGCCCTGGTATTGGTCAACCGGCCCTGATCCCAGAACGAGCGATCAGTAGGGTTGTGCCGCGGGCGTACCAGCGCTCGATGGTGCTCGAGGAGGATGAGGGCGATCAGGGCCGACAAAGGTGCGCAACTGCGCTTGCTGGATTTGCAGACCGTCGACACCACGCTCGCTCGACTCAACCATCGCCGCCAGACGCTGCCTCAGCATGCTGCGATTGCCAAACTGCGAACCGAGCGAGCGGCGGTGGCCTCAGATCTTGTAGCGGCCGACACCAGGATTTCCGATCTCGAATTGGAACAGGCGAAGGCCGAGACAGACCTGGAGCCGGTCCGAGAGCGGCTCAGCCGGAATCAGACCCGGATCACCAATGGCGTCATAGCCGATCCAAAGGCGCTCTCGTCGATGTTGGACGAGGTCAGCCACCTCAAGAAGCGGATCAGCGACCTCGAGGATGCTGAGCTGGACGTACTGGAGCAGCTGGACGCGGCAATGGCGAGTCAGGAAAGGCTGCGTGCTCGGGCGGAGCAGTTCGACAGCGACTTGGCGGAAGCAATCGCCGAGCGCGATCGACAACTTGCGACTCTCAATGCCGAGATGGACGGGCTTCGCCAGGAGCGAACTGAAATCGCGCCGTTGATCCCCAGCGATTTGCTGGCGCTCTACGACAGGATTGGCGCCAGCCACGGAGGTGTTGGCGCCGCCGAGCTGCGAGCGCGCCGCTGCACTGGTTGCCAGCTCGAGGTCAACGCAGCCGATCTGCGGGTATTTTCCGCTGCAGCTGAGGATGAGGTGCTGCGCTGCGAGGAGTGCGGCCGGATCCTGATCCGCACGTCGCAGTCAGGCTTGTGATGGCCAAGGCGCGGCCGGACATACAGGGTGGACCCGGGTTCTTCGATGAGATTGAAGAACCGGGGCAGCCGGGATCTGGTCGCCAATTGATCGTGGAGGCTGACGGCGGCTCGCGCGGCAATCCCGGACCAGCCGCTTACGGTGCCGTGGTGCGCGACGCTCGGACGACGAAAGTCTTGGCAGCCGAAGGCCTGCCTATCGGACGGGCAACGAACAATGTCGCGGAGTACCGCGGCCTGATCGCAGGACTCGAGATGGCCCGCGAAGTGGACCCGACGGCTGCCCTCGAGGTGCGGATGGACTCCAAGCTGGTGATCGAGCAGATGGCCGGTCGGTGGAAGGTGAAGCACGCCGACATGAAGACGCTGGCGCTCGAGGCAGCGCAGCTGCGGCCAGCAACAGTGACCTGGACCTGGGTGCCGCGCGAACTCAACAAAGCGGCCGACGCCTTGGTCAATCGCGCCCTGGATGGAGATCCGGTGCCCCGGCACTATCTGGTCGATCGGCCCGGCTAACTGACCGACCGGTCGGAACCGGATCGCGCGTCGCCGTGTTGAGGAGGAGCCGACGAAACGCCTCGAGAACAGTGCTGATTCTCCGACACGATCGTTTCGTCGGATCCGACGAAGACGGCGGCTTCCGGCGAACATCGCAGCGAGCGGAGCGAGCAATTAGACACAGGGAGCTTGGCGAGCGAGGCATCGAGCACGGATCGCAGGTCGCCGTGCTGAGGGTGAGCGAGGCGACATGCTTTTGGTCGCCGAGCGACGACGAAGTAGGCGGCCACAAAGCGCGATCCGCGCTTGCGATGTTCGCGCCGCCGGTCTGCAGGAGGAGCCGACGAAACGCCTCGAGAACAGTGCTGATTCTCCGACACGATCGTTTCGTCGGATCCGACGAAGACGGCGGCTTCCGGCGAACATCGTAGCGAGCGGAGCGAGCAATTAGACACAGGGAGCTTGGCGAGCGAGGCATCGAGCACGGATCGCGCGTCGCTGTGCTGAGGAGGAGCGAGGCGACATGCTTTTGGTCGCCGAGCGACGACGAAGTAGGCGGCCACAAAGCGCGATCCGCGCTTGCGATGTTCGCGCCGCCGGTCTGCAGGAGGAGCCGACGAAACGCCTCGAGAACAGTGCTGATTCTCCGACACGATCGTTTCGTCGGATCCGACGAAGACGGCGGCTTCCGGCGAACATCGTAGCGAGCGGAGCGAGCAATTAGACACAGCGAGCTTGGCGAGCGAGGCATCGAGCACGGTTAAGCTGCGGTCATGCCTGCCCCCAAGCTCGGACTGCCACCAGTCGTGCCTGAGGAGCTGGCGAAGGGCCTAGCGGCCATTCGAGCGACCGCGGAACTGCCATCCGGCTTTCCGGTCGAAGTCGAGGCTGCCGCGGAGCAGGCTGCTGCTGAGCCGCGCCTACCTGATCTTGACCGAACCGACCTGGAATTGATCACGATCGATCCTGCCGGCTCTCGTGATCTTGATCAGGCGTTGCACATTGCGCGCGGCCCCAGCGGCGAGTTCGTGATCTCTTACGCGATCGCTGACCTGGCGGCCTTCGTCCGACCGGGCGATCCAATCGATCTTGAGGCGCATCGCCGCGGGACCACGCTCTATGCCCCTGACTGTCGAACTCCGCTTCATCCGACGGTGCTCAGTGAAGAGGCGGCCAGCCTGCTGCCGAATGAAGTCCGGCCGGCGCTGCTGTGGACGATCACGCTGGACCATCGCGGTCAGACGGTTGCGGCGGAGGTGGTACGGGCCATGGTTCGGAGCCGCGCCCAGCTCAGCTACATCGAAGCCCAGGCAGAGATCGACGGTAGTGCGCCCCGCCAGACTCTCGGACTGCTGAAGTTGGTGGGCCAATGGCGCGAGATCCGGGAACGTCATCGCGGCGGAGTCAGCCTGAAGGCCCCGCAGCAGGAGATTCAACCTCAGGGCGACGGCTGGACCCTCCGTTTCCGGGCTCCCGAGCCCGTCGAGGGCTGGAACGCGCAGATCTCGCTGCTAACTGGTATGGCAGCCGCACACATCATGCTGTATGGACAGGTAGGCGTCTTGCGGACTGTGCCGCCGGCGGATTCCTATTCGTTGCGACGGCTACGCCAGGTCGCCAAGGCGCTTCGGATCGTCTGGCCCCCGGAGATGGACTATCCCGAATTCGCACGTATGCTCAACCCGACTCGGCCCGATCAGGCAGCGATGCTCAATGCCTCAACGAGGTTGTTTCGCGGGGCTGGCTATCGGAGCTTTAGTGGCGGCATTCCCGAAGCCGCCGACCATGCCGCACTCGCTAGCGACTATGCCCACACCACCGCCCCACTGCGACGCCTTGTGGATCGATATACAGGCGAGATCTGCGTCGCCCTTTGCGCAGATCAGCCGGTCCCGGCGTGGATATTCCGTGATCTCGATCGCCTACCTGAGCAGATGGCGGCGGCTGAGCGACGGGCCAGGCATTATGAGCGAGCGATCATCGATCTGCTCGAGGTCTACGTGCTCGCCGACAGGATCGGCCAAACGTTCACCGGCACGGTGATCGAAGTCGATCGCGACAAGCACCACGGCACCGTGATGATCGAGGAACCCGCCGTCGAGGGCCGCGTAACCGGAGATCGGCTACGCCTCGGGCAGGAGGTGCTAGTCCGCCTGACCAGCGCCGACTACGACGTGGGCGCGGTGGCCTTTGAGGTCGCGCGGACGATCAGCGGTCCATCTGACGCTTCGCCGCCGCCGCCACCGCCTCCGGAGTGAACCCGAATTTCGACTGCAGCGCCTTGAGCGGTGCCGAAGCTCCGAACGTGCTCATCGCGATGATCTCCCCCGTAGCGCCCGCCCACCGATGCCACCCGAATGAGGAGGCCTGCTCGATCACCACGCGCGCGGTCACGTCAGGTGGTAGCACGCTGTCCCGATATTCGTCGGTCTGACGGTCGAACAGCTCCCACGATGGCATGCTCACCACACGTGCCTTGATTCCCTCATCGGCCAGCTGTTCGTACGCAGAGACTGCCAGCGCGACCTCGCTGCCGGTGGCAATCAAGATCACATCCGGCGTCTCGTTCGGATCGCCTGCCAGCACGTACGCGCCCTTGGCCACGCCACTCGCCGCGCCGTACTTGCTGCGGTCCAGGGTGGGCAGTGCCTGCCGGGACAAGATCATCGCCACCGGGTCGTGCCGCAGCGGCATGATCACCCGCCACGCTTCGACAACCTCATTGGCATCGGCCGGGCGCATGTCGATCATGCCCGGCGTGGCTCGCAGTGATGCCAGCTGTTCGACCGGCTGATGCGTCGGGCCGTCCTCACCGACACCGATGGAGTCGTGGGTAAAGATGTGGATCACCGGTAGCTCCATCAGCGCCGAGAGTCGCAAGGCGCCGCGCTGGAAGTCGGAGAAGATCAAGAATCCGGCCTGATATGGCCTGATCTTACTGAGTGCCAACCCGTTCGTGATCGCGCCGGCGGCGTGTTCGCGAACTCCGAAGTGCAGGTTACGGCCGGCCCGGTTGTCCGGTTGGAAGTCGCCGGCGCCCTCGAAGGTGAGGCGCGACTTGTTGGACGGAGCAAGATCGGATGAACCGCCGATGAGCCACGGCACACGCTGGGCGATGATATTCAGCACCTTCTGGTTGCTGTCTCGGCCCGCAGCACCCTTGGCATCCGCCGGATACTCAGGCAGGTCGGAATCCCAGCCCTCCGGCAGCTGACGACGTTGCATCTTGTCGAGGTGATCGGCGAGTTCCGGGTTTTCCTTGCCGTAGGCGGCGAAGAGCTCGTCCCACGCCGCGCGCAGATTGGCACCACGCTTGCCGAGGTCGGCGAAGTGACTACGCACCTTGTCAGGAACGAGGAAGCTCTCATCCTCAGGCCAGCCGAAGAAGCGCTTCGCGCCGCGGACTTCCTCGACCCCCAAAGGCTCACCGTGCGCGGAATGGCTGCCCTGCTTGGTAGGAGCGCCGTAGCCGATGATGCTGTTGACGATGATCATGGTCGGCCGTTCCTGCTCGGCCTTGAACGCGTCGAGTGCGGTATTCAGCGCATCGAGGTCGTTCGCGTCGTCAACCCGCTGAATCGCCCAGCCATAGCCCTCGAAGCGCGTTGCGACGTCCTCGGTGAAGGCGAGATCGGTGCTGCCCTCGATGGTGATCTTGTTGTTGTCGTAGATCCAGCACAAGTTGGACAGCTTCTGATGTCCGGCGAGCGAGGCTGCCTCTGCGCCGATGCCCTCCATCAGGCAGCCGTCACCAGCGATTGCGTACACGTCGTAGTCGAAGAGGTCGTAGCCGGGTCGGTTGAACGTGGCAGCCTGCCACACGCCCGCCATGGCCATGCCGACGCTGGTCGCGATACCGGTGCCGAGCGGACCCGTGGTGCATTCGATACCGGCAGTCCAGCGGTATTCCGGATGGCCGGGGCACTTGGAGTCCAGCTGTCGGAATTTCTTCAGATCCTCCAGTGGCACGGCCAGCTCGCCGAGGATCTCGTACTGGGGATTGACCGACTTCACCCCCGCCAGATGCAGCATCGAGTAGAGCAAGGTCGAGGCATGACCGGCGGACAGCACGAAGCGATCGCGATTGCTCCAGATTGGATGGTCGGGGTCGAAGCGTAGTTTCTGCCAGACCGCGTACATGACCGGCGCGAGTGCCATCGGGGTCCCGGGGTGGCCGGAATTTGCGGCCTGCACGGCGTCCATACAAAGCGTCCGGATCGTGTCGATCGCGAGCTTCTCGATGGGATCGCTCTCCAGGGCCGGGAAATCTGTGGCGGTCTGGGTCATGGTCAACCTTCCTCGGTGCGCGACCTGGATCTGGTGGGTCGCGGTCAATCGGTGGTCGTCGGCGGACGGGCATGCCTGAATGCACGCTATCGCCCATGACTCCCCGCGTGAAGAATTGCCCCCCTAGCACAAGCCAATGCGGCGCCGCGCTATCTGATCTGGGAGGCGGACGAGTCGGTCGATAAGCCGGATATCGGCTGCGGTCGGTTCGTGACTACCGTCGAGGATGTTCAGATCCACACACAGCTCTGAGGCAGGACCAAGCCGAGGAGACACCGCTCGACAGACCTCCTGCACCAGAGCCGAAGCCTCGCGAGTCCGCAATTTCAACGTGTCACAAGGGAACCCCCTTGCGGCATGTAACTGATGCACCAGCCCGAGGTAGCGACCCCGAACCTTAGGGTCGAATCATGATCAGGGTTTGCAGCAGCAGGGTGAGGTAATAGGAGCGCAACGGGAAGATCGCCTTGGGCCGACGCTGCTCGCCGCGCAGCGAAGACGACGATCGCAGCAGGCTGCTCGGTCAGTGGGTCGATGCGTGGCGTACGGTGCGGCGGCGGTGCCGCCCGCGGAGCGAGAACAGTGAGTAGCGCGCCGAGATCGGATGTGATACGTAAGCCCAGCGGCGGCGCCTCAGATCAGGGAGACTGTTCGCCGTGACAACGACACTCAGAATCACGGTGGACGACATGACCTATCGCGACTTGTTCCAATTTGCAGATCTGGCCCGTGCTAGCCACATCGACCCCAGCACGAAGGTCGACTGGGTCTTACCCTTCGGTTTGGAGGGGGAGCTGGAACTGGAGGGCGACTACCGGCCGCCACTGACATTGGATGGCGAAGAGGCCAGGGATCTGGTCGAAGCCCTGGATCTCGTCGCCGAGTCCGATGGGGACGTGCGGCAGATGATGAGCGTGCTCGCGGAGTGGCGGGATCGGCTGCGTGATCGGTTGCTCCAGTGAGGCCGCCAGCTGTGAGGAGCCAGCCTGTGCTGTGGTGCCAGCTGCTCGCCGAGATGTAGGAGTACGCGTCGCAGTCATCACAGCCGCCGGGGATCTGAGCGCCGTTAGGCTGGCGCGCATGTTGCGTAGGTAGTCGTTGGGCACTATTCCTCCTCCGAGTCGCACGCCGAGGAGCTGCTCGGTCAGCTCGATTCCTGCCGCTGGAGCGAAAACGCCGAAAGAGAGCGGCCGTGACGACCGTGTCAACTGTGACGACCCTTGCGGGTTTATCTCATCCTTCTTCCTTCTTCTTCTCTTGTACGACGAGGGAACGTCACCCCGCAAAGGTGTCACGGTTGACACGGTCGTCATGCCACTGATCCCCATCGCAATGGGCTACGAACTAGTGCCGGCCTACCTCGACGCCGACCCGGCAGGACAGGCCACGCTGGCGGCCACCGCCGACACCCTTGCCGCCATTGCCCTGGTGACCAACGCTGCCGGCATCTTCCTCGGCTTCGGCGTGGTCGTTCCGATGTACGCGGTGGCCATCCTTACCACCCGCGCGCTGCCGCGGTGGATCGGATGGCTTGGCCTGCTCGTCGGGGCGCTCGCTGGATGGTTGGGGCTGCTCAGCCCCGCCTCGTCGGGGATCGCGAGCATCTCCAACATCGGCTTCTTCGTCTTCATGCTGAGTATGGGCATCGCGCTGATCCGGCGCCGCTCACAACTCGACGAAGCAACCCAGGCGTCAGCACAAGCACCGAGCTGACCAAAGGCCGCATATCGCGTTTTACACGTGGCTTGCCAGCTCTCTTTTGAGTATTTCCAACGGCGTCAGGCCCGGGGTGGCAGGATGCCTGGGCAGTGAGTCGATGTTGGCGCGAGGAGGCTCATTGATGGAACGGCTGTGGATTCGAGAGGTCCGACGCGCCGCCAGGCGTGCAAGTGCTCCCTTCGCTCGGCAGGTTGCTTTGGGTTGCGGCGCGGCAGCGGTCGGAACGATGGTCGCCTCCGCTCTGCCCCTGCAGTGGGATGGCGCTGTGGCGCAGGCCGTATGGGCGGCTGTGTGGGCAGTAGCTGGATACATCGCCATCTGGACCGGGCTCTTCGTCTATCACTTGTGGAGGTATCGATCGAGCGGATTTCGCGACGACGACTGGCTTGCCCGACACGATGACTCCGATCCGGGCGGTGCTCTTTTCCTCGAGCTCGTTCGCAGGTCAGGCGCCAGCCTGAATCCCGGAGTCGACCTGGAGCTATGCGTCAAGAGTCATGGCAACTGGGAGGTCGTCGATGACGACGAAGTGGTGTTGATGCCAGACAAGGTGATTCGTTGCCGCTTCGATCTCAACCACGAGGTGTTTCCGAGCGGCTTCTATGACGTCCGCTGGTTCCGGGCCGACGACCGAGGAAAGCACGTTGAAATCACCCGCGAGCGGTTCCAACTGCGGAATCACTCCATCGGCCCTGGGACAAGATCTGCATCGCGGACCAATCCGAGGTTGGCTCCCAAGGCCCTGCCTGCCAACGAGGATGAGATCAAGCCACGCAGAGCGGTAGAGGTCACCTAAGGTTCGTGCGGTGAGCCAGCGCGCCGGGGTTACACCGCGTTACCTCGATACCGGCCCCAGGTATAGCCACACGGCGCTGTAGAGACCTCCCATTGAGGAACCAGTGATTCAGTTCAGTAAGTGTTGTTTGATCCGGGCTGCAACAGCACCCCGGGCGTCGAGGCCATAAGCACCACGGCCACCACAAAGAAGAGGCCCGCGGGTGCGGAAACGGCGCGAAAGATGATCACCCATACCCGTGAGCAGTGCCTGAGAGCTCTTGATCGGATTCTCCGACGACCCGGTGCTCATGCTCGTGTCAACCTAGCTGAAAGGAGCAAATTCGAGGCGCCCGGTTTCTGCCATCGCCGGTAGCCGACCAGGCCAGGCCGGCCCCGAGGCTCACACAGCGCAATATCGCGATCGGCCATGCGGTCGAGACCAGCTGGGCTATCCCGAAACCCACTAAGTGGGCCGGAACGCCCAGCCCCGCCGCGCCGCACCAGCCAGGCAGTGTCACGGTCCTGACCTCATGCGCTCAGCAAGTCGTGTTTCATCCCGAATCAAGATCCAAGATCATGACGTGACGATGATCTTGATCTACCCCCGGCCACGAGGTTCACGACTCGGCGTGACATCAGCGGTTCCAGGGTGTGACAGCAATACCGCTCCCTACCCGCCCTTCGCCTGATTGTCGGGAAGCCATCGCCCGTAAGCGCCTAGCGGCCACGTTGAGCAGCTGCTTGGCTCTGTTGGTGATCTAACTCCTCGTCGAGGTAGCCCTCATAGATCTCGAAGCGGGTAACGTCCAACGCATCAGCCAGCGTGATGTTGCCTTGGCGGCGTGCGGTTTGCGCCGCCGCGCGGAGTCCCTCTACCCAGTCGGCCAATTCAGCTAGGTCAGCCTTTTGCGTTGCCCCCACGGCCCAGGCTATCTGTTTGGCCTGTCGCTGTGTGCGGTCAGGGATTGTGTCGAGGCCAGTCGCCGACCTAGTCGATTTCGGTGAGCATCATGGTGATTGGGAAGTGGTCGGAAACCCGTTCTGATTGACCGGCTTGCCCATTCCGCCGTATGGGATTGATTTCTTATAGACACCTGGATTGACCATGCTCGGCGGTTTGAGGATTTGCACCGTGACCGGGTCGACCTTGATCGGGGCGTCGCCGGTGGCCATGTTCTCATTGACAGCCAACCGAGGCTTGGTGGCGCCCGGGGACCTTTACGCCGCGAATGAGTTCTGGACCTAACCCAGCACTTGGCCGCCAACGCCTGCATCAGGCGCTACTCCGCTCCTGGTGCTTCGTCGCTACGCCTAACCACCGCGAGAAAACGGCCAACGCCTCGGCGTCTGAGGGCACGGTCAGCACGTTCTCTGAACGGTGAGGCCCCCGGCAGCGAACTCACCGACCTCACCGACAGGTCCGTCGCATCCCCTCGCGGCTAGACCTGCTCAATTGGCCAGGCGCACACAAGGACCACCGGCGAACAATGAGCTTCCGGCCGGGAGCACCGTCCGGTCAACCTTCGCTCATCGGGATGCCCCCTGAGCTTTCCAAAGCATTGGCTGGCTGTGACGTAGTCCGCGCAGCCGCCTCAGCGGCTTGTCTATATCTGGAGCGATGCCAGCCGACAGGCGGTACATCGTGCCGCCACATGCGACTTTTCCGAGGTCGTCCGGCGGCTGCGAAGCGGCTTGTCGACGGCAGGTTGCCCAGACCTAGACGGGTTGCCCCCGGACCTAGCGTTGCCGAGTACGCCCCCCGGCCTCATGGCCGGCCGAGGACGGGAGAGGGTGCGGAGAAACGCGGACCGCCAACTCGATTTCTTATAGCTCAAGAGTGATGCCGACGAGCTCGTAGGCATCGCGGATCGCCGCAATTTTGTCGTTCTTGTCCGGGCTGCCGCCGAAGTAAGTTTGTGCAACGTCGAGGACGGCTTGGAGCGCCTGCGAGAAGGTGGCGAGGGGAGTGAGGCGGGCCATGCCGAGGTAGGTCAGCACCGCAACGTCCTCGACGGTGAATACCCGAGCTCCGTTTTTCGCAATGGTGAGCAGGTTGTGGACAGCCTTGTTGTGAATGTTGCTGTTGAAGTGCACCCAACCTTGGTCGTTGGCGGGGCTGGGGCGCTCGCCCGGCCCGAGGTGCCGGAAGTTGTCCATGTGCTTGGGGTGTCCGGTTCGAGTCGGGTCCGCGAAGTCGCGCAGCGGACGCCCATCATTTCGGAGCCCTTGGCCGATCTCCCAGTTCCAGGTGTCGACGTCCTTCGAATTCGGCGCGTTGTACCAGTTGTTGATGATCACGCCCGCGATGTCTGCGAATGACTCGTTCAGCGCGCCGGACTGGGTGGCGTAGACCAGGTTCGAGGTGAACTCGATTACTCCGTGCGTGAGTTCGTGCCCGATGACATCCAGGTAGCGGGAAAGGCTGACCAGCCGGCCGTCTCGCATGATCTGGCCGTACCACATCTTGCGTTCTGCCCAGAACGCGTTGAGCAGGCTGGGAGGGGGCTGCATGCTCGCAGCGGTGACGTTGACTAGTGAGATGAGTTCCATGCCCTTGTCGTCGATGCCGTCTCGCTGTAAGACCACCTTGTAAAAATCTTGCACTCGTTCCGCGTTGACATGGGCGGAGACCGCAGCGCGATTGGTTGTGCTGTAGTCGCTGTTGGCCGCCTCGACGGGCCGACCGGGTACCGGAGGATTGCTGTCGATATCGGTGAAGTTCAGGTCGAAGGTGCGTACCGATCGAAGTGGGTCACTCAGCAGGCAGGTTGTGCCGGTGGATGCAACGAGCTGTCCGAAGAAGGTTTGCGGCCTGTCGTCTTCATCGATCCCGGTGCACCGCGTTGGCGTAGCCAGCACGGTGGGGACTGCGCTGTAGCAGAAGAGGATCTCGCCGTCGTGCCCGTCAACGAGGTAGTTGTAGATGGGTCGTAGCGGCCGCGGCCCCAAACCATGACCGATCAGCGCGTCGGACTCTGTATCAGTAGCTTCGCCGGTATCAGGTGGTTCGGCGGGCAGCTCGGTGAAGAACCATGCCAGATGCCACCGTGAATCTTCGTCCTTGTAGAAGTTCAGCCGGCCGCTGACGCCGGCTTCCGCGGGAATGGTCGTACCGGTGTACTGTGCCACCCGCTCCAGCGCCCCAGCGCGGCTGAGGGACTCGATGGAATCGACACCGGAGACCTCATCCAGTTGTGCGTTCACACTGACTAGCTCGCGCTTTCCAGTAAGTTCGACCACCGCACTGGCCCCGAAGACCGGTATGCCCTGGTGTGTCTGTGCAAAGCGCACCTGATGGGTCTGCAACGCGCCCAGGTCGTGTTCGTCCTGCACGACCAGACCAGGCATCCGCTCTGGTTGTTCAGGTTCCACTAGCGACCGCACCGCGGCGCGGTCATCGCGTTGCAGAAGTTGGTCGAGGTAATACCTGGCCGCAGCCTCAGCGCTGGTAAACGACAGCGGGGGTGCGTCCGCTTCGATCCCGGCGGGTACTCGGCCGCGGAATGACTCCGGGGAACGTGCTGTCTCGTCCGGACCCAATTCCGGGTCTTCCGCAGCGTGATAGTGAAACGTTTGTAGCGATGTAGACATTCAAACCCATCCTTTCGTTCAGGTGGCTGTTATTGGGTGGCGGCGATCCAGGCGGCAGCCGTAACCACCCGGGTGATGTTCCCCGCATATCCGGCGTTGATCACCGCATCCGTGGGCAAGTGGTAGTTGGGGTTCATCTCCGCTGGTGGCGCATCGCTTCCCGGACCGGCGAACAGGTCCTCCGATGCCAGGCAGGCGGTAAACCCCTGCAGCTGGAAGCTGTAGTGATCGCTGCGCCGTTCGGCAGGATCAGCTTCGTCGTCCGTGGGGTAGATCTGGGGGGCGGACAGGGCTGGAGATACCTGGGGAATGAGCTCCGCGATCAGCTGCGTGAGGGCAAGCGACCGTTCCTGCACCGCGCGCGACGGGGTGAACCCGGCATGCAGCTCGAGTGTGCGCTCCGGTAGTACGTCGTATCCGATCATGTCCATCTGGAAGACGGCGACGATTGGTGTGCCGAGGGCAGCCTGGTCCCGGGCGTACGCCAAGCTGCCTACCAAGCCGTGCTCGTCGGCGTTGAACAAGACGAACCGCACCGTTCGGCGTGGGGTCTCAAGGGAGGCATCCAGCGCGCCGATCGCGTCCGCCGCGACGAGGACCCCGGCAGTCCCACTCGCGTCGTCGTCGGCCCCTGGAGCCGGGTCAAGAGCGGGCTGGTACCCGGTCTGCCGAGCCCCGGTGGAGTCCATGTGGGCTGTGACCAGTACGACGCCGTCGAGCCCGCCGGGTAGCTCGGCGTCGACGTTGTCCAGCGGCCGCCCCTCATGCGTGAAGCGGTGCCGGCGTACCGCGAAACGGCCTCCTCCGATCCGTTCCAGATCCTCGATCAGCGCAGTGACGGCCGTGGCATTGTCCGGGTGCAGGATATGCCGGCTCTTGATCACGGGCCCGTTCGTCCTGGCCGGTTGTCCTGCCGCGTACCGTTCCACATGGCTGCTGAGCTGCTCAGACTGGATCCTTGAGTCGAGGATTTCCCGCTCCGCAGCAGTGAGGGCAACCGCGGCCACTCGAGGCACTGCGGCGATCACGGTCTCTGCAGCGGCATGGTCGTCAAACGTGTCGATCAATGCAGCAGAGGGCACGAGCTTGAGGTTGTGCCCGTGCTGAGCCCCGCTGAAGTGGTATTCCTCCACCGAGCTGCCCGCTGAAACCGCGACGATCAGGCCGTCTTCGGTGGACGCCAGGATGCTCCGCGCATCGGCAGCTGCTTCGAAGAAGTCTGTGGAATTCCCGTCGAACGTCAAGAAGCCGCTGCGCAGCTGGCGGTCATCGCGCAGCAGATACAGGTCGCTCGTGAGCGGCTCGTCCTCGCTACCAAGTCGGTCGACCCAGAACCCGAGATCGTCCAGCCGCGCTGCCGCCGCCGAGGTCGTGATCGCGTAGATCGTTGCACCGGCATCCCCTGTGACAAGCAACGGCAACAGCGGCAGGCCGCGAAGCTCGGCCTGCGGCAGGCCGCGAAGCTCGGCCCGCCAATCCTCGCGGGCGTGGACTTGAGGAACCGTGATGCGGACATAGCGCAGAGGGGTCGGGTGCTCCAACACCGGCAACGCCAGCTTGGGATGCGGCGCCACCAAGAAACCCGCCTGCACTGCTTGCGCCCGCTCGGCGGCATCCTCGCCGACGAAGAGTATGCGGTCTGGCGCGCCCGCTTGCGCTGCCGCGTGCTCGAAAATGCGTGGTGAGGCCTTCGCACCGTAGACGACAAGTTCAGGGTCGAAAAAGTCCCAAAGTCCGGCCGCCTGCAGCGCCTGGTTCACGTCCTCTGCGGGGATGGCTCCGCGGTTCGAGATGATCCCCAACCGAGCGCCGCGCTCACGCAGCTCAGCCAGCACCCCAGGCACGTATGGATACACCGCGAGTCGATCGATCCGGTCACCGCTCGGCGAGATCGCGACCGAGGCCAGCGTGTTACCGATATCGAAAAACACCACGGCGCCCGTTAGACCACCCATGATCACTCCTGTGCTTTCCGCGCTGATTCACCCACCGGCTACACCCACGATTTAGAGGCGTCTGCGCCCGGCTAGATACACATGGCGCCAGGACGCTCGAAGTGCGGTTTCCACAAACCCCGATTTGGTGGTTTCCACAGGTTTCGGGGTCGGCGTCCGCATGCTTCCGGGCGGAGGTGGGCGATGCGGACAGAGTCCAAACAGCAGCTGGGCGTATGCGGGGAGGACCTGGCCTGCGCGGAGTTGGAGCGGCAGGGCATGCAGGTTCTGGAGCGGAATTGGCGCTGTCGGTCGGCAATCACGTTCGCGAAGATGCAGACGTTGCGTCAGCTTGCGGCGTTGTGGATGCGCCAGCATCGTATGAAGGCGTCGAGGATCCGTCTGGATGCCATCGGCGTCGTATTTGAGCCGGGCCGCGAGCCGACCCTTACTCATGTGAAAGCCGTGGGCTGAGTGGCCTCGGCGTTTGCATGGTCGGTACCCTGGTCGGCCTTGAAGGTCGGATCGTAGAAGTAGAGGCCGACATCGGTGCGGGCCTGCCACGTACCGTGCTGGTGGACTGCCTGACTCGGCTCTGTATCAGGCGCGTGATCGCTGCAAGGCGGCGGTCAGCAATTCCGGGCAAGAGTGGCCGATCTCGCTGCTGACCATCAACCTCAGCCCCGCGACGCTGCCCAAGGCTGGCAGTCATTACGATGTCGCGATCATCGCTGCAGTGCTGGCGGCACAGCGCGTCTTCGGGGCCGAAGAGCTGGGCCGAACAGTGCTACTGGGCGAGGTGGGGCTGGACGGTCGCCTCCGGCCGGTACGCGGAATTCTGCCGGCTACGCTCGCGGCTCAGCAGGCAGGCTTCAAGCGGGTGATCGTTCCACTGCGTCAGGCCGGGGAGGCGAATCTCGTTGCAGGGATCGAGGTATTCGGTGTCGGCTCGATCACTCAGCTGGTCGCTTTTCTGCGAGGTATCCCGATGCCGCCCGTCAATCCGATTGAGGTGATCGGTGAACGGGCCGGCAGCCACGCGCAGCGTCTTCTCGACCTTGCAGATGTAGTTGGCCAGATCGAGGCCAAGTGGGCATGCGAGGTAGCTGCGGCGGGCAGGCACCACATGCTCTTCCACGGTCCACCAGGTGTCGGCAAGACCATGCTCGCCGAACGAGTTCCGGGCCTGCTGCCTGACCTTGACGTACCCGACGCGCTCGAGGTCTCGGCGGTGCACTCTCTCGCCGGCTTCAATCTCGCGGACGAGCTGATCAGCAGACCGCCCTACAGTGACCCCCACCACTCGGCCTCTGTGGCCAGCATCGTCGGCGGCGGCCAGCGAGTGGCCAGGCCGGGCGCGATCTCGTGCGCCCACAGGGGCGTGCTCTTTCTTGATGAGTCCACGGAAGCCCAATCCATCCGATTGATACGCGTTTCATTCGAGTCGTTCCCACGCTCACGAAGTGTGGATCGCGCGGAAGGTCAAGAACTTTCTCTCGGTGCTTCTCCAGACGGAGCATGAGTCATCGTCTATCCCGGATGAGAGATACCGCTGATCACCAGTGCCGTACTTCAAAGCGTGTGCCAATCTCGAGGAACTTCACGAGCGTGTCCAGATCGGCATTGAAAACCAGAGCACGCGCACCGTCTGGGACGTCGATTTGCGCCGAGCGCGCATTGTCCTTTATTGGTTCAGGCATTGGACTGCTGATTGAGAAGAGCTGTGGCCCGGTTGCGGAAGCGTGTACCCCGCGAGGGGAAGGACACGACGGAGGCTTGACTCGGTGAGAGGAACGCGTTGAGCACCAGCGCTGGTCCGTCTGCCGTCTGGATCGTCGTCAACCACTTCGCCCATTCCGTAAGGCCGGCGCCCTGATACGGACTATCGGTGACCATCCCGTCGGTGACATTGATCACGATCGGTGGGAACGACTCCTGGAATGTCGCCGTCCATTGGAAGATGTGATCCCCCAGCCACCCACATCGCTTGGCACATTGGGTACGAAAGCCGTAGTAGGGCTCGACCCAGATCGGCATCTTGGACGGGCTTCCCATCGCATCCACCGACGGTTCCTCACGGATTGCCACGGGAAGCTGTGCGAGCTCTGGAAGTGGCACGATGCCGCGCGCCGCGAGTGGCCCGGGCAGCGCCGAATCAACGCCGAGCGAGTCATACCCACCTGATCTGCGACCTCAGTCCAGCTTAGGCCTTGATCGCGAAGCTGGAGGATCTGATCGGTGGAGCGTCATGAGCAGGAGCGCCTCGACGCATCGTTACCCCGGCGCGACGTAGCTGATTTGCTGACAGTGGTCGCGGAGAGGCCGAGCTTGGCACCGATTTGCGCAGGATCCAGCCCTGCCCATACAACCCCGCAGCGCGCTTGACGTTCAGACGCCACCATAACGAGTCTCAGCCCTAGGTGATCAGGGCTAACTACGCCGGGGCTGCCCACTCATGATCGAGAAGTCACCGTTTCCACCCGAGCTCTCGATTGCGAACGCGAATATGCCGCACGGCCGTGTCCACCCAAGGCCGGACATAACTTGCGGTGTCGTCAGCCACTCAGGCGTGAGAATCCACGGTGAAAAGGACACCGGTACGGTGAAGGTTTGAGTGCTGGACGCCACCGCAGTCTGAGCGATTCGATACCGCTCATATCTCACATGCATGCGGTGGTACCCGCTGAATCGTCGTGACCATGCAGTCCTTGCTGACTGTCGTGTCTTCTGGAGGAAGCGATCTCAGCACCTCGATCAAGATGGAAATCGCCTGGCTCTTGTTGCCGATTTCCATGCTCGGAAGTCGTCTCCTCAATTCCTCCCGCGCCTCAGCCTCGGACCAGCCCAAAGCTGCGAACTGATGGTTACGGCCTAAGGCCGGATGTGATTTGGCCTTCCGCTTCGTACGTTGTGGTAGACCTCACCCTGAGGTGACATTCTTGCGCTGAGGGGGCGGATGGACCAGGCTGCAGACTTCTTCGTCTCCTACACCAGCGCCGACCGGGTCTGGGCGGAGTGGATCGCCTGGCAGCTAGAGCAGGCCGGCTACCAGGTGATCGTGCAGGCGTGGGACTTCGAGCCGGGCGATAACTTCGTGGCGCGCATGCGCGACGCCCTCCAGCAGGCCGACCGGACCCTGGCCTTGGTCTCGGCCGCCTACCTGGCCTCGCCGTATTGCATCGACGAGTGGACCGGGGCGTTCCTGCACGATCCCGACGGCCACAGCCGTCTGTTGCAGATGCGGATCGAGGACTGCGAGCTGCCCCAGCTGCTGCGCGCCCAGATCTACGTCGACCTCGTCGGCCTGCCCCGCGAGCAGGCGAGGGCGCGGCTGCTGGCCGGGGTGAAACGCGGCCGGCGTAAGCCAGCCAGCGAGCCGCCCTTCCCGCACGAGCAGCGCACCGGACCGCGGTTTCCAGGGCATGGCCTGGATGTGACCAACCTGCCGCCGCGCAACCCTGACTTCGCCGGCCGTACCGCGGTGTTGGAGGAGTTGCACAAGACGTTGTCGGGTGGCGGGCAGGCGGCGGTGATGCAGCCAGCGACGGTGCACGGGCTGGGCGGGGTCGGCAAGACCCAGCTGGCCTTGGAGTACGCCCACAGGTACGCGGTCGACTATGAGGTCATCTGGTGGGTGCCGTCCGAGCAGCCCCTGGCGATTCCCGGGCTGCTGGCCGGGCTGGCACGGCGGCTCGGTGTCCCCGAGCAGGGTGACCAGGCGGAGTTGCTGACCAGCCTGTGGGAGGAGCTGCGCCAGGGGGACCGCTGGCTGCTGGTCTACGACAACGCCCAAGGGCCGCGGGAGCTAGCCCCCTATCAGCCACCGGGCGGCGCGGGCCGGGTGCTGGTCACCTCCCGCGCGCTGACCTGGGGCCGGGGGGCGGCCGCGGTGCGGTTGGACGTGCTCAAGAGGGAGGAGTCGGTGAGGTTCCTGCGCCGCCGCACCGGCAGCGGCGACGCCGCCAGCCTCGAGGCGCTGGCCGAGGTGCTGGGGGACCTGCCGCTTGCGTTGGAGCAGGCTGCCGCCTTCCTGGACGAGACGAAGACCACTCCGGCTGGATACCTTGAACTCTTCCGGGACCATGGCGCGGCGCTGCTAGAGCTGGGAGAGCCGCTGACCACCGAGCAGACGGTCGTGACCACCTGGCAGGTCGCCCTAGACCGGCTCGGCGCTACGCCTGGCGCTGCGGAGCTGCTGAGCCTGTGCGCGTTCCTGGCATCTGACGACATCCCCCGCGCCTTGCTCAGCGAACACGCCGAGGTACTGCCGGAGCCGCTGAGTACGACTATGGGACGGCCGTTGGCCTTCAACCAGGCGATCGCCGCGCTTGGCCGCTACTCCCTGGTCACGGTCACCGAGGGCTCGCTGACGGTGCACCGGCTGGTCCAGACGGTGGTCCGCGACGGCCTCAGTGTCTCGCGCCAGCAGACGTGGGTTGATGCGGCACTCCGGCTGGTCAGTTCCGCCTTTCCCTCTCCTGGCGACGAGGTGGCGACCTGGCCGGCCCGTGCTCGGCTGCTGCCGCACGTGCTGGTTGTGGTCGACCACGCCCAGGCGCTGGACGTCGAGGCGGAAACGGCTGCACGGCTGCTCAACGAGGCTGCCGCGTACCTGCGAAGCCGTGCGCAATACCAGCAGGCCCGCCAGCTGCAGGAGCCCGCCCTGGCCAGCTTCCGGCGGGTGCTGGGTGACGACCACCCCGACACGCTGACCGCGATGAACAGTCTGGGCGAAAGCCGCCGACACCTCGGCAACCTGCAAGGTGCCCGCGATCTGCTCAAGCAGACGCTGGCTGCCCGCCAGCGGGTGCTCGGCCCCGACCACCCCGATACCCTGCAATCGATGAGCTCGCTCGGCGAGACCCTCAGGGCTCTTGGCGAGTTGCGAGGCGCCCTAACGTTGCACGAGCAGACCCTGGCTGCCCGCCAGCGGGTGCTCGGCCCCGACCACCCCGACACCCTGCAATCCATGAACAACCTCGCGTCGACCCTTCGGGATCTCGGCGACCTCGACAGCGCCCGCGACCTGCACGAGCAGACCCTGGCCGCCCGCCAGCGGGTGTTGGGCAACGACCACCAGTCAACCCTAATGGCGATGAACAGTCTGGCCCTGACGCGCCGTGCCCTCGGCGACCTGCAAGGTGCCCGCGACTTGTTCGAGAAGACCCTTACCGCCCGCCGACGGGTGCTCGGCGACGATCATCGGTGGACCCTGCACACGATGAGCTACCTCGCTGAGACCCTCAGGGCTCTCGGCGACTTGCGAGGTGCCCTAACGTTGCACGAGCAGACCCTGGCTGCCCGCCAGCGGGTGCTCGGCCCCGACCACCCCGACACCGTGGCCTCGACAAACAACCTCGCGGCAGTCCGCCGGGAACTTGGCGAACCTTAGCCGCTACAGTCGACGGAATGTCGAGACCTACACCGACCCGACGCCGGCGCAGGCTCCTGGCGCTTGTGCTGGCCGCCGTCGCGATCGGGTTGGTGGTCGTTGAACCGTTCCCCAGCCGCCAAGTGCTGCTCTCGCTTACCGATACGGACGGCATCGACGCCGGCGACATCCCCGCTCTTGCAATGCTGCTAGTCGCGGCCGGCCTCGCCGTCTAAGCAGCGTGGCACAGACGGCCGCCAACGGTGTATCAGAGCTGTTGATCTTCGCCGGTCAGAAGTGAGTGATCGTGGAGCACACCGGACCCGGCACTGCCATGAGGTCGTCTGCAAGCAAGCGCCCAGCCGGCGGTGTTGCGGGCACCGGCCCGCTATACCTGGCGACATACCAGCGGAGACAGGCCGCATATAAAAAGGAGTAGCCCTCCCATCCCGGGCGCTCCTTCCTGCTGTGCTATCTCGGCATCGACGGATACTCGCCGGGATGCCTCTCTGCCCACAAGAGCCCACTACATGTCGAGTTCGGGTCCTCCGGCGGTCCCCACCATGGGGAACGGTCCTCGCACCAATACTCACCCATGAACATGCCCATGAGGACGATGAAGCCGAAGCCGACGAGCATCAAGGCGGCGAGTGTGATTGCTAGCGCGATTACCAAGCGGCTGCTCAGCGTGGTCACGGAGGCACCAGACGTCGCGGTCGCTGGTGTGTCAGGGAGTTTGTACAACGCTCGC
>CAVTFS010000015.1:0-79554 GCA_963734005.1 uncultured Actinomycetota bacterium
CTTCCAACATCAGCTCCAACCGGACGATGTCCCGGCGCCGGTCCCCCATCAGCTGCACTCGGTAACGGGTCAACATCCGCAGCCGACGAATCTCTGGCGGCGGCACGAACGACGGCGCCAACAACCCGTGCTCAAGCAACTGCGCGATCCACTCCGCGTCCCGAACATCGCTCTTGCGGCCGGGCACGGCCTTCATGTGCGCGGCGTTGAGCAGCCAGACCACCATCACCTCCTCGAGGCAATAGAACGGCGGCTTCCAATACGTCGAGGTCGACTCCATCGCCGCAATCGAGACGCCGGCTTCGACCAACCAGTCCCGCATCACCCGCAGCGATCCGAACATCGTCTTGAAGGTGCGCGTTTCGCTGCGCCGGCCTCCGCGTGGGCCAGGCGTGCGCACGCACACCGTCACCGAATCCTTCCCGACATCCAGACCGGCGACCCGGTCGAACATGACCTCCATGACGCCCCTCCTTTCCCCGTGAGGCGACCATCGCCTAACGGCGCCGGTCCGGAGGGACCTCTGCCAGGACACAGACCCGCGTGCTCGTAGCAACAATCCAGTGACACCCGAGACCCCCGCGCCATACACCTGCAACGGGCTCGCCCGCACCAGTGTGTGTCGACGTCACCCGGCCGACCCCCAATTCTCATCAGCCAGCGAAGCGATCGAAGATCGCAAACCCGATACACCCCATGCACCACCGGAAGTAGCTCGCGTCGTCCTGACCGCGGGGCAGTATGTACCCCCTTTGGGTGGGTGTGACGATGAGCATCCACAAGCTCACAGCCGGCTCCGGATACGACTACCTGACACGGCAGGTCGCGGCCTTTGACGCGACCGACAAAGGTCATATCGGGCTGGCGTCGTACTACACCGAACGGGGCCGAGTGTCCAGGGGTATGGATTGGTTCCGGCTTGGCCGGGATCGACGGCCTGACGTCCGGCGACCCGGTGACCGCCGAGCACATGCGTGCGCTGTTCGGCTGCGGTCTGCACCCGTTGGCGGAACACCGACAGCAGCAGCTGGAAGGACCCGACCCCACCCAACGCGACTACCAGGACGCCGCCAGGCTCGGAGTTCCGTTCAAGATCGTTGATGGCGATGTCAGCCCTTTCCGCCTTGAAGTGGCCAGACGCTTCGCCGCGATCAACAGCGCGGCCGGCCTCCCCGCCAGCGCTGCCCGCTGGAGACCGGGCCCGAGTGCGGACCGAGGTGGCCCGCGAGTTCTTCCTTGCGGCGAATGGCCGCGAGCCGATCGATGCCCGAGAGCTGGCGGGACAGATCGCGAATGACTCCCGGCCACGAACCCAAACGGTTGCCGGCTATGACCTGACGTTCTCGCCGGTGAAGTCGGTCTCGAGCTTGTGGGCGGTGGCCGATCCGGCGGTGGCGGCCGCAATCGAACGGGCCCACCAGGCTGCCGTCCGGGACGCGTTGGCGTTCATTGAGAGGCATGCCCTGTTCACCCGGACCGGGCCGCAAGGGATCCGGCAGGTTAACGTCCGAGGCCTGGTCGCCGCTGCCTTCACCCACCGCGACAGCCGAGCCGGCGACCCGGACCTGCACACCCACGTCGCGGTTGCGAACAAGGTGCAGACCCTCGACGGGCGCTGGCTATCAATCGACGGCCGGGTGCTGTTCAAAGCCAATGTCGCCGCCTCAGAGACTTACAACACCGCGCTGGAGCAGCACCTCCGCGACACGTTGGGTGTGCGGTTCGCCGAACGACCCGGCACAGACCCTGCGAAGCGACCGATCCGGGAGATCGTTGGCGTCGACCCCCGACTCAACCAACGCTGGTCGACCCGCCGTGCCCACATCGAGACCCGCCGCGGCCAGCTGGCCATCCAATTCCAAAATGATCATGGCCGACCGCCGACACCGGTCGAAGCGTTGCATCTGGCACAACAGGCGACGTTGGAGACCCGGGACGCCAAACACGAACCCCGATCCCTCACTGAGCAACGCGCCACCTGGCTCAACGAAGCCGCAGCCGTGGTAGGCAGCTCGGACGCCGTCGCCTCGATGGTGCGGACCGCCCTTACACCGCCGGCCGAGACCGCCACGATCGCCGACGCCCGCTGGTTCACCCAGACAGCGAGCCACATCTTGGCCGTCATGGAGGAAAGCCGCTCGACCTGGCAGATGTGGCATGTCCGTGCCGAAGCGCAACGACAGCTCCGCACCATCGACCTGCCCGCTGAACATGTCGCGGCGCTGGTAGACCTGCTGGTCGATGAGGTGCTCGATCGGCGGTCCGTTTCTCTGGCCGCGCCTCACGAGATCGAGGAACCGGATGCGTTGCGGCGAATTGACGGGTCATCGATCTACACCGTGGCTGGCGCCGACCTGTACACCTCGCAGCGGATCCTCGACGCCGAGCAGCGCCTGGTCGCCGCGGCTGGACGTCACGGCGGTGCCTCCGTCGAGCAGACGGCGGTCGACCTCGCCATGTTGGAGATGGCGGCGAACGGGACCGCCCTCGATGCTGGGCAGACCTCGCTGGTCTGCCAGATGTGCACCTCCGGTGCCCGGCTGCAGCTCGCGATCGCCCCTGCCGGCGTCGGGAAGACCACCGCTATGCGCGCCATCACTCTGGCCTGGACCCAAGACGGTGGTCAGGTGCTCGGCCTGGCTCCATCGGCTGCCGCGGCTGCCGTGCTTGGCGAGCAGGCCGGCATCCGCGCCGACACCGTCGCCAAACTCACCTGGTCACTTGATCATGGCGAGCTGCCGGATTTGGGCGGCAGCTGTCGGCCCTTCGAGCTTGTTGATCATCGATGAAGCTGGCATGGCTGACACCTTGACGCTCGACACTGCCGTCCAGTTCGCCATAGGTCGCCCAAGGCGTCACCGCCGACACCATGCACGGCCTGCTCACAGGCCAGGAGTCACGCCAGCAGCTGTACACCATGCTCACCCGCGGACGAGCCGCCAACCATCTCTACCTGCAGGTGGTCGGCGACGGCGATCCGCACTCACTCATCCGACCCGACACCGTCGTACCGCGCAGCCCGACCGAGCTACTCAGACAGATTCTCGCCCGCCACGATGCACCGACCTCTGCCACCACACTGCTGCGCCAACTCAGCGACCCGGCCGGGCGGCTGTTCGAAGCCGTCCAGCGCTACACCGACGGACTCAAGGTGGCAGCCGAGCAGCTCGTCGGACCTCAGATCGTTCAGATGCTCGACGGCCGAGCCGACCAGATCGTCCCCGAACTCACAGGCGAGCCATCGTGGCCGACCCTCAGAGCTCACCTGCTCGCGTTGGCGGCTGAGACCGGTGAGCATCCGCTCCTCCACCTGCAGACAGCCGCCGCAGGACGAGAACTCCACACCGCGGAAGACATGGCCGCGGTGCTGGACTGGCGCCTCCCGGAGCCCCCATCCATCGAGCCTGGACCGCTGCCCTGGCTTCCCGGCATACCGGAGACGCTTCATGATCATCACGTTTGGGACGAGTATCTCGCGAAGCGATCACAGCTCGTTATCGACCTGGCAGGTCAGGTCCGAGACTGCGCCGCTCATCGCCGCGAACAGCCGTTATGGGCACCGCCGGGCACCCACCCGAGCGTCGCACTCATTGGTGAAGTCGAGGTTCGGTGTGCCGGCATCGGCGTCGCCCCTCAAGACCGCCGACCAACCGGAGCAGAACAACTGCAGACCGCGGCCGCCCTTTGGCAACAAAGCTTCGACCGAGACGTTGCCCTGTGCAGCCGCCTTGGCGCAGATGTAGGAAACGCCAGGTGGGCGGATCCTCTCGAGATCACCAGCGCGAAGATCGACATCGCATGCCTCCAACACACGTCGTTCGTCGGAGTGTCCCGCCCGGGCCCCGCTTGTGAGCGCCAGTGGCAGCTCAAGAGATTAAGGTGATCAACGCTGCCCGGCCCCGAGCAAATGGCGCGCATGAAGAGAGCCGACGCGCGGACAAGACCGCCTGCGGCTCCGCAGGGCCTTAGGGCAGCGGCAACAATCAGCGGATCGGTCGATCGTTATCCACAGACTGCCGCAGCACGGGCGTGGCGTCGGATCATTGCTGGATTGTGGTCACTGGGCGCACACGAGCACCGCTGGACTACCACGGTCGAGACCGAACGGCAAGCAAACGGAGGACAAGCATGAACGATCCAGCCGCGAAGGTTCGAGTTCTCTACTCGGTTCCGGAGGCAATGGCTCTCCTCAACTTGAGTAGGACCCAGATCTATGAGCTCATTCGCACATCCCGCCTGCTGACGGTCACCCAAGGACGTCGCAGGCTGGTGCCGGCCGACTCGATTACCGACTACGTCCAGTTATTGCTCGATGAATGCCGGGCCGGCGGGAATGGCCATGCGGCGTAGCAACGGCGAAGGCGGCCTCAGCTGGAACGAAGCGCGTCAGCGCTGGGTCGGCCGAGCCTCTCTGGGTTACAACGCCGACGGCAAGCGACGAATCGGCACCGTCAGCGCGCGAACCAAGACAGAAGCCAAGAACAAGCTGCGAGCGCTTCTGCGCGATCATGACGACGGTTTACCAACCCAGCGCGGGTACACCGTCGGTGACGCTGTTGAGGCCTGGCTGGTGCACGGGCTCGTGGGCCGCGATTCGAACACGGTGGCAAACCGGACCAGCCTTGCCCGGACTCACGTCATCCCAGGACTGGGCAAGCGCCGGCTCGCGGAGCTGACCGCTGAGGAAGTCGACCGCTGGCTCGCCGACAAAGCCGCGACGCTAAGCACGGACACGCTGCAGGGTCTTCTCTCCATCCTGCGGCAATCGATCCGTCGAGCGCAGGCGCGCGACCTGGTCAAGCGCAATGTTGTACTCTCGTGCGATCTACCGAAGGGACAGCCTGGCCGACCGTCCAAGTCCTTGACGCGTGAGCAGGCAGAAAGACTGCTAAGAGCAGCGGGCGACGACTCCACCTTGAATGCCTACGTGGTCGTTTCCCTGCTCACCGGTGCCCGAACCGAAGAACTGCGGGCGCTGAGCTGGTCACGGGTCAACCTCGACGGCAACCCGCCAACCATCGACCTCTGGAGATCTGTCCGAGCACACGGCGACACGAAGACGAGCAAGTCACGCCGCACACTCGAGCTGCCGGCCCGCTGCGTCGAAGCGCTGATGAAGCACCGGGATCTGGTCGAGAAGCAGAGTGCCGAAAGCGGACGTCAGCTCGAGGAGTTCGATCTTGTGTTCTCGACGACCACCGGCACCCCGCTTGATCCCGCAAACGTGCGCAGAGCGTTCCGCCGCGTCGTCGCCGCCGCGGGGATGGACCCGATGTCATGGACACCGAGAGAGTTGCGGCACAGCTTCGTGTCGCTGCTGTCCAGCTCAGGGATGCCGATCGAAGACATCGCCCACCTTGTCGGCCATGCAAACACCCGGGTCACTGAACTCGTGTACCGCAAGGAGCTCCGTCCGGTACTTACCCGCGGCGCAGTCGCAATGGATGCTCTTTTCCCCAACGACGAGGGCTCACGCACATTGGTAAGCAGAAGTCGGACCCACCAGCCACAAGGCCCCGAGCATCACAACGAAATACCGCATGACCTAGAGGCTTGAATTGAATGGTGGAGCTTGTGAACCTTTTTGCTCGAACTTTTCTGGCGAGGATCTGCGATTCCGCGATGTGGCTGCAGCTGCCTCGACCCGACGAGCCAGAAGTGCACAGCTTCCCAGGCAGCGGCAGCATCGTCCAAGCCAGATAGAATCGTCGAGCTCATCGCCACGTACCATCAGCGGAAGTCGATCAAGGAGTTGGGGCAGCGGTGCGAGGCTTACCGAACCACAGTCGCGGCACTACTCGGCCGCTATAACGCACAAAGAGGGGTTGGTGATTACGGCTCCATTTGCGGTGAGCCGACTAGCGAGTCGCCCATACTGGACTGAGCTATGCAAACTTCGATCATGAAACCGCGTCAAAAAACCACTGGCCCGATCTGAAGGCTTCGCGAACCGTCAGTGCCCACCGCCTCCGCACCGCAGGGCGCCTAGCGGCACATTACGGCATTAAGTAACCTTGAGTCCTGGCGTATATCGCTTCATCAAGAGGAACCAGCAATTATGGCACTGTCTACTGTCTCTTCGAAAATCGCGGCGGTACAAGCCGCGCCGGTGTATCTGGATCGTGACGCCACGATCGCCAAAGCATGCGACTTGATTGGAGCTGCCGGAAGGGAAGGCGCGCAGTTAATTGTGTTTCCGGAGGCATTCATCCCTACATATCCAGGTTGAGTCTGGCACCTTGCCCCAGCCCAGGCGGGCGATATGCTTTCTGCTTTGTATGCAGAGTTGCTCGATCAGGCAGTTAGCATTCCCAGTGATGCTACCGACCGGTTGTGTGAAGCCGCTCGGCAGGCCAGCGCATACGTAGCTATAGGGATGAATGAACGTAACGCCGAGGCGAGTAGCGGGAGCCTTTATTACACGCTACTTTACATTGACGCGGACGGCCAGATTCTGGGTAAGCATCGCAAAATGGTGCCAACTGGTCCAGAACGTCTGATCTGGGCCCAGGGCGATGGCAGCACGCTCAGAGTGTACGACACACCATTCGGCAAAATCAGCGGTTTGATCTGCTGGGAGAATTACATGCCGCTAGCGCGGTACGCATTGTATGCATGGGGCGCGCAGATCTACATTGCTTCGACCGTAGGCCGGGGCGAGGCGTGGCTGAGGACTCTCCGTCATATCGCGGTTGAAGGCGGGGTCTTTGTTATTGGATGCGGAATTATTGAGCGGAAGAGCGATATTCCGGATCGATATGCCTTCAAGCAAACCTACGAGCCAGATATCGATGAGTGGATCAACGTTGGCGACAGTGCGATTGTGAGTCCGGACGGTGAATTCATCGCTGGCCCATTGCGCGAACAAGAAGGCATCCTGTACGCAGAAATCGATCCCGTACAGATGCGCGCGGCAAAGTGGGAATTTGATGTGGCTGGGCACTACGCGCGTCCCGATGTGTTCCAACTCACGGTGCGCACCGGCGTCCAGCCGATGATCACAGCGCAGGAAATCGGATCGCCAAAAGAACACACAGTCCGTGAGGTGTCCGCGAACAAACTGGCCACTGCCCGCACCGAGGGTTGACTTTCGCATTCACCGGCCAGCTCTTCTTGCTGCTCGGTGAGCTACCTGGCGAATGCGTCGTTGTCCCCGCCTTCTTCCATTTGATCAAACTACTGCCACACTTCTTCGACGACGTGGAGGTCCTTAGCTGATCAACAGTAAAATTCCAGACCTCCGGCTCCGATCCAGGCTGGGGGGCATTGTGGTCTATCGAAGATCGCTGCAAGTCGCTAGGCTTCCACCGGCGAGCGGCACTGCCGTTCGGATCCGCATCAAATTCTGTGGGGGCGGCGCGGCGAGTGGCAGGCACGTTGCGGGTGGGCGTTCTCGGCGCAGCCTTTGCGGGTCAAGGTCATATTGCTGCCTACAGCAGGCTGCCAGGCGTCGAGGTCACAGGGTTATGGAATCGGACCAAGGCGCGGGCTGAATCACTTGCCAGCAAACTCGGATATCCAAACCTTACGGTCTATGACGACTGGCAGAGCTTAATTGGCAGCGGGAGCTGCGACGTGATCAGCATCGCCACTGCTCCGATGCTGCGCAGTGATCCGATGCTGGCGGCCCTGGACCAGGGTTGCCATGTCTTGGTGGAGAAACCGATCAGCGTCGGGGTACGGGAGGCCCGCGTAATGGCCGCTGCGGCGGAGGCGGCGAAGACCGTCACAGCATGCTGTTTCAACTGGCGATACGCGCCGGCCTACCAGACAGCTCACAAGGCCATCCGCTCAGGCCAGATCGGCGCTATACGCGACATGCGTACCGAGGGCTACTTCCGCGCTCGCAGCCAAGTTTTCATCGACAGTCCCTGGATCGCGCGCATGGACATCGCCAACGGAACTCTGGGTGACGGCCTGTCCCACGACTTCGACAAAGCTCGATACCTCAGTGGAGAAGAGTTCCTGACCGTGATCAGCAGGATCACCCCAGTGACCATCAAGCAAGACGGTGACTTCTTCGTCGACGGCGGCCGCTCCATGCACCTCGCCGAACTCTCCGGCGGCATCTTGGCCCAGTTCAGCTTCTCCATCACCGTCGGTGAGGATCGGTTTTCGTGGCTCATCGTCGGTGACGAGGGGTCGCTTCGCATCCCCGACTCCGGAACGGCCGTCGTGCGGCAGCGACACGACGACACTGAGCCGGTCGAGTTGGAAGTGGCCAGTGCCGACAATGCGGTGCCATCGAGCGACCTGCAGCAATACACGTGGAATCGCCTCATCGAGGACTTCATCGGGGCAGTACGCAACAACGACAAGGATCACCAGAGCTACCCGACCCTCCCCAAGATCACCGACGGCCTCCATACGGAAGAAGTCATCAACGCCGCCCGCCGGTCGAACAGCACCGGACGCTGGGCGACCGTGAGCACATGAAGGAGCGTTGAACGTCGACTTGTGGCATGTGCCATGGTGCATGGTGTTGCTGGAAGCGGCAGGCGCCACCCAGGAGGCACCGAAGTATCGAGGCCACGGGAGCCGGGTATGTCGACTGATTCACAAGACCGAGACGCCGATGAGGATTTCCCTTCCCTGATCTCACCGAGCCGATCGACCTGTCGATTTTCAACGTGGGTCGCGAGTGGCGGTTTCAACAGGGTCGAATGGACAGCCCGAAGGTGACTGTCTGTGGAGCTCGGAGGCACGTTGGTAAGCAGATTGGTAAGCAGATGTCAGACCCACCAGCCACAAGGCCTCGAGCATCATGACGAAAGGCCGCCTGGCTAGGGGCTTGATGGTGGAGCTTAGGGGACTCGAACCCCTGACCTCTTCCATGCCATGGTGGCCGGGGATGCGCAGGCAACTGGCCACGAGCGTCGATGGAGTGCACGGATGTGCGGGCGCTGCCACCTCCATTCAGCGCGGGAGCCCCCCAGTTTGCCCCTCACGCCTTCAACGACCGAGGCAACCCGGCCCGCCATTCTCAGGCTGCGCAGCCGGTGCATCCAGTGGTCAGGTGGGGCTTTCAGGCTCAGACATGGCAATCTGAGGTCCGTTTGGAGGCCTGTCTGGAGGGTTCGGGGGCCCGTTGCTGTGCCCGATCAGTTGATCAAGATGGTCTGTGGCCAACGTCGCGAACGCCTTACTGATTTCCCGACAGCCGACCCTCCAATGGTTGGCGATGCCCAGATTGACTCGACGCTGCGATCCTGTAGTCCTTGGCCGACGCTCTCTTGAGCCGCAGCTTCCCGTGCTGACATCATGCTCGCCATGGAAGAGATGACCCGACTGGGAAGTGGTAGAGGAATGGCCTCATGTCGCTGGTGAGAAGGTATCCGCTTACCACGTTCTTTGTGTTGGCCTGCGCACTCTCATGGTGGCCTTGGATCCTCTACTCTTTCGGCCTCGTGCCCAACCCTATCGTGGGCGTCGGGCCTTTCCTCGCGGCGCTGCTCGTGCTGGCGCTTACCGAAGGCAAGAGCGGTGTGATGGGGTTACTGCGACGGATGGTGCGCTGGCGCGTAGGGCTCCAATGGTATGCCGCGGCGCTCCTACTTCCTATCGTGGTCACCCTGGCTGCGGCAGCGCTCAACGTCTTCTTGCTGGGCGCTCAGCGCACGTCTTCAGCGGCAGATTTGGGTGGCTGGTCGAGCTTCTTGCTGCTGTTTTTGTTATCGCTCTTGATCCCTGGCCTCGCTGGCACGTGGGAGGAGCCGGGCTTCAGGGGTTACGCCCTCCCCCGGCTGCAGTTCCGGTATTCGGCACTCATAGCCAGCCTGATCCTAGGGGTGCTGTGGGCTTTCTGGCACCTGCCGTTCGTGGTGACTGGGGAGGACATCTGGATTGACGCCACCTTGTTCATCATCGAATGGTCGATCGTCTACACCTGGCTGTTCAACAACGCTAAGGGCAGTGTGTTGATTGTCATGCTGTTCCACGCCATGAACAACACGGTCTCAAACGGGTTTGTCGGCCAGATGTTCTCAGGAGCAGACTCGGTCAACCAGGCGTGGCTGCGCATAGCACTGTGGGGTGTAGTGGCGATCGTCCTGGTCATTGTGTACGGCTCCCAAAACCTGTCGCGCAAGCATCTAAAGCAGGTGGAACCAGTGCAGCCTGAAGTATCTGCGGCGGCCAGCGAATGATGACTAGAGGGCGGCTGATCGAGGCCGAACGGTGTCCGTTAACTCCAAAATGCCCCTCGGTCGCATAGGTCAACCATGCGTCTTTCAAGATCAAATGCCCTTTGACTAGCACTTTTGCCGTGGAGCTTAGGGGACTCGAACCCCTGACCTCTTCCATGCCATGGAAGCGCGCTACCAACTGCGCCAAAGCCCCTCGAGCGTGACCGACCGGCCCGTCCACAAGCCTGACCGATCCTACATTCGAGGTCCCAGACGGGCCAACCGGGCGTAGGCGCCGGTCAGTAGAAGAAGATCGGCAGCCAGCCCGGATTATGGGCATGCAGGAGTATGGCCCAGAGCACACAGTCGAAGATCAAGTGCACGCTGACCACGTAGGGCAGCGATCGGGTGCGGTTGAAGATATAGCCCTGGATCAGGGCAAATGGCGTTGTCAGGAACGGTCCCCAGCTCTGATAACCCAGCTCCCACAGGAACGACACGAAGATGATTGCCTGCAAGATGTTCGCCTGCCACATCCGGAAGTGTCGCCGAAGTAGCGCGAACGCGGTGCAGATAAAGAACAGTTCATCCCACAGGCCGACAGCATTTACGGCGATGAAGAGCCTGATGATCTCACCTGGCTCGCGTACCGCTGGCCAGTTGAGGTATGTGCCCGAGCGGATGAAGTAGAACGGCATGATCACCCAGGCAAGCCCCACCACACTTGCCAGGTACCACTTCTCACCGGTCGTCCATCGCCGTCCGGTGTTGATCGGGAACCGCACGATGTGGCGCTTGAAAACGAAGCGGTCGACGACGTACGGGACCACCACGGCGATGAGCAGCACGCTGCCCATCAAGATGATGTTGCCGTAGCTGATGTCCGCCGCCAGCGAGATCGTTCCGATCACACCCAGACTGAAGCCGATCAGCAGCAGGCTCTTGCCAAGATCACGATCGAGGACGAATCCCAAGATCACACTGGCGGCCAGAACCGGGTACCCCGACTGCTCGTGCTCCAGCCCGAAGAGCAGAAAGCCTGACAGGGACACACCGAAGGCCGGTAGCAAGGCCCACGAAAACCGCGGCGGCGCCTCGACCTCAGTGTCCGCAGCTGCCGTCGTCACCCGACCAGCATGCCATTGACGCAGTTCCAGTCTCGATCACGTGGCCAAGCTGGAACGTTCCGATCAGTCAATCTCGAGATCAGAATTTGCGGTCACGTTGTAGCTTTCGATCCGCCAGTACGCCCCTGAGCGGTGCCGATCAATGCTCACCCACGCGCAGTTGGACAGTCCGCCGAATCGTCGCCACTGCTCGAACGGCAGTTCCACGAATCGGCACGCCCCCACCCGGCCGGATAGCCCGTGCGTGGCGATGACGACAGTGGAATGATCTTCGGCCCTCTCGGCGATTTCAGTCAGTACGTCGGCCATGCGCTCAGCGACCTCACTCGGGCTCTCGCCAGTCGGCGATCGGCGCACGTCCTCCCCCGCCCAGAGTCGCCGCGCCAGCTCGGGATCCGCTGCCTTGATTTCCTCACCCAGCAGACCCTCCCACGAACCGACATGAATCTCCCGCAGCCGCTTGTCGGTGACGATGTCCAGTCCGGTGCGCTCGGCGAGCAGCTCGGCGGTCTGATAACACCGCGACAGGTCGCTGGAGTACAAGCTCGAGGGTCGATAGGCGGCAAGTACCACCGCTGCTCGGGCCGCCTGGGCATAGCCAACTTCATCGAGAGGAATGTCGGCTTGGCCTTGAAAGCGATCGACCACATTCCACTCGGTGCGACCGTGGCGCCAGATGATGATTCGCGCAGCCGTCATCGCCGCTCGTCTACCCCGAGTTCGATCTCCGGACAGTCACGCCACAACCGCTCCAGTGCGTAGAACCGGCGCTCGTCGGTATGTTGCACATGCACCACGACGTCGAGGTAGTCCAGCAATACCCAGCGTTGCTCGCGATACCCCTCGCGGCGTACCGGCTTCGCATCATGCCCGCGAAGCGATTCCTCGATCCCGTCGACGACCGCGCCGACCTGGCGCTCGTTGTTCGCGGTGATCACCAGGAACACGTCGGTGATGGCCAGCTGCTCGGAAACGTCGTAGGCGACCAGATCGGTGCCGAGCTTGTCGACAGCCGCGTTCGCGGCGGCGTGGGTCAATTCCAGCGCGCGCTCGGTAGCAGTCAAAATCTCTCAATCTGTCGGACGATTCTGCCCGCGTCGTCTGAAACAACGCGCAACCAAGGCTAGCTGTTCGAGTTCGGGCGCCCGCGCACCCGCATGGTTACGTTCTTACCCGCATAGGCAGCAAGAAAGACCTCCACGCCAGCGTCAGCCAGCACATGAAGCTGGCGACGTGTGCGGCGGCGGCCGACACCACGAAACATCGCGGTATCGAGCGGCTCACCGATGACGAGAAACGCGAAATGGGTCGCCGCAACCCGCGGATCCCCAATCATCAGTTCCCCTCGCTCGGCAAGCCGGGCAAATGCGGTGGTTAAGCCATCGATCGTGCGGCGTGGCCCGCTCTCGTGATACTTGTGCGCGAGGTCTGGAAACCGTCCTGCCTCGCGCAGAACGAGCTGGCGGCGACGCAGCAGCACAGGGTTCATCACCACATCGATGTAGCTCCGGGCCAGCTGGTGGAGCGCGGCTGGCACATCGATGGCTTCCGCAGTCGCGACGACCTCCGCCTGGAACGCGCCGCCGACGCGTCCGACGCTGCCGAGCGCGACCTCTCGGAAAAGCGTCTCCTTGTCAGTGAAGTGCTTGTAGACGGTCTGCTTCGATACCGCAGCCGCCGCTGCGATGTCCTCCATCGAAGTCCCGGCGTACTCCCGCGTCAGGAACAGCTCGGTGGCTGCGTCGAGGATCGCACCGCGCTTGCGGGAACTTCGACCTGACATCTGTGACGTCACCAGAAGATTCTAGGGAACAGGCCGATGATTCTGGTAGTACTGAACGGTCTAGTTCTGTGAGAGAGTCACCCCATCAGAAAGGACCCCAATCATGTTGTCTCAAAGTCTTCGGCAGCATCAGGTGAGTACTTCGCCTCAGACGCGGATGGCCCTGATCGCCGGCGCGATCGCCGGACCCCTCTACGTCGGCGTTGGCACCCTCGAGGCAGTGTTGCGTCGCGGCTTCGACATCCGCATCCACTCGCTGAGTCTGCTGGCCAACGGCGTGGGCGGCTGGATCCACTCGGCGATGATGGTTGTCAGCGGCCTGCTCGCCGTCATCGGCGCGCTCGGGATAGGTGCCGTCCAGCAGCGCGCTGGACGACGCTCGTACGCCATGATCACGGGTCTGGTGATCTACGGACTCGGCATCGCTACAGCCGGCATGCTCCGCGCCGACCCTGCCGAAGGCTTTCCGATCGGTACGCCGCCGGGCCCTCCGGTCATGGTTACCGCTAGTGGCATCGGCCACCTCGTGGCAGGCGGCATCGGCTTTCTTGGGCTGATCGTGGCATGCCTTGCCTGTGCGCGCAGGTCAGCGCGGGCCGGCGATCGAGTCTGGGCCGTTTGCTCAGCGGTGATCGGCGTCTACTATCTTGTCGCCTTCGCTGGTATCGCTTTAGGAGCCGGCAATCCCGCGATCAACATCGCCTTCACAGTTGCAGTCGTGCTCGGGTGGGGATGGCTGACAGCGCTCTGTATCCGGGCGCTCAACGGAAGAGTGTGCTGAGCACCTCGGCGCTCGGTCCCCGGGTCACATCACCGGTCTGGGCGAGCGGGCATGGACATGATCAACTTCACCCTGACCGGTGATTCCCCTTTACAGTTAACTATGGGCGCCAGCGACCCCCGGCTGGCGGCGCTTCGGGAGGGCCCGCCCTTGTCGGCGTACTTGCCTCGGCTGCTGCCCGCGTGGGCGGCCGCTGAGACGGGGCCTGCCTACCGAGTGATCGACGGAAGCCTGCTGTTCTTCGACATCACCGGCTTCACCCCACTCACCGAGCGGCTGGCCCGTCGGGGCCGCGAAGGCGCCGAGGAGCTGAGCAACCTTCTCGACACTGTCTTCAGCCAATTGCTGACGGACGCCGAGGACGAGGGTGGCGACCTACTCAAATGGGGCGGTGATGCGCTACTGCTGCTCTTCGACGGTGCCGACCATGGCCGCCGTGCTGCGAGGGCCGGGTTGCGCATGCATCGGGTTCTTGCGCAAATCGGACGCGCCAAAACGTCTATCGGCCGAGTCAAGCTGCGTGCTTCCGCTGGTGTCGAGTCTGGTCCAGTCCATCTGATACTCGCGGGAAATCCTGCCCTGCGCCGTGACTTGGTCCTGCTGGGGCCAACGGCTACGGCGGTCACCATGCTGGAACACGCCGCGGGCATCGGTGAGGTGCTGGTGGGGGACGCCACTGCTGCGGACCTCGGACCGGAGCTGGTACGCCCGCACGAGGGCTGGGGTCATCTGCTAGCGGGCGTACCGACACCCGCCAACCGTCCACCGCGACCGGAACCTGAGCCGATGCCGGCCGTTATTCAGCAGCTGCTGGCGCCGCAACTGTGGGCTTATCTCTCCCAACCGTCTCGGGAACCGGAGCACCGAACGGTGGCCGTAGCCTTCCTACGTTTCGACGGAACCGACACCGTGCTAGCCGAGGAGGGCGCAGAGGTGGTCACGGCAGCCGTCGATGAGGTGCTTCGCAATGTGCAGGAGGCCGCGGGTGCCCATGAAGTCTCGTTCCTCGACACAGACGTGGACGTGAACGGCGGAAAGATCTTGCTCGTCGGCGGCGCGCCCAGCAGTGTCGGTGACGACACCGATCGGCTGCTGACTGCGGTAGGCGAGATCGTCAATCGGGCCGGCCGGCTGCCATTGCAGGCCGGTATATCGCAAGGCCGCGTATTCACAGGCGACACCGGTTCCCCAACTCGTCGGACGTATTCGGTAAAAGGCGATGCGGTGAACCTCGCGGCGCGACTGGCCGCGCATGCGGAGTCTGGCTCGATCCTCATGGCGGCCGACGTGCTTGAGCACACCAGACGGTCGTACGCGGTCGGCGAGGCCCCCATGGCGAGCCTGAAAGGCAAAAGCAAGCCGGTGCCGGTCGTCACGCTTGGCGAACCGCTTGAGCCTCGCAGGCAACAGGGCAGTGAGGACTTCTTCATCGGCCGAGACGCCGAGATGGCCATTTTGCAAGATGCTGCAGAACAGTTGATCAATGGATCAGGTGGCCTAATCGAAGTCGTCGGGGAGCCAGGCATCGGGAAGACCAGGCTCGTTGACGAAGCCGTCGCCCAGGTCAGTGAGGTCACAGTGCTGCACTGCGACTGCGAACGAACAGGCGCTGCGACACCGTACACACCGGTGCGGCGCCTGCTGCATCACGTACTCGGCACCAGCAGCGCTATGGACCCGAACGCCGTCGCCAGGTGTCTCCAGGATTGCGTGACGGCCGCGGCGCCCGAGCTAACCCCGTGGGTTTCATTACTCGGTGTCGTGCTCGACATCTCCATTCCCCCGAGCTCGGAGGTGGCCGAACTGGAGGAGCAGCATCGTGCGGAGCGGGTACCTGAGCTGTGCGCAGACCTTCTTGAGCGAATGGTCCAAACTCCCGTGATACTGGTCGTCGAAGATTCGTACCTGGCGGATTCGGCCAGCGAAGGTGTCCTGGCCGCCGTTGCTCGACGGGCGCAGCAGCTACCCTGGCTGCTTTTCGTAACCCGGGACAACCGTCCCACCGGGTGGCTGCCGACGGCTACAGGTCGAATTGAGTTGGGCCCGCTCGACATGACGTCGTCGATAGAACTGGCCGAGATGGCGACGCCGGAGCGGCCCTTGCCGCCAGCGATCGCCGAAGAGCTGGCCGTGCGCTCGGGTGGACATCCGCTGCTACTGCGTGAGCTGGCCCGGGCTGCCGCCCGGGGGGAGGACCCGGACGAGCTCCCTTCGACCGTCGAAGAACTCGCCGCGAGCCAGATCGACCATCTGCCACCGGCGCAGCGCTCCATGTTACGGCGCGCTGCAGTACTCGGGGACGAGTTCCCCGAGGACCTGCTTTTGCAGATGATCACCGACGTGGCGCCCGAGAGATCCGGACCTGAACTACTTGCCGGGCTGTCGGGCCTCATTGTCTCGACCGGTCACTTGCTCCGCTTCCGCCACCCCATTCTTCGCGAAGTCGCGTACGCTGGTTTGCCCTATAGACGCCGCCGCGAACTGCACGCGAGGGCCGCCGAGGTTCTGGAAGCCACCGCTGCGGCTGTGGACCGGCGCCCCGAGCTCCTGGCACTTCACTACTTCGTGGCCCGTAACTACGACAAGGTGATGGACTACGGCTGGCGGGCCGGGGAACGGGCAATGGCGCGCTATGCGCCAGCCGCAGCCGCCGACGCGTACCGACGGGCGGCTCAGGCTGCCCGACTTGCGTCAGGCGTCAGCCCGAGCGAGCGTTCCTTCTACCTGGAAGCGCTCGGCGATGCCGAGTACTTGGCGGGCCGACCCACCGAGGCGGCCGCCGCCTACCTGGAAGCCTTGCGGGGTGTGCGTGGTCAGGCGCTGCGGGAGGCACATCTGGCGCTCAAGCTGACCCTTGTGGAACAACGTCGCGGCCACTACAGCAACGCACTCCGCCGGGCTAGTCTCGGCCTCCGCGCTCTTAACGACGCGACAGGTCCGGAGGCGGGCGCCGCGCGTGCCCAGTTGCAGGTCCGCTACGCATTCTGCCGGGTCCACCAGGGTCGCTACGCGGATGCCCGCCGATGGGCAGAGCGGGGCCTCGCCGAAGCAGAGACGGCCCATGAGCTGAAAGCGCAGGCCAAGGCGCATGCGGTGCTGCAGGCCGTAGCTGTGGATTCAGGCGGACCCAATGCCGAGCAGCACGGGGAGACGGCGCTGCGCATCTTCGAGCAGCTTGGGGACCTCACCGAGCAGGCCCATATGTTGAACAACCTGGCCTTGCAGCGGTCGGCCGAGGGCCGTTGGCCTGATGCGCTGCTTATGTTCGCGCGCGCGGCCGAAACGTTTCGCCGGCTCGGCGACGCCCCCAATGCTGCGAATGCTGACTACAACCGCGCCGAGGTTTTGGTACGGCAGGGCCGCTCGGACGACGCGTTGCCACTGCTCCAAAACACGCTCCGGGTCGCTCGCGCCGTTGGTGACGAGGACCTGGTGGCCCTGGTACGCAAGGAAATGGGTAGAGCGCAGGGCCGGGCGGGCGACGCAGCAGCAGGACTGATCTTGCTCGCGGAAGCTCGCACTGAATTGACCAGACTCCGAGAACCCCAAGAGGTGGTGGACGCCGACATCGCCGCCGCCGAAGCGCACCTGCTGGCGGGCCGGCCTGAGCAGGCTCTGGCCTTGATCGAAGGAGCGGTGACAGAGGCGGCCTCCATCCATGCCGCCACTTTGTTGCCGTCGGCGTACCGCGTCCAGGCGGCTGCCCTATTTGCCACGGGTGAGGTCGGGCGAGCTCGGGCGGCTCTTGCAAAAGGATTGAGACAAAGTTCCTCACCCGACGCCGCACACGAGCGGGGATTCCTGCTCTCTGTAGCGGCCCTGATCGCGCGTCAGGACGATGATCCCGACGCAGACCGGCTTGCCGAACAGGCGCGCGAGGCCCTGGAGTTACTGGGCGTCGTCCGGGTGCCGTTGCCTGAGCTGAGCTAGCCGGGGCGAGGTAGAGCGAAGCCGCCCGCAGGTCGACCGCATAGGCAGGGCGCCCGGACGAGATCCTCGAGTTGCTGGGCATCGTCCGGGCGCTCCTGCCGGCGTTTATCCGCTGAGCTAGCCGGACCAGCGGCCGTCGACCTTGAAGAGGACGGGCAAGAAGAGGTCGCCGTCGCGCCGCTTACTGTTCTTGTAATCAACGCACACCTTCTGGTGCTTGCCAAGTTCACCCTTCTTCGGGCACGGAGGCGCGACCTTGTTCAGCGGACCAGTGTTGTTGAGGGTGAAGATCACCTTGAACTTGGTCACATCGTGCCTATCAGGACAGAGCGCCTTGTCGCACGCAAGGATGACTTTGGCAGGGTGCTTCCTGCTGTACAGCGGGTCACCCTCAGCATCCTTGAGACTCGCAATGGTGGTGATGACCAGCGCCGTGGTGCCACCGGCTTCCTGGCAGCCGCCAACGCCTTCGGCAAGGCCGTCACACGAGCCGACCGACAAGGTGACGCGACCATCCGCACCATTCTTCAGCAGCAGGATCCCGCAGTTCGGCACCATCGAGGTTGGCGCGACACAATCGGAATCCTTGACCGTCAATGGCTTGCCCGGCGTAGCATCGGCGCCGACCGCCGTGAGAGCGATCTCCACGGTGATCTTGCCCGGTGCCAAGTCGTCTCCGTAGACCACCTTGACTTTCAACACAACACCGTTGGCGAACTGTGAATATGTCGCACCCGTGATGATCGTGCTGGAGAAGCCGGCTTGGATGATCGCCGTCGTGTTGCCCCCAAGCACGCCAGGCCCGGACACCTCCACGAGTTTGATCTTGGTCGGCTGTGAGACCTTGATCGGTTTGCCGTCATCATCGACCGCCTGCACGACGACATTGAATGGCCGGTCCTGAACCGGATATTGCAGCCCTGAGCCGGTATCGGTGATCAAAACAATGCGAAGGACGTCCGCATCATCATGATCGCCATTCCTGTGGCAATCGCAGGAAGCCAGGTACCAACCATCACTAATGCCGCAGCTAACAGGGCGGCGCTCAGCATGGCGAGACAGCGTCGAAGTAGTGATTGTTTGGGCGTCATTTGACAGCCTTTCCCCCGGGGAAGAAGAAGGATTCGCGCGGGAGCAGTGCGCCAGCGCGCTCAGGAGATTACGGCAGTCGGCCCCGCACCTAGTGGATTTCAGTGCTCGTGTCGCGGCCCGTTTTGATCATCAGTCGATTTACGTGGGCTGAATCGGTGGAGCATCTCCGCCACCTCGGCCCCCGCCTCCCGCGAGCTCGGCGGGAATCCCGTCACAACCGGCAGAAAGCGATCGCAGCTCAGCGCCTGCAACTCCAGGTCCGTGGCCGCCCGAACCGTGGCCGTGCGTGGCACCCTGCGCAGCAGCCCAATCTCCCCGAACCCATCCCCTGGACCAAGCGTGGTGACCAGGCGACCGTCTCCGACGACCTCAGCAGCCCCCGTGTCAATCACATAGAAGCGGTCGGCCGGGTCACCCTGGCGAAATACCGCCTTGCCCGCAGGTACATGGACCGGTTCCAGGCCACGGGCGAGTTGTTCGATGGCAGGCAGCGGTAACGGCTGGAGCATCGGTATGCCGTGGAGCAGTCCGATCTCTTTGTCTAGTTTTCCGATGTAGCGGTCAAGACGTCGCAGGCGGCGCCACGCCACCGGCACGAGGACCGGACAGAGCAGGCCCACAATGACCAGTGCTGCGCGCACACTGGTCAGATCGACTAAAAGAGCGGTGACAAAAGCACCCAGCCCGACGGTGAGCGAGACCAGGCTTTCCTGCAGACCGAATACGCTGGCAAGTACGTCATCCGGAGCCAATCTCGCCATGAGCGTGAAAAGGCCAAGATCGACGAGCGCGTTACCAAACCCCACGCATGCCAGCAGTGTGAAGGCGGTTGCCTGCGAAGGAAAGAGCGGGATCAACGCGATTGGCAGCCCCCACAACACAATGCCGATGCCAAACCACTGAGCCAGCCGCCGAGATCCCACAAGTAAGGACGCGGCGAGAGAACCGATTACCGCACCTGCGCCGATCGCAGCGGTAAGCGTCCCAACGCCCGGTTCGCCGGTGCCTAACAGATCCAGTGCTACGACGACAGTGAACACGGTCAACGCACCACGCGTAAATGTCTGGGCTATGGCTAAGCCGTTGAGTAGCGCCAGGTCGCGGTTTCGGACGGTGACGCGGATCCCCTCGGCGGCGTCCGCGATCAGGTGCACCCCTCGTGGGGCCGCAGGTCTGGGTGGAGCGTCGTAGCGCAATCGCAGCAACAAGGCTGCCGCGACGAGTGACGCGCCTGATGCGACGGCGAAAACAACGGCGACGTCGGTGAACTCCAAGAGCACAGCGGCAAGCAATGGACCTGCCAGCGTGGCAACAGAATCCAGGAACCCCCGCACGACATTCGCACTCGTCAATTCATGCCCGGTTCGGCACAGCGACGGCAGCAATGCCGAATGTGCTGGTATGTACAGCGTCGCCGCGATTGTCGAGAGAGCGGCGAGGACATAGACGATCCTGACCGGGCCGTCGATGGCGACGACGACTCCGACGGCTCCGGTGGCGACGGCCCGGACCGTCGACACCACGACGAGGACTCGCTCCCGGCGTCCCCGATCCGCGATCGGCGTAGCTATGGGCGCCACCACCGCCGCCGGGAGCATGCGTAGCAGACCGACCAGCCCGACCGCGGTTGGGCCGCCGTCGCGGTAGGCGACGATCCCCAATGCGACGGTGAATGCCCACTCGGCCGTCCAGGCCGCGAAGTAACTCAGCTGAGCGCGGCGCAGATTGCCATTCACCGCATTACTCGCGAATGCCGACGCGGCCACCTTCAACCTGCTGCGCAGCGGTTGGTTCATCCCGCGTCACAATAACGCTCGGATCGGTGACTGCACCCTGCATCCGTGGGCCCAGAGGCCAAGGCCCTTGCAGCAAGGGTTTCGCACCAAGATCGAGAAGGCGAGGTGATCTTGTCCGGGGTTAGCCGAGTGATCACCGGTGAATCAAGATCAACTCTCTGGACAGGCGCAGCCGACGAAGTGAGGCAAGATCGAAAACCGAGTCCACGTCGTGCCAAATGAGGGATTGCTGCATTAGTGTCCTGGCCCTTTTTGCTCGTCGGTCGGTTCACCCGGGCTGAATCGGTCGAGCATCTCCTCTACCTCGGGCCCCCGCCTCCCGCGAGCTCGGCGGGTAGCCCGTCACAACCGGCAAGAAGCGGTCGCAGGTCAGCGCCTGCAACTCAAGGTCCGTGGCCGCTCGAACCATGGCCGTACGCGGCCCCTGCGCAGCAGCGCGATCTCTCCGAAGCCCTCCCCCGGACCGAGTGTCGTCACAAGGTGGCCGTCCCCGATCACATCGGCCGCGCCCGTCTCGACGACGTAGAAGCGGTCCGCCGGGTCACCCTGGCGAAACACTGCCTGACCGGCAGGCACCTGGACGGGCTCTAGGCCACGGGCGAGCTGTTCGATCGCGGGCAGCGGCAACGGCTGCAGCATGGGTAGGCCCTGCAGCAGCCCGATCTCTTTGTCGAGTTCTCCGATGTAGCGGTCCAGGCGCCTCAGACGGCGCCATGCCGCAACCACCAGAATCGGACAGAGCGCGCCGACGGCGACCAAGGCGATGCGCAGGCTGGTCAGATTGATCAAGAGTGACGCAACGACGGCACCGAGCCCGACGGCCAGCGAAATCAAACTCTCCAACAGGCCGAATACTCGGGCAAGGACAGCATCGGGTGCCAATCTGGCCATCAACGTGAACAGCCCGACATCGACGAGAGCGTTACCGATGCCCACGCATGCCAGCAGGATGAGGGCGGTTGCTTGCCGAGGGAATGCCGGAATCAACGCTATTGGTAGTCCCCACAGGGCAACGCCGATGCCAAACCATTGAGCGAGCCGTCGAGATCCCACCAGCAAGGATGCAACGAGAGAACCGATCACCGCACCTGCACCGACGGCAGCGGTAGGAGTTCCGACGCCTGGCTCGCCAGTGCGTAGCAGATCCAGTGCTAGGACGACAGTGAAGACGGTCAGCGCACCGCGGGTGAATGTCTGGGCTATGCCGAGGCCGATGAAGAGCGCCAAGTCGCGGTTCCGCACGATGGCGCGGATACCTTCCGCCGCATCAGCCACCAGATGGACCCCTCGCGGCGCCGCCGGTCTGGGCGGGGCGTCATAGCGCAAGCGCAGCAGCACCGCGGCCGCGGCGAGCGACGCAGCTGACGCGGCAGCGAAGACAACCGCGACGTCGGTGAATTTCAGAAGCACAGCGGCCAGCAATGGACCCACGAGCGTCGCAACCGAATCCAAGAACCCCCACACGACGTTCGCACTGGCTAGTTCATGCCCGGTTCGGCACAGTGACGGCAGCAATGCGGAATGTGCGGGCCGGTAAAGAGTCGCCGCGATGGTCGAGAGCGCGGCTAGCACGTAGACGATCGACACTGGGCCGTCGAGGGCGACGACAATTCCGGCCGCCCCGGTAGCGACGCCGCGGACCGTAGACACTACGACAAGGACTCGTTCCCGGCGTCCCCGGTCCGCCAGCGGCGGGGCCAAGGGCGCAACGACCGCCGACGGCACCATACGGAGTAGTCCCACCAGCCCGACCGCGGTCGCGCCCCCGTCCCGGTAGGCGACGATTCCCAATGCCACAGTGAAGGCCCACTCAGCCGTCCATGCCCCGAGGAAGCTCAGCTGAGCGCGACGCAAATTGCCGTTCATCGCGTTGCTGACGAACGCGCCGGCCGCCGCCATTAACCTGCCGCGCGGCGCTGGTTCATGTCTGCCGACAGTCGCGGATCTGTGGTCCAACAGCTCGGCCGATGGGCGTAGTGTTACAGGGTTCCATACCAAAATCAACAAACCGAGCGGGGCCGACGTACTTGATCACCGTCATGCCGGTCAGTCTTGGTAGAGACCTCTTTTGGCGATGTACTGCACGATGCCGTCCGGCACGAGATACCAGATCGGCTCATGCTGCTGCACCCGTAGCCGGCACGCTGACGAGGAGATGGCCAGTGCCGGGATCTCCATCAAAGTGATCTTGTCCTGAGGCAGGTGAGCGATGACCGGTGAGTCAAGATCAACTCCTGGGCGCGTACAGCCGACAAAGTGTGCAAGATCGAAGATCGAGTCCACCTCGTGCCAGGTGAGGATCTGCGTCAACGCGTCGGCGCCGGTGATGAAGTACATGTCAACGTCCTCACCTCGCTCGACGCGGAGGTCGCGGAGAGTGTCCACGGTATAGGTCAATCCGGGTCGATCGATGTCGACGCGGCTGACGGTGAATCTCGGATTCGACGCGGTAGCGATGACTGTCATCAAGTAACGATCCTCGGGTGAAGACACCTGGCGATCAGCCTTCTGCCAGGGCTGCCCGGTGGGTACGAAAACAACCTCATCGAGGCTGAAACGACCAGCCACCTCGCTGGCGGCGACAAGGTGGCCATGGTGGATGGGATCGAAGGTGCCACCCATGACCCCCAGCCGGTGCCGTTCATGCGGCTGGGTACCGCGCTGCCGGGCCAGACCTGTCGCGCGAGGCGGCGGCGTGATCATGCCCTAACTGTGCGGGCGGCCCTTGCCGATCGACCAGGTGATCAGCAGCAAGACGGTGAGGATGCCGAACGCGAGAACTCCAAAAGCCCAGGCGGGAATCGGCAGCTCGCGATGCACCTCGGTCTGGAGAAGCGTCAGTCCCAGGGTCATACCCGCAGCGTAGCGGTTCAGAGCAGTTGCCGGGTGACTCAACTCCTGGGTCCCAGTACTCCCCTCCTTTGGACTGCCATGCTCCCTATCACTAAATTGTCCGGCAGTGGGTCTGGCCACGAAGGAGCTTCCCTGTCCAATGCTGCAGCCAATACGGCGAGCGGCCGTGCGCGTTGTCAAACCGCTAGTCAGCGACGAAACTTGGGCCAAGTTACGGGCAATCGACCCGCAGCGCAGGCGGAAGCGCCGCACGCCAATGACCCTCAATGTGGCCAGTTGGGGGAAGTACCGCTACGCAGGGCGCTACGAGCGGCATTTCAAGGATCTTCGGCGTACCCGGCTCACCTTGCTGGAGATCGGCATCGACGGCAGCCGCCCGGAGCATTCTGGCGGCAACTCGCTCCGTATATGGAAGCACTTCTTCCCAAAGGCCGAGATCGTCGGACTCGATCTGGAGGACATGTCTTTCGTCAATGAAAAACGCATCTTCACCTACCAGGGCAGCCAAACCGACGCCTACTTGCTGCGCTCTATTGCGAAGAAGCATCGCAATCTGAAGATCATCGTGGACGATGGCAGCCACCGCCCGGAGCACATCCGGGCTACGTTCGCCGTCTTGTTCCCCCTGCTTCCAGATGGTGGCTTCTACGCGATCGAAGATACCCAGACCTCTTATTGGCCACGCTTCGGCGGAAGTGCGGACCCCAAGGATCCGGCCACCACGATGGGTATGGTCAAAGGTCTTCTCGACGGCCTGAACTACGAAGAGTTCGGTGACCAGAGGCCTCGGTTCTATACCGACTCACATGTGGTCGCTGTGCACTGCTACCACAATCTGGTGATCATCGAAAAGGGGCTGAACACCGAAGGTGGGCACCGGCCCAAGGACTGGGCGGCGCCCAGATGAGGAGTACGGTGCGGGAGCCCAGCGTTGTTTGTCAGGCTTACTGTCGCACCTGGCCGGAGCCAGTCACCACGTACTTGCTCGACGTCATCTCAGGCAGACCCATCGGGCCGCGAGCGTGCAGCTTCTGCGTGGATATTCCGATCTCGGCGCCGAACCCGAATTCACCTCCGTCGACGAAGCGGCTTGAGGCGTTCACGAGTACCGCAGCCGCATCGACCTCCGCAGTGAATCGAGCCGCAGAGCTCTGCGACTCGGTGACGATCGTCTCTGTGTGACCGGTGCTGTAGCGGCGGATGTGCTGCAGGGCGGCGTCCAGAGACTCCACGATCGCGACGGCGAGGTCGAGCGAGAGATATTCCTCGGCAAAGTCTCGATCTTCTGCCGGGATGACATCGCCGTACGCCGCCACCTGCGGGTCACCGTGCACCGCGACCCCGTGCGCGGCGAGCGCCTGGAGTGCCTTCGGCACGAAGGAGCCGGCAATGTCGGCGTGCACCAGGAGCGTCTCCACCGCGTTGCAGACCGAGGGCCGCTGAGTCTTGGCGTTGATCAAGATGTCGAGTGCCATCTGCTGATCGGCTCCGGCATCGACGAAGAGGTGACAGTTGCCCACTCCGGTCTCAATGACGGGTACCTGGCTGTTGCGGACCACGTTGTCGATCAAGCCTGCGCCGCCGCGGGGAATCAACACATCGACCAATCCGCGCGCCGCCATCAGCTCATTGGTGACCTCACGCGGGCCTGGCACCAGCTGAATCGCCTCGGCTGGGAGCCCAACATCCACCAGCCCAGCTTGAAGCGCCTCGACCACAGCTGCGTTCGACTCAGCCGCCGAGGAAGAGCCCCGCAGCAGAGCCGCGTTGCCCGACTTCAGGCAGATCCCACCAGCGTCGGCGGTGACGTTGGGACGCGCTTCATAGATGATGCCGACGACACCGAACGGCACCCGAACCTGGCGAACCTGCACCCCGTTGGCGTTGGTCCAGCCGCGTACCACATCGCCAACCGGGTCGGGCAGCGCCGCCAGCTCACGCAAGCCCTCGACCATGCCCGCGATCCGGTCGGGAGTGAGCCGCAGTCGGTCGATCAAGGCCGCGCTCGTTCCGTTCGCCTCGGCGCGGGCGACGTCGCGCGCATTGGCCTCCAAGATCGCGGTCTCGGACTTGGCCAGCGCGTCGGCCATCGCAAGCAAAGCCGCGTCCTTGGTCGCCCTCGTGGCGCTGCTCAACGTCAAGGCGGCGTTACGCGCCTTCTGAGCCTGTTCCTGAACGGTCACCGGACAAATCTAACCCTCCGGTCTCGGGTGGTGTTCACCGCGAACGAGCGCGTGAGAGTCGAAGAAAGTCCTTTACGCCAACCAATCGAACAAGGTGCGCTGGGCTGAAGAACGACCGCATGGGTATCACGCCGGTGAGGAAGCCGAGAAAGTTGGAGGCCTCCACTTGGTCCGCGCCGATGGCTGCGAACATCCGTTCCTCGACCTCCCCCACCCCCCGCAAATGTGCCACGTTCAACGTCCAATCGAAGGCCGGATTGGTCTCGCGATTGCGCTGCTTCTCGTATCCGGTCAATGCGCGGTTGAGATCGCTTGTGCCACCGAGCCCGCTCACGATCTCCGCCGAGAGCAACTCGGCATCGCGTAGCGCATGGCCGATGCCGAAGCCGGTGATCGGGTCCATCACCAGGCCGGCATCGCCGGCAAGTGCCCATCCCGGTCCATGGGATGCGCGTACGACGTTCGGCAGGTCGCTCGTGCCCCTGGTTGGGCCCACCTGAACAGCGGCGCGTGCCCGTTCGCCCACGTTGCCGGCCTTGTCGAGGGTGGCAATGACATGAGCTGTTGGATTCCGCCGAACCTCGTCGAAGTCCGAAATCCGACCCGCGATATAGGTGAGGGTCAGCCCGTCGTTCGTCGGCCACGTGCCGACTGCGTATCCCTTCGCTGAATAGATCTCGCCACCTTTGACGGGCAGACCGTCCCAGTAGGCGTAGAAGGCAAAGGTGCTTGTGGCGACGCTACGACGCTCGGCCGCGCCCGCAAGCTTCGCAACCGTCGAGTGTTTGCCGTCGGCTCCGATGACGAGAGCCGCCGACTCGACAGTCGAGCGCCCGGTGCGCTTGTCGTGCAACCGGACTCCCGTAACCCGATCACCGTCGCTTGTGAGCTCCTCCAGCGAGCATCCCTCGCGTACTTGGGCCCCGGCGATGCGCGCCGCGTCAACAAGCAATGCATCGAGGACGGTCCGACGGGGACTGATCATCATGCTGACGCCGTGGTATGTGGGAAATTCAGCTTCGATGACAGCAGCACCGGCTTGAAAGCGGACGTGAGGAGTCGGTGGCGTTCCCGCGTCCAGCAACGGCTCCAGCAGCCCGAAGCGGGCTAGGCGCGCCACGCCGGGCACTTGAATCTGGTGCGTTGACAACGTGTCGCTGGGGAAGTGAGCCCGATCCACCACAAGCACACGCAGTCCCGCACGCGCCAGCAACATTCCCGTCGCGGCGCCAGCAACACGGGCGCCGACAACGATCACGTCGAAGGTCATAACCTTTCCTCCTCCGAAGATGGAAGCGGCCTCACGCGCGTTTCGTATCAACGTAACGTAACATCGTTGCGATATTCTGTACAGCATGGGTCGACCGCGTGAGCACAACGACGAGACACGTGAGCGGCTGTTGCGCGTGGCTGGTGGGATCATCAGGCGCGAAGGCACTCGGGGACTGACGGTTCGAGGGCTTGCGGCTGAGGCGGGAGTCAGCACCCGGGCGATTTACAGCCTGTTCAGTGGGCTCCCCGAACTCATTGGTGTTCTCTGCACCCGTAGCACCGAAGCGATGGTCCGGCACCACGAAGCCGTCCCGGTAACTGATGATCCGATCAGCGAGTTCCTACCATTGGCGCTGGCGTTTCGATCAGGCGCGCGTGAACAGGCCGACCTGTACGAGAGGCTCTATGCACCGACCAATATCGATGGCCAGTTGACCGTGGAATATCCCCCGCAAGTCCAGCGCACGCTCGCTCGGGTGAAGGACACGATCGACCGCGCGATTCTCGCCGGCCAGCTAAGACCCGCCGATGATCAGGAGCTCTTTCAGCAGCTCTGGGCAATCGTTCATGGCCTTACGTCACTGGAGCTGCGTGGAGTGCTGGGAAGCCCCGAGGAGTGCGACCGGATCTGGCACGACACGATCACCACGCACGTCCGCGGCCTAGCCGCTGTGAGCTGACTGCGGCCGCGGTTGGGGCACGTGGGTGGCGAAGGCCGGCGCATGTTCCGGTAGCAGGCCGATGCCCAGCAGGTAACCAGGAATCGCCTGCAACACGGGGAACCGCTGCATCAATCTGAGCGGAGCGGGGGCCGTTGTCGGTCGCGGCTCTGCTTCATCTTCGGCGATGCTGGTCTCCACAACCGCCCGATGCGCCAGCCGCTGGAATGTCTGGGTTAACACTGTCGGCAGCCAGCGTCGGCGCTGCACCCTACGAAGGCTTGCGGTAGTTACTTCCCCCGTCAGCAACGGCGCGGCCAGTATCCGGCCCGCCGCCACAGCATCCTGGACAGCGAGATTGATTCCCACACCACCGACAGGTGACATGGCGTGAGCCGCGTCGCCAATGCAGAGCAGTCCGTCGCGATACCACCGAGGCAGCCGGCTGAGCCCCACGTTGAGCAGCCTGAGGTTGTCGAAAGACGTCAGCAGCTCGACCCGGTCTCCCAGCCAGGGTGCCGCGTTCCGCAGCCGCTGCCGGAACATCTCGATGCCACGATCACGAAGTGCAGCAGCTGAGCCCTTCCTGATCACCATGCCGATCTGGTAGTAGTCCCCACGGTCGATCATGATCAGCAAGTTCGATCTCGAGATGCGCCCGACAACACCCTCATGATCGGTATCCAGTCGGGGCAACCGGAACCACAACACATCCATAGGCACGCCAAACGTCCGTAACCGCAGCCCGGCCCGCTCGCGTACCACGGAAGATCGCCCGTCGCACCCGACGACAAGATCAGCCTCGAGTTGATGGCTGTGGCCATCCTGGCTGTAACTCACGCCAACAATGCGCTGGCCCTCCCACAGCAGGTCGGTAACCTCAGCTTCCATGATCAGCTGATAGTCAGACTCCTGACGACTGGCATCTGCGATCACATTCAGGAAATCCCACTGGGGTACCAGGGCGATGTGCTGGTGGCGGCCAGGCAGCCGGGTCAGGTCGGCGACGTCGTACCTGCCGGAGTCGAGCTGAACGCTGAGCTTCTGTACCCAACGAGGGGGTAGGGCGGCGAACTGCTCCCCAAGTCCGAGCTCGTCCAGCAGGATGAGGGTTGAGGCGTGCACGGTGTCGCCGCGAAAGTCACGGAGGAAGTCGGCATGCTTCTCTAGCACTGTCGTCCGGATCCCGGCACGAGCCAAGATGAGCCCAAGGACCAATCCGGCCGGGCCTCCACCGACAACACAACAGCCGGTCCGGCTCAGCGAAGTCTCCATGTGTTGAATCTATGCGCGCTCCGCGCGCACCTTCACGCTCAGGGCAGCACCTCGCTAGACCAGCGCTGGCGGCAGTGCACCTTCGTTCTCCAGCAGCCAGCGTTTGGTCTCCAGATGCCGCCCCGACTCGCCGCCGGAGTACCCGCCGAGCCCATCGCTGGCAACCACCCGATGGCAGGGAATGATGATCGGGACCGGATTAGCCGCCATGATCTCCCCGATGGCACGCGCCGGCACTCCAGTGCCGCTCAGCTTGGCAAGTTCGCCATAGGTGATCGTCTCCCCATAGCCGACGGTCCTCAGTGCCTGAAGTACAGCCTCGCTCACGGGCTCCATCGGAGGTAGATCCAGCGGCACCGTGAAGTCCCGCCGCTGTCCGGCGAAGTACTCGCGCAGCTGCCCAAGTGCACGTTGCACCATCTCGTCCGGTTCGGTTGATGCACCTTCGGGTCGCAGCCGCCAACCGACCTCGCGTACGCCAGCGGGCCCAGCGAGGATGCCAATCACACCCACCTGGCTGTCGAACTGATCAAAGAAAAGTGTCGTCATGGTGTAAACCATCGTGCCTCACAACACTGACAGTATTCCTGAGCTGCTCGCGCAATCGCGCGTGCAATCCGCCTACTTCGTCGTCGCTCGCAGAGGGAAGAACGCCTCTGCTCACTCCTCCTCAGCACGGCGGCGCGCGATTTTCCGACGCTCGCAGCTGTATTTTGAGCTGCCCCAGCGTTCAAGCGCTGCTGTCGGCGCTCTCGATGACCACGAGAGCGTCGCGATGCACGACGGTCCGGTCGTACCCGGCGCCCAGCTCGGCGGCGAGGTCACGGGTGCTTCGGCCCAGCAGGGCCGGCAGTTCGTCCGAGTCGTAGTTCACCAGCCCGCGCGCGACCACCAAACCATCTGGCCCCACCAGCTCTACAGGCTCGCCAGAGGAGAACTGGCCGCGTACCGCGGTAATGCCTGCGGGAAGCAGCGATGCCTTGCGCTGGGTGAGCGCACGGACAGCCCCGGCATCGAGTACCAAAGTGCCGCGAGCGTTGCTCGCATGTCGCAGCCACAGCAGCCGGGTCGGTCGCCGGCGACCCGTGGCATGGAACAGGGTGCCGACCGGCTCACCCGCCATTGCTCCTTCCGCCTGCTCGGCAGTGGTCAGCACCACTGGAATCCCGGCCGAGGTCGCAATCCGCGCGGCGTCGATCTTGGTGACCATCCCTCCAGTGCCGACCGCGGTACCGCGGGTTTCGATGTCGACATGAGCGAGGTCCGCCTCACTCGATATCTCGCTGATCTTGCGAGCTTCTGGTTTTGCGGGGTTGGTGGTGTAGAGCGCCTCGACGTCGCTGAGCAGCACGAGAGCATTGGCGTGGACAAGATGTGCCACCAAAGCAGCGAGGCGGTCATTGTCCCCGAATCTGATCTCGTGTGTGGCAACAGTGTCGTTCTCGTTGACGATCGGTACCACGCCGAGCTCGAGTAGGCGGCCGAAGGTTCGGTACGCGTTGCGATAGTGCGAGTGGCGTGTGACGTCGTCGGCTGTGAGCAGGACCTGACCCACTCCGAGCCCGTACGCGTCGAACAGCTGGGTGTAGTACCCCATCAACAGACCCTGACCGACTGAGGCAGCCGCTTGCTGAGTTGCAAGATCACGCGGGCGGGCCTTGAGTCCCAGAGGAGACAGGCCAGCGGCTATGGCACCGGACGAGACCAGGACAATCTCGCGGCCTGCCAGCCTCGCGCCGGCGAGCACGGCGACGAGCTGGCCGATCCGTTGCGGGTCAATACCTCCCTCGGCGGTCGTCAAGGACGATGAACCGACCTTGACCACGACTCGGCGAGCGCCTGCAAGCTCTTCACGCATGGTCACGCTCATCGGGCAGTCCTTCAGCTTCCGATTCCTCAACGTGGTAGGCCCGATCTCTTTCGCGCCGACGCTGGGCGGCGGGTCGCTCTTCGATCAGCCGCTGATCCTCACCTCGCCTGCTGAGGATCTCAGCACCGATTTCGACCTGGGGGACGAAGTCGAAGATCACGGCGTCAACGCCGCCGATCGCGACGCCATCGCCGGGCTGCGCGCCCAGCTCGAGCAACCGGTCCTCGATACCAATCCGGTTGAGCCGGTCGGCCAGGTATCCAACTGCCTCAGTGTTGGAGAAGTCGGTCTGCTGAACCCACCGCTCAGGCTTGTCCCCGCGCACTCGCCACAACTCGCCCTCGCGCTCGACACTGAACTCGGCCCGGTCATCCACGGGCTTTGGTCGAACGACGATCCGGGCGGTCGGCGGTGATTCGGACTTACGGCGAGCTTTGACCAGCTGAGCCATTGCGAAGATCAACTCCCGCAGGCCTTCGCCGCTTCTGGTTGAGATCGGGAAAACCTGCAGTCCTCGGTCGTGCAAGTCGCCGGAAGCCAGCTCGGCAAGCTTCCTGGCGTCGGGGATGTCGATCTTGTTCAGAGCTATCAGCCGCGGCCGGTCCTCGAGTCCTCCATGCGCCTTCAGCTCCGCCTCAATGACATCAAGATCGGTTACCGGGTCGCGGCCCGGCAAATAGGTGGCGCAGTCGATCACATGGACGATGGCGGCACATCGTTCGATGTGGCGTAGGAAGTCGAAGCCGAGACCGCGTCCTTCACTCGCGCCCTCGATAAGCCCGGGCACGTCAGCGACGGTGTAGCTGACGTCACCGGCGACCACGACGCCGAGGTTGGGCACCAACGTCGTAAAGGGGTAGTCGGCGATCTTGGGCCTGGCTCTGGAGATTGCAGCTACCAATGATGACTTTCCCGCACTCGGGAAGCCCACCAACCCAATGTCGGCAACGACTTTCAACTCCAGGTTGATCGTCCGAGTCTCGCCTTGCTCACCCAGCAAGGCGAACCCAGGCGCCTTCCGAGTCGGTGACGCAAGGGCTGCGTTGCCGAGCCCGCCACGACCACCCTGTGCGGCGACAATCTGGGCGCCTTCGGCGGTCAAGTCAGCGATGAGCTCCCCGGTGTCGGCATCGGTGACCACAGTGCCGCTGGGCACTGGGAGCATGACGTCTTGCCCGCGAGCGCCATTGGCATTGTTGCCGCGACCCGGCTCGCCGTTGGTCGCTCGCCGGTGTGCCTGACGGTAGTAATCGACCAGGGTCGTCAAGCGGTGATCAACAGAAAGGATCACCGAGCCGCCGTCCCCACCGTTGCCGCCGTCAGGGCCGCCGAGCGGTTTGAACTTCTCGCGATGAATGGAGGCGCAGCCGTGGCCGCCGTTGCCGCCGTAGACGTGCAGCATGACCTGGTCCACGAAAGTCGGGATGGCCATCGCTCAACCCTCCTTTCAATGGTGAGAACGATGAAAGGGTGGCCCAGATGATTGGGCCACCCTTTCGGCGTCTGTGGTACGTGCCTACTTTGCCGAGGTGGTGGCCTCGGCTGGCCGGAGATGGAACGGAATCTGACGCGCTGGGCGTCACGTTGACGACCCGACGTCCCCGCCGAGTGCCGAACTCAACATGCCCTGCGACCAAGGCGAACAAGGTGTCGTCGCCGCCGCGGCCGACCCCATCTCCCGGGTGGAAGTGGGTACCACGCTGCCGGACGATGATCTCCCCGGCATTAACCAGCTGACCGCCGAACCGCTTGACGCCGAGCCGCTGCGAATTGGAGTCCCGACCGTTCCGGGTCGAGGACGCGCCCTTCTTGTGTGCCATGTCGTCGCCTCAGCTCTTGATGTCGGTGACCAAGACCTTGGTGTACCGCTGACGGTGACCTTGGCGCTTGCGATAGCCGGTCTTGTTCTTGAACTTCAGAATGCGGATCTTCGGACCCTTGGTCTCAGCAAGCACCTCGGCGGTCACCGATGCCGAGCCGAGCGCCGATACATCTGAGGTGACGGTGTCACCGTCGACGAGCAGCAGCGGTGTCAGGCTGATGCTGGAGCCGACCGCATCGTCGAGGCGATCGACCTCGAGGACGTCGCCAACAGCGACCCTGTGCTGGCGGCCGCCACTCCGCACGATCGCGTACACGCCTGACCTGCTCTCTCTTGCTGTCTGATTAGGTGGTGTGCAACGGTTTTGACGGCACACGCAAGGTACGCGCCGAAGCGTGCGCACCGAGGGTCTAGGCTACGCGGCCGCTCCTAACGGGGTCAAACTGCGTGCGTATCCTCCAGCGGGGAAGCTTGCAGTGAGAAGAAGGGGAAACTGTGCGCAATATTTCGGCCACGCTGAGCATGTCGATGGATGGGGTTATCCAGGCTCCAGGCAGACCGGATGAGGACATCCGAGGCGGCTTCGACCGCGGCGGATGGGCGGTGCCGTACAACGACGAGGTCATGGCTCAGCGGATGGGTGAGGGCATGGCGTCGTCGGGAGCGATGCTCTTTGGCCGCCGGACGTATGAGGACTTCTACGGGTATTGGCCGCGCCAGACGGACAACCCGTTCACGCCGTATCTGAACCAGGCAACGAAGTACGTCGTGTCCAGCACCCTCGCCGAGCCGCTGCCCTGGGAGAACTCAATCCTGCTTCCCGGTGACCCAGCGGTCAGCGTCGCTGAACTCAAGGACGATCCGGGACCCGATCTCGGCATCGTGGGCAGTGCCCAACTTGTGAGGTCACTGCTGGCGGCAAATCTGGTCGACCGATATCTGCTGCTCATCCATCCACTCGTGCTTGGCCAGGGTCGCCGCCTCTTTGACGAGCAGGGACCAGGCGTCGACTTCGAGCTGGTCGACAGTGTGATCACGTCAAAAGGTGTGATCATCGCAACGTACGCGCTTCGCTGATCGAGGCCGCTTCAGAAACCTACGTGCACGTCGGTTTCGGGCGGTCTGCGTAGGTAGCAACCCGCGCAGACCGTCAGGAAGGTACGTGAACCTAGGTTTCGTCACCCGGTGCTGGAGCCCACACGCAGGGCGGCGCGAGCGCCTTCGCCGGTGATCCAGAGATCAGTAGCCACGGCGACGCACGAGATGCCACGTTCTCGGAAGCGATCGGCAAGCTCAGGGGTTCCGGCGAAGCCACCCACGGTGCGACCGTACGCCGCCGCGACCTGCACAATCCGGCTAAGAGGGCTGGTCTCCGAGTCGTCGTCTAGCAACGCCTGCACGGTCATGCCCAGGGAGAGGGAAAGGTCGTAAGGCCCGACGAACAGTTGATCAACTCCAGCAACCGCCGCTATCTCCTCAACGTGGGAAAGAGCCTCGGCGGACTCGATCATCACGGCGCACGTTGTACGCCGGTTCGCCTCCTCGGTCGTCAGAGTCGAGGCACCCCAGATACGCCCGAGCGGACCCCAACTGCGCTCACCGGCCGGTGGATAGAAGGTGGCAGCAACCGCGCGCTGTGCCTGCGCCGGCGACTCAATCTGAGGGACGATCACCGCCGTGGCCCCGGCATCCAACGCAGCGCCGATAGCAGCGAAGTCACACGCGGCAACCCGCACGACCAGCTCACCTAGGCCTGATGGAAAGCTCCGTGCCGCGTCAAGGATCTCGGTACGCGAGTACCCGCCATGTTGAGCGTCCAGACACACCCAGTCGAATCCGAGACGAGCCAGCCGGGCAACCATGCCCGGACTTGCGTCGTCACACCACACCCCGCTACTCGACTCACCGAATCCACGAAGGCTGCGCTCCTCTGTCGTCACGCGGCCCATTCTGGTCGGTTGCTCTCGCGAAGTGTTGTCAGCCGTCACCTTCGGCAGCGGCGAGCAGTTCCTTACGGTGTGCCAGAGTGGTGCGCATCCGCCCATGTCGGGCGCCCAGCTCCACCTCCGCGGCGTCGATGCGACGCCAGGCGGGCATGCCAAGAGCATGAATGCCCCGTTGGGCGAGCAGCCGGTCCAGGAGTCCTGACCGACCGTGGGCCTGGACGGCACCGTCGTGCACATCGGCCAGCAGTGACGTCACCGTCTCTACGGCGTCGGACTTGTTGGTACCGATCACGCCCGTCGGCCCCCGCTTGATCCAACCAGTCACGTACTCGTCCGCTGAGAATCCGCCGTCGCGGATTACGCGGCCGTCGGCATGTGGCACCCGTCCCGTCTTCTCGTCGAAGGGAACACCGAGCAACGGCAGGCCGCGATAGCCGACCGAACGCACCACGAGATCGGCGGTCAAGGTGGGACGGCGACCAGCGCCAACCACGAAGCCCTCGGAATTGATCATGGTCCGCTCGACTTCGACCGCGGTCACTCGGTCATTGCCGATGATCTTTGTCGGTCGGCTCCAGAAGTGGAAGCTGATGCGGCGGGAGGCGCCGCTCAGCGGCCGAGCCGCCCAATCCTGCAACACCACGAGGTTGCGGGCCGCGACCTTGTTCTGTTGCACGATTGCCTGGCTCGACGGATCCAGCTCGAGGTCTGCGGGGTCGATGATCACATCGACATCTGCCAGCTGGCCCAGTTCGCGAAGCTCCTTGGTGGTGAAGGTCGTGTACGCGGGCCCGCGGCGACCGAGCACGTGAACGTCGGTGATGTTGTTGCGAGCCAGCGATTCGAGTACTTCGCCTGCCATATCGGTGTCATCGAGCTGATCGGCAGTCTTGATCAAAATGCGCGCCACGTCGAGGGCGACGTTGCCGACGCCAACCACCACGGCTTGGCGCGACTTCCTGATCAGCTCGTCGATCTCGGACGCGACGAGATGATCATTGATGCGGGACTGGTCGGTATCGGGATGTACGTCGGGATGGCCGCAATACCAGGCCACCAGCTCGGCCGCGGCCATGCTCCCTGGCAGCTGCTCGCCCGGAATCTCAAGCCGTCTGTCGCTGCCCGCGCCGTACGCGTAGATGACCGCGTCGACGGACTCGCGAAGCTCGGCAATGCTGATGTCGGAGCCAATGTCTACATCGCCGTAGAACCGGACAGAGGGCTTCTCCAGCGTGCGCTCGAGCGTATTGCGGATCGAGCGGATGGAGTGATGGTCCGGCGCGACGCCGTAGCGGACCAGTCCGAACGGCACCGGTAGCCGGTCGATGACCGCAACTTCCACTGCGACATCGGTCTGCTGGCTGAGGGCCTCTGCAGCGTAGATCCCTGCCGGCCCTGCCCCCACAATCGCCACAACCAGGGGTAACGGCTGGGCGGGCGTTGCACCGTTGGTCAGCTCAACACCACCGGCTCGCCCTGCGGCTCAGCCGCATCCTGCTCCGGATCCGCACCGGCACGGCGGCTGCGACTGCTGCGACGGCTGCGTGCAGGGCGCTCCTCGAGCGATTCTTCATTGCTGCCGTCCGCTGCCTCTGCCGATATCGCGTTGTCCGCAGCCTTCCCAGCGCCAGATTGGGCGTTGGTCCGACGGTCTCGCGTACGGGAGTCGCGCGTTCCCCCATCGGCGTGTCTGTGTAACTCGACTGGCATGTCGTGCAACTCATAGCCGCGGCCGTGGCAGTGGGGACACTCGGTGGTAAACGCCTCCAGCAGTCCGGTGCCGATGCGTTTGCGAGTCATCTGAACCAGACCCAGGCTGGTGATCTCCGCCACCTGATGCCGGGTCCGGTCCCGACCCAGACACTCGACAAGCCGGCGCAGCAGCAGCTCCCGGTTGCTGGGCAGCACCATGTCGATGAAGTCGATCACGATGATGCCGCCGATGTCGCGGAGTCGCAGCTGCCGCACGATCTCCTCGGCGGCTTCCAGGTTGTTGCTGGTGACTGTGGCCTCGAGGTTGCCGCCGGTGCCGGTGAACTTGCCGGTGTTCACGTCGATCACCGTCATCGCCTCAGTCCGGTCGATGATCAACGACCCACCCGAGGGCAGGAACACCTTGCGCTCCAGGGCTTTGGCAATCTGCTCGTCCAGCCGGTACTCGGCGAAAAGATCATGATCACTCTCCCAGCGCCGCAGCCGATCCTTCAAATGGGGCGCCACATGTGAGACGTATGCCTCGATCGAGTCGTACGCGTCAGTCATTCCGCCGTTGCCAGAGATGATCAATTCTGAGAAGTCTTCGGTGAAGAGGTCTCGGACAATGCGTACGGTGAGTTCGGGCTCGGCGTAGAGGAGTTGCGGAGCGTTGCCGGTCGCGACTTTCCGCTCGATGTCCTCCCACTGCGCCTTCAGCCGGTTGACATCACGTACCAACTCTTCTTCGCTTGCTCCCTCAGCAGCGGTGCGGACGATAACACTGGCGGATTCTCCGACCAGGTCGGACAAGATCTCCTTGAGTCGCTTGCGTTCGCTTTCGGGCAGCTTCCGAGAGATTCCGGAGAGATGGCCGCCCGGCGCATAGACGATGTAGCGGCCCGGAATCGAGACGTGATTGGTCAGCCGCGCGCCTTTGGCGCCGACGGGGTCTTTGGTGACCTGGACCAAGATCGTCTGTCCCGACTTGAGCACCTTCTCGACCTTGCGATTCTGTCCCTCGGCGCCGAAGTAGTCCCAGTCGATCTCTCCCGCGTAGATCACCCCGTTGCGGCCGCGGCCGATGTCGACGAAGGCAGCCTCCATGGAGGGCAGCACGTTCTGGACGCGGCCGAGGTAGACGTTGCCGATCAAGGATCCATGAGTGCCGCGATCGACGTAGTGCTCGACCAGGATGTCGTCCTCCAGTACGGCAATCTGGGCAAGCTCCTCGCGCTGCCTGATGATCATCTTGCGTACCACCGATTCGCGCCTGGCGAGGAACTCCGCCTCGCTCAGGACGGGCGCGCGACGCCGACCTGCCTCTCGACCTTCGCGGCGTCGCTGCCGCTTGGCCTCCATCCGAGTCGACCCGTCGATGCCGGCGACCTCATCGCTGGCGTCTTGCCGGCGGGGCTCGCGTACCCGCACAACGGTGTCCATCGGGTCGTCCGGTGCCGGAGCGGCCTCCTCTCCCCGCCGGCGACGACGACGGCGGCGGCGGCGCGTCCCCTCAGCCGTGAGGCCTTCGTCGACGTCTACAGCTTCGTCCTCCTCAGGCTGCTCTGCTTCGGCGGATGTGGACTCGTCGGTTGTGGTACGCCGACGGCGGCGACCTCCCCGGCGCCGGCGGCGCCGACGACCATCGCCAGCCTCGCTGTCGGCGGCCGTGTCCTCCGCTGTGTCGGGCGCGCCCTGCTCCTGCGGCGTAGCTTCCTCGAGCGCAGGCTCCTCCGTGGCGCGTTCCTCCACGGCGGTTTCTGCGGGCGCTGGTTGGTCAGCTGCAGGTGCGTCGGGCGCAGGTTCAGGCGCCTTCTCGGGGGCGGCATCAGCTACCACATCGGTCTCGGGAGGCAGTGCATCCTCAAGCGCCGGTGTCACCTCCTGTGTCTCTGCGGAGGGCGCTGGAGCCTCGTCGGAGGGAGCTTCGGGAGCCATGGCCACGGCCTTCTTGGCCGTTCTCTTACGCGGGGTTTTGGCGACCTTGCCGTCGCCCGGCGGAGTCTCCGCGGGTGGTTTCTTGGCGGTGCGCTTGGCCGCTGGCTTTTTGGCGGTCTTCTCGATCGGAGGCGTGATCTCCGCCCCGGTGGAATCCGCGCTGACTGGTGCCGGGGGCTCAGCGACGCGTTCGATCGCGGGTGCGTCCGCCGCTGAAGACGGCGGGCCTGCTGCTCGGCTTGCCGCTCGCCGCCGGCGCGGGGCGGGCTGAGTGGCAGGCAGTTCGGTCGTTTCTTGAGTTGGCGTGTCCGGCTCGTCGGGGTCGAGCATCAAACTCCTCTATGGCGCATATGCGCACTTTCTCGTTCGCTGCACCGGGCAAAGCCCGGGCTGCGGAAAGCTTGCGGAACCGATGTGGTGAATCCAGCCCTCCCGCGGTCAAGCACCGGCTGCGTCCACTCGAGCCCGGCTCGTCGCGGTGGAGGAATCAGATCCACCTGCTGTCGCGACGTGTTACGCCGCGCAATGTTTCACATCGAGGCTGGACGCACTCGGCGTCCAAGCCACATCCAGTATCACACAGGTCACGGCTGACTTGCGCGTCGTGCCGCGCCGACGGTGATCTTAGTGACCGGGCTCAGCGATAACTCCAGAATCGGGGTCGAGCCTGCCTTGGGTGAGCCGGGTAAGAACCGGCGGCTCGTTGGGAGCAAACTCGGGGCTTGCCACCCGCAGTCCTGCCAGCACGTCATCTGGTCGAACCAGTGGTACCTGATGTGCGAGCGTCATCGTTAGCCGATCGTCCTGGGCCTCAAGCGCTACCACGGCGGCGCGTGCGTCGAACTCGCGCATCCCGTTCTTGGTCATCCGCTCGACCAGCACCACATCCTGGGCCAGGAATTCATCGCAGGCGGCCTGCAGCGTGGCCGTGGACAGACCTGCCAGATCCACCTGCCAACGTGACCCAGTCAACTGCTCAGCCAACGCTCCCGGCCGCGCCACGGCCACCTCGACCACGTCGAGGCCGGACGGGAGGGCTGCGTCGAGAGCATCTCGTACCTTGTCCGGATCGCATGGCACCGCTAACCCGATCTCCAGATACTCGGCTTCGCTCGCTGCCCCGGTCGGAGAGGCGTTCGGGTATGAGATCCGCGGGTGCGGCGAGAATCCGGAGGAGTACGCCATGGGCACCGCGGCCCGGCGCAGTGCCCGCTCGAACGCCCGCCCAAAATCTCGATGGCTGGTGAAACGGGCGCGGCCACGCTTGGCGTATTTGACCCGGAGCCACTGCACCGGAGGCGGGTGTTGCTCCGGCTGGGTACGAGGCCTCGGCGAGGTCACGAGCCGAGACTAGCTACGGCATCTCAAGAATCCGACCAATGCGGACTTCTTGAAACAGGAACGGCTGCTCGGGTCAGTAGAGGTTGTTGGCGTACTGCTTGCCGTAGTAGGCGGTCAGTTCTTCGAGCATTTGCTCCGGCGCGTCCAAGGTCTTGGCGATCACCGGCCGAGACGGCACCGGATCGAGCCAGGTTTCCGGACGCCATAGCTCGGACCGCAGGAAGGCCTTGGCGCAGTGGTGGAAGATCTCCTCGATCTCGACTACCAGGGCGAGGAGCGGCCGGCGACCCTTGACGATCATGTCGTCGAAGAACGGCGCATCGGACACCAGCCGCGCCCGGCCATTGATGCGCAACGTATCGCCGCGACCGGGAATCAAGAAGATCAGGCCGACATGCGGGTTCGCCAGCACGTTCTTGTATCCGTCGGCGCGCCGGTTTCCGGGACGTTCAGCGAGGGCGATGGTTGTCTCATTGATCACGTACGCAAGTTGCCCGGGCGGGTCTCCCTTGGGCGACACGTCGCATGCCCCCGTGTCGTCGGCCGTCGCCACCAGGCAGAACGGTGAAGCAGCGAGCCACTGTCGGTCCAGCTCATGCAGTGTCGACCTGATCTTATTGGCCACCCGAGGCAAGGGCACGCCAATCAACTCCACCAACTCATCAACGGTGGTGATTTGCTGCTCAGCCATGCGGCTCAGCGTAGGAGACACCCGTCCGGTGAGGCGAGTGGCCGAGTAGAGATCTGGACCGCCGTACAGGTCAGCTGGTGCTCGACATATCGGTGACTGGTGTCAGCGGAAGCAGCTTGCGACCGGTCGGGCCAATCTGAATGGTGGTATCCAACTGCGGGCAGACCCCGCAGTCGAAGCACGGGGTCCATCTGCAGTCGTCTACCTCGACCTCATCCAAGGCGTCCTGCCAGTCCTCCCACAGCCACTCACGATCAAGGCCGGCATCCAGGTGATCCCACGGCAGCACCTCGGCGTAGTCGCGCTCCCGCGTGGTGTACCAGTCGAGATCCACTCCGCTTTCTTCCAGGTATCGCTCGGCGCAGTCCGCCCAGCGCTCGTAGGAGAAGTGCTCGCTCCAGCCGTCGAACCGGCCGCCCTCTCGCCAGACCGCCTCGATGACGCCGGCGACGCGGCGGTCGCCGCGACTCAACAATCCTTCGATGACGCTCGGCTTCCCATCGTGGTAACGAAAGCCGATGGCCCGGCCGTACTCCCGGTCGCTGCGGATGGCATTCCCGAGCTTGACAAGCCGGGCATCCACGGTTTCATGATCAGATTGCGCAGCCCACTGGAACGGCGTATGCGGCTTGGGTACGAAGCCGCCGATGCTCACTGTGCAACGGATATCTCGGCGTCCGCTGACCTCTCGACCGGTGGCGATCACTCGCTTGGCGAGGTCGGCGATCGCCAGAACGTCCTCATCGGTCTCCGTCGGCAGGCCACACATGAAATACAGCTTGACCTGCCGCCAGCCGTGCGAGTACGCCGCCGCGACGGTGCGGATCAGATCGTCCTCGCTGACCATCTTGTTGATCACCTTGCGCATCCGCTCAGTGCCACCCTCAGGGGCGAAGGTGAGTCCGGAGCGTCGGCCGTTGCGGGACAGCTCGTTAGCGAGATCGACGTTGAACGCATCCACTCGAGTGCTCGGCAGCGAGAGTGAAACGTTACTGCCTTCATAGCGATCGGCGAGCTGTCGAGTGATGTCACCAATCTCGGAATGATCACTGCTCGACAGGCTCAGCAGCCCGACCTCCTCCAGCCCCGTGGCCTCAATGCCTCGCTGCACCATGGCACCGATCACGTCGATGCTGCGCTCGCGGACCGGCCGGGTGATCATGCCCGCCTGGCAAAAGCGGCAACCACGTGTGCAACCGCGGAAGATTTCAACGGCATAGCGCTCATGCACGGTCTCCGCGAGCGGCACCAGTGGTTTCTTGGGGTATGGCCAGTTGTCCAGATCCATCAGAGTGTGCTTGGCGACGCGGAACGGTACGCCCAGCCGATTTGGTGCCACGCGATGGATCCGGCCGTCGGGCAGGTAGTCGACGTCATAGAACTTCGGCACATAGACCCCGCCCCCTGCGGCCAGTCGAAGCAGGAGGCCGTCGCGACCACCCGGTCGACCCTCGGCCTTCCACGCCCGAATGACCTCCGAGATCGATAGTGCGATCTCCTCGCCGTCGCCCAGCACCGCAGCATCGAGGAAGTCCGCGATCGGTTCGGGGTTGAACGCCGCATGCCCGCCCGCAAGGACGATGGGGTCCTGCTCCTGGCGGTCTGCAGCGTGGATCGGGATTCCGGCCAGGTCGAGTTCGGTCAGCATGTTGGTGTAGCCGAGTTCGGTGGCGAAGCTCAGCCCAAAAACGTCGAACTCTCCGACTGGACGGTGCGAGTCCAGAGTGAACTGCGGCACGCTGTGCTCGCGCATCAGAGCTTCCATGTCGGCCCATACCGCGTACGTCCGCTCAGCAAGGATCCAGTCCTGCTCGTTGAGGATCTCGTACAAGATCGCGATGCCTTGATTGGGCAAGCCCACCTCGTACGCGTCCGGATAGCTGAGGCACCAGCGAACCTCGACCGACTCCCAGTCCTTCGTCACGCTGTTCAGCTCCCCACCCACGTATTGGATGGGTTTGCTGACCCGCGCGAGCAGCGGTTCGAGGCGCGGGAATACCGAAGCAGGGCCTGTCGCGATCGTCGTCATGACGCTCCCAGCGTAACGGCGACGGGTGAGTGCTGCGAGCGTCGGTATCGCGCGCCGCCGTGCTGAGGAGGAGTGAGCCGGCACGTCTTTCGTCGGCGAACGACGACGAAGTAGGCGGCTCAAAGCGCGATGCGCGAGCAGCACACAAAACTCAGCTACAGTCAGGCGAGATCAGGAAACCAGAGCGCAATCTCACGCTTGGCCGACTCCAAGGAGTCGGAGCCGTGCACAAGGTTTTCCCGATTGGACAGCGCGAAGTCACCGCGGATGGTGCCTGGAGCGGCCTTCCGCCCGTCGGTCGCGCCGTTGATGGTGCGGACAACATCGATGGCCTCGTCGCCTTCAACCACCATCGCTACCGAGGGCCCGGAGGTCACGAACAGCCGGAGCGGCGGATAGAACGGCCGCTCAACATGCTCTGCGTAGAGCTGGTCGGCGAGTTCACCGGTCATCTGACGCAGCTCCATTGCCACGATCGTCAGGCCCTTGGATTCAAAGCGGCTGATGATGGCCCCGGCCAGACCACGGCGGACAGCGTCTGGCTTGATCAGCACGAAGGAACGCTGGGTCGGCACGGGCGGTGCGACGTAAGTCATGCCAGCACCCTAGGGGATACTCAGTGCGAGCGTCGGAAATCGCGCACGCGGGGGGCGAGCAGAGGCGTTCTTCCACTGCGAGGACGACGACGGCGGCGGGTCCAGCGCGCGATGCGCGAGCAGCTCAAAGATCGCCGCCCTCTGGGAAGTCTCCATGCGCGAATCCAGCCGCTTGCCCAAGCCGAACGACAGCACCCACACCGCCGCGAGCAGCGCCCCCACAACGAACATCATCGGCGTCACGAAACCGAGAGCGATGCCAGCGAGTTGGGCGGCCCAGCCGAGGATGTATCCCGCCCGAGAACGAAGAAGTCCAGCGGCCAGGATGGCTAGCAGCGCCGCGCCACCCCCGAATCCAGCAGCCGCCGCAGCGGGCACGTTTGAGATCAAGATCATGACCGGTATCGCGAGTCCGAAGACGACCACCTCGAAGATCAGCACTGTCATCAGCACGACCCGCATGGGGTTGCCGGGGGTGAGACTGATCACCGCCAATCCCGGTCGGTCTCGTGCCCGTCTTCGGAGTAGTCGGCGTCCCATTCGTCGTCGAGGTTCTCGCGGGTCGCCGCGACAACCACGGGCTCGTCCCTGACGAGCAGGGTGCGTGCCTCACCGATGGCAATCACCGATCCGGTGATCAGCACTCCGGGTGAGCCGACGACGTCCGCCTCCGCAAGCGCCACCGCCCGCTCGATCGCGTCGTCCAGCCGGGGAACCACAGTCACACGGGAGGCACCGAAGACCTCCTCAGCCAGTTCCCCCAGTGCCTCGGCCGGCATACCTCGGGAAGTCGAGGCGACCTGAGTGATCACGACATGGTTCATGATCTCCTCGAACGCCTCGAGGACCCCGCGCGCATCCTTGTCCGCCATCACCGCAACGACGCCGATCAGCGGGGCGAATGCGAAGGCCTCGGTGATCGCGGCTGCGGCCGCTCGAGCGCCGTGCGGGTTGTGCGCCGCGTCGAGAACCACGGCCGGCGAGCGGCGTACGAGTTCCAATCTTCCGGGAAATCGGACCTGGGCGAATCCCTCGCGGACCACATCGGGCTGCAGCGCCTTGAGCCCGAGGAACGCCTCGACCGCAGCGAGCGCCTGCCCAGCATTGGCGGCCTGGTGTGCACCGTAAAGGGGCAGGAAGATCTCATCCACTGGGCCGTCCGCACCGCTGAGCCGGATGAGCTGCCCGGCCACGGCGAGCCGCCGGTCGATGACACCGAAGTCGACGCCCTCCCGTTGCGGCAACGCTCCCACCTCGGCACACCGGGCCAGCAGGACCTGTGCGGCTTCGACACTCTGCCTGGCAAGGATGGCATGCGCACCCGGTTTGATGATCCCGGCCTTCTCCCGCGCGATCTCGGTGATGGTACGACCCAGTAGGTGAGTGTGATCAAGATCGATTGGTGTGACCACGGCGACGTCGGCATCGGCCACATTGGTAGCGTCCCAGGCACCGCCCAATCCGACCTCGACGATCGCGACGTCCACTGGTGCGTCTGCAAATGCGGCGTAAGCCATCGCCGTAATGATCTCGAAGAAGGTCAACGAGACGCCGTCGATCTGGCGTTCGTCGACGAGTGCGGCGTACGGCTCGATCTCCCGCCACACTTCGTCGAAGCGCTCATCGCTGATCGGCTGCCCGTCAATGCTGATCCGCTCTGTCACGCTCATCACGTGCGGGCTGGTGAATCGGCCGGTGCGAAGCCCATCGGCGCGCAACAGCGATTCGATCATGGCGGCGGTGCTGCCTTTGCCATTGGTCCCCGTCAGGTGGATGACCGGATAGGCCCGTTGCGGATCCCCGAGCAGCTCAGTCAGTGCCCTGATCCGGCCGAGGCTTGGTGCTGGGCGATGTTCGGGCCATCGGCTGGTGAGCTCGGCGACGATCTCGGCGTGGGATTGTTCGGCAGGCATGACGCCCAAAGTCTAGGGGGAGCCGCTCAACTAGGACCTTGAAGGCATGGTGAGCCCGCTAGGCTGGCACGCTGACTCGATGACGAGCGACAAAATGCGTGTGCCCACCCTACTTTGGCTTCTTTAGGATGCAAGATCATGACCACTTCAGCTGAGCCCCGAACCGACGCGCCGACCGCTACCGGCGCGGGCGTACCGGAGAAGGCGGCGCTGGAAGGTCTGGAGGACAAGTGGATCGCACGCTGGAAAGCTGACGACACCTACGCGTTCGTTCGGCCTGCCAGCCGGGCGGAGGTCTACAGCATCGACACTCCCCCGCCGACCGTGTCGGGATCACTGCATGTCGGCCACGTCTTCTCCTACACCCACACCGATCTGATTGCGCGCTTCCAGCGGATGCGCGGCAAGCACGTCTTCTACCCGATCGGCTGGGACGACAACGGGCTGCCAACCGAGCGCCGCGTTCAGAACTTCTACGGCGTGCGCTGCGATCCGACGGTGCCGTACGACCCCAATTTCACCCCGCCGGAAAAGCCCGACCCGAGGCACCAGCTGCGGATCAGTCGACCCAACTTCGTCGAGCTCTGCCATGCGCTGACCCATGTGGACGAGAAGGCATTCGAGGACCTGTGGCGGCGGGTGGGACTCAGCGTGGACTGGTCCAGCCTCTACACCACGATCGGCGATGACTCGATCATGCTGGCCCAGAAGGCATTCCTTCGGAACGTCGCACGCGGGGAGGCGTATCTTTCCGAGGCCCCGACTCTATGGGATGTGACCTTCCAGACGGCCGTCGCCCAGGCCGAGCTCGACGCCCGCGACTACCCGGGCGCTTTTCACCGAGTGGCATTCCATGCCGCCAAGGGTCCGGTGTACATCGAGACCACCCGGCCCGAGCTCATTGCCGCGTGTGTGGCCTTGATCGCCCACCCCGACGACGAGCGCTACCGACCGTTGTTTGGCAGCACAGTGCGCAGCCCGCTCTATGGAGTAGAGCTGCCAGTTCTTGCCCACCCGGCCGCAGAGCCGGACAAGGGCACCGGTATTGCGATGTGCTGCACCTTCGGTGATCTGACCGATGTCACCTGGTGGCGCGAGCTCCAGTTACCGGCCCGAGTGATCATTGGTCGCGACGGACGGATCCTGCGCGACAGGCCGGAGTGGATTGCCGACGACACTGCCTGGGATGCAATTGCCGGCAAGACGATCATCTCCGCCCGGGACACGGTGGCGGCTGAGCTACGCGAGTCCGGTGATCTTGATGGTGAGTTGACGCCGACGCTCCGCAAGGCCAACTTCTATGAGAAGGGCGACAGGCCGCTGGAGATCGTGTCGACGCGCCAGTGGTACATCCGCAATGGCGGCCGCGACGAGGACCTCAAGCGCGTGATGTTGGAGCGTGGCGCGGAGCTGGAATGGATACCGCCCCACATGAAGTACCGCTATGACAACTGGGTGAGCGGCCTGAACGGGGACTGGTTGATCTCGCGACAGCGGTTCTTCGGGGTCCCGTTTCCCGTCTGGTATGCCCTGGACTCCGACGGCGAGCCTGACTACGACCACCCCATCCTGGCGAGCGAAGACAGCCTGCCGGTGGATCCGAGTTCGGATGTGCCAACTGGCTTCAGCGAGTCCGAGCGAGGTAAGCCGGGTGGCTTCGTTGCCGATCCGGACGTGATGGACACCTGGGCCACGTCGTCGCTGACTCCCCAGATTGCGTGCGGGTGGGAGCGCGACCCGGAGTTGTTCGGCCTCACATTTCCGATGGACCTCAACACCCATGCTCACGAGATCATCCGCACCTGGCTGTTCTCCCGTGTGGTGCGGGCTCACTTCGAGAACCATTCCCTGCCATGGGTGCGGTCGGTGATCAGCGGCTTCGTGGTGGATCCGGATCGCAAGAAGATGAGCAAGTCCCACGGCAACGCGGTGGTGCCGACCGAGGTGCTGGAACGCTATGGTTCCGACGCCGTACGCTGGCGGGCCGCGAAGATCCGGCCGGGGCTGGACTCGCCCTTTGATCAACGTGAGATGAAGGTTGGGCGCCGGCTCGCGTTGAAGATCTTGAATGCGAGCAAGTTTGTCCTGGGAGCCGGGGCGGTGACCGACCCGAGTGCCATCACCGAACCGGCCGACCTGTCGCTGCTCGCCCAGCTCACCGCGTTGATCACCGAGGCCACCAGGTCGTTCGAGGCGTACGACTACACCGGCGCTTTGGAGAGTACGGAACAGTTCTTCTGGCAGTTCTGCGACGACTACCTGGAGCTGGTCAAGGAGCGGGCGTACGGTCCAACGGAGGATTCGGGTGCCGCATCGGCCCGGGCCACCCTCACGCTCGCCTTGGACATCATGTTGCGGCTCTTCGCGCCGATCATGCCCTACGTCACCGAGGAGGTGTGGTCATGGTGGAAGGACGGCTCGATTCACCGGACCCGCTGGCCCGTGACCGACGAGGTGGTCGTCAGTGCGGATCCGGCCTTGCTGAGTGACGTATCCGCTGCGCTGGTTCAGATTCGCGGCGCCAAGTCCCAAGCCAGCGTGTCGATGAAGACCGAGATCAGCCTCGCCAAGTTCTACGGCACGGCCGGCGCACTGGCGCACCTACAGGCGGTCGAGAAGGACCTGCGCGCTGTCGGCCGCATTACCGGCGAGATCATCTGGGTCGAAGCTGATGGGCCGATCTCCGTCGATGTGACACTGGTAACCGCCGCCTAGCCCTCGGACCACTCGCCTTTCTGCGGAAAGTGGTCGCAAACGACAGGGATTCGACCGAAATGCATGTCGTCCTTGACCACTTTCTGTCCACAGGCAGCGTATGCACACGCTGTCTCCACAGATTGACCTGGATGCGGACGATCGCGGCGGCGCCGTACGCAGACTCCGGCCATGAATATGGCTGCACGCGGCCGCCAGCGGCTGCAGGGCTGGGAGCGAATGGCTCATGGTCTCTACGTTTCGAAAGCACATCCGCGGAACTTCATTCGATGACTTACGCGCGTGGAGTCTCGTGCTGCCGGCAACTGCTGCCTTCACCCATCTCACCGCCGCCGAGCTCAAGGGTTGGTGGCTTCCCGATGCACCGCCGCATCCGGTCTTTGCCGCCATGCGCCGTGGTGACCCTCGACCCGCGGCGAAGTGGACTGTACGTTTGCCGCCACCCGAACTCCTATCCCATGACCGTCACGGCGGATGGTCTCAAGGTGACCAATGCAGCCGAGACGCTTCTCGCCTGTGCACGCGATCTTGGCACTCTCGATGTCGTGATCATGGCGGACTCTGCTCTTCGCTCATGCGACGTGACGATGATCGAGTTGAAGATCGCTGCGAATCAGCGACGTAGGGGCGCACCGAGGCTGCGCCAAGTCATTCCCCTGCTCGATCCTCGCAGCGAGTCACCCTGGGAATCAGTGCTGCGAGTGCTGCATCGCGTGGCGGATATCCCGGTAGAGCCGCAACATGTGATTGTCGACGAGTACGGACGGTTCTTGGCCCGTGCTGACCTGTGGATCAAGGGAACTCGTCGAATCCATGAATACGACGGAGCCGTGCATCGTGAAGCCGAGGTTCATCAGAGAGATCTGAAACGGGAGCGGAATCTGATCATGAGTGATTGGCAACGGTTCGGCTTCACATCTGCTCCATCCTCAATGAGGGTGCAGCGATCATCAGGAGTGTCGACAATCTGCTGGGGAGGCCCTGGGACAGCCGGCGGTTAAAGGCTTGGGAGGAGTTCCTCAATGAATCAATGTTTCGGCGACCAGGCCGTGTACGAGCTCTCCGACGGTGGTCTCGAGCTCTCTAGCTTCGAAAGTGGTCACCAACGACACCTTTCAGCGCAGATCTCGTGTCGTTTTCGACCACTATCCGGAGGGGAAGAAGGGGTCAGGCACTCTTCTCGCGGCGCTCGCGCTTGGCGAGCTTTTCGCGTGGCACCAGAGTCGGCAGCACCGAGTCCCTGACGACTTCGTCAGTAATGATCACCTGGGCGATGTCATCCCGACTGGGAACGTCGTACATGACATTGAGCAGGACCTCTTCGAGGATCGCCCGCAACCCACGAGCGCCCGTGCCGCGTAGCAGTGCAAGATCGGCAATCGCCTCGACTGCGTCTGGAGTGAACTCGAGTTCAACCCCATCGAGCTCGAACAACTTGCGGAACTGCTTGACGAGCGCATTGCGCGGCTCCACCAGAATGCGGATGAGCGAGTCGCGATCGAGCGGACTAACCGAGGAGATCATCGGCAGCCGCCCGATGAACTCCGGAATCAAGCCGAACTTGATCAGATCCTCCGGTCGCACGTCGTGGAAGGGGTCATCCGATTCCGGACGGCGAGTGGCGCTGTCGTTGTTGAAGCCCAAAGGACGCCTGCCCACACGCTGGGCGATGATGTGGTCGAGGCCGGCGAACGCGCCACCGACGATGAACAACACGTTGGTCGTGTCGATCTGAATAAAGTCCTGGTGCGGATGCTTCCGACCGCCTTGGGGCGGCACAGATGCCGATGTCCCCTCCAAGATCTTCAGCAGGGCCTGCTGCACGCCCTCGCCGGAGACGTCACGGGTGATCGATGGGTTCTCGCTCTTCCGGGCGATCTTGTCAACCTCGTCGATGTAGATGATCCCGCTCTCCGCCTTCTTGACGTCGAAGTCAGCCGCCTGAATGAGCTTGAGCAGGATGTTCTCGACGTCCTCGCCAACGTAGCCGGCCTCGGTCAGCGCAGTCGCGTCTGCGATCGCGAACGGCACATTGAGCATCTTCGCCAGAGTCTGGGCGAGGTAGGTCTTGCCGCAGCCGGTGGGTCCGATCAGCAAGATGTTGGACTTTGCGAGTTCGACACCTTCGTCATCGGCGCGGCGAGCTGGATTGGCAGCTTCAGCTTGGACTCGCTTGTAGTGGTTGTAGACGGCAACGGCCAGAGCTTTCTTCGCGTTGCTCTGGCCGATCACATAACTATCGAGGAAGTTGCGGATCTGATGCGGCTTTGGCAGCTCATCGAGCAGACCAACCTCGGCGCCCTCGGAGAATTCTTCCTCGATGATCTCGTTGCAGAGATCGATGCACTCATCGCAGATATAGACGCCCGGACCAGCGATCAGCTTCTTGACTTGCTTCTGGCTCTTCCCACAGAAAGAACACTTCAGCAAGTCGCCGCTCTCTCCGATGCGCGCCACACCGCCTCCTCTCCGACGCCCGATCGTGTGGCTCGTGCCCCACCCTAGCCTGACCACTCCGTGAAGTGCAGGACATTTCGTCCAGCTGTCAGGCAGACGATCCCACTAGACCGGAACAGCCTTAAGCGAGGTCAAGACCTCGTCGATGATGCCGTACTCGAGTGCCTGTTCTGCCGTCAGGTACTTGTCCCGCTCGATGTCGCGACTGACCTCTTCTGTTGTTTTGCCGGTGTCCTCGGCGAGCATCTGCTCCATGAGGGCCCGAATCCGCAGGATCTCCCTCGCCTGGATCTCGATGTCGGAGGACTGCCCGTAGCCGCCTTCGGTCGCCGGCTGGTGAATCAGGATCCGGCTGTTCGGCAGTGCCAACCGCTTGCCCTTGGTGCCGGCGGCCAAGATCACCGCGGCGGCCGAGGCAGCCTGCCCGAGACATACCGTGCGTACGTCCGGCTTGATGTACCGCATGGTGTCGTAGATCGCGGTAAGAGCCGTGAAAGATCCGCCCGGTGAGTTGATGTAGATCTCGATATCGCGCTCGGCGTCCATCTGCTGCAGGCAGAGCAACTGAGCCATCACGGCATTGGCGATGTCGTCTGAGATCGGGGTACCAAGGAAGATGATGCGGTCCTCGAAGAGCTTGGTGTACGGGTCGATCCGGCGCATGCCGTACGACGTCCGCTCCTCCCACTGCGGGATGTAGTAGTCCATCGTGGGAGAAAAGGGCTGACCCAGGGCGAAGGGCGAACCAAATCTGCTGGTCATCTCGATTCGCTCCTTCACTGATTCGGCGCCTGCGGCGACGGGATCTGGGCCGCAGCCTCATAGACGTGGTCAATGAAGCCGTATGCCAGGGCCTGCTCCGCGGTGAACCACCGGTCCCGATCGGAGTCCGCCTCGATCTGCTCGAGGGTCTGCCCGGTGTGCAAGGCGATCAGCTTCTGCATGGTCGACTTGATGTGTAGTGACTGCTCGGCCTGAATCCGGATGTCGCTTGCCGTGCCCCCGAGACCGCCCGAGGGCTGATGCATCATGATCCGGCTGTGGGGCAGGGCGTACCGCTTACCTTTCTCGCCTGCACACAACAGGAACTGACCCATGGACGCAGCCAATCCGATCGCGACAGTCGCTACGTCATTGGAGATCCACTTCATGGTGTCGTAGATCGCCATTCCGGAGTCGACAGATCCGCCAGGTGAGTTGATGTAGAGATAGACGTCTTTGTGGGGATCCTCAGCGTTGAGCAACAGCATCTGAGCGCAGATCGCGTTGGCGTTTTCGTCCTTGACCTCGGAGCCAAGGAAGATGATGCGGTTCTGCAGCAAGGATTGGTAGACGTTGTCATCGAGTCCAAAGCCGTTGCGGTTACCAGAGTTGTAGTCATGCGGGCCTTGTGCCTGCCACGGCTGATTGAAGGCGCTGAAGATATGAGATCGGGGAGTCGCGTTCACGTTGACGAACCTACCCCGGAGCGTCTTGGGAGTCGCGAGGAAATCAGTCGTGTTCGCTGTGGGCGCAGAAGGGCGAGTCACCATTGCTGGACTGAGTCTCACTCACCCGGAGAACGCGAAAATGGCCAGGCCCGCTGGGTTCTCCACTAGGTCTGACCATTCCGCGCCCCGGCCCATCCCCCGAGCGTCGCCCCCCAGATACGCCTGAGCCTCCGGCCATGGGTGGTTGGCCCAGCGGGCCGATCGAGGTCCATTGCGGCCTCGCCTGCGATCAAGCCGCTCCCACGAGCGTAAGCGAAATTCTTAGGGTTATCTAGAGCATTTGCCGATGAATCGTAGTAATTGTTTGAGTTCACAAGCAAATTCGCTAAATGATCTTGACTGCGTTCTAGTTGATCATGCCGACCTGTAGACGCCGCAAAGGTCAGGTCTTTTCAACAATTTCCTACCAGTGCGAAGATCTTGAGGTCCCACGGCCACGCCGCCAACTTCCCGACCGATGCGGCATCTTTCAGGCGCTCGATTCCTCGGCCTCTTCGCCCGTCGGCTGCTCGGCCATCTCGCTCACATCGTCGGCAGGTTCGGCCTCGGAGTCCGCGTAGCTGCCGTCGTCTCGGAGCTTCGCGAGTTCGATCAACGAGCCATTTGAGTCGGTCACCGTTGCCGACTCCACGATCATGGCCAGCGCCTTGCCGCGGCGTATCTCGAGCATGTACTCCTCAATGTGGTGCGGGTGCTCCTTTAGGTGATCGGCAACCTGCTGTGGCGGTACGCCATCGGTTTGAGCCTTACGCACGAGGTGTTGGGTGAAGTCGTTCTGATCAACATCGAGTGAGTGCTCTTCGGCAACCTTGTCCAAGATGATCTGCGCCTTGAGAGCCTGCGCGGAGCGGTCCTCAAGGTCGGCCCAGAACTCGTCCTCGGTCTGATCCTCACCAATATCGGCGAGGTACTGCTCGACGGTGAGCCCTGCCTGAGCGAGCTGCTCGGTGATCTGCTTGCGACGAGCGTCGATCTCTGAGTTGAGCAGGTGCTCGGGTACCTCGATTTCAACTTGTCCGACCAGGGTCTCCAATACGGCGTCGCGGGCCTGCGCTGGCCTGCTCGAGTCGGGCTATGCGGGTGAGGCGATCCTCGATGTTCGCGCGGAGCTCCTCGATCGTGTCGAATTCCGATGCTTCCTGGGCAAACTCATCGTCTGCGTCGGGCAGCTCAGAGGCCTGCACCTTGGTGACGGTGACCAGAATGTCGGCTTCCTCGTCCTTCAGCGGACCGCTCACCAGCTTGGAGGCGAAGGTCGCCGACTCGCCGGCGGACAACCCGATGACAGCCTCGTCGAGTCCGTCGAGCATCTGCCCCGACCCGATAGTGTGCTCCACGCCATCGGCAGTAGCGTCGGCCAGCGGCTCGCCGTCTCGGCTGGCGACCAAGTTGATCGTGACGATGTCGCCGTCAGCCGCTGGCGCGCTCCACGGTTTCCCGGGACCCGAAGCGGTTGCGCAGCACGTCAAGCTGCTGCTCGACCAGCGTGTCCGGCACGTCCAGCGCGTCGACCTGGGCCTCCAGGCTGGTGAAGTCAGGCAAGTCGAACTCGGGGCGTACGTCGACCTCCGCCGTGAACTCGATGACGTCACCGTCCTCAAGCTTGGTGACCTCGACATCAGGCTGGGCCAGTGGCGACAGCTTGTTCTCGGTAACGGCCGCGCCATAGAAGCGCTGCCATGAGTCGTTGAAAGCCTCCTGGATGATGACTCCACGTCCGAAGCGCTGGTCGATCACAACAGGCGGGACCTTGCCGCGCCGGAACCCGGGGATGTTCACAGACTTGGCGACCTCGGCGTACGCCTTGTCCATGCTGGGTTTGAGATCCGCGAACGGCACCTCGACGGTGATCTTGACCCGGGTTGGGCTCAACTGCTCCACGGTGCTTGGCACGCTGCATACTCCTGTGATCGCGGCACGGACGGAAGTCGAAACCCGCCCGGGGGTGGCTCACGCTGAGCCGCGGCAATCTTACGGTGCAGGCTTAGCCCGGCCAAACCTTCGCACGGCGGGTACACGCACGATGACAGGCAGCCCGCTTCGCCGACTGGAGGAGCTCGCAGTTAGGCTGCCAAGGAAGGTGGACATCTGTTCGCGAGCGACGAACGGGCGACTCGGGCGGCTACCTCTCAGAGAGTGCAACGGGCACGGCCAACTGGATTGGTAGGCGCAGCTGCGTGTCCTACACTCGTCGCGGACGTTCGGCCCTCGGCCGGCCGGCCGGGGCGTAGCGTAGTGGCTAGCGCGTCTGCTTTGGGAGCAGAAGATCGCAGGTTCGAGTCCTGTCGCCCCGACTCCGTGATCGCGATGAACGCCTCAACGTTCAAGATCATCACGGAACGCGGGTGTAGCTCAATGGCAGAGCCCCAGCCTTCCAAGCTGGCCATGCGAGTTCGATTCTCGTCACCCGCTCCACTGTATCTAGCCTAGTCAGGGCACAAGTCGTTACACCGCTGGTAATCGAACATCGAGCCTCGGCAACACTCCGTGCCCAAACGTGCCCAAAAGTCATGACTGGCGCTGTTCGATTAGAGCGTCCAGAGCCTCTGCGATGGCCCGATCGCGGGTCATGGTGCGGTGCTGATAGATCAGCGCAGCCCGCATGCTCGCGTGTCCTAGCCGACCCATCAGCTCGCGAGTACTGGCCCCCGAGGAGGCAGCGAAGTGGTTCCCCGCATGCCGAAGATCATGGAAATGAAGGTCAGACGGCACGACATCGCCGACTGCCTTCTTCGCCCGGCTCCAGATCCTCGCAAAGTTCCCCCGGACGGGCGTCACCCCGTACGGACCAACGAAAACCCGACCCTCAGGTCCGGCCTCGGCAAATCGGTCTAGATGACGCGTGATCTCAGGCATCAGGGACCGCGGCAGCGCGATGGTCCGGACACCAGCTGCGGTCTTTGGCTCCTTGACGACCAACTCGCGGCCAATCTCAACGACAGAGCGCTCGATGCTGACCGTCGCCTCGTTGAGGTCGATGTCGGACTTGCGCAGGCCCATCAGCTCCCCCCAGCGCAGAGAACCGAATGTGGCCAACAAGATCAGAGTCCGGTAGCGTTCCGGCACCGCGTCGGCCAGAGCTATCACCGCCTCGACCCCGATCACCGGACGCTCTGGAGTCGGCTCCACTCCGGCACCCTTGATCCGGCAAGGATTCCGGCCGATCACCTCGTCGTCCACCGCCGTGTTCATTACCGCACGCAGCAGGCGGTAGGCCTTGGCCACCGTGCTGGCGCCAGTACCGGAGTCCAACAGATCTTGCCGCCAGGTTCTCACCCGAGGCGGGGTGATCAACGTGAGGTCGACATCGCCGAGCGAAGGCAGCACTTGACGCTCAAGGAGGCCGAGGTACAACTCCCGCGTGCGATCAGACAGTTCGCGCTCGACCACCCACCGGAGCGCATAGACACTGAGGGTTTCGGTGCTTGCGCTCGGATCGCGCCACTGGCCGCGGACCATGTCTGCCTCAGTAAGTGACAGCCACCGACGCGCCAGCGTGCGGCTGGGAAAAGTCTGAGGAGCGGTCCTCCGTCGACCGTCTGGGCCGGTATAGCGCACCTGATATCGCCCGGAAGGCAGCTGCCGCAGGCTGCCTGAGTGTCGCCGACCCGTTTTCATGGACGGCGAGCTGCAGTAGGAATCGGCATGACCGGTACAGAGCCAGCCTCGACAAACCTGAGCAATGCACTTTCGCTGATTCGCACATGCCGACCCACGTGGACGAACTCGATTCGACGCTCGGCGATCAAGCGCCGAACGAATCGGGGCCCGTGTTTAACAGCTCCCCCGCCTGATCCACTGTGAGAAGGCGATCCATACAGTTTTCACTTCCTATCCGTCGATACTGCGATTGGCGCCCGACGCTCCGACTGTCGATTCCGGTACGCGTGGCACCCATCGGTCCCAGCGCGATTGGCACAACCCTTCCGGAGGAGCGGCCGATCCCTCTGGTCGAGGAACTGTGGAATTGCGTGTCGGCTCGCTGCCAGAGCCGGCATGCCGCAGGACGGCAAGAATGAGACCGAGATGGTAGGGGTCCAAGCTGGCCATGAGACCGCCCACATCTTCGAGCGGCCCACCTAGTGCGAGGGCCTCGACGAGTGCCAGAATGTGGCGCTCTCCTGAGGACACTGCATGCGAGTACTGCCGTATGACCTGTGCATCTAGCCAGACGATTCCTCGGTCATCGGTGCGCAGCCATGGCTGACTCGGATCCACGAATCTCCCACCGCGGGCCCTGATCAACAACTCCACCGCGGCCTCGGTCGAATGGCATCCTCCGGCCCAGTTGCGCAGTTCGGCGGCGATTCTGCCGCCATCGGCTGCCGATGTTGTTCGGCTCATCGTGATGGTCCTCCTCGGTACGGACGATGGATCGGAATCTCGCGATCCGGGGCGGCTCGGCCGACAGGTCGAGGGCGGTCCACTCCCGCGCGCGGACGCATGCTCGGTGGGGTTGAGGTGGGCGGCCGCAGCCACGGCCTGGTTGGTCGCGGCGACAACATCGGTGGCGGCGTTGACAAGGCCGCGGCGGGCTGGTTCGGGAAGCGGGATGACCTGGTTAACTGCGATCTGACGTGGCGTCACCCACCTCACTCCCTCAAACCGGGTTTCCCCTTGTTCGATGGCGACCTCGGCTTCTCCTTGGGCTCGCATGGCGATCACCCGGGCTGGAGCAGCCAGACCACGGTGATCAGCAGCGATCTCGCGGGTGACGTTGGCTAGTTCGACGCCAGCAACCATGCTGCGGTGAAGGGTCATGGCGGTCGCCGGCAGATCGATCCGGGCGGCGATCTGATCTGGGGTCGCCCAGCCGGTCTGGTTGGCGACTGCCGCGGCGATGGCGGCCCGGAGCTCGCTGGCCGCCTCAACCAGCGCCAGGTCGGTGCGGCTGGCCGGCGTGGTGAGTTCTGCCCAGCGGCGTGCCGAGCGGCTCCAGGCCAGCTGAGCATTCTCTAGTGCCGGGGCGAGTCGCTCGATCACGCCGGCATCGACCTCGCCGCGTCGCGCGGCAGCCTCGCTGACGACTCCAGTGGTTGTGGCGATGAGCGCCTGCACTCGGGCGACCCGGACCAGATCGGCCGGGTCCGGGTGGCTGGCGAGTGTCCGGTGCGCTTGGATCTCCCAGGCGGCCAGCGCGGTGCCGAGGCGGGTGGCTGACCGGTGCCGACCGGTTGCCAGTTGGCCGGCTGCGTTGATCCGGCGCGCACCCACAGAACCGGCAGCGAGCTGTTCGATCGCGTCGAATCGGGCCATCATGCCCTTGGCCGACTCGACCTCCAGGGCCGTGGGTCGCTCAAGCAAAGGTTGGCGCCGCCGAGCACCAACCTCGAGCCGACGTTGAAGGTCACGCTCATACCTGGTCAGGGCCACTGCGGTGGCGTGCGCGGCGACATACAACGGGTGCAGTACCTGCGTGTTGGCGGCGGTAGGCCCGGACTGGTCGGGCGCCGATATCGCTTCGGATGCCACAGGCTGCCCCTGAAGCAGGCGTCGGGCCTCAGTGAAGTTCGCCCCGATCTGCTGCCATGACTCATCGGTCGGCCCCTGGCCGGGCCAGTGTCCCGCGGCAAGGCTATGGCGAAGAGCGCTGCCCATCGCTGCCAAGATGGCCATCGGATCACCACTGGCCGAGACTGTCGGCTCAGGCGGGAGGATGGCCCACAGCTCGGCTGCGGACTTGATCAGCTGAGGCCACTCACGCACCATGCCGAGCGCCCGATTGGCCGACATTTCGAGCAACGCCTCTCGGGCCAGTAAGTCGCTGTCGGCGAGGAGTTCACCGACGCTGCGCCGGTCAAGCGTCGACACCGGTGTTCGCCTCCCACACCAGATTGGCTACGGCCGTCTGCAGGTCGAGCAGCGCATCGGACGCGCCGGGTGCCGGCAGCCGACGCAGCAGCAGCGAGGCTGATGTCAACAGCCCGGCCGGGTCGTCACCGACCGGTATTGGCCCGTCCAGGTCGGTGTCGACAGGGACCAGCTGCCGGGCCTCATCGGCGGCCAGGTCGACGCCCAGGGCGAGCAGCTGTCGAGGCGATCCGGCGCCCGCGCGGTCTGCGGCAGCCCAAGCCAGTACTGCTGCTCGTCGAAGCAGACGCACCACCCCGGCGATGGTTTCTGCGGTGTCGACATCCATCGCGTCCTTGTTCACTCGAACCTCCTCGGAGTCCATCGAGCCAGAAACGACGACCGGCGGCACGCCCAGCGCGTACCTGTGGAAAACCGTGTACGTCCGCCGTCCCTAAGGTCGGCTCGCCGAGCTGGCGGTCGCGCAATAGTGTTCGCTGGTGCGGTGACTGCGATTGAGGATGCGAGGACCGAGAGCGTTATGGCTCGCGCGGCCGACGCCGCCCACGCGTCCCTGGTGAACCCGAGTTGAGGTGTGTCTGGGTCGCACACTGCGCACCGAACTGCGTACGGCCCCCTACCAAGACCGGCTGCGTCGCCAGGTTGGCGCCGATTACCTTTCGCAACCCCGCCAACAGCCGTAGCCGCGTACGAGCAGTGGCTCCGTGATCATCCGGCTGACGATGCGGCTGATGATCAACCCCCTCGCGCGGGATCAAGACCCCGACAATTGCCAACCAATGATCATGATGTTCGGCACCACAGTAAGACCACCATGAAACTGGAGGGAAACCTCGCGCAGATTGATCATCGATGCGAATGAGCGCTCCGAGCGGACCAGGCACGTCACCCGCTCGGTGATCATCGTCGGGGTGGATGGCTGCGGAGGCTGAGGCGGCCGCGGCGTGGGCGGTCCGAGAAGCCGAGCTGCGCAAAACATAACTGCCGCTCGTCCACGCCTACTGCCAGGTGCCGATTCTGCCGCCGCGCGGCATGCCAGCAGCCATCGCCCAAGGACGCGAAGAGCGCAAAGCGCTGCTCAACAAGGTGGCAGGCACCTTGGCATTGCCGCCGACGATGCATCTCCATCAGCTGATCAAGACGGACACCCCCGAGTCACTGCTTCCCCGGTTGTCGGAGAAAGCGGACCTCATGGTGCTCGGTCATGATCATCCGGCGTTTGGCGGGCACGTGCCGTACAGAGACTTGTCTGCTGGCCTGTCCTCCGCGCAACACGCTCCCCTCGGTATCCGCTGACAGGCAGCTGCTGGTTGTCGGCGGTCCCTACCGCGGCCCAGAATGAACACGCTGGCTGGGTTCAATCGCCCCCCGCATTTGATCTGGCCACCCGTCCGGTCGCCGTCATTCCGCAGCAGCACCCGCGCTCGGCCACCCCGGACTAGAGCTTGGCGTGCATCGGCGGTGAGCATACGTCGTCACAGCTCCCGCGCTCCGGCGCGGCATCCGCGGATCGGCCAGCGGGTTCCCGGCCAGCAGCCGCCGGTCGTCTACTCGCGATGGCTCTGACTGGCCGATCACGCACGAGAGGCCCCGGGCCCGCCCCGCCAGCACAATAGCTTGTCACGCCGATAGCCAACGACCCCCGGCTGAGGCATACACCGGCGGGCCCGGCCAACGAGAAAAGGTGCGCCATCAGCAGCCTCCCATGTGCATGCCTCAACCGGTCATGGCCGCGGCCGGTGACTGCCTCTGGCCCAAACAGTCAGTCACTGCCCGCCACATGCATCAGCACTGACCACAACCGCCGCACAGTAGCCGGATCATGCGAGCTTGCCAAGCACCGCTCATCCGACGCGTCCATCTCTATCGCCGTCCTGCTGATCGACGCCAAGCCGCCGCAGCCGGGTTATCTCAGGCACCGTGACGCCGCTGCCGCACCACTCGACCACCTCGCGCACCGACAGGCCCTCGCCGTCGGTCATCGTCCGTAGAGCCTGCGCAGCACGCCCTTCCGCGTCCCGAACTGCCCGGTCACGTTCACCGAGCGCAGTCAGCACTGCGACCGCGAGCCCCTCGAGCCGGCGTTCCCGGTCGGCCCTTTCTTTGCGTAGTACCGCTTGGGCATCTAGCGCCGACCGCCGTGCTGCCTGCCTCACCGACTGCTGACTCATCACTTGATTCCTCCTCGCTAGAGATCTTCACGAGACCCAAGCCACACACGAGGCGTTGAGCGGTCACCACTGACGATCTCGACCTGATTCACGTACCCCCAGCCGATTTCAAGATCCGATGTGCCACACCTACTGCACCGACGGAAAGTACCCCCACGCGGCGTGACCGGCTGGAAGCCTGAAATTGCCATATGTGGGTGTGACCATGAGCATGCACAAGCTCACCGCAGGGTCGGGTTACGACTATCTGACCCGTCAGGTCGCGGCGCTGGACGCGACCGACAAGGGGCACGTCGGGCTGGCGTCGTATTACACCGAACGGGGGAAATCGCCGGGTGTCTGGGTCGGCTCCGGCCTGGACGGGATCGACGGTCTGAGCGCCGGCGACCCGGTCACAGCGGAGCAAATGCGGAACCTGTTCGGGCACGGGATGCATCCGTCGGCGGAGCAGCGGCTGCATGAGCTGGACAGGCCGAACCTGTCGGTGGGTGACGTCGAGAACGTGATGCGGCTCGGCACTCCGTTCCGTAAATCGGATAGGGCGACACCGTTCCAGCTCGAGGTGGCCAAGCGGATCGCCGAGTTGAGCGCCTCAACCGGCGTGACGGTCGTGGCGGCGGATCGGGCGCGGATCAGAACGGAGGTGGCCCGCGGGTTCTTCCGGGCCGAGCACGGCCGCGACCCGGTCGATGCCCGCGAGTTGGCCGGCCAGATCGCGAAAGATTCACGGCCGCGGTCGACTACGGTGGCCGGCTTCGACCTGTCCTTCTCACCAGTCAAGTCGGTGTCAACCCTGTGGGCGGTCGCCGAACCCGGCGTCGCGGCGGTGATCGAACGAGCTCACCAAGCCGCAGTCGGTGATGCGTTGCGGTTCATCGAGGAGCAGGCGTTGTTCACCCGGACCGGACCCCAAGGGATTAGGCAAGTCAACGTCCGCGGCCTGGTGGGTGCCGCGTTCACCCATCGCGACAGCCGGGCCGGTGACCCGGACCTGCACACCCACGTCGCAGTCGCCAACAAGGTACAGACCCTCGACGGACGGTGGCTATCCATCGACGGACGGGTGCTGTTCAAAGCCAACGTTGCCGCGTCAGAGACCTGATATGTAGTTCGTTTTGTCAAGTTGGGCATGGGTAGGCCGGCCGCCTGGCTGGGTGTCGGCGACCGGCCCTGTTTCCTTGCTGCTGGGTCTTTCCGGTTTGGCGTGTTGAGCGACGCACGGTCAAGCCTGATATGCGCGGGTTGGTTACCGCAGGACGGGTTGTTCGACTGGAACGGGCATCACTGTCTACAGAAGGCGAACGTGGCCAGCCGGGGCTGGTTGTTCATAGGTCTCGCGTGGATCCCGTTCCTCGCGCGGGTCCCGGATTCAACCTGCCGGCAAGGACAATTTGTTGATGATCTTGTTCGTGGGGCGGCTCCCTCAAATTGTTGGCGGTATGTTGCGCCGCGGTGGGGCGGGCAGGTCGATGACCTGCCCGATGATGGGGCTGTCGGCGGCCGTGGAGGCTGCGGGTGAGTGTGCCAGTCTGATTTGGCCCCACTTGGAGGGCTAGTGCTCGCTCGGTGTGGCCCCACCCTCGACCAATCGTTTCCCTCTACTTTCGGCTCGTCTGCGATGGCGATCGCGAAAGGCCGGGGGTGTGAAGGAGAGATCGAGAGTGGAGCAGTTCGAGGGTATTCGACGTGATTCCCGGGATCGGGGGATGTCGATTCGGGCGTTGGCGGAGCGTCATGGGGTGCACCGGCGGACGGTGCGTCAGGCGTTGGCGGATGCCACGCCGCCGGCGAGGAAGGTGGCGGAGCGGTTGGCTCCGGCCACCGGTCCTTATGTTGATCTTGTTCGGCGGTGGTTGATGGATGATCTGTCGGCGCCGAGGAAGCAGCGGCATACCGCACGGCGGATCTGGCAGCGGTTGACTGAGGAGGAAGATGCTCGGATCGGGGAGTCGACGGTGCGGAATCTGGTGGCGCGGCTGCGAACCGAGATCGGCGCCGACCGGTGCCGGGTGATGGTGCCGCAGACTCATCCGCCGGCGGCCGAGGCCGAGGTGGACTTCGGCGAGTTCACCGCCTCCATCGCCGGGCAGGTGATGAAGCTGTACATGTTTTGCATGCGGCTGTCGCATTCGGGGAAGGCGTTCCACGTCGGCTACGCCAACCAAACCCAAGAATCGTTCCTGGACGGCCATGTGCGCGCCTTCGAAGCCTTCGGCGGGGTGCCGACCGGGATGATCCGGTATGACAATTTGAAACCGGCGGTGATCCGGATCGCGTTGGGCAGGGAACGTTTCGAACATCCCCGGTTCGTGGCGATGCGGTCCCACTACGGCTACGACTCGTTTTTCTGCGCGCCCGGCGTCGACGGGGCGCATGAGAAGGGCGGCGTGGAGGGCGAAATCGGCCGATTCCGCCGCCGCCATCTGACCCCGATGCCGCATGTGGGCTCGCTGGAGGCGTTGAACGCTGCCCTGGCCGCCGCGGATGCCCGCGACGACACCCGCCACATCACCGGTCGCACCGAAACCGTTGGCGAGGCGGCGGCCGGAGAGCTGCCGTTGCTGGCGCCGCTGCCGGCCGAGCCGTTCGACATGGCGTTGCGGTCGTCGTGCCGGGTCGACGCGAAGGGCCGCATTTGTGTCCGCCAGTCCTACTACTCGGTGCCGGCCCGATACGCCGGCCGCCGCCTCGAGGTGCGGCTGGGCGCCACCATGATCACCGTCTATGACGGCGCCACCATCGTCGCCGAGCATCCCCGGTCGCTGCATAAGTACAGCGAGGATTTGATCTTGGATCATTACCTGGAAGTGCTATGCCGCAAACCCGGCGCGCTGGCCGGGTCCACCGCGCTAGCCGCAGCACGGGCCGCCGGGGTGTTCACCGCTGATCATCAACGGTTCTGGGAGACAGCCCGACGGCGGCTCGGCGACGGGCCCGGCACCCGCGCCCTGATCGGGGTGTTGCTGCTGCACCGCACCCTGCCCACAGACTCGGTGATCACAGCGATGCGCGCCGCGATCAGTATGGACAGCGTCGACCCGGATCTGGTTGCGGTCGAGGCCCGCCGCATCAGCCATCCCGAGCCGGCGCCGCCGCTGATCGTGCCGACCAGTAAAGATCTTGGTGACCGGCCGGCCCCGTCGCTGGCCGGCTACGATCAGCTGCTGGCTGGAGCCCTGGCATGACCGCGGCCGTGTCTCGGCTGGCCGAGCCGGCCGCTGACGCCGCCATCGCAGCCGCAGCCAAAACCCTGCAGCTGCCCACCATCCGCGCCCAAGCCGGGCAGCTGGCCGCGGCTGCGGCGAAGCAGCGCTTGTCGCACAAGGCGTTCCTGGCCGAGGTGCTGACCGCCGAATGCGACGAACGCGACGCCCGCCGACGCATCCGGCTAGTCCATGAGGCCAAGTTCCCGCGCACCAAACGACTCGGCGACTTCGACCACACCCGCATCCCCGACCTCACCCCAGCCGTCCTCGGCCACCTCGCCTCCGGTGCCTGGATCGACAAAGGTGAACCTTTAGTGCTGCTCGGCGACTCCGGCACCGGCAAAACCCATCTGCTCATCGCCCTCGGCACCTGCGCCGCCGAAGCGGGCCGCCGGGTCCGCTACCTGACCTGCGCCCAACTGGTCAACGAGCTCGCCGAAGCCGCCGACGACAAACAACTCACCCGCGTCCTCGGCCGCTACGCCCGCCTCGACCTGCTCTGCCTCGACGAGATCGGCTACCTCACCTTGGATCCGCGAGGCGCCGAACTGCTGTTCCAAATCATCACCGCCAGAGAAGAACGCGCCTCCATCGCCTGCGCCTCAAACGCCCCCTTCTCCGAATGGGGCAACACCTTCACCGACCCCCGCCTCGCCGCTGCCGTGGTTGACCGGCTCACCTTCAACGCCCACATCATCCAAACCGGCACCAACAGCTACCGGCTCAGCAGCACACGAAACAAGAAAGGAGCCGCCAACACCTAACCGACCCCAGGGTGGGGCCAAATCAGGCCAGCACAGTGGGGCCAAATCAACTTGTCATTCTCATGCGGGGTCAAGGGCGGTCGTAGGCCGTCGCGGCAGCGATCGCGTCAGCGACCCTTGAGGCCGGAGGGACGGCCGTACAGGCTGCGCGGCGCAACACATCGCCGGTCGTGGAGTGTGCACGGTTTCGGGGCGGCTAGCCGTCCATGACCGCCAGCGACCAGGCCCAGCCGGCGAGCTCGCGGGCGATCACGACAGCAGCGATGGTGTCCTTCTTGTGGCGGGCCTGAAAGGTTTGCCAGCGTGAGTGCAGCCGCCGATTGCCTTCATGACCGCGGACCCTGGCCGGGGCGGGGGCCAGCTGCCACCGGTTCCGCATCTGTCTGCCGGGATGACGGTAGCTCCTGCGGTGATGCCAGGCGGCCTCCACCAGCAGCCGCCGGGCATGGCCGTTACCGGCCTTGGTGATCGAACCTTGGGACCTGGATTCTCCCGAAGAGTCCTCGGTGGGCACCAGTCCCAAGAAGGCGCCGATCGAGGAGCCGCTGAACCGGTGCCAATCCCCGATCTCCACCGCCAGCCCGAATCCGGTCAAGGTGGAGATGCCGCGCAGGCAGCACAGCCGACGCACCAGCGGGGTGTAGCTGCTGTCGGCGGCCATGGCCTCGATGGCGGCGTCCAGCCGGTTCCGCCGGTCGGTGGTCAACAGCACCGCCTCCACCGCGTCCTCGAATGCGAGCTGCCGGGCCGGCGCGTCGAAGCGTTGCCGTTGTAGCCACCGCTCGTAGGCCGCGGTCCAGGTTTTGCTGCCGGGATAGACGATGCCTTGCCGCAGCAGCAGCTTCGATGCTCGATGTCGAGCCCGCATCAGATCGCCGCGGACATCCTCACGGGCCCGCACCAGATCCCGTGCCGCCTCCTGCTCAGGATCTGGCACGATCACCTCCACGATCTCATCGAGGCGTAACAGCCGGCACAGATGCTCCGCGTCCTTGGCGTCGGTTTTGACCCGATTGCCTGCCGGCCGAGTCAACTTCGACGGCGCCGCCACCAGACACGCGACCCCGCGGCCGCGGAGAAAACGGGCCAACTCGTAGCCGGTCGGCCCCGCCTCATAGGTCACCTTCACCGGCTGCGGCAACGACTCCAACCAGCCCCAAACACCGGGCGGATCCACAGGCAGCAACCGCTGCCACACCTCGCCGGTGTGCTCATCCATGGCATGCCCGACCACCGACCGGGCGTGCACATCCAACCCAACGAACGTACGCTGTCTAAACACTGAGGCCTCCCGCAACTGTTGGCACTACCGATCCATGGCGTTAGCCTTCGGCAACCCACGTCTATTTGCGAGCGAGGCCTCAGCCCTCCCCTCATACCGTCTACAACACCGCCCTCGAACAGCACCTCCGCGACAGCCTGAGGGTGCGGTTCGACGAACGTTCGGGAACTGATCCGTCGAAGCGGCCGATCCGCGAGATCGTCGGCGTCGACCACCGGTTGAACGAGCGCTGGTCCAGCCGACGAGCCCGCATCAACTTCCGCCGCGGCGAACTCGCGGTGCGGTTTCAAGCCGATCATGGCCGCCCACCAACCACTGTCGAGGCTCTGCACCTCGCTCAGCAGGCCACGTTGGAGACCCGTGACGCCAAACACGAACCCCGCTCCCTCGCCGACCAGCGCACGACCTGGATGAACGAAGCCGCCGCGGTCCTCGGTGGCCGCGACGCCGTCGCTGCAATGGTCGCCACCGCCCTGGCACCCAGTGTTTCTATACCGCGGATGGCCGACGCCGCCTGGCTCGCCCAAACCGCCGACTGGGTGCTGGCCGTCATGGAGGAAAGCCGATCGACCTGGCAGATGTGGCACGTCCGGGCCGAAGCCCAACGCCACGTCCGCACCGTCGACCTGCCGATCGAGCGAGCCAACGACCTAACGGATCTGCTCGTCGACGAGGTCCTCCAGCAACGGTCGATCGCCCTCGCCGCACCGTCCGACGGCATCGAAGAACCCGACGCCCTCCGTCGGAAGGATGGGTCGTCGGTCTACACCGTGGCCGGCGCCGAGGTGTACACCTCGCAGCGGATTCTCGATGCCGAGCAACGCCTCGTCACCGCCGCCGGCCAGCGCGATGGGTCTGCCGTCGACCAGGGTGCGGTGGATCTGGCTTTGCTGGAGATGGCGGCAGACGGCACCGCCCTGGATGCCGGGCAGGCGTCGCTGGTCCGGCAGATGTGCACGTCCGGCGCGCGGCTGCAGCTGGCGATCGCGCCGGCCGGCACTGGGAAGACCACCGCGATGCGGGCACTCAGTTTGGCTTGGACAGAGGATGGCGGCCAGGTCCTCGGCCTCGCTCCTGCGGCGGCCGCTGCCGCCGTCCTCGCAGAACAGACCAGCATCCGCGCCGACACACTCGCCAAGCTCACCTGGTCACTACAGCACGGCGAACTGCCCGACTGGGCGGCCAGCATCGGTCCCTCGACGTTGGTGATCATCGATGAGGCCGGCATGGCAGACACCTTGTCCCTCGACACCGCCGTCCAGTTCGCCATCCGTCGCGGAGCGAGTGTCCGGCTGGTGGGAGATGATCAGCAACTTGCTGCCATCGGCGCCGGCGGCGTCCTCCGCGACATCAAGAATCAGCACGGCGCCCTTCACCTCACCGAACTCCACCGCTTCACCAATCCGGCCGAAGCACAAGCATCCCTCGCCCTCCGCGAAGGGCTCACAACGTCACTCGCCTTCTATCTTGATCATGGCCGCGTTCACGTCGGTGACCTTGCCAGAACAATCCAGGATGCGTTCGCTGCTTGGGTTTCCGACCGGGATGCCGGCCTGGACGCGATCATGCTCGCACCCACCCGCGACCTCGTCGCCGAACTCAACAGCCGCGCCCGTCAACACCGCATTGGAGATGCGAAACCAGGTTGCGAGACACGACTGGCTGATGGAAACCGGGCCAGCGTCGGCGACATCATCATCACCCGCAACAACGACCGCCGCATCCGACTCTCCCCCATCGACTGGGTCAAGAATGGCGATCGATGGACCGTCACGAAGGTTGGCCGACACGGCGGACTGACTGTCCGCCCCAACCGCAGCCAGCTCACCACCCGGCTCCCAGCCGACTACGTTCGAACGTCGACGGGGCTCGGTGGGAGAGACAAGCTGATTTGGCCCCAGTGTGCTGGTCTGATTTGGCCCCGCCCTGGGGTGGTTAGGTGTCTGGCGGCTCCTTTCTTGTTCGTGTGCTGCTGAGTCGGTAGCTGTTGGTGCCGGTTTGGATGATGTGGGCGTTGAAGGTGAGCCGATCGACAACGGCGGCGGCGAGGCGGGGGTCGGTGAAGGTGTTGCCCCATTCGGAGAAGGGGGCGTTGGAGGCGCAGGCGATGGAGGCGCGTTCTCCGGGCGGTGATGATTTGGAACAACAGTTCGGCGCCGCGCGGGTCCAGGGTGAGGTAGCCGATCTCGTCGAGGCAGAGCAGGTCGAGGCGGGCGTAGCGGCCGAGGACGCGGGTGAGTTGTTGGTCGTCGGCGGCTTCGGCGAGCTCGTTGACCAGTTGGGCGCAGGTGAGGTAGCGGACCCGGCGGCCGGCTTCGGCGGCGCAGGTGCCGAGGGCGATGAGCAGATGGGTTTTGCCGGTGCCGGAGTCGCCGAGCAGCACAGAGGTTCGCCGCGTCGATCCAGGCACCGGGGCGAGGTGGCCGAGGACGGCGGGTGAGGTCGGGGATGCGGGTGTGGTCGAAGTCGGTGAGTCGTTTGGTGCGCGGGAACTTGGCCTCATGGACAGCCGGATCCGGCGGCGGGCGTCACGTTCGTCGCATTCGGCGGTAGCACCTCGGCGAGGAACGCCTTGTGGACAGCCGTTGCTTGGCCGCGCGCGGCCAGCTGCGCCGGCTTGGGCGCGGATGGTGGGCAGCTGCAGGGTTTTGGCAGGCGGCTGGGATCGCGGCGTCGGCGGCCGGCTCGGCGAGCCGGGACGAGCGGCGGCGGTCATGCCGTGGCTCCTAGCCAGCAGCTGGTCGTAGCCGGCCAGCGACGGGCGCCGGCCGGTCGACCCACAGCCTGTACGTGGCCGGCACGATCAGCGGCGGCGCACGGGCTCGGGGTGGCTCGGCGCGGCGGGCCTCGACCGCGACCAGGTCGGGGTCGACAGCTGTCCAGCGTGAGCGCGGCGTCGATCCCGGCGAGCACCGCAGCGGTGGGCAGGGTGCGGTGCAGCAGCAGCACCCCGATCAGCGCCCGGGTGCCGGCGCCGTCGCCGAGCCGGCGGCGGGCCGTCGTCCCAGAACCGTTGATGATCACCGGTGAACATCCCCGATGCCCGGGCGGCGGCCAGCGCGGTCGATCCGGAGAACGCTCCGGGTTTGCGGCTCAGCACCTCCAGGTAGTGGTCCAACACCAAATCCTGGCTGTGCTTATGCAGCGATCGGGAATGCTCGGCGACGATCCTGCGCGCCGTCAGAGACAGTGAGATTGGTGGCGCCCAGCCGGACCTTGAGACGGCGGCCGACGTAACGAGCCGGCACCGAGTAATAGGACTGTCGGACACAGATTCGGGCCTTTGGCGTCGAACCGGCATAGCAACCGCAACGACACATCGAACGGCTCGGCGGGCAGCGGCGTCAGCAACGGCAACTCCCGGGCGGCCGCGTCGCCGATGGTTTCGGCGCGGCCGCTGATGTGGCGGGCGTCGTCGCGGGCATCTGCGGCGGCCAGGGCAGCGTTCAAAACCTCCAATGAGCCCACATGCGGCATCGGGGTGAGGTGGCGGCGGCGGAAGCGGCCGATCTCGCCCTCCACACCACCCTTCTCATGCGCCCCTCTACGCCGGGGCCACAAAAGAAGGAGTCGTAGCCGTAATGGGACCGCATCGCCACGAACCGGGGATGTTCGAAGCGTTCCCGGCCCAGTGCGATTCGGATCACCGCCGGTTTCAAATTGTCATACCGGATCATCCCGGTCGGCACCCCACCGAAAGCCTCGAACGCGCGCACATGGCCGTCCAGGAAGGATTCTTGGGTTTGGTTGGCGTAGCCGAAGTGGAACGCCTTCCCTGAATGCGATAGCCGCATGCAAAACATGTAGAGCTTCATCACCTGCCCAGCGATGGAGGCGGTGAACTCGCCAAAATCAACCTCGGCCTCCGCCGCCGGCGGATGGATTTGCGGCACCATCACTTGGCAGCGGTTAGCGCCAATCTCGGTCCGCAGCCGCGCCACAAGATTCCGTACCGTCGATTCCCCGACTCGGGCGTCTTCCTCCTCCACCAGCCGCTGCCAAATCCGCCTCGCGGTATGACGCTGCTTCCGAGGCGCCGTCAAATCCTCGATCAGCCACCGACGGACAAGATCAACATACGGGGCCGGTCGCCGGAGCTGACCGCTCCGGCAGCTTCCGAGCCGGCGGCGTCGCATCCGCCAATGCCTGACGCACCGTCCGCCGGTGCACACCATGACGCCTCGCTAAGGCCCGGATGGACATCCTCCGATCACGCGAATCACGTCGAATACCTTCGAACTGCTCCACTCTCGATCTCTCCTTCAAGCCCCTCGCCTCTCCGGATCGCCATGGCAGACGAGCCGAAAGTAGAGGGAAACGATTGGTCGAGGGTGGGGCCACACTGAGCCAGCACTAGCCCTCTAAGTGGGGCCAAATCAGACTGGCACACCTCGGCTACGCCACCACCATCCACAGCGCCCAAGGCGTCTCCGCCGACACCACGCACGGCCTACTCACCGGGCAAGAATCCCGGCAGCAGCTCTACACCATGCTCACCCGCGGCCGGCGTGCCAATCACCTCTACCTCCAGGTCGTCGGCGACGGCGACCCACACAGCATCATCCGTCCCGAAACCATCACGCCCGAAACACCGACTGAAGCCCTCGAGCACATCCTCGCCCGCGACGACGCTCCAATGTCCGCAACAACGCAACTCCGCGAACTCAACGACCCAGCCGTCCGGCTGTTCGACGCCGTCCAGCGCTACACCGACACCCTCCGCAACGCCACCGAACAAGCCGTCGGACCAGAAGCTGTCGCCGACCTCGACGGCATCGACCAGCACATCCCCGGCCTGACCGCCGAACCCGCCTGGCCCACCCTCCGCGCCCACCTCCTCGACCTCGCCGCCGAAACCGGCCACCACCCCTACCACCACCTCAACGAAGCCGCACGCGGACGAAACCTCGCCAGCGCCGGCGACATGGCCGCCGTCCTCGACTGGCGCCTTCCACCCCGAGCGCCACAAGAAGATGGCCCACTGCCCTGGATACCGGGCCCCCCGACAAACATTCAAAGCAATCCGGCATGGGGCGGCTACCTTGCCTAACGATCCAAGCTCATCACCGACCTCGCCACACTCGTGCGAGATCAAGCCGCCACAGCCGACGACCTGCCCGCCTGGGCAGTCCCTGACCGTGACCTAGGTGCTTCGCTTCTCAGCGAAATCGCCGTCTGGCGAGCCGCCACCGGCGTCGATTCCCACGACTCGCGACCAACCGGACGACCCCAGCTCGAAACGACACTGTCCTCGTGGCAACAACACCTCGATCGCGCCATCGCTCAGGCCATCGGTTCACGGCGCAACATTGCACGGCCACCACGACCGGCGATATCAGGAAATCCCTCGCCCCGCCGCCACGACGATCTACAACCTCGACAGCAGAGATCGGGGCCGGCCGCGCCTCGCCGCTAGAAGCAGCAGGCTCGCCAACAACGGCAAGTTCGCGCACGCCATCGTGAGACATTCCCAGGCACGACCGCCTTGTCTCGCCCCTCTCGGCGGCCGTGACGGCGGGCGGACCTGGGCTGTCTTCGGGAACCACTGGCCGTCCCGCAGCGGCGGGCAGTTCGAATCCGCAGGATATCGACACATTGCGGGCGAGACGCTCGGCTACTTCCACCAACGGGCCCTCGAGGTCCACGGCCCGACCACACCAGCGCTGGCGATGGGCGACTTCAACGACAAGCCGTTCGATACCTCCCTGGTCACCCACGCATTGAGCACACGGCAGCGGCGCAAAGTGCTCAACGCCGACAACCCGCGGCTCTGGAACCTGGCATGGCCGCCCATGGGAGGCCGGCCGCATCAACCGGATGGAACCTTCTACTTCAACAACCAGCCCGGCGCCTTTCAATTCGCTGGGTTGGATCACTGGGTTGGACGAGCCAGCTGGCAGGTGTTGCCCGCATTGGGCGAGATTTGTCCAATGTCATTCGGGCACGCGACAGAGATGGGGTCTGACCCCACCTCTGTCGTTTGATCGCATCCGAGCAACGCCTTCTAGATCCTCGCGCCGGTAACCAGCCCGATAGGGGGGAGGTCCCAGTCGTCGTTCGGAGTCTTGATGATCTTGGCCGCGCAGCAGACGAAGGCCAGCGTCATCAAGAGCCACGCAGCCATATCCAGCGCTGGCATCTGAAGCACCACGAAGGCCAGGACATGCACCGGCGTGGTCAACAACATGGCCAGCCAACCAACGGTGGCGATGCTGCCGCGCAACGCGAGCCCCATCAGGATTGCGCCCAGGATGTGGCCCAGTACGAAGAGGCTGGTGCTAAAGCCTGGGAGCCCGCTCGACCACATCTTGTCGATGACAATGGCAGCGACATCGCGTTGATCTGCTGGGAGCGAGGCGCCAATCAGGTACAGGTTGTCGATTGCGCCCATCGCGAAGGCACCGAGGTAGGCCACGAGATTGACCCCGAGCGCGACGGTGGTGAGCACGGGCCGGCGACGTCGGGAGAGACTGGCGGCCGCCAAGAAGGCCGGAACCACGGTGACCAGTCCGATGAAGCCGAGCAAGGCGAAGGTGAACTGCCGGTCCGGATTGGCAGCGATCAGGTCGAGTGTCCGCCTCGTGTCGGAGTCGTCGGTCTGGAACAGTCGCCCGATGGCGATACACGTGGCCGGGACCAGCATGATGATCGCGGCGGCGTAACGGAGGAAGCTCCGGACATCTCGTACCCGGCGCGCGGTCGGGGGATTCTCGTTGTTGATCTTGGTCTTGCCGGCTTCGGCAACTGACATGGTGGCCTCCTAGATGCGGGAATCTGACTTTGGTCACTGAAGCCTGCCGCCGTCCGCGCTCCTCGGCAGGAGGATTCCTCCTCCGCCCCATCGGGCGGCTGCCCGGCTCGCTGAGGAGCCAACTCCCTGGTGACCAGGAGTTTCGAGAGGGATCATGAGGGCATGGCCAAGCGGCTCACGGTGTTGGCGTACGCGCTCTTCGGGTTCGCGCTCGTACTCGCAGGAGTCGCGGTAATAGGCGCCGTGCTCGCAGGTCTCGACGGCGAGACCCTCTGGTCCAGTTACTTGATCACTAACACGGCGATCGGTCTGTCCGCTGCACCCTGCGGCCTACTGATCGCCCGCGCCAAGCCGGGCAACCCGATCGGCTGGCTCTTCCTCATTTGGGGCATAGCCCCCTTGCTGACTGCGGCCGCGACTCCGCTGATGATCTACGGCGCCGGACACGAATGGCCGCAGTTGGCCCTGCGGCTGCTCGTGACGATCTACATGTTCTCCTGGTCGTGGGGTGTCTTCTGCTGCCTACCGTTGATCGTGCAGCTGTTCCCGACGGGGAAGCCGCTGAGCCGGCCTTGGGCAGTACTGTGCTGGCTGACCGTCGGCAACGCGGCCCTCGGCAATATGTTCGTCGGCCCGACGCCCGAGGACGGCGCCTCATCCTTCCTGGTAGCCCCCTGGTGGTCAGCGACCGAAGGCATCACCAGCGTGGTGACACCGTTGATCATCTTTGCTTCAGGCGCGAGCTTGATCATCCGGTTCATCCGCGGCTCATGGTGCCGTCGTGGCGAAGCTTCGCCGACACGGTGATCGTCTTGCCCTTCTTGCCGTAGGTCGGGCCGGTGTAGGTGAGCGAGACCTCCTCGGTGGTGATCGTGAAGTCGACGCTCGCGCTCGACGGCTTGTAGTCGTCCTCGTCGAACTCGATGTTCGCGGGGACGACAGCCGGGGCCTGCGTGATCGTGATCTGGCAGGACGATTGCCCGTCGCACCGGTCGTGGCGGTGCAGGACTGGGTGCCGAGTCTGAGCGTCACCGCCTTGCCCTCCAGAGGCGCCCCGCTGACTGCTCGGTGAGCTTTCCCGAGAGCGTCACCGTGTCGGTGTAGTCACCGGTGGTCGGCCCGGTATACGCGACCTAGGTCGCGATCTGGCAGTGCCGTTCACGCAGATAGCAGCCCGTCGTTGACAAGCCGTTCCCGGGGGCCCGAGGCAATGGACGAGTTCGTGACGCCGTTCTGGGTCACCGAGGCATTCGAGGTGCACGTCGTCGGACCGCCCGCGCCAGCGCTGAGACCGACTCCGTTTGGACTGCGTTGGCGTTGCCGGACTGCCTCCCGGTCTGGGTGACGGTGCAGGTGTCTCTGGGTTGAAGCCCTGGAAGCTGCAGCAGCGGAAAGGCCCGGTCTGGGTCTGGGCGACGGCAGAGCGGCGCGATGAGCGCGCTGGTCCTCGGTCTGGGCGACGGTGTAGTCCGGCTCGGCCGGTGCTGCACTGGTCGACCTGGCCGATCGAGGTCCGCAAGCTGTGCCTGGGTGCCGCCGGTCGCCTTCGGGGCGTATCCGATCTGGATGCTGTTCCTGGCGGCGCTCGCCAGCAGCGTCCCCGACGCGCCGGCGCAGGCGGAGCTCTCCGGGTCGAATCCCTGCGGCGCCTGGAGGATCTGGAACTCCTGGGACGTCGTCTGTGACTGGCTCACCGCCGAGGTGTCGAGCCGTGCGGCGCATTGCCACAGGCCCTGTTCGACCTCCGCGACGCCCGCGCCGGACGCCGACGACTGCGAGATCGATCGCGAACTGTCGCCCGCCTTGCGTCTGATCCGGCGACGAGCTCAGAGGGAACGGGAGACACAACGGACCCTGCACGAGCGTCTGGTCGACTGTCGCCGTGTTGGCCCCGCTGGTGCTGGTCTGGGTGACGCGGCATTCCTGCAGCGCGGACCCGGACACCCCCGTGACCGATATCTGCTCGCACGTCGCGACGTTCGCCCCCGTGGTCGACGACTGGACGATCGTGCACGCGACGTTCCCGCCACTACGCTGCGGGAGATCGTCGCCGGGCCGCCGGTGGCCGAGCAGCGAGAGACGTTCACGCCGCCGTTCGTGATCTGCACCACGTTCGTTGCAGACGTGCACGACCAGCCTGCACCGGGGCAGTCCTCTCCGGCGAAGTTGCGGTCACCGCGCTGGACGACGACGCCCGCCGGGTCGATTCCGATCGAGCGCAGGTATGAGCGGACCGTTTCCGCAGAAGCGGTGGCCGACAGTGCCGGAGATGAGGGCGATGCGGTCTGAGCGAGTGCCGATCCACCCACGGACAGCACCGCGAGGACGGCGATCGCCACTGCCAACACTGTTCGTCTCATACTCCTGCTCCCCCTCCGTGGTGCGCAACCTACCCTACGGGAACTGCGGTGCCTGGCTGAAGCCAGGCACCTTGAGGAGAGCCGGCTGCGGCCGGCTCCGCTTCTACTAGCTCGCAGCGGGCTTGCCGGCGATGCCCCAGTGCTTCGGGGAGACGCCTTCGATGATCACCTGGATGTGCTCCGGTGCGGCGCCGCTGGACTCGGCGAGCGCGCCGGTCAGCGCCTCGATCATCTTCGGCACGGACTCCTCGGTGACGCGATGCTCGTACAGCTTGACCTCGATGACCGGCATGGGCTCTCCTCCCGTGGCGTGCCTCGACCCTACACGAGCGCCTCGAGCACGGCCGTGCAGCGGCCTGCCCGGAGCGGATGGCGCCCTCCATGTGCATGTTCCCGACGCCCGAGATGTCCGTGCAGGCCCAGTGAACGGGGCCGATCGGCCGGCGCAGGTCCGCGCCGAAGCGGCGAGAGCCCGCCGACCTCGAACGTGGCCGAGTAGGCGCCGCGCGTCCACTCCTCCGCCGACCAGTCCACCTCGATGTAGTCGACGGCGTTTCGCGCCTCGTCACCGAAGAATGCGGCGAAGCCCTCGAGCACGACCGCCCGGCGCTCGCCGGCGCCCATGCGCTCGGCCTCCTCGCAGCGCTCGCCGGGGAGGAAGCTCACCAGCACGCCGGGCTCGCCGCTCGGCGGTGAGTTGTCGTACGCCTCGCGCACGAACTGGTACGTGGCGAACGCCTCGCCGGCCAGGCCGTCCTCGCGCCAGAACGGGTGGTCGTAGACCGCGAGCACCTTGATCACGCTTCCCTGCGAGACGCTCTGCTCCGCCCGCATGCGCCAGGCGGGCAGCGCCGGCTCGAAGCGGATGCCGCCGGTGAGGTTCGGCGGGATGGCGACGATCGACGCGGCGGGCGGTGACACGGCGCCCGTTCGCCTCCAGCGTCACCGCGCCGTCCGACCAGCGGCACGTGCGCACGGGCGCGTCGAGCACGACGCGCTCGCCGAGCCGCTCGGCAAGCCGGATCGCGATGAGCTGCGACCACCGACCACGCGCGAGTGGAGGCACAGGTCGGGCTCGAAGAGGTTGTCGACGCTGCCGGCGCCGGCGATCACCCAGAGGCCGCCGAGGAGGGAGAACGTGTGCGCCGGCTTGGTCATGAACCCGCCGGCGAGGAAGGCGCGCAGCAGGTCGCGGGCGTGGTCGTCGTCGACCTCGCGCTGCAACCATGCCTCGTAGGTGATCGCGTCGAGCTCGGCGGCATGCGGATGGTCCCAGGGCGCCTCCGGGTCGAGCGAGGCAGCGAGGGCGTCGAGCTTCGCCACGGCGCGGGCGTAGGCCCGCTCGGATGCGGCGCCGAGCGGCGCGTCGTGACCCGCGTAACGATGGGCCTGTCCGTCGCCGTCGACGTAGACGCGGTCGCCTTCGCGGTGGGCGTGGAAGAGCTCCAGTCCCAGGTCGCGCAGCATCGCGTGCGCGGCGGTCTGGTAGGGGGCGATCCACTGCCCGCCGAGCTCGTTCGCCTGGCCGCCGATCTCGGTGTTCCACGTGCGGCCGCCGACGCGGTCACGTGCCTCGAGGACGACGACGTCGCGTCCTGCGCTGACGAGTGCGTCGGCCGCGGTGAGCCCGGCGATACCGGCCCCGACGACAGCGACGTCGGTCTCGATCGTGGTCATGGCCGATCCTCGCACAACGTCCTGACCGTGCGGTCAGGCGTGGCATGCGGCCCGTGGCGATATCGGCCGCAGTCCTCAGCCCTGCGGCCCGCTGCTCGGCGGCGAGGCGCTCCTCAGCCTCCTGCTCCTCGCGGAACAGGCGCAGGAGCAGCCAGACGATGGCCGAGAACAGCACGAGCGCCTGCTCGGTCGACATGAGGATGCCGCCGAGGTTCTGGTCCTGCTCGGCCGAGATGCCCCAGAGCCGTTCGGGAAGGCTCTCGTAGTAGCCGTAGACCGGTGGCGAGAACGTCAGCGCAAGGCCGAGGAAGGCGGAGCCGACGAACGCCGCGAACACGTACGCGAGGCGGCCGAGCGTCGGGACCGAGCGCGGCGCATCGCACAGCACGGGCCACCAGAAGAGCAAGCCGACCGCGATCAGGATCGCGTGCTCGAGGTTGAGGAGCAGCGGGGTCTCGAGAAAACGGTCGTAGACGGCGCCGAGGTGGATCACGTACCAGGCGACGAGCCAGATCGTCAGGGCGACGGCGGGGCGGGTAATCCACGCGAACCAGCGCCGAGCCGCTCGGCGATCCCCGCGCGCATGGCCGGGGTGAGCCCGATGAGGATCAGCGGCGGCGCCCAGTCCGAGACGATCACGTTCTGCAGGAGATGGAAGAGCAGGAGGTGCTCGACCGCGATCGTCTCGAGCGGCGAGTTGAGCGCGACGACGACGAGCCGATGCCGGCACCGAACAGCCATGCGCGCCAGGCGGGCGGGCGCGGGGTGGCGCGGCGCCACGCGCGCACGTAGAGCCAGGCGGCGATCGCTCCGAGGACGGCGAAGAGCGGCTCGAACGTCGGTGACCAGGGCGACATCGCGATCAGGTCGGATGCCCGGCGGCGGCGGTGGCGCGCTGGGCGCTCGCGGCCCGATAGAGCAGCACGAAGGCGATGCCGAGCGTGAGCGCCTGCTCGACCATCATCACCACCGCCGCGAGGCGCTGGTCGGCGAGCGCGAGAGACCGAGGAGGCGCTCGGTCTGATCGGCGTACGGGTCGTACAGCACCTCCGGGCTGAACGCGATCACGTACGCGAGGATCTGCCCCGTCCAGAAGAGCAGCGCCGCGTACCCTGCCCGCTCGCCGACGGTGAGGCGGTGATGACCTGTCGGATCGACGATCTGCGACCACACGAGGAGACCGGCGAGGACGAAGCTCAGGTGCTCGAAGGTGTGCACGACCGGGTTGCGAGAGCGCGGTCTCGTAGAGCAGCGGGAGATGCCATCCGACGAGGACGGCGACCCATACGACGAAGCTCACCCAGGGCGTGAGCAGGAACGCAAGCGTCCGCCGCAACCAGCGCATGTGCGCGAGCGGGACGAGGAGCCCACGCGGCAGGAAGAAGACGGCGAGCGGGCCGCGCACCGCGACGAGCGTGAGCGCGACACCGAGATCGGCGACGAGCACGTGCTGGAGCATGTGCACCGACTGGAGGTACTCCTCGCCGACCGTGTCGATCGGGCCGACGAGCGCGAAGACGGTGATCACCACGCCGGCGCAGAAGAGGACGGCGCGGCTCCACGGCGCCAGATCGGCGCTGCCCCGTCGCCGGAGCCGGTGGAAGCCCTGGAAGAAGAACACGAGCGCCACGACGGCGCCGGCGAGCACGAGCGGCGACGGCGTCCAGGTCGTCCACGGGCTCGCAGCAAGGAGGTTCACACGCTCAGGCTAGACCAGTCCTCGGGCGGCTCGCGGGGCTCGCCAGATCCAGTCACCGGCCGCTGAAGCCGCCGTCGACCGGGATCACGGCTCCGCTCACATAGCGCGCGTCGTCGGAGAGGAGGAACGCGATCACGGGCCAGCTCGGCCGGCTGGGCGAAGCGGCCCATCGGATGCGTTCGTCGATCTCCTTGCGACGCCAGTCCTCGATCGTGGAGGTCATGTCGGTCTCGACGTAGCCCGGCGCGATCGCGTTGACGCGCACACCCCGGCCGGCGAGCTCGTTCGAGAGCGCCTTGGCCAGCTCGCGACGCCGCCCTTCGATGCCGCGTAGGCCGACACGTTGAAGCCGCCGGTGAACGACAGCATCGACGCCAGCAGCACGATCGCCCGCCGCCCTGCGCGACCATTTCCGGGCCGCGGCCTGCGCGAGGACGAAGACAGGGGTGAGGTTGAGGTCGAGTACCCGCTGCCACTCCTCCACTGACAGCTCCAGGGCACCCGAGCGAGCGGTCGTTCCCGCGTTGGCCACGAGCGCGTCGATCCGGTCGAGCTGCTCCACCGCCGCCCGCGCCTGCTCGAGGTCGGCAGGTCGATGCCCGTCGCACGCTCGGCCGTCTCCACCGACCAGCCGTCCGTCCGCAGCCGCTCGGCCGTCGCGGCCCGATGCCCCGGCTCGCCCCGGTGACGAGCGCGACCCTGGCGACGGTTAGGGACAGTCCTGCAGCGCAGGCCTCAGCGCTCGACGTGGAGCGAGCCCTGCGAGATCGCCGAGCACGAGGTCGCGATCGCGATCCGGGACATGGTCGAGCGGCACGGGTGCCAGAGCCTCGATGAACGTCACCCCGTCCGCAGAGTGCCGCTCGTGCTCGAGCCGCGGTTGACGACGACGTTGACGCCCGCGAGAAGGCCCCTCGTCTCGTCCTCGACGGTCATCGTCAGCGCGCCGTCGACGATCCACATCGCCTGCTCGGTTGCCTCGTGGCTGTGGCGGCGCACCGTCGTGCCGGGCTCGCAGACGACGCGGCAGAGAAGCACCTGGTCACCACCCACGGCATGGAGCGAGACCGTGGGGAAGATGCTCCACGAGCTCGACGCCGTTCCAGGTGCCGAAGGCGCCAAGCCGCGGCGCGGCCGAGCGGGGCCGGGCCCGGCCCCGACGGGAAGGGCGCGCCCGCTTCGGCCCGCAGTCACGCAGGCACCTCGAACCGGATGCCGCCGTCCGAGACCGCGTTCACCGAAAGCTCCTCGTCGAACACGACCAGCTTTCCCTCGCGGCGCGGCCCGGCTTTCGCCTGCAGCCCCCGCAACACCTTCTCCGGGGTGATCGGGAGCTCCGTCACCCAGACGCCGACGGCGTCGAGAACCGCCGCGGCGATCGCCGGTGGCTGCGCGTTGTTCGCCATCTCGCCGATGCCCTTGGCGCCGTAGGGGCCGTCCGAGGACGGGTTCTCGATGATGATCGTGTCGATCCTCGGCATCTGCTCCATCCCCGGCGCGAGGTACGCGCCGAACTGGCTGCCGCGGTGCTCGGCCGACGGGTAGTACGGGTAGCAGTTCTCGAGCAGCCCAGGCCCAGGCCCTGCATGGCGCCACCCTCGATCTGACCTTCGACCAGCGTCGGGTTGATCGCGCGGCCGACGTCGTAGCACTGCCAGAGCCGCTCCACCGTGACCACGCCGGTCTCGTCGTCGACCGCCAGCTTGGCCGCGCACGCCGCATACGAGATCGCGGAGTGGGGCGGCAGGTCGACGCGCCCCGTCTCAGGGTCGACGATCGTCGCGTACGGCTTCAGCTGCGCTCCGGTGCCGGTGATCAGCTCGCCGTGGCCCCAGGTTGCCGCGGCGGCGACATCGGGCACGCCGATCTTCTTCTGCGGAGCTCCCTTCGCGACTACCTCGCCGTCGATGATCTCGAGGTCGGCGGGATCGATCTCGAGCTCCTTGCCGGCGATCTCGAGGATCTTCTCCCGCACCTTCGCAGCGGCCTTGAGCACTGCGTTTCCGGCCACGAACGTAGCGCGCGAGGCGAACGTGCCCGTGCACACCGGTGACGAGTCGGTGTTGGAGTTGTCGTACGTGATCCAGTCGTAGGGCACGCCGATCGTCTCGGCCACGATCTGGGACTGGATCGTCTTCGACCCGTTGCCGATGTCGGACGTTCCGCGAACACGTCGATGCGACCGTCCGGCTTGACCTTGATCCACGCCTGCGACGGGTCGCCGTTCTGGTTCATGCCCGTGGGGTACTCGATCGCCGCGATGCCGCGGCCCGTGTGGACGGCCATCAGTGATCCTCCGGGTTTCCGAGTTGAGCGACGAGGTGCTCGGGCAGCAGGTCTCCTTCGCGTTGCCCCGGAGTCATCGACCGCAGATCGGCCGAGAGCTCCACGCCCATCCCCTCGGCGAGCGCCTTGACGACCGGCACCGTCGAGGGGTCGGTGTACGAGATGCCGTTCG
>CAVTFS010000016.1:0-262706 GCA_963734005.1 uncultured Actinomycetota bacterium
CTATCTCTCTCCGAGATCGCGGCGGGCACACAGATGCCGGCGGCATCGATTCATCGGCTCATTCGTACGCTGGTCGCTCTCGGGTACGTTCGTCAGGAGCCGTCACGCCGATACGGTTTGGCCGTTGGGCTGATCCGGCTCGGAGATGGTGCCGCCAAGCGGCTGGGGACGTGGGCCCGGCCGGTGCTCGCCGGGTTGGTCGAGAAGATCGGGGAGACAGCGAACCTCGCGATCCTGGAAGGCTCACACGCACTTTATGTCGCTCAAGCGCCTGGGCGGCACTCGATGCGGATGTTCACCGAGGTCGGAGCCCGAGTTCATCTTCACTCCACTGCCGTCGGTAAGGCCCTATTGGCTCAGTTGACCGACGACGAGGCATCCAAAATCTTGGAGCTGTCCGGTATGCCGGCCCTGACAGATCACACGATTACCGACCCGAAGGTGCTCCGACACGATCTAGCGGTGACTCGGGCACGGGGCTACGCCATCGACGAGGGGGAGCAGGAGACCGGCGTGTCATGTGTTGCCGTGCCAGTTCCGGGAGCACCGGTCCTTACCGCAATCTCGTTCTCCGCTCCCGCTCCCCGCTTGACGCCTGACGTCATCCGGCGGGCCGCGCCGGCACTGCTGAAGGCCGCCGAGACGCTGACCGACCGGCTAAATGCCGAACGCGTTATCACCAACTGACTGTTGGCTTGCAGCCGCTCGCAAGGCGCCAACACGGAGCACGCGAGGTTGGATGCTGGACGCAGGCAGAAAACCGACTGCGCTCCATCTCGCGCAGCAGCACCTGAGTCTTGACGCCCTAGACATGTCGGCCTAGGTTACTCCGCATAGTGGAACAATAATTCTGCTGCACGTTGATCGTCTCGAGGTCGCTCATGGCCGTAGGCGCGTTATGAGCGCGTTAAACGAGCTGAACAGTGCTCCTGTCGAAGAACTGCGACTGGAGAGGTTGCTGGCCGAATGACTCTGTCGACCCATGTGCTGGACGCCACGAGCGGGCAGCCCGGCATCTAACGTGGCTCTCACGCTGCACCGCCGCGCCGAGACTGGGTGGGAGCCGGTCGGCGAGGGCGTCACCGACGACGACGGCCGGTGCCGCACCTTGGCCCCGGCGGGCCTGCAGGCCGCCATCTACCGGCTCGTCTTCGACACTGGGGCCTACTTTGCGGCATCCGGGCAGAAGGGGTTCTACCCGGAGGTGTCCATCGTCTTCGAGGTGACCGAGCCCATGCGGCACCATCACGTGCCACTGCTGTTGTCTCCGTTCGCCTATTCCACCTACCGAGGGAGTTAACAATGGGTGTCAAGCTTGGCTACAACCAGTACGGCAAGGCCGAGAATCGGGTCGTTCGGGTGTTCCGCGACTCGGATCCGCATGAGATTGTCGACTACAACGTCAGCGTCGCCCTCTCCGGCGGCCAGGAGGCCCCGCACCTCACCGGCGACAACGCACAAACGTTGCCAACCGACACCCAGAAGAACACCGTGTACGCCTTCGCGGCGGAGGATGATGTGGTGGCCCAGCCGGAGTCGTTTGGCATTCGCCTGGCCCGCCACTTCGTGGACAACACCGAGCCGATCACATTCTCCCGAGTGGGGTTGGAGATGTACCCGTGGATCCGGCTGGACAACCCACACGCGTTCGTCCGCGATGGACGTTACGTTCGGACCGCGACCGTCACCTACGACGGCACTACCGTATGGGTCGTTTCGGGGCTCAAGGACCTGGTCATTCTCAAGTCGACTGACTCGGAGTTCTGGGGCTACATCGAGGACAGATACACCACCCTGCAACCAACCCACGACCGGATCATGGCCACGTCCCTCATGGCCCAGTGGTGGCACGACGGCACCGATGTGGACTGGGGGAAGTCGTACGACACGGCGTTGCAGGCGATGCTCGACACCTTTGCCGGGCATCACAGCCTGGCGCTACAGCACACGCTGTACGAGATGGGGGCAGCGGTGATCAATGATCAGCCTGGTATCGCCGAAATTCGCTTCTCCGCGCCCAACAAACATCATTTCATCTACGATCTCGCCCGGTTCGACATCGAGAACAACAACGAAGTGTTCCACGCTGACGACCGACCGTACGGGCTGATCGAGGCAACAGTCCGTCGCGACGACGCTGGAGATCCCGGTCTGGCTTTCGACCCTGGTCAGGGTTGGTAAAAGCAACGTCATGATTCGACGGCGCTGTCACGACGCCGCTATGTCATGATCACTAGCACGTTGACTGCCGTGGGGCCTGGCTGGGGTCTCATCGCACCAACGACTATGTCTTGTGCATGGGCGGTGATCATCGGTCTCCGTCTCGGGAACCCCTTCAGTCTGTCAGCATGTCCGTTATGCCGAGGCGGATTGTTATGGACGTTGACACCGGCACAGACGACGCCTTGGCGATTCTTTACGCCCTGCGCCACCCCGACCTCGACGTGCTCGGCATCAGCTGTGTAGCTGGGAACGTCACGGTTGATCAGGTGGTGACCAACACCCGCAAGGTGCTCGATGCGGCAGGCGCGGGAGAAATCCCGGTCGCGGCGGGCGCGGTACAGCCGCTGATCGAGCGGGCCCGGCGAGCCGCCGGCTCTCATGGCCTCGATGGGCTCGGCGGGATTCAGCTACCCGAGACTTCTCGGCGGCGATCGCCGCTGCATGCGGTCGAGATGCTGCACCAGCTGATCATGGACTCCACTGAGCGGGTGAGCCTGGTAACCCTCGGCCCCAAGACGAACGTGGCAGTGCTGCTCACCAGGTATCCAGGCGTTTCAGCACGACTGGAGGAGATCATCTTCATGGGCGGCTCACTCGGCGGAGAGAGCCCAACGGCAGTCGCCGAGTTCAATGTCTGGCAAGATCCCGAGGCGGCGAGGTGCGTGATCGAATCGTCGATCCCGACCACCATGTATGGATTCCACCTGTTCCGTCACCTCGCGGTGAACCAAGCCGACACCGAGCGCTTTCGTATGAATGATCATCCAGCGATCCGGCTGACCGGCGAGCTCCTCTACCGACGTCGCGGCAGCTCACACGACTCGGCTCAGGATTACGCAGACTTGCTCGGCGACGCCGGCGCCATGGTGCTGCTGACCAATCCAGAGCTGTTCGTCACCCGCGAACTACCCGTTCGCGTCAACCTCGCTGGCGTCGGGCGCGGGCAGACAGCTGTCGTTAAACAGACCTCATCGGTTGATTCGGCTACGCCCGATCCTGATGGATGGCTCAGGATCAAGGTCGCGCTTGATCTAGACGCGACGCAGGCCGCGTCGGCGTTCGTCAATGTGATCGACTCGTACGCGGCCTAAAGCGCAAAGAATGATCGTGCGCGCCTATCCCGTCACACTCGTCAATCGCGCACGATTGACTCATCGTGGCTGTGTTGGGCCCTCAGCTTGGCGACCTCGGCGTGCACCTCGACCATGTCGAGGTCCTTCACAGCGTCCACCACCTGCTTCAAGGCGTGACCGGGCAAGGCGCCGGCTTGATTGAAGACCAGCACGCCCTCACGGAAGGCCATGAGCGTCGGAATGCCCTCGATGCCCAGCAGACCGGTCAGCTCCGGGTGCGCATCCGTGTCCAGCTTGGCGAAGACGATCCCGTCATACTCCTCAGAGGCCTTCTCATAGACAGGCCCGAACCGCTTGCACGGTCCGCACCACTCGGCCCAGAAATCCACTAACACGATGTCGTTGTCGGTGATGGTGTCTTCGAAGTTGTCGGCAGTGATCTCAATCGTTGCCATGCAATGTGCTCCTCGTTACGGATCGCCGTTCATCTGTGGTTAATGCGGCGGCAATTGTCTCAACCGCCTGCGACTCACGCCTATTCCACCTAAGCCCGTGCTACTTGATCGCAACGAGTCGGCGCATTGGAATCGCAACATCGACCACATCTTGCTTCTTGACACGGTCCTCCAGATACTCGATTGCGCTCTCGACTCGCGACCAGCGGGTGTTCGGCAGGTAAAGCGCTGACATCACCAGCTCGGCGTCCGCTCGCGAGCGAATGCTGAATCGGTACCGCTCTCGGGCGTCCTCGACCGTCCGCATCCCATACAGGGTCAAGGTTTTCGCAAAGCCTGTCAGCTCCACCGGCCCCGGAAACTGAGGTTTGGTTCTCAATCGTCCGTTAATACGGGTCAGCACCCTGAGATCCCGCGCGCCGAGCGGCCGGATGGCCGGGGCAATCGCTGCCAGCACTCCGCCCGGCCGCAGCACCCGCGCCACCTCCTCGACAACTCGGGTCAGTGGTTGGACCACCACCAATCCCATTGAGCTGGTGACGACATCGATGCACTCGTCTCTGAAAGGGAGCTGCAGCCCATCAGCCCGGACCCACGGCCCGGGTCCCCGCTCTGCAGCCAATGCCAGCTCATACTCAGACAAATCGAGACCAATGACCGTACGCCCCGGCTGCGCCAGCTCGCGTGACATCGGGCCTGACCCGCACGCGAGATCGAGCACGGTACCCGCCGAAGCCGACACTGCTCGGGCCAGCCAGCGATACGGCGAGTGATCCCCAGCGAGGGCGCGAGAGAGCACGGCCTCGGCGATCCCTGCCCTCTCGCGGTGAAACTCGGCCAGGTACGTCCGCCAGTTCACCTCGTCGCTGCTCACGGCGAAGCCTCCTCGCGGCGTCTCACACGCGCGAAACGAACAGATGGGTGGATGCTTCTCGGTCGATCTCGCAGCTGGGTGAACCGTCGGCCGTGAGCCGGACACCCAGTCCCCCAACCTCCGCGCGGACCTCGGCACCAGGCTGAATCCCCGCCTCCCGGAGGGTGCCCATCATCTCGACGTCCTTCTGGATCTCCTCGCTCATCCGCTCGATAACGACCCTGATCGGAGAAGTGGAGCCGCTGACAACGTCCTGCAACTGCTCATTACCACCCCGGAACGGCTCTGTGGCCGCGCTCACGCCGAGCTCCTCGAGTCCGGGAATGGGATTGCCGTACGGCGACATGGTTGGCGCGTTCAACAGGTCGACGAGTCGACGTTCCACATCTTCGGAGATGACGTGCTCCCACCGGCAGGCCTCGTCGTGGACCTTCTCCCAATCCAAGCCGATCACGTCGATGAGCAATCGTTCGGCCAGCCGGTGCTTCCTCATCACGCGCGTGGCACGCATGCGACCCTCGTCGGTCAGCTCCAGATGACGGTCACCCAGGACATGGACCAGGTTGTCCCGCTCCATCCGGGCCACAGTTTGCGACACGGTCGGACCACTTTGATGCAGGCGCTCGGCAATCCGTGCCCGAAGGGGAATGATCCCCTCCTCCTCCAGCTCATAGATGGTGCGGAGGTACATCTCGGTGGTATCGATCAGGTCGCTCACGTCTCTCCTATTGTCTTCGCTCGCGCATCTCGCCCGGAACCTGCTCAGCAGGTCGCGATTTCCAACGCTCGCGAAAGACCCATGATGCCCGAGGCAAGATTAGACGATGGGCTCTGAGGGACGCGCTGCGATCTGGTGGGTACGGCGCGATTTCCGACTAGCCGACAACGCTGCCTTGCGCTCGGCAATCGACGACGGCGAAGCAGTATTACCGCTCTTCGTGCTCGACCCGACACTTCTCGCTTCTGCCGGTCGTGCTCGGCGTGGGTGGCTGATAGCGGCGCTGTATGCACTCGATCATGACTTGCGAGATGCAGGGCTTCCGCAGGGCTATCCAGAGCCGATTGTGGTGCACGCCGTCGAGCGCAAGGACGCATTAGACCGATACGCCGTGGTCAGAGGTCTCTGAACATTCGCAGCAACCGCGCTGCTTCGACGGCGACAGCGTCACGAGCCGGGCCGAGATACCGGCGACTGTCGACCATCGCCGGGTTGGCGGCCAGCGCCTCCCGGACAGAGTTGGTGAACACCTGATTCAGGTGGGTCGCGATGTTGATCTTCGTCATGCCGGCCGCTATTGCTCGAACCAGCTCCTGATCAGGAACCCCCGAAGAGCCGTGCAGTACCAGAGGCACTGGCACCGCAGCACTTAGCGCGCTGATCAACTCGAGATCGAGCGCGACGTGACGTTCGGTCATTGCATGCGAGGTCCCCACGGCGACGCCCAACGCGTCCACCCCGGTTGCCTCAACAAAGACTCGCGCCTCTTCAGGCTCAGTTCGGGCGCCTGGGCTGTGGACACCGTCCTTGCCGCCGATCTCGCCAAGCTCAGCCTCGACGTCAAGCCCTCGATCGTGGCAGCGCCTCACGATCTCCGCCGTGGCAGCCACGTTCTCCGCGTACGGCATCGTCGATGCGTCGAACATCACCGAGCCAAAGCCCAGATCGATCGCCTCGTCTACCAGCCTCGCATCAGTTGCATGGTCGAGGTGTACGACGATGGGCACGCCTCCATTCCGGGCTAAGGCGAGCGTGGCTAGCCCGATCGGTGCCAACGCACCGTGATAGCGGACAGCATTCTGCGAGATTTGCAGTACCACGGGGGTCCCAGCAGCCTCGGCGGCAGCGGTCAAGGCCTCGGCGTGCTCGATGCTGAAGACATTGAAGGCTCCCAGACCCACGCCCGAAGCGGCCGCCGGCGCAAGCACCTCGGTGAGGCGGGCGATAGTCACCGATGCTTCATAGCACGAGACAGTTCTGCTTTCCTAGCTGCGCGACCAGTATGTGCAAAGTCCGTTGACCCGACCCGTGTGCGCGCATACCTTGGTGGGACACGGGAAAGGAGGTGGTCCACAGAATGAATGACTGTTGGACATGTGAGGTGACGGCCAGCTAGCCGCATCCCGACTGTGTACCAACTGGTCGCGAAGCGGCCGGCTAATCCACAGCCAACACCCGAACCCGCGAGCGCCGGATTTGTCCGTCCGGCCAACATGCTCCTTGCAATCTGGGCCCGCCAAAAGGGTCAGTCGAAAGTCGCGCGTTGCCAAGCTCGCGGGTTTGTCCATGTCTGTCTGTGTGCCCTGAGCTCGTCCGGGGCATGACTGCGCTTCGACGGCTCAGCGCGCATGCTAGCGTCGATGATCGGGCTGAGCGCCTTGACCGTGTCGATGGTGTCGGCCTCCGCAGCCGATTTGTCGGGCCGGTAACGCAGCACTCGGGCAAACCGCAATGCGACGCCTCCTGGGTAGCGTGTCGAGACCTGCAGCCCATCGCAGGCGATCTCCACAACCGTTGAAGGCTCGAGGTAGACAGTGCCCGCGGTGCGCCGGACCTCCAGCTCAAGAAATCGAGCGGTCTGCCAGGTCAACAGCTCGTCAGTTAGGCCCTTGAACGTCTTGCCGAGCATGATCAACTCACCGGACGCCGGGTCACGAGCGGCAAGGTGCAGGTTGGACAGCCACCCCTGTCGGCGACCATGTCCCCACTCGGCGGCGGTGACGATGAGGTCGAAAGTGTGCCGCGGCTTGACCTTGACCCAGGCCGCGTCGCGCCGACCGGCAGCGTACGGCGCGTTGAGATTCTTGATCACAACGCCCTCGTAGCCACGTTTGACTGCATCGGCGAAGGTGTCCGCGGCCTGCTCCGGGGTCGTGCAGACCTTGCGCGGCACCGTCACCGATTCGGGCAGCAGCCGGCGCATGTGTTCCAGCCGCTCCCCCAAAGGCACGTCTAGCAGATCCTGGCCGTCGACGTGCAATAGGTCGAAGAAGAAGACCTGAAGCGGCCCTGTCTGAGCGAGCGCCGCGCCATCGACGCTGCTCATGGTGCGAGACGCCACGACCTGGAAGGCTTCCGGTCGTCCGTCCCTGCGCAAGGAGAGCACCTCACCGTCGAGCACGAGCTGATCATGAGGAAGTTCCCGAGCCACCGCCACGACCTCGGGAAGCCGCGCGGTGATGTCGTCCAGGCTGCGGGTGAAGACGCGTACCTCCTCGCCCGCGCGATGCACCTGCACCCGCACGCCGTCCAGTTTGTAGTCCACGACCGCCGGAAGGCCGGTCTTGCCCAGAGCAGCATCTGGGCCCGGAGCACTAGCCGCCAACATGGGCTGGATAGCAACGCCGACCTGGAGGCCGACCGCCTCGAGTGCCTCAAGACCGCCCGTCAACAGCACTGCAGCGGCCGCGGTAGTCGACGACATCAGCATGGCTGCCCGGCGTACGGCGGCGACCGGTACCTCGAAGGCAGCGGCTAATCCTTCCTGGACCGCGGCTTCCATCGCGCCCTGCCGCAGTTCGCCGAACACCAGGCCACGCAGCAGATCCTGCTCGTTGGCCGTCGCGCGGGCGAGCAATGCATTCACCGCCGCGGCCCGCACAGAGGTGGATCCGGCACCGCTGAGGCTGGCGACGTAGTCAAAGACTGCATCCACTTCGCCGACGGTCAGCGAAGGCTCCTCCGCCGGCGGAGGAATGGATTGCAACGACTTCCAGCCCACCCCGGTACGCCGCTGCCGCAGACTCCCCGACAGGTAGGAGACGACGATCTCAACGTCATCGCGGGAGGCCTCCCGCAATACTGCGGCGATGAGGTCGCGCTTGGCGTTCCGAGACCGGGTGCTTGCGAGCGCGATTCGTGTCTCAGCGAGTCGGCTCAGCAGCATGCTGGCGATTCTCCCTCTCGGGGAGGACAAAACGAGATGACACGCAAACGGCGCTCGCCCGGATCGGGAGAGCGCCGTTCTTGCTCGGCGAATAACTCAGGCCTTTTCGCTGGCCTCGCTGATCTCGTCAGGTTCGCTGACTGTGGCAGCCTCCTCCGTAGCGGAGTCATCGCTCGGTTGCTCCTGCTCCGCAGCGGCGTCCTCCAGCTTCACTCGTCTCGCCAACGAGCTTCTCTGCCGGACTGGTCTCAGCAGACTGCGACTCGGCAGCAGGAGTGGCTGCAGCGGCAGGAGCCGTCGCCGCCGCAGCCGAAGCGGCCGGAGCAGACTTGGCAGCCGCCTTCTTCGCGGGGGACTTCTTCGCCGGAGCAACGCTTTTGGCATTCGCCTTCCGGCTCTCCTCAACAGACTCCCTGACGAGTTCGATCAGCGCCATGGGAGCGTTGTCACCCTTACGCGGACCAACCTTGGTGATCCGGGTATAGCCACCTTCACGGTCGGCCAGGCTGGGTGCGATCTCGGTGAACAGCGTGTGCACCACACCCTTGTCACGAACAGTGGTGAGTACCATGCGGCGGGAGTGGATGTCACCGCGCTTGGCTTTGGTGATCAACTTCTCTGCCAGCGGACGCAACCGCTTCGCCTTGGCCTCGGTTGTGACGATGCGGCCATGTTCGAACAGCTGACTGGCCAGGTTGGCCAGGATGAGCCGCTGGTGCGCGGCACTGCCGCCGAGGCGCGCGCCCTTGGTGGGTGTAGGCATCTCACTTCTCTCCTGAGCTCGAGGTAAGTCGATTACTGCGGGGGTTCAAAGGGGGTCGTCCCCTTTGCTTAATACTGTTCGGTCTCGCTGAAGTCGACGTCGTCCTCTTCAAGATCGTCATAGCGGCCGATGGCGCTCAGCGGGTCGAAGCCTGGTGCACTGTCCTTGAGCGACAAGCCCATCTCATGCAACTTGAGCTTGACCTCGTCGATCGACTTCGAGCCGAAGTTGCGGATGTCCAGCAGATCCTGCTCGCTGCGCGATACCAGCTCCGACACGGTGTGAATGCCCTCGCGCTTGAGGCAGTTGTACGACCGCACGGTCAGGTTCAGATCCTCGACCGGCAGCGCAAGATCAGCAGCGAGCTGCTCATCGATCGGGGACGGCCCGATCTCGATGCCTTCGGCTTCTACATTCAGCTCGCGGGCAAGGCCGAACAGCTCAACGAGCGTACGGCCGGCAGAGGCGACTGCATCGCGTGGCCGGATTGCCTGCTTCGTCTCGACGTCCAAGATCAGCTTGTCGAAGTCGGTGCGCTGCTCGACGCGGGTGGCCTCCACCTTGTAGGTGACCTTGAGCACCGGTGAATAGATCGAGTCGACGGGAATCCGGCCGATCTCGGCGTCGGCGGTCTTGTTCTGCACTGCGGAGACATAGCCGCGGCCACGCTCTACCACCAGCTCCATCTCCAGCCTGCCGGTGTCATTGAGTGTGGCGATGTGCAAGTCAGGGTTGTGCACCTCTACCCCGGCCGGCGGAGCAATGTCTGCCGCGGTCACCGCTCCGGCTCCCGCCTTGCGCAGATACATGGTGACCGGCTCGTCCTCCTCGGAGGACACAACCAGGCCCTTGAGATTCAAGATGATCTCGGTGACATCCTCGACGACGCCCTCGATCGTGGAGAACTCGTGCAGGTTGCCGTCGATCTTGATGCTCGTCACGGCTGCGCCTGGGATGGACGACAGCAGCGTACGACGCAGCGAGTTGCCGAGGGTGTAACCGAAGCCCGGCTCCAACGGCTCGATGGTGAATCGAGAACGACTGTCGGAGACGCTCTCTTCCGACAATGACGGGCGCTGTGCAATCAGCATTTCTCTTCCTTCCCCGCACCACCCGCTATTTGATGGTGCTGCGGCACCGCTGGCGTATCCGACGCCAGCGGCTTACTACTTCGTGCCCTTCGACAATCAGGGCTCATACTGCGCGCTGAGCTGTGAAGCGCATCAGGTCTACTTCGAATAGAGCTCCACGATGAGTTGCTCAGAGACATCGACCACGATTTGCTCCCGAGTCGGAAGCTGATGAATCAGGACCCGGCCGCGCTCGGGGAAAACCTGCATCCAGCCAGGCACCTCGCGCTCGTTGTGAGTTTCGCGGTTGATGATGTGCGGCGTTTGCTCCTTCACTTTCTCAGCGAGGTCGATGACATCGTGCGGAGTCACCCGATAGGAGGGGATGTCGACCTTTTGCCCATTGACCAAGAAGTGGCCATGCACCACGAACTGGCGGGCCTGCCGGCGGGTACGAGCCAGCCCGGCACGATAGACGACATTGTCCAGGCGGGACTCCAGGATCTGAAGCAGGTTGTCGCCGGTCTTGCCTTGCAGCCGGTTGGCCTGCTCGTAGTAGCGACGGAACTGCTTCTCCAGGACGCCATAGGCGTAGCGCGCCTTCTGCTTCTCGCGGAGCTGCAGCGAGTATTCCGACTCCTTGGTGCGCCCTTTGCCGTGCACGCCGGGCGGGTAGGGGCGGCGCTCGAACGCCTTGTCTGCGCCGACCAGATCAACACCCAGCCGACGTGACTTCTTGGTCATGGGACCGGTATAGCGAGCCATCTTTCGATAAGTCCTTGGTCTTCTAGGCGGTTAGACGCGACGCCGCTTGGGCGGGCGGCAGCCGTTGTGCGGGATAGGGGTGACGTCGGAGATCGCGCCAACCTCGAGGCCGATTGCCCCGAGTGAGCGAATGGCAGTTTCGCGGCCCGAGCCGGGGCCCTTGACGAACACGTCGACCCGCTTCATGCCGTGCTCCATCGCGCGACGACCCGCGGCCTCAGCGGCCATCTGGGCCGCGTACGGAGTGGACTTGCGGGAGCCCTTGAAACCAACGGTGCCAGCTGATGCCCACGCGATGACCGCACCGGTCGGGTCGGTGATCGAGATGACGGTGTTGTTGAAGGTGCTTTTGATGTGAGCGTGGCCAGCCACCACGTTCTTCTTTTCCTTGCGACGCACCTTCTTGGCGGTGCCACGGCCTGCAGTAGCCATACGTTCTCAGATCCTCCTGGATCTCTCTTTCTTGGGCACTGCTCGCGCGACCGACGCTCGCAGTGCGGATTGGCAAAAGGCCGGGTGGCGTTACTTGGCCTTCTTCTTGCCGGCGACGGGTTTGCGTGCGCCCTTCCGGGAGCGGGCGTTGGTGCGGGTGCGCTGGCCGCGTACCGGCAAGCCACTGCGATGACGACGTCCCTGATAGGAACCGATCTCGACCTTGCGCCGGATGTCCGAAGCGACCTCGCGACGCAGATCGCCTTCAATCTGGTAGTTGGCTTCGATCCAGTCACGAAGCGCGACCATGTGCTCGTCGGTCAACTGGTGGACGCGGAGGTCGCCGCTGATCTGCGTGGCCTCCAAGGTCTGCAAGGCACGGGTCTTGCCGATGCCGTAGATGTAGGTGAGTGCCACCTCGAGACGCTTGTCGCGCGGGAGGTCAACTCCAATAAGGCGTGCCATCAGGCCGTACTACCTTTCATCTGGTCGACGGTCATGCGCCCTGAGCCTGTCCGAAGGGCGTTGGCCATGAGGCCGTCGCGGAGGTGTCTGGCGTGATGCGTCCCCGGCTGCCTTTGATCAGGTCTCGCGGCCTGATCACCGGGGCCTCGGCCTCCGACCGAGGGCGGATCCGGGGCTTTCCCGGAATTTGCGATCACACTTTCTAGTTTTGACGCTGCTCGCGCGATACCGACGCTCGCAGCTGGAGTGAGGTCGTGCTGGGTTCTGCGGCTAGCCCTGTCGCTGCTTGTGCCGCGGATTCTCGCAAATGACCATCACGCGACCGTGCCGGCGAATCACCTTGCACTTGTCGCAGATCCTCTTGACGCTCGGCTGGACCTTCATCGAGCTTCTTTCTGAACTCACGTCGGGCAAGCGCCAGCAAGCCAGACGATGTGGATGGTTGCGAGTTGGTCACTTGTGGCGGTAGACGATCCGGCCGCGGGTCAAGTCATAGGGCGAGAGTTCGACGACTACTCGATCGGCCGGAAGGATGCGGATGTAGTGCTGCCGCATCTTGCCACTGATGGTGGCCAGCACCTTGTGACCATTAGCCAGCTCAACACGAAACATCGCATTGGGCAGGGCCTCGACCACGGTGCCCTCCAGCTCGAGTGCGCCCTCTTTCTTCGCCATAGACCTCTAACTTGATTCCACGTACGTCTCATCGACAGCCAAAGATGGCCAGCCGAGAAGTTTACGCCAGGACTCCGCTGTACCCAAATCCATCAGGCGGTGCGGCTAGGCGAATTTGAATCCGCGCTCGAGTCGCTCTCGGTACAGATCGACACTCTCCCGAAGTGCCTTCAAGATGTACGGCGGAAACTCCATGCCCTGCTTGTGAGCCCACAGCAGCCTGTTCTCAACTCGTCCGACTTCCCGCGCGTATCCCTCAAGATCATCATCCAGGCCGAGGACAGCCATTACCGCGCCCATGTCGGCCTTGTAGCTGTTCATCTGGTGAGTACCGACCAGGTGATAGGACTTCTCGCGCATCACCCGCGTCAGGAACAGCTGCCAAGGCTTCAGCACCTTGTCCTGGATCATCGCAGTCGCTGACATCTGGTAAAAGGCGAAGTGTCCCGGCTCCTGCTGCTTGATCGGGGTGATGATCGTTTCCGAGATAGCGGTCTCGCCTAGTTCCTTCATCCCCTGGTTGATCTTGTTGTAGGCAATCACTGCTTGCCGCTCTGTGCTCGCGCCGGTGAGGAAGTACATCAACTTGGCGATGTCCTGAATGGGCTTGAGGTGCGCCAGCGCTCCCAAGATCTTGATCCCGAAGGACACCTCGAGCTGCGGCTTGGCGGCCTCCCGGCCGAGATCTTGCTGCAGCCGATCCAAGATCAGCCCATGCTGGATCTCCTGCGGTTGCCAGACGTCGGCGTAGAACGTCTTATTGGTCTCGTCGGCATCAGGCAGCAGGACCAGCAGCTCCAAGACATTGCGATCAACTTCCAGCTCTACCCGTGCGAGGTAGTCGATCACGTGGCCGAACTTCCTGGCCACAAGTCCCGGGCGCTTGATCGTTCGATCAACAGAATCCAGCGGGATCGGCGGATAGTGCTCACCCAGCCGCTGAACGTGTTCAGCGATCTTCTTCTGGGTGATGTGTTGCCGGGGCACAGTCGCCATTTTACGAATCCATCATGGTGTTGGAACAAGGTTAGGTTAGCCATACCAAATCGTTGTAGGCCCTTTGTGCGGTATTCGGAGCGCTCAGCGGATGTGTTTGGTCGCCGCTCTCCAGGTGCGCGGGCGACGGCGGCCACGTGCCTGGCGGCCGCCCAGCGCCGAGCAGATGCCACGACCGAGCGGAGCTTGGTCAGACAAGGCTTACACGCTAGATCAAGAGCACTAGCAAGATGGCAATCAGCAGAATGGCCGCTGCCACGCCGCCTACGACCATGGCGGTCAAACGGCCCGGCGGTCGCGACTCTGAGAGCTCGCCAGGCTGTCCACCAGAGCTGGTGACGATCGCCGGACTCGAATGGGTCGGGAGTGGTGGTAGGCCCTCCACAACCGGCACCAGTTCCCCTAGCCGCTGCGCCGCAAAAAGCCGATCCAATCGAGTCCGATAGTCATCTTGATCCAGCGTCCCCGCCGTGTAGGCCGCATTGAGTCTGGCGTTGAGCCGATCGCGTTCGGCGTCGGTCACCGGAGCATCCGGGGTGCTCCGGTAGGGCGACGAGATCGGCAAATTGCTGCTCACCCCGTCCAGGCTACTCGGCGTATGTGCTGACATTGCGCTGCCGGAGAGACCAAACTGTGCGCATGGCGACGGCGACTGAGGTGAGCGTCCTGACCGTGGCGCTCTACCTGCTGGATCTTGCGATCAAGGTGGTAGCTCTGGGCTTGGTACCCGAAGGACGACGTCCGTCATCAGCTACCGCCTGGTTGCTACTGATCTTGTTCCTTCCCCGTGATCGGCCTCTTGGCGTTCTGGTTGATCGGCAGCCATTCGTCGATCGTGGACGCCGCCGCCAACAGGCTGCCGCCGGCGAGGTGATCAGCGGCGCGCTCATTGCGGAGACGGATGATCTATTGCCCGTGCCAGCCGGGTCGACGCTGAACACTCTCGTCGTACTCAACCGGCGGCTAGGTTGGCTGCCCGCCGTTGGGGGCAACGAGGCCGGCCTGTTGAGCGACTATGACGAGTCGATCGCCGCCATGGCGCGCGAGGTCCGCACAGCCGAGCGGTACGTGCACGTCGAGTTCTACATCATGAGCTGGGACTCCACGACCAACGATTTCTTCGAGGCTCTGGCCGAGGTTGCCGCTCGCGGGGTGAAGGTGCGGCTGCTGTTTGACCACATCGGCACCGCCCGTATGCCCGGCTATCGGGACATGATCAAGAAGCTCCAGCAGACCGTGATCGAGTGGCACCCGATGTTGCCGATTCAGCCGCTGAAAGGCAAATGGCGACGCCCTGACCTCAGAAACCACCGCAAGATCGTCGTCGTGGACGGCCGGACGGCCTTCATCGGCTCGCTCAACATGATCGACGCGAGCTATCACAACCCCAGGCACGAGCGAGCCGGCCGCAAGTGGCGCGAGCTGGTCATGCGGATCAGTGGGCCTGTCGTATTCTCCCTTGATATCGTCTTTGCCACCGACTGGTTCCTCGAGACGGACGAGGTGCTTCGCAAGGACGTGCAGCCATACCCGTACGAAGTGGAGCCCGGCGATGTGCTGTGCCAAGTCGTGCCGAGTGGACCTGGCTTCCCGGACGAGAACAATTTGCGACTGTTCAACTCGCTGATCTACTCCGCCCAACGTCGGCTTTCGATCACCAGCCCATACTTCGTACCCGATGATTCGCTGTTGTACGCGATCACCACGGCCGCACAGCGGGGGATCGATGTCGAACTCTTCGTTGGCGAGCAGGGCGACCAGTTCATGGTTCACCATGCCCAGAGCTCCTACGACAACGCCTTACTCAATGCGGGGGTGAAGATCTACCTCTACCCTGCTCCGTTCGTGCTGCACTCCAAGCACTTCTCAGTCGACGACGACGTAGCCGTGATCGGATCCAGCAATATGGACATCCGGTCCTTCAATCTGGACTTCGAGATCTCGGTGATGTGTGTCAGCCGCTTGCTCACGACGGCGATGCGCCAGGTCGAAGATCAATATCGCTCGCTGTCCCGCCAGCTCACGCTTGCCGAGTGGCGCCGCAGGCCGCTGCGCAAGCGCTACATCGACAATGTCATGCGCCTAACGTCCGCTCTGCAGTAACCGGCTGCGAGCGTCGGTATCGCGCGCCGCCGTGGTGAGCCAGGCTGGCGCGCCGCTGTCCTGGACGATCGAGCGAGCAGCCACACAATCAAAGCGTGACCACTTCGGGCAGCCCGAACTCGATGAACAGCGTGGTATCGAAGAAGGTGCTCACGTGCGAAACGCCCTTTTCTGTCAGGGTCAGCACTTGGAGTTGGAACGCGCGGTGGACGCCATCTGGTTGCTTCATGTACAGCGCAAAAGCGGGCTGCCCGTTTGCCGACGTCGCCACCATGATCTGATCCCCAGGCGCCTCGGCGGGACAGTGCGTCTCGATGAGATGCCCGATTACGGCCGACCCCTCGTACCAGCCAAGGTATGGCGGCATCTCCCAGACTGCATCCTCCGCGAGGAGCTCGACGATCCGCTCGACGTCATAGTTCTCGAAGGCGGCCACGTAGTCGGCAAGCAACTCCTTCGCGTGCTCGTCGTCGAGAGGTCCGTCAGGACTCTCGGGGTCGAGCTTGTGCACCTGAGCCCTGGCCCGCTGCAGGCTGCTATTAACGGCCGCCGTTGACATATTCAGCAGGTCCGCTACCTCGCTGGCCTGCCACGCGAGGACGTCCCGCAAGATCAAGATTGCCCGCTGCGGCGGCGTCAGATGCTGTAAGGCCGCAATGAATGCCAAGCGGACACTTTCCCGATCCACCACTTCGGCAGCCGGATCATCGGAGGAACCGCCCCACACCACCGAGTCGGGCACCGGCTCGAGCCAGGTCACCTCGTGCCGAGACTCAAGTGAACCGTACGGGTCCGAACTTGGCTGGCCAAGGCCGGTTGGCATCGGCCGGCGCGCCCGTCCATCAAGAGCGGTCAGGCAGACGTTGGTCGCGATCCGGTACATCCAGGTACGCACGGACGAGCGGTTTTCGAAGCCGTGGAAACCCTTCCACGCTCGCAGGTAGGTCTCCTGGACCAGGTCCTCCGCTTCATGAACCGAGCCGGACATGCGATAGCAGTGGGCGGTGAGCTCTCGGCGCAGCGGCTCAACCAAGGACGCGAAAGTATCGTCGTCAATGGCAACAGTCATGCCTGCGAACTTACCCGGTCCCTTTTTTGAGCTGCTCGCGCATCGCGCGCTTTGGATCCGCCTACTTCGTCGTCGCTCGCAGAGGAAAAGCGCCTCCGCTCGCTCCTCCTCAGCACGGCGGGCGCGCGATTCCCGACGCTCGCAGCTCGAGGCCGGTGTGGTGTGCGGCGAAGGCCAGGAGATCCGCCCATTCGGCAGCGATCAGAGCAGTTGGTTTCCCGATTCCGTGACCCGTCGAGACCTCGATCCGCGTCAGGATCGGCTGATCGCCGGCCTGAGCATGCTGCAAGGTCGCCGTGAACTTGTGGCTGTGCAACGGCACGACTCGATCGTCGTGATCGCCGGTGAGCACCAAAGTTGCAGGGTAGCTGGTTCCGGGGCGGACATTGTGAAGCGGTGAGTACGCCAGCGCCCGGACGAACTGCTCTTGATCATCCGGATTCCCGTAGTCGGATATCCATGCGGCGCCGATGGTGAAGCGATGGAAGCGAAGCAGGTCCAACACACCGACGGCCGGCAAGGCCGCCGCTGCCAGGTTGGGATGTTGCGTCAACACCGCTCCCACCAGCAACCCACCATTGCTACGACCGTGCAAGGCAAGTTGTTCGGTGGTGGTGACCCCGGTCTCTTTGAGATGCTCGGCGACCGCCACGTAGTCGTCGAAGACGTTTTGCTTGCGAGCCAGGCGACCGGCTTCATACCAGGCAGTTCCGAACTCTCCCCCGCCCCGCAGATTGGCGATCGCCAGCACGCCCCCTGCAGCCAGCCAGCACGACCAGCCCGGTCGATAGTCCGCTAGCACGGGGATCTTGAAGCCGCCGTACCCATACAGCAGGGTCGGTTGGGGCTGGGACCGGTCGAGATCGGCTGGAGCGATCAGGAAGTACGGCACCGGCGTACCGTCCTTGCTGATCGCAGTATGACGCTCCGTCACGGTCGGCGGGGCAGTGAATTCGTCCGCGCTCGGCTGCACTAATCCCGTGAGCGAGGTGGCGGCGCCCGAGTTGGCGTCGATCAGATAGCTGTGCGTAGGCGAGGTCACTGACGACAGACCGATGAACGCTTCGGGGTCACCACGCTTGGCATTCAGACCGACCACCGCACCGCCAGCGACAACGACATCCCGACGCGACGAACCGTCAAGGTTTACCTGGATGATCCGAGGCTGCGCGTCGGCAAGGTACGCCAGGATGAACCCGTCGCCGGCTGACCTCGCATCCAACAGAGTGTGTTCGGACTCTGCGACCACCTCTTGCAGGCGGTACTGTCCACTCTCCTCGAAGTCCTCAAGATCGACAGCGACCAGCCGCCCGGCCTCGGCATCCAGATCCGTCCGAAGATAAAGCTTGGCGCCGTCCGATCCAGCAGACACGAATTCGGCAAAGGCTTCGTCGATGATCTTGATGGGGCTTCCGAGCATGCTGCGGTTCCCCGCGATGATCGGATACACCCAGAGGCGGTTCTTGTTCTCGGTCCCTTCCACGATGGTGACCACGAGGTAGCGATCGTCGTCGGTGACCTCAGCCCAGAACATCAGCTGATCGTTCTCCGGAAACTCCAAGATCAGTTCATCATGATCTTGAGGTTCGCCGATGCGATGCACGCGCAGCTTGGGCCCGGAGAGCGCGGCTGTTTGGGTACCGTCGGCCGAGCCCGCATGATCAAAGTGGGTGTAGATATAGGAGCCATGATCGGGCAGCCACTCTGCCTCCGAGAACTTGGTCTGGATCGACGCGTCGTCGACCGAATCTCCACTGGCAATGCTCAGCAGGCGAAATGTCGTCCAGTCGCTGCCTGCTTCGCTGACTCCGTAGGCCACCAGCTGACCGTCCCCGCTTACGGTCAGCGTGGTCAGTGAACTCGTGCCGTCTGATGAGAACGTGTTCGGATCAACCAGCACTCGCCCACCGGCCAGCAACTCCTCCAGCGACGCGGCGACGAAGATCACGTCCTGGTTCTGGCTGCCGTCGTTCCTCGATACGAAGTAGTTCCCGGCACGCTTGAATGGCACGCCTGCCCGCGGCTGCTTCATCACCTGTTGCATCGTGGCAAGGAACCACGGCCGATCTGGTAGCGATTCCAGATAGCCGGCGGTGAACTCGTTCTGGCGTTTTACCCACTCCGCGGTCTCAGCCGAGTCGGGATCCTCCAGCCCGCGGTACGGGTCGGCGATCCGCTGTCCATGCAGCACCTCGACAATGTCGTCTCGACGGGTCTCCGGAAAACGCGCCACGCTGGAGAAGACTACCGGCGTGGTAATTCATCACTTGTTGAATTTCGACCCACAAGGTTCTATCGTCGGTTCATGACGCTAGTCATGGACCTGTCTGCCATCGACTCGACCATGATCAATGCGGTCGGAGGCAAGGCGCTCAATCTCGGAATCATGAGCGCTGGCGAACTGCCGGTGCCAGGTGGCTTCTGCGTGACCACGGACGCGTATCGCTTGGTGGTGCAGGGTCGGCTGGATGACTTGATGGACAAGCTCGCTGGCGCGACGGACCGCAGCGGCGTAACCGCCGCTGCTGAGGAGGCACGCCGGCGTGTGCTGGCGTTGGAGCCTCCGGAGGAGCTGCGAATCGCGATCGCCGATCATTACCGCGCACTCGGCAACGATGAACCCGTCGCCGTCCGCTCCTCTGCCACCGCAGAGGACCTGGCCTACGCCAGCTTTGCCGGGCAACAAGACAGCTACCTCAACGTGGTCGGCTCGGCGGCGTTGCTCGATGCCGTCCGCCGCTGCTGGGCGTCATTGTGGACCGATCGAGCCGTCAGCTACCGCAATGCCAACGGAATTGATCACCGCAGCGTGGCATTGGCCGTGGTCGTGCAGCGCATGATCGATGCCACCGCGGCTGGCGTGATGTTCACTGCGAACCCGATCACAGGCAACCTGAACGAAACCGTGATCGATGCAAGTCCTGGGCTCGGGGAGGCCGTGGTATCCGGCGCAGTCAATCCCGACCATTTCGTCGTGAACTCGATCGACCGCAAGGTTTTGTCACGCCGACTCGGTGACAAGCGTGTGATGATCACCAGTGTTCCCGGTGGTGGCACCGTACATCACGAGCTGGCCGACGGAAGCTCCCAAGCCTGCCTGGACGACGGGCAGGTGCTCAAGCTTACTGATCTTGGCCAGCAGGTACAGGGGCAGTATGGGGCGCCGCAGGACACAGAATGGGCACTCGACTCAGCGGGCCGGTTCTGGTTGACCCAGGCGCGACCGATTACCACCTTGTACCCCCTACCGCGGATGCACCAACCGGGCCTGCGTGTACTGATGTGTCTGAGCTTGGCTCAAGGCTTGACCAGACCGATCACTCCGATGGGGATTGCGGCCATTCGGTTGATTGGCACATCGGTGGCCACCGCGATCAAAATGCCACCCGCCGAGCCATTGGCCGGACCGCCTGCAATGCATGCGCCTGGTCAGCGTCTCTTTGTGGACATAACAAGCGTGCTTCGTAACCGCATTGGGCGCCGGGCAGTTATCGCAGCCTTCGGAGTGATGGAAGCGCGAGCCTCGGCAGTCCTGAAGAAGCTCGCAGAGCGGCCGGAGTTTTCGATCATCGACTCGCACGACCACACCGTCCCGCGGCACATTGTCGGCGCTCTGATCCGCAACAAGGTGCCAATACGCGCGGCGATGGGACTGGCCAACCCGGAATGGGCCTACCGCGGGATCGCTGCGACCGAGCGACGGCTACGCCGAACGCTCACTCTCCCCGCCAACGCGACGGCGACCCAGCGTCTGGACTTCGTCGAGCACCGGCTCGGCGAACTCTTCCTGCTCATGCCGCGGACCTTTGCGTACGCGGTGGGCGGTTTGCTGACGCTCGCTGCGTCTCGCCGGCTGCTGCGTGATGTGGCACAACCGGGCGAGCTGCAAGAGGTGCTGCGCGGGCTGCCCCACAACATCACCACCGAAATGGACCTCAAGCTCTGGGAGCTGACCGAGGAGATTCGTCGACGATAAGCCTTCTCGTGCCGTCTTCACTGACCTGGCCGTACCTGAGCTCCTGCAGCGTTATCGCGAGCGGGCGCTGCCGCCCGTGGCGCAGCGCGGCCTCCAGGGATTTCTGCGCCGCTACGGCCATCGCGCTGTGGCCGAGATCGACCTCGGCATGCCGCGGTGGTCAGATGATCCGAGCCACCTGCTTGGAGTGATCAGCAACTACCTGCGCCTCGATACCGAAGATCTTGACCCGATCTCACAGTTTCGGGCGGGGGAGGCGAAAGCCGAGTCCATGATCACCAGCTTGACCACGCGGCTCGCTGAGCGTAGTCGGCTCCGGGCGCGGCTGGCCGGCTGGACACTGCGGCGTGTGCGCCAGCTCGTCGGATTGCGCGAGGCGCCGAAGTTCCTGCTCATCGTGGCGCTCGGACTGATGCGTGAGCAGCTGAAGGAGGTCGGGTACGAACTGGCCGCCGCAGGGAGGATTGAGCAAGGTGACGATGTCTTCTTCCTCGACCTTGGCGACGCCCGCCGGGGTCTGGCCGGCGAAGACCTGCGAATGCTGGTTACGGAGCGGCGTGAGGCGTACCAGCAGGAGCTCAAGCGGCGGCACATTCCCCGCCTGCTGCTCTCCGACGGGACTGAGCCAGAGGCCGTGGCAGTTGAGGCAGCCCGGGCAGATGGCGCCCTGGCCGGCAGTCCAGCCTCGACTGGCACGGTGACGGCCCGGGCACGCGTCGTCCTGGACCCCGTCGGGGCACACCTGGAGCCCGGCGAGATCTTGGTCGCACCTTCGACCGATCCTGGCTGGACTCCGTTGTTCTTGACAGCTGGCGGCCTTGTGATGGAGATGGGCGGCTCGAACTCACACGGTGCAGTGGTCGCGCGGGAGTACGGCATTCCGGCCGTCGTTGGTGTGCCCGAGGCGACCCACAAGATCGAGACCGGCCAGCTGATCACCGTAGATGGGGCGGCCGGGCTGGTGACCCTCGCAGCCTAGTGATGTGCCTGAGCCTGCTCTGTGGTGTGCCCTGAGCTTGCTGTGTGATGTGCCCTGAGCCTGTCGAAGGGCACGAGTCGCGCTTCGACAGGCTCAGCGCGCATCAACCTCGGAGATTTGGCGTTCGCGGTGAGTATCCAAGGCGGCAAAGACCCGCTCGGACACTTCGTCGATCTCGCCGAGGCCGTTCACCTCGACCAGCAGGCCGCGGGAGCGGTAGACATCGAGCAATGGCTCCGTCTGCTCGGCATAGACCTGAAGGCGGACGCGGATGGTTTCATCGTTGTCATCAGGGCGCCCTTCGATCTCCGCTCGCCTGAGCAGCCGTGCGACAACCTCTTCAGTGTCAGCGACCAGCGAGATGACAGCATTCAGCGGGCGCTCGGTCTCCGCGAGGTAGTCGTCGAGAGTCTGGACCTGTTGCAGCGTTCGTGGGTAACCATCCAGCAGGAAGCCCGGCTGGCAATCGCTCTGCGCCAGCCGGTCTTTGACAATCTCGTTGGTGATCTCGTCGCTCACGTACCCGCCGGATTCCATGATCGCCCGGACCTGCCGGGCGAGCGGGGTATCAGCGTTCTTCATGGCGCGAAAGATGTCACCGGTCGAGATCGCGGGGATCCGATAGTGCTCAGCAATCTGCTTGGCCTGCGTGCCCTTGCCCGCGCCAGGAGGGCCCATGATGAGAAGTCGCATTAGCGGAGGAACCCTTCGTAGTTGCGCTGCTGGAGCTGGCTCTCGATCTGTTTCACAGTATCGAGCCCAACACCCACGATGATGAGAATCGATGTGCCGCCGAAGGGGAAGTTCTGGTTCGCGTTCAGGAGGATGAACGCAATCGAGGGCAGCAGGGCGATCAGTCCGAGATACAGCGAGCCCGGGAACGTCAGGCGCGATAGCACGAAGGCGAGGTAGTCCTCGGTCGGCTTACCGGCGCGGATGCCGGGGATGAAACCGCCGTACTTCTTCATGTTGTCAGCGACCTCAGTGGGGTTGAACGTGATCGCGACGTAGAAGTAGGCGAAGAACACGATCAGCAGGAAGAAGGTCAGGATGTAAATCGGATGGTCGCCCTTGACGAAGTTCGTGCTGATCCACGACGAGAACCTGTCGTCTGGCCGAAACTGGGCATACAGAGCCGGTAAATAGAGCAGTGAAGAAGCGAAGATGACCGGGATGACACCGGCCTGGTTGACCTTGATCGGGATGTAGGTGCTGGTGCCGCCGAACATCCGCCGCCCCACCATCCGCTTGGCGTACTGCACGGGGATGCGGCGCTGTGCCAGCTCGACGAAGATGACCCCTGCCATCACGAGCAAGCCCAGGGCGATCACAAGCAGGAAAATGACCCAGCCCTGGGAGCCTGGCCGGGCGACTTTGAGGCTCCACAACGCACTCGGGAAAGTAGCAGCGATCTGGGTGAAGATCAGAACCGACATGCCATTGCCGACACCGCGTTCGGTGATGAGCTCACCCAGCCACATGATCACGCCGGTGCCCGCCGTCATCGTGAGGATCATCACGACCACGGGGAAGATGCTCTTGTCGTAGACCAGTCCGGGGCATCCGGTGAAGAGCCTGTCGTTCACCGCCACCGTCACGAATGCGGTGGAGTTGAGCACGGCCAATACCAGAGTCAGGTAGCGGGTGTACTGAGTGATCTTGGTTTGCCCTGACTGGCCCTCTTTCTTGAGGGCTTCCAGACGGGGTATGACCACCGTCAGTAGCTGCAAGATGATACTGGCAGTGATGTAGGGCATGATCCCCAGCGCGAAAATCGCCAGCTGGAGAAGTGCGCCACCGGAAAACAGGTTGATCAGTGAGTACAGGCCTTGCTGTTCGCCGGTGGTCGCCTGCTTGAGGCAGAAGTTAACCTGCTCCACGTTGACGTTTGGCGTCGGCATGATCGAACCGAAGCGGAAGATCGCAAGGATCGCGAGTGTGAAGAAGATCTTCTTGCGTAGGTCCGGAGTCCGGAACGCGTTGGCGAACGCGGCGAGCACCCGTGCCTCCCTTTCTCGCGACAAATCCTGGACGCGTCACTGAACTGCTTGCGCGTCGCCGCGTACGCAGCTCACGCGAACAGGACCGACCGACTTTATCAAGAACCGACTCGGAAGCCCGCATCGTCTCGGTCGCCCAATCGGCACCTCGTTGCAGCCTACGTGCACGTTGGTTCCTGGCGGTCTGCATAGGTTGCTACCTGTGCAGACCGCATGCAGCCTATGTGCACGTAGGTTGCTGACAGCAGCCGGTTCTAGTCAGCGCGCTGAGTCAAGAGCCCGAGCTCGCTGGCGCGACGCGCCGCGTCCGCCCGGGAGCGGCCGTTCAACTTCATCAGGATGCTGCTGACGTGCATCTCGACCGTACGCGGGCTCAGAAACAGCTCGCGCGCGATCTCCCGATTGGTCCGTCCCGTGGCCACCATCCGGACGATCTCCACCTCGCGGCGTGTCAGGCCGCCGTTTTCGAGCTGCGCCGCCGTCCGCTTACCGAGCCGCCGCACGGGCCGCTCCCCCAGTGCGTTGAGCGCACTAGCGAGCTGGTTGGCGAGCGGCTTCGCGCCGAGCCGTCGAGCCGTTCGATACGCGGCAACGAGGTGGTCCACGGCCTCCTCGCGCCGGCCGGCGGCGACCAGCGCGGCTGCCGCGCGGCGCTCCGACTCCGCGCGTTCGAACGGTGCGTCGTTGCCTTGCAGCAATACCAGCGCCTGGGCGAACTGGTCGCCGGCCTGCTCAGCACTCCCGTCGATGAGCGCCGTTTCACCAAGAGCGTGCGAGAGCGCAGACATCGCCTCATCCTGACCGACGTCAGCCGCGATCTGAGCGAGCGCTGCGGCACAGGCACGAATCCCGGCGGCGTCGCCGGATTCAGCGAAAAACGTCGTGGCCCAGCGGAGGGGGGAGACCACATAGTGTCGTTCTTCGGTCTGCTTCCATCGCTCCAGCAGTGCCCAGCAGTGACCGGCCGCCGATTGCGTTGCCCCTTCGATGCTGTCCACGATGGCTAGTCCCCAGCCGGACATCAGCTCCACCGCCGCAAGCTCAATTCCCCGGGCGATGGTCGCCGATTCCAGCAGCAGCGGCCGTGCCTGTCTGGTTTGGCCGCGCAACCCGAGTATCAATCCGAGCATCCCGGTGGCGACCGCCCGGGGATGTGCCGACGCATCGGAGGACCCAATGACCTGCCGGCACAGCGTGGCAGCACGGTCCCAGTCGCCGGACAGTCGCAGGACCGCCGTAAGACAAGCCAAGCACAGCTGTGCGGTGGGCTCGAGCGCGTTAGCGGCACAGAAGCTGTACGCCTCGTCGTAGGTCGCACTGGCGCCCGCGTAGTCTCCGGCATGTTCCAGCGCATCGGCCAGCCGCTGATAGATCTCGGCTGCCGGTCCGACAAGGCCGTGCTCCAGCGCCATCGCCAAGCCAGCGCGCACCAGCTCTACACCCTGTTGTCCCTCACCCATGCGGGCCCGGGCGTTTCCCTCGTGCCCAAGAATCCGGGCTTGCAGGTCCACCCGTTGCGCGGTGCGTGCCTGCTGCGCGGCGATCTCCAGCAGGCTCAGCGCCGCACGGAAGCTTCCGGCCGAGCGCAGATGGGCTGCCGCTGTGAGGCGTTCGGTGGCCGCGTCGGCGAGTGCATTGGCTGCAGTAAATGCGGTAGCGGCGCGCTCCCGGCTGGCCAGCGCCTCCTGCCAACGGCCCTGCAGTTCCAGTACGGCCGCCAGCCGGCGCTGCGCGTCGCCGAGGCCAGGCAGATCGCCGTCGCGCTGGCGCCCATCGGCGACCTCACGCCACACGGTGGCAGCATCGCCGAGATCACCGGCGAGCTCGGCGCAGCTAGCAAAGCGCTGCAGAACGTCCAGGCGGGACCGCTCGTCCTCACCTTCGGACCACAGATCTAGCGCGCGCCGGAAGGCACGTGCCCCGTCACGGTAAGCGTGCACCGCACAGAACCCGTTGGCAGCTTCCAGCAATGCCGCGCGCGCCCTGTCAGGCTGGCGGCCTAGTACCCAGTGCTCGGCAACCACGGCGGGCGTGGCGCGATCGGCTGCCAACCGGTGCGCCACCTCCCTGTGCAGCCTGATGCGCGTCGTCCACGGGATATCGCTATAGAACGCGTCGCGGACGAGTGCGTGCCGAAACGCCATCCGGCCGGCCGGTTCTTCGGTGATGAGGCCGCGGCGGAGCAGTTCATCAGGCCACGCGTCCAGTCCGGCGACTGCCCGCACCAGCTCCGGATCGAACATCGGGCCCGCGACAGCGGCTGCCATAGCGGCGGCGCGAGCATCGTCGGAAAGCCCGGTCGCCCGCAGGAGCACGGCATCACGCACACTGTCCGGCAGCGGAACCTCCGCGCCATCCAGAAGCTCCAGGCCGGACGGCCCCTCCTGCAGCCGCCCGCTGGCAGCAAGCGCCGCTGCGAGTTCGGTTACGTATAACGGAATGCCGTCGGTGCGGTCGAATACAACACGGCGCAGGGCCGGTGCGGCGCGGCCCAGCGTCTGGTCCACCAATGCCGCAGTCGCCGTGGCGTCCAGCGGTTCGACAACCACCTGCTGCAGCCGGCCAGAACGCCGCAACTCACTGCGCATTCGCCGGATCGGGTGCGCCCGGGGCAGCTCGTCGCTGCGGTACGCAGCCAAGATCAGGAGCGGCTCCTCAGGGAGTGTCCGAGCCAGCGCCGGCAGCAGTTCCAGGGTCGCGTTGTCGGCCCATTGCAGATCATCGAGGAGGATCGCGGTCGGCTGCCGCGCCGCGATCGTCGAAAAGGCCAGGCGGATCGCCTCGAAAAGTGTGGCCGGATCGCCCTCGCGGACCGCTGGTCCGAGCTCGGGCAGCAGCAGTGCCAGGTGATCGGCAAGCGGTCCCTCGATCAGTGGCCCGCCGGCCGTGGAACGAAGGTGTGCACGCAGCACCTCCACCAGCGGCGCGAACGCTGAAGCGCCGCCCGGTGTCGCGAAGCCTTCCAGCACGGCGAGGCCGGATCCGGTGAGCGCCCGCCGTGCCAGAGTGGTCTTGCCGACGCCAGCCTCACCGGCGAGCAGGATGAGCGATCCATGACCGGCCAGCGCCTCCGCTATCGGCGGGGCCAGCTGCGCGCGCTCACGCTCCCGGCCGATGAATTCATCGTCAGCCATAGAGTGTCAGCCCGCGGCGTGCGCACGCAGCACAGCAGCTACCGAGCGATCCACGTCATCGGAGTTGGTTGACCAGTTCGACACGGAGATCCGCACGGCCGCCCGGCCGTTCCATTTCGTGCCACTCATCCAGCACGTGCCCTCGTGTTGCAGACGTTCGAGCACCCGGTAAGTATGCCCGTCGTGGTCACCATCCTGCGCATCGAGGCGGACGAGTACCTGGTTCAGCACCACGTCGTTGAGGACCTCGATCCCGTCCGCAGCCCTCAGTTGATCGGCAAAGCGGCGAGCCAGGTTACAGCAGCGCTCGACCATTCCGGCGATGCCGGATCGACCCAGCGCCCGAACGGCCGCATAGACGGCAAAGCCGCGGGCGCGTCGCGAATGCTCGGGGTTGTAGTCCAATGCGTCACGCTGGCCATCAGAGCCGTGCATGAGGTAGCTCGCCCGTACGCCCATCGCGGTCCGGTGGGCTTCCGGGTTGGCGCAGAAGACCAGGCCAGAGTCGTACGGCACGTTGAGCCACTTGTGCGCGTCGGTGGCCCAGGAGTCAGCCTTCTCCATGCCGGCGACCAGCGGCCGAAGTCGCGGGCTGGCCGCAGCCCACAACCCGAAGGCGCCATCGACGTGGACCCATGCATCGCGTTGGTGCGCCAGGTCACAGATGTCGCCGACCTGGTCGATGGCTCCGGTGTTGACATTGCCCACCTGGGCACAAACGATCGTCGGTGCGCTGTCTTGCTGCAAAACCTGCAGCAACGCGGGCAAACGCATCCGACCCTGGGCGTCCATCTCGACCTCGATGATCGGAGCAGTACCCATGCCGAGGAAGCGCAGTGCCCGGTCGATCGTGCCGTGACGGCCGTGGCCCGCAATGACCCGCAGCCCCGGCGCGCCGAACAGGCCCGCCTCCTCCACATCCCATCCAGCACGGCGCAGCATTTCATAACGTGCAGCGGCCAGACCGGTGACATTGGCCATTTGACCGCCGGTCACGAAGCCGACCGAAACCTGATGCGGAAGGCCGAACAGCTCCGCCAGCCAGGCGCCGGCCACCTCTTCGACAACGCTAGCGGCAGGTCCGACGACGTACAGGCCGGCGTTCTGGTCCCACACTGAGGTGAGCCAGTCAGCCGCGACCGCTGCCGGCGTGGCGCCACCGATGACGAAACCGAAGAATCGACCGCTCGAGGAGGGAAGAAGACCTGGCTCGGCAGCCGTCGCCAGCTCCGCGATCACCTCGCGCGGGTCAGTAGGGCCCTTCTGGGATTGGGCCGCCGAGCGACGTGCGCAGTTCTGCAAGGCTCGCAGTGATACGCACCGGACGATCCGGCAAGCCTTCGAGATAACCCAAAGCACGGTCGAAGGCCTCACCGAGTGGGGCCTTCCAATCCGGTCGACCGACATCGGGCACCAGGAATCCGTTCAGCTCGCGTTCGTCGACGGTCATCGCCTTCTCCTTGATCTGCGGGCTGCTGCCTATGTTCTGCTCCTGCACGTTAGGAGTTCTGCGGTCCGACAACATCCGGCAAATCACGGGGTTTTCAGCCAGGACCATTGGGACTGTCATAATCGGCCAGCGCTGTTGACGTGAGCTTTTCACTGGTAGACAACGTCTTACTAACGGGACTTTGTGGTGTAGAGGACGGATCGCCGCGACCTTGCACTCGACCGGAAGGCAGGTGCAGCAGTGTCACGTGCTCACCACGCTCGACCCCGCGCCGACTGGCATCGCGGGCGTGGGATCGCAGCATGGGTGACGATGACGCTGGCTGCCTTGCTGGTGCTGCTTGCGCTAGTTGTCCCGGATGAGCTCGGCCGTATTGCTCCTGCTGCATTAGTCAGCATTCCGCTGGAGGGGATTCTCGGCGTCGCACTCCTGCTCTTACTTCCGACGAGGGCTATGCCGGCAGCAGCCACGCTTCTCGGAGTGGGGCTCGGCTTCTTGGCCATCATCAAGCTGCTCGACATGGGGTTTCACGCAGTCCTCGGGCGACCCTTCCACCCGATGCTCGATTGGATGCTGCTCGACGATGGCATGAGGTTCCTCGCTGGAGCCATCGGATCGGTGCCCGCAATCGGTTCTCTCGCCACAGCTGTGATCCTGATCACCGCGCTGATCATCCTCATAACCCGATCAGTGCAGCACCTGGCCGAGCTTGTGGTGCGTCACAACGGAGCCGCAGCTCGAACCCTCGTCGTACTCACCGCGCTCTGGCTCACCTGCGCCATGTTCAGCATCCAGCTCGTTCCAGGCGTTCCCGTCGCGGCCGAGGGCTCAGCCGTCTATCTCCAGCACCGTCACCGACCGGCGGGCACAGCTCTGCAGGATGCAGCAGGAAATTGCCGCAGCGGCCAGCGCTGATCCCTTTGGCGACACACCGGGAGAGGACTTACTGACGGCACTGCGCGGCAAGGACGTCATCATCGCCTTCGTCGAGAGCTACGGGCGAGACGCTGTCGAGGATCCCGAATTTGCACCCCAGGTCGGGGCCGTACTTGAAGCGGGTGATCACCGGCTCAGCGCGGCCGGATTCGCTTCCCAGAGCGCCTTTCTCACCTCACCGACCGCCGGCGGCAGTAGCTGGCTAGCCCATGCCACTTTGCTTTCGGGCTTGTGGATAGACGACCAGCAGCGGTACGACGCGCTCCCATCCAGCCACCGGATGACCCTCACCGGCGCCTTCCGCCGGGCGAACTGGCGGACTGTCGGCGTCATGCCAGGCAACGACTCGGCCTGGCCGGAGAGCGGGTCTTTGGGCTACGACCGGATCTATGACGCAAAGGAGATGGGATACAAGGGCCCTCGGTTCAGCTGGGCGACCATGCCGGACCAATACACCCTGGCGAGGTTCAAACGCACCGAACGACACAGCGCAAGACCGCCGACCTGTCATGGCGGAGATCACGCTCGTCTCAAGTCACGCGCCCTGGGAGCCCATCCCCCGACTCATCGACTGGAAAGAGATCGGTGACGGCTCAGTGCTTCAACACGATGTCGGCAGCGAACGATCCGCCGGAAGCCATCTTGACCAGAAATCCGATGCGCGTACGCACCGACTACCGAGCCTCGATCGAATACTCCCTGAGCAGCCTGATCTCCTATGTCGAGACCTACGGCGACGACAATCTCGTGGTGATCTTCCTCGGTGATCATCAGCCGTCCCCGATCGTCACCGGTCAGGGGCGCCAGTCGCGACGTACCGATCAGCATCGTGAGCCGCGACCGGTCAGTTTTCGATCGGATCTCGCAGTGGGGTTGGCAGACAGGGCCTAAAACCCGATGCCCAAGCCCCGGTCTGGCGGATGGACGCCTTCCGCGACCGATTTCTGACTGCCTTCGGGCCTCAGACCAAGCCAATCCGTGACCGCCACTGATTGGCGCCTGACTCACGCGCGATTCGCGGGCAACAATTGGCAGAGTTTAAAGCTCGGTCGTGCTGCCACCGGCGGCGGCGATCTTCTCCTTCGCTGAGGCGGAAAAGGCGTGCGCGGTCACCTGCAGCGCGACCGAGACGTCGCCGCTGCCGAGGATCTTGACCGGTGCCCCTGGGCGTACCGCGCCAGCCGCTACCAGGTCCGCTACGCCAACCGTGCCACCGTCAGGAAACAGCTGGCCCAGCCGATCCAGGTTCACTACCTGGTATTCGCACCCGGAACGGGTTCTTGAAGCCACGCAGCTTGGGCAACCGCATGTGCAGCGGCATCTGGCCGCCCTCGAAGTTCTGCGGCACGGTGTGACGAGCGCCTGAGCCCTTGGTGCCACGGCCAGCTGTCTTGCCGCGCCTGCCGGCCTCGCCCCGGCCCACCCGGATCTTCGCCGTCTTGGCTCCGGGCGCCGGCCGAAGGTGATGAACCTTCAACGCCATGTCAGTCGACCTCCTCCACGGCCACCAGATGGGCAACCGTCTTGATCATGCCGCGAACCTCCGGCCGGTCCTCGCGAACCGACTCGTCGCCAATCCGCTTCAAACCCAAGGTGCGCAGGGTGTTCCGCTGGTTCTGCCTGCCTCCCACCGCGCTACGCACCTGACGTATCTTCAGCTGCGCCATCATGAGCCCACCGCCTCACGTGCCCTCAGCAGAGCCGCAGGCGCAACATCCTCGACGGCCTTGCCGCGGCGTTTGGCCACCGACTCGGGCTGCTCGAGACTCTGCAGCGCAGCCACCGTGGCATGCACCACGTTGATGGCATTGGGCGAACCGAGTGACTTCGCTAGCACGTCGCGGACACCGGCGCACTCCAGAACTGCGCGAGCCGAACCACCGGCAATTACTCCGGTACCGGGGGACGCCGGTCGCAGCAGCACGACACCGGCGGCCTTTTCGCCCTGCACCGGGTGCGGAATGGTGCCCTGGATCCGCGGCACCTGGAAGAAGTGCTTCTTCGCCTCCTCCACACCTTTGGCAATCGCCGCTGGTACCTCCTTGGCCTTGCCGTAGCCAACGCCGACCGTGCCGTCGCCGTCGCCGACCACCACGAGCGCAGTGAAGCTGAACCGGCGACCACCCTTCACGACCTTGGCCACTCGGTTGATCGCGACTACGCGCTCGATGTAGTTGCTCTTCTCGGCGGCTTGGCCACGACGATCGTCACGGCCGCGGCGCTCCCCACCGGCACCGCCAGCGCGGCGCTGGGTTCCAGTCAATTCGCTCTACCTTCCGTTCGTCGAGGTGCTGCAGCCTCGACCAAATCTCGCAATGCACTGCGAGCGTCGGTCGCGCGAGCAGTGCCCCTAAAAACCCAGCCCGCCCTCGCGGGCGCCGTCTGCCAGCGCCGCAACGCGTCCGTGGTACTTGTATCCCGCTCGGTCGAAGACCACGGTCTCGATGCCGACAGCCTTGGCGCGCTCGGCGATGAGCCCGCCTACCTGCTTGGCCTTGTCGGACTTGTCGCCGGTGGTCGAACGCAGCGTCGCCTCCATGGTTGAGGCTGAGGCGAGCGTACGCCCCTGCGTGTCATCGATGACCTGGGCCGAGATGTGCCGCGCCGAGCGAGTCACGACCAGCCGCGGACGCTCTGAGGCGCCAGAGATTTTCTTGCGCACCCGAACTTGCCGGCGGAGTCGCGCCGCGCTCCTGGGCGACCTGTGCTTGTGCTGAGATAGCGAGACCGCCATCGTCACTTACCAGCCTTTCCAACCTTGCGACGGACCCTCTCGCCCGCGTACCGGACACCTTTGCCCTTGTACGGCTCGGGCTTGCGGAGCTTGCGAATGTTCGCCGCGACTTCACCGACCCGCTGCTTGTCGATGCCGAGCACCGAGAAACGGGTCGGCGTGTCGACGTTGAACGTGATGCCCTCCGGCGCGATCACCTTGACCGGATGGCTGTACCCGAGCGCAAACTCCAGCTCCGTCGGGCCCCTCGAGACGACGCGGTAGCCGACGCCGACGATCTCAAGCCTCTTCTCATAGCCGGTCGTGACACCAGTCACCATGTTCGCGACCAAGGTACGCGTCAGGCCGTGCAGCGACTTGCTCACCCGCTCGTCATCGGGTCGGCTGACCTGCAGCTCGCCGTTCTCACCACGGGTGACCTTGATCGGCTCCGCGACCCGATGCTCAAGCGTGCCTTTGGGGCCGAGGACTTTGACCAGCTGGCCGTCGACGGTCACCTCGACACCGGATGGAATCGGGACCGGCAGCCTGCCAATGCGTGACACTTCTCTAACCTCCTCGTTCCGCCAGTCACCACACGTACGCGAGGACTTCGCCGCCCACGCGGTTGTTGTGCGCCTGCCTGTCGGTGAGCAGACCCTGAGACGTCGAAATGATGGCAATGCCCAGCCCACCCAGCACCTTGGGCAGTCCGGTCGACTTGGCGTACACCCGAAGCCCAGGCTTGGAGATCCGGCGTACTCCGGCGATCGACCGCTCGCGGTTCTGGCCGTACTTCAGGGTGATCGAGAGTGTCTTGCCGACATGGCCCTCGGCAGGCTCGTCCACCGTGTAGCTGGCGATGTAGCCCTCGTTGGCCAAGATCTCGGCGATCTCCACCTTGATCTTGCTGTGCGGCATGGTGGCGGTCTCGTGGTACGCCTGGTTGGCGTTCCGTACGCGAGTCAGCATGTCCGCAATCGGGTCTGTCATGGTCATGAGTTGAGTGCTCTACTTTCTCGGAGTGGTTTCCGTCAGGACCTGTTCCGTTGAGGCGCTGTCGAGGTTTGGCGCTGCGGCAGTCGCGTCCTGAGCAGCCGCACGAGGGCGCCTGTTCCTGCTTGGGGGTCCGGCCCAGGGGCGACCCTGTCGGGCCCGACCATTTGCTCCAAGCGCAGCGACAATGAGAGACGAATCAAGCATCAAGATCACCACGACGACTTCGTGATACCGGGCAGCTCGCCCTTGTGTGCCATCTCTCGCAAGCAGATGCGACACAAGCCGAATTTGCGATAGACCGCCTTCGGCCGGCCGCACCTCTGGCATCGGGTATAGGCGCGTACCCCGAACTTCGGCTTGCGAGCCTGCTTCACTCTCAGCGCTGTCTTGGCCATGGTCTTCCTTTCCTTCTCAGTTCGCCCGGAACGGGAAGCCCAGATGACGCAGCAGCGCCCGGCCCTCGTCGTCGTTGGTGGCCGTGGTGACAAACGTGATGTCCATGCCGCGGATCCGGTCGATCTTGTCTTGGTTGATCTCGTGGAACATGGCCTGTTCGTTGAGACCAAAGGTGTAGTTGCCTCTGCCGTCGAACTGTTTGGGCGACAGGCCGCGGAAGTCACGGATGCGCGGCAGCGCAAGCGTCAGCAGACGGTCGGCGAATTCCCACATCCGGGTACCCCGGAGCGTGACGTGTGCCCCGATCGTCATGCCCTCGCGGAGCTTGAACTGCGCGATGGACTTGCGGGCTTTGGTGACGACCGGCTTCTGTCCGGTGATCGTCGCCAGATCGCGCACGGCGCCTTCGATCAGCTTGGAGTCGCGAGCCGCCTCGCCCGACGCCCATGTTCACCACGATCTTGACCAGACTCGGAGTCTGCATCACGTTCGCGATCTTGAACTCTTCCCGCAGCGCGGGGACGATCTCGTCCCGGTAGCGCTGCTGGAGCCTGGGCAGGCTGCGCCCCGAGCCCGTCGTCTGGGCGCTCAGTGGTCGGGGTCGTCATCAGATTTCCTCTCCGGTCACCCGAGCGATCCGTACGCTGCGGGTCGACTTGTACTCGGAGCCGTCAGGGCGACGTTTCGTCACCTCGACCCGGTCGTAGCCGATCCGCGTAACGACCTCGTCACCTTCAGAGTTCTTGACAACCAGCTGCACGTTGGAGGCGTCAATCGGCGCCTCCGAGGAGACGATGCCGCCCTTGGTGGTCTGCCTCGCCTGCGGCTGCGCGGATGTATCGCGGAGATGCCGCTTGACGATGTTCACACCAGCGACGGTCACCCGATTGCGCTCGGGGTACACCGCGATCACCTCACCAACCAACCCACGATCCTTGCCGCTGATCACCTTGACGCGATCGCCCTTGCGGATGTGCAGTTTGGCTTGGGTCTTCTTGGCAGTGTTCTTTTCGGGCATGGTTCAGATCACCTCCGGTGCAAGCGAGATGATGCGCATGAAGCGCTTCTCGCGCAGCTCCCGGCCAACAGGGCCGAAGATACGGGTGCCACGGGGTTCGCCGTCAGGCCTCAAGATCACCGCGGCGTTCTCGTCGAATTTGATGTACGAGCCGTCGGCACGGCGACGCTCCTTCGCGGTCCGTACCACCACCGCCTTGACGATCTCGCCCTTCTTGACGTTCCCGCCCGGGATGGCGTCCTTGACGGTAGCGACGATGATGTCGCCGATCCCCGCGTAACGGCGACCGGATCCGCCGAGCACGCGGATGCACAAGATCTCCTTGGCACCAGTGTTGTCGGCGACCTTGAGCCGCGACTCCTGCTGGATCATCTCTGCTCTTCTCTCTTCTCAGACTTGTCAGAATGCAGTTGAGCTATAGGTCAACCGGCTTCTGACAAGTCGGTGTATTACTTGGCTCTCTCGAGGATCTCGACGAGCCGCCAGCGCTTGGTGGCGCTGATCGGCCGCGTCTCCATGATCCGTACGCGGTCACCAACCGTCGCGCTGTTCTGTTCGTCGTGCGCCTTGAGCCGGCTCGTCTGACGAAGCACCTTGCCATAGAGGCGGTGCTTCACGCGGTCCTCGACCGCGACGACAACCGTCTTGTCCATCTTGTCGCTGACAACCAAGCCCTCCCGGACCTTGCGTCGGCCTCGATCTTCGATGCGCCCTGGCGTATCGGTCACCTTCTCGCTCATTCCTGAACCTCCTCAGCGTCCGGATCATCGATGATGCCGAGCTCGCGCTCGGTCAACACGGTGTAGATCCGGGCGATGTCCTTGCGTACGGCGCGGAGCCGGCCATGCGACTCGAGCTGGCCGGTGGCTGCCTGAAACCGGAGCGTGAACAGCTCCTCCTTCAGTTCGGTCACCTTGGTGTCCAGCTCACTGCGACTAAGCCCGCGCAACTCCGCCGCCGGCACAGCCTTTGCCATCAGATCTCACCTGCCTCACGCTTGATGAAACGCGCCTTCATCGGCAGCTTGTGGATCGCCAGGCGCATCGCCTCGCGCGCCACATCCTCGTTGACACCTGAAAGCTCGAACAGCACTCGCCCTGGCTTGACGTTGGCGATCCACCACTCAGGCGAGCCCTTGCCCGAACCCATTCGGGTCTCGGCCGGCTTCTTGGTCAAAGGACGGTCGGGATAGACGTTGATCCACACCTTGCCGCCGCGCCGGATGTGACGCGTCATGGCGATACGCGCTGACTCGATCTGGCGGTTGGTGAGGTAAGCGCCCTCCAACGCCTGGATGCCGTAGTCGCCGAAGGCGAGCTTGGTGCCACCCTTGGCGGCACCGGTCCGCTTGGGATGGTGCTGCTTGCGGAACTTGATCTTACGAGGAACCAACATCACTCAGCCCTCCTGCCCCGACGTCTCCGCTGGCGCCGCTGCAGCACCAACCTCGCCCGATGCGGGTTCGGCTACGCCTTCGCGAGTTGATTCGGGCGCGCCTTCGGCGCGAGTTGATTCGGGCGCACCTTCGGCGCGAGCTAATTCGGGCGCACCTTCGGCGCGAGCTAATTCGGGCGCACCTTCGGCGCGACGCCTGCCGCCACGGTCCGGACGGTCACCTCGGGCCGGCCGCTCACCACGACTCGGGCGCCCTGGACGAGTACGACCGCCGGCTGCGCTGCGCGCCGCCTTCTGAGCTGCGCGCTCGGCACGCGTACCGGAAACGTCCCCCTTATAGATCCAGACCTTGACCCCAATCCGGCCGAACGTGGTCTTTGCCTCGTGGAAGCCGTAATCGATGTCGGCCCGCAGGGTGTGCAGCGGCACCTGCCCCTCACGGTAGAACTCCGACCGACTCATCTCAGCACCGCCGAGACGACCGGAGCACTGAATCCGGATACCCCTGGCACCGGAGCGCATCGCGGTTTGCTGCGCCTTACGCATCGCCCGCCGGAACTGCACCCGGGAAGCAAGCTGCTCGGCCACGCCCTGAGCGACCAGTTGGGCGTCGGTCTCGGGGTTCTTCACCTCGAGGATGTTCAGCTGAACCTGCTTGCCGGTGAGCTTTTCCAGATCACTGCGGACACGCTCGGCCTCGGCGCCGTTGCGTCCGATGACAATGCCGGGGCGCGCGGTGAAGATGTCCACCCGAACCCGGTCCCGAGTGCGCTCGATCTCAACCGAGGAAATGCCGGCCCGCTCCAAGCCCTTGGTCAACAACCTACGGATCTTGACGTCCTCGCCGATGTAGTTGGAGTAGAGCTTGTCGGCATACCAGCGGCTCTTGTGATCAGTGGTGATGCCAAGGCGGAAACCGTACGGGTTGATCTTCTGACCCATGCTCACTTCTCCTTCGAGCGGGTGGTTGCCTGCCCGCGGGTCTCACGTTCAGTTCTGGGTTCGACGACGACGGTGATGTGACTCGAGCGCTTCAGGATGCGGCTTGCACTGCCGCGGGCCCGCGGGCGGATCCGTCGGATGGTGATCCCCTGGTCCACGAACGCTTGCGACACATAGAGATCGGCGCGTTTCAAGTTGTCAGTTCGCTCAGCATTGGAGACTGCGCTCGCGATCACCTTGTAGACCGGCTCACTCGCCGCCTGCGGCGCGAACGCACACGTGTTCAGCGCATCCTCGACGTCCATGCCTTTGATTTGCTCAACCACGCGGCGAATCTTGGTCGGGGACATCCGGACTTGCCGCGCGATCGCGTACGAACCGGGACGGTCGCCGAGCAGCGCCTCGCGCCGGCTGGGACGTGTGTCCTTGCTCATCTGTTCAGATTCCTTCTTTGTCAGACCCGCTGCGCGTCAGCGCCGGCGAGACTTCCGGTCGTCCTTGACATGGCCACGGAAGGTACGCGTCGGGGCGAACTCCCCGAGCTTGTGACCCACCATCGAGTCGGTGATGAACACCGGCACATGCTTGCGGCCGTCGTGCACCGCGATCGTGTGGCCGATCATGTCCGGCACGATCATGGAGCGTCGCGACCAGGTCTTGATCACGTTCTTGGTCCCGCGTGTGTTCTGCACCTCGACTTTCTTGGCGAGGTGATCATCGACGAAGGGGCCCTTCTTCAGACTGCGTGGCATCTTTTCTGTGCTCCTGCTCAGCGCTTCTTGCCGGTCTTGCGGCGACGGATGATCATGCGGGAACTCGGCTTGTTCTTGTCACGCGTCCGGCCCTCAGGTTGACCCCAGGGTGAGACCGGGTGGCGGCCACCTGAGGTCTTGCCCTCACCACCACCATGCGGGTGATCGATCGGGTTCATCGCCACGCCACGAACGCTCGGCCGCTTGCCCTTCCAGCGGTTGCGGCCGGCTTTGCCCCAGCTGATGTTGGACTGCTCAGCGTTGCCGACCTCGCCCACGGTGGCACGGCAGCGTACGTCGACCATCCGCATTTCGCCGGACGGCATGCGGAGCGTGGCGTTCTTGCCCTCGCGGGCGACCAGCTGAATGCTGGCGCCGGCAGAGCGGGCGAGCTTCGCGCCACCGCCGGGCCGCAGTTCGACTGCATGGATCGTGGTACCGACTGGGATGTTGCGCAGCGGCAGGTTGTTGCCCGGCTTGATGTCAGCGCCCTCACCGGCCTCGACCTGGTTGCCTTGCCGGAGGCCGTCCGGCGCGATGATGTAGCGCTTCTCGCCGTCCGCGAAGTGCAGGAGTGCAATTCGCGCCGTGCGGTTCGGGTCGTACTCGACGTGTGCGACCCTGGCCGGCACGCCGTCCTTGTCGTAGCGCTTGAAATCGATCAGCCGGTACGCCTGCTTGTGACCACCACCAATGTGCCGCGTGGTGATCTTGCCGGCGTTGTTCCGACCGCCTGTCTTCGGGCTGGGGACCAGCAGCGACTTCTCCGGCATGGATCGGGTGAGCTCGACGAAGTCAGCGACGCTGCTGCCGCGGCGACCCGCCGTCGTCGGCTTGTACTTACGGATACCCATGTGATCTTCCTTGTCTTCGCTGCTCAGCTACCCGGCGAGGAGAAGATGTCGATGCGCTCACCGGGTGCGACGGTGACGATCGCACGCTTCGTGTCGGGACGCTTGCCGAAGCCGTATCTGGTACGCCGCTTCTTCCCGGGGCGGTTCAGGGTGTTCACGCTTGTGACCCGAACCTTGAAAACCGTCTCCACCGCGATCTTGATCTCGGTCTTGTTCGCCTCGGGAGCCACCAGGAACGTGTACTTGTTCTCGTCCAGCAGCCCATAGCTCTTCTCGCTCACTACAGGCGCAAGCAGGATGTCGCGAGGATCACGAATCTTGACGCTCCTCATTTCTCATCCTCCTCGGCGATCTCGCTCTCAATGGCTACGGCCTTCGCGGCCTTGCCAGCAGCCGGGCCAGCCACGAAAGCTTGCAACGCAGCTGATGTAAAGACCACGTCGTCGTTGACGAGCACGTCGTACGCGTTGAGCTGGTCGACAGCGATCGCGTGCACCGTCGGGACATTGCGCAGGCTCAGCCAGGCGAGGTCCTCGTCCCGGTGGATCACCACAAGCACCTTGTCCGACGTCGTGACGGCGTCCAGCGCTGCCAGGGCGGACTTGGTGGACGGCGCGTCGCCAGACACCAGCTCCGAAACCACGTGAATCCGGCTGTCGCGCGCCCGATCGGACAACGCGCCCCGCAGCGCTGCCGTGATCATCTTCTTGGGCGTGCGTTGCGCGTAGCTGCGTGGCTGAGGTCCGTGCACAACGCCGCCGCCGACGTACTGGGGAGCACGTCTCGAGCCCTGCCGGGCGCGGCCGGTGCCCTTCTGACGGTAGGGCTTGCGGCCACCACCGCGCACCTCGCCACGACTCTTGGTGGCATGACTCCCCTGGCGCGCTGCCGCCAGCTGCGCCGTAACAACCTGATGGATCAGCGGGATATTCGCGGGCGCGTCGAAGAGCTCGGCAGGCAGCTCGGCGGTACCGGACTTGGCGCCCTTGACATCGAGCACGTCGACCGTACGGGTCTGGCTCATGCCTTATCTCCCTTCTTGGCAGCACTGCGCAGGACGACCAAGCCGCCCTTGTTGCCCGGGATAGCGCCCTTGATCAAGATCAGGCCGCGCTCGGTGTCGACCGAATGCACATCGAGGTTCTGGACTGTCACCCGCTCGACCCCCATCCGACCCGCCATCCGCAGTCCTTTGAAAACCCGGCCCGGGGTGGCGCAGCCGCCGATCGACCCCGGCGAGCGGTGCTTGCGGTGCACACCATGCGACGCGCGAAGGCCGGCGAAACCGTGCCGCTTCATGACACCGGCGGTGCCCTTGCCCTTACTGACGCCGGTCACGTCAATGACGTCGCCCGCGGCGAAGACGTCAGCGCTGAGCTCCTGACCGAGGCTGTATTCGGTGGCGTCGCTGGTCCGGATCTCGACAAGATGCTTGCGCGGTGTCACCCCCGCCTTATCGAAATGCCCGGCACTCGGCTTTGTCAGCTGCTTGGCTTTGACCGCGCCGAAGCCGAGCTGAACTGCTGAATAACCGTCGACCTCAGGTGTCCTGACCTGGGTTACGACGCAGGGACCTGCCTGCACCACGGTCACCGGGACAATGCGGTTGTTGGCGTCCCAGAGCTGGGTCATGCCGAGCTTGGTGCCCAGCAGGCCCTTGACTGTGCGTTCTGTCTTGGTGGCGCTCATCGCTGATCGTCCTCAGAGCTTGATCTCGATATCGACACCTGCCGGCAGGTCGAGCCGCATCAAAGAGTCGACGGTCTTGGGCGTTGGGTCGATGATGTCGATCAGACGTTTGTGCGTCCGCATCTCGAAGTGCTCCCGGCTGTCCTTGTATTTGTGCGGGGAGCGGATGACGCAGTACACGTTCTTCTCCGTCGGCAGTGGCACCGGGCCGGCGACCTTCGCGCCCGTACGGGTCACCGTGTCGACGATCTTGCGCGCCGACGAGTCGATGACCTCGTGGTCGTAGGCCTTGAGCCTGATGCGGATCTTTTGTCCCGCCACCGTTCGTCCTTCTTCTTCTTAAGCTCCCGGATTGTTGAGCCACCCGGGAGGCCTTCGGCATGGTGTCCTGCTGTCTTGTGTTCGCGGGTACGCACCCCGCTCGGTTGTTGCCTGCTCACGGGCCGGCAGCCCGCTCGCTCCGACCCCCGTGGTCGGGCGTGTCGGCCAGCGTTTGGCGCACCACACCCGTCACTTGCGTGCTGAGGAGGTGGCCCGGCCCTGGACCGGGCGTCCAGGCAACCGAGCAATTCAAGGGTCTCGCGGTTCGGCAACCTCGCGATCGGACTCGAAATTCAGGCCGATCGGCATGGCTCACCCCGGCAACCCCGTCGGAGCAACCTGACGATTCTGTCAGAGACCCTGGGCTAGATCAAATCTGGCCGAATTTCCTTGTCGTGGAACGGCTATCGCTCAGGCGGGTACTGCTGAGGCGGGTACTGCTCACCGGGCGGTTGAGGCGGGTACTGCTGACCGGGCGGCTGGGCCGGGTACTGCTCACCGGGCGGCTGGGCGGGTACTGCTGACCCGGCGGCTGGGGCGGGTACTGCTGACCCGGCGGCTGCTGCGGTGGATATGGCTGGCTCGGATATCCGGGCGGCGCCTGCTGCGGGGGACCAGCCGGGTACCCCGGCGCTGGCGCGAGGGGAGCTGGCTGCTTCTTGCCTAGCGCCAACCCGAGAACACCTGCCAGTAGCAGCAGACTGCCCACGATCAGGCAGATGATCGCGGCGGTCCTCAAGGTGTTGGCGATCCCACTCAGATCACCGATGCCGGGCACGTTGACCACCACGACCTGCCTCGGGTCACTCGTGCTGTAGTAGGTCGACACGGTGTCGCCGACCTGCGGTGGCCGGCCACCGGCGACTGTGCCTTGGCCGGTCTGCGTTTTGCCCTGAGTGTCGGTATAGGTGACCGTGACGATCACCGGACTGGTCTGATCAACAGACTGCACCGTCCCATCGACGGGGCCGGCATAGCCGGTCTTGGCCAGCTCGTCATCAAGTGCGGCTTGGCCCTTGCTGGCAGCGACCGAGCCGACAGCCAACCCACCGGCGGTCAGCAAGAGCAAGATCCCGAACACGATCCCAAGAATCTTCAGGGCCTTCATGGTTTCTCCAGCTAATTGAGGCTCTGCTCGCGCATCGCGCTATAGACCCGCCTACTTCGTCGTCGCTCACGGAGGAAAGACGCCTCCGCTCGCTCCTCCTCAGCACGGCAGGCGCGCGATACCGACGCTCGCAGAGCGAATCACAGTCCGGCCCACGGTACCCGGTCCCCGGGCAACCGGCAGAGGCAAGCCGGCTGGCTACTCAGGAGTGGCGCAGCTGCCAGATGACGCTACGACCGAAGGACCAACACAAGAATACGAGCGCAGCCAGCAAGAACGTGCCTGACAACCTGTGCCCGCCATGGGTCAGCCTGAATGTCAATGCGGCAAGCAGGGCGACCGCTTGGATGACCGCGACGACCTTCCCGGAATATCGGTATGGCAGTGGGGTACGTAAAGCAGGCACTACGAGAGACGTTGCAACATAGCCATATCGCATCCCGCCGATGGCAAGCACCCACCAGCCCGCGATCCCGAGTGCTGCGACAGCCAGACTGAGCACCACCAGCATTGCTGCATCTGTCTCCACATCGAATCGCGCTCCAAAGGCACTGGCCTCTCCCCTGGCTCGCGCGACTCGACCATCCAGACCGTCGAGTGTCAGGCACAGTGTACCCATGATGATCATGGTTAGCACTCCGTGTTTTGCGAGGCCGCCGGCCAACGCCTGCAGCGCCAGGCCGGCAAGAAAACAGACGCCCAGCCCTCGTGACAGCGTGACCACGTCGGCGATACCGAAGCTTCTGGCACGGGAATGCCTGGCAACCAAAGCGGCAAGCAGGAGGAAGCAGAACGTCGCGGTAGAAGCGGACAGCCAGCTGAGCTGCCAACCTAAGAGCGCGGACCCGAGCAACACCGGCCCAGTTGCGGCAAGCAGCCAGTACTCCGAACTGCTTCGCCTGCTTGTTCGCGGCAGCGGCGTCACCAAGGTCTTCATCACCCACTCAGACGACCAACGAGCCCGATGGGTTCAGCTTCTCAGCCGAAGCCGATGCCAGCCGGGAATGCTTCCGGCGATGCGCCATCATCGCTTTTGGAGGCGTGCGACCACTAGGCTCGCACGGGTGAGAAACGGGGGCTGCGATGAGGATTCGCGCTGGCGTCGCTGCCGGGCACCCATCGACCGCGCAGGCAGGGGCTGACATACTCTCCCGCGGCGGCAGCGCGGTTGACGCCGCCGTCACGATGATGCTGGTCAGCTGCGCCGCGGAGACGATCTTCACTGGACTCGGTGGTGGCGGGTTCGCGACGGTCTACGATGCCGCGACCACCCAGGTGCGTTGTTTGGACTTCTTCGTCAGCGTCCCCGGTCTTGGCGGCAAGCGGCCAATACCTGCCACGGCGATTGAAGTGATCTTCATCGGCCAGCACGTACCGTACGAGATCGGGCCGGCCACGGTTGCCGTGCCCGGGATCCCCGCCGGAGCGCACTACCTGTGGCAGCGGTGGGGCCGACTTTCCTGGGCGACCATCACCGCACCAGGGCGGGAGGCGTCCTACGGCACGCCCTTCCCCTCGATGCACGCTCAGGTGCTCCCCCGGGTTGCCGCTGCGATGTGTGTCGGGGACGGTGTTGAGGTCTACCAGCGTCCTGACGGCTCCTACCTGCAAGCCGGGGATCCGTTGCGGCATCCTGATCATCACCGGGCGTACGAGCTGATGCTCCGGGATCCGCGCGCGTTCTATCACGGTGCGTACGCCGACGCACTCGTCGTCGCCGTCTCGAACGGAGGCGCCCTCAGCCAGGAGGACCTCGACGCCTACCACGTGATTGAGTCGAAGCCGCGATCGGTTCGGGTGAACGACTTCACCGTCCATGCTCGAGGTAATGATCTTGATGATCTGCTCGGCACCATGGAGCGTGTGGCGCCGGCGGTACATGATGATCCGACCACGGATGCTCACTCCGCGGCAGCCCTGATCGACGCCTTGCGCGCTCCGAGCAAGCGTGCCGAGACGACCAACATCGTCGCCGTCGACGAGCACGGCAACGGTTGCGTGATCACAACCAGCCTTGGTCTTGGCTCCGGAGTATGGGTGCCCGGCTATGGGGTTCACCTCAATTCGATGTTGGGCGAAGGAGAACTGGTTCGCGGGCTGGTGCACCCTGGCGTCCGAATGGGCTCGATGATGTCACCCTTGATCGCACTGGATGATCATGGACAGATCGCCGCCATTGCCGGCGCTGCAGGTGGCGGCCGGATCCGTCCCGCACTGGTGCAATGCGTCTTGCGGATGCTGCGCGGCGCTGCCCCGCAGGAAGCCATCGACGCTCCTCGACTCAACGCGCTGCCCGACCTCGTCAGGCTGGAGCCGGGCTTCTTTTCACAGGTGATCCGATCTCTGGAGGCTGAGGGCTACAAGACCGCGATCGCTGATCACCGGGACCCTTACTTCGGGGGGGTGTCGGCACTTAGTCCGCTGGGTGGAGGGGCTGACCCGCGCCGTAGCGGCTTCGTCATCATGCTGTAATTTGGCTTCGCTTCGCTCAGCGCGGAGGTAGCGAGAGATTGAGTAAGGTCGACCGGTGACGATTCCCTCCTCGACGTACCGGTTGCAGGTCAACCGCAGATTCACGCTGGACGATGCGGCCCAACTCACCGGCTACCTCAATGAGCTCGGCGTGGGAGCCGTCTACCTCTCACCGATTCTGCAGTCGACGATCGGCTCTGATCATGGTTACGACACCACCGATGTCTTCCGTGTCGATCAAGATCGGGGCGGGCCGGAGGCGCTGGAACGGCTCATGAGCAGCGCCCGGTCCGCTGGGTTGAGCGTGATCATCGACATCGTGCCGAACCATCTCGGCATCGAACGTCCGATCGAGAATCCGGCCTGGTGGGACGTGTTGCGGCTGGGCCCGGAGTCGCCGTACGCGTCCTGGTTCGACATTGACTGGAGCCGGGGCAGAATCGTTGTCCCCATCCTGGGTGTTGATCCGCAGTTGACCGTGGTAGCCGGCGAGTTGCGCTATTTCGAGCACCGCTTTCCACTCGCCCCAGGGAGCTGGTCAGACGGCGACGACGCGGAGGTGGTGCACGACCGGCAGCACTACCAGCTCGTCGACTATTCACGCGGCAACAGCGAAATCAACTACCGCCGATTCTTTGCCATCACCACACTTGCGGGGGTGCGTGTCGAGGATCCCGAGGTCTTCTCGGCCACGCACGCACTCATCCGCGATTGGTGCGCGGCCGGCGTGGCGGGGCTGCGCATCGACCACCCCGACGGCCTGCGCGATCCACTCGGCTACCTGCACCGGCTGCGATCGTTTGCCTCGGAGCAATGGATCACCGTGGAGAAGATCTTTGAGCCGGGCGAGGAGCTGCCGAAGACGTGGCCGGTTGCCGGTACCACCGGATACGACGCGATGCGCGAGGTGAATGGGGTCTTCATCGACCATGATCATGAACCAGAGTTCACGGCCCTCTACCAGCAACTGACCGGGGACCAGGCCTCGATCGTTGATCACATCGAGGCCGGCAAGCGCCTGGTCGTGAACACTCTGCTCCCTGCCGAGGTGCGACGGATGGCGGCATTGGCCCCTGAGATTCCCAATGCGGGACCAGCACTCGCCGAGGTGGCGATTGCATTCAAGGTTTACCGCTCGTATCTGCCCGAAGGTGTTGCTGATCTTGATCAGGCACTCGCGACGGCCACGCGACGGCGTCCCGACCTGGCCGCCGCCATTGATCAACTCAGTCCTCGACTCCATGATCATGGTGACGATCTGGCGCTGCGCATGCAGCAGTTGAGCAGCGCGGCGATGGCGAAAGGTGTTGAGGACACCGCCTACTACCGGTACTCGCGCTTTGTCGCGCTCAATGAGGTCGGCGGTGATCCGGATCGGTTCGGCATTCCGCTGCAGGATTTCCATACGCTCCAGGCATCGAGGCAGAGTCGGCAGCCCGCCTCCATGACCGGGCTGTCGACCCACGACACCAAGCGGGGCGAGGACGTGCGAGCTCGGCTGGCGGCCCTGTCGGAGATTCCCGACGCTTGGGCAGGCTTCGCGGAGCTGTTCTTGAGCGCGGCCAGGATTCCGAACCTTCGTTTCGGGTACTTACTCGCGCAGACGCTAGTAGGCACCGGGCCGATCGAGCCGGCGCGCATGTACGCGTACGCCGAGAAGGCGATGCGCGAGGCTAGCGAAGACACAAGCTGGACCGCGCCAGACGAGTCGTACGAAGCCGCGGTTCATGCGGCTGTCGACATCGCATACGACGATCTGCGGCTGCGCGGCGGATGGGACCAGCTCGACGCGCTCATCACGGCCCCCGGCTGGTCCAACTCGCTTGGCCAGAAGCTCGTTCAGTTGACCATGCCTGGGGTGCCGGACGTCTATCAGGGCAGCGAGCTTTGGGATGACTCGCTGGTCGATCCGGACAACCGGCGACCGGTCGACTTCGCTGACCGTGTGCGGCTGCTGGAATCGCTCGGCGATGCTCCGCCCGGCATCGACAAGACCGGGACGGCCAAACTCTGGATGACGCGGCAGGCTCTCCGGCTGCGCCGCGACCGGCCTGACTGTTTCACTGAGTACCGGGCAATCGAGGCCAGCGGTCCAGCACATGATCACCTGATCGGGTTCGACCGCGGCGGGGCCATTACGCTGGCGACTCGACTGCCCATCGGACTCGCTGCCGCCGGAGGCTGGCGTGAGACCACTGTTGAAATCTCGGCCCCACACGTCGATGTGCTAACGGGCCGGCGCTGGAGCGGAACAATTGCAGTCGAAGATCTGCTGACCTCATACCCGGTCGCGCTGCTCGCGCCCCGGTGAGCGGTAATTCGCTACTCGAGGTTTCTTTACTCGAGGACGAAGGTGACAAGCAGATTGACGCGGTAGGCGGCAATGGCACCGTCCTTCACGTCGACCGACTGCTCCTTGACCCAGGCCGATGTCACGCCACGAAGCGTCGAGTTGGCCCGCTCTAGGCCAACCTTCACGGCGTCTTCGAAACTGGTGTCGGACTTGGCGCTGATCTCGGTGACGCGAGCGACGGTGCCTGGCACGATGACCTCCTAAGAGTCAAAGCTGAATTGGATGATCACAGCTGTGACCCATCTAACTCCCGTCTTATGACGCGATGGATCAGGGGCCAAACCATGAAAGGGGGGCGCGTTCGTCGTCTCGGACCCAACCGTGATGCACAATCCAGTCGACCCCGGACATCTGGAGAAGTCCGGGGTCGTCCTTGATCAGATCAGAAAGTGAGTGCGACGACTACTTGATGATCTTCGTTACACGGCCGGCGCCAACCGTGCGGCCGCCCTCACGGATAGCAAACTTCAGCTCTTCCTCCATGGCAATCGGCTGGATGAGCTGCACAGACATATCCGTGTTGTCGCCCGGCATCACCATGTCGGTTCCCTCCGGAAGGTTGACTACACCAGTCACGTCAGTGGTACGGAAGTAGAACTGCGGACGGTAGTTGTTGAAGAACGGCGTATGGCGGCCGCCCTCCTCCTTGGAGAGGATGTAGACGCGAGCCTCGAAGTCGGTATGCGGAGTGGTTGTGCCCGGCTTGATCACGACCATGCCGCGCTCGACGTCCTCACGCTTGGTGCCACGGAGCAGCAGGCCCACGTTCTCGCCCGCCTGACCCTCATCAAGGAGCTTGCGGAACATCTCCACACCGGTAACCGTGGTGGTCTGCTTGATATCGCGGATGCCGATGATGTCGACGGTCTCCATGACCTTGATCACTCCGCGCTCGATGCGGCCGGTGACCACAGTGCCGCGACCGGTGATCGTAAAGACATCCTCGACCGGCATCAGGAATGGCTTGTCGACCTCCCGGATTGGCTGGGGGATGTAGTTGTCCACCTCATCCATCAGCTCCATGACGGCGTCGCTCCACTTGGCGTCGCCGTTCAGTGCCGGAAGGGCTGCGACCCGGATAACCGGAAGGTCGTCGCCCGGGAATTCGTACTCGGTGAGCAGCTCGCGAACCTCCAGCTCGACCAGCTCCAAGATCTCGTCATCGTCAACCATGTCGCACTTGTTCAGCGCCACCACGATCGCCGGGACGCCGACCTGGCGAGCCAGCAGGACGTGCTCACGGGTCTGCGGCATAGGACCGTCGGTCGCGGCGACGACCAGAATGGCACCGTCCATCTGTGCCGCACCGGTGATCATGTTCTTGATGTAGTCAGCGTGGCCCGGACAGTCAACGTGCGCGTAATGCCGCTTCTCGGTCTGGTACTCCACATGCGCAATGGAGATCGTGATTCCGCGCTGACGCTCCTCGGGCGCCTTGTCGATCTGCTCGAACGCCGACACTTGGTTGAGGGTCGGGAACTTGTCGTGCAGCACCTTGGTGATCGCCGCGGTCAGTGTGGTCTTTCCGTGATCGATGTGCCCGATGGTGCCAATGTTGACGTGCGGCTTTGTCCGCTCGAACTTCGCCTTTGCCACTGAGGCTCCTCCTGGATGTTCGCCACGCTGGTCGCGAGGCGGCGTTTTGCTTGGGTTACTGGCCAGCCGGCCCGATTTTGACCCGGCCTAAGTTTTGTGGACGATTCCGCTCAGGTCAAACGGAATCGTCGTGGTTGATGTCATTCCCCTCGTGCCTTCTGAATGATCTCCTCGGCGATGTTCTTCGGGGTCTCGGCATAGGAGTGGAACTCCATAGAGTACGAGGCCTGACCCGAGGTCTTGGACCGTAGGTCGCCGACGTAGCCGAACATCTCTGACAGTGGCACGAGCGCTTGCACGACTTTGTTGCCATGCATGTCGTTCATCGCCTGAACGTGGCCACGCCGCGCGTTGAGATCACCGATCACCGTGCCGAGGTAGGCCTCCGGAGTGGTCACCTCGACTGCCATCACCGGCTCCAGTAGCGCTGGATCCGCACGGCGTGCGGCCTCCTTGAACACCATCGATCCGGCGATCCGGAAGGCCAGCTCAGAGGAGTCGACATCGTGATAGGCACCGTCGACCAGTGTGACCTTCACGTCGTCCACCGGATAGCCGGCCAGCACGCCAAATTGCATGGCGTCCTGGATGCCTTCGTCGACGGCCGGGATGTACTCCTTGGGGATGCGACCACCGGTGATCTGGTTGACAAACTCATAGCCGGAGCCAGCTGGCTGCGGCGCGACGTTGATCATCACCTTGCCGTACTGGCCGGAGCCACCCGACTGCTTCTTGTGGGTGTACTCGACTTTTTCGACGGGTCTGCGCAGCGTCTCGCGATAAGCCACCTGCGGCCTACCGATGTTGGCCCCGACCCGGAACTCACGCTTCATCCGATCGATCAAGATCTCAAGGTGCAGCTCACCCATTCCGGCAATGATCGTCTGCCCCGTCTCGTCGTCGGTGTGCACGCGGAACGTCGGATCCTCCTCGGCCAGTCGTTGGATCGCCATTCCGAGCTTTTCCTGATCGGACTTGGTCTTTGGCTCGATGGCTTGTTCGATCACTGGCGCTGGGAAGTCCATGGACTCCAACACGATCGGCTTTGCTATGTCGCACAGCGTTTCGCCGGTAGTGGTGTCCTTGAGACCCATGACGGCAACGATCTGACCGGCACCGACGGACGAGATCTCTTGCCGCTTGTTGGCATGCATTTGATAGATCTTGCCGATCCGTTCCCGGCGGCCCTTGGTCGCGTTCAGCACCGTTGAGCCAGCCTCGAGCTTGCCTGAGTAGAGGCGGATATACGTCAGCCGGCCTAGGTGCGGGTCGGCCGCGATCTTGTACGCCAGGGCAGCGAAAGGATCCGCGTCGTTGGGGTGCCGCTCGATCGTGACTGACTCATCGCCCGGCTTGAACCCGATGATGGCAGGGACATCGAGCGGGGACGGCAGGTAGGCGATGACGGCGTCCAGCAACGGCTGCACGCCTTTGTTCTTGAAGGCGCTGCCACAGAGTACGGCGGTGATCTTCGAGGCAAGCACGGCACGCCGGATCGAATCCTGCAGGAGCTCCGGAGTGATCGAGTCCTCGTCGGTCAGGAAGGCCTCCATCATGTGATCATCGTGATCGGCAACCAGCTCGATCAGTGCATGGCGTGCATCCTGCGCCTGATCAACAAGTTCGGCGGGAATCTCTTCGACTGCGTAGTCCTCACCAATCCGCGTCTCACCGCGCCACGTGAGGGCGCGCATCTTGATCAGGTCGATGACGCCGATGAAGTCCGCCTCGGAGCCGATCGGCAGCTGCACCACAGCCGGTATGGCGTTGAGCCGGTTCTTGATCGTCTCTACGCAGTACTCGAAGCTCGCGCCGGTACGGTCGAGTTTGTTGACAAAGCAGATCCGTGGCACACGGTAGCGGTCAGCCTGACGCCACACAGTCTGGCTTTGTGGCTCCACGCCTGCCACTCCATCGAAGACGGCCACGGCTCCATCGAGCACCCGCAACGAACGTTCCACCTCGATAGTGAAATCAACGTGCCCGGGAGTGTCGATGATGTTGATCTGGTGATCTTTCCAATGGCACGTCGTAGCGGCGGAGGTGATCGTAATCCCCCGCTCCTGCTCCTGCTCCATCCAGTCCATGGTGGCCGCGCCCTCGTGCACCTCACCGATCTTGTAGTTGATTCCGGTGTAGAAAAGGATGCGCTCGGTCGTGGTGGTCTTGCCCGCGTCGATGTGGGCCATGATCCCGATATTGCGGACCTTGGACAGGTCGGTCTTGATGTCGACAGCCATGTGGATCTCTCTGAGTTGTCAGAACTGAGTGCGCGATAGCGCAGCTGGGTTCTGACAAGTCGCCGTAATTACCAGCGGTAGTGGGCGAAGGCCTTGTTCGCCTCAGCCATCTTGTGGGTGTCCTCGCGGCGCTTGACAGTAGCGCCGAGGCCGTTCGAGGCGTCGAGGATCTCGTTCATCAGCCGATCGGCCATAGTCTTCTCGCGGCGCTGCCGGGCGAAGTGCACCAGCCAGCGCATAGCCAGCGTGGTCGCGCGGGCGGGCTTGACTTCGACCGGCACCTGGTACGTTGCGCCGCCGACGCGACGGCTCTTGACCTCGAGCGAAGGCCGGACGTTGTCCAGCGCGCGCTTCAGCGTCTGGACCGGGTCCACGCCGGTCTTGGTCCGGGTGCCCTCCATCGCGCTGTAGACGATGCTCTGCGCAACTGTCTTCTTCCCGTTCCACAAGATCTTGCTGACCAGCTGGCTGACCAGCGGCGATCCGTAGACGGGGTCGGCAATCACCGGGCGCCTAGGGGCCGGGCCCTTGCGAGGCATTACTTCTCCTTCTTCGCGCCGTAACGGCTGCGTGCCTGCTTGCGGTTCTTCACACCTTGGGTGTCCAGGGAGCCACGAATGATCTTGTATCGAACACCGGGCAGATCCTTCACGCGCCCCCCGCGGACCAGCACCATCGAGTGCTCCTGCAAGTTGTGGCCAACACCGGGGATGTATGCGGTGACCTCGACCCCGGAAGACAGCCGAACACGGGCGACCTTCCGCAGCGCCGAGTTCGGCTTCTTCGGCGTCGTCGTATACACGCGGGTGCAGACGCCCCGACGCTGAGGCGAACCTTTGAGAGCAGGCGTCTTGGTCTTGCTCACCTTGTCCTCGCGGCCCTTGCGGACCAACTGCTGAATTGTGGGCACCGCGTTGTATCTCTTTTCTTTCATGTTGAGTGGCTGGCGACCCTTCGGGAGTCCCGCCGGGTCAGCGTGCGAACACCGCCGGCACTAGACATTCGGGCACGCACAAAGTGTCGGGCAAGCCCGAGCACCAAGGATCAAGGCTATCCGTTGCCCATGCCGGGGTCAAAAACCTCGGGGCGCCACGACTTGACTCTCATTATTAGCACTGCAGAAGCCACTTCTATTCCCCGGCTGACAAGGCCGGAGACCGACCTCGCCACGCGGCCGCTAGTCCAGCAGGAAGACCTCACGCCTGCGCACCATCTCGATCGTTCCATCATCGAGGTAAGCCTCAGCAGCCAGCAGCCGCGGCAACAGATCACGTTCAGTCGTCGTCGCCCGGAAAACCAGCGCAATGCTCACGTCATGACTGGGCTGCTGGATAACCTCGATCGGATCGCCGGTCATGATCGTGCCGGGGACGACCACGCTCAAATAGGCGCCCGGCCGACCGGCCGCGGTGAAGGTCTTCGCCCAGCCCTTCTCCCCCATCCAACCGCGGAAGGTCGAACAGGGAATCCGTGGCGCAGTCACCTGGAGAACGACCTCCTGCCCAACCTGCCACCGCTCACCGATCAGCGCATCGTTGATCTCAAGGCCGACGGTGGTGAGGTTCTCACCGAAAAAACCGTTTGGCAGCTCCCGCCCTAATCTGCGCTGCCACTCGTCGAGATCCTCGCGCTGGAAGGCGTAGACGGCCTGCTCGTCACCACCATGGTGCTTTCCGTCGCCGATGAAGTCCCCGACCAGCCCGCTCCCCAGACCGATGGACTTAGGCCCTGGCCCGCGCACCTTTACCGGTTCAAGGGTCGACTGCTTACCGATACCCGTCCACCCGGTGTCCTTGTGGGGGTTGGGTCGCGGGTGGCCGAGGTTGACTGAGTCGACTCTTGCCACCGTGTCAGGCTACAAGCTGCTCAAGGCGCCGCGGTATTGCGGAGAAATGCCGTGACGTCTCGGAAGAACTCGGGAGCAATCACGAGCGCGTGGCCACGGTTGCGATAGATGATCAGCTTCCCGCGCGGCAGTCGAAAAGCCGTCTCCGCAAACATTTCTAGCGTCCAGTAGGGGTCTTGTGCGCCACAGATCACCAGTGTCTCAGTCTGGATATCCGCGAGCCGGTCGCGTACATCGAAGGCGTCCTCGGCCCGCAGCATGGCGATCGTGTCCGCCGGATTCTTGATCGTGATCCGCTTCGCGGCCAAAAGCGCGACCGGCGTCAGCAGCGCCCGAAGCCACCGCGACCGGAGCTTCCCTGACATTGTGTCCAAAACGGCCTGGGCTGGATACCGGCCGGTCTCTTCGATCGCATGCAACAGTTTCAGCTGCTGCTCCTTGCCAACCGGGCCGAGCGCGTATGCAGCGCTCGCGACCACCGCCTTGCGCACCACATCGGGGCGGTCTGCAATCAGCTGGAGCGCCAGAGATCCGCCGGTGCTGGCCCCCAGCACATCCACCGGCCCGCCGAAGTGGTGGCGAATTGCCTCGGCATGCCGCTCGGCCACGTCGGCGAACGTGGTATTGGCCGCCATTCCCGGCCAGCGGTTGGTGAAATAGACCTCGAAGCCTGCTCTTGCCAGCGGAGTCAGCGTTCGAAGCGCAACCGTTCGTTCTAGGCCGGGCCTCGGGTTTCGGTGATCTAGCGTGAATCCGCTCAGGTAGACCAGCGGCTCACCCGAACCCAACACGAGGTATGGCAAGCCGCCGCTGAAGGTTCCCTCTCGTACGTCCATCTTGGCCACGGGCACATTCTGCTCCAGCATGGCTATGCGGCGGGCGAGGATCAGGAGCACTGTGTACGTGCTGTGAGCAGCTGTGCTTGCCGTATGAATGGACCAAATTTGGTCTGGCCGAGCTGTGTCGCGGCTCTAGCCTGGACCGCAGTCGCCCAGCCAAGCGAATTCCGATTCAGGAAGAGTTGATCATGATGCGTGTCAACCATCGCGAAACTGATCTGGAGAACCATGATCGCGGCCTCGACTATGACCTCCCACGGCTCCTGCACCGGCGCGGCATGCTCAAGCTAGTTGCCGGCGTTGGTCTCGCGGGCGCGGGCCTGATCACGCTTGGAGCGTGCACGAGCGACACCAGCACTGCCGACACGAACTCCCCATCTGGCGGCCGACCACCCGGAGGCGGGCCAGGTAGTGGTTCGGAAACCAGCGACACCGCGAACGGCGAGCTTCCCGAGGAGACTGGCGGCCCCTTCCCGGGCGACGGTTCAAATGGTGCGAACGTGCTGAACCAGAGCGGCATCGTTCGCAGCGACATCACCTCGAGCTTCGGATCCAGCACCACTCGGGCCGAAGGCGTGCCGCTCAACATCACGATGACCATCAACGACTTCGCCAAGAACAAATCGCCTCTGTCCGGCGGCGCTGTCTACGTCTGGCACTGCGACCGCGAAGGCAGATACTCCCTCTACTCCCAAGGCGCGACCGGTGAGAACTACCTGCGCGGAGTCCAGGAGACCGATAACCGCGGCCAGGTGAGGTTTACCACGATCTTCCCCGCCTGCTACTCGGGCCGCTGGCCACACATCCACTTCGAGGTGTACCCGAGCCTGGCCAAGGCCACAAACAGCGCGAACAAGATCGCCACATCGCAGATGGCGCTACCTGAGGCCACCTGCCAGGCGGTCTATGCGACGGGCGGCTATGAACAGAGCCGCAGCAATCTGAAACGCGTCAGCTTGGATACCGACAATGTCTTCCGCGATGGGTACGACCTGCAGATCCCTACCGTCACTGGCGATGCGTCCGGCGGATATCAGCTCACGTTCACTTGCGCTGTCTGAATCTCCGGGAAAGGCGGCTACGAGTATCAGTGCCCGCTGATGCGTCGGTAGCTTCCGCTGAGAAAATCCTCCAACTCGGCGGCTTCGCCCAGCCCTAAGCGAATCCGATAGTTGAGTTGTCCGCCGACGACTGCGAAACGATGCTCGGCGACTCCCCGTGGCGTGATCTTCTCCAAGATCAGTTCGTCTTGATGCCAGCTGCCGCGCGCCGGCTGCGGCGGATCGCCCTCTGAGTCGAAGAACCACCAAAGGATAGGCATCCGCAGAGTTGGAGGACCCCCATCGGTTCTGTCGATCATGAACACGCCATGCCCGGAGAACTCCTTGTGATCAGCTCTCACCCGCCGGTAGTCCTGCACAACGACCTGATCACCGACATCCAGCTTGAAGACGATCATCGCTCGCGCGGTAATGGCTGGACCCCAGGCGGACGCGACCTGCTGCTCGAGACCTGTCCAGTTACCCAGCACGGGAAGGAATAGTTCACGGAGACTCACGCGCGCAATCTTTTCAGCTGCTCGCACAATCGCGCTGTATTCGATTGCTCGCTCCGCTCGCTGCGATGTTCGCTGGATTGCCGCCGGCGTCGTCGTCGCTCGCAGCGGGAAGAACACCTCCGCTCGCCCCTCCTCCGTCCTGCGGCACGATTTTCCAGCGCTCAGGCTCAATCGTGCGATGACGCTGTTTGAGGGGTTATGACCTGGACATCGCTCTCCGACAGCGCGTCGAGGAGATCAGGTGGTGGGCTCGAGTCTGTGATGAGGTAGTCGGCGCTGCCGAGCTCGGACACCTGGGCAAAAAACTGGCGACCGAACTTCGAGGAGTCTGCCAAGATCGCGACGCGTGCAGCTCGAGACATCATTTCTCGCATCATGCCCGCCTCTCCCAGGTTGCTCGTTGAGTAACCGGCGTCAACTGAAACGGCACCGACCCCGATTAATGCCAGATCGCAGCGGATGTCGAGCTCGGTACCGCCTGCCGCCCGGAGGGTTACAGGCCCGATGGTGGCTTGCGTGATCGAGCGGACTGCACCGCCGAACACGTACAGGTCCCGGATGACGGACGGCGACAATGCATGCGGTACAAGCAGATTGTTCGTAGCGATTGTGAGATCCCGGTGATGGCGGAGGTGCCGGGCGAGGGCGAGTGTGGTGGTGCCTCCATTGATCAAGATGGTGGAGCCATCGTCGACCAACGATGCAGCAAGCGCCGCAATCTTCTCCTTCTCAGCTTCCTGCAGACCGAGCCGAACATCTACTGCCCTGTCGACGCGGGAAACCGTCGAGAGGCTGACCGCCCCGCCGTAGGTACGGACGAGGACACCTTCGGCGCTGAGCTGGTCCAGGTCCCGGCGGATCGTGTCGATGGACACGCCGAAGCGCTCCGCAAGTATTCCGACGGTCACTTGTCCTGCCTCTGCCACGTACGCCGCCAGTTGGGCCTTCCGTCCCGCAGGCAGGTGACGGGGCCTGTCCTCAGTGTCAACGCTCACATTCACGGTCGGCTCCTCTGTCTTGCGGCACTCTGCAGCACCCACGCACGATCGCTGCATCCTGGCTAGTTAGATCAGCAGAGTACAGCATAAATCGCAAGACTTGCCCTGATTCTTCATGGCAGGCCTCAGGTCGGGCGCTTCGTCGCGGATGATCGTCTCTGAAGAGCGACTGATTGCGGTTTTACGCAAATGTATGCCGATTTGTAATTGATATTGCGGTATTACGCCTTGCGCTTGTTCAAGAGCGCACGTTAGAATCGCGCAGACCTGCACGCCATGGGGAAGACAAAGGAGAAGACATGACTGGAGGCAGCACCAGGGTCCAGAGCCGCCTGAGGCGGCTACTTGGAGTAGCCGCAGCGGCGATGCTGGCGGTCGCAGCTGTGGGTTGTGGCACTGGCAGTGGCGAGGGATCCGCCGGCTCAAGCGAGCAAGGAGGACCCGTCACGCTGGAATTCGCGCAGTGGTGGGCACCGGAGCTACCAGAAGGCTCATTCCAGGAGCTCATGACGCAGTTCGAGTCCCAGAACCCGAACATCAAAGTCGAAGCTGTTAAGCGCTCCATACGCGTCGACCAAGCAGCAACTGGTATCCGGGGCGGCATCGAAGACTCTGCCCGACGTCGTGGGGCTAGACGGTGCATGGGTGAATGATTTCGCCAAGCAGGGCGCTATTACCGACCTGTCCGCGCTTATGGCGGAGGCGAAGTTTGACGAAAGCCAGCTGGCCAGCCAGGTCAAGGTGGACGGGAAGACCTACATGATTCCCGTGGTCAACTTCGTCTACCCGCTCTTCGTGAACAAGGACCTGTCGTCGAAAGCAGGCGTCAAGGCAGTTCCAACCAACCGCGCAGAGTTCCTCGATGCGGCAAAGAAGATCAGCGCGCTCGGCGGCAACGTCAAAGGCTGGGCCTTGCCACTCGACACCGCAGTACCGAACGGCATTCAAAACGACGTGATGTCGTGGCTGTGGGCATCTGGAGGGAGCATGCTCACCCCAGACGGCAAGCCCAACCTCATCAGCCCTCCGGTGAAGAGCACTGTTGAGTATGTCAAGAGCCTGAACGATGCGGACGTCATCGCGCCTGGTTCGCTGACCATGAAAGAGCAGGACAAGGTAGAGAAGTTCACCGCCGGGCAAGTCGGCATGATGATCGACTCCCTGGCTCACATCAATCTCATCAAGAAGAACAGCCCCAACCTGGACTTCACGGTGGCGCCGATCCCAGCTGAGGACAGTCTACACCGGCAAGCGGGGACTCCCTTACGCGTCATGGGGCATTGGGATCGCGGATTCGTCCGAACACAAGGCGGAGGCGTTCAAGCTGGTCGAGTTCTTGATGAGCCAGCAGGCGAACGCCCAGCTGAGCACATTGGCGAATGGTTTCCCGGGCAACAACACCGCGCAGCCGGACTTCAGCAAGAGTGATCCGCTGTTCAAGACGGCGTTTGATATCTACAAGAAGGGATACCCCGCGAACGAGTTTGTGGGGCTGCCGAAGTCTGAAGAGCTGATGCGTACCTTCGATGAGAATCTCCAGCTCGTGCTCACTGACAAGCAGAGTGTCGACGACGCTCTCAATAAGACGCAACAGTCCTGGGCGTCTGTGATCTGAGGCCTTCCCTCACCTCCGTGGGGCCGCGCTGGATCGCCGGTGCGGCCCCCTATCCAAGGAGATACTCGATGGCACCCGCGCACACCGACCACACGGTCTTACCCGAAGCCGCGACACTGGAGGCGGAGACCTCGACATCTCCGGCACGGGACAGGAGACGACCTTTTGCCCTGAGGAGTCTCGCTCCATACGGCTATATCTCGCCGACGGTGCTCCTGATCTTTGTCCTGTTGGTGATCCCCATCGCAATGGTGGTGAGCTACTCGTTTCAAGACAACGTCATCGTCGAGAAGAACCCCGTCTTCGCGGGCCTGGCAAATTACACCAAGGTGCTCACCGACCCGGTGTTCTGGACGGCAATCAAGAACACCTTCCTCTTCATCACCGTCAGCACCATTGCCCACCTCGTCCTAGGACTCGCCTTTGCGATGATGCTCAACACCGGTTTGTTGGGTGGATTGACCAAGGCCATCTTCCGCGTTGTCTACATCCTGCCGTGGCTATTCACGATCGCAGTGGTGGCAGTCGTCTGGCGACTCATGCTGGATCCGTTCGGTGTGGTCAACTACATCCTCACGAGCCTCGGCATTCTCCAGACTGAGGTCAACTGGCTCGCCTCGCCGAGCACCGCGTTGTGGGCGCTGACCTTCATCAACATCTGGTCCGGATACCCGTTCTTCATGATCAGCCTTCTCGCAGGGCTGCAGGGAATCTCATCCGATCTTTACGAGGCAGCCGCTGTAGACGGCGCCAACCCCATCCAGCAGTTCTTCAACATCACGATCCCGCAGCTGAAACCGGTTCTGATCAGCATGGCCGTGCTGGATCTGATCTGGACATCCCAGCAGTTCGCACTCATTTGGCTGACAACCGGGGGCGGACCACTGAATGTTACGGAAATGCTGAGCACCTACACCTACAAGCAGGCCTTCAGCAGTTACGAGTTCGCAACCGCGTCGGCGAGCGCTGTGATCGTCCTACTCATCACGATGATCTTGGCGTTCTTCTATGTGCGGCAGCTAAGGGAGAGGTGATCACGATGAGCACTCGCATGCAGCGGCGACGTCTCGGCATGAAGATCGGTGTGATCGTGGGACTGTGCATCGGCGCGGTCTTCGCTGGTTTCCCAGTGGTTTGGATGCTGTCGACATCGTTCAAGACGAATGGCGAGGTATTCCAAGTCCCTCCCCGGCTCATCACAGAGAACTTCTCGTTCGACGCCTACTGGAAGATCCTGACCGATCCGACCCAGCTGAGGTTCTTCGTGAACAGCTACATTGTGGCGCTCTGGGTGACGGCATTGACGCTGCTCGTCGGAATACTCGCCGGCTATAGCTTCAGCCGTTATGAATTCCGGCTCAAGCGGTTCATCAATGTCGCCATTGTCAGTGTCCAGGCGGTGCCGCCGATCACACTCATCATTCCCTACTTCGGCCTCGTCGTGGCCCTCGGCCTGTACAACACCTACGGGGGACTGATCGTCACCCACATGGTGTTCACGCTGCCGTACGCGATCATCATGACGACGGCCTACTTCAACACCTTGCCACGCGAGCTTGACGAATCCGTCAAGGTGGATGGGGGCAGCGGATGGACAGCCCTGTGGCGAATCCTGGTGCCGATCTCGGTTCCCGGCCTCATCGCGGTCGGTATCTACACGTTCATGATCTCCTGGAACGAATACCTCTTCGCCCTGACCCTGACCAGGACAGACGACATGCGAACCGTTCCCATAGGCATCCAGCTCCTGATGGGCCAGCACTCATATGAGTGGAACCAGATGATGGCGATGAGCATCCTCGGCTCGATTCCGGTGCTCATCTTGTTCCTGTTGTTCCAACGGCGGTTCATCGGCGGGCTCACATCCGGCGCCGTCAAGAGCTGATCACAACTTCGACCAGTCAAAGGAGGAAAGGCAATGCTGACAACCGGCAAGGTGATCTTGGACATCGCACACGAACACAGTTTCGCTGTGCCCGCCTTCAACATCAGCGATTACGCGATGTTCCTCGGCATCATCGACATCAGCGAGGAGAAGCATGCCCCAGTGATTCTTGGTATTCACCCTGACGAGGTGCAGCACGTCGGTGTGGAGATGATCACCGCGGTCACGCAACGAGCGCACCGTTCCTCCGTGCCCATCGCAATCCACTGGGATCATGGGGCGAGCTATGAGCAGATCCTGGCAGCGATACGTAGCGGCTTCACCTCGGTGATGATCGACGGCTCGATGCTGCCGTTCGAAGAAAACATCGCCATCTCCAAGAAGGTGGTTCATGCTGCCCACGCTGTGGGACTCTCAGTGGAGGGTGAGCTGGGCACGATCGGCCAGACGGACAGCCAGGCTGAGGGCGGCAGCGACACCATCATCTACACCAATCCGGACGACGCGCTTGCCTTCGTGGAGTCCACCGCGGTAGACAGCCTCGCTGTTGCGATCGGCACTTACCATGGCATCTACCCCACGACGATGAAGCCAGAGCTCAAGCTTGATCTGCTCAAGCTGATCAAGGACAAGGTCGATATCCCCCTGGTACTGCACGGCGGTTCGAACAACCCCGACGACGAGATCGCCGAGGCTGTCAAACTCGGGATCAACAAGATCAACATCTCGAGTGATATCAAGGTGGCGTATCACATGAAGATGCGGGAAGTGCTGTCCGATCAAAGTCTTCGCGAGCCGCTCATCATCCAGCCACCTTGCATCGAGGCGATGAAGGTGGTGGCCGCACAGAAGATCGACCTCTTCGATACCGCCGGGAAGGCGTCGCTGTACTGACGTGGCTTCACGTGTCGTGCTTGGCCTGGGGGGCTGCGTCGACTATGAGCTGAGGTTGTCCTCAGCGACGCTGCAGCATCTCGCGATCGCGTATCAGATTCGCGACCGCGAGCTCGATTTGTCCGTGCCGGTGACTGATGAGCGCAATCTGCTCATCTCGGTGCTGGCCCATATGAAGCGCGGTGCAGGAGGCGAGCACTTTGCGGCCTCCCTAGAGACCCTGCGCGGATTCGCGAGCCGGTTTCCTGGGCGGATAAGCCTGGGCGGCACGTCGGTACGGGCGGCACTTGCGATGAGCAGGCTTGGGGTGCCCTGCACGTTGCACCTGGTCAGCACGAACGATCATGTTCGCCGCTTGCTGCCGGAGTCCTGCGACTACATCTCCAGCGCCCGCCAAGACACGCTCTATCCGCACATCATCGTGCAGTACGACCAGGACACCCGGGTCCAGGTCGACGACACCGACGTACGTGCGCCATTCCCGAACAGGCTGATCTATGTCAACGACCCGGCCAATTCGTCACTGGTGCTAAGCGAGCAGCTCGGCTCCCTGCTTCGTGATGCCAGGATCTTCCTGATCTCGGGGTTCAACACGATGCGAGACGAGGACCTGCTCGACGAGCGCCTGTCAACGCTGAGAAGCCACATGGAACAACTCCCGGCGGACGCGTTCGTCTACTACGAGGACGCCGCCTTCCATCGGCCCGCCTTCCGCAGCCGAGTGCGCAGCGCGCTGCTCGATGCCATCGACGTGCACAGCCTGAACGAGGACGAGATGGAGGCGGACTTGGGCAGGTCGGTCGACCTGCTGTCCCCGACCGATGTGGAACATGCCCTCAATACATTGAAGGCCATCATCCCTGTTCCGACCCTGGTGGTGCACACGAAATATTGGTCGGTAGCACTTGGTGAGGCAGCCGGCAACTACGCGGAGGCGCTGCGCGATGGCATCGTGATCGCCTCCACTCGTTACTGCTACGGCGACGATTACACAGGCCAGCAGCACGAGCTCACTCGTGCCTTGCCGGTCCGCCCGGAGGCCATGGCGTTCGCCACCGCGCTCGAAGAGCGGATGGGGGCGGTCGTACGCTGCGTACCTGGCTTCAGGCTTGACGTTGCCAAGCCCACGACCGTCGGGCTCGGCGATTCTTTCGTTGGCGGCTTCCTTGCCGCACTCGTACGAAGGAGCACAGCTTCGTGGACGTAATCCCGCTTCCGTCTAACTGTCCGCCGGACCGCTTCTACCGCGGCGGCCGCAAGATCACGGAATTCCGGAGACAGCCGCTCGGCGGCGACCGCGAGCCAGAGGACTGGGTGGCGTCTACCACGACGCTCGCCGGCGAGGAGTCCCTCGGCCTCAGCGCCCTTCCTGACGGTCGATCCTTGAGGGCCGCGATCGAAGAGCACCCGGAAGCCTGGCTGGGACGTGCGCACGTCGAACGCTTTGGTGCCGACACGCGCCTACTCGTCAAGTTGTTAGATGCCGGCCAGCGCCTGCCGGTTCATGCCCATCCGGACGTCTCGTTCGCGGCTCAGCACCTGCACAGAGCGCATGGCAAGGCAGAGGCCTGGTTCATCATTGACGGAGGCGAGGTCTACCTGGGTCTGAAGCAGGACGTGACCGTCGACGACCTCAAGCCGATGGTCATGAGCCAAGACACCGACGAGCTCCTCAACCTGCTCCACCGGGTCGATGTGAAACGAGGCGACATTGTCTATGTGCCGCCCGGTGTCCTGCACGCGATCGGCGAAGATGTGTTCCTGGTGGAGCTACAGGAGCCCGAGGACCTGTCGATCCTCTTGGAGTGGCAAGGCTTCGAATTGGACGGCGAACGTGACGGCCATCTCGGGCTCGGATTCGATCTAGCGCTGGAGGCAGTCGAATGCCGAAGCCGAAGCAGTGAGGAGATTCACCAACTTGCGCGTCCGGCGGGATTCGGCTCGTCCGTCCTGCCAGAAGCGGCAGACCGATACTTCCGGCTGGAGCGCGTCGCATTGAACGGCGAAGCGACGCTCGACCCTGGTTTCGCTGTCCTCGTAGTGCTCACGGGTGAAATCAATCTCGAAGACGGACGAACGGTGCGTTTGGCATATGGCAGCACATCAGTTGCGCCTAACGCATTCGGAAGACTCATGTGTCGCGGTCGCGGTGAGCTTCTTGTTTGCCGGCCACCCGGGCCGCAGTGATGATCCCTAGTCGTCGATATCTGAAGCCTTGACGGCTGCCCATACGTCGCTCCCAGGGAGCGATTCAAGGTCCGCGACAGCTGAGGAAGTCGTGAATGCGGGATCCGCTCCAGACGCATCAAGATCAAGAGACACCGCTACCAGCTATGACCCAATCTGCAAGCTGAGTAGGAGAATCATGGCGATTTGGTAGCCACGACGGTCCAAGTCTGACGACACTCACCGAAAAGCAATGTCAATGCTGGCTCTTGCGCCTGCGACACCACAGACTTCCTTCTGTGATGTCTGCTCGGGGCAGGGTCATCGTGATCACCGGCGCGATGGCAGCAGGAAAGTCACCGGTGGCCGACCTGTTGGCAATTCGGCTATCCAAGTCGGTTCATATCCACGGCGATGTGTTCCGCAGGATGGTGGTCAGCGGCCGCGCAGATATGACACCAAATCCGAGCCCAGATGCACTGGCGCAGCTCAATCTGCGCTATGACTTGGCGGCAATGGCCGCTGACCGTTGTGCTGAGGACGGCTTCGACGCCATCGTTCAAGACGTGATCTTGGGTAAAGATCTAGCTGACTTCGTCAAGCGCATTGCCTCACCTGAGCGCTATCTCGTTGTCCTGTCCCCCAGCTTGTCTGCGTTCGACTGGCGTGAGGAACAACGCACCAAGAACGGATACGTCCATTTGTCCGCTGGAGCCCTCGACGAGATGCTGCGCCGCGAGAGCGCGCAGATTGGCTACTGGCTTGACTGCAGTACCCAAACGCCAGAAGAGACAGTGGACGACATCCTCGCCAATCTGCAACAGGCAGCGGTCTAGGGCTGAGGCCACTCAAACACTCCGCCCACAGCGCTCCACTCCGCTTGACAGCTGGCAGTGTCCGGGTGAGGAACCGGATTATGGACAATATGAGGGGCGGGGCCATCCCAGCCCCGCCCCTCATACCTCGATCTCAGCGGTAGTCGCCGAGATCAAATTCCTCTAGCGGCACCGCAGCGCCCGATCCTTGACCGAAGTCGTAGTCGAAGGAGTCGTATCCGACCATCGAGTACGCCTGGGCCTTGGCCTCCGGAGTCGGCTCGACCCGGATGTTCCGGTACCGCTCCAGGCCGGTACCGGCCGGGATCAACTTGCCCAAGATCACGTTCTCCTTAAGACCCACCAGCGAATCGGACTTGGCGTGGATTGCCGCGTCGGTCAGCACCTTGGTGGTCTCCTGGAAGGACGCCGCAGAGAGCCACGACTCCGTGGCCAGCGATGCCTTCGTGATCCCCATCAGGACCGGACGCCCTGATGCGGGTGTCCCGCCCTCGGCCACCACGTGCCGGTTCGCCGCCTCGTAGGCGAGACGATCAACCAGGTCACCGGCAAGCAGGTTGGAGTCTCCGGACTCGATCACTGTCACCCGACGCAACATCTGCCGGATGATGATCTCGATGTGCTTGTCGTGGATCGGGGCGCCCTGGGTCCGGTAGACCGACTGCACCTCGTCAACCAGGTGCTCCTGCACTCGGCGGACACCGAGCACCCGCAGCACGTCCTGAGGATCCGGCGTGCCAGCGGTCAGCTGCTGGCCGACCTCGACGTGATCGCCGTCCTCCACCAGTAGTCGAGCCCGACGGGATACCGAGAACTCCGCCACGTCGGACCCGTCATCCGGAGTGATGATGATCTTCTTCAGCCGATCGCTGTCCTCGATCTTCACCCTGCCGGTTGCCTCAGCGATGGGCGCCTTGCCTTTTGGCTGACGCGCTTCGAAAAGCTCAACCACACGCGGCAGACCCTGCGTGATGTCATCACCAGCGACACCACCGGTGTGGAAGGTCCGCATCGTCAGCTGAGTACCCGGCTCACCGATGGACTGCGCCGCGACGATGCCGACAGCCTCACCGACATCGACCAGCTTGCCGCTGGCCAGTGAACGCCCATAGCACATCGCGCAGGTGCCACTCGTCGCCTCACAGGTCAACACGCTACGCACCTTGACCGTGGTAATTCCGTTGTCGATCAGCAGGCGGATGTTGACATCACCAAGATCAACTCCAGCCTTCAGCAACACTTCACCGTCCGGGGCGAGCACATCGGTGGCGAGCGTCCGTGCGTACACAGCGGTCTCCACGTGCTCGTCGAGGACGAGGTTGCCGTGACCGTCGTCAGCGGCAATCGTCTTGGTGAGGCCGCGCTCGGTGCCGCAGTCCTCCTCGCGGATGATCACATCCTGGCTGACGTCGACCAGTCGCCGGGTCAGGTAGCCCGAGTCGGCGGTACGCAGCGCCGTGTCGGCCTGACCTTTGCGCCCACCATGCGTGGAGATGAAGTACTCCAGCACAGACAGTCCTTCACGGAAATTGGACTTGATCGGCCGCGCGATGATCTCACCTTTCGGGTTGACCACCAGACCACGCATCCCTGCGATCTGGCGCATCTGCACCATGTTTCCGCGAGCACCGGAGTGCACCATCATGTAGATCGGGTTGGTCTTGTCGAAGTTGTTCTCCATCGCGGTACCGAGGCGAGATGTCGCGTCGGTCCAGATCTCGATCAACTCCTGGCGACGCTCGTCGTCGGTGATCAGGCCGCGCTCGTACTGCTTGTCGATCTTGCTTGCGCGGTCCTCGTAGACCGACAGGATCTCGGCCTTATTAGCCGGGGTGCTGACGTCTCCAATGGAGACGGTGACTCCAGAACGCGTCGCCCAGTGGAAGCCGAGGTCTTTCAGCTGGTCAAGGCAGTGGGCTACCTCCACCTTCGGATAGCGCTCGGCAAGATCGTTGACGATCTGTCCCAGCTGCTTCTTGCCCACCTCGAAGTCCGCGTACGCGTAATCGTCCGGCAGCGCCTCGTTGAACAGGGCGCGGCCGAGCGTGGTCTCCAGCAGGATCGAACCGTTGGACGCCAAGGTCTTGCCCATGGGCGGCACGATGTCGGTAAGGCGTAGTTTGATCTTGGCCTGGACCGACAACTCACCTCGATCGAAGGCCATCAAAGCCTCGGCCACCGAACCGAAGGCCCTGCCCTCGCCGGCTGCGCCATCGCGCTGCATGGTGAGGAAGTAGGTGCCGATGATCATGTCTTGAGTAGGCATGGTCACTGGCCGACCGTCGGCCGGCTTCAAGATGTTGTTGGTCGAGAGCATCAAGATCCGGGCCTCAGCCTGGGCCTCTGCGCTCAGCGGCAGGTGCACGGCCATCTGATCGCCGTCGAAGTCGGCGTTGAACGCCGTACAGACCAGCGGGTGAATCTGGATGGCCTTGCCCTCGATGAGCTGCGGCTCGAATGCCTGGATGCCAAGCCGGTGCAGCGTCGGCGCACGGTTCAACAGCACAGGATGCTCAGAAATAACCTCTTCGAGCACGTCCCACACCACAGGGCGCTGACGCTCCACCATGCGCTTGGCGGACTTGATGTTCTGCGCATGGTTGAGGTCGTCCAGCCGCTTCATCACGAACGGCTTGAACAGCTCCAATGCCATGGCCTTGGGCAGGCCGCACTGATGCAGCTTGAGCTGCGGGCCGACCACGATGACCGAACGGCCGGAGTAGTCGACACGCTTGCCGAGCAGGTTCTGGCGGAACCGACCCTGCTTGCCCTTCAGCATGTCGGAGATCGACTTGAGCGGGCGGTTGCCCGGCCCGGTGACCGGACGGCCACGGCGGCCGTTGTCGAACAACGAGTCCACGGCCTCCTGAAGCATCCGCTTCTCATTGTTGACAATGATCTCGGGCGCACCAAGATCAAGTAGCCGCTTCAGCCGGTTATTGCGGTTGATCACACGGCGGTACAGATCGTTGAGGTCCGAGGTCGCGAACCGGCCACCGTCGAGCTGCACCATCGGGCGCAGGTCCGGCGGGATGACCGGAACGCAGTCCAGCACCATGCCGGTTGGGCTGTTCTTGGTCGTCAGAAACGCCGAGACAACCTTGAGCCGCTTCAAGGCACGAGTCTTCCGCTGGCCTTTGCCGACCTGGATGGTCTCGCGCAGCTCCGCCGCCTCTGCTTCCAGGTCGAAGGTCTCCAGGCGCTTCTGAATGGCGTCAGCGCCCATGGAACCTGAGAAGTACTTGCCGAACCGATTCTTCATCTCCCGGTACAGCACCTCGTCACCTTCGAGGTCTTGCACCTTGAGGTTCTTGAACCGATTCCATACCGCATCGAGCCGATCGAGTTCACGCTGGGCGCGGTCACGCAGCTGCTTGACCTCGCGCTCAGCACCCTCGCGGACCCTGCGCTTGGCGTCGGCTTTGGCACCCTCGGCCTCAAGCGCGGCAGTATCCTCCTCGAGCTTCCTCATCCGGTTCTCGATATCAGAGTCCCGGCGACCCTCAATCTGCTTGCGCTCGACATCGATCTTGGCCTCTAGCGAGGACAGGTCACGATGCCGGGCATCCTCATCAACGGCGGTGATCATGTACGCCGCGAAGTAGATGACCTTCTCCAAGTCCTTCGGAGCGATGTCCAGCAGGTAGCCAAGTCGCGACGGGACGCCCTTGAAGTACCAGATGTGGGTCACCGGCGCGGCAAGCTCAATATGGCCCATCCGCTCGCGGCGTACCTTGGAGCGAGTTACCTCGACGCCACATCGCTCACAGATGATGCCCTTGAAGCGCACCCGCTTGTACTTGCCGCAGTAGCACTCCCAGTCCCTCGTGGGACCGAAGATCTTCTCGCAGAAAAGTCCATCACGCTCCGGCTTGAGCGTCCGGTAGTTGATGGTCTCCGGCTTCTTCACCTCACCGTGCGACCACTTGCGAATTTCGTCGGCGGTGGCCAGGCCGATGCGGATCTCGTCGAAGAAGTTCACGTCGAGCATGGTTTGCTTATCTCTTTTCTCTTAACTAACGCGATCTCTCAAGTTGTCAGTGAACTGAGCCTTCACCTCCGCCGACTCGTCAGCGCGTGTGTGGTCGCTATGGCGACCTCTGACGCTGACAAGTCGGCAAGAGAGAGGCACTCAGACTTCTTCGACTCCGCCGAGGGAGTCACCGGGGCGACGGGACAAGTCGATCCCGAAGTCCTCAGAGGAGCGGTAGTCGTCCTCGGAGTCTCGTAACTCCACCTCCGTGCCGTCGCTTGACAGCACCTCGACGTTGAGGCAGAGGGACTTCATCTCCTTCACCAGTACCTTGAACGACTCCGGGATGCCAGGCTCGGGAATGTTCTCGCCCTTGACGATGGCCTCATAGACCTTGACCCGACCGGGGACGTCATCGGACTTGATCGTGAGCAGTTCCTGCAAGGCCCACGCCGCGCCGTACGCCTCCAGCGCCCAGACCTCCATCTCGCCGAACCGCTGGCCACCGAACTGGGCCTTCCCGCCCAACGGCTGCTGGGTGATCATCGAGTACGGCCCGGTCGAGCGCGCGTGGATCTTGTCGTCCACCAAGTGGTGCAGCTTCAGCATGTAGATGTAGCCGACGCCAACAGGCTCGGGGAAGGGCTCACCGGACCGGCCGTCGTACAGGTTGGCCTTGCCGTCCGCGTTGACGAGCCGGACACTGTCCCGATTGAGATGGGTATGACCTAACAGTCCCGTGATCTCCGCCTCGGTCGCACCGTCGAAGACCGGTGTCGCGATCCTGGCAGGACCCTCGACCTCGTTGAGCCCAACGCTGCGCAGCCGGTCGGACCAGTCACTCTTGACGCCATCGAGATTCCAGCCCTGCTTCGCGACCCAGCCAAGGTGAGTCTCCAGGACCTGGCCCACGTTCATCCGGCTGGGCACACCCAGCGGGTTGAGCACGATGTCGACCGCGGTGCCGTCTTCGAGGAACGGCATGTCCTCAATGGGCAAGATCTTGGAAATGACGCCCTTGTTGCCGTGGCGTCCGGCGAGCTTGTCGCCGTCTTGGATCTTGCGCTTCTGAGCTACGTAGACCCGGACCAGCTGGTTGACCCCAGGCGAAAGCTCATCATCGGCGTCGCGATCGAAGACGCGTACGCCAATGACCGTGCCGGACTCGCCGTGTGGCACCTTGAGTGAGGTGTCGCGGACCTCGCGCGCCTTCTCGCCGAAGATCGCACGCAGCAGCCGCTCCTCTGGCGTCAGCTCGGTCTCCCCCTTCGGGGTGACTTTCCCAACCAGAATGTCGCCGGTTGAGACCTCGGCACCAATCCGGATGATCCCCCGCTCGTCGAGGTCGGCGAGCATCTCCTCACTGACATTGGGGATGTCTCGAGTGATCTCTTCCGCGCCCAACTTGGTGTCGCGAGCGTCGACCTCGTGCTCCTCGATGTGGATCGAGGTGAGCACGTCATCTTGGACGAGCCGCTGGCTCAGGATGATCGCGTCCTCGTAGTTGTGACCCTCCCACGGCATGAACGCGACCAGCAGGTTACGACCAAGGGCCATCTCGGCGTGATCGGTACAGGGACCATCGGCGAGCGGCGTCCCCTTCTCGATCCGCTGACCCGCAGTCACCAGCGGGCGCTGATTGATGCAGGTGCCCTGGTTCGACCGACGGAACTTGCTCAACCGATACGTCTTGAACGTGCCGTCGTCCTGAGTGACGTCGATCAGATCGGCGCTCACGGAGGTGACGACACCGGCCTGGGTTGCGACCGACACATCACCTGCATCCACTGCCCCGCGATACTCCATACCGGTACCCACGAAGGGGGCTTCCGACCGGATCAGCGGCACCGCCTGGCGCTGCATGTTGGAGCCCATGAGGGCGCGTGAAGCGTCGTCGTGCTCGAGGAAGGGGATCATCGCCGTCGCGACCGACACCATTTGCCGCGGTGAGACGTCCATGTAGTGCACCTCATTGGGCGGCACCGTGTCGATCTCGCTGTGACGCTTACGGACCAGCACGCGCTCTTCGGTGAAGCGGCCCTTGTCGTCGAGCTTGGCGTTGGCCTGAGCCTTGACGTACCGGTCCTCCTCGTCGGCTGTCAGGTATTCGATCTGGTCGGTGACCTGACCCTTCTCCACCTTGCGGTAAGGGGTTTCGACGAACCCAAAGGCGTTCACCCGCGCAAAGGAGGCCAGCGAACCGATCAGTCCGATGTTGGGACCCTCAGGGGTTTCGATCGGACACATCCGGCCGTAGTGTGACGGGTGCACATCGCGGACCTCCATGCCCGCACGGTCCCGCGACAAACCGCCGGGGCCGAGCGCCGAGAGCCGCCTCTTGTGCGTCAGGCCAGCAATGGGGTTGGTCTGATCCATGAACTGGGAAAGTTGCGAGGTACCGAAGAACTCCTTCAGCGCCGCAACAACAGGCCTGATGTTGATCAAGGTCTGCGGCGTGATCGCCTCGACGTCCTGGGTGGTCATGCGGTCCCGAACCACCCGCTCCATGCGGCCGAGACCGGTGCGCAGCTGGTTCTGGATCAGCTCACCGACGGTACGCAACCGGCGATTGCCGAAGTGGTCGATGTCGTCCTCTTCGACGAGCAGCTCGCCACGGGGCGACTCGAGAGTCTCCTTGCCCTCGTGCAGGGCCACCACGAAGTGGATGGCAGCGACGATGTCATCGATGGTGAGCACCGTACGATCGAACGGCAGCTCCAGACCCAGCTTTTTGTTGATCTTGTAGCGCCCGACCTTGGCCAAGTCGTAGCGCTTGGGGTTGAAGTAGTAGTTCTCCAACAGCGCTTGCGCGGCCTCACGGGTCGGCGGCTCGCCGGGACGCAGCTTGCGGTAGATATCCAGCAACGCTTCGTCCTGAGTGGTGGTGTGGTCCTTCTCCAGAGTGAGCCGCATCGACTCGTACTTGCCGAACTGATCGAGAATCTGCGCATCGGTCCAGCCGAGCGCCTTGAGCAGCACCGTCACGTTCTGCTTGCGCTTACGGTCCAGCCGGACGCCGACCATGTCCCGCTTGTCGATTTCGAACTCCAGCCACGCACCACGCGACGGGATCATCTTGCAGGTGAAGATGTCCTTGTCTGAGGTCTTGTCCGTGGTCTGCTCGAAGTAGACACCGGGCGAGCGCACCAGCTGCGAGACAACGACCCGTTCGGTGCCGTTGATGACGAAAGTGCCCTTGTCGGTCATCAAGGGGAAGTCACCCATGAAGACCGTCTGGCTCTTGATCTCGCCCGTCTCGTTGTTCATGAACTCGGCGGTGACGAAGAGTGGCGCGGCGTAGGTGACGTCGCGCTCCTTGCATTCGTCAACACTGTTCTTCGGCGGCTCGAACCGGTGATCCCGGAATGAGAGGGACATGGTGCCGGAGAAGTCCTCGATCGGGGAGATCTCCTCAAAAATCTCTTCGAGTCCGGACTTGGTGTTGATGTCTGTACGGCCCTGGCCCAACGCCGTCTCGACGCGATCGCGCCAAGCATCGTTGCCGATGAGCCAGTCAAATGAATCGATCTGCAGATCGAGCAGATCTGGGACTTCCAAGGGTTCGGCGATCTTCGCAAACGAGATTCGGCCGGTAGGGGATGCAACTTTGGTTTTTGAGGCTGTGCGCGAGGCGGCCAACTCCTGTGTCCTTCCGAAGGCTCTCAGTGGAGGAGCAAAGTGCTTCTACGCATGCTGAACGACCCGTGTCAAAGTGAAACGGGTCGGCAGATAGCGAGGGCAAACCCCCAATATAGACGCTGAAGCGCCTTTAGTCAAGAACCGTGCGCAGCACAAAGCAGAGCAGTCAAATCGGCGACTACCTTGGGAGAGATCATACTCTTCGTCGGCGGCGCGACAAGGGGCAATATCCGACGCGTAGGTCGCCCAGGAGATGCGGTACGCCGGCTGTTCGAGCAGCTCTAACGACACGGTCCTCCTCCTTCCCGACAGCCCAGGACTTTGGACTCTCGCGTGGCTACGCCGAGGGCATTTGACTGAGAACTGCATCGACGCGATCCACGAAGGAGGCGCAATGGCTGAGCGCGCGCGGGTGCTCGTGACCTACGCGAGCAGGATGGTCTCAACGCAGGAGATCGCCGAGGCCATTGCTCCTCTCGGGCTGTCTGCCCGGTCACGTTCGGCGGCCGCCTTGATGTCGACCATGCCATCGGTCCAGTGAGCCGTTGGATGAGCGCCGAGGGACCCTGTCTAGCGACTTCCGGGACTGGGACCGAATCCGTGCCTGGGCCTCCGACGTTGCCCACCAGCTCGATCCCGCGACCGCCCGAAAGCAGCAATGATGACGCAGGAGCGATTCGGTGATCAGGAATCGCGCCAGGAATTTGCACCGATCAGTCCGGACCGCTGCCGGGAGCTGTTGAAAAGCCAGATCATCGGGCGGGTCGCCTGGCAGGCCGCCGATGGCCCGCAAATCCTCCCGGTGACCTATGCATGGCATCACGGGACGATCATCTTCCGGACCTCACCGTACGGGGTGTTGTCAGAGCTGGTCCGCCCGACCGATGTCGCGCTGGAGATCGATGAGCTTGATCAAGAAAACCGCCAAGGATGGAGCGTGGTGGTACAGGGCCGGGCGCAGGGGGTCGCCGAGCCCGACCAGCTCGTACGCATGTGGACTGTCGGCGGTGTTGTTCCGTGGGCGTCAGGGATCAGGAACGTGTTCATTCAGATCCGTCCCCGCCGAATAACCGGGCGGGCGTTGCTAGCGCGCTCGAGCTGAGCCGACTTTCAGGCCACGGGGCCGACAAAGACTACGCACGCGCCAACAACTCGTTGCCCGGCATTTCTCCTGCCGACCATGGGACTTTAGTCCCGATTCTTTGGGACTCTGCCCCCTAGCGGAAGGTTCTTGGTGAGGCGCACAATTCAGATAAGGGTGGAGACTCGAGGAGTTCAATCATGCCTACTTTCGGCGGTCGCGTGTCCCCGGGAGAGCGCACGCGCAGGCTCTCGCCCCACGAATGCAAGGCATGGCTCTGCAGTCATCATGAGGGGCGGCTGGGATACCAGTCAGGCAAGGGCCCTCGCTCGGTTGTGGTCTCGTACGCAGTCGCCGGAGATCAGATCTTGGTCCGACTGCCTGACTACAACGACATCGTGCATTACGCACCCGGCGCTGAGGTTAGCCTCGACGTGGATGGCGGCACTCCCGCTGCCCATCGCGAGACTGTCGTCGTGACCGGTAAGGCAGCCTTGGCAGAAAGCGGTCAGAAGCCGCTGATCGACCAGACGGCGTTTCAGGAGGAGTGGCCCGCTGACGTACCAACGTCGATAATCTGCGTGCCACTTACCGCCATCGAAGGCTTCGAGCTCAGGGATCCATGACCTGAACCGAACTCAGCTTGAGTCCCTCCCCCTGAAAGCGGTCACGTACGACACGAATCTTTCACAAGATCACGTCGTACGTGACCGCTTTCTAGGGGCTGATCATGATCGCCCGGAAATGCAGGTCAAAAGACGGTTTGCTGACGAGGTGACAACAATGTTGTCCCACCATCTAGATTCATGGTCGTGACCTCAACTCGATGGACTTCAGCTGACCTGCCACCGCAGCGAGGACGCACCGTCATCGTCACGGGCGGCAATAGCGGGATCGGGCTGCCCACCGCGAGGGCGCTTGCGGTGGCAGGTGCTCGTGTCGTACTTGCCGTACGCGACATCGCGAAGGGTGAAGCCGCCGCCGAGTCCATTCCCGGCGACTGTGAGGTTCGCAAACTGGATCTTGCCGACCTCGCGTCCGTGCGCGCTTTCGCGACCGGATGGCAGGGCGAGCTCAGCGTGTTGATCAACAATGCTGGGGTGATGAGAACACCTGAACGACGTACGGCGGACGGCTTCGAGCTGCAGATCGGTACCAACCACCTCGGCCACTTCGCGCTCACCAATCTGCTACTGCCGCAAATCACCGATCGAGTAGTGACCGTCGCCTCAGGTGCACACCGTGGCGGCTCGATCTCGCTGGATGACCTCAACTGGGAGACCCGAAGCTACAAGCGCTGGGCCGCATACCAGCAGTCGAAGCTCGCCAATCTGCTGTTCACGCTTGAACTGCAGCGGCGATTGACCGCTGCCGGCTCGCGCATTCGTGCCCTCGCAGCCCATCCGGGTTATGCGGCAACAAATCTTCAGTTCCGTAGCGGGAGAGGGCTGGAGGACCGGCTCGCGGCAATCGGCAACCGGCTCTTCGCGCAGAGCGACGAGGCCGGGGCCCGACCGACGCTGTTTGCTGCAAGCCAGGATCTTCCTGGGGCCAGTTATGTCGGCCCGGACGGTCTCGGGGAGCAGCGTGGCTATCCCACGCTGGTCGGCCGCACCGCCGCCGCGTCGGATGTGGAGATGGCCAAGCGGCTATGGACGCTCTCCGAGGAGCTCACTGGAGTGAAGTTCCCGCTTGCTGCGGTGCACTGATCAAACTCCCAAACACGCAGGTGTCAGAATCTCAGCACCAAAATTTGGTGCTGAGATTCTGACAACTCGGACGAGCCTGGCTCGCAAACGGGCTACTTGTAGGAGACGGTGGCTCCGGCGGCCTCGAGGGCCTCGCGAGCCTTGTCTGCAGTCTCCTTGTTGACTTTCTCCAAAACGGCCTTGGGGGCGGCCTCGACCAGGTCCTTGGCTTCCTTGAGCCCAAGGCTGGTGAGGGAGCGCACCTCCTTGATCACCTGGATCTTCTTCTCGCCAGCCGCCTCGAGGATGACATCGACCTCGTCGCTGCCCTCCTCCTCGACGACGCCTGCGTCACCACCGGCGGCCGCGGGGGCAGCAGCGGCGGCAACCGGAGCGGCCGCGGTGACGCCGAAAGTGGTCTCGAATTCCTTGATGAACTCGCTGAGCTCGATCAAGGTCAGCTCCTTGAAGGCGTCAAGGAGCTCTGAAGTGCTGAGCTTCGCCATGATTGGGGGTCCTTCCTAGTTGTCTTCCGCAGCGGGTGCTGCCGGTGGTTCTGCCGCGGGCGCGGTACCCGCGTCAGATGCAGCTACCGCTGCGTGTGGTGCCGCGTCGGCGGCGAGTTCTTCATCCGTCGGCTCCCGAGTCACCTCGGCAGCGAGTTCTTCGTTCGTTGGCTCGCGAGTCGTCTCAGCGGCAAGCGCCTCGTTAGACGGCTCGGCAGTCGTCTCAGGCGCTGGTGCCAGAAGTACCGGGTCGTCACCGGCCGCCTGCTCCAAGGCGGCAAACAACCGGGCGGCCTGGGAGAGAGGTGCAGCCACTAGAGAGACGGCCTGCTGCAGGACACCCTGCAGAGCGCCGGCAACCTTGGCGAGCAGGACCTCCCGCGACTCAAGATCGGCCAGTCTGCGGACCTCGTCCGGGGTGATGAACTTGCCGTCCAGCACCCCGCCCTTGATCACAAGCTGTGGGTTGGTGCGTGCGAAGTCACGCAGGCCCTTTGCCACCACAACCGGGTCGCCATTGATGAAGGCGATCGCCGTCGGGCCGACAAGCTGCTCCTCGATGGCGTCAAGGCCGGCTTCACGGGCCGCGATCGTCGTCAGCGTGTTCTTGGAAACGGCGTAGCTGGCGTCATCACCAAGCGAGCGGCGCAGCTGCATGAGCGCCTTCACCGACAGTCCGCGATACTCGGTCAACACCACGCCGGCCGAGTTGGAGAACCTGTCAGCCAGCTCACCGACAGCGGCTACCTTGTCCGACCTCGCCATTTGCTTCCTCCACTTCGTCACCCGTTGCGTCTGCAGCGCTCCGAAGGGCTGGCCGGCCGTCGAAAACGAGAAAGCCCTTTGCGCGCACGGCAGCAAAGGGCAACCGGAAGACTGACGTCCTCCACCACACTTACTTACCTGCGCGGGCCGCCCGTTGTTCTCGTACGGACACTTCGGGTCGAGCCTGACGGTTCAACCGACCAGCGGTCTTCGGCAGCCAACACTGTACCGGCGGTACAAAGTGCCAGCCAAATCAGCGAGCCGCCCGCCCGGCTGACCGTACGCGGCTGCACAGACCGTAAGTGGTCACAGAGGACGACGGATTCCGCTTGGTCCATGTCGCCTGTGACCACTTGCTGTGAGGATGGGCCGATGCATCCTGGCGTACGCGAGGCTCGGGAATCTGATCTCGACCGGATCCAGCAGCTGATCATCGACCTGGCCAGATACGAACGTGCTGTCCACGCGGTCAAGACGACAATCGAACAGCTCAGGGTCGCGCTCTTCGGGCCTCAGCCTGCGGCGTACGCACTGGTGGCCGAGAGCGACGACCAAGTGGTCGGCTTCGCGCTCTACTTTCGGAATTTCTCTACTTGGGAAGGAGTCCACGGGATCTATCTCGAGGACCTCTATGTCATGCCCGAGTACCGCGGTTCGGGGCTCGGCAGGGCGTTGCTGATGTCTCTGGCGGACCTCGCAGTCGAGCGCGGATACGCGAGGCTGGAATGGGCCGTCCTTGATTGGAACCAGCCCGCTATCGACTTCTACCGCAGCCTGGGAGCAGTCGCGATGGACGAGTGGACGGTCTACCGGCTCAGCGGTGAGGCGCTTGCGGCTGCCGGTGCCGCAGTCTGACTAAACCTGCTACTCGGCAAAGCGGCTGAGTGAGACCGTTCCGCCAATGGCGAGCGCGAATCCGGCGATCGCGACCGGCAGGAAACCAGGTGCTATGGCATCACCAAACAGCGCGATGCCGATCAACGAGGGAACGACGACTTCGAACATCAGCGTGATTGCCGTGACCACTGTGACGGCGTCTCGCTGGAGCGCCACAGTGAAGAAGCTCATGCCGACAGTGCCGTACGCGAGGATCGCCCAGAGCAGTGGATTGAGTAGCAGGGACCAGGAAAGGCCGTCCGCATCGACGCCGCGCGCGGCGAGAGCCACCCCGGCGAACCCAAGACCTGCGGCGCAAGACAAAACGATGGCGGAGACGCGGCCCTTCATCCGGAACCCGACCAGACCCACAATCGCCGGCGCTATCGCGCTCAGCAGGATGATCCAGTCATCGGCGAGCGAAATCCGCGCGGCCGCAGTCGGCAGCGCGGTAACGCCGAGCAGGATCAGGCCGAGACCCAGTACTGCAAGCGAGGCCCAGTCCTTCCACGTGAGGCGTGCGCCGCGCAGGCTGGCAATCACGGCGGTGACCCCCACGCTGCCCGCAACGATCGACTGAACCAAGAACAAGGGCAACCGCTGCAACGCCACCACGTTGCCGAGGAAGCCCAATCCATCAGCCGCCAGGCCGATCAGGTACGGTACCTGTTTGATGATCAAGGCCAGCCCCGCTAGCCCAACCACTTCGGCGGTACGCTTGGCGGCCACCGACTGGAGAACCGACGCCACCCCGTATCCGAGGCAGGCGACGATGGCCCCCAACCAACTCAGCACCACCATTCGAATGACCTCCTTTGGCGGTGCGAGCTGACGCTAAGAGGATTCCGGGCGCGTCTTGTTCGTATCGATGGGGATTCCGGGTCCCATTGTCGTAGACAGCGTGATCTTGCGTAAGTAACGGCCCTTCGCGGCGCTCGGCTTCAACCGAACAATCTCATCCAGCGCTGCGAAGTAATTCTGCGACAGTTGTTCAGCGCTGAAGGACGCCTTGCCAATGATGAAATGCAAGTTGGCATGTCGATCGACCCGGAACTCGATCTTGCCGCCCTTGATGTCGCTTACCGCTTTCGTCACGTCCATGGTGACTGTCCCAGTCTTCGGGTTCGGCATCAGTCCACGGGGCCCGAGGATGCGGCCGAGGCGGCCCACTTTGCCCATCATGTCCGGAGTTGCGACGACGGCGTCAAAATCCAGGTAGCCCTTCGAGATCTTGTCGATGAGCTCATCGGAGCCCACCTCGTCGGCGCCAGCGGCCTTTGCTGCCTCAGCACGATCACCGGTAGCGAAGACAAGTACCCGGGCCGTCTTGCCGGTGCCATTGGGCAGATTGACCGTGCCGCGGACCATCTGGTCCGCCTTCCGCGGGTCGACACCGAGCCGTACGGCAACATCCACGGTCTCGTCGAACTTTGCCTTGCTATTGGCCTTGGCAAAAGCCATGGCCTCGGACGGTGCGTACACCTTTCCTGAATCGACCTTCTCAGCGACGGCCGCGTACGACTTGCTGCGCTTCATGATGCTGGTCCTTTCTATGGCCAGTTTGTGGTTAGAGCCGCGCCGGCTCTCCCACGGTGTCTAATTGCTCGCTCCACTCGCTGGATCTTTCGCTCGAACCCGCCGCCTTCGTCGCATCTGGTGAACGGAAAAGCGTGTTCACCATCTGCTCCTGCAGTGCGGCGGCGCGAAAGATCCGTGTTCTCGTCTATTCAGAGACCGTTACCCCCATACTCCGGGCGGTGCCTTCGACGATCTTCATGGCCGACTCGATGTCGTTGGCGTTGAGATCGGGCAACTTGGTGGTGGCGATATCACGCACCTGGTCGCGGCTGATCTTGCCAACCTTCTCACGATGCGGCACGCCCGAACCCTTCGGAACGCCAGCAGCCTTCTTGATCAACTCAGCCGCCGGCGGGGTCTTGGTGATGAAGGTGAACGTGCGGTCCTCGTAGATCGTGATCTCGACCGGAATGATGGTGCCGCGCATGGATTCGGTTGCCGCGTTGTACGCCTTGCAGAACTCCATGATGTTGACGCCGTGCGGACCGAGGGCGGTGCCAACGGGTGGCGCTGGCGTGGCGGCGCCTGCGTTCAAAGCGATCTTGACGAGCGCAGCGACCTTTTTCTTCTTGGGAGGCATTTCTTTTCTGGATCCTTCGTGTGATCGTGTCGTGGTCAATCTGACTGGGGTGGGCAGTGTGCTGTCGTGACGCTCAGACCTTCTGGATCTGCGGGAAGGTCAGATCGACCGGGGTCTCGCGACCCAGGATCTCCACCAGCGCCTTGAGCCGCTGGTTGTTCATGTTGATCTCGGTGATCGTTGCGTGGACACCCGCGAACGGCCCGTCGACCACCATGACGGAGTCGCCGACAGCGAAATCGGCCACCTCGACCTTCTTCTTGCGGCGGGACGGGCCCTCGCTGGACGCAGTTGCCGCTGCGACAACTGCGGGCGCCAGCATCTTCTCTACTTCGTCGAGGCTGAGTGGCACGGGGGAGTTGGAGTGTCCGACGAAGCCGGTCACCGACGGAGTATGGCGAACGGTTGACCAGGACTCATCGGTCAGATCCATGCGTACCAGCACGTAGCCAGGCAACACCGTACGCCTCACCTGCTTGCGCTGGCCGTTACGGATCTCGGTAACCTCCTCGGTCGGCACGATGATCTCGTAGATGTAGTCCTCCATGTTGAGCGAGGACACCCGGTTCTCCAGGTTCTGCAGCACCCGGTTCTCCATGCCGGAGTAGGTATGCACCACATACCAGTCCCCTGGCTTGGCCCGCAGTTCGGACCGGAACGCCTCGAGGGCGTCCTGACCGGCATCGGACTCCTCTTCGGGCTCAGGCTCGGCTACCTCCGGTTCCTCGGTCGCCGCAAGGCTGCCGAAGTCAAGCTCGAAGTCGTCCTCCAGCCTCTCCTCGGTTGTGGCGCCGCCGAAGTCGAGGTTGATGTCGACATCGTCCTCGCGGCTCGCTGGGTAGTTGCCCAGGTCGATGTCGAAGTCGTCCGCTTGGGTCTCCGCCGATGCGGAACTTGCAGGGCTTTCCAGCGGCTCCGCATCCTGTTGCGGTTCCTCGGCTGAAAAGTTCTCGGGCACGTCGATTTCTCCGTTGCTTGGTTCGTTGGGGGTCATCAGCTAAAGATCTTGAAGATTACCCAGCCGAGGCCGAGGTCGAGCAGGCTCACGTAGGCGATCACAAACAGCACGAAGACCAGCACTACGACGAAATAGTTGATCAGCTGCTGCCCGGTCGGATAGACGACCTTGCGCAGCTCACCGATAGATTGCCGGACGAACTTGATGGGTGTCGTACGCTCCCGCTTGACCGGCTGATCGCGCTTTTTTGTAGGAGTGCCTTTGGGAGCCCGCCCGGGACGGCCTGGTTGCTCGGTCTTGGCGCCGGCACCTGAAGTCTCCGCTGCGACCGCAGCTGGTTCTAAGACCTTCCCCGATTCAGAATTGCCGCTTGGCTCTTTCGCCACCTCGCTGCCGTTTACCTCGGCCTGCCGGGCCTTGAGATCTGCGCTGGTCTCCGTGGCACCAGACAACTCGGCAGAGTCCGCTTCCGCGGTCGGCTCCACCTCTTCCTTCTCTGCCACGCCTACGACCTTCCCTGCCTTGATCTACCTTCGGTCTGCACCTGCAGGGCAAGAGGGACTTGAACCCCCAACCTTCGGTTTTGGAGACCGATGCTCTGCCAATTGAGCTATTGCCCTCCGGAAGCCCTTCCACCAGATGCTCTTGTATGTAGCGCCCGTATGAGGGCGCACTAAAACAATGGTGATTTGCCACCAAGTGAAAGAGTCTACTGAGGATTGCGACGAGAGTCGAACTGCTCTGAGCTTGCGCAGAGCCATCGCCGCGCATCCCCTGCAGAGGACCGAAACCTGTTGTTCCTCAGAGCTGGCGGTGAAAGGGTGCAGACCATGACCGCCACTAGCCGTCCGTTCTCGCTGGCCCGCCAAAGCGCGCCGTGCCAGCAGCAACGCCGGCCACGCGGTCTTGCCTCTTCGTGTCTGCCGTGATCAGCGACTTCGCCTCCGGAGCTCTGGCCGGATTGGCTGTCGCGATGCCAATCGGAGCTGTGGGCACCTATCTCATTGGTCTGGCTGCCCGCGAGCGCACGCTGACGGCAGCGGCCGCCGCACTTGGCATCGCTTCAGTCGACGGGGCGTACGCCATCGTGGCCGCGCTCGGCGGGGCGGGTTTGCAGGCACTGCTCAGGCAGCTGACTAGCTGGCTGGTGTGGATTGCGGCGATCACACTCGTCATCGTCGCGACCCGCGCGTTGCTGATGGCTATCAACCGCTATCGCGGCTACACCGGCACACTCACCGAGCCGAGCAAGTTGACTCCTGCGCGCGCTTACCTCAACCTCTTCGCGGTCACGGCCATCAATCCAGCCACTGTGGTGACCTTCGCCGCAGTCGTCATCGGACGATCCGTGAGCGGAGCCGGCTCTTCCTGGCTGGCCGTGGCGCTCTTCGCCCTTGGCGCGTTCCTGGCATCTGCCGCCTGGCAACTGATGTTAGCCGGAGGCGGAAGCCTGCTCGGTCGATTGCTTCGCGGCCGGCGCGGGCAGCTGGGAATCGCAGTCTGCTCAGCAGTGATCATGCTCAGCTTGGCCGTGGGTGTGTTGCTGAGCTAAGGCGCATACGAGCCGTCAGGATTCGGCGAGCAGCTTCTCGGTGGCGGCGAGTAGGACGCATGTGGCTAGCCCGTCGATGGCAAGGGCGACCTCCTCCGGAGAGGGGAAGCTGGGCGCAATCCTGATGTTCCGGTCACGTGGGTCTCGGCCACGGGGGAAGGCCGCGCCGGCTCCCGTCATCGCGATTCCTGCCTGCTTGGCCAGCGCTACCACGCGGGTCGCGGTGCCATCGGCCACGTCGAGGCTGATGAAGTACCCACCGTCAGGCTCGGTCCAGGTTGCCGCCTGGAAATCTCCGAGCCGCTTGCTCAGGATCGATGTCACCTGGTCGAACTTGGGAGCCAGAATCTCCCGATGCCGATGCATCAGCGCGGCCACGCCGTCGGCACCTCTCAGATACAGCGCGTGTCGCAGATGGTTGATCTTGTCAGGCCCAATGGTCCGCTTGCTGAGGTTTTTCAGGTACCAATCAACATTCGAGGGCGAGCTCGCGAAGAACGAGACTCCAGCGCCAGCGAAGGTGATCTTGGACGTCGAGGCGAAGAGGAACACCCGGTTCGGGTGGCCAGCCTCCACTGCCATTGCGAGAACATCGAGCGCGGGAGTCTCCACGTCACTCAGATGATGCACCGCGTACGCGTTGTCCCAGAACATTCGGAAGTCGCCCGCTGCGGGCATCTCGAGTAGTACGCGGGTGACTTCCTCGCTATAGATCGCGCCAGTGGGATTGGAATACATCGGCACGATCCACATGCCCTTGATCGACGGATCGTCGGCGACCAGCTGTCGCACGTGGTCGAGATCGGGCCCATTCTGGCTGAGCGGAACCGAGATCATCTCGATGCCGAACTGCTCGCACAGTGCAAAGTGGCGATCATAGCCAGGCACCGGACAGATGAACTTGATCGGCGTCTTCGACCATGGCTCAACCGAGTCAACAGTGCCCCTGAGGAGCGCATAGACGAGAGAGTCGTGCATGATCGCCAAACTCGAGTTGTCGCCTGCGACGAGCTGGTCAACGGGGACGTTGAGCAGCGGCGCAAAGATCGTTCGGATCGCGGGCAGCCCTTGAGTGCCGCCATAATTTCGGCAGTCGGTGCCGGTTGAGTCCATGTAGGTGCCCTCCCCCGGTAGCGTGAGCAGCTCATTGGAGAGATCCAGCTGCTCCGTCGATGGCTTGCCGCGGGTCAAGTCCAGCTTCAGCCCTTTGCCAAGCAGCGCGTTGTAAGCCGAGGCTTGCTCCTCGTGCAGCGCTGCCAGCTCGGCGTGACTGAGGTCGGACAGTGGCATCATCATTTCCGCTCCGGATGTTGGGTCTGGGCCGTGCGCGAGTCTAGTTGTCCTGGACGGCAGTGGTCGCAGCGTCAGTTGCCCCGGAGCATGACGGCCGCACGCCGGGGAGCGGCGAAGACCCGGTATTGCGTTGCGTCGGCCGCTAGGGCACTGTGCGGTCCAAGCCGAACCACGTTGCCGGCAACCTCGATCTGCCCAATGGTGATCACCGGATCCACAGCTCGCCCGACATCTACTTCGGTCGGACGATCACGGAAATTGACGACCATGATCATGTCGCCGCGCTCGAGCAAGAGCCAGCCACCCTCGTCATTCGACAGCGCGCGTCCCTCGTCGAAGCTGGGATTCGTGAAGTCTGGATAGGTACGCCGGATGGTGATCAGCTGTTTGGTCAGAGCCAGCAGCTCGGCGTGGCGGGGCCGCTCGAGCTCCGACCAGTCCAGTCTCGATACTTCAAAGGTTCGCGGGTCCTGCGGATCGGGTACGTCGCTGGTATCCCACTCCATCTGCGCGAACTCCTCGAGCCGTCCAGCGCGGACCATCTCGGCGAGCTCGGGCTCTGGGTGGGAGGTGAAGAAGCGCCACGGCGTCGCGGCTCCCCATTCCTCGCCCATGAAGATCATCGGGGTGAAAGGGCTGAGGAGGGTCAGCATTGCCGCAATGGCCTGTTGGGCCGGGCTGATCTTGCTCGAGAGCCGTTCGCCCTTGGCCCGGTTGCCGATCTGATCATGGTTGTCCGAGCAGACGACCAACCGCCAGGTCGGCGTCCGCCAGGTGTCAATCGGATGTCCGTGGGTTCGGCCTCGGAAACTGGACCGAGTACCGGCATGGAAGAACCCGCTTTCGAACACCTTGCCGAGGGCGGTAAGGGAATCGAAATCGGCGTAGTAGCCGCTGGCATCGCCGGTCAGGCTCACGTAGAGGGCGTGGTGGAAGTCGTCGCTCCACTGCGCGGTCAAGCCGTAGCCACCGCCCTCTCGCGCGGTGATCAGCCGCGGGTCGTTCAGGTCGGACTCGGCGATGAGCGTCATCGGTCGGCGTAGGAAGGTGCTACGCGCGGAGACGTCGATGTTCAACTCCTCGAGCAGGTGTGTTGCTCGCGTGTCGTGCAGCGCGTGCACGGCATCCAGGCGCAGCCCGTCCACGTGATAGTCGGTGAGGAACATCAAGGCGTTGTCTATGATGTAGCGGCGCACCTCGTCGGACTCCTCGCCGTCCAGGTTCGGCGAATCACCCCAGGCATTGGCGCCAGAGTCGTTCCTCAAGTAAGGCCCAAACTGCGGCAAATAGTTTCCGCTCGGACCGAGATGGTTGTAGACGACGTCCTGGATCACTCCCAGACCGGCTCGGTGACAGGCATCAACGAACTGTACGTAGCCGAGCGGGCCTCCATATCCCTCGTTTATGGCATACCAATGCACGCCGTCGTAGCCCCAGTTGTGCGGACCGTTGAAGGCATTCACGGGCATCAGTTCGACGAAGTCGATCCCGAGCTTCGCCAGGTGGTCCAGCCGGTCAATCGCTGCCGTCAATGTGCCCTCGGTCGTGAACGTACCGACGTGCAGCTCGTAGATGATGCAGCCTGCAAGTTGCCTGCCGGTCCACTTCTGGTCTGACCAGGAGAACTGGTCCGCATCGAAAGTGCGCGACCAGCCGTGCACGCCATTGGGCTGGCGCCGGGAGCGAGGATCTGGAAGTACGGTGTCAGAGTCGTCGAGAATAAAGCCGTAGTCGAATTCGCCAACGCCGTCGTCGGGCAGGCGCTCAGCCGGGTACCACCAGCCCTCCTCATCTTTTTCCATGGCCACCCTGACCGGCGTACTCTCGCCGACCTTCTTGATCATTAAGGCGACCGATGACCGTCGTGGTGACCAGACGACGAACTGCGCCAAGCTCACAATTCACACCCTACGAGGACAGGCTCGGGGACTAACTCGATGCCAAATCTGGTACGGACGCCGGCCCGGATTTCTCGCGCCAGGCTGAGTAGGTCGGCAGCAGCGGCTCCACCTCGGTTCGTCACTGCGAGCGTGTGCTTTCCCGAGATCCGGGCGGAGCCATGCCCATAACCCTTGGAGAAGCCGGCCTGCTCGATGAGCCAGGCGGCGCTGGTCTTGACCATGCCATCAGGTTGGCTGAAGCGCGGCGCGTCGGCGGGCAGCGTGCCAGCGGTGGCCGAACTGATGATCGGGTTGGTAAAAAACGACCCGACGCTCCAGGTGTCATGATCATTCTCCATCAGCACCATGCCCTTGGCGGTGCGCAGCGCCAGCACGGCCTCGCGTACCTCGGCTGCTGCAGCGCGCTGCCCTACCTCAACGCCCAAAACCCGCGCCAACTCGGGATACCGGATCGGTTGCGACATCGAGCCCAGTGGGAGCTGAAAAGTCACCGACAGCACCACGAAGCGTCCCGGATCGGCCTTGAAACGCGACGTTCGATAGCCGAAGCCGCATTCGATCGGAAACAACGTCTTGAGCTGGCCGGTGGACCGGTCGAGGGTACGCACCGTGGAGATCAGCTCGCTGATCTCGGCCCCGTACGCGCCGACGTTCTGAATCGGTGTCGCACCGACCAACCCGGGAATGCCGGACATGGCCTCGAGACCGCTCCAGCCACGCTCGACGGTATATCGCACCAGAGGCTCCCATGGTTCGCCGGCTGCAACAGTGATCACTGCACCAGAGCATGCCGCAGTGTCCTCGGTGATGCCGCGCGTGGTGATCTTGAGCACCGTGCCGTCGAAGCCGACGTCGCCGACCAGCACGTTTGAACCTCCGCCCAGCACCAGCACCGGTTCTCCAGAGGCATCGAGATCTCGAATCGCCTCGACCAGCTCAGACTCAGTCTCAACAGTGATCATCCGGCGCGCCGGACCGCCCACACGTAACGTCGTGTGATCAGCTAGCAACACCCGCCCTTCGACAGGCTCAGGGGGCAGATCAGGCTCGGGGCGCAGGTCAGCAAGCTCAGGGCGCATAGCAGTCCTAGCGTTCATGATCAAGATGTGGCACTCGCATGCCAAGATCAACTTCGGCTCGCGCGGCGCCTAGCACCTTCTGTCCATCGCAGATCGCTTCGATGCTGACGGTGACGAGCGAGCCCTCGATCGCTGCGACACTCGCATTGAACTGCACCTCAACCCCGTCCGCATCGTCGGGCACCACAACTGGCCGGGTGAACCGGACGAAATAGGAGGTGACCCGGCCAGGATCCCCTACCCAATTCGTGACCACCCGAAGCGCTGTTCCCATGGTGAGCATCCCGTGAGCGATGACACCGGGCAGCCCAACCCGCCTTGCGAAGTGCTCTGAGTAGTGGATCGGGTTGAAATCCGTCGAAGCGCCCGCGTAGCGAACCAGCCGCTCCCTGGTGAACCGAACAGCGAGCGACGGAAGCTGGGTGCCGACCTCGACGCCTTCAACCACCGTCGCCTTCACCCCGGCACCTCACGCGTGTGGAAGAACGTGGCTTGCGCTGTACAGATGGGCTCGGCGGCTCGATCCGATATGTCCACAGTCGTCGAGACAAGCTCCGAACCTTGCCGTATCCGCACCTTGTCGATGACGAGCGTGGCAATCACCACATCACCGGTGCGGAGCGGCCGGGTGAAGGTGTACCGCTGATCGGTGTGCACTACCCGATCCAGCGACAGCTCCAGCTCCGAGTCGCCGAAGAGCTGGTCCCACGCGTAAGCCGAGATGACAGCGGCAAAGGTGGGTGGAGCAATCGGTGAGTCGCCGCGATATCGCGGGTTGTCGTCGCCCAAGGCTGTCGCGAACTCGGCGATCTTCGCCGACGACACCTGATACGGATCGCAAGGTGGGTAGCGGCGGCCAGCATGTGCCTCGGTGATGGCCATGGAGCAACGCTAACGGACCCGGCTAGCTGCGAGCGTCGGGGAAATCGCGCGCCGCCGCAGCGGATGCGCTGTTGTAACGCTGGCGGACGAGGCCGGCCGCTCGCTCACCCAGCGGCTCGGCGATTCGCCAGCCGCGCTCGGCTGCCAATGCGCGCACCGGTAAAAGGAGCAGGCCCTCGGCTAGGAAGAGCGGCACGATTGCGATGGGCTCGGGCAGGCCCTCGAGTACGTCCGTAACGCGTGGCGGGCAGGTGCCGAAGCATGCGCGTACCGGGCTGCGACGGCCCCGAGCGAGCCGCGCCGCAAGATCAACAACTGCATCGTTTGCGGCCGATCTGGACGACCCGACACCGAACAGCAGCACTCGAACTATCGTTGCCGATACCGGCCTCCCCCATGCTTTGACGTAGCAGGTCAGCGACGTCGTCGCCGGTACCCAGGATGTTGGCAACCACGAGCTCGAACCGAAGGGCCTGAACGACATCGCGTACCGTCTCAGGGACATCGACACTCGCGTGAAAAGCCTCTGTGAAGAGCAGCGGAACGACCACTGCCGCCGTGTGACCGGCGTTGGCGAGTTGCAGAGCGGCTGCGCTCAGATCAGGCTCCGCAAGGTCGAGAAATGCCGGCATCGCGGTGATCTTTGCCTGCTCGGCAACAGCGGCCATGAGCCGCTCGATGCCGAGACCGCCGTCCCGATGCCTGCTGCCGTGGGCAAGCCCTATCAGCGGAGGGTCGGGATGACTCAGTCTGGTCAGCGCGTCTCGCGGTGCGGGGTGTGCGTACGGCAGCGCGGGCAGAACTTCTTCAACTCCAGGCGATCCGGGTCGTTGCGCCGGTTCTTCTTGGTGATGTAGTTCCGCGACTTGCATATCGTGCAAGCCAGTGTGATCTTCGGCCGCACATCAACGGTCCTAGCCATGGTCGTGTCCTCAAATCTCTGTTGTTCAAACTTTGTCGGTGCTGGTCGTGCCGGTAGCGGGAGCGGGACTCGAACCCGCGACACAGCGATTATGAGCCGCTTGCTCTACCGCCTGAGCTATCCCGCTGTGGTCTCCCCTACCAGTCTCCCGGTCGGGCAACGGCCCGAGAAGGCCGCATATTCCGCCGGTGCGCGGTGGCACCGGAGACGGAGTCCGAGCCCCCATGCGGAATCGAACCGCAGACCTTCTCCTTACCATGGAGACGCTCTGCCTGCTGAGCTATAGGGGCGCGTAAATGCCGCGCGACGGGCGGCACCAACGGACCAAGATACACACTGCGCTGCCGCGAGGGCGAATCCAATGGCAACCCGGCGATAGGGGGACATTGGTCAATCCAGAGCAGGGCAACTGGTCACTTCCACCAAGGCAGCACCAATCGATATTGTCTGCTCATGAATCCTCCGGTCCCGGCCGGGGTTGATGGCAAGGCATCCGATGCGCTATTGAAGCTCGGCCGGTTTTTCACCAGATGGGAAGAGTCCGACGACGGTCGGGTTGCATTCCGCAAAGGCGGTCGGGCTGGAGATGTTTTCTACCGGGATCGCTGGAGCCACGACAAGGTAGTGCGGTCCACACACGGTGTGAACTGCACCGGGTCATGCTCCTGGAAGATCTACGTCCGCGACGGGATTATCACTTGGGAAGCGCAGCAGACTGACTATCCGTCCGTCGGCCCCGATCGACCAGAGTATGAGCCCCGCGGCTGCCCTCGCGGTGCTGCCTTCTCCTGGTACACCTACTCCCCCACCCGAGTCAGATATCCGTACGCGCGCGGCGTCCTGCTGGAGATGTATCGCGAAGCCAAGCAGCGACTGAGCGATCCGGTTCTGGCATGGGCCGACGTCGTCGACGATCCGGAGCGTCGTCGTCGCTACCACCAGGCACGCGGCAAGGGCGGACTCGTTCGGGTCTCCTGGGCAGAGGCCGTGGAGATGATCGCGGCAGCCCAGGTCCACACGATCAAGACCTACGGGCCGGATCGGATCTCCGCCTTCTCGCCCATTCCGGCGATGTCGATGGTCTCGCACTGCATCGGAACCCGCTTTACCCAGCTCATCGGCGGAGTGATGACGTCCTTCTATGACTGGTACGCCGACCTGCCGGTGGCCAGCCCCCAGGTCTTCGGTGATCAAACCGACGTACCGGAATCAGGCGACTGGTGGGACGCCACATACCTGATGATGTGGGGTTCCAACGTCCCGGTGACCCGAACCCCCGATGCGCACTGGATGGCAGAGGTGCGCTATCGCGGCACCAAGATCGTGACCGTTAGCCCGGACTATGCCGACAACACCAAGTTCGCCGATGAGTGGTTGCCGGCCCAGGCGGGCACTGACGCCGCGCTGGCGATGGCAATGACCCACGTGATCTTGAAGGAGTTCTTCGTCGACCGTCAGGTGACGTTCTTCACCGACTATGTGAAGACCTACACCGACCTGCCTTTCTTGATCACGCTGACCGAGAACGCCGAGCATGGCGGCCTGGTGCCAGGCAAGTTCCTGACCGAGCTCGACCTGGAATCAGGCGCTGACGCTCAGCCGGAAGCCGCCTGGAAAACGGTGCTGTTGGATGCCGCCAGCGGCAAGCCGGTGGTTCCCAACGGTTCTATGGGCTTCCGCTACGCCGACTCAGGGGTCGGTCGCTGGAACCTCGATCTCGAACGCATCACCCCTGCTCTCTCGATCCGCGACGTCGACGACGACGAGGTCGTCGAGGTGCTGCTCCCCTGCTTCGAGGCGGCCGACGGATCGGGGTCGGTGCTGCGTCGCGGCGTCCCGGTACTCAGGATCGGCAATCACGTCGTTACCACGGTGTTCGACCTGATGCTCGCCCAGCATGGAGTCGCCCGGCCCGATCTTCCGGGGAACTGGCCGACCGGCTACGACGACTCGACGGCGCCGTACACGCCGGCCTGGCAGGCAGAGATCACCAGCGTGCCAGCCGAGGCGTGCATCCGGATCGCCCGCGAATTCGCCAGCAACGCCGAGCAGTCCAAGGGTCGGTCCATGATCATCATGGGCGCCGGGATCTGCCAGTGGTTCCACGCCGACGCCACCTACCGGTCGATCTTGAGCATGTTGATCTTGACCGGCTGCATGGGTCGCAACGGCGGCGGCTGGGCCCATTACGTCGGCCAGGAGAAGTGCCGGCCGATCACCGGGTGGATCTCGCTGGCCAATGCGCTCGACTGGTCGCGGCCGCCCCGTACGATGATCGGCACCGCGTACTGGTACATGCACACCGATCAGTGGCGCTTCGATGGATACGCCGCCGATGCCCTTACCTCACCGCTGGCCGAAGGACACCTGGCCGGTATGCACACGGCTGACACCATCGCCCAGTCGGCACGGCTGGGATGGATGCCGTTCTACCCGCAGTTCAGTGTCAATCCACTCGATGTCGCCGAACAGGCGGAGGCGGCAGTCGCTGCGCGCGAGGCGCCCGACGTCGCCTCGTACGTGGCGAACGCGCTGGCCGCCGGGACGATCAAGATGTCGATCGAGGACGTCGATGCGCCCGAGAACTGGCCCCGGACGCTGACACTGTGGCGCTCCAATCTGTTCGGCTCCTCGGCCAAGGGCAACGAGTACTTCCTCAAGTACCTCCTTGGCACCCACTCCAACGTCATGGCTGAGGAGGGCGCCGCGGACGTCCGGCCACAGGATGTCGTCTGGCGGGACGACCCTCCCGAGGGAAAGCTCGATCTGCTGTTGTCTGCTGACTTCCGGATGACCTCGACGACGTTGCTTTCCGACATCGTGCTTCCGGCTGCCACCTGGTATGAGAAGTACGACCTCTCCAGCACCGACATGCATCCATTCGTACATGCGTTCACGCCCGCCATTGACCCACCGTGGGAGGCCAAGAGCGACTTCGAGATGTTCCACCTCATCGCCCAGGAATTCTCACGCCAGGCCAGAACGCACCTGGGCACCCGGCACGACCTGGTCGCCGTTCCGATGCAGCACGACACCCCCGGCGAGACGGCACAGCCGAACGGGATCGTCCGGGACTGGAAGCGTGGGGATGTCCTCGGTGTACCGGGCACAACGATGCCGAGCTTCCATATAGTCGAGCGCGACTACACCGCCATCGCCGACAAGCTCGCCGCTGTCGGTCCGCTGGCGGACAAGCTCGGCTTCACGGTGAAGAACGTCACCTACCGGCTGGATCAGCAACTGGCTCAGTTGGCAGCCTCAGGTGGTGTGATGCTCGGCGGTGCGGCCGATGGGCGACCGGCTATGGACACCGACGCCAAGATGGCGGAGGCCATTCTCACTTTCTCCGGCACCACCAACGGCGAGCTGGCAGTCCAGGGGTTCAGGTCCTTGGAGCAACGCACCGGCGTCCACTTAGCTGATCTTGCTGAGGGGTCGGAGGAGAAAAGGATCACCTTCGCGCAGACTCAGCAGGCGCCGGTTCCGGTGATCACGTCGCCGGAGTGGTCGGGATCGGAGACGGGCGGGCGGCGCTATGCGCCGTTCACCGTCAACGTGGAGCGGCTGAAGCCCTGGCACACACTGACCGGCCGGATGCATTTCTTCCTTGATCATGACTGGATGCGTGATCTTGGTGAGGCACTTCCCACCTACCGTCCGCCGCTGGACATGCACCGGCTCTTCGGCGAGCCGACTCTAGGCCCCGATGGGGCCAAGCAGGTGACGGTGCGATACCTGACCCCGCACTCGAAGTGGTCGATCCACTCCGAGTATCAGGACAACTTGCTCATGCTGTCGCTGTCCCGTGGCGGACCGACCATTTGGCTCAGCCCTGCGGACGCCGCTGCGATCGGTGTGGCGGACAACGACTGGATGGAATGCGTGAACGCCAACGGCGTCCTGGTGGGGCGTGCCATCGTCAGCCACCGCATGCCGGAGGGTGTGGTGTACGTCCACCACGCTCAGGAGCGAACGATCGACGTGCCGAAGTCCGAGGCGACTGGTCGTCGCGGTGGGATCCACAACTCGGTGACCCGGCTGCTGGTGAAGCCCAGCCACCTGATCGGCGGATACGCCCAGCTGTCGTACACGTTCAACTACCTCGGTCCCACCGGCAACCAGCGGGACATGGTCAGCACCATCAAGCGCCGCTCCCAGGAGGTGCAGTACTGATGCGTGTCATGGCCCAGATGGGCATGGTGATGAACCTTGACAAGTGCATTGGCTGCCACACCTGTTCGGTGACCTGCAAGCAGGCCTGGACCAACCGCGCCGGCACTGAGTACGTGTGGTTCAACAATGTGGAAACCCGGCCAGGCCAGGGCTATCCGCGCCGCTACGAGGACCAGGACACCTGGCGGGGCGGCTGGATGCTGAACAAGCGGGGCCGGCTCAAGCTCAAGGCCGGTGGCAGGGTCCGCAAGCTGTTGGGGATCTTCGCCTCCCCGGTGCAACCCAAACTTGCCGACTACTACGAGCCGTGGACGTACGACTATCGGACGCTGATCGATGCACCGCTTGGTGACGACTTCCCGGTGGCCCGGCCGAAGTCGTTGATCACCGGCGAGGACACCAAGATCACCTGGTCGGCGAACTGGGACGACAACCTCGGCGGCGTCAGTGAACAGGGCCATCTCGACCCCATCGTGCAGCGCGTGCGGCGGGAGTCCGAGGACAAGATCAAGTTCAATTTCCAGCAGACCTTCATGTTCTACCTGCCGCGGATCTGCGAGCACTGCCTGAACCCGTCCTGCATGGCCTCCTGCCCGTCGGGTGCGATCTACAAACGCGCCGAGGACGGCATAGTTCTGGTGGACCAGGACCGTTGCCGAGGTTGGCGGCAGTGCGTGACCGGGTGCCCGTACAAGAAGATCTATTTCAATCACAAGACGGGCAAGGCCGAGAAGTGCCACCTGTGCTACCCGCGGATCGAGGTCGGGCTGCCGACGGTGTGCTCGGAGACCTGCGTCGGGCGGTTGCGCTATCTCGGCTTGTTCCTGTACGACGCCGACCGGGTAACCGCGGCCGCAGCGACACCCGACGAAAAGGATCTGTACGCCGCGCAACTGGATCTGATCTTGGATCCCAATGATCCTCAGGTGGTCGCGGCGGCTCGCGCAGCAGGGCATCCCGGCCGACTGGCTGGAGGCCGCGCGACGCTCACCCGTGTATGCGCTGGCCAAGACGTACAAGGTGGCACTGCCCTTGCATCCGGAGTACCGGACCATGCCGATGGTGTGGTACATCCCGCCGCTCTCCCCCATCGTCGACCTGCTGCGTGATCAGGGCCATAACGCCGAGTCCCCGAGTGTCTTGTTCGGTGCCATCCGAGCGCTGCGCATTCCGTTGGAGTATCTGGCCGAGCTGTTCACGGCGGGAGACGTCGATGAGATCGAGCGCGTGCTTTCGGTGCTGGCGGCGATGCGCGCGCACATGCGCAACATCACCCTGGAGCAGCCGCAGGACGACTCCATCGCCGCCTCGGTAGGGATGACCGACCAGGGTATCCGCGAGATGTACCGCTTGATGGCCATCGCGAAGTACGACGAGCGCTACGTGATCCCGAAGGCTCATGTCGAGCAGGCCCATGAGCTCGAGGAGCTCGGCTGCTCCGTCGACTTCGACGGCGGACCGTACGAGCAGGACCGTTCGGCGAGGCCAGCGGCCGCCCGTCACCGGTGGCCGTGGAGACCTTCCAGGCGCTTCAGCAACGGCAGACCTCCGAGCTCACCGCTTCCGCCGATCAACTCCGCGGTCGGGTGAACATGCTCAACTGGGACGGCAACGGGACACCCGAGGGCTTGTTCCCGACACCGAAGGAGCCGGCGTGAGAACCCGTCGCCGAGAGGCGACCCGGGTGGTTCACCAGGCGGCCGCGGTCTGCCTTGGCTATCCCGAGCGGGATGTCATCGCAACCTCGGGTTTGCTGCGTGCGGCCCTTGCTGAGGAGGCTCCGCGTCAGGCCGAGGCCTTTGAGCCGTTGCTGGCCTTCTGGGATTCCTCCGATTTGACGGCGATCCAGACCCACTACGTCGACGTCTTTGATCTGTCCCGGAAGCACAGCCTCTACCTGTCGTACTGGACCGACGGCGACACCCGCCGACGAGGCGAGGTGCTGGCCGCGTTCAAGCAGCGCTACCGCCGCTCAGGTTTCCTGGTCAATACCAGAGGCGAACTGCCGGACTATCTGCCGATGGTCCTGGAGTACGCGGCAATCGTCGACCCAGTCGATGGGACCGCATTGCTGCAGCAGTACCGGAGCAGCGTGGAGTTGCTCCGGTTGGCACTGGTGAACGCGGCACGCCGTACGCCGGAGTGCTGACGGCCGTGTGCAGCACCCTGCCCGGCTCCTCGCCCGCCGACCGCAAGGCGGTAATGGCGATGGCGGCTGCCGGCCCTCCGATGGAGATGGTCGGCTTGGAGCCAAAGGATCCTCGACTCCTTCCGATGGGAGGTTCGCGATGAATGTCCTGCTATGGGGGGTATTGCCGTACGTGATGATGGCCGTGCTGATCGGCGGCCTGATTTGGCGGTACCGCTACGACCAGTTCGGATGGACCACCCGATCCTCCCAGCTTTATGAGTCCCGGCTGCTCCGGATCGGCTCGCCGCTGTTCCACTTCGGGATCCTGGTCGTGATCATTGGACACTTGGGCGGGCTGGTGATCCCGAAGTCGTGGACCGAGGCGGTCGGAGTCACCGAGGGCATTTATCACTTCAACGCGCTGCTGTGGGGGAGCCTTGCCGGCGTCTGCACGCTGGTCGGGATCTTGATCTTGATCTACCGGCGGCGCACTACTGGTCCGGTGTTCATGGCGACGACGAAGAACGACAAGGCGATGTACGTGGTCCTGGTGGCGGCGATCGTGGCCGGGCTGGCGACCACCGTGCTCAGCGTCTTCGGCGGACACGAAGACGTGACCTACCGGGACACCGTGTCGCCCTGGTTCCGCTCGCTGTTCTACTTCTCGCCCAAGATCGACTCGATGGCGGCGGCCCCGTTGGCGTTCCAGGTGCACACCCTCATCGGGATGCTGCTGTTCGCCATCTGGCCTTTCACGCGCTTGGTGCACGCCTTCACGGTTCCGTTGCACTACCTGTTCCGTCCTTACATCGTCTACCGGAGCCGTGATGATCTGCCCGCTCCCGGATCCGCTCCGACCCATCGTGGCTGGGCCCCTGTCGGCACGCGTGACCGCAGCCCGGACGCCTGAGACCGAGAGGACGACTCGTGACCACCCCAGCCCTCAGTGCAACGACGCTTAAGGCGGGTCAGACCAAGAACCTGGTCCTGGCACTCCTTGGCTTCACGATCACCTTTTGGGCGTGGAACATCATTGCGCCCCTCGGCGTCCGATACAGCGCCGAACTGAGCCTGAATTCCACGCAGTCATCGCTTGCTTGTCGCCATGCCAGTGCTTGTCGGGTCCCTGGGCCGGGTCCCGGTGGGAGCCCTCACCGACCGCTACGGCGGTCGCATGATGTTCACGGTGCTTACCCTCGCTTCGGCGATCCCGGTGTTGCTGGTCGCCTTTGCGGGATCACTGAGGTCGTATCCGTTGCTGCTGGTGTTCGGTTTCTTCCTGGGCATTGCCGGCACCACATTCGCCTGCGGCATCCCGTTCGTGAACGCGTGGTTTGAACCAGCACGACGGGGCTTCGCGACCGGCGTCTTCGGTGCTGGGATGGGCGGCACAGCGTTGTCTGCGTTCTTCACTCCGCGGCTGGTACGCAGCATCGGTTACGTCCCGACACACCTGCTCATTGCCGCGGCTCTGGTCGTGGTTGGCGCGGTGCTCTGGTTGCTGATGCGGGACTCACCTGCCTGGAAGCCCAATCTGGCGCCAGTCGTGCCCAAGCTCGCTGCGGCGGCCAAGCTGCCGCTCACCTGGCAGATGTCGTTCCTCTACGCGGTGGCATTCGGTGGCTTCGTGGCGTTCTCGACCTACCTGCCGACGTATCTGAAGAATGTCTATAGCTTCGACCTGACCGGCGCTGGCACCAGGACGGCCGGCTTCGCGATAGCGGCTGTAATCGCGCGGCCGATCGGTGGCATTGTGGCGGACAAGATCGGCCCGCGTAAGGTTGTCGCCGTTTCGCTTGCCGGCGCGGCGGTGATGTCGCTGATCATCGCGCTGCGACTGCCGCCGGAGATTCCCGCCGGAACCTCTTTCGTCCTGATGGCCCTCTTCCTGGGGCTCGGCACTGGTGGAGTCTTCGCGTGGGTCGCGGAGCTGGCACCGGCCGAACGGGTCGGCGCCATCACCGGGATCGTCGGCGCATGCGGCGGGCTGGGCGGCTTCTTCCCTCCGCTGGTGCTGGGGGCGACCTACAACGAGGCAGAGCACAGCTACACCCTCGGATTGGTGCTGTTGACGATCACCGCCACCGCCGCGCTGCTCTTCACGCTGTTCGGGATACGGCGAAAGGCTCCTGCCAGCACCTAGCGGCTGATCCGCCCTTCGACAGGCCCAGGGCGCATTTTCAACGTCGCATTATTTACTCGGACTTGGCATGATCTCCAGATGATGCTGAGTCCAAGTAAGTGCCGCTAGGTGGCTGCGAGCGATCTCGGGGAGAAGCGACTAACACCTCAGCCCACTGACAAGCCAGTGGGCATCTTCCGGGCGATCGGTATCGCACATCGGACGACATGGCGGAGTCCGCAGTTCTACGTCCTCGTCGTCGGCGCCATGCAGCTGGCCCTCGTTCTGGTCGCCATTCCGGTGATCCGGCTGCTCTACCAGTTGGTGCTCGTGCAAACGGGCCTGGGCAGCATCGCGTACGACCGAATCTCACATGTGCTGCGCAATCCGCTGGCCGATATCACGCTGTTGGTGATCGCTATCGTGGCCGTAATCGCAATTCTCGCCGAACTGGTCACCTTGTTTGTGCTGGCATCGCACCATCAAGACGGGGAGGCAACATCGCTTCGTCTGGTACTCCGGCAGGTCTGGGGAACGATCAAGAAACTGGCCCATCCACAAGGCCTGCTGATGATCATTTATCTGATCTTGCTCCTGCCGCTCGGTCAGCTCGGATTGACGTCGATCTTGACCAAGAAGGTTGCAGTACCGCCTTTCATCAGCGAGGAGCTCAGCAAGAGCCCGTCGATGAACCTGCTCTACAGCGCGGTGCTGCTGCTGATCGGCTACCTGAATCTGCGGTTGATCTTGACGCTGCCGGTGCTGGGAACCACGTCAGCGGGAGTGTGGGAAGCCTTTGTGACCAGCTGGCGTCTGACACGCTGGCGCTCGCTTCGGATTCTCGGCTTGCTCGTGGTGGTCACCATCCCGGCGGGAGTGGCTGCCGTCCTACTGGGCGTGGCTACCATGACACCCACTATTGCCACCGACCTACTGGCCCCTGCTACATCACCGTGGCTGGCCGCCGCCGGACTTAGTGTCTGGCAGATCGGTATGTTCGTGATCGCGGCGCTGCTGACGATCATGATCGTCCAGTCACTGACTGCGATGATGCGCGATTGGCTAAGACGGCTAGGTGAAGATCATCGACACGTCCCGACCGTCATTTCGTACTCAGAACCGTCACATGTCACCGCTAGCCGTCAAAGACTGTTGTGGGGCTTGGCTGCGGGCGTCATCGTTGTGGCTTTCGCAATCACGGTGGTGTTGAACTACCAAACCATGGTCAAGCTGGTCAATAGCGAGGAGACCGAAGTTCTGGCGCACCGCGGGTTCATCCAAGGTGGCGTGGAGAACACGCTTCCGGCCCTGCAGGCGGCTGCAAATGCAGGTGCCGACCGGGTCGAATTCGACGTCATGGAAACCAAGGACGGCAAGTTCGTGGTGATGCACGATACGAATCTCCAGCGGCTAGCAGGGCAAAACCTCAACGTCAAAGACCTCACCCAGGAGGAGCTGACGAAGATCACTGTCCGGGCCGGAGGCATGGATGCCAAGATCCCAACACTGGAAGAGTGGATCCAGCTCTCGATTCAGCTCAATCTGCCTCAGCTACTGGAGATCAAGTTGCACGGTGGCGAAACCCCCGATCTGGTGCCGCGGCTGCTTGCGGTGCTTGATCGCGCTGGAGTGACGGAGCACTACACCTACCACACGCTCAGCCGAGAGGTGGTGGAAGAGCTGCAGCGACTGCGGCCGCAGCTTGTGGTGGGGTTCATAGTGCCGATCAACTTCGGTGGAGTACCCGACGTGAATGCGGACTTTCTCGTCATCGAACAGCAGTCATATAGCAGCAGATTTGTACGACAGGCATGGGCGGCTGGCTATGATGTGATCGTTTGGACGGTCGACGACGAGCAGCAGATGCGCGACTACATGGATGCCGCGGTGGACGGCATCATCACTGACCGGCCAGATCTCGGCATTACAGCACGAACCGACATCGCAGAGGACAAGGGCTTGTCCGGCCGGCTCTCGGACGCAATCGCTCGGTCAGCCTCGTTCTGACGAACCCTCGTTGCTCAGGCTTGCGGTTTCACTAGCGGGAACAAGATCGTGTCACGGATTCCCAGGCCGGTCAGGTTCATGACGAGTCGATCGACACCCAAGCCCATACCGCCGGTGGGCGGCATTCCATACTCCAGGGCCTGCAGGAAGTCCTCGTCAACCTGCATCGCCTCAGGATCGCCGGCGGCAGCCCGAAGAGACTGAGCTACCAGCCGTTCGCGCTGCTCGAGTGGGTCGGTCAGCTCGGAGTACGCCGTGCCCTGTTCGGCGGCGAAGATCACCAAATCCCACTTCTCGGCCAGTCGCGGATCGTCGCGGTGCTCCCGGGCGAGCGGTGAATTCTCCTTGGGGAAGTCGGTGTAGAAGACCGGCGTCGTGGTACGGCTCTCGCACAGTTCTCCGTAGATCTCCTCCAAAACATGTCCCCAGCCGGCGCTGGGCTCGAGCTCGAGCCCGATCGCCTTGGCGTGCTCGTGCAGCACCGACGCGGGAGTATCCACGGTGATCTCCTCACCCAGCGCCTCGGAAACTGCCTCGAGAATCGTCTTGACCGGCCAGTCGCCTGAGAAGTCGTACTCGATGATCTTGCCGTCGGCGTCCGCCCTGCGGGCAATCGGCGAGCCGTAGACCGCAGTGGCGGCCTCCTGGATGATCTGTTGAGTCAGCACCCGCATGGTGTTGTAGTCGGCGTAGGTCTCGTACACCTCCAATGAAGTGAACTCGGGATTGTGCTTGAAGTCCACGCCTTCATTGCGGAACTGCCGACCCATCTCGAAGACCTTCTCCATACCTCCGACGATCAGCCGCTTGAGGTGCAGCTCAGTGGCGATCCGCAGGTAGAGATCAAGATCGTAGGCGTTGATGTGGGTCTCGAACGGCCGGGCATTCGCCCCGCCGTGGATCAGCTGCAGAATCGGTGTCTCGACCTCGGTGAAGCCGCGAGCCTGGAGCGAGTCGCGAATGCTGCGGACAACAGTAGACCGGGCGTACGCCACATCGCGGGCCTCTGGCCTCACGATCAGGTCGAGGTACCGTGCGCGGACCCGAGCCTCCGGGTCGGTGAGACCCTTGTGCTTGTCGGGCAGTGGGCGGATCGACTTGCCGGTGATCTTGAACGACTCAGCTCTTATTGACAGCTCACCGCGCTTGGTGGTGATCACTTCGCCGGTCACACCCACGTGATCACCAAGATCCACGTCCTGCCGCCAGTGCCGGAGCAAGTCGGGTCCGACGGCGTCGAGCGCGATCATGATCTGCAGGTCGCCGGTGCCGTCACGCAGCGTGGCGAAGCAGAGCTTCCCACCATCCCGATTGAGAATGACCCGTCCGGCAGCCGAGACGCGGCGACCAGTGCGTGTGTTGGGCGGGAGTTCGCCAGCCTCGGCTCGGATCTGCGCCAAGGTATGGGTCCGCGGGAACGTCACCGGGTACGGGTCCATGCCTTGTGCCCGCAACCGTTCCAACTTCTCACGGCGTACGCGCACCTGCTCTGGGAGTCCCTCAACTGATAAGGCCTCAGTCAAAGCGTCAGGTTCCTCCGGAATATGGGCAGTTACCTCGGCCACATATTCCTCACCGGCGCGTTCCAGAGCACCCGCGGCGGGCTCCTTGCCATGCCGGCTCAGCGTCGCTAGCGATGGCCGTGTTAGGAAGCCTTCTGCGTTGCCAGCTGCGGTGCCGACGCGCGGCAAGTCCGAGGGGTACTCGAAGCAGATGTATCGAGGCTGCCATTCAGGCTGGTACTTGGCGTTGGATCGGTACAGGGATTCCAGCTGCCAGTTCCGGCTTGCGAGTAGCAGCGCGTGGCGCCACAGGCGGGCGATCGGTCCGGCGCCGATCTCCGCACCGCGTTCGAAAGCTTCGCGGAACATTGCGAAGTTCAGCGACACTCGACCGACTCCGAAGATCGGAGCTCGCTCGGCCAGCGAGGCGACCATCAGCTCGACCAGACCGTTGTCGGCGCTGGGATCGCGACGCATCAGGTCGAGAGAGAGGCCGTTGCGGCCCCACGGCACAAAGCTGAGGAAGGCTCGCAGAGCGCCGTCGGCGTCGTGTGCCTCCACGAGCAGGCACTCGGAGTCCAATGGGTCCCCCAGTCGGCCGAGCGCCATTGAAAAGCCTCGTTCGTCGCCACCGTCTCCTCGCCACCGAGAGGCGGAGGTGGACAGCTCCTCGATGTGTGCAGGATCCACGTCGCCGTGACGGGCCACAGTTGTGGTGTACCCGCGGCGTTGCAGCCGGCTGACGGACTGCCGGACGGACTTCATGCCTGGGCCGTTGAGGGAGAACGTTCGCATGTCGAGGATCGCCTCGTCGCCGATCTCGAACGCTGTCAAGCCTTCCTCGTTGTAAGCTTCCGCCCCCAGCTCGCCAGCACCCATGACAGCCAGGGACCAACCGTTGGCACGGGACTTCGCCCGCCACTGCTCAATCGCGGATCGCCAGTGCTCGGGATCGCCCACCGGGTTCCCACTGGCCAAGCTCACTGAGCCGATCACCCGATATGAAACGCCAGCTTGCGCCGTCGCCGGCTCGCCCGTGTTCCACACGATGGACTTGTCTCGGCGGGTAGCGAAGTAGCCCAATGAATCCCACTCGCCAAATGTGCGTAGCAGAGTCCGGATGCGGGCCTCATCTACGGCGCTGAGGGTCTGGGTGTTAGCTGGCGGCCTGAAGAGCAGATAGGTGGAAGTCAGGATGACCGCGGCACCCAGCACGTCCAACAAGATGGTGACCCACAGAGGAGACCGGACCTCATCGGGGCGCGTCAGGCCAACCTCGCCCAACATCTTGTCGAGGACGTGGAGAGCCGCTGTGGACGGACCCGGTGAGGTGCCAAACGTGCTGATCAGCCAGGTACCAAGAACCAAGATCACCACGCCGCCAACCAGGAAACAGATGATCGCGGCGAGCACGTTCCGCCATCCGCCACGGGCCTGGAATTGGGGTCTTGCGCGCCAGACGATCACCAGAACGACGCTCATGATCACCAGACCGGCAATCTGCAGCAGCGGGCCACCACTGATGATCGAAAATATGCGCACGAGCTGAGGGACGATGATCCACCAGATGACGAAAATCCACCAGGCCGCGCGAAGCCGACGGCGCAATGCAACGCCTACCGAGATGAGCAGTGCGGCGTACACCAGATTCGGCACGATCGGGATCGTCAACATCGAGACGACGTCGTGCCACTGCAAGAAATACCGTCTCAATGGGCGAATGAACGTAGCGACCACAACAAGCGCCGCAAACGCGAACATAGCCGTCGCCAGTCGATCTGGCCAGCGATCATCCCGTAGCACTTGAGTAATGGCAGCCCTGCGCGCAGCAGGCTCTTCTTCGGCGGGCGTTCGCTCCGCAGAGGTATTGAGGTCTACAGCCATATGTGCTCGCTAGTTCGGGGAGAGTGGAGGTCGGACGGCGGTCGATATCTGGCAAATTCTCTCACGGTCGCGAGGAGGCCCTCAGTCCAAGAGTCGATCATGCGGCGGCGGCTGATCGTTGCCGGCGGATGCCGTGTTGACGTTGGTCGTAGGGGCGTTAGCTCCAGCCCCTTTTGAAGAAATGGGTGTGGTGATGTCTGCAGGCAACGTCAAGTTGCACGTACTGCGCTAAACGTACCTAGTGTGATCTGCGGAGAGCGGTTTCCTGATCCCATTGGGCTGAGCATCGCGTGGAAGCGTGCAGGCGCTTCATTCTTGATCATGACCCGGCCGCCGCTGCGCAGCCTGACGGGCCTCACTTGACGGCCACAAACCAACCGCCTCACGAGCTCTCGAGGTGATCCTCTCCACGAGAGTCGACGGGTCGCTGCGGCGGTACGTGATCCGCTCGGGCCACCTCACGATCAGATAATCCACATCCAGAGCACGGAGGGCCGCCGTCAGATCCTGCCGGGTCAGGCCGAGCTCGTCGATCAACGGCTCGGTCTCCACTGGAGCGCTGCCCCGCTCCAGCTTCTCTGCTATCGCGGTCAGCACTGGAAGATCCCGTGAGTACCAAGTGTCGTTAAGCACTGTTTCAACCTCCTGCAGTCTTCGCCGGCCCGAACAATAGCTTGATGTTCGACGGCCGACCGCGTGGTGGCCGGCGCGAGGGCCGGCCAGCTGCCTCTAGCGCACCCCGTCTTTGGTCCAGCCGAACTCGGCGGCGGCGCTGGCCTGGAGCTGTAGGAGCTGGTCGGGGGTTGGGCACCAGGTCGACTCAAAGCTAGTGGTATCCCAGCCGGCGAGGCGGGCACCGGCCTCGTAGGCGCTCTGGCAGAACGCGAGCAGGGTCGTTTTGGGGTTGCTTGCGGTGCGCACGGCCTGGTAGGGGAGGATCGCCAGCGAGCCGGAACCCGACTCCACCCACGCCCCCGCCGACAGCGGCTGGTCGCGCAACCCGTCGGGCTCTGGAGCCGTGTAGGAGTAGTAGGCGGTATCGCCGACATTGTCGTCGCCTGGCCAGAACCCGAACGAAATGACCTCGTGCGAATAGGCCTCCCGGGTGACCCGATCGGCCTCTACCGGCCCTGCCAGGCGGCCGGAGAACCGGGTCACCGCAAGGTCGAGGCTGTGCCAGAACAAGTGCACGGGGCTGGTCTTGCCGTTGAACCATCCGCTGAATTCCTCGAACACCGAATCCGACCAGTCGAGGATCCGGCCAAATCGTGCAATGGCCTCGCGATCCCAGGACGCATGCGCCAGGTCCTGAGCAAAGGGCGTGGTCATCGGAACACCGAACGGCTCTTCCCTGATTTCGACGTCGATGCCAAGTTCACCGAGGATCGCGTGGATGCGCGCATCGAAGTCCCCGACCGGCACTCCGCTGCCGAGCCCGAACGACTTCGTCCGGCCGTCAGCGGTCCGCACGACCAAGGCATGATCGACGAAGTCGATGGTGATGTCGAACGTCGTGCCCTGATGATGGAGGCGGCGTGTCGTCAGGCCGCGGACGTCCACGTACAGCGGGACGTTCCACCAGTGGTTGCGCGGTGCCGTGGTCGCCAGTCGGATCTTGCCAAGGATCTGGCTGTACAGATGCAGAGTGTCCTTCGTTGCACGCCAGTCGGCCAGATGCAGCTCCGGCAGGGTCATGGTCTCGTAACCACGAATGCGACGTTGTCCAGGTAGCACCAGCTCCAGTCTTCCCCAGGTTCGGCGGAGCGAGCGATCGGGTGCGCCGAGCTGCGGGCGTGGGCGGAGGCGTGCCGGTGCGGCGAGCTATCGCAGCATGCGATTCGACCGCAGGACTGGCACATGCGCAGATGCACCCATGTTCCGCCGATCGCGAGGCAGTCCTCGCACCCGGTGATTACTTCCGGTAGGTCGGTCAGCTGGATGCTGGCGATGTGCTGGCAGATCGTGCTCATCTCGCCAGCGCCTCCATCAAGGTCGCCGCGTCGTAGCCGCCGCGGTGCACGAAGCCGTCGATGAACAGAGTCGGTGTGCCCCCCACTTCACGCGAGTACGGGCATTCGTAATCGCCGTACTCGACGATCAGGCGGCCAGCTGTCGGGCCGCGGACGTGATCGATCACATCGTCAAGCGGCTCCAGGGTCGGCTGACGCTTCTTCGGCATCGCATTGCGCGTCATTGGAAAGATCTTCTCTCGGTGTGGGTTCGTTGCAGGAATCTGGCTGAGCCTTTCAGAAGCCGACCGACTGCCGGATGAGGACGACGTGGATGCGGCCTGGCAGCTCCTGGTGGATCTCGAGGATCTTTCCGACGGAGCTGTGCTGTCCGTAGGCGGCATAAGCGCGGGCGTCCTCGAGTTTCAGGCTGTGCTTGTAGATCCGCTCGTGTGCCGCTTCTATGGTGGCCACGAGCTTTTGTGCGCCGACAGCGAAGATGACGTTGGATGCGCCCCAGGCGTAGGAGGCGAGCTGGCTTCCGGAGGCTGAGGCGATGACGAGAGTTCCGTCTCGGGTGACCGCGTGAACGCTGCCGAGGGCGTAATCGGGCTGGCCGCCGATGGCCCTCATTTCCTGCGCTTGGGTCGCAAAGTCGAGCGCGAACATCTTGTTGCGCGCGGACTCGTACGGCCCGTCGCCGTTGATCGCGTCCGCGATGCCAGTCTCCTGCAACGTCACCGAGGTGTTGGTCATCACCAAGGAGCCTTGGGGAATGCGGGCCAAGACAGCTTTGCGCGCGGCGTCGAGGTCATCAACCACTTCGACGCTGAATCCGTGCTCTTCAAGCGCAACGACGGTCGCAGCGAGTGTCTGCTCATCAGGCAGCGTAGTGAAGCGGTCAGATAGATGGATCGTGGTCATTGTTTGTCCTTCTTCGTGGGAGATAGCTATCGGCGAGCCTTGGGAGGTTCCCGAGCAGCTCAACCGGCTGGCAACAGGCTCGGGGTAGAGGCATCAGTCGAGGTACGGTCCGTTGTAGATGGCAACTTGAAGGTTCAAGTCAAGCGTAAGTCTAGGCTTCTGGCTTGAATCTTCAAGTGAGGTGATAGCCTCCCTTCCGTGAGCCGGACCCGAACCGCAATAGCGCCGGAGTCTCCTCGCTGGCTGGACGAGGAGCAGCAGAGCTCCTGGCGAGCCTTCGCCAAGGCGATGGTTAGGCTGCGCTGGGCGCTGGAGTGCCAGCTGCAGCAAGATGCGGGGCTTAGTTTCATCGAGTATCACGCCCTGGCCAGGCTGTCGGAGAATCCCGACAACACGATGCGGATGAGCGAACTCGCTGAGGTCACCGACGCCTCGCTGTCTCGGCTGTCGCACTTGATCAAGCGCCTGGAGCAGCGCCAGCTTGTCCGGCGAGAACCCGACCCGAACGATGGCCGGTTCACCAACGCGATCCTGACCCGAGCCGGGCTGCGCCTCCTTACCGCCAGCGCGCCCGCCCACGTCGCCGAGGTCCGCTATCTGGTGATCGATGCTCTCACTCCGGCCGAGCTGCGTCAGCTACGCACCGCGTCCGAGCGGATCCTCGAACGCATCGAATCCGGCGTCGGATAGCTGTCGATCGACTGCTTCGTCGCCGGGAGCAGATCATGATCACATCGCCATTGCCCTTCGACAAGCTCAGGGCACATCAGCGGACGATGATCGACAACAGAACCGCGACCACAACTGTGTTCAGCAACAGACCGAGCACGCTATGCAGGCTGACGAGCCGACGCATGGCGCGGCTCAAAATCGTCGTATCAGTGGTGCCGAATGTCGCCGAACACCCGATCGCCAAGTAGTTGTAGTCCGAGAACACCGCCTCCTGTGAGCCGGGAAACCTCAGCCCACCCTGCTCGATGTCGCGCCGGGCATACAACAGCGCGAAGCTGAAGGTGATCACCATCCAGCAGGTCACCACAGTGCCAGCGGCAAGGGCCAGGACCACGTCGCTGGCCTGGCTAAGGCTGAACAATGCGGTGATGATCGTCGCGAAAGCAATTACCGCGATGGCGACCGGCCAGCCTGGACCACCTCCGCCGGCGAGCAGCCACCTCTTGGCACGTGATGCCGGCAACGGCCTCGCTAGGACGCGCCTCACCAGCTCCGCTCGATCGCAACGGGAGAATGCGCGCAGTCCGAGTACGAAGTACACAGTGGCGAACCCAATCCAGGCGGCCAGCCTCGCGCCGAATCCGAACTCGAGCTCGAACCGCTCATCGGTGGAGGCTTGCCGGACCCCCGTGATCTGCAGCACGGTTACCGCAATCTGGAACACGGTTGCGATCAGAATGCCCAACCCGATCGACACCCAGAACCGGAAGACATCCGAGCAGGAGCGCGGCACCTTGGTCTCGTCGCTCGATCTCGTCATGACACTGAATCATGGCCTGATCAGGCACTCGCTGGGGCGGCTCCCCTGATTGGGGAACGCCATGGCGAGCGCCTCAGCGATCCGCTTGCCTCGTTCGGCGTAACCACGGGTCGTGAAGTGGATCCCGTCGTTGATGAACCAACTGTCCTCTACTTCGCCGGCCCAGTCGTACACCCTCATGTTGGGATACCGTCTGCAGCCGTCAAGCAGCGCCGCGTTCCACTTCCGCATCTCACGGTTGGCGTACGGACCACGCGTCTTCCGAGTCTTGACCGTTGACCAGAGCACCGGATGATCACCAATCGGTTTCATGATCAAGTCGATCCGTTCGTTCGACCTGACCGGCCCGCCGACCGCCTGGTTGGCGGCCTCATTGGTTCCCATTGCCATTACCCAGCAACCTTGGTAGCCGCGATCAAGTTCTGCCCGTACGGCGTCTTGAGCGTTCGGCAGATGATGCCAGCGTTCGACAATCGACCGTGCACCGGAGATGTCGGTCTCCACATAGTTGGCGCCTACTTTGCGATACTGCGCGTCGACCCAGTTCTTCTTGTTCGGTTGGTAAGCCGACGACATGAGGCCGATCGAGGTCGAGTCACCGACATGAACGACTTGACCACATGAGGTCTGCAACGTTGGAGTCTTGGGCAGCTGATTCACGAGGCTTGCGGCATGGCTAACCACCTGAGTTGCAGCCTGAGACGACTCCTCAGCTTCGTCCTGTTCATCGTCGGCGGTGTCAGTCGGAACCGGAGGGGCCTCCAAGCTGATCTCGGCCGGGGGCTCCTCGGCTTGGAGGTTATCCGGCGGCCGCAGCGCGGCGGTCGCGGTCAGGCTCGCTGTGGCGATCAAGAGCAGCGCCACAGCGCCTGAAACCAGGGCCGGCGCACGAGTTTTCACAAAAGGTGTGCTGTCGCCGCCGGGCTCGGCTTGAGCCATGACTACTTGATATCGGCGCTGGCCGAGCGCACCGAACAGTCCCTGGCGCCTGATTGGGTTCTCGAGTAGCGCCCAGCTCAGCGCCGACAGCAAAATGATCAAGGCGAGCTGAACACCCGCCCGGACCAGCGGACGCGTCGCCAGCACGGCTTGCGGCATGAATGCGACGACGGGCAGATGCCACAGATAGATGCCGTACGAGCGCTCACCGATCCAGCGCAGTGGCAGCACTCCCAAGACGGGTCCAACTACTGATGCGGGGTGCACCGCCGCAGCGACGAGGACTGCCGTGGCGAGCGACAGCAGCAAGATTCCGCCCCGATAGAGCCACATGGAGTACTCGTTCGTGAAGACGAACATGCTGATGATGATCGCCAAGGCGGCCACGCCCGAGAGGTCGACGATCAGCCGCCGGTCCGCAGAGACCTTGCTGGCTTGCTGTGTGGGTGGCCACACCATCGCCAAGGCGGCGCCGATCAGTAGACCGCCGGCACGCGCGTCGGTTCCCTGGTAGGCACGTGAGTTGTCGAAGCCGGGAGTAGCCAGCAGCAACATCAACAGGAACGACACGGCGGCCAGCCCAAGGGCCACCTGTGCCATCCGGTCGACCCTGCCGCGCAGTGCCTTGAAGAGCACGAGTAGCACCAGCGGCCACAGCAGATAGAACTGCTCCTCGACCGCCAGCGACCACAAATGGTCAAGCGGGCCAGGGCCACTGAATCGTTGGAAGTAGGAAACGTCCGACGCGATCGTGACCCAGTTGCTGACATAGAACACCGCCGCCAAGGCTTCGATGCCGCGCTCGGGCAGCACGTCATTGTCAAGGACGGGCGTGGCGACGAGCACCACGATCAACACCATGATCAGCGCGGGCAGCAATCGCCTGGCACGCCGCAGCCAGAAGTGGCTCAGATCCAGTGTGCCGCTGCGATCCCACGTCGTGATCAAGATCGTCGTAATGAGATAGCCGCTCAGGGTGAAGAACACGCCAACTCCGAGGAGCCCACCCGGTAGCCAGGGTGCTCCGAGGTGATAGCCGACGACGGCGGCCACCGCGATCGCTCGAACACCGTCAAGACCCGGGACATACCTGGTCTCAGAACCGGCGGGGCGGGGCATGACTGTCCTTCGGCACTTTGCAAAGGGAGATTCGGTCGCGGGCAACGGACCGCAGACGGCTGGCCCGACTTCATCGGCGGACGCAGCCGCGTCGTCAGCCTAACGGCTGAGCATGATAGGAAGTCGGACGTGCCCGTGATTCTGTACGCCGAATTCACCGCCAAACCAGGCTCTGGATCTCTGGTTCAGACGCTCATCTCTGATCTAACCGTTAAGGTCCGGCAAGAGCCAGGCAACGATGAGTTCACCATCTACCGTGAACGCGAGAACCCGGGTAAGTTCTTCGTCTTCGAGCAGTACCTTGATGAGGCCAGTTTCGAAGCGCACATCGGTTCCGAGAGATCGGGAGCGTCGGTAAATCGCGCGCCGCCGCACGGAGGAGGCGCGAGCAGAGGCGCTTTCCCTCTGTGAGTGACGACGACGGCGGCGGATTCCAAGCGCGATGCGCGAGCGACCACAGACTGGTACGGAGTCACCTTCAACCAGCAGCTCAGCAGCCTCATCGAACGGGGCCTAAGTGAGCAAGATCAATTCGGCACTCCTTTCCATCCGGTGGCAACGCCTGGCCAGTCTGGCCTGGCCCGGGCGGCCAACACGGTGGCGAGACGTCCCCCGCAGACTACGGCCCACTCTGGTCAACGTGATCCGGCTGACGACGGCCGCCGTGCTTTCCTACTTGCTCACCTTGGCCCTGACAAGTGGCGCGATCGATCTGACCGGGCCCCTTACCGCGCTGCTTGTCATGCAGGCCTCGGCATTCTCCACGCTCAAGATGGGCGCGATCCGGGTGGGCGCGGTCCTGGCGGGCGTCTTGGTTGCGACATTGGTATCCATCTGGATCGGCCTCACTTGGTGGAGCCTTGGCGCGGTCATTGCCGCCTCGCTGATCTTGGGCAAGATCTTCCGGCTGGGCGAGCAAGCCATGGAGGCGCCGATCAGCGCCATGCTGATCCTCGGCGTCACCAATCCGAATGTGGCAGCCGAGACCAGGGTGTTGAACACCTTGATCGGTGCGGGAGTCGGCGTCGCGTTCAACCTGATCTACCCGCCCGCGCTGCCCACTAGACGGGCAAGTCGAGCGATCATCGATGCCGGTGACGCGACGGCCGCTCCACTCGACGCTGCAAGCGTGGCCTTGGCGATGGGGCCGATCAACCGGGAACAGGTACAGGACTGGCTTGACCGCGTACATGCCGGCGGCCTGCGCCTGAAGTCGGCCACCGAAACCGTCGCGTCGTTGAAGGACAGTCGCCGTTTCAATCCGCGGGCGCTGGGCACCACCGACATCGAGCCAGTGTTGGCGAGCGGACTGCGTACGTTGGAAAGTTGCCTTTTGGCGATCCGCGGCCTCTTCACGGTGCTGTTAACCGAACTTCCCACCGAGGACAGGCCTGACGACCCGTACGGCGAAGAGCTCCGGGCGGCATTTGCCGTAGTTCTGCACGACGCCGCCGACTGCATTCGCGCGTTCGGCAGCCTCGTCCTTGCCGAAGTGGAGGAACATGAGGAGGAGGCTGAGCGATCGCTTGACGAAAGCCTCGACATTCTCCGCGAGACACAGGCGGTCCTGACCGAACTCATGACGGTCGATGCCCAAGAAAACAAGTCCTCGTGGCTACTGCGAGGCTCAATCCTGGCGGCGGTCGAGCACGTGGTCGACGAACTGAATCTCGAGGATCACGCCCGCGCCCGCCAACGGTGGAAGGACGAGCAGCGGACCAAGCCACTCTCCCAATTGCCGCCGATCGTCCACGCGGCTCTGCCCCACCCCGACCGACCGTTGCCGCGCGGACTCCCACCCGGCTCGACCTGGCGCAACGCCCTCACAAGACAGATCGATGAGCAAGATCACCAGGATGATCAGGAGCGCACCGACGATTGAGTGCCGATTCTTAGGTCCGCGTTCTTTGTTGCCGACGCAGCGTGGCGATGAGCAGGACAATGGCGACCACCTGGGTGGCCGCGACAGCCGCGATCAAGATCGGGAGTGAGTGCTGATACAGCGCGCCGGCCATGACTCCACCGGCGATTGCCGCGGCGCCTTGCACGGCGGCGAATACGCCGTAGGCGGTGGCACGTCTGGGGGCCGGAACTAGGTCAGCCACCAGCGCCTTCACGGTGGAGTCGAGTATGCCCCCAGCCGCACCCCAGAGCAGCGCGCCGATGATGGCGATCATCGGGGAGCTGGCGAAGGCCAGAATCGGTACGGCCGTGACCAAGAGCGGCAGGCCGAGCAATGCGCCGCCTCTGGTGCGATCGAAGAGCCAGCCGGATCCCAGCGCGGTGAGCGCCTCCGCAGCCATCGCTGCGGCGTAGATCACCGGAACCGCCGCGACGGGTACGACCTGATCCTGCGTGAGGTGGTAGGAGATGACGGCGAAGGTGACCAGCCCTGCGCTTGCGGCTGCGGCGGCACCCGCGAACAGCCAGAACACGCGGGGCAGCTGCCCATGCAACTTGGAGAGCAGTGCTTCACGAAGTTCAGGGATCTTCTGCGCTGGAATCGCGTCATCGTCGCTCACGACAGGAGTGCCCATCCTCCGCCAGATCCGAAGCAGCATGAGCATCGCCACGGCTCCTGGAACGATCAGCACCGCCATCGCGGGCCAGATCGTCCCTGCCGCCGCCGCGACTGCCGCGACCAGCAGTGGCCCGGCAACGGCGCCGATCTGATCGAGGGCCTGGTGTACCCCGAAGCCGCGTCCTAGTCCGACGGCTGTGGCAGCGTGAGCGAGCAGTGCCGTCTTGGCTGGGCTACGGACCGCCTTGCCGAGCCGCTCTCCCAGGATGAGGATGCAGGCAATCGCCAGTCCGGCGCCTGCGAGGAGCGGGGTAATCGCCAGTGCCGGCACGCAGACCGCGGTCAGGCCATAGCCGAGGAAGGTGAGTGTCCAGTAGCGCCCGCTGCGGTCGGCCCATGATCCGAACACGACACGTAGTAGGAGGGCCGTGGCCTCACCCGCACCACTGACGAGGCCAACCAGGACTGCGGACGCACCGAGCGACGCCAGCAAGGGTCCGGTGACGGAGCGAGCGCCCTGGTAGACCATGTCGGCGGCCAGGCTCACCACGCCAAATCCGACGACGACACGCCACGGCGACCATGAAAGCGCAGCGGCGACCGAAGCGTTGGCTGATGCAGCCTCAGCAGCCGCTGCCGGCCGATCTTGCGCCGGTTTCTTCACGATTTCTCCGCTTCGGTCTTTGCTGCGGACCCTGTGCTCGATGAATGATCATCTGGAGTCCGCCGCTGCCGGCGGTATTCGCGCCACGTCAACGCGACGATCAGAGCGTCGAAGATCGTGAGTGCGATCAGGCCCGGACTCGGATCCAGCGCAATGCGGTACAGCTGATAGCCGATGAAGATCAACAAGACAACGATCAAGCAGGGATATGCCCAGAGCTTGTTCAGCAGTAGTGCGATGACCAACACCACTTTCACGGCGCCGTGTGCCAGCAGGTAGATGGCTCCGAAGAGCACGGCGCTGCCGGTCAGTCCGTTCGCGGTGTGGAGTATGTAGCGGGCGATGACGTCGTGAGGATCCTCTGAAAGCTCACCTTGGGTGATCGCTGCAGCCAGATGATGGATGCCTCCCGGGGTCACGAAGAGCAGCAGCAGGCCACCAACCAGCTCAGTCAGGCCATTGAGGCCCTTGGCGATGATGCCGATCTCGAAGACACCGTCCAGCCAGTCCTTGGGTTTGAACATCGTCACCTTCCGGCCAGGCGATCAGCTGTCTCTTGCGAGTTTCTGATGATCAATCTGTGGTGCTGCTGAGGGCCGCGTACACGTGATCCGCATATGCCTCGAACCGTTCCTCGCACTGCTTGAGCGCCGTGGCCGAGTCCGTCGTCGCGGGGATGCCGAGCAGATCCCGGCTCCGCAGCTCGCGATACCAGCGGCGTAGCCGGTCGAGGCTCTGCTCCTCCTCCTCGAGCTCGGCGAGCGTGTACTTGCCGAGCCGCTCCTCCTTGTCCAGCTCGGTCAGATATTTGCCGCAGTCGGCATCGAACTCCGACCACTCCTCCGCGCGGGTTGCGACGTACAGCTGCTCGAGCCGAGCGACGTCACTGCCCGCGAAACCTTTTGCCGCCAGTAGCAGCAATGTCCCGTTCCCTGCGGCAACCAGATCGTTCAGACGCACGAGCAGGGGCCGTACCGCAGGGAGGTCAGGGACCGCCCACACCGCTTGTCCGAGCGGGATGGCGCCCGAGCGCCGAAGTTCTCGCCACAAGGCCATCCGATGGCGCGCCGGTTCAGCCGGCAGCCGGGCCAGTACCACTATCCAAGGGCGCCCTGTGAGTTCTGCAATATCTGTCACAAATTCCAAGTTACATCTGTAACGATTCGCCACAACTCGTCCCAGAATGTGACGACGGGAGAACGGACAGGACGGAATCAGGGGTGTAGAGACTGCTCTCGGTTTCGCGCCGCCTCTACCACTGCTCGGATAGTTCGTGCGACGTCGCGGGCATGCCCGCGCTGAGAGATCAAGGACTCATGGCTGGCGCCTTGCACGATCTCGAAGCTTGCATCCTCAGTCAGGTGGGCGAGCTCGCGCTGCAAGGCCGTCAGCAGGTCACCGCCCATCGGTTGATCACTGACCGCGAGCACCGCCAAGGGCAGATCACCGAGCGCGGCCGCAGCATTCAGTTGCTCACGGCTTGTCGACCATGCACGGATTTGCGCCGCCTCAGTCGCCGCGTGGCCGGGCAAAGCCGCGCCCGCCCGCAGCTCCGCCACCTGCCACGTAGGCAAGCCGGCAGAGATGCCACGCGACAGATTGAGAGCGCGCAACACCCCCAGCCAACCCAGCCAGCTGAAAACCCGCTGCGAGACCTCAATGATCTTGTCCGCGTGCGGCGTCGGCCAGCGCACCCACTGATCAGGATGTGACGCGTCCACCAGGACCAAACCAGCGGTCAGCGCGGGATAGAGATCTGCGAAAGCGCGGACCGGCAGGCCGCCGAAGGAGTGCCCGGCGAGCACGTACGGCGGGTCGAGGCCCGCCTCCCGCAGAGCATCTCGCAGTTCGACGGCAATTGTCTGGGCGTCCCGCGGCCGGCGGCGACGGCTGCTCCAACCAAGCCCCGCACGGTCATAGGCAACGCTTCGGACCGTTGGAGCAAGCTCCTGCTGGACCCAGTACCAGTTCGGCGAGAACGAGCCCATACCCGCCTCGAGTACGACAGTCGGCCCACCGGAGTCAAGCCCGCGAACTTGGAGGTGGATCTGGTGGCCATCCACATGGACTAGCAACCCCGGTGCCGGGTAACGCTTGCGATCGCGGACGGTTAGGACCTGCTGGACCGCGGCCGCAGACCCCAGAACCGCGGCGACAACCAACGCGGTCACGCGCAATCCCACTGGCTACACCTCACCCATCGTTGTCGGCTCGATGCGGAACATGTGCCACCTCCACGCAGCAAGTTCGACGAACAGTCCGCCGACGAGGTCGTCCCCGGAGCGCGTAAAACTGATGTCCTGTGTCGGGTCGGTGAGTTGCCACTCATGCCCCCGCAGGTCCTCCCATGGGGTGCGTACCAAGCCCGTCGCAGTGCCATCGCTGAGATTGACCACGATCAGCCAACGCGTGCCGCCTTGCCAGCACCAGGCGACGAGATTTTGGTAACTCGCATCGCCCGGCCAGCCGACTCGATCGCACAGTCGCCATCGTCCGTGCCGGAAGGTTGGGTCGGTCAGGGCTGACAGGAACGAGCGATAGAACGCGAGAAGGGCAGAGTCGGTAGCTTCCACCGGGTATCGACCAAGAAACACCGGCAGATGTACCGTCTCTCCTTCGAGCTGGCCGTTGTGAATCAGCCGCGCGCCGCACTGGGTCAGCGCCGCCACCGCAGCGACCTGCGATCGAGTGGCACCGAACGCCGACGCCGCCCGTGGTTCATCGTGGTTCTCCACGAACCGTACGAGACGATGCTGGTAAGCGTCGTCGGCCATGAGATGCAGCCGCACCTGCTCGGCGGGGCCGTGCAGAATCCGGTCGTACAGTCGCTTGTCGTAGCAGTAGTTGAAGCCCTGCTGCTGGAGTGCCCACTCCAGATCCCAGTAAGCCTCGGCTAAGAACAAGAACCCGGGATGCGCCTCACGAACCGCGGGGATCACGGTTGGCCAATAGTCGGTGCCAGGGGTTGGCCCGACGCGATCGCCCCAGGTTCCCGCGAAGACGTCATTCATCACCAGCATCGCCATATCGCAGCGAACGCCATCGCATTGGTCAGCGATCTCATTCAAGGTCTCGATCACCAGCGGCGCGGAGCGCCGGGGCGAAGGCATTGAGCTGAACCACATCCGGCCAAGCAGGGAAGTAGGGGTCACGGCCATTGGCGAGAACTCGTCCGCCAAGCTCAAGAAACGACGCCGGATCCCTCTGCAGGTCCGTGGGCGTGCCCGGCACGAACACTTCCGGCTTGAGCGTGGTCCATGGATGATCGGGAGCCACGTGATTGGGCACAAAGTCCAAGATGAGCCCCAGGCCACGCACCGTTAGCGCATCGCGCGCGCTCGCCAGGCCGTCCCGGCCTCCGAAATGATCATCGACCACATAGCCACGTACGCAGTAGGGGGATCCCACGACGTCGCTTGTCTGCCAATCAGGAAGAGCGGCTGCAAAGCTGGCGCGCAGATTCTCATTGGATAGGGCGATCGAGATGCCGGCGGGACTGCGTTGCCAGACACCCATCAACCACACGCCGTCGAATCCAAGATCGGCGATCTCATCCCAGTACCGGTCCGGAACCGATCCAAGATCAATGACCCTGCCCTCGGTCCTGCTGATTGCTTCCAGCCAGGGCCAGGTGTTGATCTCGTAGAGAAAAGGTTGAGGGATCTTGCTCAATTCTGATAGCACGACGCCGCTCCGGATCCGCGCCCTAGCCGGCTGGGCCTGCGGCGAGCGGAGTCACGTCTGGGGTTCTGCTGGCGTCGTCGTAGAAGATCATCCGGTGTACCCGGCGCGGCGGGTCGAGCAGCAGGTCAGCGACCAAAGCCGTCCAGCCGGTCTGATGCATGGCGCCGAGCCCGGCACCGTTGTCGCCGTGGAAGTACTCATAGAACAAGAGGTTGTTCTTCCAGGCGGGGTCGGTCTGCATAAGCTCGACGCCGCCGTACACAGGCCTCCGGCCGTCAGGGCCTGGAAGCCAGATGCCGATCAGCCGGTCGGCGAGGTCACCAGCGATGTCACGCAGGGCCAATTGCTCGCCGGATCCGGTCGGGTACTCGATCGTGAATTCCGGCCCAAAGAATTGGTCGTACTGCAGCAGCGACCGAATGACCAGGTAATTGATCGGAAACCACACCGGTCCGCGCCAGTTGGAATTTCCACCATACATTGCCGTGTGGGATTCGGCAGGCTCGTACTCGATAGTTGCACCGGGCATGCCAGGCACTTGATATGGCGTGGAGTGACGTTTTGAGATGGCGCGCAACCCGTGTGGAGATAAGAACGCATCCTCGTCAAACAATGTCGCGAAAATCCGCTTGAGTTGGTCGGGTGGGACGATGGACACCAGCCCGCGGCGGCTATTTCCGGCCCCGCGGATCCGCCAGTCCAAGATTTTCCGATTCTGTGCTTCCATTCTGCGGGCAAATCGCTTTTGCAAGCGTTGGATTCGTTCGGCATTTCCGGTTGGGAGCGTCATGGCAGGCAAAGCAGGAATCACCCCGACGAGGGTTTGTACCTTGACCGCCTCCCTGTTCCCGGAGGCGTCGGTGAGCAGGTCATAAAAAAATCCGTCGCCTGGGTCATAGCAACCTGAGTCCTCGAGTGCATCCATTACGAGCACCAGTTGCTCTAGGAACTTCACCACCATGTCCTCATAGACGCTGTCCTGCTCGGCAAGGAGTGCGGCAATGGCGAGCATCGCGCCTGAGTAATAGGCCATCCATGCCGTTCCGTCGGCCTGATCGAGCTTCACACCAGGGGGTAGGTGGGAACGATCGATGGGACTGATGTTGTCGAGGCCCAGGAAACCGCCGCCGAAGATGTTGTTGCCCTCGGGGTCCTCACGGTTGAGCCACCAGGTGAAATTAAGCAGCAGCTTCTGGAAGACGCGCTCGAGAAAGTCGCGGTCGGTGGCACCGTCAATGACGAATACCCGAATAGCGGCCAGGGCATGGACCGGAGGATTGACGTCGTCGAAACTCCATTCATAGGCCGGGAGCGCGCCATTCGGATGCAGAAACCATTCCCTGAGCAGCACCAGTAACTGATACTTCGCGAAGGCAGGATCAAGATGCGCCCAGGTGATGGTGTGAAACGCCAGGTCCCAGGCAGCAAACCACGGATATTCCCAAGGATCCGGCATGGCCAACACATCGAAGGAATCAAGGTGCCGCCAACCGGCATTGCGGCCAGATCGGTGTCCGGGCGGCGGTGGTGGTTGACCCGGGTCCCCGTCGAGCCAGCGGGCCACCCGGTACGGGTACATCTGTTTGCTCCAGATCAGACCTGCGCAGGATTGACGCAGCACCCGCATTTTTTCTTCACCGATGTCCTCGGGTGCCAGGGCGGCGTAGAACTCATCCGCTTCCCGTTCGCGGCCGGACATGATTCCGTCGAAGTATTGGTCAGACCAGACGTCGGCCGTCGGGCTCGCGCTCTGATCAGGTCTATGTAGCCGGAGGCGTATCTCGGCCTCGCCTCCAGCCGGGACGGTGATCTGATACCACCAGGACGCCTTGGTGCCACGCTGAGCTGGGTTCACCGTGCTCGCGCCAGTGATCACATGATCGTTGATCCCATCCTTCGGGTAGTCGGTCATGGGAGTAGTACCAAACAGCCGGGGGTTGTTGGTCTCGTTGTCGCAGAACAGCGCTTGCGGACGAACGCCTTCAGCAGTCGGTGCGGCCTCAAGCCGGTAGCCGGAGAGGCGGGGATGATCAACAACAATGCTGTCGCCATTCAAGAACAACCCTGGAACCTCGCCACCAGTGAACCGCCAGGTGTTGCGGAACCACAGGGTTGGCAGCACCGAGAGAGTCGCCTCTTCGGACGCATGGTTCTTGATCGTGATCTTGGCAAGCACCTCAGTTGGTGACGCTTTCGCGTACGCGACATCGACGGCCCAGTAACGTCCATGGTCAAAGACGCCGGTATCCATGAGCTCGAACTCGGGTTCGTCGCGAGAACGACGACCGTTCTCATCGATCAGCCACTGGTAGGGAAACGGCTCCTGCGGGTAGTGGTATCGCCAGCGCAGCCAAGCGTGGCTGGGCAGCCCGTCGAGATACCACCAATACTCCTTGACGTCCTCGCCGTGGTTTCCTTGTGGACCAGTGAGGCCGAACATGCGCTCTTTCAAGATCGGGTCGACACCGTTCCAAAGAGCCAAGGCCAGACACAGCTCATGCTGAATGTCCGACAGACCGGCCATGCCGTCTTCGTTCCATCGGTAGGCCCGGGATCGCGCGTGATCATGTGGAAAGAAGCTCCAGGCGTCGCCGTTGTCGCTGTAGTCCTCGCGTACGGTGCCCCACGCGCGCTCTGAGAGATAGGGCCCCCACTCGTACCATGGGTTCGCATCGGAAAGGCCTTCCTCCGCCCGCCCAGTAGCCTGCGCGAGTCGCGCGTCCTCAGCGGTGCTGCCCGGGGATGGCGCAGTCGTCATGATCTCTCCTGGAAGCGAAATGGCACCAACCCCGAGTGAGCCAACATTCTTCCGTAAAGCGACAGCCCCGACTAGGCAGCACGGCTCTAGAAGCGGAAATGCAGGACGATCGTCCCCTTCCGGGACAAGGCTGTGCTGGTCGCCAAGAACCGGTTGTACAGGCGGACCGCCGTCGGATACTCGGCGACCTCGGGTTCCCTGGTGAGCAGGATTTCCCTGATCAGTTTCAGTTTCGGGTTCCAGTGTTCGAGTTCCCGGGGGTCGTCGACGCCGGGAAACTTCAGGAGACCGGCGACGGACGAGGTGCCGGGGACGTGCTTGCTGGCCCAGACGGCAAAGCTGGTGTAGCTGTTGAAGGCCATCTCTCCGCTCGGGAAATGGCCAATCAGCCGGTTCAGCAGCGACACGAACTCGTCCTTGCTGAGGAACCCCATCAAGCCATCGGCGACGATCACGGCCGGCCGGTCAGTAGGGACGGCGTTCAGCCAGTCCGTGTCCGTCACGTCCGCGCCGATGACGTGGGCTTGGGCGCGATCGGGGATCACGCGCTCTCGGGTGGCGGTGACCGCAGGGAAATCGACGTCGTACCAGTCGACGGTGGCGGGCGCCGCAATGCGGACCATGCGAGTGTCCAACCCGGCGCCCAGGTCAAGCCCCACCGCGTCTGGATGGTGGCGAATGAACCCCGACGCCACCTCATCAAGCTTCTTGGCTCGGAGTGCGACGTTGAGGATGAAATTCTTGTTTACCTTGAACTGCTCGAAGTCGTAATCGAGCTTGCGGACAATCTCGTCAGCCGTTGCGTCGCCGAGGACTGGCTTCGACAAGCGGTTGTCGAGCGCCCTGCAATACAGCGTCAGAAGCAGGCTGTCTTCAACCGGGGTAAAGGCCGGAAGCATGATCGCCATTGGTTCGGTCCTTTCTCAGTTGTGAACCGACCAACGCACTGCCGAGAAACAGGGCCTTCCCCAGCCTCGGCCGTCTGGTTCGTCACGCCGTTGGGCCAGGACAGGGCCGTACACAAGGCCGCAGTATCCGTCGGGGTTCTCATGCGAAAGATACTGCTGGTGCTCATCGCGACGCCAGCAACATGCGGCCGGAAGACGCACTCCCGAGGACTACATGATCAACAACCCAGGCGGGTCCGCTCACTTAGCGCTAGTTGCTCAATAGTGCGAGGCCCATGATCACCAGCCGTTCTTTCAGCACGCGAGCCGACGACGGATGGCGCTCTCTAGATGGGCGAAGCAAACCGCTCGAGGCCGACGACGTGCCATGAGAGCCCGCGATGACGGTAGCTGACCGAGAGCCCGTTGGCTTCGGCCACAGTGATCATTGCGGCCGGCGGGTGCACAAAGGCACGGAAGTCGCTGTTACGCAGGCGGTGCAGGCGGTTTTCGCCGCTGAGGACTGCCCTGGTGAAGAGGTTCCTTGGTGGGTGGGAGAACACCAGGAGACGCTTCGCATGGCCAGCAGCCGCGGACAGCAGCCGTTCGTAGTCGGGATAGCAGCACACAACTCGGTGAAGTACCACGACGTCGGCAGGCTCCACCTCCTCGGGCGAGGTCGCGATATCGAGAAGCCTGCGCGTCACCCGGTCAGTCATCCCGGTGTGCTTCAGCAACGCCGCAGCCTCGGCCTCGTAACCGGACGAGATCTCCAGATTGGTCACAGTACGTGCGCCGCGATAGAGCAACTCAAGTTGAAGCTCACCCACCCCGCCGCCGATCTCGAGGACCGACGCGTCTCGGATGCCATGCTCGGTCAGAAAGGACACCATCCGGAGCTGCGTGCGACTGAGCCCGCGTTTGCGATACGTGCGTGCGATTCGCCTGGCGAACCTGTCGCTGAACACGGTCTGGTAGCCCGGCCGATCGCAACAGTCACTCATCGACGCTTACTCCTTCGCATAGCGGCATCGCTCCCTGCCCGAAGATACGTCTGATAGATCTCCTGCACGCCAGCCAGTTCTTCCTCCGCATTGCTCAACAACGTGAGTAAGGGAGGCTCATGTGCTATGAGTACGCTGACCTGCTCGGGATGAGCATCGAGGTGGTGTGCGGCGGCGGTCGGATTCATAGAGCTCCCTCGTCTGTGGCGCGCTTATCACAGGTCGCGCTTGCTGAGGACGTAAGCATGCCAGCAGACTTACACAAGTCAGCAGACCCGCTTCTTTGCCATCGACGGAGGGTTTCCATGCGATTGCGCATTGCTGTGGCCCTGTTAGCCGTCGTGCTGTCTGGCAGCGTGTTCGGTAACCAGGGGCTCAGGTCAGCTTGCCACCGGGTCGCGGGAAGTCAGCGGCTTCAGCAAGGTCGAGCTCAGCGGAACCGGCGAACTGACGATCCAGAAAACAGGTACTGAGTCTCTTTCGATCTCGGCTGATGACAACCTACTGCCGCGTCTGACCAGCGAGGTTTCCAACGACACACTCACTCTCGGTACCAAGCCGAACACCACGATTCTTCCCGAACAGCCGATCACGTATTCGGTGACCGTGAAGGACCTCACCGGTGTCGCGGTCTCAGGATCCGGCAACATTCAGGTACCAAATCTCACAACGACTGCGCTCAGTATCAGCATCAGCGGCTCAGGAACGGTCACCGTGAATGGCACAGTCAATGATCAAGATCTGGAGATTTCCGGCTCGGGCCGGTATGAAGCCGCGCAATTGACCAGCAAGACCGTAAAGGCAGACATCTCCGGAAGTGGTACCGCAAACGTTCTGGCTACCGATGTGCTGGATGTCAAGATCAGCGGCAGCGGAACGCTGACCTATACCGGAAATCCCCAGGTTGAGCAGGAGATCAGCGGATCCGGGAAGTTGATCAAGAAGTAGTCGATCATTGTCCTGAACCCGTCATGCGTCGTTGGCTGGGACTCTTGCCGGGCTGGTTGCTGCAGTTCTCCGTGAAGCGTTCAACCCGAGCACCACGGCCGCGATGAGCGCCGCCACGCCGTACACGATGCTGAGCAGCCAATACCGGCTGGCACCCTCCATGCCTCCAAGGAAGAAGCCCTGAGAGAGGTTGATGGCGCCGTGGAACAAGGTGGCGATGAGCACGCTGCCGTGCGTATGGAGAAAGACCCAGGTCATCAAGATCGAGTACTCAATGGTCAGTAGCACAAAGGCCGTCAGAGGCAATCCGTACTGTGGCGTCCCTGGCACCAGGAACGTCGGCAGGTGCCAAAGACCCCACAACACACCCAAGATCAGACTGGCCGTCAGGGCAGATCGCTTTTCCAGCAGCAGCGGCAAGGCGTACCCGCGCCAGCCCAGTTCCTCGCCGACTACAAGAACAAAAAGCACGAGCTCGATAGGTGTCAGCGCGCCGGCCTGAACGAACTCGGGTGCCCCGAGCAGGTAATTCAGAGCAGCGGTGGCGAGCGCCAGTACGGTCGGCAGTCCAAGCGCTATTGCGTACCACTGCAGGCCGACCCGCCAGAGCACGACACGGCTGAGCAGTGCCTTCACGCCAGCCTTGCCGTCTGTCACGGCCGCCATGATGATCGCGGCAAGTGCTGGCCCGAAGAGCCCAAAGATTCCGAGGAGCGGGGAGAACTTGAGGAGTGGATAGATCCACCAGGTCAGCAGATACGCCAGAACAAAGAACGCGATCAGCCGAATGTTTTCTCACCGACCCCCAACCAACCCCATTCAAGAGTCAGCCGACCTGCGCAGGCTGAGTCGCGACAGGGTCTGCGACTCCTTGACGCCGTAACAGCAGTGCAATGCCCACAGATCCCCAGAGCAAGGCCAACAGCAGATTCTCGGCAGCACCGAAGATCGCATTTGCGAAATGGCCCAGTGGGAAGGCCACGATGAGCAGCACGCCGCACCACCAGGGCAACAACCTGGCTCGAATAATGATCACACCGAGAAGCACGGAGCCGATGAGCAACACCCCTGCGCCGGCAAGGCGGACAGTGAGGAACGATGCGTGTCCCTGCACCATGCTGATCACCGTCATGACAGCGATGATCGCGTACCCGGCGATGGTCAGCACCGTTCCTGCAAGCCCCAATCGGCCGTACCGAGGCGTTCCACTATGCAACGCGTGAATGCCAAGCACGGCAACGATCACCGCGATGTAGGCAGCGAGTCCGACGCCGAGGTAGAGATAGCTGGTCGGCGGAGTCGTACGTTCGCTGAACGGGATTCAGTTGGTAGAGGATGGCCGACAGGATCATGAGCGCGGCTGCCACCACGCCCGCTATTCCGCCCGATTTGATCTTCGATGACATGATCACACTCCTGCATCCTTGGGAATTGGTCCAACACCCTCCGGTTCTGAGTCCGGCAGGGGTTCTTGCTGCCTTTGGTACTTGCGCGAGAAGTTCGTCGGACCGGAAATTACGATCACCAGGACCGCTACGACCCACCAGACCAAAGCCAGCAACCAGGCCTCGCGAACTGAGTCGACTCCTGAAAACATCGGGGAGAAGAAACTGCCGGATACCGCGTTATTGGCGGCGTGCATCAACATGATGATCAACACGCTGCCTTTGGCATTGTTGAACACCCAGTTGAAGACGATCACTGCGGCAAGAATCAGCACGATATCTGGGTAGTAGACCTGCCCAACCACAATGAGAGGCAGATGCCAGCCGGCGATGAGAACGCCGAGGATCAGGCTGGCAACGAGTGCCGACCGGCCGTGCTGCAACCGGGGAACTGCGTAACCCCTCCAGCCGGGCTCCTCCCATGCGCCGCCGACGCCTGGAACGAGAAGGACGATTGCAAAAGTGGAGAGGATGCCAGGCCAGGCGCCGAGTTGGGCTGGAGACGGAGCTTGAGCACCCAGCATGACGTTGAGCATTGTTGCGACAGCGGTAAGCACTGCTGGCAGTAACAGCGCCACCGCGTACCATCCGGGCGCAACGCGCCAGCGAACCATCCTGCGAAAGAGCCCGACTATTCCGGCCTTGCCCTCAGTTAGTGCAAGTACAACGATCGCAGCAAGGAAAGGTCCGAAGCTCGCGACCGGATTCGGAAACACTCCGAGTGCATAAAGAGGCCATGCCCACCATGACAATGCGTAGGTCAGGACAAAGAACGTCACCAACCGATGGCGTTTCACGAGATCCGTTATTCGTGACATAGCGTGACATCCGCCTTCCTAAGGTTCTGACGACCTGGGTTGAGTCTCGCTGGGATGCTCTTGGTTGTCGATAAGCAGCGGTTCGTTCCGGTGGGTTCAACTCATCCACCAGACTGGTTCTCAATCCGCTGGTGGCGATAGTGGATGCGCCAGTACGTGGCAGGGCGGTTTTCTGGCATATCTGTGGTTGGTTCCTACGAGGCGTCGAGGATTCGACCGGCTCAGGGTTGCTCGAATCCGACCACCGGCCACCCGCTCAGATGCGGTCCGGATATGCTCCGGCGTATGCTGCTCAGGGCTCCCCGGCAACTGCCGTGGTGGTTGTTGCTGGTCGTCCCACTGCTACTGGCCGCGTGCAGCTCCGGCCCTGGGACATCGCAGAAGCAGTCAATCACCCTCTATACCTGCGTCAATGACACGACGATCCAGCCGATCCTCCAGAAGTTCCAGGCCGCACGTCCAGGACAGGAGGTCAAGCTGTTCCGCGCACCGACGGGCGAGCTGAACGCCCGGGTAGCCAGCGACGTCCGCTCGGGCGGATTGAAGGCGGACGTGATCTGGGCTTGCGATCCGCTCACGATGCAGGACTACCGAGACCAGCAGCTTGTGGGCGGCTGGCTGCCTCAAGAGGCCGCCACGGTGCCGGAGCAGTTCCGGACCGCCGACGATGTCGGGGTCGCCGTGCTCTACCTGGTCGCCCTACATGCGAAGGGCACGGCTGCACCTAAGACCTGGTCGGACCTGACAAAGCCTGCATACGCCCCGGTCGCCGTCCCAGATCCAGGGGTGGCCGCTTCGGCCCTCGGGGCGCTCGGCTACTTCAGCCAGGCCGACGGCTACGGGATCGACTTCTATCGAGAGCTTCAGCAGCATGGCGCCAAACAGGTCAGCACCCCAGACAATGTGACCACCGGCGTCGCGCAAGGTCAGTACAAGGCGGGCCTCACCATCGCCAACTCCGCTTACCTGGCTCAGAGCAAGGGGTCTCCGATCGAGGTGACGTGGCCCGAGCCTGGAGCCGTGGCCATCTATGGCCCGATCGCGTTGGCCAGGCACTCCGCGTATTCCTCGCTAGCCAAGGACTTCATCTCCTATGTGGTAAGCCAGGACGGCCAACAGGCGCTAGCAGATGCGGGCTCCTACCCGACACGCCCCGGCGTAAGCGGTCCGAAGATCCCGACAGACGCGCCCATCGTCTACCCCGACTGGAAGCGCATCGCCAACACCAAGGACGTTCTGCTTAAGGACTATCAGACGATCTTCGGCAATTGAGCCGATGCACAGGCGATCCTGGACGCCTGGGCGCGCGATCCTCGCCCTAGCCCTGGGCGTTCTGGTCGTCGCGCTAGTGGTCTTCCCAATCGGGCGGCTGGCCGTCGTGGTCTGGACCGAGGGACGGGGCATCCTGCGGGAGTTAGCGGCTGAGCCAGGATTGGGTCGGGCGGTGATCCACACGATCCTGCTGGCCGCGGCTGTCACTGTGGCCGCGGTCCCGATGGGCACCGCGGTCGCCCTGGGTCTGGCGCGGGCCGATGTGCCCGGTCGCCGCGGCTGGCGGCTCGCACTGCTGCTGCCGATAGTCGTGCCGGACTATGTGCTGGGCTTCAGCTGGACCGAGGCTTACGGGATCGGCGGCTTCACTGATGCCCTGGCTGGCCGGCCGTGGTCGGGTGTCAACTCTGCCGTCGGCGTGTGGGCCGCCCTGACTGTTGGTGCCGTTCCGTTGACGTATCTGGTGGTCGCCGCGGGGCTGAGCGCCCGGGCGGAGCCGAGCCTGGTACGGGCGGCTCGGGCCTCAGGGGCGAGACCGGCGGTCGTGCTGTGGACGATCGCTCTGCCGCTGCTGCGGCCGGCCATCGCCGCCGCCACCGTACTCTGCTTCGCACTCAGCCTGCAGGCCTTCGCCATCCCGCAAGTGATGGGCACTCCGGCCGGCTTTCGCACCGTGACCACTGAGATCTACCGCAACCTCTCGCTGGGCAGCGACCCCCAATCGTTCGTCGCCGCCCTGGTCCTGGCCCTGCTGCTGGTGTTGATCACCCTTCTGGTCGTGGGACCGGCCGACGCCTTGCTCGGACCCCGGCTGCGAGTGCGCCGAGTGGCCGTCGCCGAACCCGCGGTAACGGTTCGGACCCGTAGTGCGGGGGGCATCGTCGTGGCCGCGGCGATCGGTGGTTTCCTGCTGCTCGGGGTGCTGCTGCCACTGATCGCGCTGCTCGGCACCGCGGTGACACCAGCGGTCGGTGTGCCGCCCACCCCCGCGAACTGGACGGCGGACAACTTCACGTTGGTGATCACCGGGCGCACGGTTGCCGCGTTCAGCCGGACCGCACTGTTGGCGGTCACGGCCGCTGTGCTGCTGACTGTGCTGGGCGCCGCGGTGGCCGGTCTGGAACGGGGCCATGGCGGCCGGCTGATCGCCACGCTCGTCACCGCCACGTTGGTGCTGCCAGGCTCCACCCTGGCTGTTGCCCTGTTGATCAGTTATGGGCGCTGGCTGGCCGACACTCTGATCTTGATCTTGCTCGCCTACCTCGCCAAGCTCTGGGCCTTCGGTCACCGGCCGATGGCCGGCGCTCTTGATCGACTTCCGCCCGCGGAGCTGCAGGCCGCACGCGCCAGCGGAGCGGCAGTGATCACCGCGGTCCGAACGGTGGCGCTGCGGCCGCTGGCCCCAGCCCTGCTGACCGCCTGGCTGATCGTCTGGGTCACCGCCATGCACGAAGTGACCATGTCCAGCCTGCTGTACGGACCCGGGACCGAGACCCTGGCCGTTGTCGTGCTGAACAGCGCCGATCTTGGTCAGGTACAGAACACCGCAGCGCTGGCCGTGCTGGTCACGCTGGTGGTGCTGGTGCCGGCGTTGCCGGTCTGGCTGCTGGTCCGACGACTGCAGGTTCGCGTTCCGGAGCCCGCTGATGCCCACTGAGCCGGTGCTCGAGCTGGACGGGGTGTCCGTCGCGTACGGGCTGGTAACGGCACTGCATCGGATCTCACTGGCGGTGCAGTCCGGCGAGGTAGTAGCCCTGCTGGGACCGTCCGGCTCAGGGAAATCGACCTTGCTGAACGCGGTTGCCGGCTTCCTGAGCCCCGCCGGGGGGAGCATCCGGCTGCGCCAACGCGTGGTAGCCGACGCACGCCGGGCCGAGCCGCCAGAGCACCGCGACGTCGGAGTGGTGTTCCAGAACTACGCCCTGTGGCCGCACCTGAGCGCGCTCGACACGGTGGCGTATCCGATGCGTCGCCGGGGCGTCCCCTCGGCCGAGGCACGGGCCGAGGCACGGCGGATCCTTTCCCTGCTGCACATCGGTCAGCTGGCCGACCGGCGACCCGGCCAGCTGTCCGGTGGAGAGCAGCAGCGTGTCGGCCTCGCTCGGGCACTGGCCCGGCAAGCCTCGCTGTACCTGTTCGACGAGCCGACCGCCCACCTGGATACCCATGTGCGTGGGGTATTCCTTGATGAGCTGGTCGCGCGCCGGTCCGCCACTGGTGCAGCAGCCCTCTATGCCACGCACGACGCCGAGGAGGCTCTCGGGTTGGCGGACCGGGTGGCACTGCTGAACAGCGGACGTCTGGTCCAGGTCGGGTCGCCGCAGGAGGTGTATGACCAGCCGGTCGACATGTGGGCGGCGCAGCTGACCGGCCCGATATCGGTGCTGGAGGTCCCTGGCCAGGGCCGGATGCTGGTCCGCCCCGGTTGGGCGCGGTTCGGCGGTGAGCGCTCGGGCCGTGTCGAGGCCGTACGCTTCGCCGGCCCGCACTCGGACTACCAGCTCAGCACCGCTCTAGGTCAGGTCGTGGTCCGCCAGTCCGGGCCGCCGCAGCAGGAGGTGGGAGCCGAGGTGAGCTGGTCGCTGGAGCGGACCTGGCGGGTTAGTTGAGCGCGTCAGCCGAGCATGCCAGCGGGCTGACGCGTGGTGTTGGCGATGGCCATGTGACGATCGGTGTAGGCCTTGAGGAACTTGACCTGCCGCTCAGTGATCTTGTCGCAGATCCACTCCCAGTGCAGGGCAACCCAGTCACCGACACCCAGCGCCGAAGCCAGCCCGACTCCGTCGATGGCGCGGACAACGGTCTCGACCTCGGCCGGCCCGTAGCCGAGCTGCCGCCCGTCCCAGGTGAGCGGCCGGCACTCGACACTTACTTGATCACCGGCTACACCGAGCACCCGGCCCCAGCGGATCCGGCAACGGTCGAGCACGGTCAGCGCCTGCGGAGCCCGCCGGTCATCACCGAGCAGGCCGACCCATGGGTAGATGCAGAAGACGGCGAAGCTGTGGTGGGGGACGCCGCCGGCCAGCACGCCCTCGGCCAGGCTGCCGAACCGCGGGCCGGATCGCCACCGAAACCGGTCTTCCATCGAGTTGCCGATGGCTCGCACGTCGATTCGGTCCAGCCGCGGGCTCCCGACCCAGTACGCCTCCACCACCCGGCGGTCCAGCGGGTCGTCGAGTCCGGTGCCATGCGCAATCAACTCCAGGTACGGCCATGCGCCAGCGAACTCCCGGGCCATCGCCCGCAGCCCTTGGTCGTTGCCGGCCAGTCCGAGCTGCAGGAAGCCCGTGGTGTCAGCGGGTCCGCAGTAGCCGTGATGATTGGGCGGGAATGCGTACCGCGCGAAAAGGACCGGACCACTTGGGGTCGACAGCTGCTGATCAAGTGAGCTCATCACGCGGCCGCCCCATCAATTCGAGTCCCTGCAGGGCATCCTCAGCAGCGGCGGCGTCGATCCGCTCGACGGCGAAGCCCATGTGGATAAGCACCCAGTCGCCAGGCGCCAGGTCTTGCTCGTCGGGGTCCAGCATCCCGATGTTGATCTTGCGAGATGCTCCGGACACATCGACCAGGGCGAGTTGCCCTCCGTACCCGTCGATCAGCTCGATGACCTGTCCAGGAATGCCGAGACACATGCCGCTACACCCGCTCTCGGATGCTGTGCGGATCATTGATCAGTTGCTCGCACCAGACGGCGTACGGCTTCCGCCGCCGCCGGCACCGCGTTCTGTACAGCGGGCGTGAGCCCGATTCCTTCAGCGAGCTCGGCCGGTCGGCAACCCACCAAGTAAGTCGGCGGCAGCTGGCCGCCAAGATCAGGGAGTGCCGCCAATACAGCGACCGGATCCATGCCGTGCGCGTCGAACTCGCCGCCCGGGACATCACCCGGACCGATCTCCAGAACCACCAGCTCACCAGGCTCGCCCGGTCCCGGGCGAGCGTCGATCAGCACCAGCGCGTTGTATCCCTCGAGCAGGTCGTAGGCCAGGTGCATGCCGCGTATTCCATAGTCGACTAGCTGGGCTTGGACCGGAAGCGGCTGCGCTTCTCCGGCAAGGTGGCGGACGACCTCCGGTCCGAACCCGTCGTCGCCGAGAAAGATGTTTCCGACCCCTGCGACGAGAATGGTCGGTTTCTGGTCGGGTCCTTGGTCGCGATTCACATTCGCCGCATCTCGACGTACCGCTTGGCGTCGGGAATGGACCGTACGCCCACGAATACTCCGACTGCGAATGCCACTGCGGCCAAGATGACCGCGGCAATCCCAATGCCCTTCATCTGCTCTCACCTTCCTTCGTTACAGCGAATCAACTGGGACAACTTCATCTGGGGAGAAGTACAGGTACCGGCCGTACCAGTCATGAAGATCGCCGGCCGGGTCGTCGACCAGCACCACCGCGACATGGGTCTCGTCATCGAGATCGCGATGGATCGCGGTAACGCGCGCCAACTGGTCGGCGTAGAACAAATCCTGTGCATCAGCGCGCCGCCGCGGGTTGAGCCTGACGAGGCTCCCCTTGCGGACGGTTTCGCCCGAGATCACCACTTCGCCGGTGTCCGGGTCATGATCATTGAAAACCGCGAAGGGGTCGTCTGCGTCACTCCAGGATGGTGGCAGCGGGTCCGGATCGCGGAGCGTGCCATGCAGCCGCATCAGATCCTCAGGCGACATGGCATCGCAGCGTTCGATGATTTCCGCCGCCTTCGGATCGGTAGCCCGCGCCTCCGCCTTCTCGGCGTCGGTCATCGTCAACACCCGCAGCATGAGGATCTCGTCGATCTCGGTGGCGTCGAACAAAGAGCCCGTGCTCTCACCAGCGATCTCGGGATAGTCGTAGAGGATGATGGGCGAGCCGAGGACAGCCGAGACCGCTCCTGGCACGCCGGCCAGGACCGGCCAGCAGCGGTGCTGCCGGCATTGCCCAGCAGCTTTGCGTGCGTGGTCAGGCGGATCGATCACCGAGAGGAACGCGACGGTGGGATCGCGAGATTCGATGATCACGTGGGTGCCCAGCAGCGAACCGCGAAGAGCTTCCTCCTTGCCGGTCAGGCCGTCGGCCGTCGCCTCGTTGTCGATGGACAGGGTGAGTCGCTGCAGCCCCGCGACTGGCTCCAGCCGAGCGAACACGCTGGCCGTTATGGGCCAGCGCTGCCTCACCAATCGACCGGCCAAGTTACCAAGCTGATCATGGACCGGCTCTGTGCTCTCTGCTGCCTCGGCCAACACAGTCCAGGTATGACCGGGCAGAAGATCCGCTAGCGGAACGGTGCGAGTGGACTCGATCTCGACCGCCTCGTCCCAACTGAACCACCGCTCACCATCGACCCGAAGCTCTGCGACCGGCAGATATCCTCCGAAAGCGTCGGCCCGCTCGGCTCGACGCTGCTGCAGCTGCAGGAAGCGGACATGGATGGTCAGGCCGGCTTGCGAGCTCTCGATGGTTTCGGTGCGACCAAGGTCGAGCAGGAGATAAGAGCCCAGATCAAGCAAGCATTGCATGGACAAATGCGACTCCTCGCCGATTCCGGCCGCGTCGGCGCCTTGCGGTCCGAGCACGCCGAACTGCCACCTCAGCTGGTTCTTGCTCGAGGTTGCCCGATACGGGTACAGCAAGTACCCCTCATAGAGCACTGCGTCAGCCACGGCGCGAATTCTGTCGAGGCCGGCCGGATCGTAACCCGCGGAGTGGACGCTCACTGCTTGCTCACCCGCTCCCCACTGAGCAGCCGCTCCACGACCGAGTCCCAGCTCGTGAGGCCGTGCTCGGCCTTGTATCGGGTCAACTCGGCGAGGACGTCTCGGCTCAGCCGCAACCATCCACTGCCGGGAAAGTGTTGATCCATACACGATCGCCAGACTGCGACCGGCATCCGGTAGGAGTCCTGCAGATGCCACGGCACCTGCTCGACGCCGAATCCGGCGGTGCCCCGCGTGAAGCAGGTTCCGGAGAACATGAAGACCAGCGGCACGTCGCCGCTGCTGAGCTGGTGCAGGTACTTCGAAGCGGTCACCTCGAGGTCGTAGGTCACCGGCATGGGAAGATCAACGAGCGTCGTCTCGGTGAAGCCTTGGACCACCGTCGAGCAATTCATCCAAAGGAACGGTTTGAGGGTCTGCGACCATCGCTCCCGCGGTCCGAATTGATCGGCGAGTCCCGCAGTCTCTTGGGCGTCGTACGCCCGGCGCTGCGGCTCGATCCGTACTTGACAACGCAATGCGAGGGCGTGCACTTGTTCGCCTGACCGCTCACTGATCTGGAGCCGGGCAGTCAGCTGCGGGACCGCGGCATACGATTCAGCGATCACGTCGTCAATACGAAAGTCGAGATCGATCACGCGCTGGCCTCCCGTCTGACCGCGCGACTGCGCCCTGCAACCGTGGCAAAGAAGTCGGTGATCACTGCACGCGCGTCCTGCCCGCCATCAAAGCCACGCCACACCGAACGCAGCCGCCCAGCTAACTCGTAGCATGCGTCGATCGGTACCAGGAAGCATTGCGCTTCGTGATCATGATCCGGGGCTCTTACCAGGAGCGCCTCGACATCATCGCGGAGCACGTCAAGTTCGGGGTTGGCATCGAGCACCTCCGTCCAGGCGGCCAGCCCCAGCTCCGACTCGGTGACGCCGGCGGGACCGGGATAGAAAGCCACAACGCGGTCCAGCACAGAGCTGGAGAAGAAGAAGGCCAACCCGACCGGAATGTCCAGAGATTCCCAGCCGGCTTCCCTCAGCTCAAAGTCGGGAAACGACAAGTAGCGATCCGGCACTGCGCGATAGCGCTGGTTCCCCGACTCGACGGTGAACAACAAGCCACAGCCTCTGCAGGTGCACATCAGCTGGCGACTCTGGATATCGACTACGTGCGGATGATCACTGGCGATGGGCTCGGCACACATGTCGCAGGTCTGCAGGTCAGGATCGGGCGGCGGACGAGTTGCGATCCGACGCAACACCGAAAAGGCCCCGGTTCCGCGGGGCGGCCCCGACAACGGGCTCGGCGCCTGCGGATCGACTGGCACGGTCCGGCCCTCAGACGCCCACCGGGACGGCCATGCTGAGCACACCATCACGGTGCAGCAACGGCAGCGGCTCGAGATGGTGACTGCCGTCCAAGCCGGCGCCGGCTCGACGAGCGTCATAACGAGCCCTGCAATGCGGACAGACCAAGATCAAGTTCGCGGCGCTGTCACCGAGCCGGCGTTCGAGTACCGCACCGGCGAGGTTCTCGCCGCATGCCGGACAGCGGTCCCGATAAGCGAACAGATCGGCGCCCAAACGGCAGGCGACGAAAGCAATGCCGTCCTTCTCGAATCCCCCAATCTCCCCAGCCGCCAGATTGGCCAACTCGGGAGTCGGCAACCAGGCGGCCGCAGTTTCGCCCTCGCCAAGCCGGACACGTAGCGACTCAATCGAGATCAATCCGGGTGCCGATCGCGCCGCCGCCTCGACCTGAATTGCAGTGACCTCCGGCGCAGCAGCCTGAATCGCGCCCTCCACGGCCAGCTGCAGCGTCACCGTGGAGGAGGGGCAGCTGTCGCACGTGCCGAGGAACCGAAGCGTGATAACCCCAGCGTCGTCGATTCCCAACAGCTCGACATCCCCGCCGTGGGAGCCCAGGTACGGCCGCACGCTGTCCAACGCGGCTGCGACCCGGGTCGTCACGTCGTACGGGTGCAGTCCGTGCACCAGAAGCAGGCCCGAGACCAGCTCGTCCGCGGCCAGCGCATCGAGAGCCACGGCATCGAGACGGCCAACGTCGGCCAACACCTCGAGCAGTCGCTCGAGCCCGGCCCCGTAAAGGTTGGTGACCAGGGCGACGAGATCCTCTCCCCGCTGTTGGGCCACCGGCCCGGCAGTACCCAGAGCGCTCAGCAGGCTATCGATCCGCTCGCCGGTCTCACTGAGATGATCAAGACCCGACTGGGGCTGCATCTACTCACCGGTCAGCGACTGAGTTGGCGAGTGCAGCAGCTCGAGCTTCTTGCCACCGCCGAGATACATGTGCACCCCGCACGGCAGGCAGGGGTCGAAGCTGCGCACCGTGCGCATCACGTCGATGCCCTTGAAGTGATCGAGATCGTTCTCCTCGAAGATCGGCTGGCCCTGCACGGCATCCTCGTACGGACCGGGCGTCCCAAGTGAATCGCGAGGGCTCGCGTTCCAGGGAGTTGGCGGATACGGATGGTAGTTGGCGATCTTGCCGTCCCGAATCACCATATGGTGGCTCAGCACGCCGCGGACGGCCTCCGTGAAGCCACAGCCGATCCCCTCGTTCGGCACTTCGAACTTCTCCCAGGTCTTCGTCCGGCCGGCACGGATCTCCTCCAGCGCCTTCTCCGCAAAATAGACCGCGCAGGCCGCAGCGTAAGCCTGGAAATAGGTCCGCGCCCGATTCCGCTCCAAAGTATTCGAGCCATGCCCTGGGATTTTCCACTCCAGGCTCACTGGACCCTTGAGCGCCGTCTTCGGCAGATTGATCTGAACGCTCGTGCCCGTTGCCTTGACATATCCCCCGACGTCGACGAGCCCGGACAGCGCGGTGGACCACAACCTGGCGAGCGGACCGCCGCCAGTGTCGAGCGCGAGATGATCTTGGCCGTCGTACCAGCGCGGGCTCATCACCCAGCTGTACTTATCGTCAAGATCGCGCTTCTGCGGGTGCGGCTTGGTGTGCTGGTTCCATGGATGGCGTCGATCGACCGGATTGCCCAGCGGGTCGTTCCGCACGAACATCTCCTGGTCTTCCCAATCGTCGTAATAGGAGGACCCGAGCAGAATCCGAATTCCAAGGTTGATCTTCACCAGGTCATTGGTGACGAGCTGGCCGTCGACGACCACGCCCGGCGTGACGAACATGGCCCGGCCCCAGTCCGTCATGTCCCGGTAGTTGAAATTGCAGACCGCCGGATCCTGGAAAGAGCCCCAGCAGCCGAGCAGCGTGCGCCGCAGCCCCACCTGCTCGTATCCCGGCAAGGCCTCGTAGAAGAAGTCGAAGAGGTCGTCGTGCATCGGGACGACTTTCTTCATGAACTCCACATAGCGCATCAGGCGAGTCAGGTAGTCGGTCATCAACTGGATCGTTGCGACCGTTCCGACGCCGCCCGGGTAGAGCGTCGAGGGGTGAACGTGCCGACCCTCCATCAGGCAGAACATCTCGCGGGTGTAGCGACTGACCTGCAGAGCTTCGCGATAGAAGTCGCCGGTGAACGGATTCAGCGCTCGCATGATGTCGCCGACGGTGCGATAACCATGATCACCAGCGTGCGGCGCCTCAGTCTGGTTTGCCCTTTCCAGTACGCCGGGGTTGGTCTCGGAGACCATCTTTTCGCAGTAGTCGACCCCGACCAGGTTCTCCTGGAAGATGTTGTGGTCGAACATGTACTCGGCGGCCTCGCCGAGGTTCACGATCCACTCACCGATGTGCGGCGGCTTGACCCCGTACGCCATGTTCTGGCAGTAGCACGAGCACGTCGCGTGATTGTCGCCGCAAATGCCACAGATCCGGCTGGTGATGAAGTGGGCGTCTCGCGGGTCCTTGCCCTTCATGAAGATCGAATAGCCGCGGAAGATCGACGAGGTCGAGTGACACTCGCTGACCACCCGCTGCTTGAAGTCGATCTTGGTGTACACACCCAAGCTGCCGACGATCCGGGTAATGGGGTCCCAGGCGACCTCGACCAGGCCTTCGGCGTTCTCGGTGAGCTTGCTGGGTTTAGCCAGGTCGTGGTCATGGACGCTTGCCTCCTTGCGGTACTGAGATTTCGGTGCCTACCAGGTGCGAGTCGCGCCCGAGGTGAGTTGGAAACCCGGCTTACGCCACTTGGGTTCCTGGTCGATCGTGTGCTGAGTCACCGAACGGAGGCGACGCAGGGTCGCACCCCAGGCACTGACCACGGTCGTGGAGAGCTTGCCGCCTGGGGGCTCGTCCATGAAGGGCATGAACTTGTCGGGGAATCCGGGCATCGTGCAGCCGATGCAGATACCACCCACGTTCGGGCAACCGCCGACCCCGTTCAGCCAGCCACGCTTCGGGACATTGCACTTGACCACCGGACCCCAGCAGCCGAGCTTGACGATGCACTTCGGCGAGCCGTACTCGGTCGCGAAGTCGGCCTGTTCGTAATAGCCCGCCCGATCACAGCCCTCGTGCACGGTGGCGCCGAACAGCCAGGTCGGCCGCAGTGCGTCGTCAAGCGGGATCATCGGTGCCTGATCAGTGGCCATGTACAGCAGGTAGGTGAGCGTTTCGGAGAGGTTGTCAGGCTGGATGGGGCAGCCAGGCACATTGACGATCGGGATGCCGGCCTTCGACTTCCAGCTCCAGCCGAGATAGTCCGCGACCCCCATTGCTCCAGTCGGGTTGCCGGCCATGGCATGAATACCGCCATACGTTGCGCAGGTCCCTGCGGCGACGAGAGCCGTGGCCTTGGGAGCGAGCCGATCCAACCATTCGGAGGTCGTAATCGGCTGGCCGGTGGCCGGGTCGTTACCGAAGCCGCACCAGTACCCCTCGCTCTTGATCTTCTCGTTCGGGATTGACCCCTCGATCACCAGGACGAACGGCTCGAGCTCACCACGGTCCGCCTTGCGGAACCACTCCAGGAAGTCGTCCTGGCCACCTTCCGGTCCGCATTCGAAGTCGATCAACGGCCAGTGCACGGCAATTTGAGGGAGCCCGGGAAGCGCGCCCAGAGCGATCTCCTCGATACTCGGCTGAGTTGCTGCCGTCAGCGCGACAGAATCCCCGTCGCAGCTGAGGCCGGCGTTGATCCACAACACGTGGATGAGCGTTTCTTCTGCCTTGAGGGCGGCGGGCGTCGGCATAGCAGCTACCTTTCCCGAGCTGGATCGACGGTGACCCACGCTGCTGGGGCCGGCTGTCGGCCTACTTCTGCAGCTTCATCCGTCTTAACATTCGGGCCCGAATTGCGTCAAGCAAAGTGGCCCCGCCTAACGAGCACCAGCACTTTTCTGCAGCCAGGCGTACCAGCCGGCCTAAACCATCACCGGATTTGACCGACATGGGCATGATCTCGGCGGCCCGATTGAGGCTACGTGCATAGCTGTTGAATGTTTCGAGATCGAAATCGACATAGGGCAGTAAGTCGGTCTTGTTGACGATCACCAGGTCGGCCACGGAAAACATGTGCGGATATTTCAGTGGTTTGTCCTGTCCCTCGGTGACCGAAATGATCACTACCTTGGCGTGCTCACCGATGTCGAAGAGTGCGGGGCAGACCAGGTTGCCGACGTTCTCGATGAAGAGCCAGGATCCTGGGTCAGGATCGAGCGCCGCCGCCGCCTGCTGCACCATCGGTGCGTCAAGGTGACACCCAGCTCCGGTATTCACTTGAACCGCGCGGGCGCCGGCTCGTCGGATGCGCTCACTGTCGAAGGTCGTTTCCTGATCGCCCTCGATGACGCACACGGGGTAGCTATTGCCCAGCTCAGCAATGGTGCGCTCCAGCAGGGAAGTCTTACCCGAACCCGGGGAGCTCATCAGGTTCAGCGCGGTGATGCCCCGCTCGGCGAACCACTCCCGATTGTGTTGGGCAAGGTGGTCATTCTTGGCCAGAATCGCCTCGCCAATGATCAGATTCTCAGTGCTGGGAGCATGCCGGTGTACGGCGTCAGGTGAATCCCGACTTTCCTGATCGTGATCATGGTGCTGGTGATCATGGTCGTGAGGACGATCGTGATGGTGATCATGTGCAGAGTGCGCGTGGTCGTCGAGCGTCACCATACGAACGTCATCTTCGTTGCCGCATCCGCACGTCAGGCACATGGCTCCGCCACCAACTCGACTGAGAGGACCCTGAGCTCACGACCCGCGATCAATTCAACCTCGGCGCTGCCGCACGGGCAGAGGAGGATCAGGTCGTGGAGGGCGAATTCCTGTCCGCATGATCGGCAGTGGGCAGCCCCTGGTGTCCGTTCGATCGCCAGCGTCGAGCCCTCCAGCGGGGTGCCGCCGATCAGGAGTTCATAGCAAAACTCCATCGCGTCGGGCACCACACCAGAGAGCCCGCCTACCTCAAGCCGCACGATGCTGACCTGCCGGCCGGCGGTCCGTTCGACGACCATGTCGACCACGCTCTGGGTAATGGCGAGCTCGTGCATTCACACTCCTGCTCGCTACTTTACGGTGATCTGTTATCGGAGTCTCGACCAAAGGCCTTCAGGTTCGCACCGACAGCCTAGAGCGGGCATCCTCGCGACCGCGTGTCCTAGTGCCCTGGAAGGGAAGTTCCTTGGCGCTTGGCGACGTTCAGGTGCGTGCATCGCAAGGCCGACGAGGGAGGGATACCGGGTCGTATCCCGACCGAGGAGAACGCCGCGAGGTGCGTGCCTGGGCGCCGCGAAGCGTCAAGAGATTTCCCTTCCAGGACACTAGCATCAGGTCATGGGCCAACGCGTCCTGATCCTGGCGGCCGGCATCGGCTCGGGCCACAACATCGCAGCCGGCGTCCTCGAGTCGTGCTTCCGCGCCGCCCCCGAAGTAGATGCAGTGCAGAAGCTCGACATCCTCGAGACGACCAACGAGGTCTATCGAACCCTCTACGACGACGGGTACTTTGCGCTGGTCGAGGCCGTACCTTGGCTGGTCGGCTGGGGTTACGACGATAGCGATCCGCCCTTCAAGCTCGCAAAATGGATCTCGCTCTGGGATCGCATCAACACCACCGCAACAGCCAAGGCGATCAAGGCCTTTCGCCCTGACATCGTCGTATGCACCCATTTCCTGCCGACCCGATTGGTGTCGCTGATGCTGACTCGCGGCGTGCTCGAGGCGAGGCTGGCTGTCGTCACCACCGACTATGACTTTCAGGGACTCTGGCTGAGCAGCCCGTTCAACCACTTCTTCGTGGCGCGGGACGAGACCAAGGCGTACATGGCCGCCATCGGCGTGCCAGCGGACCGCATCAGCGTCTCCGGGATACCGGTCCGACCCGGCTTGGCTGATCAAGTGGACCGGGAAGCGGTCCTCCAGCGCTATGACTTGCGCCCGGACCGGCCAATCCTGCTGATCTCGGCGGGTGCCGCCGGTGGCGCGTACACGCAGACGATCGTGCAACAGACTTTGCGGATCGGGAACGACTTTCAGGCCGTCGTTGTGTGCGGACGAAACGAGCAGCTGAAGAGTCAGATCGAAGGCCTGGTCGCCTTCCACCGCGATCGCTACCGGGTGCTGGGCTACACGAATGACATGGCCGACCTGATGCGAACAGCCACTTTGTTCATCGGAAAGCCTGGTGGACTCTCCTCCTCGGAGTGCATGGCCGCCGGTCTACCCATGGTCCTGATCCATCCGACTCCCGGTCAGGAGGTACGGAACAGCGACTTCCTTTTGGAGGAGTGCGCCGCGCTGCGCTGCAACTACCAGACGACCGTGGGCTACAAGATCGATCAGCTGCTGGCCGAACCAGATCGGATCACGCGCATGGCCGCGAGCGCTAGGCGAATTGGCAGACCTGAGGCCGGCCCGCGCATCACATCGGCGGTGCTGGCCGATGAGTCGCCGCCACTGTGGATCAGCCACGCCGCCCAGAAATCCGTGCTCGCCTCTAGTGAGCAGGGAATCTCGGCCGCCAACCTGTACGCCGGTCGTCGGGTGCGGACCTTGATCAATGCTCCCACTGGGTTATCGGCCGGAGTGATCACGACCGCACAGCTGGACTCGCTGCTTCCGAAGGAGGCGGGGAGCGCCTCGTCCGGCACCAACCTCTTGCTGTCAGCCGAGCAAGTCTCCGACCTCCGCCGCCGCACTGAACCAGGGCTCAGGTTCACGCTTCGCCGCATCCTCGGCAAAGCCAGCGACCTGAGGCTTGCGCTGAGCCCCTGACTGTCGGTCGCCCGATTACGTGGCTTCATACGCCCGACTGCGCCTCCACCCTCCCTGCTGCGACAGTGTCTGCGAGTGCGGCGTGGTCGCGCTCATTTTGATCGGCGTAGGTTTCGGCGAAGTCTGCGACGGCGTTGTCGAACTTGGTCGAGTTGCCGAGATATGCCGAGATGGCGATTCGGTCCCCTGAGCGGGCATGCGCACGCGCCAGCGTCCAGCCACACAGCCGGGCGTACACCTCCATGCTCGGCGGCTTCATGTCTTCGATCACGGCGGACGTCTTCCAGTCCCGGAGCTGCCGCAGGTAGTAGTCCTCCCAGCGGCCGCCAGTGGGCCTGGCGCGGAGCCAGCCGAGGAAGATGTCGCTGGATGCCTGCATCAGGTGCTGACCGGTGACCACACGCTCTCCCTGATTGCTGTATTCCGATGCGCCCGCATAATCGGCGAGAGCCGAAGGACCAGCCTGTTTGGCCTGCAGCAGCAAGACATCCCTCTTGACTCCAGCCTCGAGCAACAGAATCCAGGCCCGTGTGCCGACACTGCCCACCCCAACCACCTTGTGCGCCACGTCGGCGAGGCTGAAGTGATCAAGCAGCAGCCGGCGGGCCGATGGGAGGGTGTTGCGATAGGCGACCATGAGCGTACCTAGCCGGCCGCGTACAGTATCGGGATCCACATCGACCATGTCGGCTAGCCGGACGATCAGCGGTGGATCGCTGATGATCTGACGTTGGCCATCGGCGATGGTGGCCAGCTTTCTGGTCGCCTGCAAGCTGTCGCGGGTGTGTGCCTTCGCCAGTGCAGCTTCGGTCGCCTTGAAGTCGGCCTTCCTCTCCTTCAACTTGCGACCGCTGAGGCTCGCCTCGTACTCGGCGAGGGCCGCTTCGATGTCGAGATGGGCATACCAGACAGTGAGGATCGGCTGCGCGGCGAAGTCTCGCATCGCCGTGCGGTAACTCTCCACCGCAGCCAGGGTCGCCTTCCGGGATTGCTTGTTGGTAAACCCGTTTTCCCGCCCAGCCACCACGAAACTTGCGGCCAGCCGCTTCACATCCCATTCGAACGGTCCGGGCAGCGTCTCGTCGAAATCGTTGATGTCGAACACCAAAACACGCTCTGGCGAGGCGTACGCGCCGAAGTTGGACAGATGAGCATCGCCGCACAGCTGAGTACGCAGACCTGACGTCGGCGTGGTGTCGAGGTCGGCTGCCATCACCAGTGCCGCACCCCGGTAGAACGCGAACGGCGAGACCAGCATCCGGCCATGTCGAATCGGCACCAGCTCGGGCACGCGAGTCTTGTCCTGACTGAGCAACAACGCCACCGGATCGCGTGACTTACTCGGCTGAAAATCCGCGTGTGCCTGCAACGGCGCGTTTGCGCGAGCGGCCTTGCCCGCCGCGGCCCGCTGCTCAGGACTAAGGCGCTCGGACTCTGCAACGTCTTTCATGGGCGTCGATGTCGTCTTTCGCGTAACCGGGGATCGCCCAGTCGACTTGCCTGCAACCCGGGATCGCTCGGCCGTCTTGGATGGTGTGTCTGCGACTCTCCGTTTGCCGGTGTGGGTTCGGCGGCGGCCGACTTGGTTGCACGACTACTCCGTGTTCGTGCGCTTGCATTGCGCGGCCGACGGGTCTCCATTGTCGGAGAGTCCCATCTCCAGCCGCGGTCGAGCATCACCCCACGAAGGTGAATTTGGGATTTCTCATTGCAAGCAGGATGAGCCTCACTGTCACCAACGGTTCACCCGGACGCCCAATCGAGATGACGCGGATGTACCCCGGTTTTTGTGCGTGAACTATGAGTCACTCTTTGAAGTGAGTTATGAGTGCAGATATGGAGTCAGTGATGGTCTCGGCCGACCCAGCTCGAGCGGAACTTGTCCAAGATCAATTGCCGGAGACTCGGCGTGTTGTGCCGATCGACAACCTCAAGGGCGTTCTCGTGGCATGGATCATCGCCGGCCACGCAGTCTTGGGCTATGCGGCGATCGGCGGATGGCCCTATCACGAGGTGAGCGAAGCGACACTGCCACCGCAGCTGGAGCTGGTGCTCGCGGCGCTCCTTGGACCAACGGCCTTGTTCGTGATCGGAACGTTCTTCTTCCTCAGCGGGCTGTTCGCTCCTGGCAACATCGCTCGCCATGGCCCAGCGGACTTCCTGCGGCAGCGACTGTCCGGCTGGGACTGCCGTGGCTGCTGTTCACGCTGCTGATCTGGCCGGTGTTGATGTGGTTCGCCTACCGCTCGGCTGGCCATCCGATCCCAATCTGGGAGGCGTGGCAGGCCCGACAGCCCTTCCTCGATTCAGGGCCACTGTGGTTCGTCCAGATCTTGCTCTATGTGTCGCTGTTCCATGCACTGTTGGCCTGGCGCGGCTATGGCCGGGAGCTAGAGCCACGGAACGATCAGCCTGGTGCTGACTGCGGCATGTATTGCGGCAGCCTCATTTGCCGTCCGGCTTTGGTTTCCTGCCCGAAGCCAGCAGATTCTTGATCTGCATGTCTGGCAATGGCCGCAGTGCGTCGGCCTGTACGTTCTTGGGGTTCTGGTGGCCGACAAGGGCTGGGTTGAGCGGATACCGCCTCACCTTGGGCGGCGCTGCGGAATAGCTGTCTTTGGCACCATTGCCGTGGCTCTCGCGATCATGGCGGCGACTGGAGTCGCGAACGTCAGCCAAGACGACATCCCGTATCTAGGTGGCTGGCACTGGCAGGCCCTTACTTTGGATGTGGGCGAGGCTGCGCTCGTCGTGGCCGGGTCGGTTTGGCTGCTGGCATTTGCGCAGCGATGGCTGACCCACCGGGCCATCAGGCTCACTCGTTGGGCGCGCGGTGCGTACGCGGCCTACCTGCTCCAGGCGCCGGTGCTGATCGGCTTGGAGATCGCCGAACGATCACTACCGTGGCCGGCAGTGATCAAGGCGGTGACGGTGGCGGCGCTCGCCGTCGCTGGATCGTTCATTCTCGGCCGGCTCCTTGTCGAGCGGACGCGGCACTCGAGGTAGAAGCCCAGCCGTCAGGCAGCAGCTTTGGGGCGCCCGAAGTCGCGAATGGGCACATGTTGTACACCGCGATGATCAGATAGCCGACTACGGCCAGCAGCGGCAGGAAGAGCCCGAGCAAGATCATGATGAGGTATCCGGCCAGACCAGGTTTGAGTCTCCGCACTGCGTAACGCCAGAGCAGCAACACCAGTATCGTCGTCAGAAACAGGTTGAGACCGTATATCGTTGCCGCGACGCGCTCAGGGGCGTCCTCACCGATGTACTCCGCCAGGAGCCGGGTTGGGAATGGCAGAAATGAACGACCATCAGGGTCGACTGCTGGTCAGGCGACCCAGAGCTAGACAGTGGTGTCGGCTGTGCGTGGACTGCTGATCGCGATGAGCCCGGCTGCGATCATGAGCAGCGCCGCCAGCGCGAGCATCAAACCACTGAACCCGATCGGGAGCTGGGCTACGAGTGGACCGAACGAGGCTCCTGCGAACACATACAATCCATTGAGCGCGAGCGCTCCAGCGCGAGATGAGCCGCCGCGGCCGCCGACGGTTGCGATCACTGCCGGCACGATCGTCGCAATGCCCAGGACGAAGACGACACTGGCGATTACAAGTGGCCATAGCGCAGCAGCCGAGATGGCTTCCGCTGCGAGCCCGACTGCGGCGAGGACAAACCCCGCGATGGCTACCCGGATGGGGCCTCGCCGTCCGACCAACCAGCCGGCAACGGGGGCCAACAGCATGGCTGGAAGCCCGGCGAGTCGTACCAGCAGGACATCGGAGTCGTCGAGTCCAAACTGGGTCTGTAGGAGCGGACCGAGAGCGGCGTACATGGCAACGAAGCTCAATATCACAGGAAAGGAAGCCAGGTTCGGCAGCACAAGATCGCGCCGCACTGCCAGTCTGGCCAGCTCGCGGTATTTCTGTGCCAAGCTGGCCGGAGGTCCGCTTCGGCCGGGCTCGATCAGAATCGTCGCGATGGCGACAGCTGCAATAGCAAGTGCAGGTGCGGCGACCCCGAACACCCAGCGCCAGCCGAGAGCTTCTGCAACCGCCTGCGCATAGACCTGACCGAGAATGCCAGCCGACAGGAAGGCAGTCGACATCGCGCCGATCCCGGTGGACCGCCAATGCGGTGGCAACGCCTCCCCCACATACGCCAGCGCCGCCGCGGAAAAGCTCGCCGCCACGAAACCCTGGAAGGTTCGCAGCACCGCCACCATCGACAACGACTCCGCCGCCGCCAAGCCCGCTGTGGCGATTGCCAGTACGGCCATCCCGGGCACGAGGATCGGCTTGCGCCCATAGCGGTCGGAAAGCGGCCCGAAGATCAGGAATCCCAGGCCGTAGGCCAGCGCGTACGTGGTGCCTAACGCAGCTGGTGCGGCTGTCGCGTCATCCCCAAGCGCTTCTCCGACTACGGGTGCGAGCGGGATAGCCAAGTAGAGCTGAGCCAGTACCAGCAACGCACAACTGACCAATACCGCGAGCGGGGCGAGAACCGGCGCTTGCTCGCTGCCGGCCTTCGCACGCGCGTGTCGTGTCATGGCCTCCCTTCGCGATCATCGCAGGTCAGGCCAGACTGGAGCTGTGCAGGGCGAAACGAACGTCTTCGGCGACGAACTACAGAACTGCAGCACAGACCCGGTTACCGGCTTCTATCGCGATGGCTGCTGCACCTCTGGACCAGATCAGGCCGTTCATCTGGTATGCGCAGTGGTGACCGCGGAATTCCTGGAGCAGCAACGCAGCGTCGGCAATGACTTGATCACGCCGGCACCAGCGTTCGGCTTTCCGGGTCTGCAACCTGGCGACCGGTGGTGCGTGGTTGCACAACGCTGGCTGCAAGCGCACGAGGCTGGAGTAGCTCCACCTGTAGTGCTGGCATCCACCAACGTCCGAGCGCTCGAAGTGATCGGTCTGACCGTACTGCAGCAGTACGCGGTTGATGTGCCCGAAGATCTCAGCTCGCTCGAGTGATCAGTGCTGCGCATCTGGTGGCAGGTCGAAATCGTCATTGTTCACGCGCAGCAGCGGCCTATCATCTCCCTTGGTTCCTGGCCAGCTGGTCGAGAAGATCAGCGAGCTCACGAGGCCGGCCAAGGAACGGTGAGTGATCACCCGGAATCTCAACAAGGTCGACGCCAAGTCGGGGCCTGGTGACGGCTCGGCTGAACTCAATGGTGACGGCCGCGTCGTCCAAAGCGGCGATAGCTGCGCGAGGAGTCTTCGGAAGTCGCCGCAACGGATATGGGCGATCCCAGAGGCTCCGCGAGTTCTGCGCTCGCAGCCGCTGGAAGGCCCACCTCGCATCCGTCGGGTCGCAGTCGGCGTAGAAGGTCAGCCGTGCGGACTCGAAGGTCGCAAAGACGCTCGACCCGTCGTCAAGGGTGTCGGTTCTATAGGCGTCGGGTCGACCCATCGGTGGAGCGTCGTTCCAAGGTCGGCCATCGAAGTTGGGAAGTACGCCGCAGAGAAACACCAGCAGCGACGCGGGTCGCGAGGCCGCCACCAGCGGCAGCACCATCGCTCCAAGGGAGTGGCCTACCAGTACACCGTCCTCCAGATCCGCCGGATACGACGCCAGGACGGCATCGGCATAGTCCTCGAATGTCGCATTGCCGTCCTCGACGGGCAGGTCCATGACCACTGACCGATGGCCTCGCGCCTCCAGCTCCGGCAGCAGCCGGCTCCAGCACCAGGCGCCGTGCCATGCGCCGTGCACGAAGACAAACGTGCTCATGAACCAAAACCCTGCGCAGAGAGCAGCTGTCTACGGCCTGTCGGGGTCGGCCGGTGCGTGCCGTTCGAGGAACGTGAACACCTCGGTGTCGTCGACGCCGGGGAACGTGCCAGGCGGCAGGGCAGCCAACAGATGCGAATGCGCCCGGGCGCTCGGCCAGGCCTGCCCGGACCAGCGAGCGGCGAGCGCGGCCGGCGGACGCCGGCAGCAGCCGGGATCAGGACACAGCGACTTTGCCCGTGCAGTTGTCTCCCGCCCTCGGAACCACTTCACGTGGGCGTACGGCACACCAAGGCTTACCGAAAACACACCGTCGTTCGTTCCCTCTGCTTGAGCTGTGCACCAATAGGTGCCGCGCGGCGTGTCTGTGTACTGCGAATACGCGCCTGATCGGTCAGGCACATCGAAAACTGCATATGCCGTCCATTTGCGGCAGACCGGCTGTCCCTCGATCGCGCCTAGGACGTCGGTAGGAAAGCTAACGCCGTCGTTCTCGTACGCCTTGTAGATCACGCCATTCTCGTGAACCCGCATGAAGTGCACGGGCAATCCGAGATGGTGCGTCGCCAGGTTCGTGAACCGGTGCGCAGCCGTCTGATGAGAAACTGCGAACGCATCGCGCAGATCCTCGATAGCGAGCTGCCGTTCCTTCTTCGCCGTCTGCAACAGATCAACGGCCGCTTGCTCAGGGATACGAAGGGCTGCGGCGAAGTAGTTGACCTCAACGCGCTGCCGGAGGAAGTCGGGATAATCCTTGGGTTCGGCGTGGCCAAGAACGGCGTGGCCCAGCATCTGCAAGACATGGAGCCGTACGTCATGACTTCCTGGCGCCTGCACCTGAGGCAGATAGATCCGCCTATTGCGCAAGTCCGCAATCGAACGCGTCGACAGCGGTAGGTCAGCCACGTAGTGCAGCTCAAAACCGAGGTGTTCGGCCATCTGGACCATGACCCGCTGAGAGAGCGGGCCACCATGATGACCGATCGCCTTGAGAACGCTGTGGGCGGCCGCTTCGATTTCGGGGTAGTAGTTACCCCGTTCGCGCATCTGCCCGCGTAGCTCGGCGTTCGCACGGCGCGCTTCTTCCGGCGTCGCCGCATGCTCGCTGGCTCGGCGTACGAGTTCCTCGTACAAGCCCACGAGCGCCTCGAGCGCTTCTATGGGAAGCCGCCGACCGGCGTAGACGTACGGCAAACCCAATGACTGATACAGCGGTCCCTGCTGCGCGCGTTCGAGGGTGATCTCCAGCGCTGCGCGTCGGCTCGGCGGCTCGGTGGCAAGCAGAGTCCGAGAGCGGGACGTCCAAGGTCGCAGCGAGCGCACGGAGCAGCGAAAGCTTGGGTTCGCGCCGACCGTTTTCGACGAGCGACAAGTGACTCGGGGCCCGGCCTACCGCGGCACCGACCTCATCCAACGTCAGGCCCTTTGCCTGGCGGTAATGCCGCAACCGGCGTCCGAGCGCCAGAGAATCCATAGGGGTTGTTGCGACATCAAGATCAGGCATGCCTTCACCATAGCGAAAGAATTGCAGATCTTTCCCAACGGAACACGTTAAAGATCTTATGGAGTTGCGGTAATTGTGGGGTATGGGCCATACCGATCATCGGTAGGCATGACCAGCATCTCTAGGAGAAGGGCCATGACTGAGACGCAAACTTTCGCAGACACTCGTGCGCTGCTGCCGACCGCGGAGGACATCACCCTGGACTGGGCGACCTCCCCCCGTTGGCGAGGCATAGCGCGTACGTACTCCGCGAAAGACGTCGTCCGCTTACGCGGCACCGTCCAAGAAGAACACACGCTGGCGCGCCGCGGCGCGGAACGGCTGTGGCACCTGCTCGAGACTGAGGAGTATGTCGCCGCACTTGGGGCTCTCAGCGGCAACCAGGCCGTTCAGATGATCAAGGCCGGGCTGCAAGCCATCTATCTTTCCGGTTGGCAGGTGGCAGCCGACGCAAACCTCGCCGGCCACACATATCCCGACCAGAGTCTGTACCCGGCAAATTCGGTTCCGGCCGTTGTACGGCGCATCAACAATGCGCTGCTGCGCGCTGATGAGATCGCGTGGTCGGAGGGAGATGGCGGACAGGACTGGCTCGTCCCCATCGTGGCTGATGCGGAGGCTGGCTTCGGCGGACCGCTCAACGCCTTCGAGCTCATGAAGGGCATGATCGGCGCCGGTGCGGCAGGCGTGCACTGGGAGGATCAGCTCGCCTCCGAAAAGAAGTGCGGGCATCTCGGTGGCAAAGTCCTCATTCCCACGGGACAGCACATTCGTACGCTCAACGCGGCCAGGCTGGCTGCCGACATCTGTGGTGTTCCGAGCATCATCATTGCGCGCACTGATGCACTCGCTGCCACGCTGCTGACCAGCGACGTCGACGACCGAGACGCGCCCTTCTGTACCGGAGAACGCACGGCCGAAGGTTTCTTCCGCGTTCGCGGCGGAATCGATGCGGTGATCTCCCGCGGCCTGGCGTACGCGCCATATGCCGATCTGATCTGGGTCGAAACAGGCACCCCGGACCTCGACTTTGCGCGAGACTACGCCGAAGCTCTGCACCGAGAATTCCCAGACAAGCTCCTTGCGTACAACTGCTCGCCGTCGTTCAACTGGAAAGCCGCACTTGACGATTCCGCGATCGCGAAGTTCCAACGCGAACTGGGCGCCATGGGTTACGCATTCCAGTTCATTACGCTGGCGGGCTTTCACGCACTCAACCTCTCGATGTTCGACCTCGCCTATGACTATGCACGCGATGGCATGACGGCGTACGTCGACTTGCAGCAGGCCGAATTCTCAGCCGCTGAACGCGGCTACACCGCCGTCAAACATCAGCGGGAAGTGGGTACCGGCTACTTTGATCTCGTGAGCTCGGCCCTCAAACCGACCAGCGACACGCTGGCTCTCGTCGGCTCCACCGAGGCCGAACAGTTCCATTAACACACCTATCGGGACGACTTGCTCGACATACTTGGTGACTTCTCGCAACAGGGACTTCCTGACCCCCATGGGGTCGTCATGAAGGTCCGCAAGTCTTGTGGGGGCGCGATGCGCAGTCACTCATCCCCATGCCCGGCTCCCTATCTGGCCAGCGCCCATCCCTCGCCGTTGTCCGCTGCGGCCGGATTCTTCGGTTCGCGGCCGTTCAACCGCGCCAACGAGCTTCTACTCCGAGCCGGCGGTGAGCCAGTCGACTGATCGAGGCCTCATTAGTGCAATCGCGACAGGTTTTTAGGCGGGGCCGCACGATTTGGCCGCTGAGGCCTCTATAGTCGCGAACATCGTTTGAGGTCCGCGCCGACAGCATTACCGAAGATCGGCGTGAACCATTGCTTTGGGGGACTCGGGCTCGTGAACCGCATGATCGGCGTTGCGCTGTCATCAGTTCTCGTGGCAAGCCTGATCGCAGTCGGCGCCTCGCAGGCGGTCAGCCGAGGAGTCGCGGCCAAACCGTCGACCGACCTTGCCGCGAACCCAATCACGATTAGTGGCATCGTCGGCACCGAAAAGGGAGCCTACTTCGCAGATCCCGCGGTCAAGCAGCGGCTGGCCGCCCTAGGTCTGACCGTCAACGTCGACACTGCGGGGTCGCGCCAGATGGCGACTGCCAAGAACCTCAAGGACTACGACTTCGCGTTCCCATCGTCCGCGCCGGTCGCTGACAAGATTCTTCGCGCCAACAAGCCGATCTCTACCAACGCGCCGTTCTACTCACCGATCGCGATCGCCACCTTCCAACCGATAGTGCAGGTGTTGAGCTTGGTCAACGTCACCAAGCCGAATGTCGGCGGTTATCAGTCCTTCGATGTTGGCGCCTACCTGAAGCTGACGAAGAAGCGCACGCGGTGGGACCAACTGCCGCGCAACGCCAGCTATCCCGCGAAGAAAGCCGTACTTGTCTCCACGAACGATGTGCGCAGCTCGAACGCCGCGGCGATGTATCTCGCGATCGGCAGCTATGTCGCCAACGGCAACAAGCCGGTCAGCAACGAGGCGGAGATCAACAAGGTGATGCCAGCCATCGGCCAGCTATTCCTCGGGCAGGGCTATTCGGAGTCTTGGAGCGAGTCATCGTTCGAGGATTATCTCGCGCTCGGCATTGGCAAGACTCCGATGTTGCTGACCTATGAATCGCAGTTCCTGGAGTATCAGCTGCGCAAGGACGGCTCCCTTGGGCCCGACATGGTCTTGATGTATCCGGTGCCCGAAGTGCAGTCCAAGCACATCGTGATCAATCTGACTCCGGGTGGGGCGCGGCTTGGTGAGGCACTGCAGAACGACCCCGAACTGCAGCGGCTTGCCGCCAAGCACGGCTTCCGCACAGCCAATCCCGCTGTGTTCACCGAGGTCACCAGCGGGTCTGGCCCCACACCGCCTGTGCAGTTGTCGCAGGTGATCGATCCACCGCGGTACGAAATCCTCGAATCCATGATCAACCACCTGGCGAAGCTCTACTAGGAGTGACGAGAATTTGAAGTCTGTTGAGCCATGGCGGCCCCTGGCGGTCGCCCTCGGCCTGACCCTTGTTGCGTCCGCTGCTGTTGCCTGCTCGGCCGGTTCCGGTCAGCAGGATCGGGTCTCGCACAGGCCATCGCCCACCACGACCAGTCCGCGGGCGGCAGCACCGCCTGTACAGCCCCTGGACAAAACGGTCACCCTGCGGATCCTCGGCAGCAATGACCTGAAGGACATGGAGGAGGTGATAGCCGAGGCCTCACGCGCGACCAACGTCAAGGTCGAGATCAGCTACGTCGGGTCGCCGGTCGGAGCGCAGATGGTCGCCGCCGGCCAGACCGACGGCAAATTCGACGCACTGTGGTTTGCCTCCAATGCGTACTTGCCGCTCCAGCCGGGCGCGATCGACAAGGTAGCGACCTCGACCAAGATCATGACCTCACCCGTCTCCTTCGGGTTGGACACCGACGTCGCGAAGCGCCTCGGCTGGGATCGCAAGTCACCGACGTGGGCCGAAATCGCGCGCGCGGCGAGTGGGAAGAAGTTCACCTTCGGGATGAGTGACCCCTCAGTCTCCAACGCCGCCTTCAGCTCGCTGGCCAACGTCGCCGCCGGCCTCTCGGGAGGCGGCGAGGTCCTCAAGACCTCGCAGGTCGACGCGGTCGCTCCGCGGCTGCGCCACTTCTTTGCCGCTCAGAAGATGACGGCGGAGTCGGCCAGTGACCTCGCCGACAAGTTCCTCGCCCAAAGCGGAAAGCCGGGCACTCCGGACGGGATCGTCAACTACGAATCCAAATTGATCGCGCTCAACGACTCGGGCCAGCTTGCCAAGCCGTTGACCGTCGTCATCCCGGCTGACGGGGTAATCTCGGCCGACTTCCCCTTTGCCCTGCTCAACGGGGCGAGTCCCGACATCAAGTCGGCGTACGCGGTGTTGCTCGACTGGTTGCGCTCGCCGGCCGGTCAACAGATGATCATGGACAAGACGAACCGGCGGCCGGCCGCCCCAGGGGTGACGCCCGACTCGAAGTTCGGCGATCGGGTGCTGGTCGAGTTGCCGTTCCCCGGGCAGCGGGCCGTCCTCGACCGGTTGCTGACGTCCTATCTCAACTCGATCCGCCGGGCCACCCAGTCGATCTACGTGCTCGATCTGTCCGGTTCCATGAAGGGGGAACGCATCCGGGCGCTGCGCACGGCGTTGGTCTCTTTGGCCGGCGGCAGCGGGTCGATCAGCTCCAGTGGGTACGCGATCTTCCGTGAGCGCGAGCGGGTGACCATCATCGGTTACTCCAGCCAGGTCCGTACACCGAAGGTGTTCACGATCTCGGCAATGGACCCAAAGAAGGATCTGGCTCGCATCCGAATAGCGGCTCGCCAACTCGACTCGGACAACGGAAACACGGCAACCTATTCAGCCCTCCGCGAGGCCTACCGGGTCGCGGATCGGCAGATCGCCTCGAACCCGGGAGCCTTGACTTCGGTGGTGCTGATGACCGACGGTGAGACCAACCGGGGCATCACGTCCGGTGAGTTCAGGTCGTTCCATCGCCAGCTCCCGCAGGTCACCAAGGCGGTGCCGACGTTCGCGGTGAAGGTCGGGCCGGCAGAGACCAAGACTCTCGGCCGGATCGCCGACCTCACGGGTGGCCGGGTATTCACGGCGACGGGTGCGCGGCTGACCAAGCCGTTCCGCGAGATTCGCGCTTATCAGTAGGCGAGGGCGACGATGATGGACTACCTGGGATCGACGATCAATGTGGTCGCTTCGAGCCTCGGGCTGGTCGCGGTTGTCATCTGCGTGCAAGCCGGTGCGGGTCTGTGGATCTGGCCAGCCGTCATCGTGGCGTACGCGATAGGCATCGCCGGCACCTACCTGGTGTCACGGCGATCCGGCAAGATCGCCCCGCGCCCTCGGACCGTGAAGCCGCGGCGCGCCGCCTCATAACGCCCTCGCTACGTCTCTGAGGCTTAGCCGAGTGCCCGGTCGAGGTCGGTGATCAGATCCTCGATGTCTTCGATGCCGGCACTCAGCCGAATGAGATCGCCAGGAACTTCAAGCTGAGTGCCTGCCACGGATGCGTGAGTCATCGTGTGCGGATGCTCGATCAAGGACTCTACGCCGCCGAGTGACTCCCCCAAGATGATCACTGACGTGCCTTCGCAGACCTGCAGCGCGGCCGGCTCACCGCCCGCCACGCGGAAACTGATCAGGCCGCCATAGCGACGCATCTGGCGTTTGGCCAGATCATGACCTTGGTGGGCGTCCAGGCCTGGAAAGTACACCTCAGCGACCCGTGCATGATCATTCAGAAAGGCCGCCACCTGCTCGGCGTTGTCGCAATGCCGGTCCATCCGTACGGCCAATGTCCGTAAGCCCCGCAGCACGAGCCAGCAGTCAAATGGGCTGGCCACTCCACCAATCGCGTTCTGATGAAACCTCAACTGCTCGGCCAACTCGTCGTCATTGACCACAAGCGCCCCGCCGACGATGTTGGAGTGCCCGCCGCAGTACTTGGTGGTGGAGTGCACGACGATGTCTGCACCTAGCTCTAGCGGCTGCTGAAGATACGGCGTGGCAAACGTGTTGTCGACGATCACGAGTGCGTCGGCGGCGTGCGCCACGTCAACTATTGCGGCGATGTCAGCGATGTTGAGCAGTGGATTGGTTGGCGTCTCGATCCAGACCGCGGTGGTCTCCCCTGGCGTAATCGCCGAGGCAACCGAGTCGAGGTCGGAAAGATGGGCCGGATCGGCCGCAACCCCTCCCAGCGTTGATGAACCCGGGCAAACAGCCAATAGGTGCCCCGTACGCGTCGTCGGGGACCACGAAATGACTCCCGGGTGAAGCAATCGTGCGGAGCAAGGTGTCCTCGGCCGCCAAGCCACTCGCAAACGCAAGCCCGTGCTTGCCGCCTTCCAGCGCTGCCATGCATACTTCCAGCGCGGTACGGGTCGGGTTCGAAGAGCGGGAGTATTCGTAGCCACCGCGTGCCTCCCCGACCTTGTCCTGAATGAACGTCGAGGTGGCAACAGCTCGAGGCTCTCGCGGCGTGTCGGTTTGCGCTGGATTGCCGCGATCTAGTTAGAGTGGCGCGCTCGCTCTCGATTATTTTGGAGCTGCTCGCGCAATGCCGACGCTCGCAGCTCGACCGACCCCCTTCCCCGTGCCAGGAGAGCCATGAGAAAGCGTCTGTTTGCGCTGGGCGCCGTGTTCGCCTTTGGAATCGCTCCGATCCTCCCAGCGACGACCGCGTACGCCGATTCAATGGAGGAGCTAACGGTCGCTCACCGCGGCGCGACGACCTCAAAATTGGGTGAGAGCACGCTGCCGGCCTACCAGTACGCGGTGAAGAACCACGCGGACATCCTGGATGCCGACGTTCGCTGGACGAAGGATGGTCCCGACCCGGACAAACTCGGGACCATGGTGATCTTGCACGACGCCACACTTGACCGGATCACCAATTGCACGGGCGCGGTCTCGTCATGGCAGTGGTCCGCTATCCGCGACAAGTGCCGAACCGACATCGGCGGCCAGCGGCTGATACGTCTGGTCGATCTGCTCACGTACGGCAACTCAGTCGGGAAGTCGTTCGGCCTGGAGATCAAGGTCTCTCAAATCACCGACGCCCAGGCGAAGCAGTTCTGGAACGCGATCAAGAACTCCAGGGTCCAGCTGACGGCTACGTCCGGGCGGCTCGCTGCGCTGAACAAGATCAAGAAGCTGGATGCCGCTGATCCGACGCACAAGATCAGCTACGCACTGGGCACTTCGGGGACGGGCGGCTGGCCGTCGGCGTCCACGATCAAGGAGACCGGCACGGCCGTGTACGCCAAATTCACGATTCCCGCCGATGTCGTGCGCAGCTACCGACGGGCCAACATCAAAGTGTTTCTGTATACAAGCACCAACGCGTCCCAGGACGCGAAGATGATCGCGTTGCAGCCATACGGAGTGGTAGTCAATGACGTGGCCCGTTTCCAGCGTTGGCGCGACGCGACGAAAGGGCCCGCGTAGGGCTTACGAAGTCGGCTCCAGCGACGACGGCGGGTCGCTCTGCCCATCCGAGCCTCGTACGCCCATTAGTTGAACGAGGCTGGCACTCCATCCCTCCAGCTAGTAAACGCTTTGATACCGTGGCACGACGATTTCATCCAAGATCGCAGCGACAGTTGAACCCAATCGATTCTCCTCAAACACAATGGGGACATCGCGTTCTGCCGGCACCATAGCTCGGTAAACGCTCTGGAGACGTTCCCATGGCAGAGTCAAAACGGCATTTGCCTTTCCCCTCCCCCCACTTTGAGCATCTGCAATTGCCAGTTCACACAGGCCTTGATGAGACAAATCGTCGCTGTTCTCCACCATGACATGCCTCAAAAACACATCGGTGATGGCGGCTTCGTAAATACGATAGATTCTTACGGTCGGAGTGCCCTCCGTATATGTGTTTTCCGTCGAAATCGCCCTATTCTCGACCAAGGTCGTTACCGGCTTGCAAACATACTGCTCCGGCCTCAAGTCAATGCTCAGTGTGTCGGCGAACTCTTCGACCAGTTCTCGACTTGGGCTGGTCTCGAGAATGAGATCGTCGTCAAGAATGATGTGCTGGAGGCAGAACTCCCGAAGCGACGACCAGGCTGATGGTCTAATAAAGATGCGGAAGTCCCGCTCGGCTCGTGAGCGCTCGCTGTCAAAGTGAAAGTCACCGACCAGGGCATGCATCATACTCAAATCCAATATACGGATCGCGCCGCCAAAAGGTTGAGATTTTACTCGGACCGCTCCTCCATCATCTGTTCTGCGCAGAGTCGCTTTACGCTCGAGAGCCAACATCAATTCATCATCGTTGGGATTGTTGAAAAGAACTCTTACCAGCGTGGCAACGCTCACGCGTAGACTCAATTCAGCGGTTGCGCCAATCCCAAGCTCGTGAGGATTCGCCGTCATGACGACAGTGTGGCGAGAAGGGCGCTGACTTCCTTCATGTCCCCCGTAGTGAAGCCATCGGTGATTCTTCTGGTATGGATTGAAAGCCAGTGGCTAATTCGGGCAAGTGAACCTCTTATCTCAGACGGAATCATATACGCCCAGCCGTCGCAACCGAATCGGCAGTAACAAGCAGCCTAGATTGCACTCGACGCCGCCGCGCATTTGGAGTATGCATGGAAGGGTCCAGTCGACGCCTGAGGAGGTGGTTGCGATGAGCATCCTGAGCAGGGGCTTTCGGGGACGGCGGCGTGACAGCAACGAAAGGCTGCCACCCGGCCAGTACCTCACCCGTGACTTCCCGGTCCTTTCCGCCGGACCGACGCCCCGCATACCCCTGGATGCCTGGGAGTTCACCGTCACGTCGGAACAGGGCGAGACTTACCGGTGGAGTTGGACAGAACTGCTGGCCTTGCCCGCGGAGTCGATCACAGCGGATATCCATTGCGTAACGCGTTGGTCCAAGCTGGACACCCCTTGGCGCGGAGTATCGATCGATACCCTGCTCGGTGACGTCGAGACCAGCGCTGATTTTGCGCTGGCCCACAGCTACGGCGGCTACAGCACCAACCTGCCGTTGGAGGATCTGCTCGACGGTAAGGCTTGGGTCGCTTATGAGTACGACGGGGAGGAGCTCGCGCCCGAGCACGGAGGGCCCGCGCGACTGCTGGTTCCGCACTTGTACTTTTGGAAGTCGGCCAAGTGGGTCCGCGGCATTGAGCTGATGGATCAGGACTCCCCCGGCTTCTGGGAACAACTCGGCTATCACGACTACGGCGACCCATGGCGCGAGCAGCGGTACCAGGGGGATTGAGGGTCCGCCGAGCCTGGCGGCCCGCCCGTCTCGTGGAGCGGCGGCCGGAGACGATAACCGCTTCCACGCTGGTCTTGGATGTGCCGGGTTGGCCGGGGCATGAGGCTGGGCAGCACCTCGACGTACGCCTGACTGCGGACGACGGCTACCAAGCGGCCCGCAGCTACTCGCTCGCGGCGCCAGCCGATGGCGAACGCATAGAAATCACGGTGCAAGAGGTACCCGACGGAGAAGTGTCGAGCTACCTCGCAGAGGACGCCCGGTCGGGCGACTCGGTGGAAGTGCGGGGACCCGTCGGCGGTTGGTTCGTCTGGAAGCCGGAGGACGGCGGGCCGGTGCTGCTCGTGGCTGGCGGGTCAGGCGTCGTACCGCTGATGGCCATGATCAGGTCACGGGACGGAGCCAGCCCGGCACCATTTCGGCTCATCTACTCTGTGCGCTCTCCCATGGACCGGATTTTCGATCATGAGCTGCGGCGTCGCGCGACTCAGGACGGTGAACTCGACGTCAGTTTCATTTATACGCGGACCGCACCCGAAGACGAGACGCGCCCGGTCGGCCGGATCACCGGCGACGATCTGGTCTCGCACGGCTGGGCTCCGGAGTCAAGGCCGACGGTGTATGTCTGCGGGCCAACTGCATTCGTCGAGAGCGTGTCGGATCTCCTGGTTGGCCTCGGGCATGACCCGGGCAAGATCAAGACCGAGCGGTTTGGGCCCAGCGGCCCGTGATCATGAGGTGGCTATGAGATGAATGAGCAATCAGAACGAGTCGCGGTGTACGACGGAAACACACTGGCAGGTCCACTCTCGGAAGTGTTCGCCGTTGAGGTAACGACGGCGATCGGTCGATGTCGTAGCTGTGGTACGTCGTCCGAGCTCGCCACCTTCCGGGTGTATGGCCCCGATCCAGGGTTCGTTGGGCGCTGTCCGTCCTGCGGTGATGTGCTGCTGCGGCTCGTCCGCACGCCCGATGCAGTCTGGCTCGACTTCAGTGGGGTGTCCGCCCTACGGATCGCGATGTCGCCCGACTCGAGCCAGTAGCAGAGGAAAGAGTGCTCCGCTCCACCGGCACAGATGCGATTCAGATCCTCAACATGCTGGCTCGTCGACGACGCCCAGTTGGGCCCCGCACCAACTGAATCCGAAACCTGCGATCGCCTGAACAGGTCCTGCTGTGTCATTCTCTCCGAGACCGACGACTCAGCGCAGCGAGTTAATGAGTATGAGGAGCAGCAACGTGATCCGCGAAAACTTCCGCGAATATCTGGAGGAAATCATTCGTGACGGCTACACAGTCCGCCACGACGAGCATGGCTCAGACCCTGACTTGATAGATCCGGGTGGCAACCCCATCGAGACCTGGCGTGCCGACTATCCGTACGAGGAGCGGATGGAGCGCGAGTTGTACGAGCAGGAGAAATACGCCCTACAGATCGAACTGCTGAAGTTCCAGGACTGGGCACAGGAGACTAGTACCAAGCATGTGATCGTGTTCGAGGGCCGTGATGCGGCCGGCAAGGGCGGCACGATCAAACGGTTCATGGAGCATCTCAATCCACGTGCGGCCCGCGTGGTCGCGTTGACCAAGCCGACCGAGACCGAGCGTGGCCAGTGGTACTTCCATCGCTACGTCAGCCATCTACCAACCGCCGGTGAGATCGTGCTTTTCGACCGCTCCTGGTATAACCGCGCTGGCGTAGAGAAGGTGATGGGGTTTTGCTCCAGTGAGGAGTACAGCCAGTTCCTCCGCCATGCACCCTTGTTTGAAGAAATGCTGGTCGAGAGTGGCTTTTCACTGACGAAGCTCTGGTTTTCTGTCACTCAGCAGGAACAGCGCACCCGGTTCGCTATCCGTCAGATCGACCCGGTGCGGCGCTGGAAGCTCTCACCCATGGACCTTGATTCCCTGGAGCGCTGGGACGACTACACCAAAGCGAAGGAAGCCATGCTGCTCACCACCGACACCGACTATGCGAGTTGGACCTCCATCAAGAGCAACGACAAGAAGCGTGCCCGGATCAACGCCATGCGCTTCTTCCTCAATCAGTTCGAGTACGACGACAAGAATCCGGAAATCGTCTACGCCGCTGATCCGCTGCTGGTTCAGCGCGGGCGCGATGCCGTCGACTAGCCAGGCTTACTACTGCACGTCAATTACCGGCGCGGAACGCCTCGGACAACTTGTCCATCAATGTGTCAAGATCAGCATCCAGCTGTTGCCGTGACACATCATCGTCGTGCCAAGCGATGATCTCTGGCGCGACCTGCTCGAGTGTGATCGTGGCGACGTAGTCCGGCACGACACTACGCAGCTTGGAGTTGTCGAAGATCATCGAGTGCGCGCTGTCCCCGAGCAGCGCGTCACCCCAGACCGGATCGAAGGCCGCGATCATCTCAGATGGCACATGGACGATCTTGGGCTCGGTGCCTGCTGCTCTTGCCAAGATCATCATGATCTGGTTCCACGTCAGCACGTCGTCGGAGGTGATGTGGAAGGCCTCCCCGATGGTTCGAGTGCTGCCGAGTAGCGGAACGAAGCCCTCGGCGAAGTCCTCACTATGCGTCAGAGTCCATAGCGAGGTGCCGTCGCCGTGCACCACGACCTCCTTTCCCTGCCGCATCCGGTGTACCGCGGTCCAGCCGGCGTAGCACGGCACAGCGGTCCGGTCGTAGGTTTGCGACGGCCTGATGATCACTGCCGGGAAGCCCTCCTCGCGGTACGCGCGTACCAGCCGGTCCTCACAAGCGATCTTGTCCCGCGAATACTGCCAGTACCGATTGCTCAATGGTGTGGACTCGGTAATCGGCACCCGAGACGGCGGAGTCTGGTAGGCCGATGCGGAACTGATGAAGACGTACTGGCCGATCTTCCCCCGGAACCGCTCGATGTCGGCCTCGACATGATCGAGTGTGTAGGCCACCCAGTTCACGACCACGTCGAAGTCCCGGCCATCCAGCGCCGCGCTCACCGACGCTGGGTCGCGCACGTCTCCGTGCAGGCTTGTCACCTCTGCAGGCAGTGGCCGAAGCTGGGTGGCGCCGCGATTCAGCGCATACAAATCGAGACCGCGCTCCACCGCCAACCATGAGCAAGCGGAGCTGATGATCCCGCTACCCCCGACAAACAGGACACGGAGCGCGCTCACCGCGGCAACCTAACCGAACCCGCGCGAGGATCCAACCCCGGCCACCCTGGAGAGCCCGTCGATGGCCGTCACCTCCTCGGCGGTAAGCGGGACTCGGGCACCGGCGGCGTTGGTCACGATGCGATCGGCGCGTGACGACTTGGGGATCACCACGAAGCCGTGCGCGATGTGCCAGGCGACAATGACCTGCGCGGTGGTTGCGTCGTGCTGGGATGCGATCGAGACCAAGGTCGAGTCGTTCAGATTGCTCACCTTGAACGGGCTGTACCCCTCCAGCACAACTCCGCGCTGTTGCAGCCCAGAAACCACGGCCGGGTCGTAGATCGACGGTCCCCATCGGATCTGGTTGACCTCCGGCACGACTCCGGTCACCTCGGTCAGTTCATCGATCTGCCGGAGTGAGTAGTTGCTCACGCCGATGGCTCTTACCAAACCGTCCTGCCGTGCCTTGATGAACTGTTCCCATACTCGTGGCGCTGCCCGCCCGTTGGGCGGCCAGTGGATCAGCCAGAGATCGACGTAATCCACGCCCAGTTTCACCAGGCTCTCCTCGATGGTTCGTCGTTCCCGACCGGCGCGATCGGGCGGCAGCTTGGTGGTCACGAAGATCGATTCCCTGGGCAAAGTGGAGGAAGCCAAGGCTTTCCCGATGCCCGCCTCGTTGTAGTACATCGTCGCTGTGTCGATGTGCCGGTATCCGGCCTCGAGGGCATGAGCCGTTACCTGCGCCGCCGCAGAGTTGCTGATCTGCCAGGTACCAAATCCGAGCAGTGGGATGCGGCCGTTGAGCAAACCCGCCGCTGGCTCCGCATAGTCGTTCGTCGTCATGGTCGCAGGTTAACCGGGCGGCCCTACATCAAACCTCGCCGGGACTAGCCGAGGTGCCGGGACTAGCCGAGGTGCAGGGCGGCCCGGAGGAGCAGCAGGCCGTTCAACCGAGTGCACCCCGGGTCTGAGAACTCGCCGTCGCGCCTGAGGAAAATCAGCCGGCTTGGTTATTCGTATTCACGCTCTTTTTGGATTGGTTCCTCTCCTAATTCGCAGACTGTGAAATAAGTACCCATCCAGGAGTTGCACGATGCCGAATAGCGGGCGTGGATATTGCAAGAAATCAGCCCGTACGCCGCAGACTCCTTATTGGCGCGGCTTCGCTCATCATCGCGGCAGGAGGCCTGGCCGGTTGCAGTGCCCAAGCTGCGCCGTCGCCGACAGCTCCGAGCAGCGCCGCATCCATGCCTGCTGGTCCGGTCATCAACTTGAGCTCGCTGATGTTCGATCCGTCCACGATTACGGTCCCAGTGGGCACAACGATCACCTGGCGTAGCGACGAATCGATAACTCACACGGTGACATCCGGACGCTACGAAGGAGTCGATAAGACCACCGGCCTGCGGTCCTCGCAAGATCCGGACGGCACGTTCAACGCAAAGCTCGAAGGAAAAGGCAAAACATTCAGTTTTACCTTCACTAAACCCGGCAGTTACACCTACTACTGCGACATTCACCAGGGGATGAACGCCACGATCGTGGTCGTTGCCGATCCCACATCCACCGAGGGCGTTCAAAAGTAGCAGAACTATTTCGTCGCCTTCTCAAGCTCCGCGCAACTGCGCACATCCAGAAAGGTCCATCATGAAGAAGCATTGGGCTCGCTTTTCGATTTCCGCCGCGGCGGTACTCGTCCTCGCGGCCGGCTGCAGCGGCACGGGCTCCCCGGCGGGCATGCCGGCTCCCGAGATGGCGCCGTCCCCAGCCGCGTCCGCGCCCATGACCCACTCACCAACTCACTCACCGACCACCGCCGCCGTGGCCCCAGATGCGACCGATGCGGCGGCGCTGCGTGCAACCCTGACCAGCCTGCTGTCAGATCACGTTTGGCTAGCGGGAAATGCGTTGGATACCGCGGTGCGGAACAAGGGCGACCTGAAAGACCCGCAGGTGGTTGGCGCGGTCAAGGCCCTCGACGCCAACTCGGTGGCATTGGCCAAGACGCTCGGTTCGGTGTACCCGGATGCCGAGAAGCCGTTCCTGGCCTCCTGGCGGCAGCACATCGGATTCTTCGTCGATTACACCCTGGGCAAGGCCACCGAGAACGACAAGCAGGTCGCCAAGGCCAAGGCCGATCTTGATGCCTACCGTGTCTCCTTCGGCCAGCTGATCAATTCCGTCGTTCCGGAGCTGCCCGCCGATGCGGTCGCCGAAGAGCTGGTGCCGCACGTCGACTCGCTGTTCGCCGCAATCGACGCCAGCGTGGCCGGCAAGCCCGACTATCAGACCAAGCTCAGCAAGGCCGCCGACCACATGCCCATGACAGCTGAGATCCTTGCCGGGGGCATCGCGCAGAACAAGGGTCTAGACGGCGACGTCGATGGCGTGGCCTCAACCGTCCGCGCTACTCTCACCAGTCAGCTCACGGCTCACGTCTGGCTGGCGGGAAACGCGTTGGATACCGCGGTGCAGCACAAGGGTGATTTGAAGGATCCTGCGGTCGTCGGCGCAGTCAAGGCCCTCGACGCAAACTCAGTCGCACTGGCCAAGACGGTCGGATCGGTCTATCCCGAAGCCGAGAAGCCGTTCCTCGCCTCCTGGCGGCAACACATCGGATTCTTCGTCAATTACACCCTGGGCAAGGCCACCGAGAACGACAAGCAGGTTGCCAAGGCCAAGGCCGATCTTGATGCCTACCGTGTCTCCTTCGGCCAGCTGATCAACTCCGTGATCCCCGAGCTGCCCGCCGATGCGGTCGCCGAAGAGCTGATCCCGCACGTCGACTCGCTGTTCGCCGCAATCGACGCCAGCGTGGCCGGCAAGCCCGACTATCAGACCAAGCTCAGCAAGGCCGCCGAGCACATGCCGATGACCGCCGCAGTCCTGACCAGCGGCATCGTCGCCAACAAGAAGATCGACTCGTAGCAACGCCGTAACCGCCGGCCGGGCCATCCACCCGGCCGGCGGCTCTGTCTGCAACCTCAGCGGACTCCCAGGAGATGTTCGACAGCCAATCGTTGGATTCTTGCGAAGCCGTAGCCCTGGGTGCGAGGTGTGTCGATGTCAAAGTTCTCGAATGCGCTCTGGTCGCTGATCAGCTGCTCGTAGGTTTCGCCATCGTTCAGCGTTGGTCGGCTTAGTTCAGCGACCCGGCCCGCCTCAAGTGCCTCTTGTACGTCGGGATCGGCACGAAACGCCCGTGACCGGTCGCGCAGCGTCAGATACAGCTCCATGTTGGCCCGGGCGGACTCCCAGACGCCATCCACGTTTTCCGTCCGCAGCGGCTTGTAGTCGAAGTGCCGATCCCCGTCGTAGGTGGGCCCACCACCTGGCGCGCCGTTTTCCAGAAGGTCGACGGTGGAGAAGGCTTGCAGCAGGTCGCCGTGACCGAAGACCAGATCCTGGTCGAAGCGTGGGCCCTTCTGGCCGTTGAGGTCGATGTGGAACAGCTTCCCGGCCCACAGCGCCTGCGCGATGCCGTGGGTGTAGTTGAGGCTGGCCATCTGCTCATGCCCGACCTCGGGGTTGATGCCCACCATGTCGGCGTGCTCCAGCTCGTTGATGAATGCCAGGGCGTGGCCGATGGAGGGCAACAGGATGTCGCCGCGCGGCTCGTTCGGCTTGGGCTCGATCGCAAACCGCAGCCCGTAGCCGCGATCGATCGAGTATTGGGCGAGTAGATCCATCGCCTCTCGATATCGATCAAGAGCGGCCCGCACATCCTTGGCGAAGTCGACCTCGGAGCCTTCCCGGCCACCCCAGAAGACATAGATCTGCGCGCGCAGCTCGGCGGCCAGGTCCATGTTCCGCATCACCTTGCGGATCGCATACCGCCGCACGCCCCGGTCATTGCTGGTGAATCCGCCGTCTTTGAACACCGGGTCGTAAAACAGGTTGGTAGTCACCATCGGCACCACAATTCCGGTTTCCTCCAGCGCCGCCGTGAACTCCTTGATGATCCGCTGCCGATCAGCAGTGCTGCTGCCCGGCGGGATCAGGTCGTCGTCGTGAAAGGTCAGGCCGTACCCGCCAAGCTCGGCGAGCTTGTTGACCGCCTCGACGGCGGCGAGCACCGGGCGTGTCGCCTCCCCGAACATGTCACGTGCCTGCCAACCGATCGTCCACAAGCCGAAGCTGAACTTGTCCTCTTTGGTTGGCTGCGGTGCCATGAGACTCCTCCTAGATGGTTGGGGCGTGCCTTACGGCGGCTGGGGTATCCATCACTCGTTCGCCTTGGATCATCCTGGTGGATCCGACCAGCTGGATCGCGACAGGGCCGGCGAACGTACCACCGGCGGTGCCCACCCGGAACGTCACCTCGCCTGGCTCCACGATCCGTTCGAGGGTTCGCCCCGTGAACGACAATCGGTCGGAGTGCACCGTGAAGGACACCTCGGCCGACTCCCCCGCTGCCAGACCCACACGGGCGAACCCGACCAGCTGGGTCACCGGACGAGTCACGCTCGCGACCGGATCCGCGGCGTACAGCTGGACCACCTCGTGCCCGTCCCGAGCTCCGCTGTTGCGTACCGTGACCGTCAGCTCCACGCTGCCCGCGGTGTCGACCTCGACTGCACTGGCGCGGAGATTCTCATAGCTGAACGAGGTGTAGGACAGGCCGTATCCGAACGGGAATGCGGCGGTCGGATCCAGGTTGCTGACGCCCTGGCTGTTCTGCCCGAGAGGCGCCGCCAGGTACGTGTGCGGCTGGCCGCCAGCGTGGCGGGGCACCTCGACCGGCAGCTTGCCGGAGGGATTGACCCGGCCGGATAGCACCCCGGCCAGCGCCTTGCCACCCTCCTCGCCAGGGAAGAAGGCTTGCACGATTGCCGCCGCTCGGCCCTGGTACTGACCGAGCGCGTAGGGGCGACCCGACACTGCAACCAGCACGGTCGGTCGCCCGGTCTGCAGCATCGCCTCGACCAGCTCCGGCTGGTGGCCCGGCAGCTCGAGGTCCTCGGCGTCGCAGCCTTCTCCGGATGTCCCGCTGTCCGAACAGTCCGGCTCGATCCCCGACGGCCAGCTACCACCACGTCGGCGTTCGCCGCCACGGCGACTGCAGCCTGCACCTCCGATAGGTCGCCTCCGCTGACTCGACAACCCGGCTCGTACCGCACCTCGGCCGACGGAAACTCCACCCGCAATGCGTTCAGCAGCGAGTCGGCCACGATGCCGATGCCACCGTCGAAGTCGGGATGCATCGGGATCACATGATTGGGGAACGCGTAACAGCCGAAGAACGCCTGCGGGTCGTCGGCGCAAGGCCCGAGCACCGCAATCCGTTGCGGCGCCTGCAGCGGCAGCAAGCCGAGCAGGGTTATCCAGCAGGACAATGCTGGACTCGGCCATCCGGCGGGCGATGTCCCGGTTCCCCGAGGAATCCAAGTCGATGCCGGCGTCCCGGTTCCGGTGACCAACCGGCGTCGAGCAAACCGAGCTCGAGCTTCTGCGCCAGGACGCGCCGCAGCGCGCGATCCACCAGCGCCTCATCGACCCTGACCCGCTTCGATCTCGGCAAGGAGCGGCTGGCCGTAGCACAACGTGCTGGGTAGCTCGATGTCAATGCCGGCGGTAAGCGCGAGCGCGGCTGCCTCACCTTCGGTTCCGGCAACCCGGTGCATCAGTTCCAGGAAGGTCACAGCGCCGTAGTCTGAAACCACCGTGCCGGTGAAGCCCCAGGCGTCTCTGAGCAGGTCGGTCAACAATGCCGGATCCGAAGCGACCGGGATGCCGTCGACATCGGCGTAGGAGTTCATCACGCTCCGCACCCTGCCAACGCGAACGGCGTGCTCGAACGGCGGCAGGATGTAGTCGGCGAACTCTCGCGGGCCCACGCTGACCGGCGCATGATTGCGCGCAGCCTTTGACGCCGAGTAACCGGCGAAGTGCTTGAGGGTCGCGATGATGCCGTTGTCCTCCAGCCCACGGACGTAGGCGGTGCCCAGCTGTGAGACCAGGTAGGGATCCTCGCCCAAGGTTTCCTCGACCCGTCCCCAGCGGTAGTCGCGAACGACGTCCAGCACCGGCGAAAGGCCGTGATGAACGCCCACCGCCGCCATGTCCCGACCGATGGCGGAGGCCATCTCGTTGACCAGTCCTGGGTCGAAGGTGGCGGCCCAGGCCAGTGCCGTCGGATAGACGGTCGCCTGGAAGGTGGTGAACCCGGTGAGGCATTCCTCGTGGACGATGGCCGGGATACCCAGCCGTGTCGACTCCACCACGCGTCCCCTGCAGGTCCCGAACCCGCTGCACCCCCTCGGCAGCCGTCACTGGTCTGGTCCCGAACACGCGGGTGAGATGGCCGATTCCATCCGCCACCGCGTCCGGCCACGAGACGTTCCGGCTGAACACATTCTGCATCGGCGCGACCTCTCCGGTCGCGACATCGAAACCGAGCCAGAGGCTGCCGAGCTGGGCAAGCTTCTCCGGCAGGCTCATCTCGGTGATCAGCGCGTCGAGCCTTGCCGACGCGTCGAAGTCGGGATCCTGCCAGGTAGCCGTGGGTTCGGTTGAGGAGGTGGTCATCGAGGGTTCTCCAGAGATCAAGTCCGTATGGGTAGTGGCAGGCTCACTCAATCGCGGATCCTCCGCCAGAACGGCAAGGACTCGAGTCGAACATCGAGGACGATTTCAGCTGGCCTCGTCAATCAAATAGCAACCACGCGACCGTGTCGATGATCAGCTGGCGAGAACGGCCATCGGACGGTAAACATGAGAGAATCGTGAGAGACGGGCCGCAATCTCATCCCTTCATGCTGGACGGCACGGCGCTAAGACCTGCAGAATTTTGCCACCGGACAAATAGCAATTCCGTCGGAATTGTCGTCATTGACGAGTTGATCGCTTCTCATGAATGCCAGGGAGATGAGCAGACGCGGCAAATGATCAAGCGCTATCGGGCAAGCGTCACAACGTGCCGCGGTCAGAGGGAGACAGCGTGAACCCCACCTCCGCGGCAGCCGTTCGTCCGCCTCGAGGCCGTCTCGAAGTCGTATGGCAGCGGCTCTTCGAAGCTTGAGGTGCTGGACGGGCTCGACCTGGACCTGCCCCAGGGTGAGACCACGAGTCTCGTCGGCCGATCTGGAACAGGAAAGTCAACTCTGCTCGCGCTGATCGCTGGGCTCATGCGTCCCGATACCGGGCATGTCTATATCGGCGGAGAGCAGATGGACCAGCTCGATGACGACGCTCGCGCTGGTCTGCGCGCCGAACGGATCGGCTTTGTTCTCCAGTCCGACAACCTGATCCCATTCCTGACCGCGGTCGAGAACGTGGAGGTGGCCATTGGCTTCGCCTCGGGCCGCCGCTCCACCGCGCGGGCTCGAGAACTCTTGTCCGAACTCGGGCTCGGACACCGGATGGATCATCTTCCGCGGCAGCTGTCCGGTGGAGAGTCGCAACGAGTGGCGGTGGCGGTGGCGCTGGCCAATGAACCGGACCTGCTGCTCGGCGACGAGGTGGTGGGCCAGCTCGACTCGACCACTGCCGCCGAGGTCATGGAGATGATCTTCACGGCCTCCCGAGAGCGCAATCTCACCGTCTTGTACGTGACCCACGATGAGGAGCTCGCTCGTCGGGCTCATCACTCGCTGCGCCTCGCCGACCGCAAGGTCGTTCCGGGCATGAGCATCGACGCTTCCATCACAGTGGATTCGGTGGTCGTTGAGCACCAGACATCGAGCGGTCCGGTACGGGCACTCGATGGGGTCTCCTTCACCGTTGGCGGCGGGTCGAGCGTGGCTATCACCGGACCCAGCGGTGGTGGCAAGTCGACGCTGCTCGGAGTGATCGGAGGCCTCGCCAGGCCGACCTCAGGCAGCGTGCGGATCGGCGATTCGAAGATCTCGGAACTCTCCGAGAATGATCGATCCGATTTTCGCCGCAGCCACGTTGGCTTCGTCTACCAGGCCGACAATCTGCTCCCTTTCCTTACTCTGCTGGAGAACGTGGGTCTGCAGCTCGCGCTGGATGGCGAGTCGTCGGGAACCGGCAAATCGCTCGCCGCGCTCGCCAGCCTCGGCCTCGGCGGGTTTGGCCTACCGACTTCCCGACCATCTATCGGGCGGGCAGCGACAGCGGGCCGCCGTCGCTCGAGCGATCGTCCATCAGCCGGCGATCATTCTGGCTGATGAGCCAACCGGCGCCCTTGACACAGCCAATGCTGTCGGCGTGATCGATCTACTGTTGGAGATGCAGCGCGAGATCGGCGCGACGTTGATCATGGTGACCCACGACCGGGATGCCGCCCGCCGGCTGGATCGGCAAATCCATCTCCAAGACGGACGAGCTCTCATGATCGGCCGCTACGTCTGGCGTGATCTACGCCGCAACCCGAGACGCACCCTGACGGCGCTGGCTGGGATGACGCTCGGGATCGGTCTGTTCTCGGCCGTCTTGTTCTTCATCGACGGCTCCTCCGCGACCATGACAGCGCGGGCGATTGCTCCCATCCCGATCGACATGCAACGCGTCCTGGCAGATCCGCTCGGCAACAAAGTACGCCTGACCGAGGAGATCACTCCGTCGCGGCTCCAGCCGGGTCAGCGCGGACATGTCACGCTCGTCCTGACGAACAACAGCTCACATCCCGCCAACGAGGTCGTCATCAGGGACGAACCTCCCCCTCCGTTGAGCTACGTCCCAAATACGATGACCATCGACGGCTCTCGGATGCCCGATCCCGGCGGTGAATTTCCGCTGGCACAGGGAGAGGGCAATTTCGGCCTCAATCTCGGCACTGTGCCGCCCAAGTCCGCCGTCACGCTGGCGTACGACGTGAGGGCGGACGCGGCCGTTGAATCTGTTCCCTCGCTGGGGTCCGAGCGCGAGCTTCTCGAGCCGTGAGATCGGCGTGCCCGTCAAGGCCAACACATCCGAACCGCTGGGCCTTGACGAGCTGACCCGCCAGATCGGCCAGATCCCAGGTGTAGCCAGAGCAGAACCGCTGTCGTTCGTCGATCTCGACCCCGGCTCACTCTCCGCCGGTCCGAAGCGACCCCCAGAGGCGGCCCGCGTCTTCGGCCTGGACAAGCGATACCTGGAGCAGGATCCGTCCATCCGGATCGTCGAGGGTTCCTTCGAACCCGGCGCCGGACTGCTCAGCGCTGAGGCGGCACGGGCGCTGTCAATCGGACCCGGCGGTGTGGTGCAGATCCGGGTGCCGGGCATGAGCCAGCCCCTCAGCGTACGCATCAGCGGCATCACCGACGTATCGCAGGCGAAGTCACTGTTCTACAGCCGGGAGGGAAAGCAGCTCGAGCAGTTCGTCTATGTCCGGAACTCGTTGATCGTCGGGCCCGAGGTGTTCGGAAAGACGATCATCCCGGCCTTTCAGAACGTGACGACGGCCCCGGGCACGGTCCTTCGGAGCCAACCGATCCTCGAGGTCGACGTCTTCATGGAGCGCGAGCCGCTCGACGCCGATCCCGCAACGGCCCTGGCCCAGACCAAGGCGGTCGCCGACGCCGTCAATACCGTCGCGCCCGGGCAGGACGTCTTGATCGACAACGTCTCCAACGCCCTGCAGGTTGCCAGCGATGACGCCCGAACGGCCAAGCGAATGTTCGTCTTCCTCGGACTTCCCGGTGCTTTGCTGGCCGCGTCCTCACTGGGTACGCGGGCGGCGTACTGGCAAGTGCGCTGCGTCGCGAGCAGGCGATCTTGCGGATCCGCGGCGCCAACCGGCGTCACCTGCTTCGCATGCATGCGCTACGAACCCTCGCGCTCGCCGCGGTCGGATCGGTGCTCGGTGTCGCCTTGGGTCTTGTTTCTACCGCGGTGGTGCTGTCCGCCGATGCACTGGCCAGCGCCTCCCCGGTCAGCCTGCTGGTGTCCGCATTGCTTGGTGCCGGCGCCGGATTTCTCGCCACTGGCGTCGCGCTGTACGCCGCGGGGCGACGCGCTATCAACCGCCAGATCAGCGATGAGCGAGCTCAACTTAGCGTCCCAAAAGCCTCTCTGGCGGCTGCTCGGGATCGACTTTTTGATCTTGGCGACGGTAGTGGCTGTTGAGTGGTACCAGCGCCGTCACGGCGGCTTTGAAGGTGTCCGCGGCTCGGTGTACTACGGCCGTGCAGTGTCCTTGCAGCTGCATCTGGTGATCGTTCCCATCGGGATCTGGCTTGGCGGTGTCCTGGTGCTGGGCAGGCTTGTCGAGCGAGTCTTCGCACACTTGCCGCTGCCCCGCCGACATCGGTTCGGCCGGCCGCTTCGCGGCCTGCTGACCCGCAGCATTCGCCGCCGCTCCTGGGCCGCAGCCTCGGCGGCGATCATGGTGGGGTTGATCGTCGCCCTCGGCACCAGCGTTGCGTCCTTCAGCGCGTCGTACGACCAGGCAAAAGCGCGTGACGCGAGGTTCGTGGTGGGCTCGGACGTACGGGTCACGCCCTCCCCGATCAGCGCGCACGAGCATCCCCCTCAATACGCCGAGAAGCTCAAGGTCCCGGGCATCCAAACGGCGACGCCGGTCGTGTACGGCCTGCTGAACACACTCGTGGAGAGCGAGGTCAACGAAGACGCCGGCAACATGGCCGCAATCGATCCCGCCGCCTTCGGACAGGTTGCTCCGCTGATCGATACCGATTTCGTCGGCACTACCGCGGCGAGTGCGATGGACGCGTTGCAGCGCCAACCCGATGGTGTGTTCCTCGATATCGAATTCGCCGATCTTCTCGATGTGGAACCGGGCGACGAGGTACAGGTGCTGTTCGCCCGGGCAACCCAGGAGCAGAAGCTGTCCGAGATGAAGGTCATTGGACTCTTCCAACGCCTTCCCGGATTCCCGGAAGGCGTCCAGGTATTGGTCAACATCAAACGCCAGATGCAGCTCATCCCGTCGACCAACACCACCTTCTTCCTGGCCCAGACCACCGATCCGAGCGATGCCACCTTGGATCGAGTTGTCGCTGAACTGCAAGAAGGTCCCGGTACGGCGGACGCTCTGCAAATCGACACGCGGGCAACCGCGCTCGACAAGGACCAGTCAAGCCTGGCGGCGCTGAATATCCGCGGCCTGCTCACCCTCGACTCTGCCTACGCGCTAGCCATGGCAGCGACGGCAATCACGATCTTCGTCTTCGGACTTTTGCTGCAGCGGCGGCGGGAGTACGTCACCCTGCGCGCCCAGGGCATGCGGATCGGCAAGATTCAGGTCGCTGCTGGTCACTGAATCCGTTGGGGTCGTGGTCGTCGGAGCGGTCGTCGGGGCACTTGTCGGCGCTGTGATGGCTTATTTCCTGGTGACCGTGCTGCAGCCGCTGTTTGTACTGGAGCCAGAAGTCGTGATCCCACGAGCCGACATCGCCGTGCTGGCGTTCACTCGTACTTGTGGTATCCCTGGCTGCGTCTTTGGCAGCCACGACCCTCATTCGTCGCCTACCTCCAGGGGAGCTGTTGCGTGATGAGTAACGACTCGAGACACATTCACGGATCTACTCCGGCACGGGGTGTTATCGTCAGCGAGATGGTTGCGCCTGTCCGCTTCCGCCGTAAGGTCCTAGCCGTCGCCAGCGCGTTCGTCGTTGCATCCGCGGCGGCAGCTTGTAGCGCCGGACCGTCGACACAGACGCCACCATCGTCGCCGGAGAGCCCAATACCGACGCAGGTAGCCGCAACCACACCGACACCGTCACCCACCGCATCTGCCAAGCCGAGCAGCAAGCCGGTGGAGAAGGTCAACGCGAACTACAAGAAGTTCGACCCGAAAAACTTCGGGGATCCCATCGGTGATCCGAACAGGTGGTATCCGCTGGTACCCGGTACCCAGACGCTGAGAGACGGTTCCATAACCCGGGGAAGCAGAAAGCTCAAGCACCAGCTACGCACCACAGTCACCGACGTCACGAAGGAGGTGAACGGCGTCCAGACGGTCCTGGTTTTGGATCAGGACATTGACGCGGGTCAGGTTGGCGAGGCCTCTGTCGACTACCTCGCCCAAGACAAGTCCGGCAACATCTGGTACCTCGGGTCGTACACCGAGCATTATGAGGGCGGCCGGTTCGTCAACGCCGTCGACGCCTGGCTTGCCGGCAAGAAGGGCGCGAAGGCTGGTGTCTGGATGCTGACTGACCCGAAAGAGGGCATGAAGTACGTCCAGATGCACAATTCGCGGGAGACCATTCGCTCCGAGGTCGACAAGGTAGACGACCGGAAATGCGTCCCGTTCAAGTGTTTCAAGTCTCTACGGATCCTCGAGGACGGCACCGAGTTCAAGTACTTCGGCCCTGGAGTCGGCCATATCGCCACGGAGCCCAACTACTCCGGCGGTGAGCAGGAGAAGGAGCAACTGGTCAACGTCGTCAAGCTGAGATCCAAGGGCCTGGCCGAGATGAGCGCCGAAGCACTGAAGATGGACAAGCACGCCCGTAAAGAGGCCAAGAGCGTCTTCGGCAACTCCGAGCCGGCGAAGCGCAGCCGAATCCACCGAGTCATTCGGCCGAGGTGAGCTCCAGCACTTGGTCGATGGTGAGGCTGCGCCCGCGGTCGGTCGCCGCTGCGTACGCATCGCCGCCGAGCTGGGTCCGTAGCTCAGCCTCGGTCTGGTCGTGGCTTGCTCGGTCGGTCATCCAGACTCTCTGCTCCGATCGAGCGGCGGACACCCTCGGCCGCACCGAGCAGGGTCGCGCCGTGTTCCGGGTCGCCCGCAGTGAGAGACAAGGGCGGCCAACGCGTCGAGGGCACGGGCAAGACTCTCCCGGTTGTCCGGCACCGCAGCGTGCTTGACCGACTCGCGCAGCCGCCGACGCGCAGATTCGAGGTCGCCGAGCCGATGGTGAACCCAGCCCAAGATTGATGAGGGCATTGCTCAGGAAAACGTCGGCCTTCACCGCGCGGGCATAGGTGGATGGTCTCTTCCAGGTGCGGAATCGCGTCGGCGTACCGGTCGTGTAACAGCAGCGCACCGCCGAGGTTCAGCGACGCGAACGCAAGACCCCATTGATCATCCAGGTTGCGGAACGTATCGGCGGCACTCTCAAGCAGGTCTTCCCCTCCATCCGGGTCCCCGAGGGCTTGGATCACACCAAGTGGAACCGAAGCTGTTGCAGCGTGCTGGGCATCACCAAGCTGGGTGTAGAGATCGATCGCCGTGGCCAAAGCGGGCGTGGCCCGTTCGTACTCGCCCTGTCCGAAGGCCAGCATCCCGAGCCCAAGACACGCGTCCGCGCGCTCAGCCGAGCTGAGCAGGGTCTCATCGACCAGCGCCTGCTGCGCCGCCTCAACGCCTTCGCTGAGAAGCCCAGCGATCCACAGAAACGGCCACATCGCGACGAGCATGCGGGCGACGCGACCGCCCTCCCCCACATCCAGCGACCAGCGGATCGCCCCGCGGATATTTGCCTGATCAGCGTGGTACTTCTCGATCACCGGAACCGGGTCACGCCGCAGCGTCGTCTCGTCGGCGATGACGGCAGCCTGGTAATAGTCGGCGTGCGCACGCCTGAGTGGCTCGGTCTCCCCGAAGGCATCCAACTGCTCCAGCGCGAAGTCGCGGACGACCTGCAGCATGGTGAAACGTGGATGTCCGTGCAAGGGGTCCTCGGTACGAACGAGGCTCTTGTCAAGTAGCGACGTGATGCCGTCCAGGACTGCTGGCACGGAGTCGTCGGCGCACACAGTCTCGGCTGCCTCGCAACGAGAACCCGGCGGCAAACACGCCCAGCCGGGCGAACAACCGGCGTTCGGAGTCGTCGAGGAGATCATGACTCCAGGCAATGGTGGAGCGTAGGGTCTGCTGCCGTGCTGGGAGGTCCCTCGGTCCGCCGGTCAGAAAGCTCAGGCGGCGGTCGAGCCGGCGCAGGAGTTCCTCCGATCCCACAACTTTGGCCCGCGACGCGGCGAGCTCGATGGCGAGCGGGATTCCGTCGAGGCGACGGCAGATTTCGGCGATGATCGCTAGCTGGCCATGATCGAGATCGAGGTCGCTGCCGGCCGAGCGGGCGCGGTCGATGAAGAGTGCGACGGCGTCGGAGCGCAGCAACACGTCCTCGTCATCTGCGGCTTCAGGGACTAGCAGCGGCGGGACCTCGACGACGCGTTCACCGGAGAGGCGCAGCCGCTCCCGGCTGGTGACCAGCAACACCACCTGATCGGTCTGCGTGATGATCCGTCCAAGTACGCCGGCGGCGGTCACCACGTGCTCGAAGTTGTCGATGATCAGCAGCATCTTGCGGCTACGGAGGTAGTTGATCACCGCGTCCTGTATTGGTTGGCCCGGCGACTCGGGAATGCCCAGAGATGAGGCGATCGACGACACGACCAGGTCCGCCGAAGACACTTCGTCGAGTGCCACCAACGCGACACCATCGAACTTCCCCAGCAGTCCGGAGCCGACCTCGAGCGCCAACCGTGTTTTCCCGATTCCACCTGCCCCCACGAGCGTGACCAGGCGCGCGTCTCCCCCGGTCAGCAGGTCCTGGACAATCGACTTTTCGCGTTCCCGCCCGATGAAGCGGGACGCCGGACTCGGCAGTGGGTGGCTTGGCCGCCCCGCCGCTTTCGGCTCATCCCCAAGATCAAACCGCTCGCTGAGCAGCAAGGCGAGATCGTCCGCGATCAGCGTGCTGAGCTCCTCGCTGGTGGCGAAGCCGCGATAGGACAATCCGTCCGATTGGATGCGGCTGAGCATCTCCTGAGCCGGGGATCACGGTCCGGGGCTGGGACTGGACGTAGACGAGCTTCGGCATGCCACCGGCGTTGAGATACTCGTCCTCCAGCCCGGAAATCTTCTGGTCGGGCGCGATCCACCCGTACTGCTGCCCGTAGATCCCGATGAAGACGTCGCTTTGCCGCAGGTAGGCGAGGTAGAGATCTCTCGGAGGGTACGGCCGGGCGCCGAGCTCGAACAGCACCGGGATCAGTCGGAGTCGCTCGATGGCGCCGCGCGCCGCCGCGCGTGCGGTAGCCAGCTCCTTCATCGTCGAGCTGACAAAGATGCGTAGCCGCTGGTCTGGCGTTCGGATCGCGATCATGCTGGCCTCCCGTCGACTGGCAGGTCAGCTTAGTGTCTATCCAGACATGAGCAGGCCGACGCCAAGCGTATGACATCGCTCAGCGCCGGTCATCCCGCTCGAGCACCTGCAGCTGCCGCACTCGCAGCTGGTCGACCTCCAATTCACCGATGCGCAGCCGGCGGACGGCCGCATCGCCGATCCTCAGCCGCCCGACCGCCACGGCACCGATCGCGACGGCGCCCATTGCCACTGCTCCGGCCGCAGCAGCGATGACGGCCGTGAACGCGACTGATGTCGCGCCGGTCGAGCTGGCGCCGGTTGCTTGAGCGCCGATGAACCTGGCACGCGCTTGTTTGGTACGCATGATCACTCCACTCCTTCGATGAACCTGGGGGTTGAGGTGCTTTCGACGCTAGCTGGCCATGGCAGTGACGCTAGATGACGGGCTGTCCGGGTCTCGACGGCCCATGGCAGGCTCGGGCTTGCCCTCACCGCTAAGCCGTGGCCTCGGCGGGCAGGTGGTCAGCCACGGGATCCTGCCACCGGATTCTGTGGCCGTTGATCCAGGCAATGCTGCGGTCGGTGACCATGTAGCGGAACGCGAACCGCAGCATCAGCTCCTGGAACCGCCGTCCCACCGGACCGGGGATCTTCGAGCTACTGCTCCGCGCGCCCGCCGCCACGATCTTCTCGACCCGCTCCCGGCGCGCCTTCTCGTACGCGGCGAAGGCGGCGGGCACGTCTGCATGATCACCCTCCGGATGATCACGCAGGGCCTGCGCGAGCACCACTGCGTCCTCCAGGGCCATTGAGGCACCTTGGCCAGAGCTCGGCGACGGTGCATGCGCGGCGTCTCCGATGATCACCATCCGGCCACGGAACCATGTCGGCACATGGCCGAGGTCATAAGTGTTGTCACCGGCCAGTTCGAGCCGGCCAGTACGGACCAGCTCAGCAGCCGGACCGGCGTCGCCGGACCAGGGAGAGTAGCCGGCGACCCCACTCCTCCTCCGTCGTGGTACGCCGCCGCTCGCGAGTGATCTCCGCCTCGGGCACGTTGACGAACCAGACCACATCACCAGCAGGCGTGGGATGTGCGCCGAAGAAAGCCTGGCTCCCGAAGATGAAGTGCCACGCCTCGGGCTCCAGCTCGCCGGCGATCGGAGTGTTCCGTGTGATACCGCCGAAGTTCGTCAGGCCCACATACCGGGCCGCGGGCGCCTGCGCATCGATGGCCTGGCGTACCCGAGAATGCACCCCGTCGGCCCCGACGAGCAGATCCGCCCTGAGCACCGTGCCGTCGTTCAGCGTGGCCTCGACGTGGTCGCCGACATCCGTTACCTGAGAGACCTCCGCCCCACGTCGTACCACGATGCCGCGGCGCTCGGCCTCCCGTTCGAGCCGGGCCGCCATCCAGGAGCGCTTCATGGTCAGCGCAACCAGGCCGTTGTCGAGCGGACGCCCGAGACTCACCGTGCCAAGCCGATGCCCGGTTGCGCCGTACATCACGTTCGCGCGCGACGGGACGCCTTGGTCCCGCACCGCTCCGAGGGCGTCGATCGCCTCGAGCGCATCGAGCCCGTTGGGCGCCACAGTGAACCACGACCCCGCCCCGGGATCGACAACCGGCCGGCGTTCGAGGACCAGGGGCTCGATGCCAGCCTTGGTAAGGGCAAGCGCCGCTGCCGGTCCGGCAACGCCGCCACCCACAACAAGTGCCTTCATCCTGCTATCCTTCCTTACGAATATCAAATCTTTTGATTTTCGAAAGGTTAGCACCATGGCACGGAACCGTCAAGATCTAGTCGAGGCATTGGGACTGGCCGTGCAGCGCTATCAGCGCAGCGCCCAGGCCTTCGACGACACCGTGGGCCGACGCCTGGGGTTGGGCCCGTCAGACGTGCGGTGTCTCGACTGGCTCGCCGACGGACCCAAGACGGCGGGGCAGCTAAGCAAGGCAACCGGCCTACGGCCGGCGGCAACGACCGCGCTGATAGACCGGCTGGTCGCGAAGGGACTTGTCGAGCGGGTTCGTAACGCCACTGATCGGCGGCAGGTGCTGGTTCAGATGACCGAGCAGGGGCAAGCCCGGACCTGGGAGCTTTACGGGCCGCTGGCTATGGAGGGCCAGCAGCTGCTGGCGCGGCTGCGAACCTCTGATCTGGAGCTGATGCTCCGGCAGCTGGAATCCATGCGCGAGCTCACAGACCAGCACCGAGCGGCGCTGGAAGGCTGAGGGCCGGTCGAACGCACGCGATCCTTGGCCGATCAGACGAAACTGCGAGCCAGATTTCACTACTGCCGCGACAGGGCGATCCGAAGCCGTTCCTCGGGGTCGATGAAGTGGTCATGATCATCTTTGCCCAGATCGAGCTGTACCCAGTTGATCTTGCCCGAGAACCGGCTGTCGCGCGCGCTGTAGTCGGAGGTGACCGTGGTACCGGACTCGTAGCCGATGTCGGTCGTCTCGTCGGCCGAGAAGATCAGCGGCTGGGTCGCTCCGACACGGCCAGCACCGACCTCTGTGCCGTCGTAGTACAGGGTGACGTTGCCGCCCTTGGCCAGTCCGCCGCCGTCGTACGCGAACTCCATGCGGAGTTGGTGTGTACCCGCCGGGATCGGCATGCCAGCCTCGGTGGCGAACTCCTGAATGCCGAGCACGTTGTAGACGAACTTGGCCTTCCCGTTCTTGGCATAGACAGCCCACCCGCCGAAGCGGCCGCCTTGCGCGATGATCACACCCTCCGCGCCGCCGTCGGGTATGACCACCTCGGCGGTGACAGAGAACGACTTGTTCTTGATGCTGACCACACTGTTCTCCGAAAGACGTCCCATGCCGGGGAAGAACAGCTGTGAGTCGCCGCGGATCAGGGTCGGTCGGCCGGCCATCGTCGGCTCGAGCCGCTCGGAGGTGCGGTCGTCCATCGGCAGCACGTTGTACTTGGTGGCCTCGATCAGCCAGAGCCGCTGCAGCTTGGCGAGCATCTCAGGTCGCTCGGCCACGAGGTTGCGAGCCTGGCTGTAGTCGGTGCCGTCATAGAGCTCCCAGACGTCGTCGTCGAATGCCGGCAGCTTCCCGCCGACCATGACCCACGGCGTACGGTGCTTCGTTACCGCGCTCCAGCCTTTGTAGTAGATGCCGCGGTTGGCGAACATCTCGAAGTACTGCAGGTCGTGGCGCTCCGGCGCATCAGCCTCGTTGAAGCTGTACAGCATGCTGGTGCCCTCCATGGGCGACTGCTGCACGCCGTTCACCATGGTGGGTTCGGGTAGTCCGGCCGCCTCCAAGATCGTCGGCGCCACGTCGATCACATGGGTGAACTGCGAGCGCAGACCACCGGCGCTGCTCGATCCCATTCGGCCAATGCACGATCGTCCCGTTGCGGGTGCCACCCCAATGCGAGGCGACCTGCTTGGTCCACTGGAATGGCGTATCCATCGCCCACGCCCAGCCGACCGCAGTAGTGGTTGTAGGAGCTCGGTGAGCCGAACTCCTCCATCTTGCTCACCATGAACTCAGGCGTCTCCAGGGCGGCCATGCCGTTGAAGTTGGCCAACTCGTTGAATGCGCCGTTGAGGGTGCCCTCGGCGGACGCTCCGTTGTCGCCGACGATGTAGTAGATGATCGTGTTGTCGAGGATTCCCAGGTCGTCGATGAGCATCGATCAGCCGGCCGACGTGATAATCGACGTGCTCCAAGAAACCGGCGTACACCTCCATCTCCCGGGCCAGCACCGGCTTCAGCTCATCAGGCATGTCATCCCATGCCGGGATCTCGGCATGCCGGGCGGTCAGCTCGGCCTCCGCGGGAATGACTCCAAGCTCCTTCTGCCGGGCGAACGTACGCTCCCGCTGCACGTCCCAGCCGTCGTCGAACTCACCCTTGTAGCGGTCGGCCCACTCCTTCGGTACGTGATGCGGGGCATGCGTCGCGCCCGGCGCGAAATACACAAAGAACGGCTTGTCGGGCATCAGCGCCTTCTGCTGACGCACCCAGCCGACCGCCCGATCGGCCAGATCCTCGGTCAGGTGATAGCCCTCTTCCGGAGTCGCCGGCGGTTCAACCGGCGTGGTCCCGTCATACAGCGCCGGATCCCACTGGTTGTTCTCTCCGCCGATGAAGCCATAGAACGTCTCGAACCCACCACCACCCGAGGGCCACGCGTCGAACGGACCCATCGGCGAGGACTGCCACACCGGCACCTCATGGCACTTGCCGAACTGGGCCGTCGAATACCCGTTCAGCTTCAGGGTCATCGCCAACGGCGCCTTGGTGTTCGGACGCAACGAGCTGTTCCCGGGAGCCGACGTCGCGGTCTCGGTAATGCTGCCCATCCCGACCGAGTGGTGATTACGGCCCGACAGCAGCGCTGCACGCGTCGGCGCGCACAATGCCGTGGTGTGGAAGCGGTTGTACCGGAGCCCATCCCCGGCTAGCCGGTCCGCCGTCGGCGTACGACACGGCCCACCGAACGTGCTCGAGGCGCCGAAGCCAACATCATCCAGCAGGATGATCAACACGTTCGGTGCACCCTCCGGCGGGAGCAAGGGCTCGATCGGAGGGTACGCGGTGTCGGGATCCTTGGCGTCATAGGTGGTCAGACCGAACGAGGGCCGGTCGGGGATGGGCAACATCGTGCGTGCATGTCGGTCGGGACTCATGAATTCCTCCAGATGGGTTGGCTCCAACGTGCCATGGAGCACGGCAGCGGCGCCTCACCCCGATCGGGTGAGGTCAGCGGTGTTCAGTGGGGCTGTGCGGTCCGCGGCAGGTCATAACGGACCGGATCGGCCCACGCGTGGCCCGCGAGCCGGTGCAGCACGACCCGGTGTGCCCCTGCGCCCTCCGCGAGCAGTACGCCAACACCCGGCACTACGGCGAGATCTGGAAACGGATCGTCGCCGGGCATCGGTAGCTCGGCCGTCACCTGAATCTCCGGGCCTAACCCGACCAGGTGCCCGGTGCCGACCACCAGACGGTTTTGCGTCCGTACCCAGGCCAGCTCGACACCCGAGCCGGCGATTCGCTCCAGCCCGGGCAGGTCGATCGATCCCACCACCTGCCCGGCCGCGGAGACCAGCGTCAACGCATCGGTTCCGCCGATCGCGATTACCCCGTCGGCCAGACCGAGCGCCGCTCCGGCATCCGGCCGCGGCCACGGCCGGGTCGGCATCACCGGGGCGCCGTCGGCCCGGAACACCGCCAGCGCGGCGTGCTCGTCCTCGGCCCAACCCCACACACAGACCCCATCAGAGCCAATAACTATTCCGTCCGGTTCGAACCCGAGATCAGACCAGGCCGCGGTCTCGTCGGGCGGCCGCCAGATCAGCAGCCGGCCTTCGTCGGTGGTCCCCGCCACGAGCGGTCCGGCGACGGCGAGCCGGTGGATCCTGGAGTCCGGCAGGTCGATCCTGGCCTGGGCGCCGTCAGCTGCGGTCCAGTCGATCGCTCCGCCACCCGCGACCGCGACCGCGCTGGAACCTATTGCCGCGCAATCCCAGTCGAAGATCGGGGTGAGGTCGACCGCCGCGCCGTCGGCGGTCAGCCGGGTGATGCCCTGCTCGGTCAGCGCCAGCAGCTCCCCGGTGACGGCATCGATCGACGCTCGGGCCCGGGTCGGGGTGCGAGTCATGGCCGACTCCTCACGGTCCCGCGATCAGCGCGTTGAACTCGTCCAACAGCTTGCCCTCCAGGTGCACCCTGCCGCGTGCCTTCAGCTCCGCGTTCTGCCGCAGCGCCTGCTTGTCCAACTCGTCCATGGCGGCTATCGCTGCACGCACGGCGGACGCCTTCGGGTTCTCTGGACCGGTTCCTGCCCTGAACTTCTCATCCTCTCGGCAGTCGGCGCCCCAGACGTTCCACAACGCGTCGTTGAGGTTCTCGATCCGGATGGAATTGATCGGATTGAACGAGTCCGGCTTGGTATAGGCGACCACCATCGCCCGCCAGGCGTCCCGCTCGGCACGGTTCGAGGAGTTCCAGTTCCGGCGCATGTACGGGTACAGGTCCTTGTTCTGCCACAGGTTTTGGAACACGGCGTACTGCCGCTCGTTCCAGGTGTAGCCCTGCCGCCTGACCCGTCTGCGTGGCGAGTATCCGGCGTACGACTTCTCCAGCCACCGGGCGTTCAACTCTGTTTTGAACAAGCCCTCGTCGGTGGCCGGATGGTGGTCGGCGGAATGCTGAACTTCGTGCCGGATCGTGTCGAAGAATGCCCTCTTGCCGGACGGAACCGGGTCGACAACTGTGATCGCGCCCGCCGGCGCGGACCCGCCGGACGGCGCCTCGATCGCGACATTGGTGTTGTCGAACGCGGTTTCGCCCTTCAGTTTGCGCAGATAGCTGACCTGCCCCTCGGTGATTGCGCCCTGCGGATAACCGAAGATCGCGACGAACCGCCGCGGCTGGCCGGCCGCCCTGACCCGGGTCGTCGAGTCGTGGGTCTTTGTCTGGCAGTACAGCTTGGTCTTGCCCGAAAGGCACCACTGGGCACTGTTCCGCAGGATCTTGTCCGAGGTCTGCGCGGCCGCCTCGTTCAGCCACTTCATCATCGCGTTGCGCCCGGCGGTGTTGTAGGCAACGGCCTGCTGGTACGCGGCGGTGCCTTCGGTGACCAAGAGCCGCTTGCGACGCTTGGTGGTGCCGCGGAACGGATAGCCGCCGGCGAATCCCCGCTTCAGCTTCGACAGTCCGGCGGGGAAACCGGGTAGTACCGCCGGATCGACGGTGCGGCCGATCCCTTCCAGGACGAGTTCGCCGGCGTCGAAGTCTGCGTTGCTGACGTGGTGTTCCTCGTGCAGCAGGTTCAGCACCAGGTCAACATCGGCAGCGTCGTTGTACTCTCCGGCGCCCACTCCGGCGACAAGATTTGCCTTGAGAACCTTCTTCGCCGCCGATTCGCTGAGCGTCGGCTGATCCGCGCGGCCGATCGCCACGATCGTGTTGGGAATGTCGCCGGCCAGGATCCGCCCGGTCTGGGCGGCCATCCGGGTACGGTCGGCGTCCCGCTCGTCGGCAGACAAGGCTCCCATGGCGATCAGCCGATCCTGGGCGGCGATAACCACCTTGCGTTCATTGGTGCCTGGACCGTTGACATCGGCGACCTTGCCGCCGCCGTAGACGTACAGTTCGACAGCGCGCTGGACAGTGGCTCGCGCGAGGCGTGCCGGTGGTGTGGCGCCGGTGATGTCGCCGGATAGAGCCGCGGCGACCGCCCTGTTCCCGATCTTCCGCTGCAGATCGAGCACTGGATGGATGCGACCGGCGCCAGCCCGCTGCCGGCTGCGGGCCGGTGACGATTGACCGACCCGGCCCGCCCGGCCGGCCGGCGTCACCCGCTGCATGCGGTCCATGAGAACTCATCCCGACGGGCGGGCACAAGGGCCTTTGGGGCAGTCTGGGCGCGCAGGCCCAATTAGGTCGGGTCAGATCTCCGGAGGTGCTTCCAGGCGGCTGCGTTCTGAGCCATTCAGCACAGCGGCCGGTCGCCGGATCAGCCTGACGCAGATGATGATCATCCAGATCCAGAAGGCGAAGTACGGCAGGTACCAGACCTCCGACGTCCAGAAGAACCGAGAGATCACGAGCCCAAGCCCGCTTGCGATCGCCCACCAGCCAAGCCACCGACCGACGACCCGCGTCGACAGGACGAGCCAGCCGCAGGCCACCGCAAAGCTGGCCATAGCGAGCCAGATGTTGGCGAACCCGAGGTTGCCGGAGTCAAAGGCGTAGCTCGCCACCGCCAGATCGAGGTCGGCGCCGCCGAAGGACGCAGCGTCCCAGCTAACATCCAGCAGCAGGTACGCGGGCAGCATGACCCCTGACACCAGGGCGGCCGCGGACCGCCACGGCGGGCTCCCCTCGAGCCGGCGGAGCAGCAGGCACAACCCCACCAGGAACCAGATCAGCCCGATCGCCGACAGGCTGGTCAGCGCCGTCGCCGCCTGCGCCCAGCCCGCACTGCCGTTGCGGAGGAATGCCCGTGCTTCCTGGGCGCTTGCCACGAAAGGCGGCTCGCCTAAGGACGAGATCGCGATTATCGGAGCAAACAGCAGGACGATGGTGACCAGGCCGACCACGCCGGTGGTTCGGATCATGCGCGTCCAGCGGTCTGCACTCGTCTCAATCAGCAAAGTCATGACAGCGCCCTCTCGGCGTGTTCGATTGCGCAGTGCGGAATGGCACAGGCGATAGCCAACACGACCATAAGAGACCAGGTGATAGCGGGATCCGGGCCGCTCAGGAGCCGAGCTCGTTCTCAGGTCTTTGGGAATCTGTTTGTGTAGGGAGCAGCCGCAGGCAGTGACAGCTCGCGCAGCCGAGCGTTGATGACAGCGGCAACGATGTTGTGCTTCTGAGCTGAGATGCAGCGCTTTCCGGTCAGATGTGCCGCGATGACCGGACCACTGAGGTCCTCGCCCAGCGCGGCCGCTCGATTCGAGAGGTCGTCGAGGGTCGTCCTGCATGCAACGAACGCCTCGAACAGACGCATCAGGGCCTCGCTGCCGATCTCGTCGGCTTTGCTACCGGATCCGACGAGAGCTGAAGACTTTTCTATTTGGGCCATGGCGGAGCCTGAGGGTGGGAAGTTCCCGGGTACTACCTCGGCGCAAAAGCCATTATGGAGAAGCGGCCCAACGAATACAGCGATCTCCAGCCCGAGGACGGCTGTGCTCTCAGCGACTACAACATTACATCCCCGCAGGCAGCTGGTTGACTGCTCCGGCGGGGGTTATCGGGTGGGTGCGGATTGTGCAGAGGTCGCGGCCGGCTGCTCGCCTCGGCGCAGGCGTCTCATGATCGCCGTACGAATCTTGCCGAGCCGCCCAGATGGCTCGGCGCTGGAGTGCGTATCCCCGCCGCTATCGGCATCCAGTACGGCGAGGCTTCGGACGAGCTCGATCACTTCCCCCTCGTCGAGTCCCTGGGAGACCAGCTGCTCGGGATCTTCGGGGTCGCGGGTGAGCACGTACAGCCGATCGCCCTGCTTGGCCAGGACAATGTCGGCGCTCAGCTCGGCGGTCTCCGTACTGCCCGATGCGGTGTACTGCGTGACCGTGACCAACGCACGACCCTCCGCGGTAGCGAGCAACTCCTTGGGGTACGCGGCCTCGCGCTCCGGCTCACCGTTCGGGAGTCGCTCACGCAGCCGGCGGAGCGCGTCGTCAGTCTCCCGGAGCGAGAGTTCGTGCACACCGAGCGCGTCGATCAGTACTTCGAGGGCGACCCCCTCAGGCTGCGGAAGCAGCAGCGTCCGCCACGGGTGGCCTGGCTCGGTCCCGGTCACGCGCGCATCGATGACGGACCGCGCGCGTTGCTGGAACACAACAGCGATGCCTAGGTCCCCACGGACCTGTAGGCGGTCGGTCCCCGGCAACGCCACCAGGAGCTGCCGCGCGGCGAGCGACCGTACGGCCTCACCGACCTGCTCTTCGGACGGCATCTCATCGAGGAAGTCGACGACTGCATCTACCGCCACCATCTCGGCCAGGCTGTAGCCACCGAGCGGCACCGGACCGGTGCTCACCAGATGAAGCACTGCATCGATCAAGCCGGGCGGTGCGCCGAGGTCAGACGGGACGCCGACGTCTAACTTCGGTTCGGTCATAACGCCCTCCGGGCACTCGTCGGAACGCGAGCCGCCAGCCGCAACTGCCGGTCGCCCACCGCCACCTCGACGGGTTGCGCGACGACCACATCGGGCAATGTCCAGCCGTCGGGCTGGCCCACCGCCGAGAGCACTCGCCGGGCGGTAGCCGCTCCGGTCTCGGTGACCCACACCTGCGAGTTACCGAACAGTCCTCGACCCCGTCCGCGACCCCGCCAGGGTTCCAGCTCGGCCAAAGGGTCCTCCCGCAGCGGCCCGAGGAACCGGCGGACGAGGCCAGAGTGTGTTGCGTCATGGACGACCTGATCCTCAGCGTCCAGCCGGGCCAGCGTCATCGTCAGCGCTCGCGTCGTGCCTTCCGGCAGCGGCACCGTCGTACTCAGCTGCGGCGAAAGGTACATCGGCCTCCGCTCGGTGACCGCCGAGAGCCCCCACGGCCCGACGTTTCGCTTTGTCACCTTGTAGACGACGTAGTCCGCCAAGTGCTGAGCGTCATTCCACGTCGGCAGCCGGTGACCCGCGCCGAAGGCCGCCGGCGTCTTCTCCAGCTGAATCCATGTGCCGTTCGCCGTCCGCCCGTGAAGCTTCTCGCGTACCAGCGGCCCGTGCATGCCCAGATCCGGATAGCTCTGCTTGTCTACTGTGCGGTGGTGACTCGAGAGCCGCTCGCGCGTCACTTTCGGAAACCGCCAGCGTTCGTAGAGGTCCGGATCGTCGATGAGGACGTGCCCACCCCAAAGCACATCGCGGAGCTGATTGACGTCGAGGCCATGCGCCTCAAGGTCCGCGAGCACTGCGGCCTCCTGCGGATTGAGGCTCTTGGCCGCCTGGACGAGCCCGCGGCGGTAGCGTCCGTGGCGAGTCGTCAGCTGCACGAGCAGGCGCACCCTGGTGCGCATCCGTTCGGCCTGATCCTCGCTAACGCCGCCGCGCCGCGGGGTAGCCCTGATCGACCTGCCTCGCACGTGGTCAGGCTACTGCGGGCGTACTGGGCCGCGCCGATGAGCCTGAACCCAGTGCGCTTGACATCTGATCAAACATCCGCTTAGATCGATCCAGTAGCTCTTAGATCGATCTAAATATCCTCTGAGAGGTAACCGCTATGGCACGTGTAACGCTCACGGACGTCGCCCGGCACTGCGGCGTGTCGCGTGCGACGGTGAGCTTGGTGTTGAACGACAGCCCGCTGGTCGCCGCGAAGACGCGCGATCGCGTCCGCCAAGCTATGACCGAGCTTGGGTACGTCTACAACCGCGCTGCGGCATCGCTGCGCACCCAGCACAGCGACGCCATCGGTGTGGTGCTGACCAATATCACGAACCCGTACTTCGCCGAGTTCGCCACCGGCGTGCAAGACGTTCTGACCAGCAGCGGGACTGTGCCGCTGCTGGCAGTCAGCGGCGAGGATCGCGACCTGCAGCGCCGCCAAGTCAAGTCGCTGGTGGAACGCAATGTGGACGGCATTGTGCTGATACCGGCACACGGCACGACGCCCAACGACCTGCCGGAACTGCTCGGAACACCGCTAGTGCTGATGGCCCGCCGTCTGAATGGCCTGGATACCGATTACGTAGGCGCCCAAAACCGAGACGGCGGGTACTCGGCTGCGGAGCATCTGTATAGCCACGGCTGCCGCCGAATCGCCTTCGTCGGTGGATATTCCGACTCCTCCGCCCGCGAGGAGCGCGCCAGCGGCGTAAAGGCATTCCTGAACGACCACGGCCTGTCGCTCAACTCCGAACACTCGGTGGTCTGTGAGCCAGCCCGACCGCAGGCCCGGGAGGCGGCGATGCGGCTGCTCACCGAAGATCCCGACGTCGACGGCATCGTCTGCTTCAGCGACGTGGTCGCCTTCGGCGTCCTCGATGCGATCGCCGACATTGGTCGCAGCATCGGATCGGACGTCCGAGTGATCGGCTTCGACGATGTCCACGACGCCGGTCTCAACCGACCTTCGCTCAGCAGCGTCGCAGTTCCGGCTCGCGAGACCGGCCGCCGTGCCGCGCAGCTCGTGTTGGAGCGGGCGGCGGGGTCGACCGCGCCGACCGTACGCGAAGAGTTTCCAACCAAGCTCGAGCCGCGAGAGACCTGCGGCTGCCCTCGTCCCCAACTGCTCGCCTGAATTGACCGGAGGATCCACGCCGCTATGCGAACCGTACCCGTGCTGACTGGCGCCGAAGCCGCCCAGCTGATCGCCGAATCCGCAGTGATCACTATCTCGTCCTCGTCCGGACTCGGCTGTCCCGACGCTGTACTGGAGGCGATCGGGCAACGTTACGAAGAGACCGGTTCCCCGGCAAACCTGACCACCCTGCATCCGATCGCCGCTGGCGACATGTATGGCATCAAAGGCATTGACCACCTGTGCCGCCCAGGCCAACTACGCCGCGTACTGGCTGGCTCCTACCCCTCGGGCGGCTCAAAGCTGGACCCGCCGTTGATCCGGCAACTGATCCACGATGATCAAGTTCAGGCCCTCAACATCCCCTCCGGGGTGTTGTTCCAGATGCATCGGGCCGCCTCCACCGGACAGCCGGGAGTACTGACCGAGGTGGGGCTTGGCACGTACGCCGACCCGCGTCTGGAGGGCGCCAAGATGAACGCCGTCACCGACGACTTCGTTCAGCTCATGCAGGTCGGCGGCGAGGACTACTTGTTCTATCCGGCGGTTGACGTCGACGTCGCGATCATCCGCGCCACCACCGCCGACCCTCACGGCAATCTGTCCTACGAACAGGAGTGCAGCACTCTCGGGGCACTCGACCAGGCCTACGCCGCCCACAACAAGGGCGGCATCGTCATCGCCCAGGTCAAGAGACTGTCCGACACCCAGCTGCCCACTCAGGACGTTCACATTCCAGGGATTCTCGTCGATGCCGTCGTAGTCGACCCCAATCAGATGCAGACGACCCAGACCTTCTACGACCCGGCCCTATCCGGAGAGATACATCGCGACCTCGACGACATCGAGCCGGTCGAGTTCGGTGCGGAGAAGGTGATCGCCCGCCGGGCCGCGGCTGAGCTGCAAGTCAACGCCATCGTGAATCTCGGCTTCGGGATCTCCGCCGCCATTCCCCGGGTCCTGCTCGAGGAGGGGCACGCTGATGACGTCACCTGGGTAATCGAGCAGGGTGCGGTAGGCGGCTTCCCGGCGACCGGGTTCGCGTTCGGGTGTGCACTAAACCCGGAGGCGTTGCTGCAAAGCGTCGACCAATTCACGCTGCTGCAAGGCGGCGGCTTCGACGTGGCCATGCTCTCGTTCCTCGAGGTGTCTGCCGCAGGCGATGTCAACGCCTCGTCACTGCCGGCCCGGCCGCATGTCACGGCCGGCGTGGGCGGCTTCAACGACATCATCACCCGTGCGCCCAAGATCGTGTACTCCGGCTACTTCACCGCCGGCAAGAAGGACATTCAGATCACCGACGGCCAGCTCGAGATCATCTCCGACGGAGCAATCTCGAAGTTCGTGCCCGAAGTTGCGCAGATCTCCTTCTCCGGTGAGATGGCGCGCAAGCGCCGCCAAAAGGTGCTCTACATCACCGAACGCTGCGTCATCGAGCTGACCGACGACGGGCTGACCGTGATCGAAATCGCGCCTGGAGTCGATCTTGAAAAAGATGTCCTCGGAAAGGCCGGCGTACCGCTGTTGGTCAGTCCCGACCTGCGGTTGATGTCCGCTGCTTTGTTCCGGCCCGAAGCGATGGGATTGATCTTGTCCAGCAAACCGTCCCGGATCGCCTCCCTCACCCGCCAGTCCGTCCCCTAACCGTAAGGAACCGTCCATCATGCCTGCGACCCACTACGACTACGTGATCGTCGGCGCCGGCGCCGCCGGCTGCGCTGTAGCCAACCGTCTCTCCGCCGACCCGAACACCACCGTGCTGCTGCTCGAGGCCGGCGGCAAGGACTGGTCCCCGCTGGTCCATATACCCGTTGGGTTCACCAAGCTCAGCGGCCCGCGCTACAACTGGGAGTTCTCCACAGTCCCGCAGCCGGAGCTGAACAATCGGGAGATGTGGTACCCACAGGGCCGCACACTCGGTGGCAGCACTTCGATCAATGCGATGATCTACATTCGCGGCCAGAAAGAGGACTACGAAGCCTGGGCGGCGCTCGGCAACAAGCACTGGGGCTATGAGGAGGTGCTGCCATTCTTCCGGCGGGCGGAGGCTAACGAGCGCCTCAACGATCGCTACCACAGCAGCGTGGGCGCGGTGAACGTTACCGAGCAAGTCCAGCACAACCCGCTGAGCAAGGCATTCGTCCGCGCCGCCCAGGAGCTCGGAGTCCCCTTCATCGCCGACTTCAACGGCGCCGTGCAGGAGGGCGTCAGCTGGTATGACGTGACCCAGAAGAACGCCCGCCGGGAGAGCACTGCGACCGCCTATCTGAAGCCGGCCCGGTCGCGGAAGAACCTGACAGTCGTCACCCACGCGCTGGGCCGCAAGATCATCGTGCGGAACGGCCGGGTCACCGGTCTAGACATGATCATCGACGGGAAGCCGGAGCACGTACAGGTGGACCGGGAGCTGATCTTGAGCGGAGGCGCGGTCAACTCACCCCGGCTGCTGCTGCTGTCGGGAATCGGGCCAGCCGAGGAGCTGAGCAAGATCGGCGCCCGGGTCGTCCACGACCTGTCTGGTGTCGGCAAGAACTTCCAAGATCACATGGATGTGTATCTGACCGCTGAGACCACGCCGGTCAGCTACAACTCCTCCGACCGGCCGGACAAGGCTGCTCTGGCCGGCCTGCAATACATCACAACCAAGACGGGGCCGATCACCGCCTCGGTGTGTGAGGCCGGCATGTTCGTCCGTAGCGGCCCCGACGTGGCTACTCCTGACATCCAGATGCACGCTTTGCCCGCGTACGTGATCGACCATGGCCGGATGCGCGTCAAGGGGCATGGCATGACGATCAACACCTGCCATCTGCGGCCCCGCAGCATCGGCTCGGTAAAGCTGCACACCGCCAACCCGGACGACCCGCCTGCCATCGATCCAGCCTTCCTCACCGATCCGTACGACTGGGAGAAATCGCTCGAAGGGTTCCGTTGGGGACGGGAGATGATGCGCAGCAAGGCGTACCAGCCATTTGTGATCAAGGAGTACCTGCCCAGCGCGGATGTTGAGACCGACAAGGAAATCCGCGAGTACGTCAAGCAGTGGGCCAAGACTGACTACCACCCGGTCGGCTCCTGCAAGATGGGCGACGACGACCTCGCCGTCGTTGATGAAGAACTCAAGGTCCGCGGCATGGACGGCCTCCGGGTGATTGACGCGTCGATCATGCCAAAGCTGATCAGCGGAAACACCATGGCCACCTCGACCATGATCGGTGAGAAGGGCGCCCACCACGTGCTGCGTGGTCTTACGCCACCGGACCCGAGCGACGGCCCGACATGAGCGAACCGGCCGCACCGGAGATTGGCCAGATCAGTGTCGAGGTCGACGTGGTTGCCACCATCCATCTCGACCGGCCCGCCAAGCACAATGCGCTGACCCCGGAGATGCTAAGCCAACTCGAAGAGATCCTGATCGGCCTTGATTCCGATCGGGACGTGCGGGTCGTTCTCGTTACTGCCGCAGGGGACCGCTCGTTCTGCGCCGGCGCCGACATCAAACGCTTCAAGGCGTTGCAGCCGTTGGACATGTGGGCGCAGTGGACGCGCCTCGGGCACCGGGTGTTCGATCGCCTCGCAGGCCTTCGGCAGCCGACAATCGCAGCCGTCTCCGGTAATGCCTACGGCGGCGGGTTCGAGCTGGCACTCGCCTGTGATCTGCGGATTCTCGCCGACGATGCCACGCTCGGGCTGACGGAGGTCGGCCTAGGAACACTGCCTGGATGGGGCGGGACCGGGCGGCTCCGCGATCTCGTCGGTGCCGGGCGTGCCAAGGAATTGATCTTCACAGGTGAACCGCTGATCGCGGACCGCGCCCTGGCCTGGGGTGTGGTCAACCAGCTCGCCCCAAAGGCCGAGGTGGTCAAGATCGCCCACGCCTTGGCCGTCAAGATCGCCGACCGAGCCCCAATCGCCGTACAGATGGCGAAGCAGGCCATCGACTCCGCTGACGCCTACCAGGCGATGGAGCAAGTCAGCTCCGCCGCCACCGCCTTTACCGAGGATGCGGCCGAAGGTTTCGCGTCCTTCACTGAGAAACGCGACCCGCGCTACCGCGGAACCTGAAGCCCACCAGTCAACACATATCCGGACCAACCGAAAGCACTGTCATGAGCACTATCACCAGCACTGCCCCAACCAGCATCACCGCCAACATCTGGCCCAACATCATCGACGGCCGCGAGGGTGGCGGCGGAGGCGAGGAAGTACTCCGCGACAGCCCGGCCCACGACGTCCGCGTCGCCAGCTACCACAGCGCCGGTGAGGCCGACGTCGATGCTGCCGTTGCGGCAGCACAGAGGGCCTTCAGCGCCGGTGACTGGCCGCAGGCCTCGGGTGCCGAGCGGGCCGCTCTGCTGCGGCGCGTTGCCGCACGGATTGAAGCCGAGCGCGACGAGTTGGCCTTGATCGAGACATTGGAATCCGGCAAGCCGATCTCGCAAGCCAGGGATGAGGTGTCCAGCGCGGCAGGGATTTGGCACTACGCCGCCAGCCTGGCCCAGCACGCGTACGGTGACGCCCACAACGACCTAGGCCCGAACTACCTGGCGGTCACGGTCAAGGAGCCCATCGGGGTTGTCGGGGTGATCACACCGTGGAACTTCCCGCTTCTGATCGTTTCCCAGAAGTTGCCATTCGCGCTGGCAGTCGGCTGCACAGCCGTGGTCAAGCCCAGCGATCTCACACCCGGCACGACCACCCGCCTCGTCCAGATCTTGCGCGACGAAGGGCTACCCAACGGCGTTGTCAATCTCGTCCACGGCGGCGGTGACGTCGGCGGCTGGCTGTCGGGCCATCCCGGCACTCACATGACCACGTTCACCGGATCCACCGGCGTGGGTCGCATGGTGGCCCAGGCGGCCGCCAAGGACCTGAAGAAGGTCAGCCTGGAGTTGGGCGGCAAGAACCCGCAGGTCGTCTTCCCCGATGCTGACCTTGACGCTGCGCTGGAGAAGGTGGTCTTCGGCGCGTACTTCAACCAGGGGGAATGCTGCAATGCAGGGTCCCGGCTTCTGGTGCATGCGGACGTTGCGGACGAGTTCACCGAACGGGTCGTGGAGCGCGCCCAGGACGTCGCTGTCGGGGATCCGCTCGATCCGGCGACCAAGGTGGGGGCACTCATCTCGGAGAAGCATCTCGGTGTGGTCAGTGGCTATGTTGATCTTGGGCAGCAGGAAGGCGCTTCAGTCGCGTTAGGCGGCAGCCGGCTCGACTCAGACCGCGGCCGTTATTACTCCCCCACTGTGCTCGCAGCCGTACCCAAGACCGCCCGAGTCGCTCGGGAAGAGATCTTCGGCCCAGTGCTGTCAGTTGTCAGGTTTGCTGATCTTGCTGAGGCGGTGGAGATCACCAACGCCACTGGGTACGGGCTCAGCGCCGGCGTCTGGAGCCGCGATATTGACACGGCACTCGGCTATGCGCGGGCCACCAAGGCCGGAACCGTCTGGATCAACTGCTACATGGACGGCTTCCCGGAGATTTCGTTCGGCGGCTACGGCGCCTCGGGCATCGGTCGGGAGCTCGGCCGTACTGCGATCGATGAGTACATCGAGCACAAGAGCACGATCATCCGCACCGGCGCCCAGGCTCCGTCCTGGGTGGGCGGCGTCGGCGAAAAGTGAGGTAGCGACCGATGTATTGGGCCTCCCGCCGAGTCAGCGAACGACGTACCTTGGCTTTCAGCGAGGCAACCAAGGCGGCGGCTAGAGACCGCCCTCGAGGTCGCCGCCGGCAAGGTGTCGCGGCTGGCTGCCGACTACCCCGACTACTTCCCCCTCTACACCGACCGTGGCCGCTGGAAGCATGGCAAGGAAGCTTGGACTAACTGGTGTGAGGGCTTCCTGGGCGGCCAGATGTGGCTCTTCTACGAGCTTGGACTCGGTGATGAGTGGAGGGCCCGCGCGGAGCACTACAGCAAGCTCGTCGAGGAACGTCAGTACGACGATCAAGTTCATGATCTTGGCTTCGTGCTGTGCCCGACCTGGAAGAAGTGGTGGGAGCTGACCGGCGACGATACCCGTCGTCAGGTGGTCATTCAGGGAGGCAGGACCATGGCCACTCGGTTCAACACCAAGGGCAAGTACCTGCGCTCGTTCCTGGCGCCGGATTCGATCTTCATCGACATCATGATGAACGTCGGCATCATTGCCGTGGCAGGGCTGGAGACCGATGATCAGCATCTGATCGATCTTGCTGAGCAGCACTGTGAGACCACCCGCAAGTATCTGGTACGCGGCGACGGCTCAACCAGCCATGAAGGCATCTTTGATCTTGGTACCGGGGAGTTTCTGCGGCAGACCACGCAGCAGGGATGGCGCAACGACTCCTCCTGGGCGCGCGGGCAGGCCTGGTCACTCTACGGGTTCACTTCCATGTACGCCCTGACCGGCAATCCGCACTGGCTGGCCACCGCCCAGCTGAACGCCGACTACTGGCTGGAGCACACGGCTGATGCTGACCCAGTGCCGCCGAATGATTTCGACGAACCCGATCCGGTACGCCGCTGGGAATCCTCTGCCGCCGCTTGTGCCGCGGGCGGATTGATCATGCTCGCCTCGCTTGTCGCCGACGATGATCAAGCTCGGCGGTATCACGAGCAAGCCGAGGCCACAATCGCGCGGCTCTGCGAGCCGGAGTTCGTGGCTCACGAGGACGCCTGGGAGGGCGTACTCAAGCACGGCTCGTACCACGAGGCCAAGAAGCTCGGCGTCGATGAGAGCGTCATGTGGGGCGAGTACTTTTACGTGGAGACTCTGTCCCGAGTGGTGCAGGCACCATGATCGCGACGATCAGCCGGCCGCCGCTCAGCGACCGGCTCATTAGCAGCAAGGTGATCGCGGTACTGCGCGCCCCGGGTGTTTCCGCTCTTGCTCCGGTCTGCGATGTGCTTGTCGAGGAAGGCATCCTCAGCCTGGAGCTGACTCTCACCACTCCCGGCCTGCTCGACGCGCTGTCGGACTTCGTCGAGCGGTACTCGAACACCGCCGATGTCGGTGTCGGCACCGTCCTCACCGAGTCCGTTGCTCAACACGCCCTGGATTGTGGCGCCCAATACCTGGTCACACCGACGATGAACCTGCCGGTCGTGAAGCTCGCGGTCGAACGCCAGATCGCGGTCTTCCCGGGCGGCCTGACTCCAACTGAGCTCGCGGCCGGCTGGTATGCCGGCGCGACCGCAGTCAAGATCTTTCCCGCACAGACGGTGGGCGCCGGGTACCTCAAGCATTTGCGAGGGCCCTTCCCTGACCTGGACGCCATACCTTCCGGCGGAGTCGACCTCGACGCGACACGTGAGTGGTTGGACGCCGGCGCCGCGGCGGTGAGCATCGGCGGGCCGCTGCTCGGCGACTCCCTCGAGGGCGGCGATCTGTCTGCGCTCCGCGAGCGCTGCCGGGCCGTACGTGCGGTGATCATGGAGACGGTCCCCTCATGACTTCGCTCCCGACCGCAACGGTGCTGACGTTCGGCGAGGCGCTCGTCGGGTACGCCACCGTCGAAGACAATCTGCGGACCGCTAGACAGTTCAACAGGTTTCCGGGTGGTGCGGAGCTTAATGTCGCCGTCGCCCTGACGCGACTGGGGGTCCGAACCACCTGGGCGAGCGTGTTGGGCGACGACGCGCATGGCGACTACCTGGCCGACGCCATCGGTCAACTGGGGGTCACCCCTCTGGTACGCAGAGCCAGCGGCCCGACTGCTCTGATGTTCAAAGCCGGCGGAGCAGACGGCGATCCGGAAGTCCTGCAGGTCCGCCACGGCAGCGCATTCGCCCGTCACACCGAAGCGTTGCTGACGAGCGATGTCTTGGCGCTGGACGGGATTCAGCACGTGCACCTGACCGGCATCGCGCTGGGCATCTCCCCGGCTGCTCGAGCCGCCGTGCTGACGCTGCTTGACGCCGCACTCAATGCGCAGCTCAGCGTCTCCTTTGATCCCAATCTCCGCCTCAACCTCTGGCCCGATGCCGACGAGATGCGCGGCTTGATCAACACCGTCGGTATCCGCGCCACTGTGGTGATGCCGGGCCTCGCCGAGGGGCAGCTCCTGACAGGAGCGAGCGAACCCAAGGACATCGCCGAGTTTTACCTGCAACGCGGTGTGCCTGAAGTGGTGATCAAACTCGGCGCCGAGGGTGCTCGCGGCTGGACTGCTGGTGGGGAAACCGCTCAATCCCGGGCGTTCAAGGTCAGCCCAGTCGACACCGTCGGCGCCGGGGACGGCTTCGCCGCAGGCCACCTCGCTGCCTTCCTCGCAGGCGGCAGCCTGCAAGAACGAGTTGATCAAGGCGCCGCCGTCGGTGCCCTCGTCACGACGCGACGCGGCGACCTCGCTGCCATGCCCACCCGCACCGAGGTCGACGAACTGCTCGCCCAGCCAACCGTCCCTACATGATCATGGCGCAACGGCCACCTCAACCGCCGCTCCGCGAGGGTGCGCTCGTCCATCCTGATCAAGAAACGTTGACCGCTGATGTCGTGATCATCGGCTCCGGCATGGGCGGCGGCACTCTCGCCTGGGCCCTGAAGGACACCGGCCTAGACGTGCTGATCATCGAGCGGGGCCAGTTCCTGCCAAGGGAACCGGAGAATAGCCAGCCTGAGCACGTCTTCATCAAGAAGCGCTACGTCACATCGAAGCCCTGGTACGACGCCCAGACGGGCCAGCCGTTCCAGCCGGGCGTCTACTACTGGGTCGGCGGGAACACCAAAATGTACGGCGCCTGCCTGCCGCGCTTCCGCAGGAGCGATTTCCAGGAAGTCCTCCATCACGACGGAGTCTCCCCGGCCTGGCCGTTCAGCTATGACGATCTTGAGCCGTTCTATGCCAAGGCCGAAGAACTCTTCGAGGTGCATGGCGGACTCGGGGAGGACCCGACTGAGCCTGAGCGCTCGACCCCGTACCCCTATCCGCCGCTCAGCCATGAACCGGCCATCGAACGGTTCGCCGCACGCCTCCGTCAGCAGGGTCTCCATCCGTTTCACATGGCCAACGGCATGCATCTGCCGTCGATGGTCGAGCGGCGCGCCGACGCCACGGCCGACGGATCTCCCTCATCGACCGGCAACAAGAGCGACGCTGAAAATCGTGCCGTCCGGCCTGCTCTAGAGTCACCGACGGTGCGGTTGCTGCTCGGCGCGTACGTTCGCCGTTTGCATACCAACTCCGATGGCGACACTGTCGCCGCTGCCGAGGCGGAAATAGCCGGCCGCACAGTTCGAATCGAGGCCAAGACCTTCGTTGTGTCTGGAGGCGCAGTCAACTCGGCAGTCTTGTTATTGCGCTCGGTGAGCGACCAGCACCCCAAGGGTCTCGGCAACTCCTCCGGAGTCTTGGGCCGCAACTACATGGTCCACAACAGCACCTTCTTCTTGGCCGCGAACCCGGCCCGGCGCAATGACACCGCCTGGCAGAAGACTCTCGGCCTTAATGACTGGTACGAGGCCGGGCCCGATACCCCGTACCCGCTGGGCAACCTTCAGATGCTCGGCAAACTGCAGGCCCCGATGGTAAAGGCTGCCCGGCCCTGGGCCCCGATATGGGCGTTGAAAATGGTCACGGACCGCAGCCTCGACATTTACCTCACTACTGAGGATCTGCCCCGGCTCGACAATCGGGCCACCGTTGACGGCGACAAGATCATGATCAGCTGGACCCCCAATAACCTCGCCCCACACCGCGAGCTGGTCAAACGGGTCAGGCGCGCGGTCCGTAAGGCCGGCTACCCGATTGTGCTCACAGAACGCATGGGCATTGCCACCAACTCCCACATGTGTGGCACCGCGGTCGCCGGCACCGATCCGTCCGCTAGCGTCCTCGACCCCAACTGTCGTAGCCACGACGTCAACAACTTGTTTGTGGTGGACAGCGGCTTCTTCCCGTCCTCGGGAGCCCTCAATCCGGCCTTGACCATCGCGGCAAACGCCCTCCGCGTCGCGCCCACCATCGTCGCCCGCACCCGCTGAACCCACTCCATATGGACAGCTACTGCAGGAATGATCAAGACTCACCCGCCAGGGGTAAAATCGTCAACGATTGGAAGGAAGTCGCGATCGTGATCAAGATTAAGTTCATTACCAAGCTTGCACTCACCCTTGCGGCGGGATGTCTCTCTGTCGGGATGCTCGGAGTGGACGCCAGCGCGCAACCCCCCAGGGCACTGATCACCGTGGTCATCGGCGATAACCTCACCTTCGAGAATATGGGCCTCGACGTCGCGGCGAAGGTGCTGGTCTCTAACGTGTGTGGCGTTGATGAGCGTGACGCTAAGGACATCGTGGAGCTAGCAGCAAAGGGCAACCAGAAGATCGTTGCCATCTGTCCGGGAACTGGGGCAGTGTTCCACATCATCCCGTAACAGAGTCCGACTAGCGTCAAGATTTACTGCTCCTCGCCCTCCAGGTCGCCCTGGCCGCCGAGCAATCTGCGGAGGAAGGCCGAACCGTCCAGCTGTCGGAGCTCCACTGACCGCCGTTCGAGGCAGGGGCCCTCCTAGATACAGACTGGATGTCGGCTGTAACGTTTCCGACATATCTGCGACCGTCCAGGCCCTTGCTGGGCCTGCCGAAGGGCCGAGGAGGGTCTCAATGACTCAGGATCTGGATCCGCTGGAGACCCGCGAGTGGTTGGACGCGCTGGACTCGGTTGTCGCGTTCGACGGCGCCGACCGGGCGACATTCCTGCTGGACGAACTACTCGGTGGCGCTCGTCGCAGCGGCGTGCCAGCGCCGTACTCGGCCAACACTCCTTATCTGAACACGATCCCGCCGGACCGTGAGCCGCAGTACCCCGGTGACCTGGAGATCGAATACAAGATCCGGTCACTGATCCGATGGAACGCTGTCGCGACCGTGCTACGGGCCAACAAGGAGTCGTCCGAGCTGGGCGGGCACATCGCAAGCTACCAGTCAGCGGCCACGCTCTACGAGGTCGGCTTCAACCACTTCTGGCATGCACCTAGCGAGTCCCACGGTGGCGATCTGGTGTTCATCCAGGGTCACAGCTCACCAGGTATCTACGCTCGCGCGTACGCCGAGGGTCGACTCACCGAGGACCAGTTGCTCAAGTTCCGGCAGGAGGTCGACGGCGGCGGCCTGTCATCGTATCCGCACCCGTGGCTGATGCCTGACTTCTGGCAATTCCCGACGGTGTCGATGGGCCTTGGGCCGCTGATGGCGATCTACCAGGCGCGGTTCCTCAAGTATTTGCATGCCCGGGGCTTAGCGGACACGGCGGACAGACATGTGTGGGCGTTCCTTGGCGATGGTGAAATGGACGAGCCGGAGTCGCTGGGCGCTATCTCCCTGGGCGGACGCGAGAAGCTCGACAATCTGATCTTCGTGATCAACTGCAACTTGCAGCGGCTCGACGGTCCGGTACGCGGAAACGGCAAGATCATCCAGGAGCTGGAAGGCGTGTTCCGCGGTGCCGGGTGGAACGTCATCAAGGTCATCTGGGGATCCGGATGGGATCGGCTGATCGCCACCGATAAGTCCGGCCTGTTGCTCAAACGTATGGAGGAGTGCGTCGACGGCGAGTACCAAGACTTCAAGTCCAAGAATGGCGCGTACGTCCGCCAGCACTTCTTCGGTAAGTATCCGGAACTGCTCGACCTCGTTGCAGACATGTCCGATGACGACATCTGGGCGCTGAACCGCGGTGGTCACGACCCGCAGAAGGTGTACGCCGCGTATCATGCCGCGGTCAACCACACCGACCAGCCGACGGTGATCCTGGCCAAGACCGTCAAGGGCTACGGGATGGGCGAGGCCGGCGAGGGACAGAACATCACTCATCAGCAGAAGAAGATGGGTGAGACCGTGCTGCGCGCCTTCCGGGACCGGTTCCGCATCGAGGTGCCCGATGAGCGGATCCCCGAGGTACCGTTCCTGCCGCCGGCGGACGGCAGCAAGGAGCAGGCATACCTGCACGAGCGCCGAGCGGCGCTCGGCGGCTACTTGCCAGCCCGGCGTCGACGCTCGACAGAGTCGCTGCAGGTACCTCCGCTGTCGGCCTTCGAGTCCCAGTTGAAGAGCACCGGAGATCGGGAGATCTCCAGCACGATGGCATTTGTCCGGATCCTGACCACGCTGCTGCGGGACAAGCAAATCGGCAAGCGCATCGTGCCGATCGTGCCCGACGAGTCCCGCACGTTCGGTATGGAGAACCTGTTCCGCCAGTTCGGGATCTTCTCCCAGGTCGGGCAGCTGTACCAGCCCGAAGACGCCAACCAGCTGATGTTCTACAAGGAAGACAAGTCAGGACAGCTACTGCAAGAGGGCATCAACGAGCCAGGCGCAATGTCGTCCTGGATCGCGGCGGCCACCTCGTACAGCACCAACGACACCCAGATGATCCCCTTCTACATCTATTACTCGATGTTCGGCTTCCAGCGGGTCGGCGACCTTGCGTGGGCCTCGGGTGACATGCGGGCGCGAGGCTTCCTGCTGGGTGGCACGGCAGGACGTACCACACTCAACGGCGAAGGGCTGCAGCACGAGGACGGGCACAGCCATGTGCTCTCGTCGACCATCCCGAACTGCGTCTCGTACGACCCCACGTTCGGGTATGAGGTGGCAGTGATCATCGCAGACGGGCTGCGCCGGATGTACGCGGAGCAGGAGGATGTCTTCTACTACGTCACCCTGATGAACGAGAACTACCAGCATCCCGCGCTCCCCGAAGGCCGAGAGGACGAGGTTCGCGAGGGCATCGTGAAGGGTATGTACCTGTTCCGCGAGGGGAGCGCCAGCAAGAAGTCGGCTCCCCGGGTGCAGCTGTTCGGGTCTGGGACCATCCTGCGCGAGGCCATCGCGGCGGCCGAGCTGTTGGAGCAGGACTGGGACGTGGCCGCCGACGTGTGGAGTGCGCCGAGCTTCACCGAGCTGGCGCGCGAGGGCATGGCCACTGAGCGATGGAACATGCTGCATCCTGCCGAGGAGCGCCGGCAGTCCTTTGTGGAGGCCCAGTTGGCCGGCCGACCGGACGGACCGGCGATCGCCGCCACCGACTACGTGCGGGCGTTCGCCGAACAGATCCGTCCATACGTGAAGCGGCGCTACCGGGTGCTCGGCACGGACGGTTTCGGCCGCTCCGACTACCGCCGGAAGCTCCGTGAACACTTCGAGGTCAACCGGCACTTCATCACCTTGGCCGCGCTCACCGAACTGGCCGCGGAGGGCGCTGTCCCGGCCGGCACGGCGGCGGAAGCCATCACCAAGTACGGCCTCAACCCCGACAAGCCCGATCCCGTCCGCGCTTAAGAAAGGGACTGCAATGACTGCGGCAACCCAGACGACAACCGAGGTCAAGGTCCCCGACATTGGCGACTTCAGCGACGTGCCGGTCATCGAGGTGCTCGTCAAGCCCGGCGACGTCGTCAACGCCGACGATCCACTGGTCACGCTCGAGTCGGACAAGGCGACGATGGATGTCCCATCGCCGGCCGGTGGTGCGGTCGCCGATGTGCTCGTCAAGGTCGGCGACACCGTGAGCGAGGGCACGCCGATCTTGATGCTCCAGCCAGGGGACGGTGCGCTGACCGAGCCGCCCTCGCTTCTGGAACAGCAGGAGCCGCGGCCCGAGGCCGCTCAAGCCGCCGCGCCCGTGGCTGCAGCACCTGCCCCGACCGCGACCACCGCCCCCGCGGCCGCGCCGCCCCCGGCGGCGCCCGCGGCTGAAGCGCCTGACGTAGCGGGTGTACACGCGGGCCCCAGTGTGCGGCGGATGGCCCGGGAATTCGGCATCGACCTCGGAGCGGTCACGGGCACTGGACCGAAGGGCCGGATCACCAAGGAGGACCTGCTGGGCTTCCTGCGCGGGCCCGCCGAGGCTCCCACGCCCGCCGCCGCGCCCGCCACTGGCATGGGCATCCCTGAGATCCCGGCCCAGGACTTCTCGAAGTTCGGTCCGGTGGAGACCAAGGCGCTCGCGCGTATCAAGAAGCTGTCCGGCCCGTTCCTGCACCGATCTTGGTTGAACGTTCCGCACGTCACGCACAACGACGAGGCGGACATCACCGACCTTGACAAGTACCGCAAGGAGTTGGACACCGCAGCCAAGGCCGACGGCTACCGGGTAACGCTGCTGGCGTTTCTGGTGAAGGCGTGCGTATCGGTGTTGAAGCAGTTCCCCGAGTTCAACAGTTCGCTGTCGCCGGAGAAGGACAGCCTGATCCTCAAGAAGTTCTACAACATCGGCATTGCGGTCGACACCCCGGATGGCCTGGTGGTTCCGGTCGTGAAGGAGGCCGACCGCAAAGGGATCACCGAGTTGTCCAAGGAGTTCGGGGACATCTCGACGAAAGCCCGCGACGGCAAGCTGTCCCCGGGTGACCTGCAGGGCGGCACGTTCACTATCTCGAGTCTGGGGGGCATCGGCGGCACCAGCTTCACGCCGATCGTGAACGCCCCCGAGGTGGCCATTCTCGGCGTGGTGCGGTCGAAGATGACGCCCGTCTGGAACGGATCAGAGTTCGTCCCCCGACTGATGCTGCCGCTCTCGTTGTCCTACGACCACCGCGTGATCGACGGCGCGCTGGCCGCGCGGTTCACCCGGCAGCTGTGCTACCTGCTCGAAGACGACCGCCGGCTTCTCCTCTAGAGACGCGAGGTACGCAACATGAGCGCTGTCGAAATTCCGGTCCCCGACATCGGCGACTTCAGCGAGGTGCCGGTGATCGAGATCCTCGTCAGTCCCGGCGACGTCGTGGCGGTCGATGACCCGCTGGTCACCCTGGAGTCGGACAAGGCCACCATGGATGTGCCCTCCCCGTCGGCCGGCACCGTCTCCGAACTGCGGATCGCGGTCGGGGACAGCGTTTCGCAGGGAAGCGTGCTCATGGTCCTGGAGGCCGAGGGGGCGCCAGGGCTGCCGCCCAAGGAACGGGTACACGAAAGCGCGCATCCGGATCCCGGCGAGAAAACCGGTTACGGCTCCGCGAGCGGTGTTTACGACAAGATCGAGGTGAGTGTCCCAGACATCGGCGACTTCGACGCGGTACCGGTCATCGAGGTGATGGTCACCGTCGGCGACACCGTCGCGGTCGACGACCCGCTGATCACGCTGGAGTCGGACAAGGCGACCATGGACGTACCGGCGCCGGCGGCTGGCACGGTCGTCGCGGTCAAGGTAAACGTGGGTGACAACGTCTCCGCTGGACACCCGATCCTCGAGCTGCGCACTGGGGAAGCGCCCACCGGCGGTGAGGCGGCCGCGCCGGCACCGTCGCCAGTCGCCCGGCCACCGATGGCAGAGCGCGGCGACGTACACGCCGAGGTGCTCGTGCTGGGCGCGGGTCCCGGTGGATACAGTGCCGCGTTCCGTGCCGCCGACCTCGGCAAGAGCGTCGTGCTGGTCGACCGTGGGGAACGACTCGGCGGTGTATGTCTGAACATCGGCTGCATTCCGTCCAAGGCGTTGCTGCACGCCGCGAGGGTGATCGCCGAGACGAAGGAGATGGCCGCCAACGGGCTGTCCTTCGCCGAGCCGCAGATCGACATCGACAAGCTGCGCGGTTGGAAGGAGAGCGTGGTCAAGCGGCTCACCGGCGGCCTCGCCGGGTTGGCCAAGCAACGCAAGGTCGAGGTCGTACGCGGCACCGGCACGTTCACCTCGATGAACCAGATACAGGTGACTGCGGATGACGGCACAGTCAAGACCGTGAGCTTCGAACAAGCCATCATTGCCGCGGGATCCGAACCGGTGACGCTGCCGTTCATCCCCAACGACGATCCACGGGTCATCGACTCCACCGGTGCGCTGGAACTCGAAGGCATACCGAAGCGGCTGCTGGTGCTCGGTGGCGGGATCATCGGCTTGGAGATGGCGACCGTCTACTCGGAACTCGGCGCTCAAATCACGGTCGTCGAACTGATGGACCAACTGATCCCGGGCGTGGACAAGGACATCGTCACGCCGCTGACCAAACGGATCACCAAGCAGTATCAGAACATCTACCTCAAGACCAAAGTGACCGGAGTCGAGGCCACAGACGACGGGCTCCGCGTACGGTTCGAAGGTGGGAGCGCACCAGAGAGCGATACGTTCGACAAGGTGCTGGTCGCAGTTGGTCGGCGACCCAATGGCCGGACGATCGGTGCGGAGAACGCCGGGGTGCTCGTCGACGAGCACGGCTACATTCAGGTGGACAAGCAACAGCGCACGAACGTGCCGCACATCTTCGCGATCGGCGACATCGTGGGACAGCCGATGCTGGCGCACAAGGGGATTCACGAAGGCAAGGTCGCCGCTGAGGTTGCGGCTGGGATGCCGAGTTTCTTCGACGCGAAGGTGATCCCGTCAGTGGCCTACACCGACCCCGAGGTGGCCTGGGTGGGGGTGACCGAGAACGAGGCCAAGGCCGCCGGCGTCAAGTACGGCAAAGGGGTGTTCCCATGGGTCGCGTCCGGCCGGTCGCTAACGCTCGGCAGGGACGAAGGCATCACCAAGGTCCTATTCGACGAATCGACCGATCGGATCATCGGGTGCGGCATCGTCGGCCCGAATGCAGGGGACCTCATCGCTGAGGCCGCGCTCGCCATCGAGATGGGTTCCGACGCCGCCGACATCGGGCTGACCATCCACCCGCATCCCACCCTCTCGGAAACCATCGGCATGGCTGCCGAGGCGTTCGAGGGCACCATCACCGACCTGTATCTGCCAAAGAAGAAGAAGGCTAAGTAAGGAGACACAAAATGCCAGGATCAGTCATCGTCGGGGGCGCTAGGACACCAATCGGGAAGCTCGCCGGATCGCTGAAGGACTTCTCGGCGATGGGCCTTGGCGGGGTCGCCATCAAGGCGGCGTTGGAGAGAGCCGGGATCAGCGGGGATCAGGTCGACTACGTGATCATGGGCCACGTCATCCAGGCCGGCGCCGGACAGATCACCGCTCGGCAGGCCGCCGCCAAGGGTGGGATTCCGTTGTCGGTGCCCGCTTTGACGGTGAACAAGGTGTGCCTGTCCGGGCTGAACGCGATCGCGATGGCCGATCAGCTGATCGGCTACGGCGAGTTCGACATCGTCGTCGCGGGCGGCATGGAGTCGATGACACAGGGCCCGTACCTGCTGCCGAAGGCGCGGGCCGGGTACCGGTACGGCAACGACGAGATCATCGACGCCACCGCGCACGACGCGCTGTTCTGCGCGTTCGATCAGCTGGGCATGGGTGCGGCGACCGAGACGTACACGAAGCTGCGCGGCATCAGCCGGGAGGAGCAGGACGCCTACTCCGCCGGGTCGCATGGCCGGGCCGCTGAGGCGCAGAAGAACGGCTTGTTCGACGACGAGATCGTGGCGGTAGAGGTCCCGCAGCGCAGGGGAGATCCGGTGATGGTCACCGAGGACGAGGGCGTACGCCCTGACACCACGGCGGCCACACTGGCGAAACTGCGTCCGGCGTTCGCCGCGGACGGCACGGTGACCGCCGGTTCGTCGTCGCAGATCTCCGATGGCGCCGCCGCGGTGGTGGTGATGTCGCGAGCCAAGGCCGAAGAGCTGGGAGCGCCGATCCTGGCCGAGATCGGTGCGCACGGCACAGTGGCCGGGCCGGACCCGTCGCTGCTGTCCCAGCCGGCCAACGCCATCGGCAAGGCCTTGGGCCGGGAGAACCTCACTCCCGACCAGGTCGACCTTTTCGAGATCAACGAGGCGTTCGCGTCAGTGGCCATTCAGTCGATGCGTGAGCTGGAGATAGGCGAGGACGTGGTGAACGTCAACGGTGGTGCTATCTCTATGGGCCACCCGGTCGGTGCGTCCGGCGCCCGCATCGCGCTGCATCTGGCGCTGGAGCTCAAGCGCCGCGGCGGTGGCCTCGGCGCTGCCGGGCTCTGTGGTGGCGGAGGGCAGGGCGAGGCCCTGATCATTCGAGTAGCTGGCTAAAGGGATCTTGGTCGAGCCAGCTCGCCGACTCGCTGCGGCGTGCCAGATTGTCTGGGCGAAGTCGGTGTTGCCGAGCGGATGGGTGCCGCTGGCGTTGACGAGGTAGATCCGGTGGTGGGGTGATCGCCAGAGCCAGGTACCGGCTTCGGGTTGCCGGACCTGCCAGCCGGCGTGGGTCTTGAGTCGGTGATGGCGGCGTGTGAAAGGTCCGAGGTTACCGATCCTGGTCTGGCCGGGCGACCCGCCTCTGTCGGGGCTGAGGTAGGCGATGGTGTGATCAAGGTCGATGCGGCGGCTCACCGCGGCGGCGTAGGGGAACATGTCGGCGGGGTTGCGGAGGTGCAGTTGCTCGCGGAGCCGCGCCGGGATTTCGTAACTATCCACCGGGGTATGTCCGGCGGGTAGATCGATCACCGGTTTCACGCTGATGCTGCATCGGTCGCCGAGCACGGTGCGTAGCCGGCCGAGGAGCACGGGGCCGATGTCTTCGACTCGGGCCACACCGGTACCGGCGGTGAGGGTTTCGTGGCTGAGGTGGACATACACCACGGCGCGCGGCCGGGCCCGGACCGGATCGAACGGCGGCGGTGTCAGCTGCAGCGACCGATGCAGAAGTGCAGGGACCGGGGGTGGCTCGGTAAAGGTAGCGCCGCTGGCGGCCGCAACATCTTGCTCGACCTCCTCGGGATCGTTGGGTTCGGCCGGTCCGTCCCAGTCGTCGTGTTGCTGCTGGCAGAGCAGCTGCAAAGCTTCGGCGGGTTGGGCGAAGATGCCGATGGCTTTGGAGCGACGCACCTCAACCGGATCGGTGTCGCCTCGCCGGGCCAGGATGTCGGCGATCCGATCAATGGTGGCTTTGAACCAGATCGCATCACCGGCAGTCGCCCGGGCAATGATCAGCTTCAACCCGTGCTCGGAGGTACGGCCGAGCCGCACGAACCGTTCCTGCGCCGCCGCGGCGGCTTGTTGTTCGGCACCAATCGGGTCGGCCTGATAGATGGCCGCCTCCAGCAGGGTTTGTAACCGTCCCCACGACACCGCCCCCAAGGAGGGTGCCAGCTGCGCATCGACCCGTGCCGCCTGCGCGGCGGTGAGGTGCCGGGTCGCGGAGGCGATCCGGCGGGCCTGGTAGGCCGGCACCTGCCCGGCCTGGGCGGCCACCCAGATTGATCGCAGCCGATGCCGCAAATCCAACGCGTCGCCGATCAGCCGAGACGCCGACCCGTCGGAGATCCGCAGCACGCATCCGAGTTCGGCGGGACGCGAAGTCCCCCACGGTCGGGGTGCCGTCCCCGCCCAGCAGCACCGGGTGTTCGGTGCCGGGCAGCCGACTCACGGGGACGGCGTCGCCGGGGTGCAGGTCGGCCCAGTGGCCGGCGATGTGGAGTCGGCGGGTTTCGGCGGTGATCAGGTGGTGTTCGTTGGCCTCAGCAGCGGCCAGGGTGCCGGCCTTATCCAACTCCACCAGATCATTTTCGAACACACATTCAATATAAGGCCCCGGGATGACAGCCTCACGGCCATACGGCGCCACGTCGCCAACGGACAACACCACGTGGATCCGGACAACACGTGTCAACCGACTGGCGGCTAGAGTTTCGGATCCTCACTTGCCGACCAACTTGAAGGCGTGGTGGGTCTTGCCGGTGCGGTGTGAGTAGACGACCCAGGCGAGGCTGATGGCTTCCAGCCAGCGCGCGCTCTCGATGCCACCCATGTCGATCACCGGCCAGCCGAATTCCCGCAACAGACCCGTGACGGTTCTCTTCGCCTCGTCGCTATCTCCGGCAATGAACATGTCCGGCTCGCCGCCGGTCAGACTCGGGTTGATCATGACATCGGCCTGAACGATGTTGAGGCCCTTGACCACGTACGCGGTAGGTATCAGCCGCTGAATGCGCTCCCCCAGCGAGTCCGTGGTGCCGACAAACAATCCTGGCCGCCCGGAGGAGAAGTCGAGCGGGTCACTTGCGTCGAGCACGATCTTGCCGTTGAGATTCTCGATGCCGGCAAGCCGGATCACGTCCTCCGCGGCTCTGCCGTTGACCGACAAGACGACCAGCTCGCCGAACTGTGCCGTTTCTGCGAAAGTGCCGACCCGCGCCCGGGGACCGGCGGTACGGAGCCATTCTTGTAACTTCGCGGGTTCGCGAGAGCCGATCATGACTGGGTGGCCATGTCCGAGGAATCCCGTGGCCAAAGTCTGTCCGGCTGAACCGGAGCCGAGGACGCCGATATTCAGAGGCTGGGTCATGGATCCCTCTGCTACCACCGGTAGGGCTGTGGGCGGAAGTCGGCGAAGCTGTCGTCAAGGTAGTACGGCACTGTGACGCCGCCAGGCGGAACGATCTCATCGATGCGCTTCGACAACTCCTCGTCAAGCCAAGGTCGTGGGCGCACCACAACATTTCGACCAACTGCCAGCCGGAAGCTCCCGATGAGCCGATGTAGCGGATTTTGCCAGCACGGATGAGATCATCCAGCGCCCGCAAGGTCTCGTCGATTGCAGTCTGAGTCGACGGCCGATGAATGTAGTACACATCGAGGTAGTCAGTGTGGAGACGGCGCAGGCTCGCCTCACAGGCCGCGATCACTGTTCGGCGCGAAGTGCCACCTGAGTTCGGGTCCTGACTGTCGGTAGGCACGGAGAATTTCGTGGCCAGAATGAAGCTCTCGCGCCTTCCACTGATCAAGCGCCGCACAATTTCCTCGCTCCGGCCTGATGCATAGACGTTGGCGGTGTCAATGGCATTGACGCCAACCTTGATCGCGCGATCGAGCAACCGGGACGCCTCGATCTCGTCGACCTTGCTGCCGAACTCCATCGAGCCCAGCGTGAAAGGACTGATCATCAGGCCGGTACGCCCGAAAGGCCGAAGCACCATGCTCATGGATTCTCCATCCGGCATGCGTCGAGGCGCCACCCGATGGTGAGGGTTATTGACTGTTCTTGCTCTTCTTGCCCTTGTCTGGCTCAGAAGCCGCGATCCTTGCCCGCGACCGCGGGCTCGGCCACAACTGAACCATTTACCAGCAGGTGAAGCCACCGTCGACAAGCAGGTCCACTCCGGTGCAGAAGCTGGCGGCCTCGCTGAGCAGGAAGATGGCCGGCCCAACCAGTTCATCGACGGTCGCCATCCGGCCGAGCGGCGTATCTGCCTCGAACGTCTTGACCTGTTCGGCGACCTCGGGGCGCAAGTTCATGGGCGTTGCCGTGTAGCCGGGACTGATCGCATTCACCCGGACGCCGCGGTGCGCCCATTCCATAGCCAGGCTTCGACTGAGGTGGATCACCGCAGCCTTCGAGGCGTTGTAGTGCGCCTGGAGCAGTCCACGGTTGACGATGGATCCGGACATCGAGGCGATGTTGACAATCGCGCCTCGGCCGTGCTCGAGCATTGCCCGGCCCTCCGCCTGGCACGACAGGAACACTCCGGTGACGTTGATGTCGATCACTCGCTGCCACCGACTCAACGACATCTCCTCTGCCGGCGCGGTGTTGGCGATTCCTGCGCAGTTGACCGCCAAGCTGAGCGGGCCGAGTTCGCTCTCGGCGTCCCGGACCGCATCGCTCAGGATGTCGGCATCCATGACATCGCCCGGTATTGCGATCGCACGCTGTCCCGCATTCCTGATCTCGTCGCGCACCTCGTCCAAGGCTGTTTCCGGCAAGTCAAAGCACGCGACATTCGCGCCGGCGGCGGCTAGTCCCAAAGCGATGCGGCGGCCGATACCACTGGCAGCGCCGGTGACGAGCGCGGTTTGCTGGTCGAGGCGGAAGTTCGGCATGATCATGGCTGCTCCTTTGCTTTGGTCCGATTGATCACCGCGGACGACGACGACATGGATCGTAGGATCGGACTGGCGCGCGAAGCGGCGGGGGGTTCAAGGGGGGTCGTCCCCCCTTGCTTCTGGAGTGCGCGTCACGACTGGGGAGTAGCAACTGATATCAGGGAGCCGCCATGCCCGAGCCTGCAACGACCGATAGCCGCGAATCCAGCTCATTTCGTGGGCTTGCCCACCGCCATCCGATCGCGATGTTTCTCGTCATCGTGTTGAGCTTGTCGTTGCCGGTAGACGCCGCTCTACTGGCCAGTGGCCAGGACATATCGCCCGGGATCTTGCTCTCGGTGATCCTCCTGCTCGGTGTGGCAACGTTGGTCACCGCGCTGAGTGAGGGCCGCGCTGGCGTGCGGCGGCTCTTCGCCGGGGTGATCCGCTGGCGGATGGGCCTGGCCCGGTTCTTCATCCTGGTGACCGCCATGCCACTGCTGACGCTGCTGGTCGGCGCGCTGACCGGTACCCTCCAATCGCCGGCTGAGGGCTGGCTCGGCCTCGTGGGCTCCTATCTTTTCCGGACCTTCATCTTCGGCCTGCTGCTCGTCAACCTGTGGGAAGAGACCGCGTGGGGCGGCTTCATGCAGAGTCGACTGATGGCCACGCGCGGCTTACTGATCGGATCTCTGCTCACCGCGATTCCGTTCTTCGTGATCCACATTCCGAACGCCTTCGCCGAACAAGGCTTGAAGAATACGAGCTTGGCAGAGGCGGCGATAAATCTCTCCCTCATCGCCCTGGTCGCACCATTCTTCCGATACCTGCTTGGGACCCAGCTCATCGATTCAGGCGGCAGCATTCTCGCGATCGGCCTGCTGCACTCCTCGTTCAACGCGACTGGTCAGCTGAGTGCGGTTGCGGGCGATTGGCAGTACATACCCGCCATGATCGTGCTCACCCTGGCTGTGATCGTCTACCGGCGATTGCGCGGCAGATCGTTCGCCCGCGGGTTCGCCCCGGCGTTGGTCGCACCAACGACCATGCGCGTAGCCGACGAGCCGGTCGGATAGACATCCGACCGGCCCAAGATCAAATACTGCGGTTCTTGCGAGACCTGGACGGCAGCGGATCGGTGCCGGGAGTCCAGTTGAGAATGCTGGACCGCTCCAGGAACTCATCAGAGCTGATGTCTCCGCGTGCGAAGCGTTCGGCGAGGATGCGCTTGGCCTCCTCTTCCGGTCGGTGACCCCCCAGTTTGGGCAGGGGAAGTTTGCCTTGGTGCCACAGGTACAACGCGGCGAGAACCAGCAGTAGCAGCAGAAGCAAGCTACCGAGGAACGGCAGCATGGAGAACGAACTCTCGAATGCGTGGTGGCCGTGGCCTCCATCGAAGGGCCCGCGTGGGGGCATAAGTCAAACCTCTCTCTTGAGCTTTCTCTGCTGGGTGGCCCATTGATCATCAAAAGCCCACCTGAGGCTAGGCCATGCTCAGCCTGTCAGTCAGCTGTGAGTGATCGTCAGCCGTGATCACTCACGCGTGTCCTCGGTCTCGCCCGCCAAGATCAAATACAGCGAGCGCCGAGCCCGCGCCAACACTTGCGCGGCAGCCTCCACCTGCGCGGCGCTGCCGCTGCTGGCAATTTGGCGTGCCGCAGCGTGCAGCTCATGCAACGGGTCTCTCAGGTCCGGACGGTCCGGCCGGTCGGCGAACTCGGCGAAAGGGTCGCCCCGCTGAGCGCTGCGCTCCTCTATGTACGTGCGCCCCTCCGAGGTGAGGGTCACCAAACGGCGGCCGCCCTCTTCCTGGGTTGTGACGAGGCCCTCGTCCTCCAGCTGTGCGATGGTCGGATACACCGCACCCGGGCTGGGGCGCCATGCTCCGCTGGTTCGATCGCTTATCGCTTGCATGATCTGGTAGCCGTGCATCGGCTCGTCGGCCAGCACTAACAAGATGGCGGTACGCACATCACCGCGGTGGATACGCCCACGGCCACGGCCACGTGGCCCGCCGCGGCCCCCTCGCCCCCGGTGATCATGAGGGCGGTGGGCGCGGCCGCCAGGGCCACTCTTGCCGCCCGATTCATCCCAGCCACCTTCTGGCCGGCGTTCAGACTGCCCGAATGGGCGTCGATCTTCGTGTCGCATTAAACTCTCCTTATTGGTTAGACGACACTATCACGATATATCGCGATACGCTCAATTGCAAGCCTGAGGTCGGAGGCTTCACCGGGACGGCGGTCTACTTGCTGGCAATGTGGTGCTTGGGTCATGCGCCACTGCGCGTTATTTACCTGCACTTCGCGTCAGTCGGAACTACCGCGAAGTGCAGCAAAGCAACGCGAAGTGCGCCCAGACCGCCTGATAGACCGGGCGTCGAGAGCTCGTCCTACACTTTGGCGATCGCCAGGGAGTTGCCCCGCTCGATGCGTGTCGCCAGCGTCTCGGCCTTGATCCAGTCTTCGTGGCGTAGCAGGTCGTCGCCGTTGGGGAGGGTGAGCACAATCCGGTCGGTCAGCTCGAGCCCGGCATCCTTCCGCATGGTGTTGACCGTGTGGATGAGCTCGTAGACCCGTCCTCTGAGCTCGAGCTCCGGGTCGATCTCGGTATCGACTGCGACCGAGAGCGTGAGGTCGTCTGCGATCGCCCAGCCGGGAATGTCAACCCGTTCTCCGCGGATCACGTCGTCTGCATCGAGCTCCACGCCCGCAACACGAATACGGCCGTTCCCGAGCTCCTCCGCCTCGCCGCGTTCAAGCGCAGCCTTGATCTCAGGCACCTTCGGGCCCAGCCGCGGGCCCAGGACCCGCAGGTTGGGCAGCAGCCGGACATGGGCCACGGGCCCCTGGTCGAACCCGACCTCGTCCACCCGCAGCTCCTCGGCGATCTCGTGCCCGTGCTCCCCGGCAAGCCGCGCGCCGCGTACGTACACGCGCCGAAGCGGCTGGCGCAACTTCACGCCTGCCGTGCCGCGCGCCTCGCGACCGAGCTCCACGATCCGTCGTACCTCCGCGATCTCGGCGAGCAGGCGCTCGTCGGGCTGACCAACGTCGGGCCACCCCGCAAGGAAGACACTCTCCGGCGCTCCTTCGCAGGCGTCGGCGACGAGGTTTCGCCACAGGTGGTCGGCGAGGAATGGCATGACCGGGGAGATCACGCGCAAACCCGTGACGAGCGCGAACCAGAGTGTCCGGAACGCGGCGTCATCGTAGGAGTAGAAGCGCCGCCGCGACCGACGGATGTACCAGTTCGAGAGGTCGTCGACGAACGACTCGAAGGCGGCGATCACTCGGTAGGTGAGTTGCTCCTCGAGCGCAGCGGTCGCGTCGGCCACGAGCTTTCCAGTCCGCGCCACGAGCCAGCGGTCGAGCGCACGGAGCTCGGCTCCGGGAGGACCTGCCGCCAAATCGTCAAATGTCGGCCGGAACCCCTCGATGTTCCCGTACCTCACCAGGAATCCGACAGAGTTCCACAACGTGAGGAGCTTGCGCTTGATCGCGTGTGCCGGCCCGTAGCCGAAGAGTAGGTCTCGGTCAGGCGGCTGGTCGCAGTACTGCCAGCGCATGACGTCGGCGCCCATGCGTGCGAACGCCTCCTCGGCTGGAATGAGATTGCCCCAGGAGCCGTGCATCGGGCGCCCGCGCTCGTCGAGCATCTTCTCGTAGCCCAGGACGGACCGGAATGGCGCCTTGTCCACGAGGCAGACCGACATGAAGAGCTGCGAATAGAACCAGAGTCGGATCTGCTCGCGCATTTCAGAGACCCAGTGAGCAGGAAACCAGGTCTGCCAATAGTTGTCATCGGGAAGATCGGCGCCGGTGAGCCCCTTGGCAGCGCCGGTCCCGTAGCCGCCCTCCACCCACTCCGGATTTTGCCAGCCGAGCGTGGAGAAGGGGACGATTCCTGCGTCGAGCCAAACGTCGCCGATCTCAGGTATCCGCTGCACGCCTGCCGTCCCGCAGGCCGGGCAGCGGATCTCGACGGCATCGATCCACGGACGATGGAGCTCGACGAGTTGATCAATCCCGGCCGTCGCCAGCTCCTCGAGCTCGGCACGGGAACCGACCACGGTGACGTGGCCGCAGTCGCACGGGTAGATGGGGAGCGGCAGCCCGAAGTAGCGGCGGCGGGAGATGTTCCAGTCGCCCATATTGCGAAGCCAGTCGTCCATACGCTTGCCGAAGTACGCCGGCGTCCACTCCACGGTCGCGTTCGCCGCAAGCAACCTCGGCCTCACTTGCTCCACCGAGATGAACCAGTCGTCGGCAATGCGGAAGATGAGCGGCGTGTTGCAGCGCCAGCAGAACGGATAGCGGTGCGCGTACTCGCCGGCCGCGACGAGGCGGCCGCGCCCGGCGAGATCGGCCACGATCTGCTCCGTCGACTCCGAGGTGGAGAGCCCATGGAGCCAGCCGAAGCGGTCGTAGAAGCGACCCGCCTCGTCCACCGGCATGACGATAGGGAGGTCGTGTACGCGGGAGAGCTCGAAATCCTCGGTGCCGCAACCAGGTGCGATGTGGACGATGCCGGTGCCCTCATCCATCGTGACCTCGTCCCAACTAATGACGCGGTGCTCGATGCCGTGGGCAGCGGGCAGGTCGTCGAAGGGCCCGTCGTAGCGCCAGCCAACGAGCTCGGCACCACGTCGGCGCTCGACGTAGGTCTCGTCGGAGTAGCGCTTGACTGCGACCCACTCGCCGTTCTCTTGGAGGCCGTACTCCTCATCCGGATGAACCGCCGCGGCGACGTTCGCGGGCAGCGTCCACGGTGTCGTCGTCCAGATCGTGAGCGACTGCCCGGGCCGGTCGATGAGCGGAAAGCGAACGAACAGCGAGGGATCGATGCGCTCCTCATAGCTTCCGACCAGCTCGTGTGCCGAAATAGAGGTCCCGCAGCGGGGGCACCACTCGGTGGAGCGGTGCCCCCGGTAGAGCCAACCGCGCTCGTGCGCGAGCCTCAGGAAGCCCCAGATGTAGGAGATGTTGGTGTCTGAGAAGGTGTAGTAGTCGTTGCCCCAGTCCATCCACTGGCCGAGACGCTTTGACCCGCGGATGAGCTCCTGGGCAGACCAGGCGACCTTCTCCCGGCACTTGCGCGCGAATTCGGCGAGCCCATACTCCTCGATCTCGCGCTTGGAGTTGAGGCCGAGCTCACGCTCTACGCCCACCTCGATCCAGAGGCCCTGGCAATCGAAGCCATTCTGGTAACGCTGATCGAAGCCGCGATGCGCCTTGTAGCGCTGGAAGACGTCCTTCAGCGTGCGGCCCCAGGCAGTGTGTACGCCGAGGGTCTTGTTGGCGGTGACTGGGCCGTCGATGAAACTCCAGACCGGGCCGCCACGGTTGCGCTCACGCAGCTGATCGAAGATGCCGCGTTCCTCCCACCACGTGAGGATCTCCTCCTCAAGTGCGGGATGGTCGGGAACTGGTGGAAGCTGCCTGAACATGCGGGAAGTCAGTGTAGTGCGCGAGCCGGTCCGATGCTTCAGGAGTCTGTACCACTGCCGTATGGCCTGGTGATGATTTCGAGGATGTGCCCATTCGGATCCTCCCAGTACACGCCGCGGCCCCCGTCGTTGGTGTTGAACTCGCCCGGCCGTCGCTGGAACGGGTCGGCCCAGTAGGGCAGGCCGCGCTCCTTGATGCGACCGAAGATGTCGTCGAAGTCCGCCTCGTCAACCAGGAATGCGTAGTGCTGGGGGTTGGCTGGACCGTGGTCGTCGGCAAAATCCAGCGACACGTCGTTGTCGACCTGGACGACGAGGAAGGGCCCGTACGACGTCGCCGGCGGCAGACCCAGGATCTCAGTCAAGAACGCCGCCGACTCGCGCTTGTCGCGCGCCCGGATAATCGTGTGATTCAGCCGAATAGGCATTGCGGACTCCTTATCGGGTTGCTGGTCTATAAGAGATAGTGAACCGTGATCGACTTCAACCACAGACCTGTGCTGGTAACGGGTGCCACTGGCGGCATCGGCGGTGAGACGGTCCGACAGCTCGTTGCTGCCGGAGCCGACGTGATCGCGAGCGGACAGTCAGAGGAATCCTTGAGCGGCCTCGCGACGCATAGAGAGGTACGTACGCTGCCGTTCGACCTGACATCCGAAGAGAGCGTCAGGGACGCACTAGAGGGACTCGACGTCTACGGCGTCGTCAATTGCGCCGGTTTTGGTGGCGAGATCGCCACTCCTATGGACACCGACATAGCAGTCTTCGACAAGGTGATCGCCATTAATACCCGCGGCGCCCTGCTGGTGACCAAGTACGCGTCCCGATCGATGATTCGCCTCGGCTGGGGCGGGTCGATCGTCAACGTCTCAAGCCAGGCAAGCCTCGTGGCGCTGCCGGGGCATATTTCGTACGGCGCCTCCAAGGCCGCCCTCGACGGCATCACCAGGGTGTCCGCCCTGGAACTGGGCAAGTACAACATTCGCGTCAACGCCGTCAACCCGACTGTGGTGATGACGCCCATGTCGGCGTGGTACTGGGGTCGGGACGACATCGGCGGGCCATTCCTCGAGCAGATGCCGTTGGGACGATGGGCGACCGAGGCCGAGATCGCCGCCCCCATCGTGTTCCTTCTGAGCGACGCCGCATCCATGATCACGGGCGTATCCCTTCCCATAGACGGCGGCTACTCCAGCCGCTGATCCGGGTCACGAAGCCGAGCCGTACATTGAGCGGACAACGGCCTCATGGAAAGGCGCCCGCATGACGGTCCAGGTCGGCTATGACTTCTCGCTCGCCGACAAGGTCGCAGTCGTGACCGGCGGCGCCTCGGGAATCGGGTCGGCGATTGTCGACGCGTATGCGGCCAAGGGCGCCACTGTGGTGGTGCTCGACCAGGCGCTGGAGCCCGCTCAGCGCAAGGTGACTGAGGGCAGTGCAGCCGCAGCGGTCCGCTGCGACGTGACCAACGAGCAGTCCGTGGTCGACGCGATCAGTGCGGTCGCCGCAGAGTTCGGCCACCTCGACGTACTCGTCAACAGCGCTGGCATTGCCCTGACAGGCGCCGCGGAGGAACTGACTGTCGCCGCCTGGGATCAGACGATGGCCGTCAACCTCCGAGGCGCTTTCCTGGTCAGCCAACACGTAGGTCGGCTCATGCTCGCCCAAGGCAGCGGCACAGTGATCAGCCTGGCCTCCCAGGCGGCGACCATAGCGCTGCCGGGGCACCTCGCTTACTGCGCATCCAAGTCCGGCCTGGTCGGCCTCACCAAAGTGCTGGCTCTGGAATGGGCCGGCCGCGGAGTCACCGCCAACACCATCAGTCCCACGGTGGTGATGACTCCACTCGCCAAGGAGCTTTGGGACAACCCGGAGGGTGACGCACTGAAGGCCCAAATCCCCACCCAAAGGTTCGCTGAGCCCGAGGAGATCGCCGCCGTCGCTGTCTTCCTTGCTAGCGACGCTGCGAAGATGATCAATGGCGTCGACCTGCTGGTCGACGGCGGCTACACCATCCGTTGAAGGGACCACAGCCATGACCCAGACCGCCACCGCCGCGACCATCCCGGAGCGGATGCGCGCCAGCGTGCTTACCGCGCCGCTGACACTCAGCATCGAGGACGTGCCGACACCTCCGATGGCCAGCGACGAGGTGCTGGTCAAAGTGGCTGCCGTTGGGGTGTGCGGCTCCGACACTCACTATTACCGACACGGTCGGATCGGCGACTTCGTCGTCACCGACCCCCTGATCCTCGGTCACGAGCTGTCAGGCCGCATCGTCGCGGTGGGCGAGGAGGTGCCGGAGATTCGGATCGGCGAGCGGGTGGCCATCGAGCCGCAGAAGAACTGCCGAAAGTGCCGTGAGTGCCGCGCCGGCCACTACAACCTCTGCCCGAACATGGAGTTCTACGCCACGCCGCCGATCGACGGCGCGTTCGCGGAGTACTGCGTCATCCGAACCGAGTTCGCCCACAAGGTGCCGGACTCCATGTCGAACGAGGCCGCCGCGCTGCTGGAGCCCCTGTCGGTAGCGATAACGACGATGCGCAAGGCAGGAGTCACCCCAGGCTCGAGCATCTTGATCGCGGGCGCGGGACCGATCGGCATCATCTCTGCTCAGGCCGCACGGGCATTCGGCGCTGCGGAGATCATCGTCACCGACCTGGTACCCGAGCGCCGGGAGCGGGCAATGCAGTACGGCGCCACCCGGGTGCTCGATCCGCGCGAGACCGATGTCGCCACCGCCGGTTTGGACGTCAACGCCTTTGTGGACGCTACTGGGGCGCCGCAGGCGGTGATGTCGGGCATCAAGGCAGTCCGGCCGGCAGGTACGGCTGTACTGGTGGGTGTTGGCTTCTCGGAGATGCCCCTGCCGGTGGAGCACATCCAGAACCTCGAGATCACCGTGACCGGCATCTTCCGTTACACCGACACGTGGCCGGCGGGCATTCACCTGGTGGCCAGCGGTCTGGTTGATCTCGACTCCCTCGTCACGGGCCGTTTCGACCTTGGGCGCGCCGACCAGGCACTGGAGAGCGACCAGGATCCGAACAGCCTCAAGTCCGTCGTCTACCCCAACGGATATGACGGAGACGGCCGGTCATGACCTCACAAGTGCATCGACGGCATCGAGTAGCGCCCAGACCGGTTCGGGGGCATCCTCCCCAGCCCATAGCTCGATACGCCTAGTCTTCTGCGCCGCAATCTCAATGGTCGTAGTGCCGCCGTCGACCGCTTCTGGGTACACCCGCTTGGGCATGATCACACCGAGGACCTCGTTCGCGAGCCGCTCCACTTGATCAACAGCGCCGGGCGTCAGCCGCCGCTTTGCGCGGATCTTGCCGTGATCGGTGACGACGAGTTGATCACCAGCGATTGTGGTGACACGATCGTCGTCCATCATTCCGCCCAGGATGCTGACGGTGACCTGCACCCTTTGAGCGTATCGAGCAAACTGGGCCTCTCACGCCCGCAGCGCGGGCCTCACGCCATCCGCCCATCGAAGACCTCGTCGATCTGGGCTTTATGACGTCCGTTCCGGCGCGCCGGAAATAGTGCGAGGTCGGCATGATGCAAAGCCTGGCGTGCGGTCTCGTACGTGCACCGCGGCACCAGGAACTGCAGTGCATGGAACGCGATGGCGTCAGCGACCCCGGGCCCAACCGAGGCACGGAAATCCCAGAGCAGAGCCGCCCACGCGGCACCGACCTTGTAGCGATCTTGGGGGTCCTGTGGATTGGCCTTCAGCCGCAGGGTCTTGTCGTCACACCGTCGGGCGCCCTCGGGCTCATCGCGCACCCAATCACCAAACCGTGGGTCGTTGAAAAGAGTCGCCTGAGCGTAATCGGCGAAGCCCTCGTTGAGGCCTCGTGCGATCGGCGAGGCGAATTCGTCGTCGAGGCGAGCAATGCGATGGACGACGGTATGCGTGAACTCGTGCACGCAGATGTCGCCGGACCGCGCCGCGGGATGAGGGCTGTCGGCAAGTCTGATCATCTTCTGGCCAGGGAAGAATGCACCAACCTGAGCCATCACGGTCCGGTCCTGAACTCGTATAGTGAGCGGTCCGAAAAGCTCGTCGTTGAATACGTCCGGCCCCAAGAGATCGCCGAAGAACTGCATCGCTTTGGCCATGTGATGAAAAGCGCAGACCTCCTCGAAACCGCCTTGCGCGGGCTCCAGCCGAAAATCGCGTTTGGCGTTCGTGACGGCATTGCCGACCGCAGGGACGAGCTTCAGATTGGGAGTTTTCAGCACGCCGCGTCGGCCCTCCAGGCCCGCCAACCGCACTACCTCAGGCGCCGGATCCCGACCTGGATTGCTTCGGAACACCCGTCCCTCACCGAAGTTCGCCGAGCAGCTCACGTCCTGGGCATAAAGCAATCCCAGCCCCTCGTCGCCGCGCACGTACGCGCGGACGTCGATCGGCTCAATGGAATCGGTCACGCGAGCGCGGTACGCCCACACGCCTTGACCCTCAAGCGGCCAGATCACCCGCTCCACGTCGATCTTCGCGGTCGGCGGCACCTCAAGCTGATCGCGGACGGCTTGCGTCACCGCTGCGATGGAGTGCCGTGGAACTCGCCCCGGATCGCGGCGCTCGAGGTCAGCGACGGGGCCGCCGAGCACCACGCTTCCGGAAGGCGAGGACACCGTGCGAAATCGGGCCCCGACTACCGGGCGGCCGCGGAGCAACTGCTGATGAGTCGCCTGCTCGCAGACAGCCGACTGGAAGGTCGTCTGGACCCGCTGACTGCCGACTCCCTGGTCGAGGCGTTCCTGGAAGGGCTCGAACGCACCAGCGCTGGCCGTAGAAGTGGCCAGAAACAAAGTGTCCGGACCGCCCACCGACTTCCACGAGTGATTCCGCTTGGACATGGTGCGAGCCAGGACGTCGGGGGCTGGCAAGCCGGGAGCGCCGACAACGTCGGAGAGATCGCAATTCACAATGGGATAGACAGATTGGCCCTCGCCGGCGAACCCCATACGCGCCTCTCCGCCCCTATCCAGCGCACCGAGATCGCTACCATACTGCGCGGCGGGACAGGCCCGCTGATCCTGGCCCATGTGTGAGGTTTGCGATGGCGGTTGACTCTGCGCATCAAATCCGAGTTGTCGTGCTGCCGAAGTCGGCTCAGCGGAATGCCGAGATCAGCAAGATCGTCCAGGAGAGACTTGGCGCCGGGTGGCGCGTACAGCGGCTCACCCGGAGTAGCCGGTTGTTTCTCCTCACTGCGAGAAGCGAGCACCCTGTCGGCACTCCCGAGCACGCCCGCACGTCGCACGAAGCAGCCCTGGCGTTGTATCGAAGCGAGCAGTTCCAGCGGGTTGAGGCCGATGTGCCGGTCCCGGTGGACATCGACCCGGTGATCGGGGCCTTCGGCGACAACCCATGTGTCAACAGTCCGCCGCCACTGGACTGGGTCCACAAAATCCTGCACTGGCCGGAGGCGATGGCGCAGATGTCGAGCGCTACCCGCGGCGGTGTCGGAATAAGCGTCGGCCAGCCAGACTCCGGCTACACCTTGCATCCCAACCTGGGCGCTGCCGGATTGGACCTCAACCGGGACCGCGACGTCATCGACGGCGATGACGACGCGATCGATGATCTCATTCCCAACCCAGCGTGGCCGTTGCCCAACCCCGGACACGGCACGCGAACAGCGAGCGTCATCGTCGGACAAGGAACACCCACTGAAGGGATCGTCGGTCTGGCCGGCCGAGCGCTTCTGGTGCCGATCCGCGCTACCGAGAGCGTGGTCCAGGTATTCGACACCGATGTGGCCAAGGCGGTCGCGCATGCGCGGCACGTGGGCTGTCACGTAGTGTCGATGAGCCTTGGCGGCAAGGGATTCTTCGGGCTGAAGGGCGAGATTCAGCGGGCCGTCGACGCTGGAATGATCGTGATGGCCGCAGCCGGCAACTATGTCCAGGTAGTGACCGCGCCTGCCAGCTACGACAACTGTCTAGCGGTGGCCGCCACAGGACCCGGCGACACCCTCTGGGTCGACTCCTCACGCGGGATCGCGGTCGACGTGAGCATGCCCGGCTCGTGCGTCCACGTCGCGGCGTACGACGACAAGACCCCCGTCGTGCGGATGGCCAACGGCACCTCGTACGCCGTCGCACACCTGGCTGCTGCTGCCGCGCTGTGGCTGGCGCATCACGGCCGCCAGTCGTTGATCAACAGATACGGGACGAGGCGGATCCAGGCTGCTTTTCTGACAACCTTGCGCTGGCCGGGGGTGTGCGTGGTACCGCCAGGGTGGGACCCGGACTACGGGGTGGGTCGGGTCGATCTGCTGGCCTTGTTACAGGCGCCACTACCGGATCCGCAGGATTTGGTCGAGGTGGGAGCCTTCGGAGCTACCAACGACGACGCCGTGGCTCGGATCGCGGCCATGATCAGCGCGGATCCGGTACGAGTGCGGACCAGGCTCGCTGAGCTGCTCAAGGTGTCGACGCCCGAGGAACTGAATCGGACCATCGCCGAGCATGAGGGCGAACTGGTCTATCTCGTTCTCGCCGATAGGACATTTGCGGAGTCCTTGGCGCAGCCGGGTTCGATCGGTGCCTTCCCTCCCACGATCAACGTCGCCCGTGTGACCAGCGACCTAGGCGCACGGCTGGCCGCGTGAAGGGCCAGCTCTCAGACCTGCTCGTCATCGACCTCTCGCGCGCCGTTGCCGGCCCGCACGCGGCCATGATGCTCGGCGACCTCGGGGCACGAGTGATCAAGATCGAGCGCCCTGCTGAGGGTGACGAGACGCGGAGCTGGGGGCCACCTTTTGTCGACGGCTCCGACGGCCAGCCAGTATCTACGTACTTCCTGACTGCGAACCGCAACAAGGTGTCCATCACGCTCGACTTGAAGGACAGCGACGACCTGGAGCAGCTGCGGCAGCTGCTGGCCAAAGCGGACGTGCTCATCGAGAACTTTCGACCCGGCGTCATGGCCAGGCTCGGTCTGACCAATCAGGCATTGATGGCCTTGAATCCGCGGCTGGTGGTTCTGGCAATCAGCGGATTCGGACATGACGGACCCGAAAGCGGGCGTCCAGGCTACGACCAGATCGCCCAAGGCGAGGCCGGCCTGATGTCTGTGACCGGCTCCCGCCGGGACGATCCACAGCGCGTCGGAGTGCCTATCGCTGATCTCCTGGCGGCCTGCTACGGCGCGTACGGCGTGCTCGCAGCACTGCACGAGCGGAGCCGCACCGGCCGCGGCCAGATCGTGCGGACATCACTTCTCGCCGCCGTTGTTGCCTCCCATGGCTATCAAGGCACCGCCTGGACCGTCGCAGGTCTGCGAGGTGAGGCCCGCGGCAACCACCACCCCTCCATTGCCCCGTACGGGCTGTTCCGCTGTGGAGAGGGCGTCATCCAGATCGCCTGCGGGAACGACGCCCAGTGGCAGAGGCTCAGCAGCGAGTTCGGGTTGGACGTTGGTGCGGACCTGGCGACCAACCCGCAACGAGTCACACGGCGCGCCGACGTCATCAGGATCCTCGAGGAAGCTTTCTCGGTGCTTACCGCGGCCGAGGTCCTCGCCCGTCTGGAGGCTGCAGGCGTCCCAGCCGGACTGGTGCGGAGCATCGACGAGGTCTACGCGTGGGAGCAGACCAGGTCCCAGGGACTCATCATCGATGTGCAGCACGCCTCGCTCGGACCGATTCAGCTGCCCGGTCCACCGCTCCGCTTCTTCGAGATCAGCGGCGACAAGGAGGTCGAAACCACCCTCCAGCACCATCAGCCACCGCCATTGTTGGGAGCCGACAATACGAACCTCGACACCTGGCTTGGCACCGACAGGCCAACCTAGTTGTTCTGCGGCAGGCCACTCATCCAATGGCGGCGTCGGTCGGGCCCGACAGAAGTCAGTACGTCGGCGAGTAGTTCCTCATCGATCGGCTTCGCTGCAGCCGCCACTGCCGAGTCGAGGTGCCGCTGCTTGGTGGTACCGATCAGCGTGGTGGCGCAGCCCGACCGCTGGATGGAGTATTGGTTGGCCAGAAAACTCACGTCGGCGCCCTGACGCTGGCACACCTCGACGATACGGCGAGCGGCCGCACGGATCTCCTCCCCGACCAGTCGAGCTATGTGCGGTGGCGGCCCTGCCTTGGTGAGCAGTCCTAGGGCGACCGCAGCGGCGTTGATCACGCCGACCCCCCGTTCCTGAGCCGTCGGCAGAACCTCTTCTGTCAAGCAGTCGTCCAGCAGCGTGCAATGTGCATAACTGAGGGTGACGTCCAGATCGCACTCACTCATCACCCTCCGGGTCGTCGCAGTGGGGTATCCGGTCATGCCAATGAAGCGACACATGCCCGCATCCCGGAGCCGGACCAGCTCACCGTATCCCTCCCCGATTGGTCCCTCCAGGTCGACGAACTCGACGTCGTGCAGTTGCAAGATGTCGACGTAGTCCGTGCCCAACAGGCGAAGGCTCTCCTCGAAGCCGCGCCGGATTCGCTCTGCGGAAAAGTCGAACTCCGCATCTCCATACCGACCGGCCTTGGTGCCGACGATCATCTCGTGACGCCGCCCGCGCAGCACCTTGCCCAGCCGCTCCTCGGCAAGCCCCCTGCCGTAAAAAGGGCTGCTGTCGAAGAAGTTGATACCGGCGTCAAGTGCTCGATACGCCGACTCCAACCCACGCTCCTCGTCGCTGCTGCCGAACATGCCACCCAGCGGCGCAGTCCCATAGCCGACAACCGACACCTTCAGACCGGTGCCACCTAGCTCGCGATACTCCATTCCTGACCTCTCTCTTGCGCGTACGAGTGCTGTAGCAACGGCCAAACCCTGGCTCAAGGGGTGGACGCGCTGACAGGCGGCCCCAGCGTACGTACCATCGGACGCGGTGGTGAAGGGGTCCTGGGGACGATCAGTCCCGCTCGTACCGCTGCTCGGGGTCACAGTTGCATTTCCGCGCAGCCTGTGTAGCCCATGAGCCGGCTAACTCCAGAGATCATCGGCTTGCTGCTGGTCGTGCTCGTACTTGGAGTCGCCACAGTGGCCACTGGCGAGGACACCACCCGCAGCGGCGCGGTCGGCGCACCACCATCTGCCATCGCATCGGCACCGCCGACAGCTGGCGCCGACAAAACCCCGGCAGCTGAGCCGCTCCGCACCCAAGCGCCGGTAGCCCGCAAACCCAGGTCCCAGCCGAGTCATCCGAAAGCCCCGCCTCGGAGCAAGGAAGAATTCCAGCCGAACGTGCCGCCAGCGAAGGGTGGCGGCACCGTCTACCTCACTTTTGACGACGGACCCAGCCAGTACACACCGGCCGTTCTCAATATCCTCCGGGCCACCCACTCCACAGCCACCTTCTTCGAGCTCGGCTTCCGCCAAGCCGAACATCCTGCAGAAGCCGCCAAGGTGCGGGCCACAGGAAACAACATTGGTAATCACACGTACAGCCATCTAGACCTCACCACGCTGACAGCCGGAGAGATCCGTTCCGAAGTCGCGCGCGGACCGCGCAGCGGCTGTCTACGGCCACCGTTTGGCGCCACTGACCCGAGGGTGCGGCGCATCTTGGCCCAGCAGGGCCTTCGCGAGGTGCTGTGGACCACCGATACCAAGGACTGGAGCCGCCCGGGCTCGAAGAAGATCGTCAAGGCTGCCACTGCGCCGGCAGTCGGGGCGGGCAGCATCGTACTCATGCACGACGGCGGCGGCGACCGCTCCCAGACCGTTGCAGCGCTGCCGCAGATCATTGCCAACCTTCAGCAGCGTGGGTACGTGGTCCGCCGCATCCCCGGCTGCTGAGATGGACTGGTGACCCAGCCTGAACTGGCGCGACGGCTCGGCACGCTGGATGCGGTGATCATCGGGCTGGGCTCGATGCTCGGCGCCGGTGTGTTCGCCGCCTTCTCCCCGGCTGCCCGCGCTGCAGGCGCTGGCTTGCTGATCGGACTTGCGGTCGCTGCCGTCGTCGCATATTGCAACGCCACCGCGTCGGCCCAGCTGGCCGCTCAGTATCCAACCTCCGGCGGTACCTACATCTACGGTCGCGAGCGGTTGGGTCCGTGGTGGGGTTTTCTTGCCGGCTGGGGATTCGTCGTCGGGAAGATCGCCAGTTGCGCAGCGATGGCGCTCACCTTCGCCGCTTACGTTGCGCCACGAGGGTGGGAGCGGCCGATCGCAGTTGCGGCGGTGATCATCCTGGCTGCGGTCACCTATCACGGGGTCACCCGGACGGCAGGACTGACCAAGATCATCATCATCATCGTCGTCGCCGCCCTGGCGCTGGTCGTCGCCGCGTCCCTCAGCGGTGACGCAGCGACATCGGTTCGGTCCTGGGATCTCCTGGCCGGCGGCTGGTATGGGATCTTGCAGTCGGCCGGGCTGCTGTTCTTTGCGTTCGCCGGCTATGCCCGGATCGCGACCATGGGTGAGGAGGTTCGCGAGCCTGAACGCACCATTCCCCGTGCGATCTTGACCGCTCTCACCATCACCGTCTCGATCTATCTGGTGGTGGCAGTTTCCATCCTGGTCGTCCTCGGCCCGGCCGGAGTGGCCGCGAGCCCTGCGCCGCTAGCGGCCGCGGTCCATGCTGTGGGTTGGGCGTGGGCCGGCTTGCCGGTGCGGCTAGGAGCCGCGGCCGCGGCGCTCGGTGCCCTGCTCGCGTTGATCGCGGGCGTAGGCCGAACCACGCTGGCGATGGCACGCCACGACGATCTGCCGCGCTGGTTGGCAGCTGTGCATGATCGTCATCAGGTGCCGCATCATGCCGAGATCGCTGTGGCTGGAATGGTGTGCGTCCTGATCATGCTGACAAACCTGCCGGATGCGATCGGCTTCTCATCATTCGGGGTCTTGATCTACTACTTGATCGCCAACGTTGCTGCGTACACGCAATCCTCCGATCGACGCCGATTCCCGCGCGCCCTCCAGATCATCGGCATTGCTGGCTGCGGCACTTTGGTGCTGACGTTGCCGTTAAGCGCGGTGCTTGGTGGAACCGTGGTGTTCGCGGTCGGGATCGTCTATCGGGCCATTCGAGTCAAGATCAAACCGAAGAGCCAGGGACGATAGGGTCAGCTCGTGCCTAACAGCCTGTTTATTGTCCATGTTGATGTCGCGGTCATCCCTGATCAGCTCGAAGGTTTCCTCGCCGCCACTGAGGAGAACGCCGTTGCGAGCCGCGACGAGCGGGGCGTGGTGCGATTCGATGTGCTCAGCGATCGAACCGATCCCGCTCACGTGGTCCTCGTCGAAATCTATCGAGACGACGCGGCCGCTGCAGCGCACAAGGACACCGGGCATTATCAGCGGTGGCGCGACATCGTGGCGACCATGATGGCCCGACCTCGCCAGGCGACCCGGTATGTCAACACCTCACCGGACGACAGGGACTGGTAGTCGGTGATTCGCTTCGATCTCGCAGTCCCGCCCGACATACGTTTCGGGGCTGGCCGGGTCAGCGAGGTGCCGGAGGCACTTCTCGGGCTTGGGGCCAGCCGGGTCCTGGTCGTCACGGGCCGTACCACATCCCGTGCGGATGCCGTCCGGTCGGCGCTACGGGAAGCAGGAGTCTCAAGCATCACGTTTGGAGTCGTGACCGAGCCGTCGATCGAGCGGGTCCGCGCCGCGCTGGAACTGCTGACCGAGACTGGCTGCGACGCCGTACTCGGATACGGCGGCGGCAGCGCGATCGATGTCGCCAAGGCTGTCGCCGTGCTGGCCACTACGGGCACCGACCCTCGGGAACATCTTGAGGTCATTGGTGCCGGCCGCCCTATCGAGAGGCCCGGCTTGCCCTGCGTCGCAGCGCCGACCACCGCTGGAACGGGCTCGGAGGTGACCCGTAACTCGGTGCTGTCCGGCGGCGGGGTCAAGGCGAGCCTGCGCAGCCCGCTGATGTTGCCCAAGGTTGCCGTGGTCGATCCGGATCTGTTGATCGGCTTGCCAGCGCCTACCATCGCGGCCAGCGGCATGGATGCGCTTTCCCAGCTCATCGAGCCGCTGCTGTCGCGGCGCGCCAATCCGTTCAGTGATGCGTTGGCGCGGGACGGGATCCGTCGCTCCGCCCGATCACTGCGCCGGGCGTACCAGGAGGGAATGGAGGATCCGGCGATACGCGAAGATCTTGCGCTCGCCAGCCTGTTCGGCGGATTGTGCCTGGCCAATTCCGGCCTGGGCGCCGTCCATGGCCTTGCGGCCGCCGCCGGTGCTCGCCTCTCCGCGCCCCACGGTGCCGTCTGCGCCGCCGTCCTCGCCGCAACCATGGAGATCAACCTGCGGGCGTTGCGTGAGCGAGCCCCGGAGCATCCTGTGCTGCAGCGAATGGCTGAGGTGGCGAGCCTGCTTACCGGCCAGCCGAATGCAAGCGTGGAGGACGCAATTGCCTGGCTTCAAGATCTCACCGCCGCGCTGTCGATTCCCGGATTGGGAAGCTACGGACTCAATGAGGCCGAGATTGAGCCGGTTGTGACAGCCGCTCAGAAGGCCAGCAGCATGCGAGCGAATCCCATTGAGCTGAGCGACGCAGAGGTTGCCGAGATCGTGACTCGTTCGCAGTGACTTTTGGCGGCTCGACCCACAAGTCACTTGCATAGTAGAAAGAAGCGATGAGCCAGGAAGGTGTGCCTTCGGGAGGACTCGTTCCGCAGGAGGACGATGCTGTCCCGGCCCCGCGAACCCCGTCGAGCAAGCCAGCGCGGGTAAGTCGACCGAGCGGACCGCCTACACCGACCTACCAGGGATCAGGTCTACCGCTGGGCAGTAGTCGCCCAACGCGAGAGGAGACCTGGGCAGCCATGTCGGCAAAGACCCGGGATCGACTGGGTGAGCTGGCAGGCGATGTACTCGAGTGGTTCACGGAGGAGGAGTCTTCCTCCGTTGAAAATCGTCCGCGTGCTGTAGTCCTTGGCACTCGGGCGTTCTGCATCGCGGAACCAAGAATCGATTCCGCGGGACGTCCGGTGTACGTGCTGAATCGCTATGAGTTCGTGCCGGGCTCGCACAAGAAAATGCAAGTCGAGCACCGACCGGGCCGAGACAGCGTTGCTGTGCCGAAAGTCGCAGCTGGAGCCAAGCGGTCACTACCGCAGCCGAGTGACCTCGGCCTCTCGACCCGCGATGCTGGACAACTTGGGAACCTGCCGCCGAAGGTCCAGGAGCTCCTGCAAGCACCCTTCAGCGCCAAGGACCCGGTACGACGCTGCGAGTACTGGTACCGAGGTCGCCCCCACCGCCTCGACATCTACATGCTCGTGCTAGCGGGGCGCCACTTCGTCACTGCCGCCATCGGCACGCAGCAAGTGCCGGTCGGTCACACTGTCGCCAACGCCCACTGGAATCTGACCTGCCACCGGTTCGCAGTGGAACGCGTCGTCGGTACGTGACATGCCCAAGAACTTCGCGCACCTGGGAGGACTCAGTGCCTACGAAATCCTGGGGGTCGCGCCGACCGCCACCGCCGCGGAGATCGAGGCGGCCTATCGGGCGGCCATCAAACGCCAACATTCCGACACGGGAGGCGTGACTCGGCTAGCGCAGCTGGTCAACGACGCACATGATGCCCTCGGTAACAATCGGGCGGCGTACGACGCCTGGCTCCGAGACAATCCTCAACGGCGGGTAGCCGAGGCTGAACCCGATCCCGGGCCGACGACCTCGGCATCCCAGCCGGACGATGTTTGGGACCCCTGGGAGAATTCTGAGCCCCCGCCGCGCCATGAGCAGTCAGGGCCGCGGAGGCAACACCGAGCCAGGACTGATCCGGGCCAGGGAGAAACTTCTTCTCCCGAGGAGCCACAGGACGCGGAGCAGCTGAGCAGCCGCTGGGTGGTGGGCATTGTGGTTGGCGGCATGAGCCTCCTGGTTCTGGTGTCTTTGGCGATAGCCGTTTTCCTGGGCGTTTTCAGCGAGCCGTCCACGACAAGCTCCTCGGCTAGTCCGACCGTCACGAAGCAGGGCCAGGTGGTTGTCGAACCCGGCACCAGAGTTGCCCTGGACGAGGAAGGCACGTCGTTCACCTCATCCGGCGACCACGCGTCAATGGTCGGGACGGAAGCCGGCCTCCTGTTCGAACCCGGTACGTCGTATGTCGCCCTCGCCGAGCCCGCGCCCGAACGCTACGACACCTGTTCGGCATTGGACTACCCAGAACCAACAGGCAAGCCGATCCCGTGGAATCAGCTGACCGTCGGCTCGATGCTGTGCGTGAGGACCACGTCCTCGGAGACTACTAAGAGCTTGATCACCGTCGTCGACCGTACCGGCCGCTCTGCGACGCTCCAGATCACTACCTGGAACGACTGAGATGTTCGCCAACGCGAACTTAATCTACGGCGGCTTCACCGCCGTCAGGCGTGGGAGGCCCTGCTGCGGCGGCGATACCACTGCCATCCCGCGGTGACCAGCAATGCACCGACCAGCGACCCGATGATGCCGCTGGCTTGGAACTGGAGCCCGTCTCCCGACAACAGGCTGATCAGCAGCCCGCCCACGAAGGACCCGACGAGTCCGGCTACCAACGCCAGCGTCCAGTCGACGCCCTTGGCCGACTTGCCCAAGATCAGTTGCGCGCCGGCACCGACGAGCATGCCGAACAAAATGAGCCCGAGGATAAGCATGACCGGCAGCATAGCCGAGCCACCTCTTCGGCACGTCGCATCAATACGGGTTGCTCGTCTCACGAACTCCGGCACGGGCGCGGCGGGCAAGCTGACGGGCTCGACGCAACGGTTCGGGCGTGCGACGTCGTCTGGTCAGCATGGTGATGACCTCAACGGCGGTGTCCAAATCGACGCGCCAGCCTGGATGCACCGCCAAGGGCCGGACTCCTGTTTGAGTGCGCAGCCAACACCCGACCACCGAGTCACCGATTCGAAGCGGGCTCATGGCGCCTCGATGATCATTCGGCCACTCGCCGGACGCAATCAGCGGACGATGTGTCACTCCAACTGTCGGGATATCCAGCTCGGCACCGAGATGCAGCGCCAGCCCGGCTCTTCGTGGATGATCACCAGCAGTCGCGTCCAGCAGCAACGCATCAAGATCACCGGACAGCGCCCGTACGGTCCGCTCCATCAGCCGACCGACTCTCAAGGCCATCAGCCCAGGCACATAGGGAGCGTCCGTGGTACCGCTGATCACCTGCCGCTCGATCACCCGGCCGCCAAACATGATCACTGCTGCAGACCATGCTCGGTCATGATCAGTTCCAGGACCGGCAAGCGCACGCGGAAAGCACACCCAGCAACCGCCGATCATGGCGGTGCTGGGATTCAAGTTCACCGGATCAGGCGCGGCGGCGGCCAGTGCTTGCTGATAGTTGATCAGCGAGTCAGCATCAGAAGGCCACACACCAGACATCCTTGGCCAGCAGCGCCATATCGACAATGTCGGTGGCAGGGACTGGCTCTCGACATGACGGCGAGTGGGATGCCTGCGCTAGCGCGCTGGCTGCGTGTCTGTCCGGTGCCCTGGGCGTGCCTCTGCTAGGCCCCTGACTTGGGCTCGACCAGCACCAGCCAGTTGCCGCTGTTGTCGCGCATTACTGCCTCCACGCCGTACGGCCGGTCTGACGGCGGTTGCGGGAACTCCACGCCCCTGGCACTCAGGTCCTCATAGGTCTTCTTGCAGTCGTCGACCTTGAGACCGAGGCCGCCCATGCGGCCGTTGGCGAGCGCACGGCGTACGACGTCTGCCATCTCGTCGTCGAGCGGAGGACCGGGCACCATCAGCGTGACCTCCAGCTCGGGCTGGTCGGGATGCCCGACAGTGACCCAACGGAAGTCGCCCAAGCTGGCATCGGCGCGGGGTTCAAACCCGAGCACCTCGGTGTAGAACTTCTTGGCTTCGTCCTGGTCCGTGACGTAGACGGTCACCAGGGAAACGTTCGTGATCATGGCTGGAACGCTAGTACCCAGACCCTTCGGCCGGCTTCTCCGGAATTGCTCTCTCCTGCAGGCCGCGCATGAACACATAACAGCCGGGAATGTGCGGGACACCCCGGCCGCCATAACGCTGCTGGAACATCGACGGCGTCTCGCCCACAAGCGAGCGGAACTTCGCACTGAACGACCCGAGGCTCGTATAGCCCACCAGCATGCAGACCTCGGTGACCGTCAGGTTCGTGGCACGTAGCAGATCCTGGGCGCGCTCGATGCGGCGGTATGCGAGGTACTGCGCCGGGGTTTGGCCGTACTCCGCATTGAAGCTGCGGATGAAGTGGTACTTCGATACCCCAGCCCGCTGCGCGACGATGCCGACATCGAGCTCATCGGCGTAGCAGCTGTCCATGAGGTCGCGAGCGCGGCGCAGATGCGGGAGCAGGTCAGACGGCGTGGGCATCGACCGTCGCAGTCGACCCGACACAAACGTCGCAATGCAACGAGGGCGTGCTCACCACACCACATTAGTGTCAGAGCCATGACGTTCACCGGCTTCCGCAACGAGGCGCTCGACTTCTACGACGACCTCGAGCTGGACAACACCAAGTCGTACTGGACCGCTCACAAGGACGTCTACGAGACATGCGTGAAGGCACCGATGATCGAGCTCACCGGTGCGCTGGAAGAGGAGTTCGGTCCGGCCAAGATATTCCGTCCGTATCGCGACGTGCGTTTCTCCAAGGACAAGACGCCGTACAAGAACCACCAAGGCGCTTACGTCGCGGCAAGCAGCGGGTCGGGCTGGTACATCCAAATCTCGTCTGCTGGCGTCTATACCGCGGTCGGCTACCATGAGGCCTCCTCCGAGGCGCTCGCCGGGATCAGAAGGGCGATCGCCGACGACGGCAGCGGAAAGGACCTGTCGGAGCTTGTCGCCGGACTGGAGCGAAAGGGCTGGACACGCGGTGGCGAGACGCTCAAGACGAGGCCGCAGGGATACGCAGCTGACCACCCCCGCATCGAGCTGTTGCGGCACAAGTCCCTCGTGCTGCACAAGAACTATGGCGTCGATGGGGTGATCCACACGCCGAAGCTGCTCGCCACGATCCGTTCCGATTGGCGCGCCACGCGACCGTTCGTCGACTGGGTGGGAACGCACTCGCAGAGCGGGGTCGGTTAGCACAAAGGTTTAGGCGACCAAGCTTCCGATCTTGTCGAGTTCGTCGCGGTGATTCTCAAGCTGGACATCGAGGTCATGGCGGGTTTGCAGGTTCATCCAGAAGCGATCTGAGGTACCGAGTGCTCTGGACAACCGCAGAGCCGTGTCCGGGCTGATCGCGCGCTTGCCGTGCACAATCTCGTTGATCCGACGCGGTGGCACTCCGATGGCCTGTGCCAGCCGGTACTGACTGATCCCCAGCGGGCGAAGAAACTCCTCGAGCAGGACCTCTCCAGGATGAATCGGGTCATGCACGCTGCTCATATCGTTTGCACCTTTCAGTGGTAGTCAGTGATCCCGACGTCAGCTGCTCCGGCAGTACTCCAGCTGAAGCAGATCCGCCACTGGTCGTTGATCCGGATGCTGTATTGTCCCGACCGATTTCCCCGGAGTCGCAGCAGCCGATTCCCGGGCGGCACCCGCAGATCGTTGAGCGTCTCCGCAGCATCGATGATCAACAGCTTCCGATTCGCCATCCGTTGCAGATCCGAGCCGAACCGCCGCACGCGCTCACGCCGCCAGACCCGTTCCGTGTCCGCATCGGCGAACGACTGGATCACGACACGTAAGCATAACGTATCGCGTTAATAACGTCTAGCGTCATGGAGCTCTGGCCCGTCAATCAGTCTGCAACGCGTCGACGTGTGGGAACACGGGTCGCCGCGTGCTGGGCTGGTCGAGGTAGAACAACGCCGTCGAGGCGATGTCGTCCTGCAGCAGACGGTAGCGGCCGCGTGACTGCCAGCCGAGCGCCTGGATCTCGACGCGCAGGTCGCTGGCGAAATGGATGGGGTCGAGTACATGCCAGCGGTAGAGACCGAAGCGCTGCTGGCTCTGATAGAGGCCATCGGGCCGGATCACCTGGGGCATGCCGAGGTACGGCGTGGTGAATTCGGTGTAGCCACGGCCTGGGATGTCGAAGTTCCAGGCGCCGCCGAAGTAGTCCTCGGTGCCGGTGCCGCAGATGCTCGGGTAGTCCTCGTCGCCGTCGAGGTAGATCTTGAGCTCGCCCTCGCCCCACCAGCCGGGGCTGTTGACGCCCCAGGCGAGGTAGGTGCCGACATAGTGGCCGCGACCGGCGACGCCGTCCAAGATCACGTACGTGTGACCTACGGGAAGCGGGTTGTCGCGGCGGAACTGGGCGTGGAGGTAGCCGAGCCTTTCGACGTCACGATCAGTCTCGTAGGTGACCTGGTAGTACAGCGTGGCGTCGGCATCGCCGATGTTCTCCACGGTGAGCTGGGCGGCCCGTCGAAAGGGCATCGGCCAGTAGGAGTTGAAGCCGCCGTGCGGGTTGGCGGCGATCATGCTGGAGCTCACCTGGGCGAACCGGCCCCAGCCGTTGGCGAAGAAGTCGCCGATCGGGACCTCGACTGCCGGCGCTGCCGCGTGATCCCAGTACGCCCGCAGCACCAAGGTCCGCCAGTGATCACGGTGCGTGGTGAGCCAGATGTGGGTGATCACACCGGGTCCGTCCATCGTGGCAATCGGAAAAGTGGAACCGGAGCCGATGATCACCGACGGGGAGATCTTCCAGCCAGGTCCCAGGTCGCGGGCGGCGTACGCCCCGGTGCCGTCGGTCGCTCGTCCGCCGCCGCCCTTGGCGCCGTCGAAGTTCTCTGGACTGATCGATCGGGTCGTGACGTTGCGCAGCCGGGCAATGTCGCGGGGATCCAGTGGCATGTGAGTCTCCCGTTGTCAATCACGTCAGGCGACGGTCGGCGGACGAATGACAGCCGCCGCAGCCGTGATCGCACGGTATCCCCAAAGTCTTGTCAAGGACGCATCCAACGATCAATCTGGAGGGAGGTTGCATCGGACGCGACATTCGGCGGTGATCGATATGACAGGGCTCGACGGGCCATTGGTCGTGTTCGGGCTGCTTGTCGCCCTGCTCCTACTCAGATGGCCCGCGTCGCGACGTGCCCTTGCCCGGCTGGCCAGACGCGTCAGCGACTGGGCAACGACCCACTGGACACGAGCAGAAGAAGGCGACCGCGACGAAGATGAGTTGTGGCAGATGGAACGGCGGCGCAAACTATGCGCCGACCTTCGCCGTGTCGAGCACCTTCTGGCCACGGACACCTGGATGTCAGCCACCCGGCAGCTCGGTAACCGGATCGCTTACCACCGGCTCGTCGATGACCTTCGCCACACTCCTGAGGTGTTGCCGACGAGCTTCCAGACCTTCGGCTCTTGGGACGAATCCGTCATCGAGCCTCCCTCGAGATGGCTGACCAAGGAAAGCTACTCACCACAACCGCCGACAGTCGAAATCCTCGAGATCGGATGGGGTCGCCGCCGACGCTGATCCGCGACGGGGGTTTATCTCACGTAGTCGCAGCATCCAGGGCTAACGCAAGATCTCAATGAGCAGCACCCATGCGTTTGCGACAGATCCGATGAAGCCAAGCATCACGGCAGGAACGAACCAGTAAAGCCCGCCGCCAGCACTGAGCAGCAAGCTGATCGCTCCAGCGACGATTGGCAGCCCGAATGCAGTGAGGACCACCGCTGGCACATAGTGCTGGTACGCCGGCTGATCAGGCTTTCGCGGCATTCGCAACCGAGCGATCATGATCAGCAAAACTACGAGTCCCAGCACGAGAGTCTCTATGGCCAGCGCCATCCTGGACTGTGGAACCAGCATCAAGACAGCGAGGATGAGCACCCCGACCATGATCGTGAGGGTCTCGGCCGCTCGTCGCGGGAGGCCAATCCCACCAATGATCCGATCCAGGTTGATGGACACCGCGACGAACAGCAGGCCGGTAAGGGCGCCGGCGGCACCGCCGACCATCACGTACAGCTCGTGCCACATCTCGGCGTCATAGCCTGCGGAGAGCGTTTCCACATCGACATTCTCGACGTAGGAAGCCCTCCCCTGCACTGTGTCCCCCAATCGGTGGACCCGCTCCTCCCGGGTTAGATTCCTAACATGGCCGATATGGGCACCGTCAGCGACGATGTCGCCGCCCGCCGCGAGGTGGCGGATCGGATGGCCGAGGCAGCGAGCGCGTGGCTGGACACCCTCGACGCCGAGCAGCGCACGATCGGCCAGGGAGCCGTTCCCGCCGACGACCCTGAAGACAATGAACGCCGCCGCTGGTTCTACACGCCGACCGACCACGGCGGCCTCACCATCCATCAGCAGCGACCCGCACAGCAGCGGGCCGCAATGGGGCTCGTCTCGACCGGGCTATCCCCCGCTGCGTACGTGACGGTCGCGACGATCATGGGCCTGGAGAACGTCCTGGACTACGTCGAGGGGTTCGTGGCCCGTTTCGATCGGGAACGCGGCCGCGACCCCGCGATGTATTACCTGCGGGTCTTCGGCACCCCTAGCGACAAAGGTTTGTGGGGTTGGCGTTTCGGTGGTCACCACGTCTCGCTGAACAACCTAGTGGCGGAGGGCGTGCTCGTCGCGACGACGCCGTGCTTCCTGGGTGCGAATCCCGCCGCGTCGCCGCTGCTCGGAGGAGCGGTGAACCGCCCACTCGCCCGGATGGAGGACTTGGGCCGGGACCTGGTGCGGTCGCTGCGGCAAGACCTCACCGCTCGCGCGATCTTGTTGCCCACGGCCCCGTCCGATTTCGTCACCGCCAACCGCACCGATGTCACCGACGGCGACCGGCTCATCCCGCTGGTCGGCATCTATCGCGACGAGCGGTTTTCCGATCCGGTGCAGCAGGCGAAGTTCCAGTCGCTCAGCGACGTCATCGAGGAGGTCGCTGAGCTGAGTAACGTCGAACACGAGGCCATTGCGTACTCGATCGAGCCCAAGGGCGTACCGGCCGCGGAGTTCGACGCCGAGCAACGAGAGATGCTACGGGCTCTCCTCGCCACCTACCTCGACCGCGCACCAGTCGGGGTGTCCCCGCTCGCCCGCTACTACGACGACTCTGCCCTCAACGCCGTCCACTTCGCCTGGGCGGGACCGACTGCCCCCGGTGAGCCGCACTACTACCGGCTGCAGGGTCCCCGGCTCTTGATCGAGTGGGACAACACCCAGAGCAACGCCAACCATGCTCACTCGGTGTGGCGCGATCCCACTTCGGACTTCGGCCTCGACGTGCTCGCCCGCCACCGCGCAGCGCACCACGCCTGATGATCTTGCGGCGCCACCGTGGCGGGTAGCTAGGGTCGAGAGCATGCCGGCTGGAGTGGTGAGCCAGACCACGCTCCGGCTGCTCGCCGCCGAACTCGGCCCGGACTCGCCGCTGCCACCGTTCAGCGGGCTGCAGCGGCTTCCCGACCCCTCGGCTTCTCCCGACCTGCCAGCCGATATGCGCGGGCGGATCGCGTACGGCCGTCTGACCAATCCGCTGCCGTACGCGTTGCAGAACGTCTACCGCCGCGACGTGCGGCCTCGCGATATCCCCGCAATCCAGCTCACCAACGGCCGGCTGGAGGCGCTCGTGCTTCCAGGCCTTGGGGGCCGGCTCTGGTCGCTGCGCGACCTGGCGGTCGACCGGGATCTGGTGTTCACCAACCGGCGCCTGCAGTTCGCCAACTTCGCACTCACCGACGCCTGGTTCGCCGGTGGGATCGAGTGGAACCTCGGCTCCACCGGCCACTCGGCCACAACGAGCCGTCCGGTCTTCACGGGCAGCGTGCGGTCCAGCCGTGGAGCCGCTCTGCGGATCTGGGAGTGGGAACGCACCCGAGATCTCGTGTTCTCGGTTGATCTGCTGATGCCGGCCGACCGTCTCCTGCTGCTCGCTTTCGTCCGCGTCCGCAACCCAGACCCCGACGCCAAACCGCTCTACTGGTGGACGAACATCGCCGCTCCGGAGGAACCGGGCGTGCGAGTCTTGGCGCCCGCCGCTCAAGCCTGGCGGACCACCTACGACGGATCCATTGCGCCCGTCGACGTCCCCTTCGCCGCCGACGATCCGGCCACCGATGTCAGCTATCCGCTGTCGGCGCAGCGAGCCGCTGATTACTTCTTCCAGATGCCTACCGAGCGCCGTCCCTGGATCGCCGCCGTTCAGGCCGACGGCCGAGGGCTGGTCCAGACCTCGACCGCTCAGTTGCGCGGCCGCAAGCTGTTCTGTTGGGGCACGGCGGCCGGCGGCCGGCATTGGGAGGAGTGGCTGTGCGGGCTAGGGTCGCGCTACCTGGAGATCCAGGCCGGCCTGACCACGACGCAACTCGAGCACCTGCGGCTGGAGGGGAGCGCCCAGATCAGCTGGGCGGAGGCCTACGTGCCGATCGAAGTTCCACCGGGAGCGGTACACGGTTCTTGGCCGGACGCGCTCGGCGAGGTCGCCGAGCTGGTGGCCCGGGCGGTTCCCGAGGAGGAGCTCAATGCGTGGCATCGCTGGTGGCTAGCGGAGGTCGCCGATGCGGCGCCGCGGCAGATGACGGCTGGCTCTGGCGCCGGCGAGGCTGAACTCGTGCTGCGCGGCGAGGATCCCGACACCGTGCGAGGCACCCCGTTCGGACGACCGCGATCCGACGGCTTCCGCCACCTCGTCGCGCTGGCTCACACTGGCGAGGTCGACCAGGACGCCGCGGGTGCGGATGTCCTGATACCACCGATCTCGGATCGCTGGGGACCTGTGCTCGACCGCGCAGCGGACGGCTGGTGGGGCCAACTCATGAACGCCATTCGGTCCCACGCGCGCGGAGACCTTGAGGAAGCGCACCTCGGCTACCTGCGCTCCGACCAGCTCTCATCGACGCCCTGGGCGGCCCGCGGTCTGGCGCTGCTCGCCGGTAACCGGGACGATCAGCCGCGCGCCGCGGAACTGTACGCCCGCGCCGTTGCCCAGGCGCCGACCTGTCTGCCACTACTGATCGAGGCAACCGACCAACTGGTGGCGGCGGGTCGACCCGCCGCCTGCCTGGCGATGATCGACGCGGCACCGGACCAGATTGCGATGCACGGCCGAGTGATCCTGCAGCGGGCACGCGCCTTGTTGGCCGACGGGCAGGCCGACGCGGCCCGTGCCCTCCTCGAGGCCCCTATCGACGTGCCTGATCTTCGCGAGGGGGAGACGCTCGGGGCGCTGTGGCGCGCGGCGTTCGGCGACCAGCCGCTGCCGTACCACTACGACTTCAGGATGCGTCCCGACCTCGACCATTGAGGGCACGATCCAATGGGGGTTCAACAGCCGATAGTCACGGGTCTACTATCCGATGCGTATACATCGCATAGTAGATGCGTAGAAGGGATCGGTCATGGCAGCACCGGAGAAGGTCAAGGGCAGGGTCATCGACGCACACAGCCACATTGGCGAGATGGATGCGTGGGCGTTCTACAACCTGAAGGAGCCCGTCAAGCCGACCGTCTATGAGTTCGCCGACGCAGGTGCGTACCTCGGCCATCTCGACGGTCTCGGGGTCGAGCGCGGACTGATCCTTCCGAACTATGGGATACCCGTCCAGAGCCAGCCATTCTCGCTCAACGACCTGGTGCTCGACTCGGTGCAGAAGAATGACAGGCTGGTCGGAGGGCTGTGGGTCTCGTTCCTACCGCAGAACAAGGAGATGACTCTCAGGTCCTTGGAGCGCGCCGGAGAGGCGGGCATCGTCGCTCTCAAGACAACGTTCCTGCTCGGCGGGAACCCCGACCCCAACACCTGGGACGAGGAGACCAAAGAGATCGCGGAGGCCTGCTTCGCCGCAGTCGAGGAGCACGACCTAACGTTCCATTTCCACACCAGCGCCGGCGGCACGTCTGACATCAATAACTTCATCCCGCTCGTCGAGAAGTACGGGAAGCGGATCAAGATCTACCTCGTCCACTTCGGCGGCGGCGTCAGCGGACACATCAAGCTGGTCCCGCAGTTCCTGGACTGGGTCGAGGAGGGATACCGGGTCTACTGCGACACCACCTGGACGATCGGCTTCGGTGCGCGTTGGCTGATGACCGAGATCGAGCGACGCGGCGTCGGCGAGGATCGCGTCCTCTTCGCATCCGACGAGCCGTGGAGCGACTTCTGGGGCGAGTACTGGAAGATCAACGGCGCCCCAGTCAGCGACGAGCTGAAGCAGCGAATCCTCTACCAGAACTTCGAGCAGTTGTACGGCGAGAAGGCGTGACCGGGCGCCGCGCCCATCGAGCAAATCTCAGGAGTCTCTGAGCGCGACCCAGAGAGCGCGAGCGGGTCTGGATTCTTCATTCGCCCAGTGATGGGGTTGGTCGCCCATGAAATGCAGCGCGTCGCCGACCTCGACCTCGTGGCGTACCCCGGCGATCTCGAACACCAGCCTGCCTTCGAGCGTGAAGACCAGTTCCTCTCCCGCATGGACGAGCGGCTTGGACCCACTGTTCGCGCCTGGCGAGACGGTGGCGACCGCGGCCGCGCTGCGGAAGGGAGAATACGGCCCCGATACCCCTTCGAGCGTCAGACCCTCGTGCGGCGTGAAGACAGCGGGACGATCCCCAGCCGGTGTGAACGCGACCGGCTCGGGAATGCCCTCATCCTCGACGAAGTAGGTGACCGGGCGATCCAGCGCGGTCGCGATCTTGAGCAGGGTCGTGATCGTCGGCACCATGTCGTTGCGCTCGATCTTGTGGATGGCTGCCGCGGAGACTTCTGCCTTGATCGCGAGCTGCTGCAGCGACAGGCGCTGCTCCTGCCGCAGCTTCTTCACCTTCGGTCCAATGGAGTTGACGATCCCGTCCACGTGCTCCTCGATGCGGACCGAGCTAGCGGGACTGCGTCTGGTGCTGGCCATGATCTTGCTTCCCTTGACGCTTCGGCGGCATGCAATATAGTAAACGAAAGTCAACCATGGTGGGCGACTCTTCAGGTCCTCCAGGTGAAGACGGAGGCTAACGGAGGCTAGTGGTGGCGCGCAAGATCGTAGTCGTCGGTGGTGGCGCAGGGGGGATGGGCGCGGCGGGTGGCGTCAAGGCGGCCGATCCAAGAGCCGAGGTGCTGGTCTACACCGGCTTCGACGACGTGGCTTACAGCCCGTGTGGGATCCCCTACGTACACGGCAGGGAGATCGAGAACTTCGAGAAGCTGTTTCTTGCCTCCAAGCAGGCTTACGTGGACGCCGGAATCGATGTGCACTACAACACCGACGTCACCAGTGTCGACGTGAAGCGCAAGGTCGTTCAGGTCGCTGGCGAGGGCGAGGTCGCGTGGGACACGCTTGTGCTCGCCACCGGCTTCAACTACGCCGATCCGGGCGTCCCGGGCGGTGACCTCGGCGGCCTCTACTACGTCAAAAACATCCGTGAGGCCATCGAGTGGGACAAAGTCCTGGACACGGTCAAGGCCGCGGTGGTCGTGCAGGCCTCGCCCCTCGGCGTCGAGATGGTCACAGCGCTCGCGCACCGAGGCATCGAGACGCATCTGGTGGATCCGAGCCCGTGGCCGATGTCGGAGGTCGCCGACCCGGACATCATGGCCCCGGTGGAGGAGTCGTGGCGCGAGCTCGGTGTCATCACGCATTTCAATACGACCCTCAAGGCGTTCGTCGGTGACGGACAGCTAGCCGCCGTGCAGACCTCGGATGGCGAGATCAAGGCCGAGCTGGCCGTGGTCTGCACTCACAAGGAGCCAAACACAGCACTCGCCGTCGCCGCCGGTCTCAAGACCGGATCGACCGGCGGCATCATCGTCGACGAGCGGATGGCAACATCCGTGCCCGGCGTCTTCGCAGCCGGAGACTGCACCGAGATTCCGCACGGGCTGACCCGCGTACCGCTGCAAGGCTTGACCGGCAGCCACGCTTACGCCCAGGGCAAGACGGCCGGCGTCAATGCCGGCGGCGGTCAGCGGACCTACAGCGCGGTCTACGTTCCGTGGGGCACCGCGGCCGGGAAGTGGATCATCGGGGGCGCATCCTTCGGTGAGACGACCGCTACCGCGCTCGGAATTCCGTACGTCGTCGGGACTGCTCAGGGCATCTCGCGAGCCCGCTACTACCCCGGAGTCAAGCCGGTGAAGGTCAAGCTGCTTGCCCAGCCTGGCAGCCTCCGCCTCCTCGGCGCCCAGATGGTCGGCGGCGAGGGCATCAAGGAGCGTGCCGACTTCCTGGCGATGGCGGTCAAGTTCGGGTTCACGTTGCACGATCTGGCGCGGATGGAGAACGTCTACTCGCCGGCGATCGGGGCCCTCAACGAGCCCATCGTGGTGGCCGCACAGAGCGGCCTGGACGCCGTATCGAAGAACTGAGATGTCGTTCTCACAGCGGCTCACGTCCTTCTCCCAGTGGCTACGGCGCAACTCCGAGCACTACCTGCTGATCGCGGCGCAGGAGCAGGTCGCCCGACAGTACGGCGCCCGCGAACCCAGGTCACCCTACGGGCTGCGCGAGCTCTTCTGGCTGCGCATCTTCGCGCCGGTCTACCGCACGCTGCCGTGGGCGCTACGGCACAAGGTGATGCGCGCCATGCCTGGAAGTCATCGTCGGCAGTGGGCCCCACCTCCACAACCGCACGGCTCGGCCGTGCATGCCTATGTTTCGAAAAGTTCAACCCAAGGAGAGAGGAAGTCTGGCCATGGCACAGATCGTGGGTGAACGCGTCAGCAAGGGTGACGCGATCGTCGACTACGAGGACAAGGTCTTCGAGGACATCCAAGCGGAACCGGGGGAAAAGGCATTTATCCTCATGCACACCGTGCCTTTCGAGGGCTCGGTAGGCCTGGTCAACATGCTCACAGCAACCCGCATCAACCGAAAGGGCTTCGACACCCACTTGGTGCTCTACGGTCCCGGCTCGCTGATGGCATCGGCAGCCCGCGGCTACCCCAAGGTCGGTGACGAGGCGTTCCCCGGCGCCCTCGGCTATAACAAGCAGCTGCAGACCTTCATGGACGAGGGCGGCCACGTCTACGCCTGCAGGTTCTCCGCCGCTGCCCTCTATGGCATGCGCGAGATCGACATGATGGAAGGGGTCAAACCGATCAACCCGCTCGACGTGCTCGACGCGGTGTTGACAGCTCGCCGTAGCGGCGCGCTGATCATGCAGACCTGGACGGTCTGAAGATCCTTCGACGGCACGGGCCGCCGCTCGCTTTGGCGGCGGCGCGCGTCGTCAGAGCCTCATCTCGGCGTACAGCCGAGCATGTGCCTTCGCTGCCCGCTCCCAGCTGAACGCCGGTACCACCCTGCGGCCGCCCCGGATGAGCCTGTCCCGGAGCGCGTCATCCGTGACGACACGACGCATGCCCTCTGCCAGCGATGTCGGGTTTGCGACCTGTGTCATCACCGCGGATTCATCGGACGTGAGGTACTCGCGCAGCACCGCGATGTCGCTGGACACCACCGGCAGGTCGGCCGCCATCGCCTCGAGGACCGCCAGTCCCCATCCCTCCTTGGTCGATGGGAAGGCCAGCGCGTCCGCACTCCGGTACCACGCGTGCAGCTCGGCATCGCTGAGGGTGCCGGCCAGGACGATGTCGCGGCCCAACTCAAGCCCGAGAGCGGGCAGCATCGCGAGCGCGTCGTCGCGATAGCGGGCGTAGTCCTGGAACGACTGCCCACCGACCACGACGAGGGCGGGCGCTGGATCAAGCACTCGGGCCAGGATCGACATCGCCTCGAAGAGATAGATGCTGCCCTTGCGCGGCTCGACGCCGCCCACGGACAGAAATACGAAACGGCCGTCCAGTCCTGCCTGCTGACGTACAGCGACTCGGCGGCTCTCCTCGATCGGACCGAAGCGGGCGGCATCGACACCGTTGTGGATGACCGCGGCGTCGACGCCGAACTCCGCCTTCAGCCGCTTGCGCCAGTCCTCGCTCACGACGACCAGCTCGTCGGGCTCCTCGATGGCCTTCCGCTGACATTCGATCAGAGCAGGAGTGGTGAAGTCGTCGACGTGGTGGACGGTCCGCACGACGTGGACGCGGGCGCCGGCGTCCCTGACCCGAGCGGCCGCACGTGCCGAGATGCAGTCCTGGGTATGGAGGATGTCCACGTCGCCGGCGACCTCGGACAGGCCGGCCTCGAGGTCATCTATCGACGCGAACACCCGCTCCTCCAGGGTGTCTGCCGGAGGAGACGTTGGGACCAGGATGTACGGCGCTCGCACCGGCCGGAAGAAGCCCTCGTCGGGATTGCCGAGCGCAACGATGCGAACATCCATCGCCTGATCCACCATCGCCTCGGCGAGCGACAGCGTATGCACGACGCCGCCGCGTGGCTTGGTCGAATAGGTGACCAGGGCAACGCGGCGCTGATCCTGCCGCGCAGTTTCCTTCACAGTGGCAGCCGTAGCAGACCGGGGTTGTCCATCGCGATTGCAGCGGCCACCAGGGAGGATCTGGCCGCAGTCTCGGTGACGATGCAGCCGGCTTCGACAAGCCTTTCTCGCTGGACGGAGTAGCGCTGGGGGTCCTGGTCGGTTCCGAGCACGTAGGCGATGATCTGCGGACCGCCTTCGGCCATCACCGATTCACATTCCGCCGCGAGGATCCCGGCCGGGTCCGGATGGGCGCCGTACCCGAGCACGACGTCCAGGATGATGACCGCGACCTCAGGATCCGCACCGTGTTCGCGTAGCAGCTCGATCCGCGACTCGGGGTCGATCATCGGGTGCGGACGCCCCCGGGTGTACTCCTCATCGCCCAGGTCGAGGCACTGGTGCGATCCGGCCGGAGCCGGTAGCCCCCACGCGGGGTTTATCGGCGTGTTGGAGCGGACCTCGCCGATCGTCCGGCCGAGGAGGACCAGGGATTCGTAGCAGAGGGTGCCGCCGGAGAACAGCCCTCTGATCAGGGCGCGGCCCGCCCTCATCCGTCGGCGCACCTCCGCTAGAGAGGGGCCCATTGTCAGTGTCGAGTCCGGGGCTGCTATTCCGAGAACGTTGAGTGTTGCCGTCACCCCGCCCTCGAGGGTGTCGGCGAGCACGACCCCAGTCGGTACTGGGAATTCCGGATCCAGCCCCAGCAAGGCGCCCACCAGCGGGGTTTCCCCCGCAGCCGCGAGCACCTCAGCCGCGACGTCTGGCGCAGGTGGCTTGGAGACGAGCAGGATGACATCGGTCTGAGGGTGCTCTCGCAGGGCAGCGATCGCGGCCTTCGCCATCCGCCCTCCGACCTCGCTGGACAGGTCCCGCCCTCCGACGCCGATGACCTGGCTGACTCCAACCCCCCATCGGTCCACCAGGGCCATCGCCTCCTGGGCACCAGTTCCTGCCGCGGCGACGATGCCCACCCGTCCGGGTCGGACGGCGTTGGCGAAGCCCAGACCCGTAGCCCCGAGCATGGCTGTGCCGGCGCCGGGCCCCATCACCAGCCGGCCGCGGCTGAGCGCGTAGTCCTTGAGGGCGATCTCCTTGTGCAGCGGCACGTTGTCACTGAACAGGAGCACGTGAAGGTCCGACGACAACGCCTGGTAGGCAGCCAGCGCCGCGTAGTCACCAGGCACCGAGACCACCGCGACGTTTGAGTCCCGTTGCTTGTGCAACGCCTCCCGCAGCGATCGCGGAACCTTGGCCTGCTGCCCGCCTTCGGCAACCGGGATGGCGGACAGGACTGCGGTTTCGCCGACGGTGAGAGCCTTGGAAGCGGTCTCCTCGTCACGCGCCCTTGCCACGATGAAGAGGTCGTTGGACCCGACGCCCGCGACGTCGGCCGGGTCGACGCCTTCAGCGCGTAGTATCTCGATGTTCGCAGGTGTCGCCATGGCGGCACTGGCCCATTCGACGTCGGAGATCTCGCGCATCGCCCGCATGCCCCGGAGCTGCACGACGGAGTCGATGTAGGTGTCCGGGAAGACCTTGATGGCGATACTCATGCGAGCGCCCCGCTCCGGCTCGTCACCGACGTAATGCGGGTTCCCAGTGACAGGTCTGCCGGGTCGTCGCTCGCGAGTGTGTCGACCACGAGCCGCGGGGACGTGATCACGGCAAGCTGCCCGCCGCGACGTACGAACGAGATGGCGGCGCGCACCTTGGGGCCCATGCTTCCCGGAGGAAACTGGCCCGCTTCAAGGTGTCGCTCAGCCTCCGCCGCGTTTGCCCAGGTCAAGGGCCGCTGGGTGTCCCTGCCGAAGTCCAGCTGCACTGCGTCTACCCCGGTGATCAAGACGAGCGCTTCGGCCTGCAGTTGGCAGGCGAGCTCGGCAGCTGCGGAGTCCTTGTCGATGACGGCATCAACGCCGTCCCAGCCTTCATCTGTGCGACCTACCGGGATCCCGCCTCCGCCGCCCGTGACCACAACATGCCCCGCATCCAACAGGCAGCGGATCGCACCGATCTCGACGAAACCCTTCGGTTCAGGGGAGGCAACCACGCGCCGGAAGCCCCGTCCTGCATCTTCGGTGACGTCCCAGCCTCGCGCGCGGGCGAGCTCACGCGCCGCCTGCTCGTCGAAGAATGGGCCGATCGGCTTGGTCGGATGGCTGAAGGCTGGGTCGTCGAGGTCGACGATCACATGACTCAGCAGGGCGGCGATGCGATTGCGTCGACCGCACTGCCGATACAGCGCGATCGCGATGAGAGAACCGAGTTGTCCTTCGGTCATCGCTCCCAGGCTGAACAGCGGCATCTCCGGCACCTCCGCACTGCCCAGCTCCTGCTGAATCGCAAGGTTACCGACTTGAGGCCCGTTGCCATGTACAACGACCACGCGCCAGCCGGCGTCGAGCAGCGCGCAGACTGGTCGGGCCATCGCCGCGGCGTTCTCACGCTGCTCGTCATAGGTCCCGCGCTGACCCTCGGCAACGAGTGCGTTGCCCCCGAGGGCGACTACCGCGGTCCTGGTCACGACCCCTCACTTCGCTGGACAATCAGCCGTTACTTCTCAACCGGCGTAGCAGAGCGAAATGTTTAGCATACTAAGTGACTATGAACGATAGTGAACGTCACCGGCGTAGACAAGGCTGCTTGAGCCGAGGTGCTGGACGGCTGTGACCGGACATGCCGAGCCCATCCCTCCAGCGGTACTGGCCAGGTTCACGACCGCCGAGGCTCGCCTTTACCCGATGGCCATGACTGACCCGGACGGCTACGAGCGCGCCGTCACCCTGGTAGGGATGGTAACCAACGAGCTGAGGCAGCACTGCGCCGATATCGCGTCCGTGCTCGAGCGTCGCGACGAGTTGATCGCCAAACTCCCCGAGCTGGCAGGCGCGAAGGGTCTTGAGTTCGGTGGACTACCGCCAGACGCAATAGTCGACGCGGCCTCCGCCCTGCGCTGTCGCGAGCTGCAAGCCCGCGGTTGATCGTCGCGGCCGCCCCCATCCCTTGACGCCGACACCGGCGATGCCTTTACTAAAGGTTACAGTTTGTCTCGTGAAGTAAACGCTGGGGAGGGCGGAGATGAGCATGGGTCGTGGGGTTTTCGGCGCAGTGTCACCCCCTGAATCAACTCCGACCCAGCACGTCGATGCTGCCACTTCGCTGGCACATCTGGTGGTCGACCTGCAGGCACGCGGCCTCCGGGTCGAAGTGCCGCTCGAGCGTCGCCAGGGCGGCGCCGGACCCTCGGACTCTGGCATGCTCTGGGTCGGCGGTTTTCCGATCACGGTCCCGACTGACAACGCCGCGGCGGCCGGCTCGCCGTACGCCCTGAAAGCGGAGGACAACGGATACGCGATCTTCGAGGGCAGTCGCCGGCTGGCGACCGCCTCGCCTCAGCAGCGCCCACGCTTCTACGACCTCAGCACCGCTGACGGCATCCCGTACTGGAAGATCGGCCTGCTGCACCTCGACTCCTTCGCCAGCACAGTCATTCAAACCTGCTCGTACTGGGGCAACGACGATCAATGCAAGTTCTGCGGGATCGGCGTCTCCTTGGACTCCGGTCGGACCGTCGTCAAGAAGAGCCCGGAACAGCTGGCCGAGGTGGCCGCGGCGGCCAAGGAGCTCGACGGCGCCGTCGACGCGACGCTGACAACGGGGAGCTCCAACGGGGTCGACCGGGGCGCCCGATACGTCGCCCGATGCGGACATGCGGTCAAGGAGGCGACCGGCCTGCCGGTGGAAGTTCAGTTCGAGCCGCCGAGGAAGCTCGAGGTCATCGACGACGTGGCCGACCTAGGAATCGACTCGGTCGGCATCCACGTCGAGTCGTTCGACCCGGCCGTCCTCGCATACGTCGCACCGGCCAAGGCCCGTACGGGCATCGATCAGTACTTCCGCGCCTGGGAACGCGCGGTTGACCGCTTCGGCGAGGGGCAGGTCTCGACGTACGTCATCGTGGGCATGGGAGAGGACCCGGAGCTGACCGTGCAGGGATGCCGTCGCGCGATCGACATGGGTGTCTTTCCCTTCGTGGTGCCTATCCGCCCGGTGGCCGGCAGCCTGATGGAGGACGTCAAACCGCCAGACCGCGCCTACACCGAACGGATCTACCGACAGGTGGGCGCCTATATGGCCGAGCGTGGCATGGACACCAACGCCCCGAAGGCTGGCTGTGCGCGTTGCAAGGCCTGCTCCGGACAGCAGGGTGTCCAGCCGCTGCTGCAGATCGGCCCGCGTCCGGTGCAGATCTCCCATGTCGGCTGAGCTGAGCATGCCAGCGGCATTACCGTCCGCAGCCTCCCGTTCGCGCTCGGCAGCGTCCCGAGTCGTGTGCCGGCAGGTTTCCTCGGCGGCAGCGCTCGCCGACCACTTCGCCATCCGGCACCGGATCTTCGTCGACGAGCAGGCGATCTTCACCGAGTCGGACCTCGACCTTCACGATCGCGACACGTCGGCCGTCGCCCTCATGGGCTACTGCGACGGCGTCGCCGCGGGCACGGTCCGGTTGTTCCTCCTCGACGCAGCCGACAGCATCTGGCAGGGTGACCGCCTCGCAGTGCTCGCGCCATACCGAACGCGCGGGCTGGGCGCCCCGCTGGTCCGTTGTGCAGTGGCGACCGCGGCGGTGCTCGGAGGTCGCATGATGAGCGCTCATATCCAGCTCCCGAATGTGCGGTTCTTCCATCGACTGGGGTGGGAGTCCCGCGGCGACAGCGAGATCTACGCGGGCCTCGTGCACCAGCCCATGAGTATTGAATTGCCTCCGGCCGACGAGGCGCGCGCGACCGTACGACGCCTCGCGGCCGGGGTCAGCGTGCGAGACCTGTAACCCTGTCACTGGTGAGGTCCAGGACCGTGACCTCGGCCTCACCTGAACGCAGCGCCAGCAGCCCGGACTTGTCGATCGTGCCCACCACCGTCGCGTCGAGACCACGCGCGTGGAACGGCGCCAAGCAGTCGGCCTCGCGTCCTCGAGGTACACAGAGCAAGAATCCGTAGGCTGGGAAGCACGTCAGCCAGTCCTTCATTGCCACGTCTGGAGGGCGGGGCATTTGCTCCAGATCCACCGTCACGCCGAGCCGGCTCCACTCGAGCAGCATCGCCAGCGAGCCGACCAGCCCGGCCATGCTGATGTCCTTCGCCGCGACACAGGCACCCGACGACGCCACGGATGCTAGGACGCGTACGTCGTCGGCCAGTTGCGTGCTGCGCTCGTCGAACGACCGAAAGAAGGGGAAGTCCGCGCGCATCTCCCCTTGGGTGCAGGCGGCAACAACGAGCGACTGGCCCGCGGCGACGTGCGTTGCAGAGAGGACAGCTGCCGCAGTCCCCACGCCGAAGGCCGACAAGGCCGGCGTGCCGTCGTGCACGGTCAGGTGCCCACCGACGAGGGCGACGTCATACCACTCGCAGGCATCCTTTATCCCACGCAGCGCTTCCCGGGCCAGCTCGGGACTGCCGACGATGGTGTCGACAATCGCTACGGGAGTAGCTCCCATGGCGGCCAGATCGTTCACGTTGGCGAGAACCGCGGCGACGCCAGCGCCGTACGGGTCAGCGGCGACGAACGCCGGCAGCAACGCCTCTCCGCAGGCGATCACCTGATCTCCCGTGTCTCCACGCCCACTTTGGCGTCGCGTGGGCACCACGGCACCGTCGTCGCCAGGACCGTGCACCCAGCTTCGGCCGCCGAGCACCTCACTGACCAGCCTGATCTCGCCCTTCGCCCGCAGCGCAGGATGGGATCGAAGGTAGGCCGCCAGCTCGTCGAGCTCGACCCTGCTTGTCGAGCCTGTCGGAAAGTGAACGATACATATAGCATAGGCAACGTGCGTCGGCCCGCATTTCTCAGCCTGCCCGAGCGCAGCTCCAAGCCGCGAGACGTGGGTCTCACCCATGTCCTCGACAACGGCCAGACGGTGCAGTCCACTCAATCAGTTCTCATCACGTCCGCACCACTCATCGATGTCTGGAAGTTTGGTTGGGGCACGGCGTACATCGACACGGCGCTCACTGAAAAGCTTGCGCTGTTGAGATCTGCGGATATCCGCAGCTGCCTTGGCGGGACGCTGCTCGAGATCTCCTGGGCCCAGGGCAAGGCACAGGAGTGCCTGGACTGGGCGGCCGAGGCCGGCTTCGACGCCGTCGAAGTCTCGCGCGGTGTCGCACCGATGACGGTGTCCGACAAGCGCGAGCTACTCTGTCGCGCCAGTGAGTCGTTCGAGGTTTTGTCAGAGGTCGGCAGCAAGGACCCTCACGAGATCCTCTCCCTCGACGAGTGGACGAGTGAGGTGGCAGGTGATCTTGCTGCCGGTGCTCGCTGGGTCATCACCGAAGGTCGGGAGAGCGGCACCGTCGGGATCTACCGTGAGGACGGCTCGATACGTGAGGACGTCGTGGCTGCGGCGGTGCGCGGAGGTGGCATCGACAGGATCCTCTTCGAGGCACCTCGCAAGGACCAGCAGGCATGGCTGATTCGGACGTTCGGTCCGGATGTCAACCTCGCCAACATCGCCTGCAACGACGTCCTCGCGCTCGAGACACTACGGTTGGGGCTTCGAGCCGACACCTGCGACGTCGCGCGCACATGGCAGCTCACCTAGGTCAACGAGCCGGGGCGCTCGGGCGCAACGTCGTGCCGGGTGCGTATCGCGGGGTCGCTGTGACGACTTTCGATGGTGAGCTCGACGAAGGCTCCCTGTCCAGGTACTTCGTCGGTCGCGAGGCTTATCGCCGGACCCGGTTCATCGTCGTACGCAACGGTGACGAGACGGCAATCGTCGCCGTCCAAAAGGAGTCCGAGGAACCGCTGTTCTCACCCATCATGGCGCTGCAGCTCCTCATCGGGCCGGCCGAGTGCGCGTACGTCGACGACCCCGAGGTCGACACCGCTGTTCCCACCGCACTCGCTCGCGCCGCGCTAAGTCAGGCACCGGGCAAACGCGGAGTGGTGGTACAGGGCCGCTTCGCCCACGTCAGCTTCATTATCGACCCGGTGCCACTACGCGTGACTGTTCGAGAGGTGGTGCCTCCGTATCCGCCCAAGCTGCTCGACCAGGCGCAGCGGGTCCTGAGTCTTGCCGAGACCCTTCCTCCGATAGAGCTGGTGCCCGACGTGGTCGAGTTCGATCAGCTCGCGCAGGGCAGTCCGGCCACCAACTACCTGCTGCCCTGTCGGGGCGGTGGCGTCTCTATCGAAGGGGCGACCGTGCGGTACTTGGACGAACGCCCGGCCCGTGAGGCATGGCTACTGCTCGGCTGCGAGCGATCAGAGCAGATCCACGAGTCCTTCTACGGCGAGCGAGCGCCGCAGGTGGACATCTGTCCGCGGAAGCGGCCTGGCGGAGACGGCGCCACGCTGGCCAAGTGCTGTCTGCTCGAGACGCACAACGAGGTCGATGCCGACCGAACCGTCGTGGTGCCCTGGGGAGCGTCGCTGGCACTTATCGCCGATGCGCTGGCCACGCTCGCCCGCGAGTGGGAGCCGACATGGGCACCCGCCTGAGTGACTCCGAGCAGTACCGCCACCTTTGGGGCACCACGGAGCTGGAATCCGTTTTCGAGGAGCGCGCCCGGTTGCAGCGATGGTTGGACATCCTGAGTGCGCTGGCGGCTGCCCAGGCTCGCCTCGACCTGATCCCATCCGAAGCAGCCACACTGATCGCCCAGTATGCGCGTGCCGATCTGCTCGACCTCGATCTCATCGGCGTGGAGACCCGACGGACCTCGCACTCGATGCTGGGCCTGATCCGTGCGCTGCAGCAAATACTCCCTGAGTCTGCCCGCGAGTACGTGTACGTAGGGGCAACCGTGCAGGACATCACGGACACCTGGTTCGCCCTGGTGATGCGCGATGTCGGTGCCGTGGCATGGAGGGACCTGCGGGCGATCGAGGAGACGTTGCTGGCGTTGGCGGTCGAGCACCGCGACACACTCATGGCCGGACGGACGCACGGGCAGCCTGGTTCGCCGATCACGTTCGGCTTCAAGGTCGCCTCATGGGCCGACGAGGTCCGACGACACATTCAAAGGTTGGCGGAGGGACGACCTCGCTGGCTGGTCGGCCAGCTCGGTGGAGCAGTCGGCGCACTTGGGTTCTTCGCCCCACATGGACTGCGGCTGCGCGCCGAGTTCTGTGCCGAGCTCGGACTGGCCGACCCGGGCATCTCCTGGCTCACCTCCCGGGACCGAATCGCCGAATTCGGGTGTGTGCTGGCCATGATCTGCTGCACGCTTGCCCGGATCGGCAACGAGGTGTACGAGCTCCAGCGACCTGAGATCGGCGAGTTGCGTGAGCCCACGACTTCCGACACCGTCGGCAGCATCACCATGCCGCACAAACGCAATCCCGAAGGCAGCGAGCACCTCGACACGGTGTCCCGGTTGGCCCGCGCCAACGCCTCCGTGCTTAGCGAGGGAATGGTGGTCGGGCACGAGCGTGACGGTCGCGGTTGGAAGGCCGAATGGGTCGCGCTCCCGGAAATCTGCCTGTTGACCGGGGTCTCATTGCAGCTCACGCGGCACTTGCTGTCCGGCCTGAGCGTCGAGATCGACACGATGCGCAGCAACCTGGACCGTCACGGAAACAACCTGGCCTCGGAACAGATCCTCGCCGGCTTGAGTCAGAAGCTCGGCAAGCACGCGGCCCAGCAGCTCATGCACGAGCTCCTCGCCCCCGGTAGCCGAGACGTCGACGACGTGGTCGGCGCCGTGGTGGCGTCCGGTGCCGCCACCGCAGAGGAGGGTCGTGCCTGGGCGGCGTCGCGGGACCTGGGCGACACGGGTGGGATGGTCGACGCGGTCGCGGCCCGGGCTCGGCGCGCCCGCGCGACCGAGCCGGAGGAGTGGGTATGAATCCCCCGAGGATCGATCTCGTCGCTGCTCCCACGCCACTCAAGCGCATGCGTCGCCTGGAGGCCGCCCTCCAGACCGGACCGCTTTACGTGAAGCGAGACGATCTCACCGGGTTTGGAGTTGCCGGGAACAAGGCGCGTGCCCTCGAGTACCTGCTGGGCGCCGCGATCGAGGGTGGCGCCGACGTACTCGTCGCAGCTGGCAGCCCATCGTCCAACTTCTGTGCGGCGGCCGCTCTCGCCGCGGCAACAGTTGGTCTGGACTGTGACTTGCTGTTCCCCGGCACCCCTCCCGCGGCGCCTTCGGTGAACGTCGAGCTAGCGAGGGCGACAGGTGCGCGTCTGCTGTTCGGGGTCGTGGGGTCCCGCGAGGAGCTCGACGACGCCGTCGTCGAGCACGCGAATGCCCTGCGTGCTGACGGGAGACGGCCCTACCCGCTGCCGCGTGGCGGGGCGACCCCGGTCGGCGCGATCGGCTACGCCTATGCCGCGCGTGAGCTGGCCGAGCAGTGTGATCATGCCGGGATTCAGGTCGCGACAGTAGTGGTCGCGACTGGCTCCGGCGGCACCCAGGCAGGGCTGGTCGCTGGCCAGGTCGGGTTCGGCCTGACATGGCAGCTCGTCGGTGCCTCGGTGAGCCGACCGGCCCAGCCGCTCGCGGACCAGATCCTTCGAAACTCTCAGGACTGTGCGTCGCTGCTCGCCCTCAACCCACCTGGAATCGAGAATGTTGATCTTCGGGACTGTCGTGGAGGCGGATTCGGCCTCGCGTCGCACGACGATCACCTCAGCGGACGACTTGCATTACGACATGAGGGACTGCTGCTCGATGACTACTACGGCACCAAGGCCATGTCTTTGTTCAGGTCGTTGCTTGCGGAAGGCGCACTGACACCGGCAGTGTTCTGGCACACCGGTGGTGTGGCGGCCGCTCTGGCCGCACTGACGTGAGGAGCATCCTGATGGCATCCACCCGGCAGACCGGACCACCACAGGGCTCGGCCGCACGTGAGCTGATCGACAGCGGTTTCGCTTTGGAGAATGCGGACGCGCCCTTCCTCCACCAAGGCCTCAACCTCGCAGACATCGCTCATGTTCTCGATCTGCTGCGCCGAGGGCTGGTCCCCGCGCCAGCGGCGCGTGACCTCATCCGGCTGCTGCTCGATGTGGAGCAGATGGACGCCGAGGCCTTTCCGTACGATCCAGAGTTCGGGGAGCCCTACAATTCGCGCGAGCGCTTCTTCGTCGAGCGCCTCGGCAAGGTCGCCGGATGGTTGCACGCGGGGCGGCCGCGACGCGAGGCGGCACGGATCGCACTTCGGATTTACGTTCGCGACCAACTGCTCGAGCTCGTGAGTGAGGTTGAGAGGTTCTCCCGTGGCGCGACCGCGCTCGCCCGTCGGCACGTAGACACGTTGATGCCAGACCAGACCTACCTGCAGCAAGCGCAGCCGTCGACCTTTGGTCACTACGTGTTGTCGTTCGTCTACCCCGCCGTTCGCGATGCACGCCGACTGCTCGACGAATTCGACGACATCAATCGCAGCCCCGCTGGCGCGGGGTGTGTCAACGGGACTCGGTTGCTGGACGACCGCACGTTTGTCGCGGCTGCCTTGGGATTCGACGAGGTCATCGAGCACACGCGGGACGCGATGTGGCAGATCGATGGTCTCATCCACGTGCTGGCCAGCGCGGCCAGCTTGCTGTCCACGCAGAGCAAGCTCGCCGAGGATCTGGAGATCTGGTCGAGCAACGAGTTCGACTTCGTTGCTCTCGCCGACGGCTACACGCGGTCGAGCATCCTCATGCCGCAGAAGCGGAACCCGTACTCGCTGTCCATCGTGCGCGGTGCGTCAGGGGTTCTGATCGGGCGTCTTACGGGGTTCCTGGCGGTTGCCAAGAGCCCGTCGGCGCGCAGCGACAACTTGATCTTCGCCTACGGGGAGGTGCCGCGAGCACTGGACCTCGCGATCCGGGTCACCAGGCTGATGACCGGAGTGGTGGGCACCCTTCAGGTCAATGTGGAGCGAATGGCGCACGCGCTCGACGACGGGTACACCCAGGCGACCGATCTCAGCGAGTTCATTGTGCAGACCTGCAGCATCGACTATCGCAGCGCGTACGAGGTCGTCGGGTGGGCGGTCCGAAAAGCCAGTAACGAGGGCATTCCCGGCAGACACATCACGGGAGCGATGCTGGACGAGGCAGCGATCGCCGTGACCGGGGAGGAGTTGGGCCTGGCCGCAGCGGACCTCGAGCCGGCGCTCGACCCGCGCGTGATCATCGAGACGCGTCGAGGCACGGGTGGTGCAGCGCCGGCAGCTGTCGAGTCCATGCTCGCGCAATGTGAGAAGAAGGCCGACGACCTCAGGTCGGCGGTCGAGCAACGACGAGCTGCGCTGGATCGGACGAAGCGTCAGCTGCTCGAGCAGGCCAGACTCATCGCCGAACAGGAGGAGGTTTGATGGCCGATCCCGACGCGAGGATCGCACTGCCAGATCAGGTAGCGGTCGTCAACATCGGACTGACCCTGTTCGCCGATGCGGTCCGTGCCCAGTCGACTGCGGTTGAGCAAGTGGACTGGCGGATCCCGGCTGAGGGACAACTGGACTTGGTCACGGACCTGGAGTTTCTTTACGGGCAGCGGTCCACAGAGCTCGACGTAGCCAACGCCGAGGTCGTGCATCGGCTGGACGAGTCTGTCCCATTGCTCGTCGACATAGCAGCTTCCGGGCAAGTCGTGCCCGGGATGTCGGATCGGATGCTCCTGCACTGTGGCCCCGCCATCGAGTGGTCGGACGTCTGCGACCCGCTACGCCGCTCGATGCGCGCCGCCACGGTCTCGGAAGGCTGGGCAAAGTCTGTCGAGGAGGCGGACGGGATACTCGCCAACGGCACGGTGAGGTTGGAGCCTGGCTACCAACACGACACCGTCCTGCCCATGGCGAGTGTCATCGGCCCTTCGACGCCGGTCTTTGTCGTCGACAACTCCGACGGTGCCACCCGGGCGTTCGCGCCGATCAATCAGGGATCGGGAGAGACCGCCTGGTTCGGTCGAGAAACGCCGTCGGCGATTGCCCGGCTGGACTTCCTCCGCGACGTCGCGGCGCCCATGCTCAGGCAGATCGTTGAATCCGCTGGCCCGATCGACCTCTTCAGACTTGCCGCCCAAGGGGTGCAGATGGGCGACGACGTACACATGAGGACCCAGGGCACCACCAGCTTGTTGATCCGCAACTTGCTGCCGCAGATAGCAAATCTCCGAGATGACCGGCGAGTCGCGCTAGCGGAGTTCCTGTCCACCAACCATCTTTTCTTCCTGAACCTGGCGATGGCTGCTGCGAAGTCCGCCGCGATGTGGGCTGAACAAGTCGAGGGAGCGAGCATCGTCACCATGATGTGCCGCAACGGCACCTCCTACGGCATCCGGTTGGCCGGCTCGGACGAGGTCTTCATCGCAGATGCGCCCGCGGTCGAACACGCCATGTATTACCCGGACTACGGTCCGGAGACGAGCGCTCCCGACATCGGAGACAGCGCCATCCTCGAGCTCGTGGGCCTGGGCGGGGCCGCCGCGGCCGGCTCTCCTGCGGTCGCCGGCTTCCTCCCGGGCGGCCTGGCCGAGGCAGCATCGATGACCGAACAGATGACCTCGATCTGTGCGCAGGAGAGCAGCCGGTTCAAGCTGCCCACCTGGAACTACCGCGGCACTCCACTCGGTGTAGACGTGCGCCGGGTGGTGGAGCTGAACATCACTCCGAAGGTGACGACCGGGATCCTGCACGTGAGTTCAGGTGTCGGCCAGATCGGTGCCGGCGTGGCGGCTGCGCCTATCGAGTGCTTCCGCGCCGCTGTGCGCCGCCTGGCTGCACGATGAGGGTTGACATTGGGAGGAGGTGGTGATGGCCGAGCGGACCGTACGCACGCGCTGGGACAGTGGGCTGCGGGCAGTGACGCAGGCCGGGAAATTCGAGGTCGTCGTCGATGAGCCGGAGAGGTCTGGCGGGACCGACACAGGTCCACAGCCAACTGATCTCTTGCTGGTCTCGGTCAGTTCCTGCATCGCCCTCGCACTCGCATGGGTCGCCCGCAGGCGGGGTGTCGATCTGCTCGGCCTTGACGTGACGGCGGTGGGTCGCTATGACGGGCTGAAGTTCGGCCATATCTCGGTGTCGATCTCGTCCGCTAGCCCGAGGTCTGTTGTGGAGGACCTGCTGCCAGAAGCGAAGCGAGTCTGTTACGTGTCCAACACACTGCAGAACCAGCCTGAGTTCACCGTCGAAGTGACGTAAACGATGGCGTCAGTGCTGCTCAGTGCCCAGGTGGCTGCGGCGGCTCCGGCCCGGATTCGGGACCTGATCAGCGGGCCGGAACGACCGGCAGATGTTCTGGGTCGGTTTGCGACTGCGCTGTACCTGCGATTGGCGAATGGAGAGGTCATTGCACTTCTCAACTCGGATGCTGTTGGGCTGCCGATCGGCCTGATCCTGCCGACGTCGAGCCGCGAGTTCCCGCTCACCTACCTGAGCGGGCCTGTCGTGGTGGGCTTGGGCGCCGTACGCATCGGCGACTGGAGTTGTCGGGTGTCGCGGCTAATCTCGGCCCGGGCGCCGGAGGCCCTCACCCCGGATCGCGATGCCTGCGAGCACCTCCGGCACCGGCTGGCCCGCTATCAGTCCACCGACCCTGACCTAAGCCTGCCCGATTCGCTGCCAGACGACGCCCACTCCCCTGAGGTGGCAGCTGACCTCGTCCGGCGGCTGCTCGGGGTCGGGCCTGGGCTGACACCTGCAGGTGATGACGTGCTAGCCGGGCTCCTTGTCGGGCTATGGTCTTTCGGCCAGGGGGCCGAGTCCCTGCGACTCGCTGTGCTGGCCGGCCTGGCCGGTGGCACGACTGATCTGTCGGCCGCTCTTCTGCGGTGCGCAGCTCGGGGAGAGTCAATCCCCCAGGTGAACCAACTGCTGCGAGCCATGTCCGGATGCGCATGGCAGGGTCAGCTCGACCACGCAATATACGATCTCGTCCGCGTTGGACACACCTCGGGAACGGCGTTGGCAACCGGCGTGTTGGCCGCCGCCACCATGGCGATCGACCACGAGATGCCACGTATCAGGGCCTCGATCCGCGGCGCTTCATGAGCTCGGCCGCCTGGCCGCCCGTGCCGGTGGTGATGTCGGTCGGGCGCTTCGACCCTTTGGTCGCCGAGAGGGAGATCACGTGCCGAACAATCGCCAGGTCCTTGCCGGGCTCGCCGATCGCGAACACCCAGGTCAGCTTGGCCGGCTTGACCTTCAGGTCCAGCGGGCCGAGCAGAGGCTCCGTCATCTCCGTGGGAACAACGTCAACTTTGTATGTCCCGGCGGGGATGACCTCGTACAAATACTCCCCGTTCGCGATATTGGCCATGACCACTTTCTTGTCAACCCGGACGTCGATCGGACCGGCCGCAGCCACGTGCCCGAACGCCTCGGCGGCCTTGCCCTTCTGAACGGGCTTCAGGTTGTTCTCGAACCGGGTGATCATCGGGTCTCCGGTAGGAGAGGCGGGTAGGTGGACGACGATCTCGGAGTTCGAGCCTGCTGGGAGCTTGACCTTGCTGGTCACCAGAGTCTTGCCGTCCTCGGAGACGGTCACGGTCCGCGTACCGTGCTTGACCGGGAAGGGTCCCGCCACCTTGCCGCCAGCCAGTCCACCGACTACCGAGTCGCCGTCGACGGCGACTGAGATCGTTCGGCTCGGCAGGCCTTGCACGATATAGATGGAGGTTTGGTCAGCAGCCGAACTGGGCGTGAGCCCGGCGGCCAGCAGGGCGAGCAACCCAACGCCGGGGACCGCGACCCATATCCTGCGCAGCGTTTGACGAACCATGCTCAGAAACCCCGAATCCAGACTGTGGTGCGCCACGGACGGACCCGGCCTGGCGATGTCGCAGTCTGGTCCGACTAGCCGGGCAGCAGCCTAGTCGTGCAGACTGGGAGCCGACCACCGATCGTCAGAAGTGTCGGACGAAATTTTGCGGCGGTGGCGTATCGGGGAAGGTGACACATGGCGGGGGCCCGCGCACGCGACGCCCTGCGGCGCTCGGTGGGGGCGTTAACCGTCACCGCCCTGCTTGGCGCGGCCGTCGCGGTCAGCGCGGGGCTCATCTGGCCCAGCTCTGCCGCACCCTCCGCGCGTCCGCCGGCGAGCGCGGTTCCGTCCTTGGCACCGAGCCATTCCACGCTCGTCCGTCCCACCCCGTCGCCGGCCCGCACGATCCTGCCAACACCGCGGACGTCGCCGACGCCGATGGCGCGCCCCAGCGAGGCCGTCGGCGCGCCCGGCATCGCCATCACCACTCGTCCCGAGTCCGATGGGAGCTTCCTCGTCAGTGAGGTGATCACGCTGCCGGCCCCGGCCACCGAGGCAGTGCTGCGGCCGCCGTCGATCGGGGATGCCGGCACCCGGTTCAAGCAGCTGCGGCCGATCGCGATGCAGGTCGAGGTCAGTGCGGGTGGGCAAGCCCTGGCCGTTCCCGACGGCCCGGTACGCAGCCAGGTGACGCTTCGCTGGGACTCACCCACCCAGCAGCTGCGACTGCGTTACCGCCTGACGCAGGTGAGCGTGGCCAGCCGACCCGCCAAGGCCGGGCGCACTGTGGCCGCCCTCAGCTCACTGCTCGACCGGATGCCTGCCGACCTGCCGGTCAAGGTGGTCGTGACGGGCGGGACCGTGCTGTCTCTCACCTGTCCGCAGCTTCCGCTGGCGAGACTGTCGTGTGGTGCAGGCATCGCTCCGAAGTTCTGGACTTTACGCCCGATTCCGTTCGACCGGTCGCAAGTGCTGGTGCAGTACGACCGGCCGGCGCGGCGATGAGGTCGTAGGGGTCTCGTCCGATGGATTCTCCGATGCTCGCCCTCCTCGCGGCGTCCGTATCGTTCGTGGTCTACCTCGGCTACGTCCTCTTCGCCGGGACAGGCACCTTCTGGGCGGTCGTCTGGCCGGATGGTCAGGATGTTCGTCGATTGCGCATGATGGCGGTCGTCGGTCTCGCATTGATCGGCCTCGGAACGATCGCCGAGGCTCTCATCGATTGGCTCGCCCCTGGACGAGCCCTGGGCGAAGCCACTGAGGAGTCCGGAACGTGGCTGCTGGTGCGGCTGGCAGTTCTCGCCGGCGCCGGGTTCTTCGGCGCCGAAGTGCTGCGACGCCCGGTGCGGGGCGGACGACGCGTCACGGTTCTCACGCTGGTCGTCATCCTGACCATCACCTTGGTGGTCGAGTCGACGGCCATGGCGTCACCTCGGGTCGTCGCGCTCACCGCGACGACCAGCGTCTACCTGCTGGCCCTGGCGGCCTGGTTGGGCGGCCTGATGGCCTTCGCCGCCCTGCTCGTCCCCCGCAATCCGCCGGGCGCGCTGGAGCTGGTCTCGCCGCGGTTCTCGCGTTTTGCTGGGCTGAGTGTGCTCGCGCTGACGGTCGCCGGCACTGCGCAACATCTGATCGCCGGAGGGACGGCGACACGTCGCTCGGGCGTACTGCTGCTCGTCGAGGTGCTGGCGCTGGCGGCGACGCTGCTGCTGAGCCGCTATGCCGTCGCGTACGGCCGGAGGTTGGCCTTTCGCGAGCGGTATATGCGCGGCTTCCCGGTCGAGCCGCGCGGCCGGCGACCGATGCTCGGGAGCGCGATCGGCGTCCAGACGGTCCTCTCCTTTGCGTTGTTGGGCGTAGCGGTGGCGCAGCTCGCCGTGTTGCCAGTGCCAGACCAACCGGTGGCAGTGCCGCTCGGGGATCCGTCCCCGACGCCGGTCGCCACCGCCCGCGAGGCGCGACCGGCGGCCGGCGACACGCGGTTCGTTCCGGAGCGGATCGACCTGCCAGGTGGCGCGCATGCGGCCATCGTTCCCGTGGCCACAGTCGGCAACGAGCTGGTGGTCCCGGAAGATCCCACGAAGGTCGGCTGGTGGGATGGGAGCTCCTACGTCGGCGATCCGTACGGGTCGACCGTGATCGCCGGCCACGTCGACGTCTTCGACCGCGGCATCGGTTTCTTCTTCCGGCTGTGGAACATCAAGGTCGGGGAGCGTGTGGTAGTGAGCGCGGGCGATGTGCGACAGGCGTACAAGATCACCACGGTGCGCCAAGTCCCGCGCACCGATCTCGTCGACGACACGCGGGTCTTCGACATCGGCGCGCCACCGCGGCTGGTGTTGATCACCTGCGCGGGCGAGTTCCGGCCCGACCGTGGGGGGTACAGCCGCAACCTGATCGTGGTCGCGCACCCGGTCTCATGAGTCGACTGACGGATCACAAAGGAATCTGATCATGGCTAGAGAGCATCAGGCCTTGTCAGAGGCCAGTTTCTCTACTGTGGCAAGTGTTGGATTCGAACAAATCTGGCGGGTTTCTGGCTAGGGGCGATACTGCACAAACCGCCGCTGACTAGGCAAATCACTGCTCAACGCTACTCATTGTTACTCGCGAGTTTTCAACGAGTGACGGCCTGTAGACGGCCTGGGAGTTGATCAAGAGCTGCTTGTCAGGCTTAAGGTGCGGGATGCTGCAATGTGAACCACCCGCGCCAGGGTGCCCGCCGATCCCAACAACCTCGAGCATTAATGTTCGGAAATGCTTCGGCCGAATATCCGATAGCCGCCTAAGCAAGCGGGCCTCAGGAGACTCGAACCTAAACTCTTCCATGCCATCGACAGACGGAGTGCCTACCTAACGGCATCCAAGCGCGCGAATGGTGCGTGGACGTTCGCTCAAGCCCCCGGCTGAGCGAACCGGTTGGCAAGCACATTGGTAAGCAGCGCTACGACGATGCCCGGCTGCGAGCCGCCTGGCACCAGATCGACGAGCGCTCAAGTGACACATGGTTTAGGAATCCGGCCCGGCCAGCCATGGGCTACCGCACGATGATGCTGTTTCCGCCCAGATCGGCACTCGGCGACTCTCGTTGGATGCTGCTGGTAGCACGATTCTTCTATCTGATGCGGCCTGTGTGCGACCTGACGCCCGGCCCGTGTTCGATTCCGGGCCCGCAGCTTGATCACTTCGATGCGTCACTGCACGGCGCTGCGATTCAGGCAACACGCTGGAGCGGTCGCCGACGTTCACCTCCGGCCGACTGACCCCAGGGATCATCGGCTCCCTGGGTTGGCTCCCTATTTTCTGCCAGCAAGTCGACGCGTAGGCGGAGTCCCTCGCGGACCTAGCAACTGAACCCTCGTGATAGAACACAGGGATGCCCCTAGCCGCTGGATTCCTGAGTCAGGCAGACATTCTGGGGGCTCTGGATCGTGACCTGGACGCGCCGCCTCGACTTCTTCCCCCTAGCGTGTTAGCGGTGCAAATTCGAACAAACCGCGAGCAGGTAGCCGAGTGGGTCTACAACCACATCAACTCTGGCATCACGCCCGCCCGCGAGGAGACCGTCTCCGTCAGTAAAGACGGCCACGGCATTCGACCTGTTTCTGTCTGGGATCTACCAACGCGACTGACCTACAACTGCCTTGTTGAACGACTGTCACCCAAATTGTCGCGCCCCTCCAGGACCGCGACAGATTGGCGTGCGTTCCAGAAATCGCCCCTAGAACAGCTTGGCACCTACATCGTTGGCGCCGATATCGCCGCCTGCTACCAGTACATCGACCATTCGCTACTCGCACAAGAACTTCTTGCCAAGACTGGCGACGGTGCGGCCGTCTCTGCCATCGTCGACCTTTTGCACGAGGTTACCGGCAAGAGATATGGGCTCCCTCAGCAGTCAGGTTCGAGTGACATTCTTGCTGAGGCATTCCTTAATCGCCTCGAAAGAGCGTGCGTTCGCTCGGGGGTGCGCCTGTCGCGTTACAACGACGACTTCAGAATCAATTGCGACTCTTGGTCCGACGTCATCCGTAGCATTGAGAAATTGACAGACGAGGCCCGGAACCTCGGTCTCATACTGAATGATGCCAAGTTACGGACCTGGGGTCGAGCAACGTATCAGGAGAGCCTTGAAAGCAGCGATAATCTAAGAAACGAGATTGCTGAGGAAGCGGAACTTGAGCTGACTGAGTTTGAGTTCGAGTACGGTGGGGATGTTACTGTCATCGAACCCGACTCTGACGATATCCAACTCCTGACAGCGATCAGAATCCTTGACAAGTGGCAAGCACTCGCCGGCGATGGCCGAGTGGTGGAGGAGGATCGGCCGACCTATCAGGCTGTGCTTAACCTCCTGCCCATTGCACTTGCTGCTCTGAGCGCAGTACCGGTAGATGCCCCTGGAGCAATATCAATATGTATGCAACTTCTGAGATACGAGCAAACTATGACACCGCGGGTTTGCGATTTTCTATCAACTCGCGCGAATAAGGCTACGCTGCTGGACGAATTTGACAGCCTCATATCAGCGGGCGCCTATCTCACGGGATGGCAAGCCTGGTGGCTACAGCAGCCTTTAGCGGCAATCGCCACCCTGAATGACGCGCCTATCGGTCCGCGCGCAGCGTGGTTGTCGGACCTATTCACAACAGGTGAATCATCCCCGATAATCAGAGCAAACATCGCTCTCACTATGGCGCGGCATGGTCTAGTAACAGTTGAAGAGCTACTACCGATCTATGACCGAAGCAGCCCTATCGTCCGACCGATCATAGTTGCGGCGATAGGTTCACTGAACCCCGCCGCTCAACTTCGTAGCGCCGTCATTGGAGATGGTGGACTCAATCAATGGGCGATAGATGCGACCGCATGACGAGTTCAAGCGGCAACAATCCGCGTACAAATTTGGCAGAAGCCGCAATCTACCAAATTGCCATGCGCATGGAGGATTACCGAGTCCTGACATACCTTGATGAGAAGGCTGACACATTCCGACACACTCTACTTTCTACTGATCAACTAAGAAGTGGCAATGCCCTCGTGGATGTTGTTGCGGTCGTGGAAAATTTCGTGAGCCAGCGTGTGCTGGCGGCTTGCCCCTCGTTGAATGAGGACGATGTATTCAGCTGGCCAAAAAGGCAAAAGGCATGGCTGGCACATCTCAACGTTGATTTTGTTCGTCTCCAACGGTGGAATGAAGTTAAGGGATACATTCAGGTTCGGAATGCTCTGCAGCACGGATTGGGCCGACTCACTGAGTCCCAGCTGGGAAAGTGGCGCGATGAAACTCTCTTGGTTGTCAGATCGTCTCGCGGTATTGATTTAAAAGGGGACCGCATCTACGTGAGCTCTGAAGCGGTTGCATCCTGTGCCGATGCTTGCCGAGGACTAATACTTGAGCTGGATCAGGTCAATTGATCGAAGGCTGTTCGATGCGCCCATTTGACCTCGGTGCTAAGGCATGTTCCCCAGAGACGCCGACGCCGAACGGCTTGCCGACCTCATCGAGGATTCCTCAACAGCGACAACCAGGCGATGCGTGGCACGTCCTCATGGCCCAGTCGCTATACAGCGAGTGTGCGACCGCTGAACGACCAGCCGCCTGGATGATTCGCACGGGCCCCTGACCCGCGACCGGGAGACTTTGAGGGCAAACGGAGTCTTCGGATCTGAGCATCGCGACGGGGACACCGGGGTGGGCGTGTTGATCCGTGGGTGAGGGCGTCGGGGCCTTCAGGATCGGAAGCGACCAAGCATCCTGATCAAGGGAAGACCCCGACGATGGACCACCCTACGTGTGGTTCGGGTGCGCGCTGGTGCGCCCGGGCCGATGCGATCTTCGACGTTCCCGACATGCACGTTTGGAGGTGGAGGTCGACGACGGGCGACGCCTGGTGCTCACCGTCGAGTCGGGTCAGCTGGAGGCGGCCTGCCGGCCTGCGGGGTGCTCGCGGTCAGCCACGGCCGCCGGGTCCGGATGCTGCATGACGCGCCCTGTTTCGGCCGGATCACGCTGCTGCGATGGCTGGTGCGGATCTGGCGCTGCCGAGAACCGCAGTGCGCGACTCAGACGTTCAGCGAGGCAGTCCTTCGGCACGGCGAGGGAGTTGGAACGGCTCCTAGCTGAAGGGCAATATCGAGCACACCCGGAGCACATGGAAACGTCTCTCGAGCAGGTCACACAACAACCTGCGTTGGGCGTTACTCCTAGTCAGCGCCATCTTGCACCTTGTGGAACTAAGGGGACTCGAACCACTGACCTTCTCGTTGCGAAGGCCTAACACGCAGGCATACGAACTGCTTCGACGCTTGCTTGTCGGTGCATGGCGTGCCGTCTAATCGGTGCCTGTGCGCGTCGGGGGCACGCCCGGGGTACGCAGGCGACCGCCTCCATGCCATCACAGCGGGACCGACTCACACGGCGCGAGCGACCATCTAGTCCGCTTGTGTTCGCACCGAACCCGGCGCGACCGACCGGATTGGTAGAGGCAGATTGGGTGAAGCGGCACCACAGCTAGCGCGGCGGCCGCCGAACCGCGTGGGGCCGGCCGGCCCACCTCGCGTCTGCCTGGTCGATCAGGGTTCAGACGGGTGAAACAAGCCGGCCACGCCCAGAACGGGCGCCGGCCATGGGCCGACGGCTTGGCATCAGTCCCCTGGACAACCCCGACCGTGGAAGGATCATGGAACGTGGTTTCAAATGATCGGATTCGCAAGACACTACAAGAGCTCAAGTCCGAGATCCATTGGCTCGCCCTCAGCTCATCCGCTCTCGAAGAACCACGGTTCATATCTTGGCGGAGTCGTACACAGTCAGTACTCGAAAAAGTCTTGGGAGCAGAGCACGCGATCACACGCAATTTCGCCAGTCTCCGGTGGGCACCGGCGACCTATCGGCCGGAACGGGCGTGGATTGAGCGTAACGAGGCATTTCAGCCTGCGGCCAAGCGGGCCGAGGGTTACCTCGACGCAGCACTCGCCGAACTCGACTGGATATCGGACGTTGGGGTGCTTGATGCGGCCGGCGTCGACCCTGAGCTATGGCAATTTGTTGCAGCGGATATTGAAGGTGAGAATTGGGGCAAGGCCGCGACTCAAACGACGCTGTTCCTCGAAGACCGCATACGTAGGTGGACGGCGCAGCCTGCGGACCTTGTCGGCGAGAAACTGAGTGCGAAGGTTTTTGGCCCCGGAAGTGAATATCGCCTCGGGTTGACCGACGGTGAGAAGGACGGCTGGCAACTGTTTGCAATGGGTGTATTTAAGGCCCTACGCAACGCCGCCGTGCATCGCATCGACGATCGCCCTGACCATCGGCGCTATGTCCTAGGCGTACTGGGGGCTTGCAGCCTTCTTCTGACGCAGCTTCGTCACGAGCACTCGAGCCGACTCCATAACGTCTCGTCAGCCATGCCGGACAGAAACCACAAATTCTCGAAGCTCTCGTGAGCGTTGATGCTGGCTCCGGTCTCGTCGCTGGCGCGGGCCGCTCAACATTTGGGCTCAGCCGCTTGCTATCCCAGCCCGGCAGGTTCCGGGCGGTCTCCACTTCGTGGATCTGCCGTCTGCAAAGCCGAGAGCAGATTGCGACCAAACGCCGTCACACCGCGAGGCGTGGCTCCTGGTCCCATCCAGGCCCGCGCAGGAGATGCTTCCACTACACCGGTTCGTGTCAATGCCGCTCTGACGGGGGCCGGGAGCGCGGCCCAATCCATCCACCACTCTCGAGGAGGCCCAAGACTCAAGTCCTCTTCGGGCTCCTCGGACTCCGGGCGATCGGTGAGGAGATCTAAGGCGTGGACGTGAACTGTGTCTAGCTCTTGTAGCGCGGCAACGATGAGTTGCGCCTCGTCGATCTTGGCCTCGTCTTGAATTGCCGCGCTAGCAGCATTGGCCAGGAGTTGCCTCTTGGCCTCAAATCCCGTCCTCAGGGTCGCATCGACAACGTTAACAAAAGAGCGCTTCGAGCTCGGGGCTACGAGCCAACGTGAGCATCAGCTCCCGTTCGCCCACCTGGGCAGCGATCTCCGCGACCGTTTTAACCGTGCGGGACGTCCGCCGGGTCCGAATGTCGTCAACGAGCACCTGCAGAGAGCCGCCGACATAAGGAAGCCCGGCGATGATCATCCCAGACAGCGTTGCGTCCCAGCTGGGAGGTTCCGTCATGGTAACCAGTCTCAAGCATTCGGGCAGCGACGCCCGCAACGAGCGGGGCGCGCCGCCGGGCTGACTGAACGGTAGCGTCTGGTTGCTCGTGGCCACGAGGGCCGGCATGGCCGCTTCGCAGCCGCACGAGGTCGATCAGGCTCGCAACCTAAGAGCCTGAACTTCCAAGCCCTAGCTGGTATCCAGTAAGCCAATTGACCTCGTGACCGTTTCATTGCGGAGGCCTAGCACGCAGGCATACGGGCTACTCCAACGCTTGCTGATCGGTGTATCGCGTGGCGTCAAATCGGTCCCTGTGCGCGTCGGGGGCACGTCGCGGGGTACGCAGATGACCACTTCCATGCCATTGACGTCCGGCCTGTGGCTCCGGCCTCAATTGAGCGTGATGGCTGTCCGCCGGTATACGCCGGCGATCCGTAGAGCACGTGACGGATGGTAAGCAGATCGGTAAGCACCGCAAGACACAAGACTTAGGAGTTCGCTAGGGGGCTCTGGCGTGCAGTGCGTGGCCCCCCGTCACCCTCAGATGGAGAGTTCGGTGGGCTCTCGCTGAATAGCACCACCTAGCAGGGTTCTCCGAGGTCGCGCGGTCTGTCGCGAGAGGAATACCCAGGCACCCCCGCACTGCAGAATCTGGCCATACTCCGGTGAAGGCGGCTTGCTAGTTTCGCCGGGCGGGCGCGGGTCTTCATCAGCCGCGGGTCGCGCCGCGAAACGCCGAGCGATGAGATGTGGGTGCGCAGCAGACTTCCCGCACAGTGGTTCACCCCACACGGCGACCGAATCGTCACCCCGATCTGACGATGCATGACTAGGCTCGTCGGGGCCAGCCAAGGGAGATGGCCAGCACGAAGGCCGCCGGGCGCGCAACGAACGGATGACGATGAAGGAACTAGGGCTCGACCTCGCCAAGGTCCAGTCCTTCTTCAGTGAAGCTCTCGCAGACCCGTACGTCTTGGTCACCATCGGGGCCGACAAGGCGGCCGAGTGGACCGAACTGCTGGGCGTACCAGCCCGACGGTGCTACATCTCCGATGGCCGGCTGAAGGCCATCGTTGACGAGCAGGGTCACTCATACGAGACGGTGGTCCAGGCGGTCGTGCCCGATGACGGGTCTGTCATGGCCGGCGACTATGGGGAGATCGTCACGGCTCTCTACCTAGCGTCGAGCGCCCATCCGGCCGAAGTATTGGAGCCCAAGATGTGGCGTCTCAAGAGCCGACGTACAAAGGCCTCGGAGGGCTCTGACGTCGTCCAGCTCCGGCTGCCCCACTGGCCCACGGCCTCCGACGAGGACGCAATTACGGTGCAGAGGTGAAGACCAAGTCCACCAACGGGAAGTCGACTCCGGTGGAGTCGGCCATCCAGGACTCGCGCAAGGACCGCGAGAGCCGCTTGGCCAAGACCCTTGTGTGGCTGAAAGGCCGGTGTGCGGCTCGACGCCCGCGGGCGGATCGTCATCGACGGCTTCCAGCGGACGACCGCGCAGGGGGTATACGCGGCGGGTGACGTGGTTGACCCCGGACTCGCCTCGTACGCGATGCAGCAGGGGCGGGCAGCGGCGGCCCACGCCTGCGGGTTGTGGTTCGGCGTGGTGGTCGACCGGACTCCCAGCATCGCCGTCTACGGCCTGCCCGAGGTCGCCGGCGTGGGGGCACCCGAGGAGGAGGTGCGCGCCACCGGCACCGCCCACGTGGTCGGCCGCTGCGACCTGGCCCTCACCGCGCGCGGGGCGATCGCCGGGCACGGAGGTCTGCTCAAGTTGATCATCCGCGCCGATGACCGCACGCTGCTCGGTGTCCACTGCTTCGGCGACATCGCCTCCGAGGTGGTCAACCTGGGCCACGTCGTCGTCCAGAGCAGGGGCAGCGTGGAGTCGTTCCTCACCCTGGCGCTCGCGACGCCGACCTATGGCTACGCCTACCACGACGCCGCCGTCGACGGCCTCACCCAACTGAGCCTCGCGATGAGACCGGCGGACCGCGGAGCGCCGGGCGCGCCGGCGCCGTGACGACAGCCGCGCACCGACCCCATCAGTCGGCCCGGGCAGCGCGATCCAGCGGTGTGGGGCCGCGGTGGTGCAGCGGCTCGCACGATCCAGTTCCAGGAGCCGGAGTCCTCTCGATCGGTCTCCGCCCACGGTGAGCCAGAAGTCGACCCCGCGTGATTGGCGAAGGCCCCGGATGGCGGGCCACGAGTCGTGGTAGCGCGCCGAGTCCCGCGACGGGAGCGGTCAACCTGAAGTCGATCGTCCACTCGTCGGCCCCGGCCGCGAAAGGTGTTCCGGCGGCCGCTATCGCTGTGACCGGCCGGAGGCGGAAGCGACAGCTGAGCGCATCGGAGAACAGCGCCGTGGGCACGGCGATCGGCAACACATTCATGACCAACACCAGGCGGCCTGGTCGCTCCCGCTGGGGAACGTGAAGTCGTCCGTGATGTCGGACGCGGGGTCGCCGGGCCCGCGGGCCGGACAAGTGGGTCTGCCGTGTCGTGGCTTGCGGGTGTCGATGTTTCGGGTCGGCGGGC